>NZ_RCTZ02000004.1 GCF_003667315.2 Tropicibacter alexandrii | reverse complement strand
CTGGCCAAGATGGTGCTGGACCGCGCGCCCGACCACATGTCCAAGGTCTATTTCGGCCTGTCCGGGTCCGACGCGAACGAGACCAACATCAAATTGGTCTGGTATTACAACAATATCCGCGGCCTGCCGCAGAAGAAGAAGATCATCTCGCGCTGGCGCGGCTATCACGGCTCGGGCCTGATGACCGGGTCGCTCACCGGGCTCGACCTGTTCCACAAGAAGTTCGACCTGCCGCTGAGCCAGGTGATCCACACCGAGGCGCCGTATTATTTCCGCCGCGATGATCTGGACCTCGACGAGGCCGGCTTCGTCGCCCATTGCGTGGCGGAACTGGAATCGCTGATCGCCCGCGAAGGGGCCGACACGATCGCGGCCTTCATCGGTGAGCCAGTGCTGGGCACCGGGGGCATCGTGCCGCCGCCGGCGGGCTATTGGGCCGCCATCCAGGAGGTGCTGGCGCGCCACGACATCCTGCTGATCGCCGACGAGGTTGTCACCGGGTTCGGGCGGCTTGGGTCCATGTTCGGCTCGGAGCATTACGGGCTGAAGCCGGATTTGATCACGATTGCCAAGGGCTTGACCTCGGCCTATGCGCCGTTGTCCGGGTCGATCGTGTCGGACAAGATGTGGAAAGTGCTGGAGCAGGGCACCGACGAAAACGGCCCGATTGGCCACGGCTGGACCTACTCGGCGCATCCGATCGGGGCGGCGGCGGGGGTCGCGAACCTGAAGCTGATCGACGCGCTGGGTCTGGTCGATGCGGCCGGCGAGATCGGCGGCTACTTCAACGCCGCGATGCGCGATGCCGTGGGCGGGCATGTGAATGTCGGCGAGGTGCGCGGCGAGGGCATGATCTGCGCGGTGGAATTCGTGAAGGGCCGCGAGGGGCGTGTCTTCTTCGACGCGAACGACAAGGTCGGCCCGCGGGTGGCGGCGGCCTTGCTGGAGCGCGGCGTGATCGCGCGGGCGATGCCGCAGGGCGACATTCTGGGCTTCGCCCCGCCCTTCTGCCTGACGCGCGCGGAAGCCGACGAAGTCGTCGGCAAGACCGCGCAGGCGGTGAAAGAGGTTTTGGGGTAAGCCAACGAACCGAATGAACATTCATATTAGGCCGGGCAGATCCGCCCGGCCTTCTTCATGGCTAACAAAATCTTGCCCAACTGACATTAACCTTAATGCCCGCGTCAAAAATAGCCGCGCACAAGGCTGCCTGCCAGCAGGGCCCAACCATCGGCAATGACAAAGAAGGCGAGCTTGAACGGCAGGGACACTATGGCCGGTGGCACCATCATCATGCCCATCGACATCAGGACCGCAGCGACGACCAGATCGATGATCAGAAACGGCAGGAAGATCAGAAATCCAACCTGAAAAGCCCGGGCCACCTCGGACAACATGAAACTCGGGATCAGGACCGACAGCGGCGCGTCCGCCGACAACGCGGTGCCCCGGGCATCGGGCCGAAGCTCCGCCATCGCACCGAAGGTGTCCGGGTCGACGCGGCCGGCCATGAAGACCCGAAACGGCTTCAACGTCAATTCCGCCGCTTCTTCGATCTCGATCTGTTCGTTGACCAGAGGTTGAACCCCTGTGTCCCACGCCTCCGTGAACACCGGTTCCATGACGAAATAGGTCAGGAAGAGGGCGAGGCTGACGATCAGCATGTTGGGTGGTGACTGCTGCAACCCAACGGCCTGCCGGAGGATTGCCAGTGTGGTCACCATGAACGGAAAGCAGGTCACCATGATCGCGATGCCCGGTGCGAGGCTGAGCAATGTGATCAAGACGATCAACTGGACGGAGGTCGCCGTGATCGAGCCGCCTTCGCCGAGGTCGATGGAAAGCGACTGCGCCTCGGCGAATCCTGTGCACAGGACCAGCAGGCTGACCGCGATGAGAAGGGCGCGCATGATCACGATGGAGATTGCAGGTCGACCACTTCGGTCAGGCGCACGGCCAGTTGGCTTGGGCCGTCACCCTCGACGACTTCCAATACGCCAATTCCAATCAGTTTTTCGCCGACATAAAGCTCGACCGGGTCATCCAACTGCTTGTCCAGCGGCAGGACCGACCCTTCGGCCAGTTGCAACAGTTCTCGGACCAGCGGGCGGGCCCGCCCGACGGAGACCGTGATCTCGATCGGAACCGAGGTGAAGGGGGTGCCGGCATCGCTGCGATGGGCTGTCTGCATGTTATCCATTTGCCAGTTTCCTCCGGTTGTCATGGGCGAAGCCTGCAACGGCTTCTGTCACCGAGGCGATCAGGTCGCCCAGGTCGATCTGTCTTTCGCTCGAGCCGAACTTTATGTCGGCCTGTTCTTCTGCGACGGTGTCGTCGGGGATCAATTCGATGGGAAAACCGAAATCTCCCTCGATCAACGGTGCGATCGCGTCGATATTGGTCGGCGCAACAAGGATCTGGACATCCATTGTCCCGATCTCCTTGGCCATGGCGTGAAGCTGTTCCACAACGTGCAGTCCGAGTGTCGCGCGCGCCATCGATGGCAGCAGCACGCTGACCATCTCGTTGAGCAGCGGCGTCATACCGTTCATCACCTGGCTGTACGCCTCGTGATAGGTGAAGGAGAGGTCCTGCAAATGCTGGGCAAATGCGCTGGAAATCCTCGCCTTGTCCTCTGACTGAGCCTTGACCGCATCGTCCCAGCCCGCCCGGTATCCGTTCTCGAACGCCTCGAGCTTCTGGCCTTCCAGCTCGGATTCGTTGAAGACGGGCCCTTCCGAGAGGGCTGGTGCAGAGGGTTCAGGTGAACTGAAATCCTCCAGGAGTTTCTGTAAAGCGCTCAACGTGCCTCCTCCTTGTCCTCAAGCCAGCTGCGAAGAATTTCGACGGTCTCGGTCTTGCGCTCTTCGATCAGGCCGCGCAGGCGGTCGACCGGGTCCTCTTCGGGCGGGGAGTCGAAATCGACCATGCCCATACCGCCGAAATCAGGCCCGTCCCCCATCATCGGCAAGTCGGCAAAGCCACCGGCAGGCTCGATCTCGCCATCGAGATAGTCACCATCCGGCGCCGGAAGCGCAGCCGCCTCGCTGGCCGTGCCCCGCGCCAGAACCGGGCGGACGACAAACAGCCCAAGGATCAGCGCGACCACGGCCAGAACACCCATTTGGATCAAGCGCATGGTGTCGATCGGACCGGCGAACAGGCTCGGCTCGATGGGGCCGGTGCCCAGCCCCTCCGGCCGCTCGAACGGCAGGGACCGGATGGTGATCTGGTCGCCGCGCTCTGCATCGTAGCCGACCGCAGAAGAGACGAGGTCGTTGAGGGCGCTGAGTTGATCCTCCGGCAAGGGGATGAAGGTCTGCGTGCCATCTGCTGCGGTTTCGTAGGTGCCATTTACGAGAACCGCCACGGTCAGACGACGGATCGCGCCGGGGGAGCGGGTGATTTCCCGCATGGTTTCAGACACTTCGTAATTCACGCGCTCACGGGTTTCGGCCTTTTGCGACGACGAGTTGTCAGGGGCGCCTTGGCCACCCCCTGCGGGCAGGTTCGAGGCGACACTGACCGCACCGCCACCGGAGTTTTCGGCCTTGTCGCTAAGTTCCTCGGTATCCGTCGAAATGATCACGCGGCCTTCGGGGTCGAAACTGCGTTCGCGAATCGTCTCGCTGTCAGTGATCGTGTCGACACTGACCTCGACCACGGCATTGCCAACCCCCACACGTGCCTCCATCAGGCGCTGGACGCGATCACGCAATTGCGCGGCCTTGTCATCGGCGGTTGCTGCGCCGCCGCCCTCGGACTCGGCCCCGATCAAGCCGCCCTTGCCGTCGATCACCGCGACGTCTTCCGGAACCAGTCCCGGCACGGCCGAAGCGACGAGGAATTTCAGTGCGCGGGCTTGCTGCGCATTCAGAACGCCGCCGTTGGTCGTCACCGAAATCGACGCGGTCGGCGTCACGTCGCGCTGAAACGGATTGGCGCTGCTGTTGGCAATATGGACACGCGCGGTGGAAATTTGCGGGTTCGAGACAATGGTGCGGGCCAATTCGCCCTCTTTCGCGCGCCAATAGGCCGCGTCGAACATCTGCGATGTCGTCCCGAATCCCGACAGGCCGTCGAGCAGCTCGTATCCCTGCCCCCCATTTGCCGGCAACCCCTCGCTCGCGAGGGTCAGGCGCAACTCGTCCCGCTCCGTATCGGGCACGAAGATCGCGCCGCCCCGCACCTCGAACGGGACATTGCGCGCCTCGAGCGCAGATACGACCTCGCCGGCGGCGCCGTTTTCCAGCCCCGCGTAAAGCAAGGACAGATTCGGCTGCGTCGCGAGCCGGGTCAGCCCGAACACCGCGAGAATCATGGCAAGGGTTGCCCCTATGACGACAAGGCGCTGACGCGCGCCCAGGGCGGTCCAACTGGTGATGAGTTGTTGCAAGATCGGCCTCCGCTCCAAACGTTCTGCTTGGCTGAAGCGATCTTTGACCGATCCGACTTAACAATCAGTTAGCCCCTCTGTGCCTATAACGACCCCGAGGCTGAAAAGAGGTTCGATATGACGGATGCCACTGCCGACGGCCAGGAGGCCGAGGAAAAGAAACCATCGAAGCTGCCGCTGATCATCGGCGTCGTTCTTGCTTTGGCTGGTGGCGGCGGCGGATTCTACGCGGTCCAGTCCGGGCTCTTGGGCGGCGCACCCGCGGCGAATCACGCAGAGGACGGGCATGCCGATGCCGCCTCTGCCGACGATGGCGAGGTCGAGCTGCCGACCGAGGCGCTGCCCAAGGTCGCCTTCATCGAGGTGCCGCAACTGACGATCTCGCTTGGCCCCAATTCCAACGCCCGGCACCTGCGCTTTCGCGCCAGTCTAGAGGTGCCACAGCAGTACACGGCCGAGGTCGAGGGAATTCTGCCTCGGATTCAGGACGTGCTGAACAGCTATCTGCGGGCGCTGGAACCCCGTGACATCGAAGATCCCGGCTCGCTCGTCCGCCTGCGCGGACAGATGCTGCGACGGGTCAAACTCGTGGCCGGAGAGGGACGCGTGCGCGACCTCCTCGTCCTGGAATTCGTACTGAACTGAAGGAAACTGGCATGGAGCTGATTGCGGATATTCTACTGGTGGCCGGGGCTCTGGGCGCTGGATTCTACTGTTTCATCCTCGCGCGTCGACTGACCCGCTTTACCGATCTGGAAAACGGTGTCGGCGGCGCCGTTGCCGTGCTGTCGGCGCAGGTCGACGACCTGACAAAGACACTGACGGCGGCGCAGACAACGGCGGGCGACTCGTCGAAGTCCCTCGCCGAACTGACGGAACGGGCCGAGGATGTCGCCCGAAGACTCGAGCTGATGGTGGCGTCGATGCACGACCTGCCCGGGGAAAAGCCGCCCGCGCCGGGACCGACCGAACATGCCGACCCTGTCTTTGTCCGCCATCCGAGGAACTGACCCATGGCCAAAGCGAAGCAACCCAAGGCTCCCAAGCCCAAAAAGGTGAAGACGCCGCGCCGCAGGACGGGGGCACTGACCGCGATCGGGGCTTTGCTACTGGCCTCGGCGGTGGTCCGAGGGGCTGTCGGCGCAAGCGAAGCAATCGCCAGCGAGCCCGTTCCTCAGGCACAGGTGCCCGGGGGCGAAGATCATGCCGCCGAAAAGCCTGCCGAGGATCATGCGCCCGACGGGCACGCCGCCCCGACGATGATGGTCGAGGAATCGGAACTTCTGCCTCTGATCAAGGCGCTGGAGGCGCGCGAAGCGCGGCTGAAGAAACGCGAATCGCAGATCGACATCCGGATGCAGGCCCTTGCCGTTGCCGAGCAGGAAATCGACCGCAAGCTTGCCGCGCTCGAGCAGGCCGAGGCGGATATCAAGGCGACCCTTGCGCTTGCCCAGACCGCCGCAGAGGACGATCTGGCGCAATTGACCAATGTTTACGCAAACATGAAGCCGAAACAGGCCGCCGCCCTGTTCGAGGAAATGGATCCGGAATTCTCCGCCGGGTTCCTGTCGCGGATGAAGCCTTCGTCGGCGGCGGCGATCATGGCCGGGCTCAGCCCCGAGGCGGCCTATCTGATCAGCGTGGTTTTGGCAGGCCGCAATGCCGATGTGCCAAAGAACTGATCACCGCACCTGCGCCGCAAAGGCCTCGATCTGGGCGGCAGGCATGGCCCCGGACTGCCGGGCACGCTCCCTGCCCCCGGCAAAACCGACCAAGGTCGGGATGCCGCGAATCGCATATTTCGATCCGGCATCCTGATGGTCCTGCGTGTTCAGCTTGACCAGCCGCGCGCGGCCTTGCAGCCCGGCGGCCGCCTTGCCGAATTCCGGAGCCATCATGCGGCATGGCCCGCACCAAGGCGCCCAGAAATCCACGATCAACGGCAGATCGTCGGTCCGCGCCGCCTTGGCCAAGGTCGCAGAATCGACCTCGATCGGCCTGTCGGGCACCAAAGCGGCACCGCAAGTGCCGCATTTCGCGCCCGCCGCCAACCGATCCTCGGGAACCCGATTGGTCTGGGCGCATTCCAGACAGACAAGCTTCAATCCCGCCATCTCATGTCTCCTGAATATCTTCGAAAATGAATATGTGTTTCGCACGCCATCGTGACAAGCCTTGTCCCGCAGGCGGGATTGATTTTCGCGCCGCCATCGGCAAGATATTCACCCTGATACGCCAGAAAGAGTGCTGCCATGATCTCTCGTCGTTCCTTCATCGCCGCAACGGTCGCCACCGCCGCGAGCACCGCCATGCCTGCCGGGGCCTTCACGCTTGACACTAAGTTCCGCCCCCAGCGCGTGACCATCAAGGGGGATCTCGAACCCAACCAGATCCTGATCCTTCCGGCGGCGCATTTCCTGTATTTCATCGACGGTCCGGGCACCGCGATGCGGTATGGCGTCGGGTTCGGCAAGGCCGGTCAGGCCATTTCGGGAACGTTCTATGTCGGCAGCAAGAAGGAATGGCCGACGTGGCGTCCGACCGATGCGATGATCGAGCGGGACCCGGCCGCCTACGGAAAGTTCAAGGATAACGATTACGTTCAGCCCGGCGGGCCCGGCAACCCGTTGGGCGCGCGTGCGCTTTATCTGTACCGTGACGGGCGCTACACCTTCAACGCCATCCACGGCACGACCGCGCCTCGGTCCATCGGCCAATCGGTGTCCAATGGCTGCGTGCGCATGATCAATGAACATGTCACCGACCTCTATCCGCGCGTCGACGTGGGAACCAAAGTCACCGTCCTGTGAATTCCCCTCGCGGCGCCCGCGCCTTTGATCTGATCGTTCTGGGCGCGGGCCCGGCTGGCGCGTCCGCGGCCAAGGTTGCGGCGGACCTTGGCCTGCGCGTCGCCCTTGTCGACAAAAAAAGCTTTCCCCGCGACAAGCTGTGCGGCGGCGGGCTGACCGGGCGGGCGATAGATTATTACCGGCGCATCTTCGATGCACCCCTGCCGGACATCCCGCTGGAACGTCGCAGCGACATCGCGTTCCATGCCTTTGGCGAAGATCTGGGCCTGAGTTGCGACGCGCCGCCCTTGCATCTTGCGATGCGACGCGATCTCGATGCCCACCTTCTGGAACGGGCGCTGGAGGCGGGCGCGACGGACCTGACCGGAAGCATGGCGCAGTTGGACCCGGATGGCCCGTCGCTGCGGATCGGCGACGGCAAGATCGACGCACCGCTGCTCATTGCGGCAGACGGGGTCAATAGCGCGACCGCCAAGCAACTCTTCGGCAGCGCATTCGACCGCGACAAGATCGGCTTTGCGCTGGAGGTCGAGAGTCCCGGCGCAGATGCTACGCGACCGCTTCGGATCGATTTTGGCGCCGCCGATTGGGGCTATGGCTGGCAGTTTCCCAAGGCTTGCGGCACCACCATTGGTGTCGGCGGCGTCATGGCACGCAATGCCGACATGAAAGGGCATCTGGCCAAGTATCTCGACGCACTCGGTATAAACCCCGACCTCCCGGTGAAGGGCCAGTTCCTGCCGTTTGGCGACTTCCGCGAAACGCCGGGCAAGGGACGCATCCTGCTGGCCGGGGATGCTGCCGGGCTGGTCGATCCGATCACAGGCGAGGGCATCGCCCACGCCTTGCATTCCGGCGAGCTGGCCGCGCGTGCCGCCGCCGATGCGCTGCGCCGCGGCATGCCGGATATGGCGCTGGCGGATTACACCCGCGCGCTCCGGCCGATCCATGGCGGTTTGCGTCATGCAGGACGCCTGCGTCACTTGATGTTCCGCGACAGCCTGCGGCGCACCTTCATCAAGAGTTTTCGCAATTCCCGCACCTTGCGAGACGAATACCTGCGCCTTCTGGCAGGCGAGACGGAATACGGCCCATTGATGCGCAAGATGGCGTTGCGGCTGCCCAGCTTTGCCCTGCGCGCCTTAACACGGCGCTAACCAAGCAGATTCCTGCCCAAGCCATGCCCAATTCTTGCCTGAATTGACCGCTTAAGTCATTTGTAGGACGTGGCGAAGTGCGCTACTCTTTACGCGTGGAGGATGAAATGGCAGTCATCTCAGTTGTCATGGGTAGTGTTTTGGGCTTTTTTGCAGCGGTCTTCTGCTGGCTTGCCTTGGACTTCAGCGTTTTGGAATCGCTGACCCTGTACCTGCTCGCCAGCTTGGGCTGCGGTGCGCTGGGTGCGGCGACAGCCATCCTGCGCCGCTCCGAAAGCTATTCGCATGAGCTAAGCTCAGAGGCCTGACGCGGTCACCCGCTCGATCAATTCTTCGACATTCGGCCCGAGGGCCTCAATGATCCGTTGCACGCCCTGTCCGTTGGGGTGAATGCCATCGGGCTGCATGAATCTACCCAAATCCGCCGGGCTTTCGCCCTCGCTGCGCAGACCTTCAAAGAAGTCTTCCATGTAAAGCGTGCCGTATTCCTGCGCCAGATCGGGATAAATGGCATCGAAGGCCGCTTTGTAATCCGGCCCGTAATTGCCGGGGGCCGACATTCCGACCAGCAGAACCTCGATTCCGGCCGCTTCGGCCTTTTGCAGGATACCGTCGAGGTTGGCACGGGCTGCGGCTGGGTCGATGCCCCGCAGCAGGTCATTGCCCCCCAAGGCGACGATCATCGCATCGATCTCCGGCGTCAGCGCCCAGTCGATCCGGGCCAGCCCGCCTGCCGTCGTATCGCCGGACACGCCGCCATTCACTACGCGCACGTCGTGCCCGCGCTCTGCCAGCCAGACCCGCAGTTGCGGGATCAAGGCCTCTTGCTCGATCAACCCGTAGCCCTGCGTCAGGCTGTCACCAAGGGCGTAGATGTCGACCTCGGCCGCCTGCGCGGGTAACGATGCCGCAACCAAGGCTGCGGCCAATGCCTTGCTGCACCCGCAGAAAGGCCCATATGTCAGAAAATGTTTCATCACAGGTTGCCTCATGCCCGATCCCGTCTTGTCACTTAAGGATGTCACCCTCAGCCTCAAGGGCAATGCCGGAAATGTCGATATCCTTCACGGTATCACGATGGATGTGCAAAAGGGCGAGGCCATGGGGCTGATCGGGCCGTCCGGCTCGGGGAAATCCTCCCTGCTGATGGTCATGGGCGGGCTGGAGCGCGCCACCGGCGGCACCGTTACCGCCTTGGGGCAGGACCTGACCACGCTGAATGAGGACGCTCTGGCGCGGTTCCGCCGCGATCACATGGGTGTCGTGTTTCAAAGCTTTCACCTGATCCCGACCATGACCGCGCTGGAAAACGTCGCCACCCCTCTGGAACTGGCGGGCAAGCGCGACGCGTTTGACATTGCCGCAGCCGAGTTGGAGGCCGTCGGGCTGAAGCATCGCGCCGACCATTACCCCGCCCAGATGTCCGGCGGCGAACAGCAGCGCGTGGCGCTCGCCCGGGCGCTGGCCCCGCAGCCTGACATCCTGCTGGCGGATGAGCCGACCGGGAACCTTGATGGCGTCAACGGCGAGGCGATCATGGACCTGCTCTTTGGCCTGTCGGAAAAGCGCGGCTCGACCCTTGTGCTGGTCACCCACGCGCCGGAACTGGCGGCGCGTTGTACCCGCGTGATCGGCCTGCGCGATGGCGGGATCGACGCGGCGCGGAAGGCAGCGGAATGAGCTGGCCGGTCGCGGCGCGGTTTGCGCGCAGGGAATTGCGCGGGGGGCTGAGCGGCTTTCGCATCTTTCTGGCCTGCCTCGCGCTGGGTGTCGCGGCGATTGCCGGGGTCGGCTCGGTCCGCGCCTCGATCGAACAGGGGCTGAGCGAACAGGGCGCGGTGCTGCTGGGCGGCGATGCGCAGGTGGAATTCACCTATCGCTTTGCCTCTGACGAGGAACGCGCGTGGATGGCGGAAACCGCAACCGCCGTGTCAGAGATCACCGATTTCCGGTCCATGGCCGTGGTCGGCGATGAACGCGCCCTGACGCAGGTCAAATCCGTCGACAGCGCCTACCCCCTGTTGGGCGAGATGGTGCTGGACCCCGCCATGCCACTGGCCGAAGCCTTGGCCGACAAGGGCGGCGTCATGGCCCCGGTTCTGGCCGACCGGCTGGGCCTGCAACCGGGCGATACGTTCAAGCTGGGCAGCGCGGAATTCACCCTGCGCGCGGTGATCGAGGTCGAACCCGACGACGCTGGCGACGGTTTTGGCCTTGGCCCCCGCACCATGGTCCGGACCACGGATCTGGAGGGGTCGGGCCTGCTCGCCACCGGCTCGATCTACGAGACCGAGTACCGCCTGCTTCTGCCCGAAGGCACCGAACTGGACGCCGCCAAGGCCGATGCGCTGGCGCGGTTCGAGGCCACGGGATTGTCTTGGCGCGACGCCCGTAACGGCGCACCGGGAATTTCGCGCTTTGTCGAGCGGCTCGGCGCGTTTCTGGTTCTGGTCGGCCTGTCCGGGCTGGCGGTCGGCGGTGTCGGCGTATCCGCAGCGGTGCGGGCCTATCTGGCGCGCAAGACATCCGTGATCGCGACCTTGCGCACGCTGGGGGCCACCCGGGCCGTGATCTTCCGCACCTACTTCCTGCAAATTGGTTTCTTGTCCCTCGTCGGCATTGCCATCGGGCTTGCCTTGGGTGCCGCGATTCCAATCGCGCTGGGTCCGGTCCTGAACGAGGCCCTGCCCGTTCCAGCTGTCTTCACCCTGCATCCCGGCCCGCTGGGCGAGGCCGCGCTGTACGGCATCCTGACGGCCTTGGTATTCACCCTTTGGCCGCTGGCCCGCGCCGAGGAAGTCCGCGCCGCGACCCTGTTCCGCGACGCTTTGGGCAGCGCCAAGCTGCTGCCCGCCCCGCGCTACCTGCTCGCCATCGGGGTGCTGCTGGCCATGCTGGTCGGGTCCGCCGCGTGGCTGTCGGGCAGCGCACAGCTGACCTTGTGGACGGCGGGCGGCATCTTTGGCGCGCTGATCCTGCTGGTGCTGACCGCCGCGCTGATCCGCTGGCTGGCGCGCAGGGCGACACCCCTGGCGCGCGGTCGTCCCATCCTGCGTTGGGCTTTGGGGGCCATCGGCGGGCCGGGCGAAAGCGCCGCATCGGTGGTGCTGTCGCTGGGCCTTGGCCTGTCGGTGCTTGCCGCCGTGGGCCAGATCGACGGCAACCTGCGCGCCGCGATCCAGCGCGACCTGCCCGATGTGGCGCCCAGCTATTTCTTCGTCGACATCCAGAAGGACCAGATGCCGGGCTATCTGGAACGGCTGGAAAACGACCCCGCCGTCAGCCGCATCGACAGTGCGCCGATGCTGCGCGGCGTGGTCAGCCGGATCAACGGCGAACCCGCCCAAGACGTCGTTGGCCCGCATTGGGTGGTGCGCGGCGACCGGGGCGTGACCTATGCCGCCAAACCCGACGACCGCACCATCGTGACCGAGGGCGAATGGTGGCCCGAGGACTATACCGGCCCGCCGCAGATCAGCTTTGCCGCTGAGGAGGCCGAGGAAATGGGCCTAAAGCTGGGCGATACCCTGACGATCAACGTCCTTGGCCGCGACATCACCGGCACGATCACAAGCTTCCGCGAAGTCGATTTCTCGACCGCCGGGATCGGCTTCGTCCTGACGATGAACCCCGCCGCGCTGGAGGCAGCACCGCATACCTTCATCTCGACCGTCTACGCCGAGCCTGAGGCCGAGGCGCAGATCCTCCGCGATCTGGCCAGCCAATACCCCAACATCACCGCGATCCGCGTGCGCGACGCCATCGACCGCGTCTCGGAACTGCTCGAAGGGATCGGGGCGGCGATCCGTTGGGGTGCGGCGGCGACCTTGTTGACCGGCTTTCTGGTGCTGATCGGCGCTGCGGCGGCGGGTGAAGGGGCGCGCACCTACGAGGCCGCTTTGCTGAAAACCCTCGGGGCCAGTCGCGCGCGCATCCTGCGCAGCTTTGCCCTGCGATCCGCCCTACTGGGCG
Organism: Tropicibacter alexandrii; assembly: GCF_003667315.2. Classification (GTDB taxonomy): domain Bacteria; phylum Pseudomonadota; class Alphaproteobacteria; order Rhodobacterales; family Rhodobacteraceae; genus Tropicibacter; species Tropicibacter alexandrii. The sequence goes on along the minus strand of NZ_RCTZ02000004.1, from coordinate 312,994 downwards.
CAGGCGCGGGCATCGTCGCCATCGCGGCGGGCATTGCGGGCGCATGGGCCATCGCGACCTTTGTCATGGAGACCGAGTTCGCCGTGATCTGGCCCAACGCCCTGTCCATCGTCACGGGCGGCGTGATCGCCACGCTTCTGGCGGGCCTTGGCTTTGCGTGGCGTCCCTTGGCCGCACGACCGGCGGGTGTGCTTCGCGCGAGAGAGTGATAAACAGCGCGCGAGACTCACCAACGGAAGGCACATCATGTCCCTGCCCATCGCCGTCACCGCCCCCTTGACCAAGGCCCAGCGCGCGCAGCTGCTCACCCTTGTCCGGCGCGCCGCCCGGGCCGAGATCCTGCCGCGTTTCCGCCAGCTGGGCAGCCACCAGATCGATCAAAAGACCGGCCCGCAGGATCTTGTGACCGATGCGGACAAGGCGGCCGAGGCGATGATCACCCGTGGCCTCCAAGCCATGTTCCCCCACGCCCTGATCGTGGGCGAGGAAGCGACCGCCGCCAATCCCGATCTCGTCAAAAAGATCCCCGAGGCCGAGCTGTGCTTTACCATCGACCCGGTCGACGGCACGTGGAACTACGCCCACGGGCTGACCGTGTTCGGTGTGATGGTGTCCGTGCTGCGCTTTGGCCGCCCGGCCTATGGTCTGCTTTACGATCCGATCATGAACGATTTCGTCGTGGCCGATACCGAAAGCCCCACCGAACAGGTCATGCCCCGTGGCATCCGCCGCCGCATGTCGACGTCCAAAGGCGGCGAGATCGCCGACCTTCAGGGGTTCATCGGGATCAACCTGATGCCGAAAGAACATCAGGCCCCGATGGCCGCGACCTTCCCCGATTTCACCCGCATCCTGTCGCTGCGCTGCGCCTGCCACGAAATGCGCATGGTCGCGCAGGGGGCGATGGACTTTGCGCTCTATTCCAAGCTGACACCGTGGGACCAGCCCGCAGGCGCCGTCGCCGTGCGGCAGGCCGGCGGGCACGTCGCCATGCTGGACGGGTCCGAATATCTGGGCGATTCAACCGGCTACCTGCTGGCCGCCTGCAACGAGGCGACATGGACCAAGCTGCGCGATCACTTTGCCTTCCTCGTCCCGGTGACGGAGGCCGAGAGCACCCCTGCGCCAGAGAAAAACAGCTTTCCCGGCGAAGAAGCCGTGGACAACGACGCCTGACCCTTTGAGGACCCCGAAATGACCAACACACGCATCGTCCTGTCCAGCGACCATGCCGCCATCGAACTGCGGCAAGCCATCGCCGAGCATATCAAGGCCAAGGGCTGGGAGCCGGTCGATATCGGCCCCGTGACCCCGGAAAGCACGCATTACCCGCAGCATGGCGAGGCCGCCGCGAACAAGGTCGCCTCGGGCGATTGCCGGTTCGGCATCATCCTGTGTGGCACCGGGCAGGGCATCATGATGGCCGCGAACAAGGTCAAGGGCATCCGCTGCGGCGTCTGCTCTGACACCTTCTCGGCCGAGATGATCCGCGCCCACAATGACGCCAACATGCTGTCCATGGGCGCGCGCGTGATCGATCAGGACAAGGCCATCGAGATCGTCGATGCCTTCCTGTCGACCGAATTCGAGGGCGGCCGCCACGGCACCCGCGTCGACATGATCACGGCGATCGAGGCGTAAGCCCACCTGCCCCGGGCAAAGACCCGGGGCCTCCCAGCCGATCCACCTCACATCTGCGCGACCCGACGTTCCCCTCTTGTTCACGCTTAAACGTGAACGTAAGATGAACGTATGGTCGCACGAACCCTTGAGCAGAAACTGGCGATCCTGTCGGATGCCGCCAAATACGACGCCTCCTGCGCCTCCAGCGGGGGGCAACGGCGCGATTCGCGCGACGGCAATGGGATCGGCTCCACCACTGGCTCGGGCATCTGCCATGCCTACACGCCGGACGGGCGCTGCATCAGCCTGCTCAAGATCCTGATGACCAATTTCTGCATCTACGATTGCGCCTATTGCGTGAACCGCGTGTCGTCCAATGTCGAGCGCGCCCGCTTCACGCCTGAAGAGGTCATCCACCTCACGCTGGAATTCTACCGCCGCAACTATATCGAGGGGCTGTTCCTATCCTCCGGCATCATCCGCAGCCCCGATGACACCATGGCCGACATGGTCCGCATCGCGCGCGAGTTGCGGCAGGTGCATCGCTTTCGTGGCTATGTGCATCTGAAGACGATCCCCGACGCCGACCCCAAGCTGATCGAAGAGGCCGGGCTCTATGCCGACCGTCTGTCGATCAACGTGGAACTGCCCACAGATGCGTCCGTCCGCGACTACGCCCCGGAAAAGAACCCCGACCAGATCCGTAAAGCGATGGCAGATGTGCGCGTGCTGAAGGAGGCGGCGAAGGACAAGACCCATACCGGCAAACGCGCGCGCAAGTTTGCCCCCGCCGGGCAATCGACCCAGATGATCGTCGGCGCGGACGGGGCCAATGACGCGACGATCCTGACCAGCTCGACCCGGCTGTATAGTTCGTACAAGCTGAAACGGGTCTATTACTCGGCCTTTTCGCCGATCCCCGATGCCAGCGCCGTGCTGCCCTTGGTCAAGCCGCCGCTGATCCGCGAGCACCGCTTATATCAGGCGGATTGGCTGATGCGGTTTTACGGGTTCGACGTGACCGAGATCGTGGCGAACCGCACCGACGGCAACCTCGATCTGGAGATCGACCCGAAACTGGCCTGGGCGCTGGCGAACCGGCATATCTTTCCCGTCGATGTGAACCGCGCCGACCGAGAGACGCTGCTGCGGGTGCCCGGTTTCGGGACAAAGACGGTGGGGCGTATTTTGGTGACGCGCCGCCACAGGACGCTGCGCTATGACGACCTGCGCCGGATGGGGGCCAACCTGAAGAACGCCCGCCCCTTCATCCACGCGCTGGACTGGTCGCCGCGCACCCTGACCGACACCGCCGATCTGCGCGCGCGTTTCGCGCCGCCGCCAGAACAGCTGTCGCTCTTCTGATGTATCACGTCGATCTGCCCCGCATCGGCACCTTCGAGGCGTGGCGGGGCAAAGCCCGCGCCCTACGCGCCGCCGGGGTGAAGTCACATGAGGTTCTGTGGACACGAGGGGAGCCTGCGGGTGATCTGTTTGCGGACAGCCTGCCCCCCGAGGGGGATGCGCCCCTGACAGTGCCACGCGGGTTTCTGGATTTGGCGCGGATGGCGATCTGGCACAGCGATCCGGAGCGATTCGCGCGGCTCTATGCCTTGCTCGACGTCCTTCAAACCGACAAACGCCTGATCGAAGACCGCGCCGATCCGCGTGTGGCGCGCTTGAATGCGATGGCCAAGGAGGTCGGGCGCGACAAGCACAAGATGACCGCCTTTGTCCGCTTTCGCGAGGTGGACAGCGACGGCCCTCGCCGCCGCTTTGCCGCGTGGTTCGAGCCGTCGCATTTCATCATGGAGCCGTCAGCGCCGTTCTTTGCCAAGCGGTTCGGGGACATGGATTGGTCGATCTTCACCCCCGACCTGTCGGCGCATTTCGACGGGACGGTGCGGTTCGATGATGGCGCGGCAAAGCCGCCCTTGCCCGAGGACGCGACCGAGGACCTTTGGCGCACCTACTTCCGCTCGATCTTCAACCCCGCGCGGGTGAAGGTCAGCGCGATGCAATCCGAGATGCCGAAGAAATACTGGAAGAACCTGCCAGAGGCCTCGCTGATCCCCGAAATGATCGCCACCGCGCAGGCCCGTGCCTCGGCGATGGCCGAGGCGGCACCGACAATGGCCCCTGCCCGCGCCGCGCGGGTGACGGAGCGGCTGCGGTCCGGACAGGACCGGGTGGAGGACGCGCTAGGCGCCTGTCGCCGCTGCGCGCTGTGGTCCAGTGCGACGCAGGCGGTGCCCGGCGAGGGGCCGCTGGACGCCCCCTTGATGCTGGTTGGAGAGCAGCCGGGGGACAGGGAGGACCTGACCGGGCGGCCTTTTGTCGGGCCTGCAGGGCAGGTGTTGGATCGGGCGTTGGAGGCGGTCGGGCTGGTGCGCGAGGCGCTTTATCTGACGAATGCCGTGAAGCACTTCAAATTCAGGCCGCGCGGCAAGGCCCGCATCCACCAAAGCCCGGATCGGGGCGAGGTGATGGCCTGCAAATGGTGGCTCGATCTGGAGGTGGAGCGGGTGCGCCCGAAGCTGATCGTGGCTTTGGGCGCGACGGCCTTGGCCAGTCTGATCGGAACCGGTCAGGGGTTGATGAAGCGGCGCGGCACGGTTGAACAGACGCCCGAGGGCGTGCCCGTGCTGGTCACGGTGCATCCGAGTTACCTGCTGCGCCTGCCGGATGCCGCGCGCCCGGAGGCAGAGGCGCTGTTTCGCGCCGATCTGACCCTCGCGCGGGAGAGGATCGGGGAGATGGGGGGCGCTGCCCCCCGGCGCTGACGCGCCTCCCCCTGCGGTATTTTTGGCCAGAAGAAACCCTGCGGCGGTCATTCGGCCGCTTCGGCGATCTCCTCCATCGGCGGGCAGGTGCAGATCAGGTGGCGGTCGCCATAGACGTTGTCCACCCGGTTGACCGGCGGCCAGTATTTGTCGACCCGGAACGCCCCCGGCGGGAAGCAGCCCTGTTCGCGGGTGTAGGGGCGGTCCCAATCCTTCACCAGATCCTCCATCGTGTGGGGGGCGAGTTTCAACGGGTTGGTGTCCTTGTCCGCCTCGCCGTCCTCGATGGCGCGGATTTCGGCGCGGATGGCAAGCATGGCGTCGCAGAAGCGGTCCAGCTCGGCCTTGGTCTCCGATTCCGTCGGCTCGACCATCAGCGTGCCCGCGACCGGCCAGCTCATGGTGGGCGCGTGGAAACCGCAATCGATCAGCCGTTTCGCGATATCCTCGACCATGACGCCGGCGGTTTTCTCGAAAGGCCGCGTGTCGATGATGCATTCATGCGCCACGCGCCCCTTGCCGCCGCGATAGAGCACGTCATAGGCGCCCTCCAACCGCTTGGCGATGTAGTTGGCGTTCAGGATCGCGACGCGTGTGGCTTGGGTCAGGCCCGCGCCGCCCATCATCAGGATATAGCCCCACGAGATCGGCAGCAGCGAGGGCGAGCCATAGGCCGCCGCCGACACCGCCGCGTTGCCGCCATTGGGGTTGCCGGGCAAATGGGGGGCGAGGTGTGCCTTGACGCCGATGGGGCCCATGCCAGGGCCGCCGCCGCCATGCGGGATGCAGAAGGTCTTGTGCAGATTCAGGTGGCTGACATCGCCGCCCAGATCGCCGGGGCGCGAGAGGCCGACCATGGCGTTCATATTCGCCCCGTCGATATAGACTTGGCCACCGTGGTCATGGGTGATCTGGCAGACCTCCTTCACCGTTTCCTCGAACACGCCATGCGTTGACGGATAGGTGATCATGCAGGCGGCGAGATTGTCGGAGTGCTTTTCCGCCTTGGTGCGGAAGTCGTCCACGTCGATCGAGCCATTGGCGTCGCATTTCACCGCGACCACCTTCCAGTCGACCATATGGGCGCTGGCGGGATTGGTGCCGTGGGCGTTGACCGGGATCAGGCAGACATTGCGGTGGCCTTGGCCGCGCGCGGTTTGCCAGTCGCGGATCGTCAGCAGGCCCGCATATTCGCCCTGCGCGCCGGAATTGGGCTGCATGGAAAACGCGTCATAGCCGGTGATCGTGCAGAGTTTCTGCGACAGGTCGTCGATCAACTCGGCATAGCCGCGCGCCTGATCGGCGGGGGCGTAGGGGTGGATCATCGAGAATTCCCGCCACGAGACGGGCATCATCTCGGCGGCGGCGTTCAACTTCATCGTACACGACCCCAGCGGGATCATCGCGCGGTCCAGCGCCAGATCACGGTCCGCGAGGCGGCGCATGTAGCGCATCATCTCGGTCTCGGCCCGATTCATGTGGAAAACGTCATGTTGCAGGTAGTCTGTCTGGCGGATCAGCGCCTCGGGCAGGCGATACTCTGCGGTCAGGTCGTCATCCTTGCGGACAAGGCCAAAGGCGCGCCAGACCGCCTCGATGGTGGCGGGGCGGGTGCGTTCGTCCAGCGTGATGCCGACCTTGGTCTTGCCGACGCGGCGCAGGTTGATGCCCTCGCGCACCGCTGCCTGTAGGACACCGCGTTGCAGCAGGCCCACATCCACGGTGATCGTGTCGAAATAGGCTTTGGGTTCCACCTTGAAGCCCGCCGCCTCCAGCCCCTTGGCCAGACGCACGGTCTTGCGATGGATGCGCTGTGCGATGGCGCGCAGGCCCTTTGGGCCGTGGAAGACGGCGTAGAACCCGGCCATCACCGCCAGCAAAGCCTGCGCGGTGCATACGTTCGACGTGGCCTTTTCGCGGCGGATGTGCTGCTCGCGGGTTTGCAGGGCGAGGCGGTAGGCCTTGTTGCCGTGGCTGTCGATCGAGATGCCGACGATCCGCCCCGGCATGGCGCGCTTGTAGTCGTCGCGGCAGGCCATGTAGGCGGCGTGCGGGCCGCCATAGCCCTCGGGGATGCCGAAGCGCTGGGTGCTGCCAACCGCGATGTCGGCGCCCATCGCGGCGGGTTCCTTGAGCAAGCACAGGGCCATCGGGTCGGCGCTGACGATGCCGATGGCCTGCGCCGCGTGTAGCGCGGTCATCTGCGGGGTGAAGTCGCGGACGTGGCCATGGGTGCCGGGGTATTGGAAGATCGCGCCGAAGACGAGCGTCGGGTCAAGGTTGTCGGGGCTATCGACGATGATCTCGATGCCCAGCGGCTCGGCCCGCGTCTTCATCACCGCGATGTTTTGCGGGTGGCAGTTCTGATCGACGAAAAACGCCTTGGCTTTGGATTTGGCGACGCGCTGCGCCATGGTCATCGCCTCGGCGCAGGCGGTGGCCTCGTCCAGCAGCGAGGCATTCGCCACCTCAAGCCCGGTCAGGTCGCAGACCATCGTCTGGTAGTTCAGCAGCGCCTCGAGGCGACCTTGGGAAATCTCGGGCTGGTAGGGCGTGTAGGCGGTGTACCAGGCGGGGTTTTCGAGGATGTTGCGCTGGATCGCCGGGGGCGTGACCGTGCCGTGATAACCTTGGCCGATGAGCGAGGTCAGCACCTTGTTCTTGGACGCCACGACCCGCATCCGGTGCAGCATCTCGCGCTCGGACAGAGCTTTACCGAAATCCAGCGGCTCGGCCTGACGGATGGCCTCGGGCACGGTCTGGCCGATCAACTCGTCCAGATCCTTGACGCCGAGCGTGGCGAACATCTGCGCCATTTCCTCGGGCGAGGGGCCGATGTGGCGGCGATTGGCGAAGTCATACGGCAGGTAGTCGATCGGATCGTAGGTCATCATCACCCCTCGGGGATTGCAGGGAACGTCACGTAGGATGGGTGATCACCCATCCTACCTTGAGGATCAGGAAATGAAGTCCTTGTAGGCGGCTTCATCCATGTAGTCGTCCATCGGCGACATGTCCGAGACCTTCATCTTGAAGAACCACGCATCGCCCTCCGGGTCCTCGTTCACCTTGCCCGGGTCCTCGACCAAGGCGCTGTTCACCTCGGTGATCTCGCCATCCAGCGGCGCGAGGATGTCCGACGCGGCCTTGACCGACTCGATCACCACGATCTCGTCATCCTTGCTGACCTCGGCGCCCTCTTCGGGCAGTTCGACGAACACCACGTCGCCCAACTGTTCCGCCGCATGGGCGGTGATGCCGACCGTGACGATGTCGCCATCGACGTCCAGCCATTCATGTTCCTCGGTGTATTTCATGTCACCTCTCCTGTTCATCTCTTGAAGCCTGCGGGGACGAAGGGCAGCTTGACCACCTCGACCGGCATCCGCTTGCCCCGCACCTCGCCAAAGACCTTCGTTCCGACCGACGCGAATTCGCTGGGCACATAGCCCATCGCCACCGGCCCGTTCACGCTGGGACCAAATCCGCCGGATGTCACCTGCCCGATGGCTGGCCCGTCTTCAGTGGCGTGCAACGTCACGCCCTCGCGCATCGGCGCACGTCCTTCGGGGCGCAGGCCCACGCGTTTGCGCGCCGCGCCACTTTCCAGTTGACCAAGGATCGCTTCCTCGCCGGGGAAGCCCCCGGCGCGCGTGCCGCCAACCCGGCGCACCTTTTGAATGGCCCATTGCAGGCCCGCCTCGACCGGGGTCGTTTCCGTGTCGATGTCGTGGCCATACAGGCACAACCCGCCCTCCAGCCGCAGCGAATCCCGTGCGCCAAGGCCAATCGGTTCCACCGTCTCATCAGCCAGCAGCGCCTCGGCCAAGCCACGCGCCTGCGCATCAGGCACCGAAATCTCAAATCCGTCCTCGCCGGTATAGCCCGACCGGGAGACCCAGCACTCTGCCCCCATGATCGACACCGTCGCCACATCCATGAAGGCCATGTCCGCGACCTCGGACGCCAGCCGGGCCAAGGCCGCCTCGGCCCCCGGCCCCTGCAGCGCCAGCAGGCAGCGGCCCTCGACCATCTCGGCGCCCAGACCCAAGGTCGAGAGCCGCTCGAAATCCGCCTCCTTGCAGGCAGCGTTGACCACGACGAACAGGTGATCGCCGCGATTGGCGATCATCATGTCATCCTCGATGCCCCCGGCCTTGTTCGTGAAGAACCCGTAACGCTGCCGCCCTTCGGGCAGGCCGATCACGTCGACCGGCACCAGCCGTTCCAGCTCGGCAGCCGCCTCCGGCCCGCGCAGGATCACCTGACCCATATGGCTGACGTCGAACAACCCGGCCTTGCTGCGCGTGTGAAGATGCTCCTTCATCACGCCCATCGGATATTGCACGGGCATTTCATACCCGGCAAAGGGCACCATCTTGGCGCCCAGTTCCACATGCAAGTCGTGCAGGAAAATCCGTCTCAAATCCGTCATGCGCCTCTCCGGTCCCCCGCGCATATCGGCGGGCAGTCAAACGGTACGGCGAAAACCGCACCCAATGCTGCCCCCTCTGTCCGGTTGCCTGAGATCGTTATCCCTTCGGCGGGCGCAAGATACGCCACTCTCCAGAGTGTTCACATCGCGACGGTCCGTTTGGCCTGAGCGTTTCCGGGGCGGTTGCGCCTTCGGCACCGGATGAACCGGTTCTCCCGCTGCGATGCCCTATGGTTAGCCGGTGGCCCGTGCGTTGACAAGGGGCACATCGCAGGGGTTCGGCCCGTTGCAGGCCGCGGGCGCAATGATGCCCAAAAGCTGGGTGTTGCCACAGACCAGAGAGTCCAGCGTGATCGGGTCGAGCGTCTCGTAGAACGAATTCGCCGCCTTGGTCAGCGCCTCGCGCAGCAGGCAGGCATCGGTCAGCGGGCAGGTGTTGTCCACATCGGCAAAGCATTCCGCCAGCGGCACCGGGGCCTCGAGCGCGCGAAAGATATCGCCGATCACGATCTGCGAGGCGGGTCGCGCCAGTTCCAGCCCGCCATTGCGTCCGCGCTGGGTGTGCAGGTAGCCCAATTGCGCCAATTGGTTGATGACCTGCGCCAAGTGATTCTCGGATGCGTTGCAGACCTTGGCGATCTCGTGCTTGGTGACCAGCCGCCCGGTATTGCCCGCGCAATACATCAGCACACGCATCGCGATATTGGTCCGTTTCGTGACTCGCATAGGGGCCTCCTGCGGCAAAGTTGAGGATTTATGCCACTTCCCCGTGCCGAGAGGTTTGACCTGCATCAATCCCGCGCGATATTTGCCGTATGACGAATGCATATTTCTTTGGCTACGGCTCGCTGGTCAACCGGCTCACCCATGGATACACCCCCACCCGTCCTGCCCGGCTCAAGGGCTGGCGCCGCGCTTGGCGCGCGGTGCCGGAACGCGACCTGTGCTTTTTGACGGCCGTGCCCGCGCCGGGGGAGGAAATCCTTGGCCTCATCGCCCCCGTCCCCGCCGAGGGCTGGGCCACGCTCGACCTGCGCGAAGCCGCCTATGAACGGCTCGACGGAACGGATGCCGTGCTGCATGACAGCGACGCCGCGCAGATCGCCGTCTATGCCATCGCCCCCGGACGCGTCAGCGTGCCCGGTCCGCAGAACCCGATCCTGCTGAGCTATCTCGACGTGGTGATCCAAGGGTACCTGACGGAATACGGCGCCGAAGGGGCCCGGCATTTCCTCGACACCACCGACGGGTGGGACGCCCCCATCCTCAATGACCGCGCCGCGCCACGCTATCCGCGCGCGCAATCGCTGACCGAAGAGGAACGCGCCACCGTCGATGCGGCCCTCAGGGACTTTGGCAGCCGGGTGCTTGCTTGAGCTCGCGTTGGCTCATGTGGGCGCTGCGGCTGGCGCGCAAACTGTCGGTCCGCGTCGCCCTGATGACCGTGCTTGCGCTTGTCGCAGCCTTCGTCGCGCCCTTGGCCGAGCCGCTGATCCCCGAAGGCCTGAAGGACCGGTTCGACGCCGACGCCACCTTGCCGGTGCTCAACATCCTCGCCGCCTCGATGCTGACGGTGACGACGTTTTCGCTGGGGGTGATGGTGCAGGCCTCGCAATCGGCCAGCAGCCTTGCCACGCCGCGCGCCTACCGGCTGATGATGCAGGACGGCACCAGCCAGACGGTTCTGGCGACATTCGTCGGCAGCTTCCTTTTCTCGCTGACTGCCATCGCCATGTTCCGGGCGGGGTATTACGATGGCACGGCGTCGGTCGTGGTGTTCGGCCTGACAGTGCTGGTGATCGCCGCGATCATCGGCGCGATCCTGCGTTGGATCGGGCAACTGAGCCAGTTGGGCAGCATGGACCACGTCCTGCACCTTGTCGAAGAGGCCGCCAAGCCCCCCCTGCGGGGCATTCTCGAACGTCCCGCGCTGGGGGGACATCCCGCCCATGCCGGGGCTGGCCCGCCCCTCGATGCACAGGCAATCCGGGCCAAAAGGTCGGGCTATGTGCAATTCGTCGACATGCCACGGTTGCAGGCCTTGATGGTGGAGGCGGATGCACATCTGTGGCTGGTCGATCAGCCCGGCGGATACATGATCGAGGGCGACACCCTGGCGCATATGAACGGATCGGATGACCTGAAAGCCAAGGTCAATGCGGCCTTCACCATCGGCAAGACCCGGTCTCTGGAACAGGACGCGCGCTTTGGCTTGATCGTGCTGACAGAGATCGGCTGCCGCGCCCTGTCGCCGGGGGTCAACGATCCGGGAACGGCGATCGACGTGACGCATCGGCTGACCAACCTGTTGGCCCTGTGCGATGCGCCGGACACCGGCACCCCGCGTTTTGACCGGATCACCGCGCCGATGGTGCGGGCTGAAGACCTGACCGAAGACGCCTTCGATGCGTTGATACGCGACGCCCGCGACAGGCCCGAAGTGCTGGCGCAGATCATGGTCGGATTGCAGCGGCTGGCCAAAAGCCCTTGGAAAGACTTGGCGGAAAGCGCGCGTCGCAAACAGCGCTATCTGCTGGAGCACGCCCGCGCAGAGATCGCGCAGGCCGATGATCGCGACAGATTGGCCGAACTTTCCAGAAAGTAGGATGGGTGATCACCCATCCTACCCGATGTTTCACTGCGCCAGCGACCGGGCCCGCACGACCTGAAGCAGGGGCATGACGTCGCCCATGTCCGGCCCGCGTTCCTGACCGGTGATCGCCTTGCGCAGCGGCATGAACAGCCCCTTGCCCTTGCGGCCGGTCTTGTCCTTCACTGCGTCCGTGAACGCCTTCCATGTACCGCCATCATACGGCCCCTCGGGCAGCAGCCCCATGGCTTCGGCGATGAAGTCGCGGTCCTCGTCGGCGACCAGCGGCTCGGCCCCGTCGCGGAACAGCGTCCACCACGCCGCCATGTCCTTGCGCGTCACGATGTTCTCGCGCACGACCTTCCAGAACAGCTCGGCCTTGTCGGCGGGAACGCCCAGTGCCTCGACCTCTTCCCGCACCGTCTCAAACGGCAGTTCATGCAGCTTCTTCGCGGTCAACGGATACAGGTCGTTCACGTCGAACTTTGTCGGCGCAGACCCGAAGGTGTTCAGGTCGAACCCCTCTGCAATCTCATCCAGCGACATCCGCAATTCCACCGGCTGCGACGAGCCCAGCCGCGCCATCAGCGACAGCAGCGCCTCGGGTTCCACCCCCGCCGCCCGCAGGTCGCGCAACGACAGCGTGCCCAGACGCTTGGACAGCGACTCGCCCTGCGGGCCGGTCAGCAGCGAATGGTGCGCGAATGTCGGCACGGTGCCGCCCAGCGCGCGGATCATCTGGATCTGCGTCGCGGTGTTGGTCACGTGGTCATTGCCGCGCACGATATGGGTGATGCCCATGTCGATATCGTCCACCACCGAGGCCAGCGTATAAAGGAACTGCCCGTCGGCGCGGATCAGCACCGGATCAGACACCGACGCCGCATCGATGGACACATCCCCAAGGATGCCATCGGGCCATTCGATCCGCTCGTGATCCAGCTTGAAGCGCCAGACGCCCGGCCCACGCTCCTCGCGCAGCTTGGTCTTTTCCTCATCGCTCAACGCCAGCGCCGCCCGGTCATAGACCGGCGGTTTGCCCATGTTCAGCTGCTTCTTGCGCTTGAGGTCCAGCTCGGTCGGCGTTTCGAACGCCTCGTAGAAGCGGCCCATGTCGCGCAGACGCTGCGCCGCGTCCTCGTAGCGGTCGAGCCGCTCCGACTGGCGCTCCATCCGGTCCCATGTCAGGCCCAGCCATTCCAGATCCTCGCGGATCGCGTCGACATATTCCTGCTTCGAGCGCTCCGGGTCGGTGTCATCGATGCGCAGCACGAACTGACCACCCGTCTTGCGGGCGATGAGGTGGTTGAACAGCGCGGTGCGCAGGTTGCCCACATGGATATAGCCGGTGGGCGAGGGCGCGAAACGGGTCACGGTCATGGCATTGCCTCCTGATCGGCGGGGTCGTTTCATAGCGCGGCCCTTTTGTCCAGTTCAGGGTTTCACATGCGCGCTGCAATTGCCATGTTGCCCCTAACGCAATCATAACGAGCAGGCACACATGACGCAGATCTTGACCGTCACCCTCAATCCCGCGCTGGACATCGCCGCCAGCGCCCCGCGTGTCGTGCCGGGGATCAAGCTGCGCTGCACCTCCGAGACGCGCGAACCGGGCGGGGGTGGCGTCAATGTCGCCCGCGCCATCAGCCAGCTGGGCGGGCACGCCCGCGCCGTGGTGGCCTTGGCCGGGCCCAATGGCATGGCGCTGGAAACCCTGCTTAGGGGCCGCAATCTGGACCTGATCCGGGTCGAGGCCCCCTCGGAAACCCGCCACAGCTTTGCCGTGACGGATGAGCAATCGGGCGAACAGTACCGCTTTGTCATGGCTGGGCCGGACTGGACCGAAGCTCACCTGACCACCGTCCTGCAAACCATCCAGACCGAGGCCCCCGACGATGCGCTGGTCGTCTTTTCCGGCTCGATGCCGCCCGGCGCGCCGGTGGGCTTCCTGCCCCGCGCCTGCGAGGCGCTCGGCACCCGCCGCGTGATCATCGACACGTCCGGCGCGCATCTGACTTTTCAGGCCAGCGGCCCCGCACCCACACCCCATGTCCTGCGCATGGACAGCCACGAGGCGATGACCCTGTCGGGCAAGCCCCTGTCGACCCGCGACGAAAGCGTCGCCTATGCCGAGGTCCTGCGCCGCAAGGGGGCCGGTCGGATCGTCATCATCGCGCGCGGCAAGGACGGCTCGGTCATGGCCTGCCCGAACGGCCACTGGCATGTGAATGCCGCCAACCAGCGCGTGGTCAGCGCCATCGGTGCGGGTGACAGCTTCGTCGGCGGCTTCACCCTTGCCCTGTCGCGCGGCGAAGACCCGCAAGAGGCCCTGCGCCATGGCGCCGCCGCCGCCTCGGCCGCTTGCCTGTCGGAGGGCACGCAACTATGTCTTCCCGAGGATTTCGAGACGCTCCTGCCACAGACGAAGCTGACCCGGATCTGACGCTTAACCAATTGGAGAAACAGTCTTTCTCCAATAGATTTCTGGCAGCACGGCCAGAGTTCTGACATGACGGCCATTATGCGACTGTTCATCGCCCTGCCCCTACCGGAGGACATCCGGCACGATCTGGCCGCGTTGCAGACGCGCTTGCCAGCCGGGCGCCCCGTGGCACAGGAAAACCTGCACCTGACGCTGGCTTTCTTGGGCGATCAACCGCAGGACACCGCCGAGGACATCCACGAGGCGCTGGATACGCTCAACGCCCCTGCCCCGCAAATCACCCTTCAGGGGGCCGAGATCTTTGGCGGGCGGCATGGTCAGGCCGTGGCGCTTGGGGCGGATTGCGGCGCGCCGCTTTATGAATTGCACGACCGGGTGCGCGGGCGGCTGCGCAGCGTCGGCGTGCAACCGGAACGGCGCCGCTTTCGCCCGCATGTGACGCTCGCCCGGCTGAGTGGCCACGCCAATGCCGCCCCCAGCCTGCAAACGCTGGTGCCCGCGCAGATCGGCCCGTTCACCTGCCCGGCCTTCGCGCTATTCGCCTCGACCCTGCATCGCGACGGCGCGATCCACGAAGAACTGGCGCGCTACCCGCTGGCATGACCGATATCGACACCTTCTACCGCATGGCGCAAACCGCCATCGACAGCTTCCCCGAGCCGTTCCGGACCCATGCCGCCAGCGTTCTGCTCCGCGTCGAGGATTGGCCAGAGCCGGACATGCTGGCCGATCTGGACATCGACGACCCGCACGAGCTGACCGGCCTCTACGATGGCATCCCAATGACACACAAATCCGTCGCCGACCCCGCGCCTTTCCCGGATACGGTCTGGCTGTTCCGCGAACCGATCCTGACGGAATGGCGCGAGCGTGGCGATATCGACCTGCCGGACCTAGTGGCCCATGTCACGGTGCATGAATTCGCCCACCATTTCGGCTGGTCCGACGACGACATCGCCACCATCGACCGCTGGTGGGAATGACCCCTTGCTTCTTTTTGGTCAAAAATACCCCGGGGTGAGCGCGGCACGCGCGAGGGGCAGAGCCCCTAAACCCGGAACCCCTCCACCAGCGCCTCCCAGTCGGCAACATATTTCGCCAACCGTTTCGCGTCCTTATTGGGGTCCAGCATGGGTTTGCGTTTGCCCATCACCATGATGGTCTTGCCATCATGCGCATGCGGCACGTCCAGATAGGGCTGGAAGGCCTCGCAGCGCAGGTCGGGGCGCTGCGCATGCAGCCATGCATACGACTCGACCGGATAGCCATAGGACAGCCAGAGATCCCGCAAGGTCTCGATCTCTGCCAACCGCCGCAAGTCGCCGTCGGCCAGCACCAGCCCACCGATTTGCAACTCCCCAAGCGGCAAGCCCACCAGCGGGGCCAACTCATCGCAGGGCTGCTTGTTCCAGATGCCACCGCGCAGGGTCAGCGCCCGCAACCCGCCAATCGATGCCAAAGGCGTCAGGTCAGAGGCGTTCTTGTAGTCCTCCAGCAGCAGCACATCCAGCGCCATATCCCGCAGCCCGTCAAGGCGGGTCAGCTTCTGCACCCACCACAGCTGCAGACGCTGCAACCGGGGCAGCGCCGCCAGCGGCGACAGGTCCGTGACCCGCATCCCCTTGAAGGCCAGCGCCTCGACATCGACAAACCGCCCGATCCGATCCAACTGCGCCTGATTGACGGAATAGGCAAACCCGGCGCGCCCCGAGACGGGGCTGTCGATCTTGTCGATCGGGTGCAAGGCGCCGTCGACATGCAGGATGCCCTTTGGCGCGTTCACGCGGACCGGCGAAATCGCCGCCGAAATTTCGGCGCAAAACGCGTCATGCAGGGGGAAGTCAGGCTTGTCCGTCATCCCGCCAACGGTTCACGATCGGGTAGCGCCGGTCAAGCCAGAACGCGCGGGGGGTCAGGCGTGCGCCGGGCGCGGACTGGAACCGCTTGTATTCGCTGATATAGACCAGATGTTGCACCCGCTTGGCATCTTCCAGCGCGTACCCCGCTGCCACGCAATCCGCGACCGAGCCATCCTGATCCACGAGGATATCCAGAATCGCATCCAGCACCGGGTAATCGGGCAGGCTATCGCTGTCCTTCTGATCCTCGCGAAGCTCGGCTGAGGGCGGCTTGGTGATGATCCGGTCGGGGATGACTTCACCCCCCGGCCCCGCC
This sequence comes from Tropicibacter alexandrii, assembly GCF_003667315.2. Lineage (GTDB taxonomy): Bacteria > Pseudomonadota > Alphaproteobacteria > Rhodobacterales > Rhodobacteraceae > Tropicibacter > Tropicibacter alexandrii. Next base: position 296,945 of record NZ_RCTZ02000004.1, on the reverse strand, counting down.
ATCCAGTTGCGCAAATTGGCGTTGCGCCAGCGGCAGGTCTCGAACACGCGGGTCTTGTAAAGGTCCTTGATCGGATTGTAGCCGCCCGCCATGTCGCCATAGATCGTGGCATAGCCCACCGCGACCTCGGATTTGTTGCCGGTGGTCAGCAGCATCTCGCCAAACTTGTTCGACAGCGCCATCAACAGCAGCCCGCGCAGGCGCGACTGGATGTTTTCTTCGGTCAGGTCGGGAGCCATGCCCTTGAAGAGCGGCTCCAGCGTGGTGGTGATCGCCGCGCGCCCCTCGGCAATCGGGACATAATCGTAACGCACGCCCAGCGCCTTGGCGCAGGCCTCGGCATCCTCCAGCGACGCCTTGGACGTATACTCGGACGGCAGCATCACGCAGCGCACGTTGTCCGGCCCCAGCGCATCGGTGGCAATCGTCGCCACCAGCGCCGAGTCGATGCCGCCGGACATGCCCAGCAGCACCTTGCCGAACCCCGTCTTGCGGCAATAGTCGCGTAAGCTTTCGACCATGACGCGGTAATCCTGTTCCCACGCCTCGGGATGCTTGATGAACTCGCCCTCGTCAGCCACCCAGCCCTCGTCGCCCCGGCGGAAGGTGACGGTGGTCACATCCTCGTCAAAGACCGGCATCTGCACCGCGGGCCGCCCATGCGCGTTCAGCACAAAGGACCCGCCGTCGAACACCTGATCGTCCTGCCCGCCGACCATGTTCAGATAGGCCAGCGGCAGGCCGCTTTCGACCACGCGGGCGACCATCTTGTTCAGGCGGGTTTCCTGCTTGTTGCGGAAATAGGGCGAGCCGTTCGGGACCACGATGATCTCGGCCCCCGATTCCTCCAGCGCCTCGACCACGTCGGGATACCACGCATCCTCGCAGATCGGCAGGCCGATGCGCACGCCGTTCACGTTGACCGGCCCCTGAAGCTGGTCGCGCGAGAAAAGGCGCACCTCGTCGAAGACGTTGAAATTCGGCAGGAAATACTTGTGGACGACAGCCGCGACCTTGCCATCCTGCAAGATGTAGTAGGAATTGTGCAGCTTCGTGCCCTCGGGGCACGGCCCACCCACCGCCAGCGCCGGGCCATCGGCGCAGTCCGCCGCAAGCGCCTCGATCGTGCGGACAGCATCCGCGACGAAGGCCGGCTTCACGATCAGGTCCTGACACTGGTAGCCGGTGATGAACATTTCCGGCAGGGCGATCAGGTCGGCACCTGCCTCCTTGCCCGTCTGCCACGCCGCGCGCGCCTTGGCGGCATTGCCTGTCAGGTCGCCCACGGTGGGGTTCAGCTGTGCCATCGTCAGGCGAAAGGTGTCGGTCATGGCGCGGCTCCCGGTCTTGTCCAAGGCCCACATAGCAGATCGGGCGGGAAGGAAAAGCACCGCGCCGCCGTCCCGGCCAAAACCCATTGCCCCCCGGTCGCCCCTGAATTAGGTTTTCCCCGGGCCGGGCAGGCCCGGACCTAGGGGGAAATCGCGCGCATGAAACTTGCAGGCATCACCGGCATCGTGGCCTTGGCACTGGCCAGCAGCGCATTCGCGCAGGCGGATGACGAGGTCGTCACCAAGCAATATGACGATGGCGGCGTCTACGAGGGCACCTTTCAGGACGGGTTGCAGCACGGCACCGGCACGTATCGCCTGCCCAATGGCTACGAATATACCGGCGAGTGGGTCGAGGGCGAGATCCGGGGCGAGGGCGTCGCGCGTTTCCCCAACGGCTCGGTCTACGAGGGCCAGTTCGCCAAGGGCAAACCCGAGGGTGCGGGCAAGATCATCTTTGCCGATGGATCGACCTACGAGGGCACGTGGCTGGATGGCAAGATCACCGGGCAGGGCGTTGCCGAATACGGCAACGGTGTGCGCTACGAGGGATCGTTCCGCAACGCGCTGCATCACGGCAAGGGCGTGATGACCGCCCCCAACGGCTATGTCTATGACGGCCAATGGGTCAACGGGGTGAAGGAAGGCAATGCCACGATCACCTATCCCGACGGCTCTGAATATCAGGGCCGCGTCGCCGATGGCGAGCGCGACGGACAAGGCACGCTGACCATGCCCGACGGCCTGATCTACGAAGGCACGTGGCGGGACGGGCAGATCGATGGCTCTGGCAAGCTGACGCAGCCGAATGGCGACATCTACGAGGGCGAGCTTGTCGATGGCCGCCGCGAGGGTCAGGGCAAGGTCACCTACAAGAACGGCGACATCTACGAGGGTGAATTCAACAACGACCAGCGCCATGGAACCGGGACGTTCATCGGCACCGATGGCTACAAATACGAGGGCAACTGGGTCTCGGGTCAGATCGAGGGTCAGGGACAGGTCACCTATCCCGATGGTTCGGTCTATGTCGGGGCGTTCAACGGCGATCTGGCCAATGGCAAGGGCAAGATCACCTATCCCGATGGCTCGACCTATGACGGTGACTGGGTCGATGGCGTGATCGAGGGGCGCGGCACCGCGACCTATGCCAACGGGCTGGTCTATACCGGCGAGTTCGTCAATGCCCGCAACGAGGGCACAGGTGTGATGACCTATCCCGACGGCTATCGCTACGAAGGCCAATGGAAGGACGGGCAGCGCCATGGCAAGGGCAAGGCCACCTATCCCGATGGCACTGTGTACGAGGGCGACTTCCGCGATGGCCAGCGCCACGGGCAGGGCACGATCGTGATGGCCAACGGCTTCCGCTACGAAGGCGACTGGGAGCGCGGAGAGATCAACGGCCAGGGTATTGCGACCTACGCCAATGGCGACGTCTACGAGGGCACTTTCGTGAACGGCAAGCGGCAGGGTGCGGGCACGATGCGCTACGCCACGGGCGAAGAGGCGACCGGCGACTGGATTGGCGGGGCGCTTTCGTCAGGTGGGCAGGCCGCGCCGGAGGGCGAAGAGCCCGTCGATCCGCCGAGCGACAACTGAGACCGGGTGCAAGGCGCTTCGAAGCGCCTTGCACGCGCCCCCTCTAGACGATGTCCCCGGCATCGAGGCGTTTCAACAGGTCCTCCGCCTCGCTCAGGATCGTCTCGCGCTTGTCCTCATCCATCCGGTCCCATGTCCGGAACATGTTGCCCATCCGGGCATTGCCCTCGAAACGGTCCCGATGCCGGTCGAGAAAGTGCCAATACAGCAGGTTGAACGGGCACGCCCCCTCGCCCGTCTTCGCCTTCACGTCATAGGCGCAGCCCTTGCAGTAATCCGACATCTTGTTGATGTAGTTGCCGCTTGAAATATACGGCTTCGACGCGATCACCCCGCCATCGGCAAACTGGCTCATCCCTACCGTATTCGGCGCCTCGACCCATTCGAACGCGTCGATATAGACGCTCAGATACCACTCATGCACCTGATGCGGGTCCACACCCGCCAGCAGCGCGAAATTCCCCGTCACCATCAACCGTTGGATGTGGTGGGCATAGGCCTCTTCGCCGGTCTGCTTCACCGCCGCGCCGATACAGGCCATCTTCGTTTCGCCGCCCCAATACATCCACGGCAGATCGCGATCATGCTTCAGCCCATTGCGCGTGACGTAATCCGCCCCCTCGTGGAAGTAGATGCCGCGCATGTAATCGCGCCAGCCGATGATCTGGCGGATGAACCCCTCAGCCGAGTTGATCGGCACCTCGCCGTCTTTCCACGCCTGCTCCACCGCCTCGCAAACCTCCAGCGGGTCCAGAAGACCGATGTTGATATAGGCCGACAGTAGCGAGTGATAGAGGAAGCGTTCGTCCCGCATCATCGCGTCCTGATAAGGGCCGAAATCCGGCAGGGCGTGTTTTACGAAATGGCTCAGCGCGCGGCGTGCCTGCCCGCGATCCGTGGCGAAATGAAACGGGCGGAGGTCGCCGAAATGGTCGCCAAAGCGCGCCTCGACAAGATCCAGAACCTCTTCGACCACCTCACCCGGCGTGAACTGCATCGGCGCGCTTTGCACGCCATCCGGTGGGGCCTTGCGGTTCTCGCTGTCATAGTTCCACTCGCCCCCGGCGGGCTGGTCACCGTCCATCATCAGGCCGGTCTTGCGGCGCATCTCGCGGTAGAAATACTCCATCCGCAGCGCCTTGCGCCCCTTGGCCCAGTCATCGAATTCCTTGTGGGACGCGACGAACCGGTCATCCTCCAACTGCGTCACCTTCAAGGGGCAATGGTTCAGCGCCTCGATCAGGCGCCATTCCCCCGGCTCGGTGGCGATCACCTCGGAGGCGCCCACATCCTCGGCGCGGCGCAACAGCTCGCCGCAGATCGACCCGGAATTGTTCGTATCGTCCAGCTGGGTATAGCGCACCTCCCAGCCGTCGTCCCGAAGGGCCTGCGCGAACTTGCGCATCGCCGACAGGATCAGCGCGATCTTCTTGGGGTGGTGTTTGACATAAGAGGTCTCGTCCGCGACCTCGGCCATGACCACCACGTCCTGCGACTTGTCTGCCGCCTTCAGCGCGGCGATATCAGGCGACAGCTGATCGCCCAGCACCAGAACCAGCTTCACCACGGGATGACCTTTCCGGCGTAATCGTAAAACCCGCCTGTCTGCTCCGGGGTCAGCCCTTCGATCAGGTCGACCAGCCGTTCTGCCGCGTGCTCCGGTGTCACCGTCGGGTGCCGCCCGGCGTATTTCGCGGTGAAATCCGTGGCCACCGTGCCCGGATGCAGGCAGACGCAGGCCAGCGCCTTGTGGGTGCGCGCCAGTTCGACCGCCGCGCCATGCACCAGCTGGTTCACCGCCGCCTTCGCCGTGCGGTAGCTGTACCAGCCGCCCAAGCCATTGTCCCCGATCGACCCGACCCGTGCCGACAGCACCGCCAACACCGCGCGTTCGCGCCGGGGCAACAGCCGGGTGCTGTGTTTCACGACCATCGCCGGGCCGACGGCGTTCAAGGCGAATTGGTTCATCAGCGCCTTGGGCGTGAGCGCGCTCAGCGCCTTTTCCGGCTCGGCCCCGTCGATCTCGAGCGCGCCTGTTGCGACGAAGATCAGGTCATACGTCCCCTCCAGCGCGCCCAAGGCACGCTCGACCGAAGCCTCGTCCGTGACGTCCAAACCGTCACCCGACCGTGACAGGCCGGTGACGTCTACCCCGCGACGGGACAGGTCGGCCTCGACCGCACTGCCAATTCCGCCGCTGTTTCCAATGATCAAAGCGCGTTTCATGACCCGCACTTAGCGGGACATGGACCTGCTTCAAGCGCCGCCGACATCCTGCGGCGCAATCGCCACGGACTTGACCACGGCATAGGCGGTCACACCTTCGCGCAGGCCCAACCTGTCCGCCGAGCGCCGGGTCACCCGTGCGAGAATGCGCCCCGCCGGGGTGCGCAGCGACACCAGCGCGCCGGGGCCGTCGCCCGACCGGATGGCTTCGACCGTGCCGGGCAGTATGTTGAGGGCCGACAGACCCTGCGGCGCTTCGCGCGACAGGATGACCTCGGACGCGGCGACGCGCACGCGCAAGACCTCGCCCGCCTGCTGGCCGACCCGCGGCAGGAACAGCGGCACGCCGCCCGCGTCCAACTCTGTCAGCCCATCATCGTGATGACGCACGACCCGCGCCTCCAGCATCGCGCCCGCGCCGCGCACGCCCGCTGGCGTCACCGACGGATCGCTGAGCACCTCGGCGGCACGGCCTTGCCGCGCGACCCGTCCGTCCTGGAGCACCACGACGGTGGTCGCCAGCCGGGCGACCTCCACCGGGCTGTGCGAGACATAGAGGATCGGGATCTTGGCCTCGTCCCTGAGGCGCTCGAAATAGGGCAGGATCTCGGCCTTGCGGGCCTCGTCCAGCGCCGCGAGCGGTTCATCAGCCAAGATCATTTCCGGCGCGGCCAGCAAGGCACGCCCGATGGCCACGCGCTGACGCTCGCCCCCCGACAGCGCGCCGGGGCGGCGATCCAGCAGCGCGCCGATACCCAGCATCTCGACGACATCGTCCAACCGCGCCCCCGCCCGCCGCGCAAAGAACCGGCCATAAAGAAGGTTCTGCCGCACGGTCAGATGCGGAAACAGCCGCGCCTCCTGAAAGACATAGCCCAGCCGTCGGCGATGCGGCGGCAGCCAGACACCCTCGTCGCACAGAACGCGCCCATCGACCGCAATCCGCCCCGTATCGGGGCGCATCAGCCCGGCCACCGCGTTGATGATCGTCGTCTTGCCCGACCCGGATCGCCCGAACAGCACCGTCAGCCCCGGTGGAGCCTCGAAATCCACATCCAGCGCGAAGCCCGGCAATTGGTGGCGCAACCGAACCGACAGCGTCATGACATGCGCCTTTGCACCCGCCGCGCCAGCCATTCCGACGCCAGCAGCGCACCCATCGCCACCACGACCGACACCACCACCAGCCGCAGCGCGCTGCTTTCGCCGCCCGGAACCTGAAGGAAGGCATAGATCGCCGAGGGCAAGGTCTGCGTCTGTCCCGGAATGTTCGAGACAAAGGTGATCGTCGCGCCGAATTCCCCCATCGCCTTGGCGAAGGCCAGCACCGACCCGGCCAGCACCCCCGGCAAGACCAGCGGCAAGGTCACCGTGACGAAGACCCACACGCGCGAGGCCCCCAGCGTCGCGGCCGCCTCTTCCAGCTTCGGGTCCACCGCCTCGATCGACAGGCGCATGGCGCGCACCATCAAGGGGAAGGCCATGATCCCCGCCGCCAGCGCCGCCCCCGTCCAGCGAAAGGCAAAGACGATGCCCCACTCCGCCAGAAACGCCCCCACCGGCGTGCGCGTGCCGAAGGTCATCAGCAGCAGGTAGCCCGTGACCACCGGCGGCAGGATCAGCGGCAGGTGCACCAGCCCGTTGACGAATTGCTTGCCCGGAAAGGACCACCGCGCCAAGGCATAGGCCGTGAACAGGCCCAGCGGCAGCGCCACAACCGTCGCCCAGACCGCCACGCGCAGCGACAGGGCCACCGCCTGCCATTCCTCGGGCGAGAGCCAGCTCATTGCGCGCCCAGCACGGAGAACCCATGCGTCTGAAAGACCTGCGCGGCCTCATCGCCCTGCAACCAGTCATAGAACGCTTGCGCGCCCGTTCCGTGCCCGTCCAGCAAGGCCACCGGGTAGCGGATCGGCGCATGGCTGTGCTCTGGAAATTCGGCCAACACCGTCACGCGCGGCTCGGCCTGTGCGTCCGTGGCATAGACCACGCCCAACGGCGCCTCGCCCAACGCGACCAAGGCCAGCGCCGCGCGCACATTGTCCGCCTGCACCACACGCGGCGCGACCTGATCCCACAGGCCTAGCGACGTCATCGCCTGTTTGCCGTAGATGCCCGCCGGGACCGCGTCGACCAGCGCCATGGCGATGCGCTCTGCCCCCGGCAAAAGCGCCTCGGGCGGGCCCGACTCGGCGCCTGCAGGCCCGATCAACACCAGCCGGTTGCCCAGCAGGGGGGCCTGTTGCGTCACCAGCCCCTCTGCGTCCAGCCAGTCGATCCAGTCCGGGTTGGCCGAGATGAACAGGTCGGCGGGCGCGCCATATCCGATCTGCCGTGCAAGCGCCGAAGACCCCGCATAGGACAGCGTCACCGCCTCGCCCTCGTACAGGCGGACGGCCTCGTCCAGCGCGGTCTTCAGACTGGCCGCGGCAAAGACCGTGATGTCGGCAAGCGCCGCAACCGGCCACATGGCAAGGACCAGCGCAAACCGCATCATGACCCCTGACGGGACAGCCCCTTGCGCAGGGCCACCAGATCGAAGTCGCGCGCGACGAACACCGCCCCGGCCTCGATGGCCTCGTCGGCAAAGCCGTGATCCAGCGTCAGGATGCCCGGCGGCAGCCCGGCGGCGCGAATCCGGCGGATCGCGTCGAGGATGATCGCCTTGACCTCCGGGTGGCCCGGCTCGCCCGGATAGCCCAGCGACGCGGCCAGATCGGCCGGCCCGATGAAGATGCCGTGGATGCCGGGCACGGCGGCCATCGCCTCGATCTGATCCAGCGCCTCGCGGGTTTCGGCCTGTATCAGCAGGCAGATCTCCTGCCCGGCGGTCTTGTGGTAGCCCGGCACCGTGGCAAAGCGCGAGGCCCGTGTCATCCCCGCCACCCCGCGTATGCCCTCTGGCGGGTAGGTCACCGCCTGCACCGCAAGCACGGCCTCTTCGGCGTTCTGCACATAGGGAATCAGGATCGTCTGCGCGCCGATATCGAGGATCTTCTTGATTTCCGACGTGTTCAACGAGGTGGGCCGCACGATCGGCGACACAGGGTAAGGCGCGACCGCCTGCAAAAGCGGCAGGACGGTGCGGACATCGGTGGGCGAATGTTCGGTGTCCAGAAGCATCCAGTCATAGCCGCAGCCCGCCATCATCTCGACCGCCAACGGATCGGACAGGCCGACCCACAAACCGTGCTGAAGCTCCATACGGGCAATCGCGTCCTTGAATCGGTTCTTTGGCAAGCTTGGCATCCGTTCCCGTCCCTGTTGCATGACCGCGTCCCGCAGCCTGTCGAACGGACCCTACTGCGCTCTGCAAGTGCTGGAAAGCCCTGCCATATCGGCAAGGAACGGCTCAATTTTAACCAAACGCATCATATTTTTGCCATAAGCTTTTAACCTCCTGTTAATTGGTTTGACACGTTCAGGGGCCATAGCTATCCAGAACCCGTCCGGAAGGAGTGGTGTACCTGTCCGAAAGTATAGTTGGTCGTGTCCGGATGTTTTGTATCCAAGTTGAAAATTTACCCTTTGGAGGGACAATTGCTTACTCGTAGCAGCGCACGCGCACCGGAGTTTCCAGGGCAACGCGCTTTCCTTTCGGTTTCCCGTCTGCGAAAGTTCGGCTTTGCCGTGACGAAGCGGTCGTTCGACATCATCATGAGCTTGGCATTGTTGCCGTTCTTGGCAATTTTGGCCGTTGCTCTGCTGATTCTGAACCCGTTCTACAACAAGGGCTCGCTGTTCTTCGTACAGCGCCGCATGGGTCGCAACTGCGAGCCGTTCCAAGCGATCAAGTTCCGCTCGATGACGGACGTGCCGCAGGTCAGCCGCTCGGCGGATTGCCCGCTCGAAGTCGATCGCATCACGCCCTTGGGCGGCTTCCTGCGGAAAAGCCGCATCGATGAACTGCCGCAGATCCTGAACGTTCTGCGCGGTGACATGAGCCTGATCGGCCCGCGTCCGGACTATTACGATCACGCGGTGCACTATCTTGAGCAGGTCCGCGGCTATCGCCAGCGCCATGCGGTGCGTCCGGGGATCAGCGGTCTGGCACAAACCGAACTGGGCTATATCGAAGGTGTCGAGGCGACCAAGCGCAAGGTCAGCGCAGACCTCTACTACATCACCCATACCGACCTGCTGATGGAAGCCTGGATTGTCTGGCGCACCATCTCCGTCGTGGTCAAGCGAGGCGGCGCCTGATCGCGCCGCCCTTTACGGTCAGTCGAATTTCAGCTTCTGATCGATGAAAACCAGATCGTTCTCGCAGATATAGGCACCCGAAAGGGTGCCTGTTGCGTATGCGCCGGTATCGATCGCGATGCGGCCATCCCGCGCCTGCGGTTGCGGCACGATCGTATGGCCGTGGACCACCCAGATCCCGTCCTGACGCGGCACCGAATGGAAATCCGCGTGCCCCCACATCAATGTCTTGTCCGACTGCTCCGTGATCGGCAGGGCCGGGTCCGCCCCGGCATGGACAACCGCGACATTGCCACTTTGCCACAGCGTCGGCAGGCTTTCCAACCAAGCGATCATCCCCGTGCCCATCGCCTCGGCCAGAGCGTCGCGCAGATCGGTCATCGTCGTGTCCGGGGTCTTGGCCACGCCGTAGCTGGCCAGCGTCTGCAAGCCACCATGGCGCATCCAGCGCGGTCCCGACCGTTCGGGGTCGTTCAGGAAGTCGATGCACATCTGTTCGTGGTTGCCACGCAGGCAAAACACGAGGTCGGGGAATTCCTGCGTCAGCCGACGCAGCAAGCCTAGAATTTCGGCAGACCGCTCGCCCCGGTCGATATAGTCACCGACGCAGATCACGGTGGGACATTCGTCGACCTGCTCGATCACGTGGAGCAGGTCATGAAACGGGTCCAGCGTGCCATGGATGTCCCCGATCGCGAAAAAGGGCTTCTCGGGCGCCAAGGGCGCATCAAAGGGCGCCGCCTCGGCCCTGGCGCCTGAGGACCTGCGCCCCAGTATCTTCTTGAAGAGGTTCATGGGAAAAGTCTTGAGCGCAGAGCGCTCCGAAATGCAAGCCTCCCTGCACGTCGAAGCGCCCTCATTGTGCCGGATTTCGCCGGTTAACGTTAAATGCCGCGGCTGGCGGCCTGCAGGATCGTCGGGAAGACCTGCTGCAACGCGCGGCCCCACTTGGTGATCGGCTGCTCTTCGATGAAGACGACATCGTTCGGGCGCATCTCGAAGCGGGTGGCCACGATCAGCGCAGCCGCGTTTTCGGCATTCAGATGGTAAGCGAGGATCTGACCGACCTTGCCCGGCGCGTTGGTTCCGCGCAGCACATAGATCTCGCGCGGGTTGCCGGTGGTGGTGTCAAAGCCACCCTCGCCATACAGCACATCGGCAAGGCTCGCGGTCTGTCCATAAGGCAGGGCAAAGCGCGCCTGATTGTTCACCTCGCCGGACAGATAGACATAGTCACGATCGGTTGCGCCGAGGTCTTCGAGCGCCTGGAAGGTCGAGCGCTGCTCGTCCAGTGCAGAGCGGCGAATCTCGATTTCGGTCTGCAACATGGTCAGCGCCTGCGCGCGGGCGGCGCTGCGCATCTCGATCACCGACAACTGCGATTCGTAGAAGGCCAGTGCGCGGTCTAGGTCATAGGTCGTATCGACGAACACCGCGTCGCCCCCCAGCAGGACCTTTTTCTGAAGGTCGGGGCGATCCTTGAAGATTTCCACCGGGATCTGGTACAGCGTTCCGTCGCGATAGATCCGGATCGAGGCGAATTCCTCGTCCTTGACGGCCATCCCGCCAGCGGCGGTGATCGCCTCGCCCAGCGTGACTGGGTTCAGAGTGATCGGCACCAGACGCGCGGCATTGACGGCCCCGCCAACAGCGACGCGCTGCGAGTTGAACTCTGCCACTTCGAGGCTGAAGGACGGGTCGATCTGGTTGCGCACCAGCACGTCGAACAGCTGGTCCTCGGCCTCTTTCACGGTCAGACCGGCCAGCGCGACGCTGCCGATTTCCGGAATGGCGATCGTGCCGTCATCGCGCACGGTATAGCCTTGGCGGCTGTTCTGCGCGGCCAACAGGCCCGACAGCTGCTCGATGGTGGAGCCGGAGCTGCGCGTCGCCAGCAGAACGACATCGCCGACGCCGATCCGGTAGGGCACGCGCGCCGCATCGGGAAGCGGGCGGAAATCCATGGCCTTGCGGCCTTCGGTCGGGATGTAAGGCTGGCTCGGCAGGGCACCGGCCCCGTACATCGTGCCCCCCGTCCCGGCCGCGGCAAAGAAGGCGGCGGGCAGCTGGCGCGGGACATAGGTGCTGGCATTTGCGGCAGCGATGCTTTTCATCGTCATCGGCACGACCGTGACCGGCGCGCCATCGACTTCCTTCTGAACCGACGGGCTGATGTAGCTCACGCCGCAGGCACTGGCCAGCGTCAGCAGGCCGATGACTGCCGCCCGTTTGACCATCGCAAAAGCAAAACTTCCGTTGGAGCCCATATCGTTCTTCCTCAAATACGCACGCATGGCGGGCCGCATCCTTCTGGACATACGCAGCCCCGGACCCCGCGCAAACGCAGTTCCCTCGATCGTTGCACGAACACTATCAGTGCGGTCACAAGTCGGCTATGGCCCTCACCCCGAGAGCCCCAGTCTGGGGCAAATCCGCAACACATGTGCACGCTCAGCGCCATGCCACCTCGAACCACATAACTCCCTGATCAGCATCGCTTTTTCGCGGGATTGGCGACGCCCCGTCGCCCTTCGGGTGTTGGCCTGCCGACGGCCCCATCCGACCGCTGGTCCGACCCGCTCGGGTTTCCGCCGCGAAAACAATGCTCTATCCCGGCCCCTTGCCCTTGGATGGCGGTTCACGCAATTCTGGGGATAGCCAACAGGGATCAACCATGCCGCCAGAAAATTGGATTGCCGTCGACTGGGGAACCTCGAACCTGCGCCTCTGGCGCATGTCGGGGGACACGGTCACCGAGGCGATGACCTCGGACAAGGGGATGGCCAGCCTCGCCCCGGATGAATTCGAACCGCACCTGCTGTCGCTGATCGGCGACCCCGGACCCGGCCCGCTGCCGGTGCTGGTCTGCGGCATGGCGGGCGCGCGTCAGGGCTGGGCCGAAGCGCCCTACCTATCCGTCCCCACCAAACCGCCTGCGATCGGTCGCGCCCTGCGCCCGCTGGTTGCCGATGACCGGCTCGACGTGCGCATCCTGCCGGGTCTGTCACAAGCTGCGCCCGCCGATGTCATGCGCGGCGAGGAAACACAGGTGGCGGGCTTCATGGCCACCGAGCCGCGATTCGACGGGATAATCTGCCTGCCCGGCACCCATTCCAAATGGGTGCATGTCAGCGCCGGGGAGGTCGTCTCCTTCCGCACATTCATGACGGGTGAGCTTTTTGCCCTGCTGAGCACCGCCTCGGTGCTGCGTCACTCCATCGGAACCGGCTGGGACGGCGACGCCTTCCTGTCTGCCGTATCGGATGCCATGGGGCGCCCCGCGCAAGTGGCCGCCGACCTGTTCACCCTGCGCGCCGCGCATTTGCTGCACGGCCAGTCCACCGACAGCGCGCGCGCGCGCCTGTCCGGCCTGCTGATCGGCATGGAACTGGCCGCCGCCCGCCCCTATTGGCTGGGACAGGAGGTGGTGATCCTCGGTGCCGAGACGCTGTCGCAAAGCTATCTGTCCGCACTTCGGGCGCAGTCGGCCACCTGCCGCACCGCCCCGGTCGAAGACATCACCCTGCGCGGCCTCATCGCCGCATGGAAGGACGCGACATGACCCGTGAACTGATTGCCATCTTGCGCGGCCTGACCCCGCCCGAGGCCCCCGCCATGGCCGAGGCCCTGATCGACGCCGGAATCACCAAGATAGAGGTGCCCCTGAACTCGCCCGACCCGTTCGACAGCATCGCCGCGATGCTGCGCGTCGGTGAGGGCGCGGTGATCGGCGCGGGCACCGTGCTGGACCCGGCGGACGTGCTGCGGCTGGCCGGGATGGGCGCGCAGATGGTCGTCTCGCCCGATTGCAATCCGCGCGTGATCGTCGCGACGAAACAGGCGGGGATGCTGTCTTATCCCGGTGTCTTCTCCCCGACCGAGGCCTTCACCGCGCTGCGCAATGGCGCTGATGGGCTGAAGTTCTTTCCCGCCTCGCATCTGGGACCGTCGGGCGTGGCGGCGCTCAAGGCGGTGCTGCCGCCCGAGACACGGACTTATGCGGTGGGTGGTGCCGGGCCGGAGAATTTCGACCAATGGCAGGCGGTGGGCATCACCGGATTCGGCATCGGCTCGGCGCTGTATAAACCCGGGCGCAGCGTCGCCGACACGGCGGCGCGGGCGCGCGACATCGTGGCGGCCTATGACGCCGCCTTTCATGGCCAACGGTTGACGTGATGATCGCCTCTCGTACACACTGCGTGTACGAGGAGGCCCGCCATGCCCAACCCGACACCCAAAGCCGCCCTGCGCGAGGACCTGCGCGCCCGCATCCTGTGCTGCGATCTGGTCCCCGGCGCCGAGCTGGATGAAACCCGGCTCGCCCGCGAATTCGGCCTGTCCCGCACGCCGCTGCGCGAGGTCTTCCAAGGGCTTGCCGGTGAGGGCTACCTGAACCTGCGCCCCAACAAGGGCGCGCAGGTGACGCCGCTTGACCTGCCGCGGCTGCAGGACTTCATGTTGACCGCGCCCGTGCTGCTGACCAGCGCCGCACGTCTGGCCGCCGCCCGCGCGACCCCCGGCGAAACCGATACGCTGATGGTGCAACTGGCCACGTTGGGCGCGGCCTTCGACGGGGACGACCGCCGAGCGACCGCTCTGGCCGCCCATGGGTTTTGGGAGGCGCTGCGCGATCTGGCCGCCAGCACCTATCTGGCACCGGGCCTGACCCGTCTTGCGCTGGACATGACGCGCCTCAACGAGGGGCACTTCTCGCCCGGTTCCAAAAAGGAAAAGAAGGCGCTGAAGAAGACCGTGCAAGCCAAGCAGGCCGTTGCCGACGCCATCGCCGCGCAGGATGCGCAGGGGGCCGCCGACGCCGTGCTTGCCCTGTGGGAGATGTCGCGCGAACGCCTGACCTCCACCCTTCAGCCCGACCCGTTGCCCACGGACCCAACCGAAAAACTCACAGCCTGACGGCTTACAGCCCAGTCTCAGCGGCGATTTCCGCGCGCGACTTGCGCGCCCGCTCCGTCGCGGATTTCAGCTGGCCACAGGCGGCCATGATATCCTCGCCGCGCGGTGTGCGGATGGGGCTGGCATAACCGGCCTTGTAGACGATGTCGGCGAATTTCTCGATCCGCTCCCAGTCGCTGCGCTGATACGGCGCGCCGGGCCATTCATTGAACGGGATCAGGTTGATCTTGGCCGGGATGCCCTGGATCAGCTTGACCAGACGGCGGGCGTCGGCGTCGCTGTCGTTCACATCCTTGAGCATGACATACTCGAAGGTGATCCGCTCGGAATTCGACAGGCGGGGATATTCGCGCAGCGCGTTCAGCAGCGTCTCGATGTTCCAGCGCTTGTTGATCGGCACCAGCTTGTCGCGCACCTCGTCGGTGGTGGCGTGAAAGGAGACCGCCATCAGACAGCCGATTTCCTCGGCGCATTTGGCGATTTCCGGCACGACGCCACTGGTCGACAAGGTGATCCGGCGGCGCGACAGGGCGATGCCTTCGCCATCCATGGCGATCCTCATCGCGTTGCGCACATTATCGAAGTTATACAGCGGCTCGCCCATGCCCATCAGCACGATGTTCGACAGCAGGCGCGGACCATTCTCGCCCGTCCCGGTGCCCGGCTCCGGCCATTCGCCCAGATCGTCGCGCACCAGCATGATCTGACCGACGATTTCCCCGGCGGTCAGGTTGCGGACCAGTTTCTGCGTGCCGGTGTGGCAGAACGAACAGGTCAGCGTGCAGCCCACCTGAGACGAGATGCAAAGCGTGCCCCGATCTTCCTCGGGGATGTAGACGGTCTCGACCTCGTGACCGCCGGCGATCTTGACCAGATACTTGCGCGTCCCATCCGCCGAGACCTGCTTGGACACGATTTCCGGCAAGGCGATGACGAAGTTCGCCGCGAGCCTCGCGCGGTAGTCCTTCGCCAGATTGGTCATGTCGGCAAAGTCGCGCACGCCCCAGTGATACAGCCATTGCCAGATCTGGTTAACCCGCATCTTGGCCTGCTTTTCCGGCGTACCGATCTCGATCAGGGCCTCGCGCAGTTCGTCCCGCGTCAGACCGACGAGATTCTTCAATCCCTCCGGCAGCTTGCGGGGGATCGTCAGCACGTCCTGGGTGATCGGCGTATCGCTCATGGCACCATCCTCGGGAAAAGAAGCCTGCGCTATACAGGATTCGGCAAAAAACACAAAGGGCCGATCGAAACCGGCCCTTGTCGCATCACGATCAAACCACCGTTATTGGCAGCGCTTCTCCGCGTCCTCGACAGCGGCGGTAAAGCCGAGCAAGCTGAACGTGTCCTTGGTCGTCGTGCCGCGCGCCGACACGGCGGTCAGGACGGCATTCGAGCCGCGCTTCATCGCGGTGATCAGCTTGGCGTCTTCCTGCGGGGTCGACGGCCACGCCCATTCACCCTCGGTATACAGCTCGAATTCCGTGCCATCGACATTGACGTTCACGGTCGAGCCGGGGGCAAACGGATAGCCGCCGGTAAAGGCGACCTGCCCGGTCACACCGGCATTCGGGCGATAGAACACCATCAGCAGGATTTCCCCGCGCGTCACGGCGACGACGCGGCCATCCTTGGTGTTCACGCTTTCCTTATACGTGGTGACGGCCCAGCATTCGCGGGGCTCGTTGCCCTCGAACACCGACCAGTCGGTCATCGCATCCACGCGATTTGTGCTGGATTCCTGTGCGCTGGCAACGCTTGCCAGACCGGCCAGACAAAACGCGGCCGCACCCATCATCCGCCCAAGACCTGAAATCATATTCGCAGCCTCCAGCTGTCCTTAGCCTCAAACACTGTCCCGCACCCGGCCTTGGCGGCCCTTCTCGCGGCGAGGGAATTTCCTCTCGACGGCTGGACAATAGCCTGAAAGAACCGCAAGGCGAAAGCCCCGTTGGCAGAATATCGCTTAGAGGTGAAGAGAGGAGAGCCCATGACCGTATCCGCCGTTCCTTTGGTCGAGGTTTACCGCGGCCCGATCCTTGAAAGCCTGCATGCCGGGCACGCGGTGATCTGCGACGGCGCGGGACAGATCATGGAGGCATGGGGAGACCCGCAGGCCGTGATCCTGCCGCGCTCGTCCGCCAAGATGATCCAAGCCTTGCCGCTGGTGGCATCGGGTGCCGCCAATGGCCTGTCGACCGAACGGCTCGCCTTGGCCTGCGCCTCGCACGAGGGCGCGCCGCTGCATGTGGCGGCGGTGAACGCGTGGCTGGCCGATCTGGGGCTGAGCGATGGGGACCTGATCTGCGGGCCGCAGGTGACGCGGGACAAGTCTTTGAAACTGCAGATGATCCGGGATTTCGAATCCCCTAGCCGCGTGCACAACAACTGCTCGGGCAAGCATGCTGGTTTCCTGACTCTGACCAAACACTTGGGCGCCGGGCCGGATTACGTGGACCCAAGCCACCCGGTTCAGACCGCCTGCAAGGAACTGTTCGAGGCGGTCACAGATGAGGTCTCGCCCGGTTTCGGCATCGACGGCTGTTCGGCCCCGAATTTTGCCTCGACATTGCACGGCATGGCGCGGGCGATGAGCTTTTTCGCCACGGCGCATCGGCGTGAGGATGCGCTGTCGCGGGCGGCGGCGGCCTTGGTGCAGGCGATGATCAAGCACCCCGATCTGGTCGCGGGCGAGGGTCGGGCCTGCACGCTTCTGATGCGCGCGGCGCGGGAACCGGTGGCTGTGAAGACCGGTGCCGAAGGGTTTTTCATCGCGATCCTGCCGCAGCGGGGCATCGGAATTGCGCTGAAAATTGCCGATGGGGCGACGCGGGCCTCGGAATGCGTGATGGCGGCGCTGTTGGTGCGACTCGGGGTTCTGGACGCGGCGCACCCGGATGTGGCGCGGTTCCTGACCCCGGAAGTGAAGAACTGGGACGGGTTGGTGACGGGACGGATCTGTCCGGTGGCCGAGTTGGGGTAGGATGGGTGATCACCCATCCTACTTTAGGTCACGCGACGAAATCCGTTTTCGAAATGCCCTGAAGATATAGCAGCGCCGTCAGGTCGCCGTGGTTGACCCGGCATTGCGCCTGCGCCTGCACGGTGGGCTTGGCGTGCAGCGCCACGCCCAGACCCGCGCGGCCCAGCATGCCCAGATCATTCGCGCCGTCACCCACGGCAAGAACCTCTGCCTCAGTGATCCCCAGCCGCGCGGAAATCTCGACCAAGGCCTGTACCTTGGCCTCGCGCCCGAGGATGGGCCGCCCGACCTCTCCGGTCAGCTTGCCATCCGCCACGATCAGCGTGTTCGCGCGGTTCTCGTCAAAGCCCAGCAGTTCGGACACCCGCGCCGTGAACGCGGTGAACCCGCCCGAAACCAGCGCGCAATGCCCGCCCGCCGCGTGCATCGTCGCCAGAAGGGTCTTGCCGCCCGGCATCAAGGTGATGCGCTCGGCCATGACCTGATCGATCACGCCCTCATCCAGCCCTTTGAGCAGCGCCACGCGCTCGGTCAGCGCGCCTTCGAAGTCCAACTCGCCGTTCATGGCGCGCGCGGTGATGTCCTTGACATGCGCGCCGACGCCCGCGACCTCGGCCAACTCGTCGATGCATTCCTGCTGGATCATCGTGCTGTCCATATCCGCCAGCAGCATCCGCTTGCGGCGGCCCTCGGCGGGCAGCACGTTCAGGTCGACCTGATCCAGCAGCGAGGCGCGGACCTCGTCGAAATGCGACGGCACAACCGGCAAGGAGAACTCCGCCGCCTCATCCACGGACAGCCAGACCGCGTCACCGCCGCCAAAGGCGTTGCGCAGATTCTCGACCAAGGCGGGCTCCAGCGTGCCGGGGCGCGCGATCAGGGACACGATATACATGGGCTACAGTTCCTCGGGCAGGTCTTCGGGCACGTCGGCGTGCAGGTGGCGTTCGCCACGTTCATGGGCCAGCTTGATCTGCTTCTGCCGCTCGCGGAAGCGCGCCTTGTCCTCGTCTGACGTCTCGTCGATGCACAGGTGGCAGGACACGCCGTGTTCATATTCGGGGCGGTCACGGTCCTCGGGCAGGATCGGCTTGCGGCAGGCGTGGCACAGCAGATGCGGCCCCTCGACCAGCCCATGCCCGACCGACACGCGCCCGTCAAAGACAAAGCATTCGCCTTCCCAAGTGCTGTCCTCCTGCGGCACCTCTTCGAGGTATTTCAGGATACCGCCCTTGAGGTGATAGACCTCTTCGACACCTTGTTGCAGCAGCCAGTTGGTGGATTTCTCACAGCGGATGCCGCCGGTGCAGAACATAGCGATACGCTTGTTGTGAAAGCGCTCCTTGTTCTGTTCCCACCATTCGGGGAACTCGCGGAAGGTCTCGGTCTGCGGATCGACCGCGCCCTGAAAGGTGCCGATGGCGATTTCATAATCGTTGCGCGTGTCGATCACGGCCACATCGTCGGACAGGATGAGGTCGTTCCAGTCCTTGGGCTCGACATAATGACCGACCTTGGCGCGCGGATCGACGTCGGGCTGGCCCATCGTGACGATCTCGCGCTTCAGCCGGACCTTCATCCGGGCAAAAGGGCGCTCGCACGCCGTGGACAGCTTCCAGACGATGTCATCGCAACCCGGAAGGCCCTTGATATGTGCCAGCAGCGCGTCGATCCCGGCGCGTGGCCCGGCGACGGTGCCGTTGATCCCCTCACCGGCCAGCAACAGCGTGCCGGTAATTTGATGCGCGCGGCACAGGTCCAGCAGCGGGGCTTGCAGCGCGGCGGGGTCGGGAAAGCGGGTGAAGTGATAGAGAGCGCAGACGGTAAACATGGGCGTTCCGATACGCCCGCGCGGGGCGTCGGACAAGACGTTATTCTGCCGCAAGCGCCAAGCCATGCACGACAGCGGTAAACCGTTCCGATTCGACCGCGCGCGCCTCGGGCAGTGCGGCCTGCATCGCCTGACGCACCGCCGTCAGCGCCGAGGACCCGCCCACATAGACCACCTGATCGACCGTCTCGGGCGCGCATCCGGCCTGCTCCAGCGTCGCCAGCGCCTGCGCGGCGATCTGGTCGGCAAAGCCGGACAGGACCTCTGTCATCACGGCATGGGTCAGGTCCGCCGACAGCCCCTTTTCGATCACGCGCAAGTCGATCCGGGCGCTGTCGGCGTCATTCGCGGCGATCTTTGCGGCCTCGACCGCATAGGCCACGTCATGGCCCAGATGGCTTTCCAACACCTCGGCCAGCCGTTCGAACGGCGCGGGATCGGGCGCCAGCCGGACCCAGCGCTGCACATCGCGCAACAGCGCTGCATCATAGACAAAGGGAATCTTTTCCCAGCTTGCGAGGTCCTGAAACAGGGACCGCGGCGCGGTATGGGTGCGAGAGCCTAGCTCGGCCCCGATCTCGGCCCCGTAACCCAGCAGGGGCATGGCTTTGGCCAAACTTAAAGCCTTGTCGAAATCCGTGCCGCCCAGACGCAGGCCGGTGCTGGTCAGCACCTTGACCCCCTGCGCGTCCCGGTCGCACAGGGTAAAGTCGGACGTGCCGCCGCCGATATCGACGATCAGGAACCGCCCCTGCGCATCCGCCGCCAAGGCCGCTGCCTCGGGTTCGGGCAGAAAATCCACCGCCTTGAAACCCGCGAGCCTGTAGGCTTCGGTCAGGTCGGCCAAGGCCTGCGCATCGCGTTCATCGGACGCGGAATGGAACCGGACCGGGCGGCCCGACAGCGCCGTGTCGAAGGTCATATGCGTATGCGCCTCGGCCCGTGCTTTGATCTCCGCCAGAAAGCGCGCGATGACCTCGATCAGGGTGATGCGTTCGTTCAGCACGCGGCGCGGCTCGCGCGCAAGCGGCGTGCCAAGGATCGACTTCAACGCCCGCATGAAGCGCCCCTCGGCCCCTTCGCGCATCGCCCGCGCCGCTACCGAGCCGTAGACATAGCGTTGTGCCGCAAAGTCGACGAAGACCGCCGTGGGCAAGGTCTGCTCGCCCGGCTCCAGCGGGATCACGTAGGGCGTGCCATTGACGCTGACGCCTGCCGCCGTGTTCGACGTTCCGAAATCCAGACCTAGCCGCGCCATCATCGCCCCCATCGCCAAAGCGGCGGACATAGCGGCAAAGTCCCGCTCTGGCAATTCCCCCGCTTGCACCCTAGGCTTCCGGCAAATGGAGGCCAAAATGCACGCATTGCTTGTCATCGACGTTCAGAACGATTTCTGCCCCGGCGGCGCGCTGGCCGTGGCGGGTGGCGACGAGATCGTCCAGCCGATCAACGCCCTGATGGCCGAATTCGACGCCGTGATCCTGACGCAGGATTGGCATCCGGCAGGGCACAGTTCGTTCGCCTCGCAGCATGACGGGGCCGAGCCGTTCAGCCTGACCCAGATGCCTTACGGCCCGCAGGTGCTGTGGCCCGATCACTGTGTCCAAGCCAGCCCCGGCGCGCAGTTCCACATGGCGCTGGAGGTCGACCGCGCCGACCTGATCCTGCGCAAGGGCTTTCGCGCGGCGATCGACAGCTACAGCGCGTTCTTCGAGAATGACCACGAAACCCCCACCGGCCTCGAAGGCTATCTGCGCACGCGCGGCATCGACACCCTGATGCTGGTCGGGCTGGCCACCGATTTCTGCGTCAATTTCAGCGCTGTGGATGCGGCGAAACTGGGCTTCGACGTGACCGTGCGCCAAGAGCTTTGCCGCGCCATCGACCTCGACGGGTCACTGAAAGCCGCGCAGGACGGCATGCGCGCGGCCGGTGTGAAATTGGTCTGACGGGATTCGGCATTTCTAAACCCTCGGGCGCTACACCTCTTTCCACCTGAAAGAGGGTCAGCATGCCACCCGCCCAGCCGCTGGACGACGACACCACCCACACCGCGTTCGAGGAACGCTTTGGCCGGACGGCGTTGTTCGGGCGCTATGCCCATGTGCGCATTCGGGAATTCCCGGTCCGGCAGGTGCCCGTGTTGCTTGCCACGATCTTTGTCGGACTGGTGATTTCACCGCTGGTGGCGATGCTTGGGGGCGGGCTGGCCGTGCTGGGGGAACTGGTGGATATCCTCGTACTGCACCATGGCCAGCGGGCCTTGGCGCGGGGCACACCGATCAAACGGGTCCTGCGATGGTCCACGGCCTCGGCCATTTTTCAGGCGGTCACGATCTCGGTCGCGATGCAGATGATGCTGTTTCAGGACCAGTCCGATGCCGCCGTCCAGTTGTCGTTCTGCCTGCTGATGGCGGCGTCGATCAATGCCGGGTTCACGCTGACGCATCACGGCACCGCCGCCTATGCGCGGCTGTGCATCTATGCGCTGACGGTGATCGGCTATTTCATCGTCGATATCCGCAGTGCCGGTCAGATCGGCGGCATGCAGGCCACGAACATGCTGATCGCCCTGACCATGGGGTTCATCACAGTCACCTTCGTGACGTTCACCGTCACCACCTGGCGGCGACGCACGCGCAAGGAACTGGCGCTGCTGTCGGCGGCGGCCGATCTGGATGCCGCCAATCAGGAACTCGCCAGCAGCCAGAAGGAAATGCGCGAACTCAGTCTCGTGGCCAAACATGCCAATGACAGCGTCATCATCTTTGACCCGAACCTGCGCATCCTCTGGGTCAACGACACCTTTACCAAGCTGACCGGCTATTCGAGGGACGAGGCCGTCGGTCAGAAGCCGTGGCACCTGCTGGGCGGGCCGCGCAGCGATCGCGAGGTGTCCGATGGCTTCGTGGCCGCTGTGCGTGAAAAGCGCAGCTGGCGGGCGCGGATGCTGAACTATCGCAAGGATGGGGAGGCGATCTGGCTGGATATCAACCGTGTCCCCGTCATTGGCCCGAATGGCGCGGTCGAGACGCTGATTTCCGTCGAGCGCGACGTGACGCAGGAAATCCGCCGCGAACGCGAACTGGCCGAAGCGATCCAGCGCGCCGAAGATGGCGCCCGCGCCAAGTCGATCTTTCTCGCCACCATGAGCCACGAGATACGGACCCCGTTGAACGCGATCATCGGCATGGCCGATATCCTCGCCGATTCGACCTTGTCGGGCGAAAAGCGCGAATATGTCGACACGATCCGCAGCGCCTCGAACGCGTTGCTGACCATCATCAACGACGTGCTGGAACTGTCGCGGCTCGACGCCGACAAGGTCGCCTTCGAGGCGCTGCCATTTTCGCCGGGCCAATGCATCGACGATTGCGCCCAGTTGCTGCGGCCGATGGCGGATGAAAAGGGGCTCGACCTGATCAGGATCGGAACTGACCGGCTCACCCCGCTGGCACTGGGCGATGCCGGGCGAGTCCGGCAGATCCTCGTGAACCTGCTCGGCAATGCGGTGAAGTTCACCGAAACCGGCAGCGTCACGCTGCGTGCGGCAACCGAACGCGACGGTTCGGGCTGGCGCCTGACGGTGGATGTCGAGGATACCGGGATCGGCGTGCCGCCAGAGCGCGCCGAGCAGATCTTCGAGGAATTCCAACAGGCGGATGCCGCAACCACGCGGCGGTTCGGCGGCACCGGGCTGGGCCTGCCGATCTCGCGCGCGCTGGCGCGGCGCATGGGTGGCGATATCGTCCTGTTGCCGCCCGGCGACCGGCAGGGATCGTGCTTTCGGCTGACCCTGCGCTTGGGCCGGGCCCGGCAGACGGATCAACTGGTCGCGGGGCAGGACGCCGATACGCTGACCCTTCCGCCCGGCATGTCGATCCTGCTGGCGGAGGACAACGCAACCAACCGCCTGCTGATCCGCCGCTTTCTACGCGATCAGGAGGTGGACCTGCACGAGGCCGAAAATGGCCGCGAGGCCGTGGAGATGACCGCAGACATCGCCCCGGACGTGATCCTGATGGACATGTCCATGCCAAAGCTCGACGGGCTCGAGGCCACGCGCGCCATCCGGTTGCTGGACATGCCGCAACCGCGGATCATCGCCTTGACCGCCAATGCCTTTGCCTCGGACCGCGAGGCCTGCATCGATGCGGGGATGGATGACTTCCTTGCGAAACCCGTGCGGCGAAAACAGCTTCTGGCGGCGCTGATACAGGCTGGCCCTGTGGAAAAACCGCTTTCAAACCCGTCTTCCGATGGCGTATCACGACCTGACGCTGCGAAGGGGACACCATCTTGGACATCGCCACCCGGGTCTGGAACCACAAGTGGAGAATCGATCCGATCGTCCGATCGTTGATCGACACGGATTTCTACAAGCTGCTGATGTGCCAGTCGGTCTTCCGCAACAAGGCGGACACCAACGTGACCTTCAGCCTCATCAACCGGTCGTCCCACGTGCCGCTGGCCAAGCTGATCGACGAGGGCGAGCTGCGCGAACAGCTGGATCACATCCGGTCGCTGTCGCTCAGCCGCGGCGAAAGCACATGGCTGCGCGGCAACACCTTTTACGGCAAGCGCCAGATGTTCCGCCCCGATTTCATGGAATGGTTCGAAAACCTGCGCCTGCCCGCCTACCATCTGGAGCGCGTCGGCGACCAGTACGAGCTGACCTTCGAGGGCAAGTGGCCCGAGGTCATGATGTGGGAAATCCCCGCCCTTGCGGTGCTGATGGAGCTGCGCGGTCGCGCCGTGCTGAATGATATGGGCAAGTTCGAGCTTCAGGTTCTGTATGCCCGCGCCATGACCAAGCTGTGGGAAAAGATCGAGGGGCTGCGCGCCAATCCCGGCCTGCGCATCGCCGATTTCGGCACCCGTCGGCGCCACAGTTTCCTGTGGCAGGACTGGTGTGTGCAGGCCATGCTGGAACGGTTGGGCTCCAGCTTCGTCGGCACCTCGAACTGCCTGATCGCCAAGAACCGCGATCTGGAGGCCATCGGGACCAACGCCCATGAATTGCCCATGGTCTACGCCGCGCTGGCGCAGGATGACGCCGCGCTTGCCCGCGCGCCGTATGACGTGCTCGCCGACTGGCACGAGGAACACGATGGCAACCTGCGCATCATCCTGCCCGACACCTACGGGACGGAGGGTTTCCTGAGGAACGCGCCCGACTGGCTGGCCGGGTGGACGGGCATCCGCATCGACAGCGGCGACCCCGCCACCGGCGCCGAGATCGCCATCAAGTGGTGGCGCGACCGGGGCGAGGACCCGCGCGACAAGCTGATCATCTTTTCCGACGGGCTGGATGAGAACAAGATCCTCGAACTGTACGAACAGTTCGCCGGGCGCGTGCGGGTGTCCTTTGGCTGGGGCACGCTGTTGACCAATGATTTCCGGGGTCTCGCGCCGGATGACGCGCTGGCGCCGTTCAGCCTTGTCTGCAAGGCGATCAGCGCCAATGGCAAGCCGACGGTGAAACTGTCCGACAATCCGAACAAGGCGATGGGCCCCGAGGACGAGATCGCGCGTTACAAGCGCGTCTTCGATGTCGGTCAACAAGAAGCGATGGACGTGGTCGTCTAATTCCCCGCCCGGGCGGCGTTCAACGCGTCGATCCGCGTGGTGGCGACCGTGCCGTCGATCAATTGGCCACCCGTGACGGTCGTGATCTCGACCAGCGCGGGCGGCGGCGTGCCTTCGGCCCAGAGTCCCTGAACCGGCACCTGCCGGGAAAACGGCACCTGCGCCAGATGCGCAAACAGCGCCTCGCGCGTGTCGGGGATCGAGCCTCCCCGGCTCATCACGATGATCGCGGGCAGGTGGTCGCCCAAGGTGTGCCCCTGCTGATAGGGGGTCATCGCCTCGAAACCCTCGTAGAGCGCGTACCAAAGGTCGCGCGCACCCGGCTGGGCCGCGAGGCTGGCGATCTGGCGGCGCGCATGGGCCATATCGGTCGGGTCGTTGCCCGAGACCACGATGGGCGCGCCGATATTCTCGGCAAAGGGAATCACGATGGACACGTCACGCGCCGTCGCCTGTGTCCCGGCAACGGCCAGTTGCTCGGGGTTGAACTGCCCCTGAAGCGCCCCCTTGGCCCAGTCCGCCCCCTCGCCCGAGGCATCGACCAGCCAGGCCGTCAAAGACGGCCTGCGCAGCGTGGTCTGGTACAGGTCCAACGCCTCCAGCGCGACATCCAGTGGCGGCAGGGCGACCGGGTCCGCTGGCCCGGCAAGCGCATCGCGCAGGGTCAGGAACGCCGCTTCCTGCGCGGCGTCATGGCCCGGCACGAAGGCCATGGGCGCATCGGCCACGATCTGCATGTCTGCGGGTCGGATCAGGATCAGCGGCACATCCGACACGCTATTGTAGGCCGAGACTTGCGCACCCGTGGCGAACACCGCCTGCATGCGGCCCGCCGCAGCTGGAAGGCGCAGCCAATTCGCCTCGGCCGGCGCGCGGTCGACCTGCGCCAGCATGCCCCGGAGCGCGTCCCGCAAGCCCGGCGACGCCAGTGCCTCGGTCGTCAGGGGCTCGCTGCCCCATGCCGCCTGCATCGCCCCCAGATAGGCCAGCGCACCGATATCGGTCTGGCTCGGGGACGGCAGGGTCAGGGTAAAGGCACCCGAACGCGCGGCCTCGAAGACCTCGTCTACCGTCAGATCGGTGCGCCCGGTCCAGCCAAGCCCCTCGGCAATCGGCTGCGCCACGGCCAGCCCGACGGGGTCGCTCATAACGGGGGTCACATGCAACAGGTCGGCCCCCTCGATCCACAGCGACGAGGCGGGCCAGATCGCATCGGTGTAGATCCCCATCCGGATCGCCGTGCGCATCCGCCGCGCATTGACCCATGTCACCGTCAGGTCGATCCGGTTTGCCTCGGCCAGTTCCATCAACTCGGCCTCACGCCCTTGGTACAGGTCGCTGGCCAGCAGGCTCAGCACCACGCGCGGGCGGTAATCCCCGGACACCAGCAGCCCGGCAGACACGACAAAGACCATCAGCGACACGATCGCCCCGACAATATGCTTGAACATGAACCCGGTCCCGAAAAACAATTGCTGCCATGCTAAGGGTCTGGACCACGAAGGGAAGTCAGGTTTCCCGCTTTTCTTGTGCGTCCCATGCGGGTAATCACACCCCGTGCAGGAGAGCGACATGACAAAGATCGAAGCCCAGCCCGGTATCATGGACATTGCGCTGTATGAAGGCGGCAAATCCAAGGTCGAGGGCGTCACCAATGTGGTGAAACTCAGCTCGAACGAGAACCCGTTTGGCCCCAGCCCGGCGGCGCAGGAGGCCGTGCGGCGCTCGGTCCATGAGCTGCACCGCTACCCGTCCACCGACCATGCCGACCTGCGCGCGGCCATTGCCGAGATCCACGGGCTGGACGCGGATCGGATCATTTGTGGCGTGGGCTCGGACGAGATCATCACCTTTCTCTGTCAGGCCTATGTCGGGCCGGGCACCGAGGTGATCCACACCGAGCACGGCTTTGCCATGTACAAGATCAGCACGCTGGCGGCGGGCGGCACCCCGGTCGAGGTCGCGGAACGCGAGCGCGTCACCGATGTGGACGCGATCCTTGAGGCCTGCACCGACAAGACCCGGCTGGTGTTCATCGCCAATCCGAACAACCCCACCGGCACGATGATCGGCATGGCCGAGATCGAGCGTCTGGCCGAAGGCATCCCGGATCAGTGTCTGCTGGTGCTCGACGGGGCCTATGCGGAATATGTCGAGGGCTATGATGGCGGTGCCAAGCTGGTCGAGATGCGCGACAACGTGGTGATGACCCGGACGTTTTCCAAACTCTATGGTCTGGGCGGGCTGCGGATCGGCTGGGGCTATGCGCCTAAAGCCATCATCGACGTGCTCAACCGGTTGCGCGGGCCCTTCAACCTGTCGAACACCGCCCTTGCCGCCGCCGAGGCCGCCATCCGCGACATCGCCTATGCCGACAAGTGCCGGGACGAAAACACCCGCCTGCGCGCCATCCTGTCGGAACAGTTGATGGAACATGGCGTGCCAACCGATACGTCATGCGCGAATTTCGTGCTGGCGCGCTTTGCCTCGCAGTCCGAGGCAGAGGCCTGTGATCTGTATCTGCAAAAGCAGGGGCTGATCGTGCGGCGCGTGGCGGGCTACAACCTGCCGAATTGCCTGCGGATCACCGTGGGCGATGAACCCAGCGTGCGGCGCGTGGCCTATTGCATCGGCCAGTTCAAGGCAGGTGAGCGATGACGCAGGTCTATGGCAAGGTCGCACTGATCGGTCTGGGGCTGATCGCCTCGTCCATGTTCTGGGCGATGAAACGCGGCGGCGTGGCGGGCACCGTGGCGGGCTATGCAAGGTCCGAGGCGACGCGCGACACTGCCCGCCGGATCGGCCTGTGCGACGAGGTCTGTGACAGCGCCGAAGAGGCCGTCGCGGATGCCGACCTGATCGTGCTGGCCACGCCCGTGGGCGCGATGGGCGCGGTGATGCAGGCCATCGCCCCGCATCTGAAACCCGGTGCGACGGTGATCGACGTCGGCTCGGTCAAGCAGACCATCATCGACGAGGTCACCCCGTATGTCCCCGAGGGCGTGCATTTCGTCGGCACCCATCCGATGGCCGGAACCGAGCATTCCGGGCCGGAGTCGGGCTTTGCCACGCTGTTCGATGGCCGCTGGTGCCTGATCGTGCCGGTGGATGACAGCGACGCCGTGGCACAGGTCGAAACCTACTGGAAGGCGCTTGGCGCCGACACGGAACGCATGGACCCGGAGCATCACGATCTGGTCTGCGCCGTGGTCAGCCACATCCCCCACCTCATCGCCTATACGATGGTGGGCGTGGCCGACGACCTGCGCCGTGTGTCCGATCAAGAAGTCATCAAGTTCTCGGCCGCCGGGTTCCGCGACTTCACCCGCATCGCCGCCAGCGATCCGACCATGTGGCGCGATGTTTTCCTGACCAACAAGGACGCCACGATCGAAATGCTGGGCCGCTTCACCGAAGAGCTGTTCGCCTTGCAGCGGGCCATCCGAACGGGCGACGGTGAGCAGCTTCATGCCTATTTCACCCGCACCCGCGCCATCCGCCGTAGCATTCTGGAGGCCGGTCAGGATACGGATAAACCGGATTTCGGGCGGGTGAAGGTAGACCGGTGAGAAAAGCGATCCTTTTTTGCATGGCTCTGGCGGCCTGCGGCGGTGGCCGCGAGGCGCCCAAGGCGCAATCCGATCTGGACGGCGTCCGAGGGTTCCTGAAAAACGCCTTTGCCGGGTCCGGTGAGCAAAGCTACGCGGGCGGCGGGCTGTGCGGCGATCCCGCGCTGGTGGGCGAAGTGATCGGCGACGTGCCCGGCGAGGGCGCTTGCGGCATCGAGAATGCGGTGAGCCTGCGCATGGTTTCTGGCGTCGCGCTCAGCCAACCGGCGGTCATCAACTGCACCACGGCGCGTCAGCTGAAGACATGGGTCGACCGGTCGGCGAAGCCCGCGACGAAGAAACTGGGCAAGCTGGCGGGGCTGAAGGTAGCGGCCAGCTATGCCTGCCGCACGCGCAATCATCAGGCCGGCGCGCGGATTTCCGAGCATGGGAAGGGCAATGCCATCGATATCTCGGCTTTCATCCTGCAGGACGGGACAGAACTGACCGTTCTAACGGATTGGGGCGGGGGCAAGCGTGGCAAGGCGTTGAAGAAGATGCATGCCGAGGCTTGCGGGACGTTTGGTACGGTGCTTGGGCCGGGCTCGGACGGGTTTCACCGCGATCACATTCATCTCGACGTGGCCCGCCACGGCAACGGCCCCTACTGCCGTCCGAGGTAAGGCGAGGGAGGGCGGGGAGAACCCCCGCCCTCCGCCATGTCACTCCGCGATTTCGCCGTCCTGCCCGGCAGCAGGTTTCGCTTCGTTCGCGGGTTTGGGGGTGTCGTCGATCAGCCCCGCCAGCGTGCCGTCCATCGACAGACCCAGATCCTCGCCCAGCTTTTTCAGCGCGGGCATCTGCACGGCCATGCCCATGATCGAGTCAAGCGCCTGATTGACCGGGGGCTTGTCGCCACCGCCCGAGCCACCATTCGCGCCGTTCATACCGGTGATCTGGTGGATGCGGATCGTGTCGATCTTTTCAGCCGGTTTCACCGCCTCTGCGAGGATACGCGGGAAGGCCTCGATCCGCGCCAACTGGATCTTCATCGCGATCAGCTCGGCAGACAGGGCGTTTTCGGCATCGGTGATGGCGCGCGTACCCTCGGCCTCGGCCAGCATGTCCTTCTTCTTGGCCTCGGCGCGGATGGTGATCGCGTCGGCATCGGCCTGCGCCTCTTCGCGGCGGGCCTCGGCGCGGTCCTGCGCCGCGTCCTTTTCAGCCTGCGCGGCAAGGCGGACCTTGGTAGCCTCACGCTCGGCCTCACGCGCCGCTTCGATCAGGGCGATCTGCTTGAGACGCTCGGCCTCGGCGACCTGCTTGGCGGTGGTCACCGCTTCCATCGCTTTCGTCGCTTCGGCGCGGGCAAGATCGGCGGAGGCGCGGGCGCGGCTCTCTTCCTCGGACTTCTGCGCGATGATGATCTGGCGTTCCTGATCGGCGACCTCCAACTCGCGTTCCTTGGTGATCTCGGCCTCGCGGATGTTCTTTTCGCGCAGGATCTCGGCGTTGCGGATCGCCTCTTCGCGCGCGATGCGGGCGCGTTCGGTCTCGCGCAGCGAATCTTCGCGGCGGGCGGCGATTTCGGCCTCTTGCGCGGCCTGCATCGTCTGAACCTGCTGGATCTGTTCGATGCTGGCCTGCTTTTCGTCGCGTTCGATGGCAAGGCGCTGACGCTCTGCCTCCATCCCGGCGCGGCGCACGGCAACCTCGGCCTCGGCGTCGATCTGCGCGCGCTCTTTCTTGGAGTTCGCGATCACCTCGGCCAGACGGCGCATACCGACCGCGTTGAAGGCGTTGTTTTCATCCAGCGCCTCGAACGGGGTCTGGTCCAGCGCGGTGAGCGAGACGGATTCCAGCGACAGGCCGTTCTTGGTCAGGTCTTCGGAGACGGTGTTCTGCACCTCCTGCACAAAGTCGGCGCGGTTTTCGTGCAGATTGTCCATGGTCATCTGCGCGGCCACGGCGCGCAGACCGTCGATCAGCTTGCCCTCGATCATCTCGCGCAACTGGTCGATGTCGAAGGTGCGCGCGCCAAGGGTCTGCGCGGCGCGGGCAATGCCCTCTTCGGTGGGGCTGACCGAGACGTAGAATTCCACGCCCACATCGACGCGCATCCGGTCTTGGGTGATCAGCGCGGCCTCGCCATCGCGTTTCACTTCCAGCCGGAGGGTCTTCATGTTGACGGGGCTGACCTCGTGCAGCAGCGGCACGACCAAGGTGCCGCCGTCCATGATCACCTTCTTGCCGCCCGCACCGGTGCGGACAAGGCTGACCTCGCGCGTGGCGCGGCGATACAGGCGGGCGAGAACCAGCCCGATGAACAGCAGGAAGGCGAGAAACGCCACCACGGCTGTGATGAGAAGTGTGATTTCCATCGTGTCTCCAATCAATCGGCGGTGGGCAGCGGCACCAGCAGGTAGCCGCCTTCAAATCTGTGACGCAGGACAAGCACTTCGGTGCCCTGCGGGATAACGGCCTCGTCGCGAAGCGGCTCGGCGCGCAGGTAATGGATGTTGCCGTAGCGATCCGTCACGCGGACCTCGGCGGGGCGGCCACGGGAGGCGGTGCCTTGGCTGACGACGCCAGAGCGGCGGCCCAGATGGCGTTCCGACAGCGCCTGCGTTTCGGTCTTGGGCAAGAGGCGCGCAAAGAGCGCCCCGAATTGCTTGGCGAACCACAGCGCACCGACGATGGCCGGGATGGCGACCAGAGAGGCCGGCAGAACCCACCCCAACAGGCGCAAGGCCGCGACCTGCACGGCCAAGCCGACAAGGCCAAAGACCATCAGCACGCAGGCCAGCCAGATCAGCGCGGGCATCTTGCCAAAGCCCAGCCACGCGGCAATGCCGCTGGGGGCTTCCGGCGCGTCGATGCCTTCGGCAGCATCTAGATCGGGCAGTTCCAGATCGGCGGCGTCAATGTCCAGACCGTCAAGGTCCAGATCGATGTCGAGATCGCCAAGATCGGGCGCGTCGACATCCAGTTCGGGGGCGTCGACCTCGCCGCCCGCGCCCAGCAACGTCCCGCCCAAAAGGGCAAAGACCAGTTCCAGCAGGAGCAGGCCAAACAAGAGCGCAAGCGCAAGGGTGAACGGAAAGAAGCCTTCCGCAAGAAATGTCATCATCGGTTTTCAGGTTGTATGCGTTTGTATACAGAACATATGGTCAGCTCACGAATGCGTTACAAGACTTATGGTTGCAAAAACCGGCTTGGGAAATCGATTTGAACATAGGATGACTGAAATTTCCGGGCGCGGAAAGTCGGGAAAACCGGGCGACCGCAAGTAGGATGGGTGATCACCCATCCTACCTCAGGAAAACCCGGGCGTGCCCTTGTCCTGCGGATTGCGGGCCAGATGCTTGGCCTTGATCGTCTCGGAGGTGTCGCGCGATCCGTCATGGCTCCAGCCCGGCGGAGCGACGCAATACATCAGCCGCTCGCGCCATGTCAGACCCTGTTGGGTCACGTCACGCCAGATGCCCTGCCATTCGTGGAAGGCCACGCGAAGCGGGTTGAACGTGCCGATATTGCGAACAAGGCCGTAATCCACCTTTTCGTCCTGCTCCGGCACGAATGTCCCGAACATCTTGTCCCAGACGATAAACACACCGGCATAATTCGCATCCAGATAGCGCGCATTGCGCCCGTGATGAACGCGGTGATGCGACGGCGTGTTCATCACCGCCTCGAACCAACGCGGCATCTTGGTGATCGCCTCGGTGTGAATCCAGAACTGGTAGATCAGGTTCAGCCCGCCCACGAACAGCACCATGGCCGGGTGGAACCCCAGCAGGATCAGCGGCGCGCGCAGCACCATCATGAAGGTGAACGTGCCCGTCCATGTCTGTCGCAGCGCCGTGGTCAGGTTGTAATGCTGGCTGGAATGGTGGTTCACATGGCTCGCCCAGACCCAGCGCACCCGGTGCCCGAACCGGTGCACCCAGTAGTAACGCAGGTCGTCCAGCACGAAACACAGCGCGATCACCCAGACCGATGTCCCGAGGTCCAACGGCGTCACGGCCCACAGCGCGCTGAAGAACCCCCACGCGACAAAGCCCAGCAGAATACCTGCCACGACGCTGCCCGCGCCCATGATCAGCGACGTGACCGCATCCCGTGTCTCGTACCGGCCGCCGCGCTTCTTCGATGAAATCCACCAGACCTCGATGAGGATCGCCGCGATGAACACGGGCACCGCCAGTTGCGTCACGTCAGGGTAGCTCAGCTCAGCCATGTGTCTCCTCCGTCTATGACGCGCGCCCAGGATTTGACCTCGTCCGGGTCGAGCACCAGCCGCAGATGCGGCGCGGACGGGTCAGGCAAGTGCAGATCCAGCCCCTTTGTCGTCGGTCGCGCCTTGGCCCCGGTCAGCAGCCGCGCCGCGCTGTCCGCCCCCATCGGCCAAACCAGCCCCGGCCCCTGCGCCGTCATCACCAGCGCCGCCGCGCCTTGCCGTGTCAGGGCGACCGTACCTGCGGGCAGGTCCGGGAACTCGCGCGCCCATGCGGCGCGGGCCTCGGCCTCGGTCGTGAAGCGGCGCGGCGCGGACCAGCCCAGCCGATGCGTGATCAGGGCGATCCCGGCGATACCGGTCACGACCAAGATGACAAGCCAATGCAGCGGCATGTGTCTCCTCCTGGATCGGAGTCTTGCGCGCGGCGGGCAGCCTGTCAAAGGGGCGCGTTGCGTCACATTTGCGCCGCAAAGCCGAAAGCCCCCGGTCATGATTCGCGCGTTTGACCGCCGGACCGCCCATGTTTTTGCCCGAATTCACACGCGATTCGACCGGATGCCCGCCGTATTGCGCGAGATCACGGAAACGGTTTTTCGTATAACTCCGCATTGCCACGCCAGCCGGGGACAATGACGGGATTGTGGCACGAAAGCGTTGCACCGCGCCCAGATTTGGCCCAAATCTATTCATGTCGGTGGGGGCCGACGACCCGGAGAGCAGACAATGCGCCACATCATGATCGCCCTCGCCCTGTCTTTCACAGCAGTTGCGGCCCATGCGGACATCACCTGGAAGGTGGATCGTCTGGGTGCGGGATCGGTCATGGTCATGAAGGAT
The DNA here is from genome assembly GCF_003667315.2 of Tropicibacter alexandrii. Taxonomy (GTDB): domain Bacteria; phylum Pseudomonadota; class Alphaproteobacteria; order Rhodobacterales; family Rhodobacteraceae; genus Tropicibacter; species Tropicibacter alexandrii. The sequence goes on along the minus strand of NZ_RCTZ02000004.1, from coordinate 263,641 downwards.
CGCGTGTCGGCCACCAGCCATGTCAAGCGCGGCTTCGATGGCATGCTGCACGTCTTCGACGTGTTCGAGGGTCAGGGACAAAACGCAGGTTTTCTTGGCAGCTACAAGGTGACCGCGACGGGCAACGTGGTGGAAAGCATCGCGGCGGATGGTGCCGTGACCCGCTTTGCCCCGCATAACTGCGCCCGGGTTTTGGGGGAATGTTCGTATGTCGTTACGCATCCCGATGGCTTTGCCGAGCGCAAGGTCCGCGTGACAGAGCCGACCCGCAACGGTCTGCGCTACACCGAATACGGCCTGAACGGGATGGAGCGGGAAGGCGTTCTGTCACTGGACACGCTGGGCGCGTCGGAGGGCGGCTGGGTGCAGGCCAAGGGCAAGAAAAAGCGCAAGGTCAAGCGCACCCGCATCGCCATGAACTGAAGGTCTCTCGAAACTCTCTCTCTGCTCTCTCGCTCAGATCTCTCACTCTCTCAGGGCGCTGTCTCTCTCTTCTCTCTCTCCAGCGCCCAAGGACAAAGGGGCGGCTCCTCTCCGGGCCGCCCCTTTCCCGTTTTCCACAACCGTTTCAGCTGTCAGGCTGCGATCCGATCAGCGCGGAAATCACCGCCTTCGCCTCGTCCGAGGCCCAATCGGCGTCTCCGGTCAGCCGCGCCACCTCTTGCCCCTCGGGGTTCAGGATCAGCGTCACCGGCAGGCCCATCACCCCGATCTGGCGGGCCAACTGGCTTTGCGGATCGCGGTGCAGCGGCAGGTTGTCGACGCCGATCTCGTCGAAGAACGCCTTCATCTTGAGTGGCGCGTTGCGGGACGTGGCGATGGTGATGACCTCGAACGCATCCCCGCCCATCTCGGCCTGCAACTCGGACAGCATCGGCATTTCATGCCGACAGGGCGCACACCATGTCGCCCAGAAATTCACCAGCCGCCATTTGCCATTGCTGTCGGCGATGTTCATCGGTTCGCCTTCGAAACTGATGAACGCGCCATCGCCCATCTCTTGCGGGTCGGAGAAGCTCAGCTTCTTCATGTCACCGGCCACGGCGGCCTTGGCCGCGTCGACATCGGCCAGCCCCGGATTTGCAAGCGCCAGCAGGCCGGTATACAGAGCCGCAAGACAAAGATTTTTCATATTCCCTCCGAAGGACGCGATATGTCGGACAAGACCTCGAACCAGATGTGGGGCGGCCGCTTTGCCGCCGGGCCGGACGCGATCATGGAGGCGATCAACGCCTCGATCGGATACGATCAGCGGATGGCGGCACAGGATATCGCCGGGTCGAGGGCCCACGCCGCGATGTTGGCCGCGCAGGGCATCATAAGTGATAGCGACGCAAAGGCCATTCGGGAAGGTTTGCTCACGGTCTTGTCAGAGATCGAAGGCGGCACGTTCGAATTTTCCACCGCGCTGGAAGACATCCACATGAATGTCGAGGCCCGCCTGAAAGAGGTGATCGGCGAACCGGCGGGGCGTCTGCACACGGGTCGGTCCCGGAACGACCAAGTGGCGACGGATTTCCGCCTGTGGGTGCGCGACCAATTGGACGCCGCCGAACAAGGCCTGCTGGCCCTGATCCGTGCGCTTCTGGCGCAGGCCGAGGCAGGGGCGGATTGGGTCATGCCCGGCTTCACCCATCTGCAAACCGCGCAGCCGGTGACATGGGGCCATCACATGATGGCCTATGTGGAAATGTTCGGGCGTGACCTGTCCCGTGTCCGCGATGCGCGTGTGCGCATGAACGAATCGCCCCTTGGTGCGGCGGCGCTGGCGGGCACGGGCTTCCCCATCGACCGCCACATGACGGCCGAGGCGCTGGGCTTCGACCGCCCGATGGCGAACAGCCTCGACGCCGTGTCGGCGCGCGACTTCGCCATTGAGTTCCTGTCGGTCGCCAGCATCAGCGCGATGCACCTCTCCCGCTTTGCCGAGGAACTGGTGATCTGGTCGTCGGCCCAGTTCCGCTTTGTCACCCTGTCGGACCGCTTCTCGACCGGCTCGTCCATCATGCCGCAGAAGAAGAACCCCGACGCCGCAGAACTGATCCGCGCCAAGATCGGGCGCATCTTTGGCGCCAATGTCGCGCTGATGATGGTGATGAAGGGGCTGCCGCTCGCCTATTCCAAGGACATGCAGGAAGACAAGGAACAGGTCTTTGACGCTGCCGACAACTGGATGCTGGCGCTGGCCGCGATGGAAGGCATGGTCAAGGACATGACCGCCAACACGCCCCAGCTTGAGGCCGCCGCCTCCAGCGGCTTCAGCACCGCCACCGACCTCGCCGATTGGCTGGTGCGCGAAACCGGCCTGCCCTTCCGCGAGGCGCATCACGTCACCGGCGCGCTGGTCGCCATGGCCGAGCAGAAAGGCTGCGACCTGCCCGACCTGAGCCTCGAAGACATGAAATCGGTTAAGGACACGATCACGATGGGTATCTTTGACGTGCTCGGCGTGCATAATTCCGTCGCAAGCCGGATGAGCTATGGCGGCACCGCCCCCGCCCGCGTGCGCGAACAGGTGGCCCGCTGGAAGGAATTGGTATGAAATACATCGCCGCAATTGCCCTGCTGACCCTCGCCGCTTGCGGCGCGGATGGCGAACCCGAACGCCCGGATGCGCCGAAACCCGGCATCTCCATCACCGGCAAAGCCGAAATCGGGATCACCGGCTGATGCTGCTGCGCGCACTCTGGCTGGCGCTCGCCTTCTGGGGCGCGGTGCATCCGATGTATTACTTCTCGCAGTACCTGATGGCCAACAACTGGGACATCGGGCTGATGATCGATGCGTGGTATGTCAACGACTCCACCACCGGCCTGACCTGGGATCTGACCATCGCTGCCATCACCCTGACGCTTTGGATTTTGGCCGAGGTCGCGGTGCGCCGCAACTGGCTCGCCCTGCTGGCCATCCCGGCCACCTTCCTGATCGGAGTCAGTTGCGGCCTGCCGCTCTACCTCTTCTTCCGCTCCCGGCCGATCTGAATCGCCTTGGGGGCGCTGCCCCCAAACCCCCGAGGTATTTGTGGACCAAAGAAGCTCAGACCGTCGCAGCATCTTCTTTGGTCTCAAAATACCTCGGGGGTGAGGCCGAAGGCCGAGGGGGCAGCGCCCCCTTCCCACCGCCGGACAGCTGCGCTACATCGGCGCAAACCGCGCGAGGAGACCGCCTTGGACCATTTCATCTATCAGGACGGCACGCTGCGCGCCGAAGACGTCTCCATAGCCGAGATCGCAGCAACGGTCGGCACGCCCTTCTACCTGTATTCGACCGCCACGCTCGTCCGCCACTTCCGTCTGTTTGACGAGGCGCTGTCTTGGGGGCCGCATCTGGTCTGCTACGCGATGAAGGCCGCGTCCAATCAGGCGATCCTCAAGACCTTGGCGCAAGAGGGCGCCGGGATGGATGTGGTCTCGGGCGGCGAATATGCCCGGGCGATTGCTGCAGGCGTATCCGGTGAGCGGATCGTGTTTTCCGGTGTCGGCAAGACGGCGGACGAAATCCGCGCCGCGCTGACCGGCGGCATCCGTCAGTTCAACGTCGAATCGGAACCCGAGATGCGGGCGATTTCGCAGGTCGCCACCGAATTGGGCACCGTCGCCCCGATCACCATCCGTGTGAACCCCGATGTCGATGCCAAGACCCACGCCAAAATCGCCACCGGCAAGTCCGAGAACAAGTTCGGCATTCCGATTTCCCGCGCCCGCGAGGTCTATGCCGAGGCCGCCCGCCTGCCGGGGCTGAAGGTCGTCGGCATCGACGTGCATATCGGCAGCCAGTTGACCCAGCTCGAACCCTTTGAACAGGCCTATCAAAAGGTCGCCGACCTGACCGAAGCCTTGCGCGCCGACGGGCACGAGATCACCCGTCTGGACCTTGGTGGTGGCTTGGGCATCCCCTATGCGCGCAGCAACGAGGCGCCGCCGCTGCCCTCCGACTATGGCGCGCTGATCCAGCGCACGCTGGGCCATCTGGGCTGCGAGATCGAGATCGAGCCGGGCCGTTTGGTCGTCGGCAATGCCGGCATTCTCGTCAGCAAGGTGATCTATGTGAAGAACGGCGAGGGGCGCGATTTCCTGATTCTGGATGCGGCGATGAACGACCTGATCCGCCCCGCCATGTACGACGCGCATCACGAGATCGTCCCCGTGATCGAACCCGAGGCCGCCACCGAATTGACGCCGTATGACATCGTCGGCCCGGTCTGCGAGACCGGCGATACCTTTGCCAAGGGGCGCCTAATGCCGCCGCTGCAGGCCGATGACCTCGTCGCCTTCCGCAGCGCCGGGGCCTATGGCGCGGTGATGTCCTCGGAATACAACACCCGGCCCCTGATCCCCGAGGTTCTGGTGAAAGACGATCAATTCTCGGTCATCCGGGCGCGCCCGACCTTTGACGAAATCATCAATCGCGATAACCTTCCGGAATGGCTCTAGGCGCTATCCTGCGCCCGGGGTCACGACCGGGAGCCTGAGATGCCTGATGACAAGTCGCTGTTCAGCGCCGATCTGCGCGAACGTCTGAGCAATATCCTGACGCTGACCCATCTGGGCATGGTGGCGGAACAGGTGGCCCGGGCGTTCTGGCCCTTGTGGACGCTGATCTGTCTTGTCATCGGCGCGCTGATGCTGGGCCTGCACGATCTGATCGGGATCGACATGCTTTGGGTGCTGGCCGGGGTGTTCGCCGTTCTGGCCATCGCGGCGACGATTTGGGGGGTGCGGCGCTTTCGCCTGCCGAAACGACGCGAGGCGATGTTCCGGGTCGATGGCACCCTGCCCAACAATCCGTTTCAAGCGCTTCTCGACAGTCAGGCCGTCGGCAAGCAGGACGATGCCTCGGTCGCGGTCTGGGCGGCGCATCGGCAGCGGATGTTGCGCTCGCTCGACAATGCCCGTGTCGTTGCCCCGGACCTGCGCCAGAACCGCGCCGACCCTTATGCGCTGCGCTATGTCGGGCTTGTGACGCTGGCAACCGCGCTGGTATTCGGCTCCATCGGCAGCGTGCAATCCGTGGCCGTCATGGGCGGCGGTGGCGATGGTCTGGCCACCGGTCCCACATGGGAGGGCTGGATGCAGCCCCCCGGCTATACGGGCAAACCGACGGTTTACCTGAACGACATCACCGCCCCGTCGCTGGACGTGCCCGAAGGGTCCGAGATTGCTCTGCGGCTTTATGGCGAGGTCGGTGCGTTGAGCATCGATGAGGACGTGTCGGATCGCGACCAGACCGAAGACCTCGCCGCCGCCACCATTCAGGACTTTGCCGTGCTGCGCTCGGGCCGGCTGGCCATCGACGGCGAGGGCGGGCGCGCCTGGCAGATCGCCATGATCCCCGATCAGGCCCCCAGCGTGCGCCGCGACGGCGAAATCGAAGTCAAATACGAGGGCGAATCCTCGATCCCATTCCATGCCTCGGACGATCACGGGGTGGTGGCCGGCACGGCACGCTTTGTGCTGGATCTGGACGCGGTCGACCGCCGCTATGGCCGCGCGATTGCGCCCGAGACCCGAGAAGTGCTGGAGGTCCCCTTGCCGATGCCGGTCACCGGCGGGCGGACGGAGTTCAGTGAACCGCTGGTTGCCAATTTCTCGCAGCACCCTTGGGCGAACCTTCCGGTCAAGCTGGAACTCTCGGTCGAGGATGCGCGCGGGCAGCAGGCGCTGAGCGAACCGGAGGCGTTGAACCTGCCGGGCCGTCGCTTCTTTGACCCGGTGGCGCGGGCGGTGATCGAGCAGCGTCAGGCGCTGCTGTGGAACCGCGACAACGCCGCGATGATCGCGCAGGTGCTGCGCGCCGTGACGAACCGGGGTGACGAGTTGTTCCGCAAGGACGTGCAGGCGCTGCGCCTGCGCACCCTGCTGGACCGGATCGAGTCCCTGTCCGAATACGGTTTGACCGATGCACAGGTCGAGGAGCTGTCGCAGGCGCTGTGGGATCTGGCGCTGGAACTCGAAGAGGGCGATCTTGAGGATGCCCGCCAGCGGATGCAGCGCGCGCAAGAGCGGCTCGAAGAGGCGATGAGGAACGGTGCCTCCGAGGACGAGATCGCCGAGCTGATGCAGGAATTGCGCGAGGCGACGCAGGATTACATGCGCCAGCTGAGCCGCGAGCAGCAGCGGCAGGCCGAACAAAACGGCGAGCAGCCGCAACAGGGCGATCCGAACAACATGATCGAGATGTCGCAGGACGACATCCAAGCCATGATGGACCGGATTCAGGAACTGATGGAACAGGGCCGCATGGACGAAGCCATGGAGGCGATGCGCCAATTCCAGGAGATGATGGAGAACATGCAGATCACCCAAGGCCAGGGTCAGGGCGGTCAATCGCCCGGAGAGCAGGCCATGGAAGGTCTGTCGGAAACCCTGCGCGATCAGCAGGAACTCTCGGACGAAGCCTTCCGCGATCTGAACCGCGGCGAAGGTCAGGACGGCCAGCAACCCGGTCAGCAGCAGGGTCAACAGAACCAGCCGGGCCAGCAGCCCGGCCCGGGACAGGGCCAGCAACAGCCGGGTCAGCAAGGCCCCGGTCAAGGTCAGGGCGGCGAACAGGCCGAGGGCCAAGGGGGCGAGTCGCTGGAAGATTCGCTGGCGGATCGCCAGCAGGCCCTGCGCGACGAGCTGTCCCGCCAGCGCCGCAACCTGCCCGGTCAGGGAACCGAGGCAGGCGAACGCGCGATGCGCTCGCTCGAAGATGCCGAGGGCGCGATGGACCGCGCCGAGGATGCGCTGCGCGAGGGCGAGTTGGGCCGCGCCATCGACCAGCAGAGCCAGGCGATGGAGGCCTTGCGCGAGGGTCTGCGCAATCTGGGCGAGGCGATGCAGGAACAGGCGCAGCAGCAGCGCGCCGGGGAGCAGGGCTTTGCCGAGGGGGGTGATCCGCAAGAGCAACGCGACCCGCTGGGCCGCAATCAGGGCACCTCGGGCCGGGTCGGCACCGATGAGGGGCTGTTGCAGGGCGAGGACGTGTATCGCCGCGCCGAGGAATTGCTGGGCGAGTTGCGCCGCCGTTCCGGTGAGGCGGATCGGTCCGAAGAGGAACGGAACTACCTCGAACGGCTGCTCGACCGCTTCTAGGCGGCTGTCATCCAAAGGGGCGCTGGCGCGCGCTTATTGTCTCGCCTGCCTCCCTTCGGTCGTTGGCTCGGCGTGTCGGGCCGTGGCCCGACCTACAGCAGGTCGGACATCGACACGACGCGGTGCTCGGACGCGGAGATTTGCGCCGCCATTCCCATCAACACCGCCCATGTGCCGTCCTGAACGGTCACCTCGGGCACGCCCTGACCGTCGCGCAGCAAGTGCAGGAAACGCAGGTGCTGGTAATAGGTCGACCCGTTGTGATCCCCGGCTTCAAGCAGGGTGGGATCCACCGGGATCACCCGTTCCTGCGGGCCTTTCGGGTCGCGCGGGCTGACGATGACGCGCGGTTCCGGCGGCGCGCCAAGTTGGTCGGGCCAGAACCGGGTCGGGCCGGGCACCAGTGCCTCGATCTTGCCCTTGGGGCCGGTCGCCGAGATGACCTCTTGGTACTCTGCCCCTTCGGCAAACATGCAGAGTTCCAGCATGGCCCGTGCACCCGAGTCAAAATCGACGATGACATAGCCGTGGTCGAGGATGTCGGGCGCTTCGCCACCATATTGCTCATCCAGATGGTTCACCGCCTGCCCGGCGCTGGCCATCACGCGCACCGGATCCGACCCGAGGATCAGCCGCATCAGGTCGAAGAAATGGCAGCATTTCTCGACAAAGGTGCCCCCGGTATTGCGGTTGAAGCGGTTCCAGTTCCCCACCTTGTCCAAGAAGGGAAAGCGATGTTCGCGGATGGTCAGCATCTGCACGCCACCCGTTGCCTCTTGCGCCTCGGCCACCAGCGCAGCGATCGGCGGCATGTAGCGGTATTCCATCGCGACCCAGATCGGCGCGGGATAGTCCGCCGCCAGCGCGCGCAGCGCGCCATGGTCGGCGGGGTCGGTGAAAAGCGGCTTTTCCACCAGCACCGGCAGCGCGCGCTGCGCCGCGATCTGGCGCAATTGCGCGGCGTGGCATTGGTTGGGGCTGACGATCACCAGCGCATCCAGCGCCTCGACGGCCAAGAGCGCGTCCAGTGACCCGACCATCCGCGCCCCCGGCGCCAGCGCCTGCGCGCGCGCCGCCATGTCTGCGTCCGGCTCGAAGATGGCGGCGACCTCGGCCCCGTCCAGCAGGGCGATGTTGCGCAGGTGTTCCTGGCCCATCATGCCGCAACCGATCACACCGTATCGCATTCCATTCTCCCGCGCGCAAATTGATACACTATTGATTTACCTAAACGCGCTTGCTACGCAAGGGGTATTCCGCATCGCGAAGGACCTGCCATGACCGTTGTGCCCATCACCTCGCCCGATCTGGACACTGCCGAAGTGTCGTGGTTCTCGGCGCTTTGTTCCGACGACTACCAGTTCCTTGGCGTGCCCGACGGCGCGCTGCGGTCCAGCTGGGCGCATTGTTCAAAGATCGTGACGACGGCCGAAGCCTTGGGCTTTCGCAACATCCTGTGCCCATCTTCATATCAGGTCGGGCAGGACACGCTGAGTTTCGTCGCGGGCTGCGCGCCGATCACCGACAAAATCAACATGCTGGCCGCCGTGCGCTGCGGCGAGATGCAGCCGATCATGCTGGCCCGGACCATCGCCACGCTCGATCACATGCTGCAAGGGCGGCTGACGGTGAACATCATCTCGTCGGATTTCCCCGGCGAGAAGGCCGACAGCAAGTACCGCTACCAACGCTCGCGCGAGGTGGTGCAGATCCTCAAACAAGCCTGGACCCGGGATGAGATCAACTTTGCGGGCGAGGTCTACAATTTCGAGGGGCTGACCACCGCCCCGGCCAAGCCTTATCAGACCGGCGGGCCTTTGCTGTATTTCGGCGGCTACTCGCCCGACGCGCTGCAATTGTGCGGCGAGCATTGCGATGTCTACCTGATGTGGCCCGAAACCGAGGACCTGCTGGCCGAGCGGATGAAGGCGGTGCATGCGGTGGCCGACCAGCAGGGCCGGACGCTGGATTACGGCCTGCGCGTCCACATGATCGTGCGCGACACAGAGGCCGAGGCCCGTGAATACGCCGATTACATCGTGTCCAAGCTGGACGATGACTACGGGCGGATGATCCGTGACCGGGCTTTGGATTCGACCTCTCTGGGTGTCTCGCATCAGGCGAAGAACCGCGAGTTGGCAGACAAGTTCGGCTATGTCGAGCCCAACCTGTGGACCGGCGTCGGGCGCGCACGGTCGGGCTGCGGGGCGGCGCTGGTCGGGTCGACCGATCAGGTCCTGTCCAAGATCGAGCGCTATCAGAAGATGGGCATGCGGGCCTTCATCTTTTCCGGCTATCCGCATCTGGACGAGGCCGAGCATTTCGCCAAACGCGTCCTGCCCGAGCTCAAGACCTGCTCTCTGCCGCATGCCTATGGGCGCGTGCCGGATCAGACACCGGCCACGCCGCTTGGGGTTGGGCCGCGCGCTTAGCGCTGCACTTCGGTCAGGAACAACAGCGCCAGCGCCTGCCCATAGGGCGCGGCGACGTTGGGCAGTTCATTGTAGAACGCCCATGTGTCGCCCATTGGCGTGCCGTCGGACACATCGGCAAGGATGCCGTCGTCGCCCACGCGGGACAGGATCGCGCCTTGTGCCTTGTCCGCGACCGCGCGCATGGCCTCTGGCAACAGCCCTTCCCGCAGCCCCGCCAGCACCGCATAGCCAAAACCCGCCGTGGCCGAGGCCTCGACCGGGCCGGTGGGGTCGTCGAGCAGCGTATGAACCATGCCGTCAGGCCGTTGCAGCCGCGCGACGGCGGTCAGTTGGGTGCGCAGGACTTCGGTCAGGTAGCGGCGCACGGCAGGGTCGGTGGGCGGCGCGATCCGGAACAGCTCGGGGATGGCAATCGACACCCATGCATTGCCCCGCGCCCAGCGCGCGCGGGCATAGTTGTGCCGTCCCTCGAAGGTCCAACCGTGAAAGAACAGCCCGGTCTCGGGGTCGGCGAGAAAGCGGAGATGCGTCAGGAACTGGTAATGCGCCTCGGAGACCATGTCGGGGCGGTCGCACATCCGGCCCGTCTGGGCGAGGGACAGCACCGCCATGACCAGCGTATCATCCCAAAGCTGGCCGGGGCGGCGGCCCTCTTTGACGACGTGCTCGAACCCGCCTTCCTCGGTCTTGGGCAGGTCGGTCATCAGCCACTCGGCCCAGTCCAGACACAGCGCACGAAGGTCGTCACGCGGCGCGACCTCGGTCAGGCAGGCCAGCGCCAGCATTGGCGCGGTGGAGTTGACCTGACGCGCAGGCAGGCCGCGCGCGATCTGCCGGTCATACCAGCGCCCCAACCGGGCCAAGCCCGCCGCGTCCCCGCGCGCCTGCGCCTCGCGGAAGGCACCGTAGAGGCCCACGCCAACCTCCCAATCCCATTCGTCGAACAGGATCTCATCCGACGCGGCTTCGGTCGCGCCGATCCCCTTCAGGCTGGCAAAGCCCTGCGCCAAAAGGCGGATCGCCTCGTCAATCTGGTCCATGTCCATCCTCCCACGGGATCCATTCCTCATCCTCCCACGCCACATGCGGCGTGGTCGATAGCGGCGCAAAGGGCTGCACTTGCCCGTCTTTCTGGAACATCCCGGCGCTGTCGAGCGACAGGTCGTCCAGCGTCACGATCCCGTCCGCAAAGCCCGGAGCCGTCTGCATCAGCCGGTCGGCAAAGTCCGGCTCGCCGGGTTGACGGATCACGACGGCAAACCCAACCTGATCCGAATGCGCCCGCCATAGCGCCCCGCGATAGAACCCGTCGGTCATGACCTCCAGCGAGGTCGAACACCACACGCCCACGCAATCGCTAAAGATCAGCCAATCGCCCGCGCGCTGCACGTCGCCGAACGCCTCGGGCGCGGCGAACAGTTGCGCGAACCGCAAATCCGTCCAGTCCTTGCGCAGGTCATAGACCATCAGCGCGCGCGGCCCGTCCTGTGCCACGGCGGGCGTCACCGCGCTGCCCGCCAGCAGCGAGGGGCGGCGCTCGCCCCAAGGGCGCGCCTCGCCCGGATGGTTGATCCAGAGCCGCGCCATCGAGTGGCGGGCCAGTTGCACGTCCAGCCATTGCGCCTGATGGCCCTTGCCCCCCGGCGATGGCGGGCGGGTCGTGGACAACTGCGCCTCGGCGCTTTTCCACAGGGTCATTCGGCCCGCGTGACCGTGCCCTTGAGTATAGGCAGCGCGCAGCGGGCGCGCGGGTGCGACCAGCGCAGCAAGGTCCGGCGGCTGGTAGTCGGACAGTGCCAACAGCCCCGCCGCCCGGTCATAGCCCGGCACGAAACCGCCCCCGCAGACCAGCGCCAAGACCGAGCCCAATTCCGTATGCGGCCCGGCCAGCAGCTCTTTCTCATAGCACCGGCCCTGCACCCCTGCAGGCACACCCAGCGTATGCAACGTCGCCATGACCAGAACCCGGTCGATCACCCGCCCCGCATCCGCGCGAAAGCCGGTCATGTGGAACAGGCTCACGAGGCCCAGCAGGTCGATCGGGTAATAGGCGGCAGAGTTCCACTCGCACAGCCCGTCCTCGTCGATGGCGGCGAACCAGCGGGTCAGGCGTGCGCGGGCGATCTCGGCCTGCTGCGCGCCGGTCCGTCCCGAGGTCGGGAAAACCGCGTCGGGGAACAGCTCTCCGGCGATCAGTTGCGCGGTGTGAAAACACAGGACGTGGTTTTCCGACCAGAACCACATCACGTCATTGCCCGGCTCGTCCAGCCAGTAGCGATAGCCAAGAAACGCGGCCTTCATCCGGGCGCGCAGCGCCTCGGGCAGCGTTTCGGCAAAGTCGCGATACAGCCAGAGCAGCGGCAGGATGGTGAAGTCCGAACAGTCAAACCGCGCCTCGATCGTGTCGAGACAGGCCTCGATCATGCGGACGCTCTGCCGCCCCAGCGCGGCCCGGCACAAGGCCACCGTCGCCTCGAACCCGTCGCTGTCGGCGATCAGCTCCAGCGCGCGGCGCTGGCGCGCGGGCCAGCCGCCGGTCAGCGGCACCCCTTTGCGCAGCACCGTCGTGCCCAGCGGCCGGGTCAGCGTCGCGCCGTCCACCTGCGTCTCGATCTTCAACGACAGGCAACCCGCCGAAAGGTCCTCTGGCGCGGCGAGCGTGACCGCGCCCTCCGGCGGTAGCGTCACCGCAACATCGCGCAGCGTGTCGGGATCGACCGTCAGCCCGCCCCGTCCAAAGGGGCCAAGCCCGCGCACCACCAACGCCATGTCCTGCGCAGGTGGGTGATCGGCGATCAGCCGCACCGCCTGCCCGTCGCTGTAGAACACCCGGTCGGTGCGCAAGCTGCCGAGCACCTGCGCCGCCTCGTCCAGCCGGGCCGAATCGACCGCGCCGAGCAGCGCCGTGTCCAGCGTGCCGTCGATCACCTCCAGCGAGAAAAAGCAGGTCGTGTCGCGTTCATGCAGGTCCTCCAGCCGCAGGGTCAGCACCTGCGCCGCGCCGGTCAGCGGCAGATCGACAACGGTTTCGGCGGGCGTGTTGCGGGTGAAGGGCTCGAACACCGCCACCGGCGCGCCGTCCAGCCACAGACGCACCCCGCCACAGGTCCGCAATCGCAGCCGCACCGGCGCGCCGCGCACCACGCATCGGAACCCCCGCGCGATCAACGTCGGCAGATGGCAGAATCGCGAGAAATCGAGGTCCCGCCCGTCGAAACCCACCGCCAACGCGTCGAATGGCCCCTCGGGGCAGGCCACCGCGCGCCCCGGCAACCCCGCCTTCAACGCCTCGCGGCAGGGCAGGTCGCCGGTCGCCACCCAACCGTTGACGAAGCGGTAGGTCACCGTATCCGGCATGGGCCGCGCGGCGCCCGGGAAAAGCCGCGCCTCTGGCTGGCTCATCTGCCAGCGCAGGATCGGCTGGCCCTCTGCTACTGTGCGCCATTCGGCCATCGTTTCCCTCGCGTCCGATAAAATTGATACAGGATTGACCTATTTCCGAGTTGCCTGCACGCTCTGTCTGCGGCGGGCTGGTGCAGAAATTCCGACCCGCGCCCCTTGACCTGACGCCCGGTTGGACGGAAGGTCGCAGATGGGAGAATTAAAATATTAGTGTTGGAAGGGGTGCAAGCCCCCAGCCAAAACAAGCCAATGGGAGGAGACCCAAGAATGAAACTGACACGTGACCTGCGTCTTGCGACAGCCGTCTCTGTGGCGGCCCTGACCGGGGTTCCGGCCTTTGCAGTCGATCTGGATTTCATGATCTCGGACGTGGACGGCAAGGCCAACATCATCGCCGAGTTCGCCGAGCGCTACAAGGAAATCAACCCCGACGTGAACATCACGCTGAACACGGTGGGCTACAACGTCATCCGCGAACAGCTGCCCGTTCAGCTGGAGGCCGGGACCGGCCCAGATATCGCCTTTGTCACCGACCTCGGCGGCATGCATCCCTACTATGTCGACCTGACCCCGCATGTGGATGCCGCCGCATGGGAAGCTGCCTATGGCGCCGTCCTGCCGTGGTATCGCGCGGGCAATGAGGGCGGCATCTATGGCTTCCACACGGAAATGACCGTGACCGGACCCTATGTGAACCTGACCATGTTCGAAGAGGCCGGTGTCGAGGTCCCCGGCCCCGGTGCGACATGGGAAGACTGGGCCGACGCCACCCGTCAGGTGATGGAGGAAACCGGGTCCTATGCCGGGATGGTGATGGACCGTTCGGGCCACCGCTTTGCCGGGCCGGCCATGTCCTACGGCGCCAAGTATTTCGACGACGAAGGCAACCTCGTGATCGACGAAGGGTACGAGCAATTCGCCCGGATGCTGGTCGACTGGCACAAGGAAGGGCTGATGCCGCCGGATGTCTGGCCCGCCGTGTCCGGGTCCAAATATGCCAATGGCAACGAGATGTTCTTTGGTCAGGACGTGCCCTTCTACATGTCCGGCTCGTGGAACACCGGCAACGTCCAAAGCAACGTGGGCGACAACTTCGACTGGACCGTGGTGCCGGTGCCCTGCGGCCCCGCTGGCTGCGGCGTGATGCCGGGTGGCGCGGGTCTGGTCGCGTTCAAGTCGGGCGATGCCGAGAAGGAAGCCGCCGCGGCGGGCTTCGTCGCATGGATGGGCGAGCTTGAGCAGGCGCGTGAGTGGTACACCCGCACCTACGCGATCCCCGCGCATGCGACCCTTCAGGAAGAGGGGCTGGACTATACCGGCGCGGGCGCCAGCCAGAACGTCGCCGACGGTCTGGATGCCTTCACCAAGATGGCCGCCGTCGCCGCCGAGCAGACCCCGCAGGCCTACCAGCTTCAGGGCAGCCCGATAGGCTTCAAGGTCTACAACTCCACCGTCGAATACCTGTCGGCGGCGTTGAATGGCGACCTGACCGTCGACGAGGCGCTGGATAAGATCCGCGAAGCGGTGAAATAAGCGCAGGCTGACCGAACACGGGCGCCGGGGACCTCTCCGGCGCCTTTCCTTTCCCCCTGATGATCTGGACGTGACATGACGCTGGCATCCAGCCTTATGCTTGGTCTGCTATTGGCCTGGATCGGCGGCGGCGCGATCTGGCTGCTGACCACCCGACGCTACCGCGTGACGCAGACCGGGCGCTTTGCCATGGACCTGCTGGGGTTTCCCGTGGAACTGGCGCAAAGCCTGTTTGGCCGGGGCGGCGTGCCCTATGCGCTGCTGCTGCCCAACATGCTGATCTTCGGCCTGTTCACCTTTTCGCCGATGATCCTGAACTTCTACGTGTCGTTTACCGGCGGCTCGTCGATCATCCTGTTCGACCGCCCGTGGATCGGGCTGGAGAAATACGCCGAAATCTTCACCTGCGAAGATTACCTCGTGCCGAAGACCTGCTCGAACGCGGGCTACAACTTTTTCACCGGGCTCTATAACACGCTGTGGTTCGTCGCCATTCAGGTGCCGATCATGTGCGGTGTGGCGCTGCTGACCGCGCTGGTGGTCAATCGCAACATCAAGGGGCGCGGGTTTTGGCGCGCGATGTTCTTCTACCCCGTGATGCTGTCACCGGTGGTGATCGCCAATATCTGGAACTGGGTGCTGAACCGCAAAGGCGTGCTGAACTCGACCTTGGGGGAGCTTCAGGGCGGGCTGAACGCGCTGGCCGGGCTGACAGGCTTTGACATGATGGCCACCATCCTGTTGGCCGTGATCCTGATCGTCGTCACCGAACGCGCGCTGCGCAGCGGGCAGGAACCCTCGCTGGCATGGACCACCGTCTTTGCGGTGATCTTTGCCCTGCTGGTGACATGGGCCAACCCGATGAGCCTGATCGAAATGGGTGGCAGCTTCTGGCTTGGCTGCGTGCTGGCGCTTGGGCTGCTCTGGGTCGTGGCCCAAGGCGGCCGCACCGCGCGCATCACCCTGCTGGTCGCCGCAGCACTGTCTGCCGTCATGCTGCTGTCGATCCAGTTCTCGACCGTATTCGACATGGGCCGCTATCGCCCGAACAACTGGCTGGTGACGCCCAACACCGGGTGGCCGTTCTTCTGGCTGGTCTTCGTGTTCTGCTGGTCGCATATGGGTTTCTACATGCTGATCCTGCTGGCCGGGCTGCAAGCGATCCCGCGCGACCTGTACGAGGCCGCCAAGATGGATTCGACCAAGCCATTCCGCGCCTTCCGCAAGATCACGCTGCCGCTGGTCATGCCCACCCTGACCGTGGTCATCGTGCTGTCGCTGATCCGCAGCTTCCAGATCTTTGACGAGGTCTACCTGCTGACCGGCGGCGGGCCGGGGCGCGAAACCTACATGATCGTCCAGAACATCTACGAGGTCGCCTTTACCAACAGCCAACCCGATTACGGCGAAGCCGCCGCCGGGTCGGTCCTGATGGCGGTGATCATCGCCGTGTTCACCTTCTTCCAGCTGTGGATCACACGGCGCCAGTCGGAGCTGTGACATGAGCCGTATCGGAACCTTCCTGACCCGCACAAAGGGCAATCGCGACACCGCCGACAGGTTCGGCATGCAGGATTTCCTCGCCTACAGTTATCTGCTGTTCGGCGTGCTGATCGTGCTGGTGCCGGTCGCGTGGACCTTCTTCACCTCGATCAAGCCGGAACGCGCGGTGGACAATTTCGACACCCGCCTGCTGCCCTATGCGCAGGTCGAAACCGATATCCCCGGCGTGGGTGAGAAACCGGTTTGGATCTACACGGACGAAACCGGCACCGAAACGCTGGTCTACAAGGCCGGCCCGACCCGGTCCGTGACCGACGTGGCAACGCTGGACAACCCCGACGAGGTCTTTGGCGTGCCGCGTGACACGCTCGAACCGCAAGAAGTCGTGCGCATCGCCACGGAAAACTACCTCGACCCGCTGCTGAAACGGAACGGGCAGGAGAATTTCAACTTCCCGACCTATCTCTACAACTCGGTCTTCGTCACGGTGGTCGCCACGCTGATCACCCTCCTGATCAACGCCATGGCGGCTTTCGCCCTGTCGAAATACCGGTTCAGGGGGCGGCTGACCTTTACCATATTGATCGTGGCCACGCTGCTGATCCCGTCCTCGATCATCCTTGTCTCGCTGTTCTTCGTGGTCTGGTCCTTTGGCATCTTCGGCTCGCTTTGGGGGGTGATCATCCCCGCCGCCGCGACACCCACGGGGGTCTTCCTGCTGCGGCAATACATGCTGACCATCCCCGATGAGCTGTTGGAGGCCGCGCGCATGGACGCCGCCAGCGAATGGCGCATCTTCTGGCGGATCGTCCTACCCCTGTCGCTGCCCGCGCTCAGCGTGCTGGCGATCCTGTCCGTGATCTGGCGCTGGAATGATTTCCTCTGGCCGCTGATCGTGCTGATTTCCGACCCGAACGCCCACACGCTGCAACTGGGCCTCACCCAGTTCGCGGGCGAGTTCAACACCGACTTCCACTACATCCTCGCCATGACCGTGGTGACGCTGTTGCCGATCACGCTTGTCTTCGTCTGGCTGCAACGCTTCATCACCACCGGCATCGCCACAACGGGGCTGAAATGACCGACCAAACCCACGCGCTGGAACTGCGCCAAATCCGCAAAAGCTTTGGCGCCGTCGATGTGATCCACGGCATCGACCTGCAAATCGAAGAGGGCGAATTCGTCGTTTTCGTCGGGCCCTCGGGCTGTGGCAAGTCCACGCTCTTGCGGCTGATCGCCGGGCTGGATGACCCGACCTCGGGCGATATCCTGCTGCAAAATCGCCGCGTGAACAACGTCCCCGCGTCCGAGCGGGGCCTGTCGATGGTGTTCCAAAGCTACGCGTTGTATCCGCATATGTCGGTGCGCGCGAACCTGAGCTTCGGCCTTGAGAACATCAATATGCCCCGCGCCGAGATCAACGCGCGGGTGGATGACGCCGCCAAGCTGCTTCAGATCGACCAATTGCTGGACCGCCGCCCCGGTCAACTGTCGGGCGGCCAGCGCCAGCGCGTCGCCATTGGCCGCGCCATCGTGCGCGAGCCGATCATCTTTCTGTTCGACGAACCCTTGTCGAACCTCGATGCCGAGTTGCGCCTGCAAATGCGGGTCGAGATTTCCAACCTGCACGCCCAGTTGGGCAACACGATGATCTACGTGACCCACGATCAGGTCGAGGCCATGACCATGGCCGACCGCATCGTGGTGCTGCGCGGTGGCCGGATCGAGCAGGTCGGGCGGCCTTTGGACCTGTATAACCATCCCGCGAACAAGTTCGTCGCAGGCTTCATCGGTGCGCCGCAGATGAACTTCCTGAACGGGGTGCTGGACGGCCAGACCCTGCGGCTGGATTGCGGCGTGGTCAGCGACGTGCCCGTTGCCCGCCCCGGCACCGGCGACAAGGTCACGCTGGGTGTCCGGCCAGAGGCGATCGGCGTGTCGCTTGATGGCCATGGCGACGATCAGGTGACCGTGCAGAACTACGAACAGCTGGGCGCGATCACCTATATTTACGCAGCCTTCGACAATGGCGAGACGCTGACCGTTCAGCAGGCGCGGCAGATCCCCTTGCAGCGCGGGCAAAAGATCGGCGTCACCTTCGACCCGACCTATTTCCATATCTTCGGCCCGGACGAGGTGGCCTTGGAGTTCTCCCACGCCAGTGACACAAAGGACGGTTTACGATGAAATGCGCCCTGATCGGCCTTGGCATGGTGTCGAAGACCTATGGCGACGCGCTGATGAACAGCGACATCTACCTGTCGCTGATCCATGCGCGGTCCGACGCCAGTTGCGAGGCGTTCCGCGCCGCGTGGCCCGATCTGGGTGCGCAAGCGGCCAGTGTTGACGAGATCGCGCAGTCGGACGTTGATTTTGTCATCCTGACCACGCCCCCAAATGCCCGCACCGAGATCGTCGACACGCTCAGCGCCGCCGGGAAATCCATCCTGATGGAAAAGCCGGTGGAACGGACCCTGGCCCAGGCCACTGCGCTGGTCGAGATGTGCGAGGCGCGCGGCGTGCCCTTGGGGATCGTCCTGCAACACCGCGCCCGGCGCGTCGTGGCCGACCTGCGCCGCGTCATGGCCGAGCTTGGCCCGCTGCGCGCCGCCGAGGTCAACGTGCCGTGGTGGCGCCCGCAGGCCTATTATGACGAGCCGGGGCGCGGCACCTATACCCGCGACGGCGGCGGCGTGCTGATTTCGCAGGCGATCCACACGCTCGACCTGATGCTGTCGCTGACCGGCCCGGTGCGCGACGTCACGGCCATGGCCGCCACCACCGGCTTTCACGACATGGAGGCAGAGGATTTCGTCTGCGCGGGCTTGCGCTTTGCGAATGGCGCGGTGGGGCAGGTCTTTGCCTCCACCGCCAGCTTTCCGGGGCGGGGCGAGACGATCACCCTGCATTTCGCGCAAGGTTCGGCCCATCTGGAAGCCGGCGAGTTGCACCTGCACTGGCAGGATGGCCGGACCGAGACGCTGGGCGCCGCCGCCACATCCGGCGCGGGCGCCGATCCGATGGCGTTTACCTCCGACTGGCACCGTGCCGTCATCGAGGACTTCGCAGAGGCCATCCGCGACACCCGCCCCCCGCTGGTCCCCGGCCGCACGGCGTTGCAGGTCCATGCCCTGATCGACGCGCTTGAAACATCGGCCCGGACAGGCCGCACGACACAGCTATAACCCACGCGCCCCGGGCGAATACCCGGGGCCTCCACCTTGATCGACCCAGAGGTCCCGGGTCTTCGCCCGGGACGCGACCCACAAAGAGGCCCCCTCATGCCCTTCAAACTTGGCGTTCTTGGCATCGACCACGGACATATCTTTGGCATGCTGTCCAACATGACGGCCCAAGGCTGCACCTGCACCCACTACTGGACGGACGGCCCCGCCGTCACCGAGAACAAGTTCAACGAAGTCTTTCCCCATCTGGAAAAAGTCGCCGACCGGCGCGCCATTCTGGACGACCCCGATGTCACGATGGTCCTGATCTCTGCCGTGCCCGCCGACCGCGCCGCCTTGGCGATCGAGGCGATGGAGGCGGGCAAGGATGTGATGGTCGACAAGCCCGGCTGCACCACGCTGGAGCAACTCGACGCCATCAAGGAGTGTCAGGCCCGCACCGGGCGCATCTGGTCGGTCAACTTCTCTGAACGGTTCGAGGTGCGCGCCACCACCCGCGCCACCGAACTGGTGGACCAAGGCGCGATTGGCCGCGTCATTCAGGTCGTCACGCTCGCGCCGCACAAGCAGAACCTCAAAACCCGCCCCGACTGGTATTTCCAGCGCGAACGCTATGGCGGCATCCTGTGCGATATCGGCAGCCATCAGGTCGACCAGTTCCTGCATTTCACCGGCTCGACCGTTGTCACCGTGGGCCACGCGCTGGTGGAAAACACCACCATGCCCGACCATCCCGGCTTTCAGGACTTTGGCGAGATGACCTTGGTCGGCGACAAGGGCCACGGCTACCTGCGGCTCGACTGGTTCACCCCCGACGGCTTGCCCACTTGGGGCGACGGGCGGCTGTTCCTGTTGGGGACCGAGGGCACCATCGAATGCCGCAAATACACCGACATTGGCCAGCCCCACCGCACCGATAACCTATATCTCGTGAACGGCAGCGAAAACCGTCATATCGACTGTTCCGATGCCGATCTGCCCTATTTCCCGCGCCTCGTGGCCGATGTGCAGGACCGCACCGAAACCGCCTGTAGCCAAGCCCATACCTTCCGCACGATGGAAGTGGCGATCACCGCCCAGATGAAGGCCGAAGCCCAATGACCAGAACCGTTGTCATCGTCGGCGCCGGGATTGGCGAACAGCACATGGCCGGCTTTGCCGCCCTGCCCGACCGCTTCCGCGTGAAATCCATCTGCGATCTGAACACGGACCGCGCCCAAGGCGTCGCGGCCAAGTATGACGGTGTCGGCGTCACGTCGGACTTTGCCGCGGTTCTGGCCGACCCGGAGGTCGACATCGTCGATATCTGCCTGCCGCCCCATCTCCACTTTCAGGCCTGCATGGATGCGCTCGACGCGGGCAAGGATGTGATCTGCGAAAAGCCCCTCGTGACCTCGCTGAAACAGGCCGACGCGCTGGCGGCGAAGCAGGCCGAGACTGGGCGCACCCTGTCGCCTGTGTTCCAATACCGCTATGGGCTGGGCACCGCGCAACTGCACGCGCTGATCGATGCCGGGCTGGCGGGGCGCTGCTATGCCGGGTCGCTGGAGACGCATTGGGACCGCGACGCCGCCTATTACGCCGTGGATTGGCGCGGCACATGGGCGGGCGAACAGGGCGGCGCGCTGCTGGGGCACGCCATCCACATCCACGACCTGTTCACATGGCTGATCGGCCCGGTCGCCCGCGTCTATGCCGAAACCGCCACCCGCGTGAACCAGATCGAGGTCGAGGATTGCGCCGCCCTGTCGATCCGCATGGAGTCGGGTGCGGTGCTGACATCATCGGTGACGTTGGGCTGCGCCGGGAATATCAGCCGCCTGCGCCTGATGTTCGAGGGCTTCACCGTCGAATCCGACCACGCGCCTTACGCGCTGGCCGAAAAGGGCTGGACGTTTACCGCCCGCGCCCCGACCGATCAGACGCAGATCGACGCGGTGCTGGGCACCGTCACCAATGCCCGCTCCGGCTATGAGGGCATGTTCACCGCGCTGGCCGATGCGCTGGACGGCAAGCCGGGGCGCGAGGTCACGCAGGAAGACGGGCGGCGCAGTCTCGAATTCGTCACCGCCTGCTACCATTCGGGCCGCACCGGCCTGTCCGTCGACCTGCCGCTGGATGCCAGCCATCCACTATATGACAGCTGGATTCCCTGATTGCCCAAGTTTCAGGCGTCTGCGCCCGAGGCGCCTGAAAATCCGGCATTTATCGTCGAATCCGACAGACAGTGCCCGTCCGCCCTCTGCCCAATTCCGCAGCACACCCGTCATATCCGGTGCATCCCCTTTCGGGACAATAGGAGAGACCCCATGCTGCACCGTGCCATGACCGGCCTTGCCGGGATCGTGCTGGCGACCAGCGTCGCCGCGCAAACCGAGATGCCCTTTGCCCTCGACTGGAAATTCGAAGGCCCCGCCGCCCCCTATTTCACAGCCATCGACAAGGGCCATTTCGCCGATGCCGGCCTGTCGGTGGAAATCTCCGCCGGGCAGGGCTCGCTCGACGCGATCCCCAAGGTCGCGACCGGTGCCTTCCCCGTGGGCTTTGCCGACATCAACAGCCTGATCAAGTTTCTCGACCAGAACCCCGGCGCGCCCGTCACCGCGGTGATGATGGTCTATGACAAGCCGCCCTTCGCCATCGTTGGCCGCAAGTCGCTGGGCGTCGAAGCGCCCAAGGACCTCGAAGGCAAGGTGCTGGGTGCCCCGCCCCCCGATGGCGCATGGGCGCAGTTCCCGATCTTTGCCTCGGAAAACGCGCTGGACGTGGACAAGATCACCGTCGAGCCCGTGGGCTTCCCCACGCGCGAACCGATGCTGGCCGAAGGTGCGGTCGCCGCGATCACCGGCTTTTCGTTTTCGTCCTACCTGAACCTCGTCCGTCTGGGCGTGCCAGAGGATGACATCTCGACCATCCTGATGGCCGATCACGGTCTGGCGCTGTACGGCAACGCGGTGATCGTGAACACCACCTTTGCCGAGGAGAACCCTGAGCTGGTCAAGGGCTTCCTTGCCGCCGTGGCCGCTGGCTGGAAAGACGCGATTGCCGATCCCGATGCGGCAATTGCCTCGCTGATCGAGCGCAACCCGGCAGCGGATGCCGATCTGGAAAAGCGCCGTCTGGAACTGGCAATCGACGCCAATGTGGTGACCGACTGGACCACCGCGAACGGCTTTGGCGGGATCGACGCGGCGCGGATGGACACCGCGCTGGAGCAGATCGCCCTGACCTATGAGTTCACCAACGCGCCAGACGCGGCGCTGTATTTCACCGACGCCTACCTGCCCGAGGGCGGTTTTGCGCTGAAGTGACCTGTTCGGCGGGCTGGAAACGGCCCGCCGCCCCTTGCCCGGAAAGCCCCCATGGCCCTGATAGAGATCAAAGGCGTCACCCACGCCTACAAGACCGCAAGCGGCCCGCTGCCGGTGTTGAATGACCTGAACATTTCCGTGCCCGAGGGCGGCTTCACAGCCGTGGTCGGGCCGTCGGGCTGTGGCAAATCCACCCTGACCCGGCTGATCGCGGGCCTGATGAAGCCCGACACCGGCACCGTCATGCTGCATGGCAAGCCGGTCACCGGGCCGCGCGCGACCGTGGGCATGGCCTTTCAAAACCCCGTCCTGCTGGAATGGCGGACGATCCTGCAAAACGTCCTTTTGCCGCTGGAGATCGTCCAGACGAAACTCACCCGCGCCGAGCAACAGGACCGCGCCCGCCACCTGCTGTCGCTGGTCGGCCTGTCGGGGTTCGAGGATAAGCGCCCGTCGGAACTGTCCGGCGGCATGCGCCAGCGTGCCTCGCTGTGCCGCGCCCTGATCCACCAGCCCGAGGTGCTGATCCTCGACGAGCCCTTCGGCGCGCTGGACGCCTTCACGCGCGAGGACCTCTGGCAGACCATGCACAAGGTCAAGGAAAAGGAGCCCTTCACCGGCGTCCTCATCACCCATGACCTGCGCGAGTCGATCTTCCTCGCCGATCAGGTCGTCGTCCTGTCGGGCCGCCCCGCCACCACGCAATACGTGCTGGATGTGCAGGCCGAGGGCCCGCGCGACCTCGACCACCTCTACACCGCCAAATCCGCCGACCAACTGGCCACCCTGCGCCACCAGATCGCCGTGGCCCAAGGCCGCGCCAGCGAAGGAGACGCCGCATGAATGCCCTGACCAGCCGCGCGTTCCTTGCGCCGATCATCGCCGTCCTTGTCTTCCTCTGCCTGTGGGAGTTGCTCGTCTGGGCGAACAACTGGCCCAACTACGTCATGGCCTCGCCCTCGGACCTGCCGCCCGCCTACGCGAAATACTGGGAACTGTTCATCGTCATGGGCTGGCAAACCCTGTGGCGGACCGTCGTCGGGCTGATCCTTGCGGTGATCGTCGGCGTGTTGATCGGCATGGTCATGGGCTTTTCGCGCATCATGCGCGACGCGCTTTACCCGCTGCTGGTGGGCTTCAACGCCATTCCAAAGGCGACCGTGGTGCCCATCGTCGCGCTGCTCTTCGTCGGGCAGCACGATTTCAACACCGTGCTGATTGCCTTCATGATCTCGTTCTTTCCGATCGCCGTGTCCGTCTCCATCGGCCTGTCGACGCTGGAGCCGGAATACCGCGACATCCTGCGCGCGCTTGGCGCGTCGAACATGACGATCTTTCGCAAGATCGCCCTGCCCAAGACCCTGCCGGAATTCTTCGGCGCGCTGAAGGTCGCCGTCACGCTCGCCTTCATCGGCACCAACCTGATGGAGATCGTCAGCCCCCATGGGCGCGGCCTTGGGGCGCTGTTCGATTCAGGCAAGACGAACTCCGACTACCCGCTGATGTTCGCGGTGCTGATCGCCTTGGCCTTTCTCGGGATCGTGCTGTATTACATCGTCGTCTGGCTGGAACGGACCTTTGCCGGATGGGCCGACAGACAGGTCTAGGCCGCGTCGTACTCCGCCGCCAGCTTTGCCACCACCTCGGCCACCGTCTCGCGCCCCGTGACGGTGCCGACACCCTGCCCCGCGCTCCAGACCGATTTCCACGCCTTGGCCGAATTGTGCATGTCCTGCGAGAAGTCGATCTTGGCCGTGGCGGCCATATCCTCGGGCGTCAGCCCCGCCGCCTCGACACTGGCGCGCATCCAGTTGCCCAGCGCCCCGGTGATCGCGCGCGAGGCGATCAGATCCTCCATCCCGCTGTCCCAGACCATCTGGCGATAGGCGTCGTTGATCAGGCTTTCCTCGGTCGCAAGGAAGCGCGTGCCGAGATAGGCGAAATCCGCGCCCAAGGTTTCCACCGCCTTGATCGCGCGCCCGGTGCCGATGCCGCCGCCGACGATCAGCGGCCCGTCAAAGAAGCTGCGCACCTCGTCGATGAAGGGCATCATCGCGTAGTCGCCCGTATGCCCGCCCGCGCCGGAGCAGACCAGCACCAGCCCGTCCGCGCCCTTGTCCAGCGCCTTGCGGGCGAACCGGGGCGAGTTCACATCGGCGAAGACCAAGCCGCCATAGCCATGCACCACATCCGTCACCCGATGCGGGCCGCCCAGCGCGGTGATGACCATGCCGGGTTGAAATTCCGCGACCAGCGCCAGTTCCGCGTCGAAGCGACCATAGCTGGTATGGGTGATCATGTTCATCGCCCAGGGCGCGTCCGCCGGGCCCACCGCCGCATCGATCTGGGCGATCCAGTCGCGCAGCTGGTCCTCCGTCCTTGCGTTGGTCGCCGGGAAGCTGCCGATCACGCCAGACTTGCAGGCCGCGATCACCATCTCCGGCCCGGTGACAAGGAACATCGGCGCGCAGATCGCGGGCAGCTTGGTGCGGGCCTTGATCGCGGCAAGCGTGGCTTTGGTGTCGGTCATGGTGGTCGTCCCTGTGCGCGTTTTCCCGGGTTCTAGGGCCGGCAGCGCCCCGGAACAAGCGCGTCACGTATCGGGATCGACCTTGCCGCGCATCGCCTTGACCTCGCCGCGGACCTTCTTGGCCTTCAAGCGGCGCTTTTTCGACCCGAGCGTCGGCTTGGTCGCGATGCGGCGTTTGGGTTTCTCGCAGGCCTTCTGGATCAGCTCGGCCAGCCTTTGGCGGGCGATCTCGCGGTTGCGGGCCTGTGACCGCGTCTCCTCGACCTGAAGGATCAGCGCGCCCTCTTTCGTCCAGCGCCGCCCCGCAAGGCGTTTCAGCCGCGCCTTGACCGGGCCGGGCAGGTTGGGCGAGCGTTCCGCCTCGAAGCGCAGCTCGACCGCCGTCGACACCTTGTTGACGTTCTGCCCGCCGGGGCCGGAGGATCGCACGAACTGTTCCGTCAGTTCCCAATCCTCGATGCTGATCTGATCGTTGATGCGCATGGGTTTGACATAACAGGAACCCGGAAAAGGAAAAGGGTCGCCCTGCTCAAGGCGACCCTTCGAAGCGTAGGAGGCAGGGCCAGTTAGGCGATGCCAATTCGGGACCAAACGTTCCCAGGGGCTGCCCTAGGTCGTGGTTCCTCGAACTGTTCCGACACCTTTCTCCAATACCTCAATAGACACTGGATCACCTCCTTTCAGCTGTTTGAAACGCAAGATCATGTTGGCACGACCTCGGTGATCCACAAAGTCTTTTTTCATTTCATGCGAAATTTTCCGTTACCGCCGCCTTCGAAACGATCACCCGGAACGGGATTAAAGCGATCAGCGCCAGCGTCATCTTGACCAGCCAGTCGGCAAAGGCCAGCGTGACCCAAAGCGGCAGCGCCGGGCCAAAGTTCATGAACGGAACGCTTTCCCACGCCCAGTTGATCGCGCTGTCGGCACCCGGCCCGAACACGGTGATGACCGCGGCAAAGGCGATGGTGAAGAACAGCGCCGTGTCCAGCGCAGAGCCTACGACGGACGAGACCAGAGGCGCACGCCACCACGCGCCACCGCGCAGGCGGTCGAACACGGTGATGTCGGTCAGCTGTGCGACGAGGAAGGCGAGGCCGGAGGCCACGGCGATCCGCAACGGCACGGCGGCGTATTCATAGCCGTCGCCCTGCAACATGATCTGGCTGCCGATCAACGAGCAGATGACGCCGGTGACGAAACCGGCCAGCACGACCTTGCGCGCGGCCTGCACGCCGTAGACGCGGTTCATCAGGTCGGTGACGAGGAAGGTCAGCGGATAGGTGAAGGCGCCCCATGTCAGGAGGCCGTCGAAAAGCAGGAACTGCACGCCGATATTCGCGGCCACGACGATGGCGGCCATGGCAAGGATGCCGGGAAGGTATTTGCTGGTCATGGGTATACCCGTTTTAGCAAGGTTGCGGGGACTTGGCCCTTTCGGACGGGGTGGCCCTATAGCGGTTGCCTGAGTCGTGCAAGGGGTAGGATGGGTGATCACCCATCCTACTTTGCGTTCAGGACATATTCGACGATCTGGGTCTGCTGGATCGACCGGAAATTGTCGTCCGAGATCATCGTCAACCGGATCGCCCCGGTGTCGTCGCGCCAGACCGCCAGCCCTTCGAGGTTGTCATGCTGCCAGACCGCGCTGCGCATCAGTGTTTCCTCGGCAGTGATGCGGTCGTTCTCCAGCGTGAAGCGCCGCACCCGGCTGGCAAAGCCGAACCCGGTAAAGAGCCGCTCCAGCAGGTACAGCCGCCCGTCCGGTCCGAAATCCAGCCCAACCGGCAGGAACCCGCCCGAGCGCGGAATGTCGAACGGGTTGCGCCAGGCGTCGCCGTCCAGCCGCCAGACCGGAAAGGCCCGCGTCAGCTGGCCGGATTTCTCGGGGATCACCAGCGGGCGGCCCTGCGCATCCACGGCCAGCCCCTCGAAACCGGAATTCCCGCCCATATCGCGGAACCACTTTTCCAGCTTCAGCGGGATCGCCTTGCCCGACCCGTCATACATCCAGACCCGGTGAAACCCTTCGAAAGAGACCAGCATGTGCCCGTCGGGCAGGATCGCCAGCCCCTCGGCATCGGCCCGAAACCCCGAGATCGGCTGACCGTCGCGCCGCGTCAGGGGCCGTGGCGGATCGGCCTCGACGGCCACGATCCTGCCCTCCTTGCGCGTGATCCGCGCCGTTACCAGCCCGCCGCGGTCGCTGACCGCATGAAGCCGCGCGCCATCGTCGGACAGTTCAAGGCCAGAAAACCCACCGAGGTGATGCTCGGATGGCAGCCATTCGTAGGACCCGGCAAACCGCGCCTTCGGGCCGTCATACGACGGATCGAGCCCGGCAATGCACCCGCCAAGCGCGAGCAGCGCCGCAATGGCGCTGATGCGAAACCTCATGAAAACCCCTCAGTTCGCGGCCAGCACGGCAGCGCATTGCCCGGGCAGGTCGCCCAGCGTCAGTTCCCGCTTGGGCTTGGGCTTGGGCGCGTTCGGATCGACGGGCTTGGGCGGCGGCGGGTTGAGGATGTTGTTCACCCAGTCCTGCGCATCGGCACAGCCGTCACCGGGCGGCGGGGCGGCCTGATCGACACAGCCCGCCGCACCCTTGGGGCAGCTCAGCCGGACGTGGAAGTGATAGTGATGCCCGTACCACGGCCGGATCTTGCGCAGCCAGCTGCGGTCGCCCTTTTCATCGTTGCACATCTGCACCTTGGCGCCGGGAAAGACAAAGATCCGCGCCACGCGCGGGTCGCTGGCGGCGGCCTTGAGGATTTCGTGATGGGCGCGGGTCCAATTGTTGTTCACATAGGCGCCGGAACTGCGCCGGGTCGAGATCGACGAGATCTTTTCCCGCGCATTGGCCGACAGATTCAGATCGTCAGCGGGCAGCATCCAGATGTCGGCATCCAGCCCGATCTGGTGGCTGGCATGGCCCGTCAGCATCGGACCACCGCGCGGCTGGCTCATGTCGCCCACGTAGAGCCCGCTCCACCCCGGTTGCTGCGCCGCCTTGCGGGACAGGTCCTGCACGTAGTCGATCAGTTCGGGATGGCCCCAGTTGCGGTTGCGGCTCAGCCGCATGGCCTGCCAAGTCGGGCCGGTCTCGGGCAGTTGCACGCCCCCGGCGAGGCAGCCCTTGGCGTAGGAGCCATGCGGCTGCGCGGCCTGCCGGGACGCGCCGTCGGTATAGCCGAACAGCTGCTTGGCGGATTTCGAGGCGATCACCGGGTCAAGCTTTGGCGTCGCCATGCGCTCGCCGGAAATGTCGCGCGGACCGGGGCTGCAAGCAGCCAGCGCGGTGATCAAGGTCAGGGAAAGAACTGTGCGGATCATGTAGAGCGTGCTCCGTCTGGATGAACGTAGCGTAGCAGAAACAACCCGATGAGGAAAAGGAAGATCACCGGCAAAAATGCCAGTTGGTTGGAGTTCGTGAGCACTCCGAACAAGGTGATCAGGGCCGGGGCAAGGAAGGCAGTCGCCTTGCCCGCAAAGGCGAACAGGCCGAATGCCTCGGCGGGATAGTCCCGGTCCGCGTGGCGCACCATCATCGACCGAGACGCGCTATATAGCGCCCCGCCCGCGCCACCGATCGCAGCGCCGCAGAAGTAGAACAAGATGTCCGGCACCAGCGACCCCTCGGTCAGCGGGATGCCGAACAGGTGTTCGCGCGACATGCCGACGATGATGCAACCGACCCCGACCATCGACCAGATGCAGAAGGCGATGACGGGTTTGGGCCCGAACCGCTGATCCGCCATCCCCCCGATCCACGACAGGAGCGCGGCGGCAATGGCGGCGATGATGCCAAAGATGCCGATCTGGATGGTCTGCCAGTCCAACACCTGCCGCGCATAGATGCCGCCATAGGCATAGAGCGCGGTCAGCGCGTCGCGATAGAACAGCGAGGCCAGCAGGAAATTGCGGGTCGAGGGCTGCTTGCCCACGCGGCAAATGCTGACCCAAAGCTGGCTGAGCACCTCTTGGAATTTCGGCCGGGTGCGCTTGATCGCGGGGTTCTCGCGGGTCCAGAGCAGGAAGGGGATCAGGAAGACAGCGAACCAGATCGCGATGAACGGCCCGACGAAGCGCGTCCCTTCGCGCTGCTCGGGGTCAAGGCCGAAGGCTGGCGCGAGGTCGATCAATGTCTTGCCCGTCTCGTTCTCGGCGAAGAACAGCAGCATCAGGAACAGCGAGACCACGCCGCCCCAATAGCCAAACGCCGTCGCCCCGCCGGAAATGCGCCCGACCTCTTCGGGCGTGCCCAGATCGGGCAGGAAGGCGTTGTTGAGGTTGAACGCCGCTTCGGAGAACACGAAGCCCACCCAGAACAGCGTCAGCGCCAGCATCAGGTTCGTGCCATCCGGTTGCAGGACCCACAGGCAGGCGGCGCAGAGGATCGCGAGCGAGGTGAAGAGCGTGATCCACGGGCGCTTGCGCCCCGAGGCATCCGCCCATGCGCCGAGGAAGGGTGCGGAAAACGCGATGACCAAACCGGCCAGCGTCTGCGCCGAGGACCACATGGTTTGCGCGTCAACCTTGGCATCGTCGAGGCTGGCGCCCTGCGCCACCAGCGCATCGGTCGCCACGGCGGCAAAGAACGGCGCAAAGATGAAGGTCAGGCCGAGCGTTGCGTAGGGCTGTTGCGCCCAGTCAAAGAACGCCCAACCCCAGATGCGCTTGCGTGTCGAAATCTGTCCCATGGCGCGTCCCCTTGCCTTGGGCGCGATAGAACCCCGTGACGACGGTTAAGGCAAGGGGGCGCCGTCCATCCTCAGGCCGTCGTTTGCGGCGGCCAAGGCCGCATGTCTTCGGCCTCGATCCACTTGGCGACCCAGTCGGGCAGCTCTGGCGCGGGGTCGTCATTGCCCAACGCCGCAAGGATGCGGTCCGTGGTCACGATGCCGTTCTTGTCGGTGACCGCCGCGCGGAACACCGCGTGAGAGGCGCATTCGCCATTCGTCTTCCACATCGACTGGTCGATATACATGAACCGCCGGTCCCACCCCAGAAGGCGCGAGCGCGTCTCGATCCGGTCCATGCCGCGCACGCGGCGGCGATAGCGCACCACCGATCCGGCGATGGTCAGGCCCCACTTCTCCTGCTTGAGCAGGTCGATCAGCCCGGTGCGCTGCGCAAAGGGGATGCGCCCCAGATCGTACAGCGTCAGCGTCCGGCCATTGTTCAGCTCGTTCCACATGTCCAAGTCCCAAGGCAGGCAGAGGTGATGCGAGACATGGGTGTCATACAGGCCCAGCCGGGGCTGTTTGCGGGCGCGGGCCATGTCCTTGAACAGGCGAAAGAACGGGTACATGCGGAGGTCTCCTTTGTGCCCGTGTTGCTGCGCCGCGGCAGCCGCGTCAACCAAGACGCGGCGGCAGACTTGCGATTTTGCCACGCCGCGCTTAGGTGGGATGCAACGTCACGCTAGGGAAGGGCCGGAGATGGAGTCGCTGTACAAGATCATCATGATGCTGCTGAACATCGTCTGGTTCATCGTCATTGCCCATGTGATCATGAGCTGGCTGATCAATTTCCAGATCCTCAACCTGCGTCAGCCGCTGGTCGCGCAGATCTGGGATGGCCTGAACCGCCTGCTGGAGCCGATCTATTCGCGCATCCGCCGCGTCCTGCCGCCGATGGGCGGGCTTGACCTTGCGCCGCTGATCTTTCTGGTCGGGCTCTATGCCCTGCAAATCATTCTGACGACCAATGCCGGGTTCTTCTACTCGTTCTGACCTGTTCTGACTTGATCAACCTATCCATGGTATGAGACTGTCGCGCGCAGAGCAGATATAGCGACAAAGCCCGACAGACATGCCCCGTGACATCGCCTCGGCAGAGGCGCTTCTGAAAGAGATATTCGGTTTCGATGCCTTTCGCCCCGGTCAGGGCGAGATCGTCGAGGCCGTGGCGCAGGGCCGCAACACGCTGGCCATCATGCCCACCGGCGGCGGCAAATCCCTGTGTTTCCAACTGCCTGCCTTGATGCGTGGCGGGATCACCGTTGTCATTTCACCTTTGATCGCCCTGATGCGCGACCAGGTGCGCGGCTTGCGCGAGGCCGGTGTGGCGGCGGGGGCCCTGACCTCCGGCAACACCGAAGAGGAAAACGACGAGGTCTGGCGCCTGATGCACGCGGGCGAGCTGAAGCTGCTGTATCTCGCGCCCGAACGGCTGGCCTCAGGCGGCACGCAGCGGATGCTGCACACCGCCGGAGTTGGCCTGATTGCTGTTGATGAGGCGCATTGCGTCAGCCAATGGGGCCACGATTTCCGCCCGGATTACCTGCGTATCGGCGAATTGAAGAACGCCTTGGGCGTGCCACTGGCCGCCTTCACCGCCACCGCCGACCCCGAGACGCAGGCCGAGATCGTCACGCGCCTGTTTGGCGGTGTGCAGCCCGACACCTTTCTGCGGGGCTTCGACCGGCCCAACCTGCACCTCGCCTTTCAGCCCAAGGACAGCCCCCGCGCGCAAATCCTGAAATACGCCGCCGCCCGCCGGGGCCGCGCCGGGATCGTCTATTGTGGCACCCGCAACAAGACCGAAGGACTGGCCCGCGCCCTGTCCGAGGACGGCCATCAGGCGACCTTCTACCATGGCGGCATGGACCCGGATGCGCGCCGCCACGTCGAACACCGCTTTGCCACCGAAGACGGCTTGATCGTCTGCGCCACCGTCGCCTTTGGCATGGGCGTCGACAAGCCCGACATCCGCTGGGTCGCCCATGCCGACCTGCCGAAATCGATCGAGGCCTATTATCAGGAGATCGGCCGCGCCGGGCGCGACGGTGCGCCCGCCGAGACGCTGACCCTGTACGGGCCAGAGGACATCCGCCTGCGCCGCGCCCAGATCGACGAGGGAAACGCGCCTCCCGAACGTCGCACCGCCGATCATGGCCGGTTGAACGCGCTTCTGGGTCTCGCCGAGGCGCTGGGCTGCCGCCGCCGCGCGCTGCTCGCCTATTTCGGCGAGGACGCGCCCGAGACCTGCGGCAATTGCGACCTGTGTGACACCCCGCCCGAGACATTCGACGGCACCGAACCCGTCCGCAAGGCTCTGTCCGCCGCGCTGCGCACGCAGGAAAGCTTTGGAATGGGGCACCTGATCGACATTCTTCTCGGAAACGAGACGGACAAGGTCATGCAGCGCAACCATGACCAATTGCCCACGTTCGGCGTCGGCAAGGACCTGAAAAAGGCACAATGGCAGGCGGTGTTCCGGCAGATGATGGGCTTTGACCTGATCCGCCCCGATGCCGACCGCCATGGCGCGCTGGTGATGACCGACCGCGCCCTGCCGATCCTGCGGGGCGAAGAAACCATCAAGCTGCGCAAGGACGTACTGACACGCGCCGCCGACCGCCGCCCCGCGGTCAAGGCGTTGGTGTCCGACGATGACGCGCCGATGCTGTCGGCGCTCAAGGCCCGCCGAACTGCGCTGGCGCGCGAGGCCGGGCTGCCGCCCTACATGATCTTCAACGACCGGACCCTCGTCGAAATGGCCGAGAAGCGCCCCCAGACACTGGACGCGCTGATGGGGATTTCCGGCGTCGGGGCCAAGAAGCTGGACAGCTACGGCACCGCCTTCCTTGAGGTTCTGACCGGCTCCGTCGAAGAGGTCCACCCGATGCGCCGCAAGCTGGCCGGGCGCAAGGCGGGTTCGCTATATGATGCCCTGCTGGAGGCGCAAACCGACCTGATGCGCGGGGCGGATGGCACGGACAAGCCGCTCAGTTGCTCGGCTTCACTGCTGGCGAAGGTCGCGGAACAGCGGCCCGATTGCCTGTCGTCGATGGAACGCATCCTTGGCGACAAGCGCACTGACCGTTTCGGTCCGGCCTTTCTGGAAATCCTGTCGCAAGCGGACTAAGTCCCGTCCCGACATATAGGAGGATTGCGATGCTTGTGGTGGTGTCGCCAGCGAAAAAGCTGGACTGGGCGGAACGCAAAGAGACGATGACCGAACCGGTGTTCGCCGATCAGGCGAACGCGCTGGCCGAGGTCGCGCGCGACCTGTCCAAGGATGCACTGGGCAAGCTGATGCATATCTCGGACGACCTTGCGAAACTGAACTGGCAGCGGTTTCAGGATTACAGCGAGGCGCCCTCGGGCGAGGCCGTGCGCCCCGCCGCGCTGGCCTTTGCCGGGGATACCTATCAGGGGTTGGAAGCCGCGTCGCTGGACGGCGAGGAAATGGACTGGGCGCAGGATCATTTGCGCATCCTCTCGGGGCTTTATGGCGTGCTGCGTCCGCGCGACGCGATGCAGGCCTACCGGCTGGAGATGGGCTCACGCCTGAAAAACCCGCGCGGGCGCAACCTGTATGACTGGTGGGGGCCGCGCATCGCCGAAGCGCTGAACGCGCAGGCCGAGACGCTGGGGACCGACGTTCTGGTGAACTGCGCCAGTCAGGAATATTTCGGCGCGGTCGACCTCAAGGCGCTGAAGCTGCGCGTGATCACCCCCGTCTTCATGGAAGACAAGCCGGGCGGGCCGAAGATCGTGTCCTTCTACGCCAAGCGTGCCCGAGGCGCGATGGCGCGGTTCATCATCCAGCACCGGCTGACCGACGCCGCCGCCGTGCAGGATTTCGACAGCGGCGGCTACGTCTACCGCCCCGATCTGAGCAAGCCCGACGGCCCCGTCTTCGTCCGCCCGGCAGAGGCCTGATGCGCGAGGGGCCGGGGCAGAGCGCACGCCCGGCATCACTCCCCCGTCACGACGCCGCCCGGTGCGGGGCTTTCGCATACAGCGCGATCTTCTTCGCCAGTTCCGCCTTGCGCAGTGGCTTGGTCAGGTAATCGTCCAGCCCCGCCTCCAAAATGCCCTCGCGGTCGCCCGCCATCGCATGCGCCGTCACCGCGATGATCGGCACATGCGGCCCGTCGCCCTCGATCGCGCGGATTTCCCGCGTCGCCTGCTTGCCATCCATCCGTGGCATCGAAATATCCATGAAGATCATGTCCGGCCGCCTCTTGCGGAACGCCTCCACCGCCTCGATCCCGTTATTGGCAAAGCGCAAGGCGACGTCGAACCCCTTGGCCATCTTGGAAAACACCAGCTGATTGGTCTTGTTGTCCTCGGCCACCAGCACGTCGAGCAGCGCCGCCTCGGGTAAGCCTGAAGGGGCGGCCGGGGTCTGCCGACTGACGGCCCGGGCGGGCTGGGCGACGGTTTGCACCTGTTCCAGCGCCTTGAACAGCGCCCCGCGCGGCGCGGGTTTCTGCAGAACCGCCTGCAGGTGCACCCCCTCGGCCACCGGGATCTGGCCGGGATGGTCCGACAGCAACACCACCGGGATCGAATAGCCCGCGCGCGCCATCTGCTCGACCAGTTCGATCCCCTCCATGTCCGGCAGTTCCTGTTCCACCACCATCAGGTCGGGCGGCACGGCCAGCCGGTCAAAGGCCTCGGACCCGGTGCTGCAATAATCCGTCTCCAGCCCGAGGATATCCAGCTGCTTCGACAGGATCATCCGGTTGGCCGAGTGATCGTCGACGACCAGCACCCGCTTCAACCCCTCTGGCAGGCGCGCGGACTGGTAGACGGCGGGTTCGTCGGCGGGCAGCAGGATGCGGAAGCCGAAACAGCTGCCCCGGCCCAGCTCGGACTCCACCCACATCTCGCCATCCATCATCTCGACCAGCCGCCGTGTGATGGCCAGCCCCAGCCCGGTGCCCTCGAACTTGCGGTTGCGCTCGTCCTCGACCTGATTGAACTCGCCAAAGACGTGGTCGACCTTGTCCGCCGGGATGCCGATCCCCGTATCCTCGACCGTGACATGGATCGAGGTCCGCCCGTCCTCCTCGTCAAAGCCCACGACCCGCACCAGCACATGCCCCTCGACGGTGAACTTCACCGCGTTGCCCAGAAGGTTGGTCAGCACCTGCCGGATGCGCCCGGTATCGCCGACGAAACGCGTCGGCATGAACATGTCGTAATCCACCAGCAACTGGATGGCCTTGTCGCGCGCGGTGGGCTGCAACAGCATCACCACCTCGTGGATGGCGCGTTCGAGGTCAAAGGGCTCCGCATGCAGGATCAGCTTTTCCGCCTCGATCTTGGAATAATCGAGGATGTCGTTGATGATGACCAGCAGCGCCTCGCCCGACGATTTGATCGTGTCGAGATACAGCTGCTGTTCCTCCGACAGCTCGGTATCGGCCATCAGCTCGGCCATGCCGACGACGCCGTTCATCGGGGTGCGTATCTCGTGGCTCATATTGGCGAGGAAGGCGGATTTCGCCCTGTTCGCGGCCTCGGCGCGGTTCATCGCCTCCTTGAGGCGCTTCTGATCCTCCTTGATCTGGGTGATGTCGACCCGCAGGCCGACCCGCCCCCCATCCGAGGTCTCGCGTTCGTAGATGCGCAGCCAGCGCCCGTCCTCCAACTGCTGTTCCAGCTCGGATTCCGCGTCGCGGTGCGCCTCAAGGCGCTCTTCCAGCCACTCCTCCTCGCGGCCGATTGCGTCCTTGTACTGGCCGGTTTCCAGCCCGTAGCGCAGGATTTCCTCGAACGTGGCGCCGGGGACGATGGCGGGGGCCGAGGCCTTGTACATCTCGCGGTAGGGTTCGTTGCACATCAGCAGCCGGTCATCGGAATCGTAGATCACGAACCCATCCGGCATTTCCTGCATCGCCGACCACATGCGCATCAACTCGGTCATGTTGACACAGAGTGACACGACGCCGCCATCGGGCAGGTGGCGATCCTGCATCTTGATGAACTGGCCGTTCCACAGCCGCAGCATTTCCACCGGGATCGGGTCCTTGTCCCAGCGGGTCAGCATGCGCGCCATCCAGTCCTCGGCGCTAACGCCCTGAAGGTCCACCAGCCCCTCGTCGACCAGCGTGCCGAGCAGGTCGGGATAGGAAATCCCCGGCCCGACATGTTCGAGCCCCTCGAAGATTTGCAGATAGGCCGGATTCGCCAGTTCCATCCGGCGCTCCGCGTCGAACATGGCAAAGCCGTCCTGCACGGTTTCCAGCGCCGCCCAAAGCTGTTCGGTGACGACCTCGTATTGCTCGGTCACCTGCCCCAGTTCGGATTTGACGCGCATGTTCTCGGACTTGGTTTCTTCGACGAGGACGCGCGTTTCCTTGATCTCGTGGCTCAGCTTGAGCGCATGTTTCCCGAGCTTTCGATTGGCCTCGAAAAGCTCGGCCTGCTTGAGTTCAAGCAAGCGTTCCGCCGCCAGCCGCGCGCGGCGTTCCTTGGCCAGCGTTTCCGCCAGATCCATACGCGGTCCTCCAGAATCCGTCGCCAGCTTTGCCCGATTGGGGTGAAGAACCGCTTAAAGGTTGTACCTTTCCCGGCACCGATCGCGCCATGGGCGCCGGGGTGGAACAAAATTGGTATGGAATGCCGGACCGGCGAATCCTTGCCGGTTTGCTAGGGTGGTGCCACCATACGATCATTGATCGAAAAGGAGCTTTCCCATGCGTCGCTTTGCTCTTGGCCTGTTCGCGGCCCTGATCGGCCTGTCCGGCCCGGCCACCGTGCAGGCCCAGACCGCCATTCCGGACCGGCGGATCGTCGTGACGCGGGATATCGATTATTACGGCTCCGACCTTCAGGCGCTGTTCGACACCAGCTATGGCGCTTGCGAGCGGCTTTGTCTGAACGATCCGCAATGCGTCGCCTTTACCTTCAACACCCGCTCCAATGCCTGTTTCCCCAAAAGCGGCGTCAGCGACCGGCAGGCTTATAACGGCGCGATCTCTGGCCGCGTGATCGAGACCGGCGAGGAAGCGCAAGCCCGCGCCGCCCTGCGCCGGGCCGAAATCCGCTTTCTGCGCGACAGCGACTTTGCACAGGCCCGGAACGAAGCCACCGCCTTGGCCCTGCGCCATGCCGGTGGGCAATACACGGTCGAGGCCCTGCTGACCGCCGCCGCCGACGCGCAGACCGCCGGCAACCGCTATGACGCCATCAACTGGACCGGCGCGGCGCTGGCCCAGACCGACGCGGCCGAGCACTGGCAGCAATATGCGGACTGGTCGTGGGACTATGCGATGGTGCTGAAAGGCTCGGAACAGGACAAATATGTCGATCGCGCCCTGCATGGCGCGATCAACGCCTACCTACGTGCCGACGACGACGCCCTGCGCGCCCGCGCCCTGCACCGCATCGCGCTGGGGCTCGAAGAAAACCGCCGCGGGCGCGAGATGATCGAACCCCTGCGCATGGCGTTCGATATCTCGAACACCGCCGAGATCGAAGAGGCGCTGGACAAGGCCATCGGCAAATACGGCTTCCGCATCACCGAGCATCAGGTGGAGGCGGACTCGGCCGAGCCCCGTATCTGCGCGCAATTCTCCGAGGCGCTGGTGCGGGCCGGTCAGGACTATGCGCCCTATGTGCGCCTGCCCGATCCGAAACTCGCCGTCAGCGCCGATGACAGCCGCATCTGCATCACCGGTGTCCAGCACGGATCGCGCTATACCGTGACCTTCCGCGCCGGTCTGCCCGCCGCGTCGGGCGAAAAGCTGGTCAAGGATGTGCCCATCACCACCTATGTGCGCGACCGCTCCCCCCGCATCAGCTTTCCGGGCCGGGCCTATGTGCTGCCGCGCACCCCGGATGCAGGCATTCCCATCGAGACGGTCAACCTGTCCGAGGTCGATCTGACCCTGTCCCGCCTGTCCGACCGCAACCTGATCGCCGCCATGCGCGACCAGTATTTCGGCGAGCCGCTGCGCTACGGCGATGACGAATATATCGAGCGCACCTTGGGCGAGAAGATTTGGGAGGGCACAGGCGAGGTTCAGAACGAGCTGAACACCGACATGCTGACCCGCTTGCCCATGGGCGAGGCCTTGGGCGACTTGCCTGCGGGCATCTATCTGCTCGCTGCGCGCGAACCGGGTGAGCGTGACTACAACAACGCCCAGTCCAGCCAGTGGTTCATCCTGTCCGATATCGGCCTGACCACCATGCAGGGCACCGACGGGCTGACCGTCTTTGCCCGCGACCTGCGCACTGCAGGCGCGATGGAAGGCGTCGAGGTCCAGCTTTACGCCACCGCGAACCGCCTGCTTGGATCGGCCATGACGGATGCGGAGGGCGTTGCCCGCTTCGCCCCCGGCCTCTTGCGGGGCGAGGATGGCTCTGCCCCCGCCCTGGTCATGGCGAAACAGGGCGATGAGGACATCGCATTTCTGTCGCTGACCGACCCGGCCTTTGACCTGTCGGATCGCGGTGTCGAGGGGCGCGCACCTGCGGGAGCGATGGATGCCTTCCTTGCCACTGATCGCGGTGTCTACCGCGCCGGAGAGGTGATCCACGCCACGACCCTGCTGCGCGACGCGACTGCGGCGGCCATTCCCGATGTGCCTTTGACCGCGATCCTCACCCGCCCCGATGGTGTCGAATATTCGCGCCATGTCAGCGATGGCGGTCAGGCGGGTGGCCATGTCTTTGATCTGCCGGTCGGCGACAGCGCGCCGCGCGGCACGTGGCGGCTGGCGATCCATGCCGACCCAAAGGCCGAGCCGCTGACCACCCGCACCCTGCTGGTCGAGGATTTCGTGCCTGAGCGCATCGACTTCGACCTGACCCTGCCCGAGGGGCCGATCAACCCGCTGTCCCCGCCCGACCTGACCGTCGCCGCCAACTATCTGTATGGCGCGCCCGGTGCCGATCTGAAGATCGAGGGCGAATTGCGGATGAGCACCGCGACCACGCTGGACGGCTTCCCCCGCTACCGCTTTGGCCGCTACGACGACCAGAATGACTATCGCACCAACAGCTTTGACGCCGGTCTGGTGACGGATGCCGACGGCAATGCCACCCTACCCCTGCCGATCCCGGAACTCGATGCGCTGGGTCGCCCGATGAGCGCCCGCATCACCCTGCGCCTGTCCGAGGCCTCCGGTCGCCCGGTCGAGCGTGAGATCACCCGCCCCGTTGCGCCCCCGACCCCGATGATCGGCATCCGCCCCGCCTTTGACGGCGATCTGGGGGAAGGCGCAGAGGCGCGGTTTGACGTGATCGCCCTTGGCCCGGACCTGCAACCGCGGGCGATGCAGGTGGAATGGCGGCTGAACCGGGTGAACACCCGCTACCAATGGTATCAGCGCTACGGCAACTGGCGGTGGGAGCCGATCACCACCCGCGAAACCGTAGCCCGTGGCGAGGGCACGCTCGGGGCTGAGCCGCTGAGCGTTGCCGGTGACGTCGAGTGGGGCCGCTATGAGCTGGTGGTGGAACGCACCGATGGGCCGTATCTCGCCGCCGCGACCGATTTCTACGCCGGGTGGTATGCCCCCGTGACCGCGCAGGACACCCCCGATATGCTGGAAATGTCGCTGGATGCTGTCGCGTATAAGCCCGGCGACACCGCGACCCTGCGCATGGTCCCGCGCTACGCGGGCAAGGCGCTGGTCACCGTGCTGGCCGACCGCGTGATCTCCATGCAGGCCGTCGACGTGGCGGAGGGTGAGAACACCCTGCAACTGCCCGTCACCGATGATTGGGGCGCGGGTGTCTATGTCACGGCGCAGGTCATCCGCCCGATGGATGTCGCCGCCGGTCAGAACCCGGCCCGCTCGCTGGGCCTGACCCATGCCGCCGTCGATCCCGGCGCGCGCAAGCTGGCTGTCAGCTTTGACGCGCCCGCCGAATCCGACCCGCGCAGCGCGCTCAGGGCCACCGTCAATATCGATGCCCCCGATGGTCAGGCCTTTGTCACCGTCGCCGCTGTCGATGTGGGTATCCTCAACCTCACCGGTTTCAAATCCCCCGATCCTGCCGCGCACTATTTCGGCCAGCGCCGTCTGGGCGTGGAAATCCGCGACATGTATGGCCGCCTGATCGACGGTATGAACGGTGCAATGGGCGCAGTCCGCTCGGGCGGCGATGGCGCGGCGTCGATGCGGATGCAATCGCCCCCGCCGACCGAAGCGATCGTCGCCTTCTTCTCCGGCCCCGTCGCCGTGCAGGATGGCAAGGCCAAGGTGGAATTCCAGATTCCCGACTTCAACGGCACCGTGAAACTGATGGCCGTCGCATGGTCCCCCACCGCCGTGGGCGCAGCCGAAACCGATGTGCTGGTGCGCGACCCGGTGGTGATCTCTGCGTCGATGCCCCGCTTCCTCGCCCCCGGCGATCAATCCCGCCTGCTGCTGGAACTCACCCATGCCAAGGGTCAGGCCGGGGAAATGCCCCTCTCCGTCACCTCCGATGGGATGGGCATCGCGCAATCGCAGCGCGTCACCCTGACCGAGGGCGGCAAGACCACGCTGGACATCCCGCTGAAGGCCGATCTGGTGGGCGACCACGTGATCCAGATCGCCCTGCAAACCCCGTCCGGTCAGCAACTGACCAAAACCCTGACCCTTGGCGTCCGTGCCAATGACCCTGCCGTTGGGGCCACCCGCCGCCTGTCGCTGGCCCCCGGTCAGACCTTCACCCTGGATCGCGAGGTCTTTGCCGGGCTCCGCCTGACAGGGTCCGAGGCGCTGATCTCCGCTGGTCCCCTCGCCCGTTTCGACGCGCCCGGCCTGTTGGCCGCGCTCGACCGCTACCCCTATGGCTGCACGGAACAGGTTACGTCCAAGGCGCTGCCGCTCCTTTACATGTCCTCCATCGCCGAACCGCTCGGCCTTGGCGACACCGCGCGGATGGACCAACGCATCGCCCAATCCATCGAGCAGATCCTGACGCGCCAAGCCCCCAACGGTGCCTTTGGCCTGTGGGGCGCCTATTCCGGCGACACGTGGCTGGATGCCTATGTCACCGACTTCCTGTCGCGCGCCAAACGCGCCGGGCATCAGGTGCCTGACCTCGCCTTCCAGAACGCGCTCGACAACCTCAAGAACCGCATCGCCTATGCGTCGGACTTCGACGATGGCGGCGAGGATATCGCCTATGCGCTGATGGTGCTGGCGCGCGAAGGGGCCGCCGCCATGGGCGACCTGCGCTACTACGCCGACGAGCGCGCCGACAATTTCGGCACGCCCTTGGCGCAGGCGCAACTGGGCGCGGCGCTGGCCAGCTATGGCGACCAGCCGCGCGCCGACAAGATGTTCGGCAAGGCCGCAGCCCGCATCGCCGCCACGCCGACCCGCCCGGCAAGCCTGTATCGCATCGACTTCGGCTCAACCGTGCGCGACGCCGCCGGGATCCTGTCGCTCGCGGTCGAGGCGCGCTCTGACGCGGTCAACCGTGACGCATTGGTCAGCCGCATTAGCGCCGCCAACCGCCCCCTGTCCACGCAGGAACAAAGCTGGGCGCTGCTGGCCGCCCACGCCATGGTGCAGGACCCGTCCGTCTCGGGCCTTGAGGTGGACGGTCAACCGCTGGCCGGGCCGTTTGTCCGCCGGATCGAGGGCGAGACGCTGGTGCCGATGACGGTCAAGAACACCGCCGCCACGCCCACAGACATCACCCTGACGACCCTCGGCATCCCCGACGGCGCGACCGAGGCGGGTGGCTATGGCTACGCGCTGACCCGCGCCTACTACACGCTCGACGGCGAAGAGATCACCGGCGACATCAAGGCAGGCACCCGCATGGTCGCCGTCCTGACGATCAAACCGGCGGACAAGACCCGCGCCCGCCTGATCGTCGACGACGCCCTGCCCGCCGGGTTCGAGATCGACAACCCCTCGCTCCTGCGCGCCGGTGACATCAAGGCGCTGGACTGGCTGGAAACCATGCAGGCCGAGCATAGCGAATTCCGCACCGACCGCTTCATCGCGGCGCTGGATTACGGCGGCACCAAACCCGTGAGGCTGGCCTATATGCTGCGCGCCGTCTCCCCCGGAACCTTCCATCATCCGGCGGCGTTGGTCGAGGATATGTACAGACCCGATTTCCGAGCCACCACGGCCTCCGGCACCGTGACGGTGCTGCCTTGACCGAGACGATCGCCAAGGCCCATTGGCGCGCCCTCGACCGCGACGGCGAGGACACCTGCCGTCTGGTCGACGCCGGACAGGGCTGGATGCTGGTGGGCCATGCGCGCTTCCGCGACGGCCACGGCTGGGCCGCGCTCGACTATGTCATCCGCACCGATGCCGATTGGCTGACCACCTCCGCCGACATCACCGGCGACTACGCGGGTGAAACCGTGGGCTGGCATCTGGCCCGCTCGGGCGCGGACTGGTCCCTGAACGACCGCCTGCAACCGGACCTGACCGGAGCCGAGGATATCGACCTCAGCTTTACCCCCGCCACCAACCTCATGCCACTGCGCCGTCTGCCGCAGGTCGGCAGGCTGACCACCTGCGCCGCGTGGTTGCGCCTGCCCGGCCCGCTGCTGTCACCGCTGCATCAAAGCTATACCCGCGAACGCGGCGGGCTCGTGCTCTACGAGGCCGAGGAAAGCGATTTCAAGACCCATCTCAAGGTCGACGAGCACGGCTTCGTCACCCACTATCCCGGCCTCTGGCAAGCCGGGGACCCATAGCCCCGCCTTCCCCTTTTCAGCACCAAGCCACTGTCTTCTTCTCTTTCCAAATACCCAATCGACCTCGCCACATGAAACGCCTCCTGATCCTTGCCCTGACCCTCTGGCTCGCCGCCTTCACGCGCGACCGGGTCGACGCATGGATCGACGCCACGCCGATCCCGACGCTGGTCCATGCGACCTCCCCCGAGATGCGCGACCGCGACGGCCACCTGCTGCGCGCCTACACGGTGGAAAACGGCATCTGGCGGATGGAGGTCAGCCCCGACGCCGTCGACCCGCTGTTCTTCGACATGCTGATCGCCTACGAGGACAAGCGGTTTTACCGCCACGCCGGCATCGACTGGCTCGCCACCGCGCGCGCCGGGCTGCAATATGTCCAATACGGTGAAATCGTCTCGGGCGCCTCGACCCTGACCATGCAGGTGGCGCGGCTGCTGACCGATGGCACGACCGGGCAATGGGGCGGCAAGCTGGCGCAGATGCGGCTGGCGCTGGCGCTGGAACGTCGCCTGTCCAAGGACGAAATTCTGCAACTCTACCTGCGCCTCGCCCCCTATGGCGGCAATGTCGAGGGGCTGCGCGCCGCCTCCCTGATCTGGCTGGGCAAGGAACCGGCCCGCCTGACCCCGGCCGAGGCGGCGCTGCTGGTGGCCCTGCCGCAAGCCCCCGAAAGCCGCCGCCCCGACCGCCACCCCGAGGCGGCAAAGATCGCCCGCAACCGCGTGCTGCTGCGCATGGCCCGCGATGGGGTGATCCCGATGGCGGCGGCGCGTTCCGACCAGCTCGACCCGGCGCCCAAGGGCCGCCAGCCGATGCCGCAACTGGCCCCGCACATGGCCGACCGCGCGCTGGCGCTTGGCCCCGGACGGCACGACCTGACCATCGACCGCCCCCTTCAAACCAGTCTCGAAAAGCTCGTCAAGCGCTACATGGCAGGCCGCGACCCGCGCCTGTCCGTGGCGCTGGTGTTGGCCGATCATCAGACCGGAGATATCCTGACCTCCATCGGCTCGGCCAACTATACCAAGGCGGCAGGGCAGGGCTTCGTCGATATGACACAGGCGCAACGCTCCCCCGGCTCGACGCTGAAACCGCTGGTCTACGGGCTGGCCTTCGACCGCGGGCTGGCGCACCCGGAAACCCTGATCCTCGACGCGCCGGTGCAATTCGGCAGCTACGCGCCGCAAAACTTCGACGGCGAATTCCGTGGCGAGCTGCCGGTCCGCCGCGCCCTGCAACTGTCGCTGAACATCCCCGTCGTCCGCCTGACCGAAGCCCTCGGCCCGGCGCATCTCATGGCCTCCCTCAAGGGTGCCGGGCTGAAACCCGCACTGCAAGGCGGCGCCCCCGGCCTTGCCGTCTCGCTCGGCGGCGTCGGCGTCACGCTCGAAGAGATGGTCCAGCTCTACGCCACCATGGCCCGCGGCGGGAACACCCTGCCCCTGCGCTGGCAGGCCAGCGCGCCGCAAACCGGCAACCGCATCCTCTCTCCCGCCGCCAGCTGGCAGGTGGGGCATATCCTTGCCGGTCTCGCCCCGCCCGCCTCCGCCGGACCGGCCGGAAAGGTCGCCTACAAGACCGGAACGTCCTACGGTCACCGCGATGCCTGGGCCATCGGCTGGGACGGGCGCCATGTGGCGGGCATCTGGATCGGCCGCCCCGACGGCACCCCCGTGCCGGGCGCCTTTGGCGGCGACCTCGCCGCGCCCCTGCTGTTCGAGGCGCTGGGACGCGTCAAGCACACCCCCCTGCCACCGCCGCCCCCCGAAACGCTGATGGTCGGCAACGCCCAGCTGCCCGCACCCCTGCAACGCTTCGGCAACCGCGTCAGCACGCCCGCCCTGCAACTCACCTTCCCCCCCGAAGGCGCGACGCTGGCGGCCAGCCCATACGGCATCCCCGTCAAGCTGCGCGGGGGCCGCGCCCCCTATACGCTGATCGCCGACGGCGAGGTCCTTGCCACCGGCCTG
Organism: Tropicibacter alexandrii; assembly: GCF_003667315.2. Taxonomy (GTDB): domain Bacteria; phylum Pseudomonadota; class Alphaproteobacteria; order Rhodobacterales; family Rhodobacteraceae; genus Tropicibacter; species Tropicibacter alexandrii. The sequence continues at coordinate 219,278 of NZ_RCTZ02000004.1, read as the reverse complement.
CACCGCCCGGAATTCACCGCCCCGATCACCGGCCCCGGCTTCACCACCCTCTCGGTGATCGACACCAACGGCGATGCGGGCCGCGTTTCCATCGAACTCACACAATAAGGGGCCAGTCCACGGACCAGCCCCGATAGCCACATGACAGATCTTAGGCCGGGGGTCTCCCCCGGCCCCGCTCCGGATCAGACCCGCTCGATGGCCAGCGCGATGCCCTGACCGCCGCCGATGCACATGGTGATCAGGGCTTTCGAGCCGCCGATCCGCTCCAGCTCATACAGCGCCTTGACGGTGATGATCGCGCCGGTCGCCCCCACCGGGTGACCCAAGGCAATCGCCCCACCATTCGGGTTGACCTTCGCCGGGTCCAGACCCAGCCCCTTGTTCACCGCCAAAGCCTGCGCCGCAAAAGCCTCGTTCGACTCGATGACGTCGAAATCGGAGATCGACAGGCCGGTGCGCGCAAGCAGCGCCTCGACAGCCGGAACAGGGCCGATGCCCATGACCTCGGGGCGCACACCCGCATGGGCATAGCCCAGAACCCGCGCCCGGGGCTTCAGCCCGGCCTTTTCCATCGCATCGCCACGCGCCAGCACCACCGCGCCCGCGCCATCGTTGATGCCCGAGGCATTGCCCGCCGTCACGGTACCATCCTTCTGGAACACGGTCTTCAGACCGCCCAGCGCCTCCAGCGTCGTCGCCTTGGGGTGTTCGTCGCGGGCAAACGGCACCATGTCGCGCTTCACCCGCACTTCGACCGGCACGATCTGCTCGTCGAAATAGCCCGCCTCGATGGCTGCCGCCGCGCGGTTCTGGCTTTCCAGCGCGAACGCGTCTTGCGCATCGCGGCTGATGTCATGCTCGGCGGCGACGTTTTCCGCCGTCACGCCCATATGCCCGGTGCCAAACGGGCAGTTCAGCGCGCCCAGCATCATGTCCAGCGTGCGGATATCCCCCATCTTCGCGCCCCAGCGCTGATCCGGCACGATATAGGGGCTGCGCGACATGTTCTCGGCCCCACCGGCCAACGCAAAATCCGCATCCCCCATGGCCAGTGCCTGCACCGCCGAGACAATCGCCTGCGCGCCCGAGCCACACAGCCGGTTGACGTTCATCGCAGGCACCGTGTCGGGAATACCGGCCTGCATCGCCGCGACGCGGCTCAGATACATGTCGCGCGGCTCGGTGTTGATGACATGACCAAAGACGACCGTCCCGATCTGCCCGCCCTCGACACCGGCGCGCTCCAGCGCCGCCTTGGCGGCGGCGGTGCCCAATTCGATGGGGGGTGTGCCCGCCAGCGACCCGCCAAAGGTGCCGATCGCGGTCCGTGCCCCGCTGAGGATAAAGATATCGTCCATGATGTGCTCCCGGTTCTGTTTGCCGGAACTATGCACAGTTGCACGACCATTGGGTAGAGCGACCCCTCGTCACAAATGACTTCCCCGTCGAAAGCCGAAGACTGCTATACTGTCCCGACTTTGGAGGAGGACGATTTCATGACGGTTTCGCTACAAGTCATCTATCCGGCAAGCACCGGGACGACATTCGATTACGACTACTACCTGACCACCCATATGGATTTGGTCGGCAAGGCATGGGGCCCGCACATAGCCAGCAAGCTGGTGACCAAGGGGCTCGCAGGCGGGCCCGACACACCGCCGGGCTATTACGCGATTGCCAGCATGGTGTTCAAGGATCAGACCGCCTTTGACGCCGCCATGCAAGGGGCCCAGCCGCTGCTGGATGACATCCCGAACTTCACCGATGCCAAGCCGCAGATACTGGTCGGTGAGGTCGTAGGCTAAGGTCAGCCCCTGCGATAGATCTCGGGCGGGCTGGGCGGCTTTGCCGGGCGCTTGCCGCGCAGCAGCCGCGCCAGCCCTTTCCAGAGAGAGTTCCTGCCCTCAGAGGACAGCCCCCGGGGCGGCACCTGCGGACCGCTGTCATCCACGTAGGGATGCGTGCGCGCATTGCGCCATATTCCGTCGGATCGAGACATGTCCCAACCCTGCACGGCAAACATTTTACGTCAGGTTAACAGCCGCCTCGAAACGCCTCAGTTTTGCGCATCCTCGGCAGGTTTTTCCGTATCCAGCAGGCGGACCTCGCGCTGCGGGAAAGGAATGGAGATTCCGTTCGCCTGAAACGCGTCCCAAAGCGCCAGAAACACGTTCCCCCGAATGTTGGTCAGGCCCCCGGTCGGGTCGGTGATCCAGAAGCGCAGGATGTAATCCACGCTTGAATCGCCAAAGCCCACGATATGGCAGACCGGCGGTTTGAAGCTCAGCACCCGGTCGACGCTTTTGGCGGCCTCGATGGCGATCTTGCGCACCTTGTGCGGGTCGTCGTGATAGGAGGTGCCGAAATGGATATCCAGCCGGACGAATTCGTTCGAATGGGACCAGTTGACCACTTGGCCAGTGATCAGGTCCTCGTTCGGGATCAGGTATTCCTTGCCGTCACGGGTGACGACGCTGACATAGCGCGCGCCAAGGCTCTCGATCCAGCCAAAGGTCGAGCCGAGCGAGATCACGTCGCCCGGCTTGATCGACTTGTCGAGCAGGATGATGATGCCGGACACGAGGTTGGACACCACCTTTTGCAGGCCAAAGCCCAAGCCGACACCAATCGCCCCGGACAGGACGGCCAAGCCTGTCAGATCCACCCCCACCGATTTCAGCGCGATGAAGAACGCCGCGCCGAACAGCACGACTTGCAGCACCTTGACCGCCAGCACCTGCATCGAGGGGCTGATATCCTTGTTCGCCTTGATCGACGCGCTGGAGGCCGAGGTCAGCAGCCGGGCACCGCCCAGCATGACCATCATCATCACCACCGCCTTGACCAGCAGCCACAGCGAATAGCGCGTCTCGCCCATGGTGAAGGCCACGCTGTCCAGCCAGCCCTGCACCTCGTCCGTCCAGCCAAGGATCGACAGGGTCGCCCATGTCCACGCGCCATAGCGTGCGATGAACCTAAGAAAGGGGTTGGCGATCAGCCGCGTCGCGAAGGCGATGAACAGCCACGCCGTCGTCAGCCGCGCCAGCACCCCGATCAGGATCGAGCGCGACGGCCACGTGACCTCGCGCATCACGTAATAGACCACCCAGATCATCGCGACGAAGAAGACCATGCGCATCCGGCGCTGCACGATCAGCCCGATCCGCAACCGCCATTTCGGCCAGTTCTCGCGGGTGCGCAGCCAGTCGCCCAGCCGTGGCCGCAGCGCCAGCGCCAGCATCCACGCCACGGCAAAGATCGCCGCCGCGATGGCCAGCTGATACACCGTCCACGGGCGCAACAATTCCTGCCACAGGTCCAGCGCAGCTTCCAAAAGGAAGGTCAGAACGCTTTGCGCCGTCTCGGTCAGTTCCTGCGGGTCGGTCGGATCCATAAATTTGATAATGACCCAAACACGCCGCCGGACAAGAGCCGCGCGAAACCCTTGATAGACTCAGCGGCAGGATGTATCTGGGCGTCCATGGCCAAGTTTCTCAATGTCGGTGATCGCGCCCGCCTGCGCGAACGCTTTCACGGCGCCACCTTCACGGTGCTCGCCCGTCTATGACATTCCCGCCTCGCTTCCGGGGCGCGCTTTCGACTGACCACACATCACCCAAATAACGGGAGAGGACCAATGTCCCCCAAGACGCTCTATGACAAGATCTGGGATGCGCATGTCGTATCCGAGGACTCTGACGGCACCTGCCTGCTCTATATCGACCGCCATCTGGTGCACGAAGTGACCAGCCCGCAGGCCTTCGAGGGTCTGCGCATGGCGGGCCGCAAGGTGCGCGCCCCCGAAAAGACCATCGCCGTGCCGGACCACAACGTGCCGACGACGCTGGGCCGCGAGAACCCCGACCAGATGCCCGAGGACAGCCGCATTCAGGTCGCAGCCCTCGACACCAATGCCAAGGAATTCGGCATCCACTACTACCCGGTGACCGATGTCCGTCAGGGCATCGTCCACATCGTCGGCCCGGAACAGGGCTGGACCCTGCCCGGCATGACCGTGGTCTGCGGCGATAGCCACACCGCCACCCACGGGGCCTTTGGCGCGCTGGCGCATGGCATCGGCACGTCGGAGGTCGAGCACGTTCTGGCCACCCAGACGCTGATCCAGAAGAAGTCCAAGAACATGAAGGTCGAGATCACCGGCAAGCTCCGCCCCGGTGTCACCGCCAAGGACATCACCCTCGCCGTGATCGGCGCGACCGGCACCGCCGGCGGCACCGGCTATGTCATCGAATATTGCGGCGAAGCGATCCGTGACCTCTCGATGGAAGGGCGGATGACCGTCTGCAACATGGCCATCGAAGGCGGCGCGCGCGCGGGCCTGATCGCCCCGGACGAGACCACCTATGAGTATGTCAAAGGCCGCCCCCACGCCCCGAAAGGGGCCCAATGGGAAGCCGCGATGGACTGGTGGAAGACGCTCTACACCGACGAAGGCGCGCATTTTGACAAGGTCGTCACACTGAAGGGCGAGGAAATCGAGCCGGTCGTGACTTGGGGCACCTCGCCCGAGGACGTGCTGCCGATCTCTGCCGTGGTCCCCGCGCCCGAGTCGTTCAAAGGCGGCAAGGTCGAGGCCGCGAAGCGCGCGCTCGACTACATGGGCTTGACCCCGGGTCAGAAACTGACCGACATCAAGATCGACACCGTCTTTATCGGGTCCTGCACGAACGGCCGGATCGAGGACCTGCGCGCCGCCGCCAAGATCGTCGAAGGCAAGAAGATCGCCATCAACCGCGCCATGGTCGTCCCCGGCTCGGGCCTTGTCCGCGCGCAGGCCGAGGAAGAAGGTCTGGACAAGATCTTCATCGACGCTGGCTTCGAATGGCGGATGGCGGGTTGCTCCATGTGCCTTGCCATGAACCCCGACCAGCTGTCCGAGGGTGAGCGTTGCGCCTCCACCTCGAACCGCAATTTCGAGGGGCGTCAGGGCTACAAGGGGCGCACGCACCTCGTATCGCCCGCCATGGCCGCCGCCGCCGCGCTGACCGGTCACCTGACCGACGTGCGCGAGTTGATGACCGAAAACGCATAAGGACGCCGGATATGGAAAAGTTCGAAAAACTAGCCGGGATCGCGGCGCCCATGCCGCTGGTCAATATCGACACCGACATGATCATCCCCAAGGTCTTCCTCAAGACCATCAAACGCTCGGGTCTGGGTGTAAACCTGTTCGACGAGATGCGTTATGACCGTCAGGGCAACGAAATCCCCGATTTCGTCCTGAACCAGCCGCAATACCGCGACGCCGAGATTCTCGTCGCCGGTGACAACTTCGGCTGCGGCTCTTCGCGCGAACACGCGCCTTGGGCGCTGAAGGATTTCGGCATCAAGTCGGTCATCTCGACCTCCTTCGCCGACATCTTTTACAACAACTGCTTCAAGAACGGCATCCTGCCGATCGTCCTGCCGCAAGAGGCCGTCGACGTCCTGATGAAGGACGCCGAGAAAGGGTCTAACGCGCGGATGATCGTCGATCTGGAAAACCAGACCGTTTCGACCTCCGAGGGCGAATCGTTCGCTTTCGAAATCGACCCGTTCAAGAAGCATTGCCTGATGGAAGGGCTCGACGATATCGGCCTGTCGCTGGAAAAAGCCCCCGCCATCGACGCGTTCGAGGCACAGGCATCGCAAGCCCGCCCCTGGGTCTGAGCCCGGCCAAAGACCGATCCCGACAGGGCCCGCCATACGCGGGCCCTGACTCGTTTCAGGGCCCGCGGACACACGGGTTAACATTGGGTGAACGGTTCGTTGTGCTCAAAAAGTCAGCAACCACAGTATCTTGTGGGGCACCCCCAGTGCTCCTTGGAATCGCCCAAGGAATGATGCAATCCCGCACCACACCGTTCCAGAAATTGCCTGAAATGCGGCGGAACCTCTGTGGGTAACTTGTCGTGCTTGGGGAAGTGAGGCAAAACTTGGGCAAGAATGAGGCAACCCGCCACAATCGGCGGACTCGTGATGGAACAAGGGCGCGGCATCGTATCGCGGCCGTCCTGAACGGAAGGGCAGAGTTTTGATCAAACGGACGGCATCCGCCGCGCTGCGCGCGACCCTCGTGGCATTCGTCATTGCCTTTCCGGCGTTGGTTCTGCCCGGGGTCAAGCCGGATTCCGTCCAGATCGTGGCACTTGTGTCGCTGGTCGCGGCGCTGCTGACCTTTGTCGAATACTGGACCGACTACCCGTCGTTCATCGAGTTCCGATCCGCCCCGCCCCTGAACCGTATGCGGTTTCTGGCGCTGTTCTCGACGGTGGTGCTGTTGACGCTGATCTGCCGCGAGCAGATGGCGCCCGCCGGATTCGAGTCCGACCTGAGCGGCTTTGGCGACGTGGTCGGCGCGGCGATGGACTTCCCGTTTTCGCCGGTGCGGCTGATGGTTCTGGTCGCGCAGGATGACGCGATGGCGGCGCATCTGCGGGTCACGGCCGGGCTGGCCTATACGATTTCGCTCATCGCGCTGCTGACCTTCGTCGCCGTTGTCCGCCTGCTGGACTGGCCCATCCGCAACGGCGCCTTCAATGTGTGGGTCAATCTGCCCCTGTTCGACCCCACGGCCGGGGGCGACGTCCTGCGCCGTCTCAAGCGGGATAGCCGCGTTAACGTCGCCTTAGGGTTTCTGTTGCCATTCTTGGTGCCTGCGGTCCTGCAGCTTGTGTCGACCACCGGGATGCCAGTCAGGCTGAACGATCCGCAAACACTGATCTGGGTTGTCACCGTATGGGCCTTCATCCCGTCAAGCCTGATCATGCGCGGCGTCGCCCTGATGCGCATCGCCGACCTGATCGAGGAAAAACGCCGCCGCGCCTATGCGCAGGCGGAATTGCTGGTCGCCTGATCCTGTTATTGTGCCTGCTCTGCGGACCGGCCTTGGCCGAGCCCTTGCGCGTGGCCACGTGGCATGGGGATTTCAGCCGCAAGGGACCGGGCCTGTTGCTCAAGGAGCTGCTGTCCGACAAATCACCCGATCTCGGGCCCGTCGCAGCCCTGTCACCGGATGTTCTGGTCCTGACCGATGTGGACTACGACGCGGGGCACGTGGCGCTGGCCGCTTTGGCAGACCGGCTGGGCGGCTACCCCCATCTGTTCGCGATGCGACCCAATACCGGCATGGCCACCGGGCTGGACCTTGACGGCGACGGTCGGCTGGGTGGGCCGCGCGACGCACAGGGCTATGGCTGGTTCTCGGGCCAAGGCGGGATGGCCATCCTGTCACGCTATCCGCTGGCCTTGGTTGCCGATCACAGCGCCCTGCCATGGAAGGACGCGCCCGAGACGCTTTGGACCCCGCAAGAGGCCGAGATTCAGCGCCTGTCCTCCGCCGCCCATTGGGCAGTGCGCGTGGATGCGCCCGTGCCGTTTGCCCTTTTGACGTTGGCCGCCACCCCGCCAGTCTTTGACGGGCCGGAGGATCGCAATGGCCGGCGCAACCATGACGAGGTGATGCTGTGGGCGCATCATCTGGACGCGATGGATGGCCCAGTGGTGCTGGCGGGCCTGCTGAATCTCGACCCCGACCGGGGCGAGGGGCTGCGCGACGCCGCCACCCGCCTGCTGGCTCACCCAAGGCTGCAAGACCCGCTGCCCGCCCTGCCCACCGTCGACTGGGACAGCGTGGGCGAGATGCGGGTCAGCTACGTCTTGCCCGATGCCGCGCTGACCGTGCTCGATGCGGGCGTCACGCCTGTGCCGGGGCCGGGCCCACATCGCGTTGTCTGGGTCGACCTCGCGATGCCATGACCGGGGCTGTCGCCTGCGCCACCGCCTCGGCCGGATCGGTCGCCCGGAAATCGGGCAGCACGGCGGCAAAACTTTGCGGTGCCATGAAGTGCGGCTTGTCCCAGAGATAGCGCATCTCCAGCAGCGGCGCGGCCAGCCGCCAGACCGGGCGGGCGAGTTGGATCGGCAGCCAAGACATGCGCTTGACCTTGCCGCCACACAGCGCGGCCAACTCATGCCCCGTCAGCGTGTAACCGGGAAAGGCGATGTCGGCGAAATGCGGCAGGCTTTCGCGCCGTTCGACCAACTGCACCCCCGCGCGTGCCAGATCGGGCAGGAACGCCCACGCGTGCGGGATGTCCGGGTTGCCGGGATAGGTCAGCACGCCCTTTTTCAGCGAGGGCGCCAGGATCCTGTCGAACCAGTTGCCGGAGGCCTCGGTATCAAGGAAATCCCCCGCGCGCAGCACGATCACCCTGCAGCCGCTGTCGCGATAGGCCTGTTCCATCTCGATCCGCAACCGCCCCAGCGGGTTCTGCGCGCCATGCGGCAGGTGCGGGCCGAAATCGGGGGCGGCGTCCTTGCCATAGACATAGACATTGCCGGGGATCAGGACCGTCGCGTCATTCACGCGCGCCGCTTCGATGCAACGCGCCGTCAACCCCGGTAGCTGCGCCGCCCAATCGGGATAGGCCGGGTTCCAGCCGTTCACGATGACGTCGGCCTCGCGCGCCTCGGCCATCAGGTCGCCGGTCGCGCGGTCATGCAGATGCACCCGCCACCCGGCATTCCAGAACGCCTCTGCCATGTTGCGCCCGAACCGCCCGCTGCTTCCCAGTATCAAGACGTGTCCCGTCATTCCAACCTCCATCAAGATCCTGAGCCCAGCGTCCCCTATTCACCGAAGGAAAGGAATTGGCAGAAATCGTAGATCGTGTATTCATTTGTGAATGGAAAAGGCGCTCTCATCCCTCGACTGGTCCTTGGTGCAGACCTTCCTTGCGGTGTCCGAGTCCGGGTCGCTGTCACAGGCTGCGCGGGACTTGGGCGTGTCCCAGCCGACCGTGGGCAGACAGGTGCAGAAGATCGAGGAAACCCTTGGCGTCACGCTGTTTCACCGGCAGGCGCGGGGCTTTGCCCTGACGTCGTGCGGGGCGTCGCTGATGCCGCATGCACGGGCGATGGCCGAAGCGGTGCGGGGCTTTGCCATCGCCGCCGCAGGCCATGACCACACCTTGTCCGGCACGGTTCGCATCACCGCCAGCGTCTTTACCGCGCATCATCACCTGCCGCCGATCATCGCCCGCATCCGCGCGGCCGAGCCGGATATCCAAATCGACCTCGCGCCCACCGACACCTCGGAAAACCTGTTGTACCGCGAGGCCGACATCGCCGTGCGCATGTACCGGACCGAGCAACTGGACATCGTGACCAAGCATCTGGGCGAACTGCAATTGGGCCTCTATGCCGCCAAGTCCTATCTGGATCGGCGCGGCAGACCCACGCAATTTCAGCAGATCTTCGACCATGACCTTGTCGGCTATGACCGGTCCGACCTTATCCTGCGCGGCCTGCGCCAAGCGGGCGTCGAGGCCCAGCGCGACTGGTTTGCCACCCGCACCGATCACCACGGCACCTATTGGGAGTTGATCCGCGCAGGCTGCGGCATCGGCTTTGCCCAGACTTCGGTCGCGGAAAACGACCCTACGGTCGAACGGCTTGTCCCGGACATGCCCCTGCCGACCCTGCCCCTGTGGCTCGCCGCGCATGATAGCATCCGCCGCACCCCGCGCGTCCGCCGCGTCTGGGACCTGCTGGAAGAGGGGCTTTCACCCTTCGTTTCTTGACGTTTCTGTGCCCAAAGGCTACCGGAACGGCAACTTTTGCAAACCTCGAAGGACGCCCCCATGAGCAACCCCTCGCTTCTCATCCTGCCCGGCGACGGCATCGGCCCCGAAGTCATGACCGAAGTCCGCAAGATCATCGACTGGTTCGGTGCCAAGCGGGACATGAAATTCGACGTCAGCGAGGATCTGGTGGGCGGCTGCGCCTATGACAAGCACGGCACGCCGCTGCATGACGACACGATGGCCAAGGCGCAAGAGGTCGACGCCGTCCTGCTGGGCGCCGTGGGTGGCCCGAAATACGACTCGCTCGACTTCTCCGTGAAGCCCGAGCGCGGCCTGCTGCGCCTGCGCAAGGAAATGGACCTGTTCGCCAACCTGCGCCCGGCCCAGTGCTTTGACGCGCTGGCGGATTTCTCGTCCCTGAAAAAGGACGTGGTTGCCGGTCTGGACATCATGATCGTGCGCGAACTGACCTCCGGCATCTATTTCGGCGAGCCGCGCGGCATCATCGAGGAAGGCAACGAGCGCGTTGGCATCAACACCCAGCGCTATACCGAGTCGGAAATCGACCGCGTGGCGCGGTCCGCGTTCGAACTTGCGATGCGCCGGAACAAGAAACTGTGCTCGATGGAAAAGGCCAACGTCATGGAATCCGGCGTCCTGTGGCGCGAGGTCGTGACCGAGGTGGGCAAGGACTATCCCGATGTCGAACTGAGCCACATGTACGCCGATGCGGGCGCGATGCAGCTGTGCCGCTGGCCCAAGCAGTTCGACGTGATCGTCACCGACAACCTCTTTGGCGACCTGCTGTCCGACGCCGCCGCGATGCTGACCGGCAGCCTCGGCATGCTGCCCTCCGCCAGCCTCGGCGCGCCGATGGCCAATGGCCGCCCCAAGGCGCTTTACGAGCCGGTGCACGGGTCCGCCCCCGACATCGCGGGTCAGGGCAAAGCCAACCCGATCGCCTGCGTCCTGAGCTTTGCCATGGCGCTGCGCTACTCGTTTGACCAAGGCGACGAAGCCACCCGTCTGGAGCAGGCCATCGAGAAGGTCTTGGCAGACGGCTATCGCACCGCCGACCTGCTGGGCGAAGAGGGCAAGCAGCCCGTGTCCACCAGCGAGATGGGCGATGCCATCGTCGCGGCGCTGGACGCCTCTCTCTGAGCGACGCACGGTTCACACAGACAAGCGCGGGCCCTGCACCCTCAGGGCCCGCGTTTTCGCATCAGCAGTCCGGCGTCACCCGGCCCGGTCCGCCCCCTGCTTTTGCAGATCGACCTGTTCCTGCAGCAGATCCTTGATCGCGAAGATCACGAGCAGCAGTTCGGTCGTCAGGCGCAAGCCAAGGATCGCAAGCGCGCCGCCGATCAGGCTGCCGAAGGCGGTCAGCAGCTTTTGGCCGAACGATCCCCACCCGGCAAAGGCGGTGAAAAAGCCGATTACCGCGCCGATTGCGATCAGAACCGTCGCAATGATGAACAGAATCCGCGCGACCTTTGGGTAGATGAAAAAGCTGAAATCGAAGAGTTTCATCGCAGCAATCCTTATCAAGTTTTTGAAATCATTGATTTAGCGGGGCCATCCTAGAATCAGGCCGGAATCGCGGTCAACACGCGCCCCGATGCAAGAGCCGAATTGAAAGGCCGTTCCATACGCGTCGCACAGCTTTGCGGCGATTTTGCACGATGTGGCCTTGCGTCTGAAATTCGGGTGCGTTTAGCATCGTGGAGCTAGCGAAAACAGGTCCCCCCAATGTCCAGCAATGCAAAAGGCGCACTCTTTGCGCTGATCGCCTTCGGTATTTTCGCCACGCATGACGTGGTCATCAAGTATCTCGGCGGCAGCTACTCGCCGTTTCAGGTGATCTTCTTTTCCACGCTGTTTTCCTTTCCACTGGTCAGCTTCATGCTTATGAACGACACCACTCACGGCAACCTGCGCCCGGTCCACCCGTGGTGGACGCTGATCCGCACCTCCTGCGCGGTGGGCAATGGGATGTGCGCGTTCTATGCGTTCTCCGTTCTGCCGCTGGCGCAGACCTACGCCATCCTCTTTGCCGCGCCGCTGCTGATCACGTTGATCTCGGTGCCGATGCTGGGCGAAAAGGTCGGCTGGCGGCGAGGTCTGGCGGTTCTGGTGGGCCTGATCGGCGTCATGGTGGTGCTGCGCCCGGGATCGTCACCGCTGTCGACCGGACATTTCGCAGCGATGGGCTCAGCCGTTCTGGGGGCCATGGCCTCGATCATCGTGCGCAAGATCGGGCGCGAGGAACGCTCGGTGGTGCTGCTGCTGTACCCGATGGCGGCGAATTTCGTCGTGGTCGGTGCCTTGATGATCTTCGTCTACAAACCCATGCCGCTGCCGGACATGGGCGGCGCGGCGACGATTTCGCTTTTGGGCTTCATCGCAGGTCTGTTCCTGATCGCCGCCTACAAGACGGGCGAGGCCGCCATCGTCGCGCCGATGCAATACAGCCAGATCATCTGGGCCTCGTTCTTTGGCTTCTTCCTGTTCAACGAACAGGTGGACACGTTCACGCTGATCGGATCGGCAATCATCATCGGGTCCGGCATCTACATCGTCGCCCGCGAAAGCAGCAAGGGCGACAGCCAGACACCCGTCTTGCGCACCCGATCGCGGGGCTTTGGCACGTTTTCGCGGATTTCTCCCTTCCTGAGGAAGAAAAAAGGCGCAGAATGAGCCTTGCCAAGTCCGCGCGGACGGGGTAATCCGCGCCTCACGGTCGGAGCGTAGCTCAGCCTGGTAGAGCACTGTCTTCGGGAGGCAGGGGCCGGAGGTTCGAATCCTCTCGCTCCGACCAATTCATAAAAATCTAATGCGCGTTAGGTGTCGTTGCATGGGGCAACGACCCTGTGTCGGCTGGTGTCGCATGTCGCCGCACTCTGCCGGACGCCCATGGAAAAGGGGGCCGCGAACGGCCCCCCGAAGTCGTGTCAGGGATGTCAGACCCGGCGACGGCGCTGGCGCAGGCCAACGGCGGCCAGCAGGGCGCTGATCAGGACCGAAAGCGGACCAAGCGCACCACCCGAGGAATCGCCACCGCCACCGCCATTGCCACCGCCGGTGAAGGAAACCACCGGAGTGTCGGACTTGAGCGGAGCGCCAATGGACAGGGCGTAGGTGCCCGTCCCTGCGGCGCTGTCGGTGTGCTCGACCGTGACGACATGACCTGCCGCGTCAAGCGACCCCGCCGGAATACGGGCGATGACGCCCGACGCCGGGTTCTCGGAGGAGGACAGGTCCACCGACAGAAGCTCGGTCGTACCAGCCGCGTCATAGACCTTCACGATGGCTTCCATGCCGCCAGCCAAGCTGGTCAGACGCGCCATCATGTCATCCGAGGTCGAGGTCGGCACGAACACGAAGCAGTCGACATCGCCACCGGTATCGATCCGGCCCGGAACGTCGATGTTGTCATCGGCCACTGCGGTACAGGTACCGGGCACGGCCGGATCATCGGAGTGATCGTCCGTCTGGAAGCCATTGACCGCCGCATTGGTGATCGCCACCCGAGTAAAGTTCTCGGAGACGCTCTGCGGGACGGCCGGGCTTTCGGGACCGTCGCTGGCGCGGGTGAACAGAACGCCGTTGAAGGAGGTCTGCGCATTGCCCGCCGCGTTGTCGGCCCGGACCGTTGCCGAATAGGTGCCGTTCTGATCGTAGGGCACGCTGATGGAGTAGACACCATCATCCGCATCGGCATCGGCGCCAAGCCCGTCATCCAGCAAGGTCAGCTCGACCACCGAATTGTCCGGCTTGGTGACCGTGGCGACCACGTTCAGACCGGTCAGCGGCGCACCTTTGCGCACAAGTGCGCGAATGGTGAAGTCCGACGGATAGTTGGCATTGTCGAACTCGACGGCGATGTCGAAGTTCTCGCCGGTGGGGTTGCCCGAGATCAGGATCGAGACGTCCTTGTCGCCAGCGGCATTGTTGACGATCTCGACGCCATAGGTGCCAGCCCCGAGGGTCTGCACGTCGACCACCGCTTCGCAGGACACGTCGCCGGAACCGGAGCAGGTGAACACGGCACCGGTATCCGCACCCGAGCTGTCAAGCAGGCGCAGGTCGATATCGGCCTGCGGGCCGGGATAGGTCACCACGATCGCGGCATCCGCCAGCGTACTGTCGAGCAGGATGTCACGCACCTCGGTGCTGGAGGCCGATGCCAGAGCCGCCGAGGAATTCACGACAACCGCCGAGGAGAACGCCGCGTTGGCCGCAACGAAGGCCTGCTGGATGTCGGACAGCGCCGTCGGCGAGAAGAAGTACCGACCGCCCGTGCTGTTTGCGAGGTTCTGCAGCAGGGCCGTGTCGACGTTCGGACCGAAGCCGAAGGTCACCAGCGGCACCTTGGCAGCGGTGTAGGCGTTGATCACGGTCGCCTGATTGACGAAGCTCTGACCGTCCGTCAGCAGGTAGACCACCGCCGGGCGCGTACCGCCTTGGAAGGCCGTCACTTCGGATAGGGCCAGCAAGGCCGCTTCTTCGATGTCGGTGCTGCCACCGGAACTCAGACCGTTGATCACCGCTTGGGCTGCTGCGCGCACACCGGTATCGGGATCGGGAATGTCCTGAATCGCGAAGACCTGCGAAGCAGAGCCGGTGAAACGACCCACGCCGACGGCATTGACGCCGGGCACCAGCTGACCGACCAGCAGGCTGCCTGCGGTGCGGGCATTGGCGATCGGCGTGCCGCCCATCGACCCCGAGGTGTCGATCATCAGTTCGACCACACGGTTGCCCGCCCAGATGATGTTCAGCTCGCTGCGGGCGGTGCTCTCATCGTCGTTCTGGGTGAAATCCGGGCCAGCCGGCGCGGCGAGCGTGGTGTAGCGGGTCCGGGCCGGGCTCATGAAGCTGTGGCGCGGGTCGGTGGCCGGATCGCGCACCAGCGTATCCCAACCGGGTTCGCCATAGACACGGGCCTGTGCGTTCTTGTCATCGCCATCGGCTTGGGTCGCGTAGGGCTCGACATCGTCGGTCGAGAATTCCAGCGCATCCAGATTGGCCCCGGTGGCGCGGGCCGCAAGCCACTGATCGTTCATGATCGACGGGTTCGGCTCGACATCCGTGGAACGCGGCTTGAAGATGGAACAGCTGCTTTCCGGGTTCTGCCCGCAATTCGAGGCGTATTCATCGAACAGGCCATAGGCGTAATGGCCCCATTCATGCGCCAGCGTGAAGCCACCGCCCTTGGCGGTATCCATGGTCGAGGAGCCGGTCCAGATGTTGCACATGCGGATCTGGCGGCTGTTGCCAAAGCTGTTGATCCATGTGCTCGGGCCGCTGCTGCCGCAATCATGGTGCCACTGCACATCGGCATTGTTGAACTGGTCCTGGTTGCGGAAAATCGTCACCCGGCCAATCTTGTGCGCGCCATTCGTGGACTGGAACACGGCATCCGCGAATTCGCGGATCTTTTCCTCGTACTTGCGCTGATCCGCATCGGTCGTACCCGCATCGACGGTGGAATCGTCGTCACCCTGCGGATCCTCTTCGAGCGAAATGCTGATGTTGAACACGGCGTTGGCGCTGTCGGCCTTGATCGTGCCATCCTTCAGACGGGCGATCGGCACCGTCATCTGCTTGCCGCTTTCGACATAGGTCACTGTCGAAAGCAGACTTGCGTCGGCATAGACTGGCTGCACCGCGACACAGACCGTGCCCAGGGCGCCCACCAGACTGGCAACGCGTTGTCTCAATTTTTGCATGATACCTTGAACTCCCTCTAATACGTTCCAAAAAATCGCCCCAAGGGCTGCGTACTCGCCTCAAATTCGGTGTCACTGAAGCGGACACCTTCACTTGCCTCACTGCCGTGAGACGATCCCGAAATGGGCGTATCCATCCGGCAATCGCGCGCTGAAAACCGCGCGTCCGGGCTGAATGTCTTGCGCGTCAGGCGCGCCCTGCGGCAGCTTGTGCGCGACCGCCCCAACGAAGGCCGCGCCCACCCAGCTGGCCAGCCCCTCGGGACAAGCCTGCGCGGCAAGGCGCACATCCTCGCCACCGGGCTCGGCGGGGATCGGCAAGGTCCAGACATAGGACCCGCGCGCCGGTCGCTTCAGCCGCCCGGCCCCTTGCCATTCCGCGATCAGGCCGGACGCGACATCCGACGGGGCGGTCTGGCGCAGGTGGCGCGTCAGCGCGTCTTCGCCTTGGATCGCGATCTGCAAAGAGTACGGATCCGGGCCGCCCAGACTGGGTTGGGCTTCGCGCATGGCCTCTGACGGGTCGATCCGCGACAGCGCCGTTCGGGCCCTGTCATAGGCCGGGCCGCCCAGTTCGACGGTCTTCGCGACCCCCAGAAGATCGTTGTTGTCCGTCCAACGCGCGATGGAAAGTTGCCCGTCGCGGGTCAGACGATACGCGGTGAAGGTGGTCGTCCCGGCGTCCAGCTGCCCCTCGATGACCTGCACGAAAGGCGTGACGGACACACCACAAACGCGCGCTTGAGCCGCAGCCGCGGCACCCAAGAGACACATTGAATTCATTATCAAAAATATCCAGCGGAGCATGGCCACCCCTGCAGAGACGAGAAAAATTTGACTAGACGTTAACAATCCAATTCGCTAGCGTCAACGTCGATCATTGAAACCACGCGCATAGCCTGTAAATTACGATTTTTTTCTCGTGATATAGATTTAGCCGACTGCGCGAATTGAAGGGGCGGATGATTTGATAAGACCCCCATTGACCATTCTTGTTTTCTGCCTTGTTGCATTGGCAGGGCCGCTGCTTGCCCATTTCGATCCGGGCACGAAAGTCCGGCAATTCGTCATCACCACCGAAGAGACGACCACGGAAATCCACATCCGGACTCCGCTGCCGCTTTTGTTCGGGGACATCCTGACCGGCGCCGCCCCGGACGAGCACGGGTTCCTGATCAATCGTGGCACCGCCGAGACGCCGGTTTATGCCCTATCCACCGAGGCCGTCGCGGCCCATCGCGCCGCCTTTGCAGCGCGGTTGGCAGACAGCCTCACATGGAAGATCGGCACGCAGGACGGAAGCCCCCGCGTGCGCGCCTATCGCATACTGTCCGAACTGCCGTTGCAGGCCCTCGTCAGCCCCGCCGCCGCGCGCGACTCGCTCCGCCAGCCCGATGCCACCGGCGAGGTGCCGATCTCGGACGGCTATGTCGACATGACGGTCAGCCTTGGCTTCGCCGCCACGGATGCGCCTCTGGTCGTGCAGTCGGGCTTTCCTGCGCTGGATTTGCCCGAGGACGTCGCCATCGACAACCACATCATCGATCACCGGGTCAGCCCGTCCCGCAGTCTGGTGCGGGGCGGACAGTTGGCGCAGGTGCTGGTCCTGCCGACCAGCCAGATCGGCGTCGCGCTGGAATACGCCTATCAAGGCGTGCTGCACATTCTCGAAGGTCTCGATCACGTGCTGTTGGTCGTCGCCATGGCGCTCGGCGCGGTTGGCGGCTGGGGTCTCGTGCGGAACGTGACCGCGTTCACGTTGGGCCATGCCGTGACGCTCGTGGCGGGCTTCTTGGGCTATGTGCCGACCTCCGGCTGGTTCATCCCCGCCATCGAGGCCGCCATCGCAGCGACCATCATCATGGCAGCCTTGGCCAGCCTTCGGGGCACCCGCTCGTCGGCCTTGCTGTATACCGGAATTGGCCTTCTGCACGGGTTCGGATTCTCTTTTGTGCTGGGAAACGTATTGGGCCCGGATTCGCCGGAATTGGTGCAGGCATTGGCCGCCTTCACCGTGGGGATCGAAATTGGCCAATTGATGATCGTCGTCGTCGTTCTGGCTGTATTCGCCGGACTCGCCCATATCTCGCGGAATTGGACATTGCGGCTGAAGCAGGCCGCGCTGATCGCCATGGGCTCGGTCGCAGCCTTCATGCTGATCGAGCGCGTGCCGGTCATATTCGCCTGACCATCGTCCCGCGCGGCGATTCGCCGTCCGGTCAGCGGACCAGCCGCACCGCCAGAAGCGCTGCCGCGCCGAGACAGAGGAACAGACCGAAAGGCAGCGCCGTGTGGCGATTCACACCGCCCCATGCGCCGGTTGAGACACATAACAGCGCGCTGGCCGATGCGATCAATCCCAGCCATGGCAGGGCCATCGGCCCCAGCGCCGCGCCCAGCCCGACCGCCAGCTTGACATCCCCAAGCCCCAACCCCTCGCGTCCGCGCAAGCGGCGATAGACGAAGCGCAGCAGCCAAAGCACACCCGCCCCGGTCACCGCGCCCGCCAGCGCCTCTGGCAGCCGGTGTTCGGCGAATGCCAGACAGACCGCCGACACGAACAGCAGGCCGGTCAGCGCATCTGGCAGGCGGAAACAGGCCAGATCGCACAAAGCCAGCCCCAGCAGGCACCACAGGACCACCGCCAAGGCCAGCAGGTCGACCGAGGCCTGCGTGACCGCCACCGCAACAAGCGACGCCAGCAGACCCAGCAGTTCCGCCAGCCAGAGCCGCGCGGGAATGTGACCGCCGCAATCGTGGCAGCGGCCTCGTCTGACCGGGTAGCTGAACAGTGGGATCAGGTCGCGCCAGCGCATGCGAACCCCGCAGGAGGCACAGCTAGAGGGCAGCCAAATCGACCGGCCCAGACACAGCCGATCCGCGAAGGCCGCCATGAACGATCCGACAGGTGCGCCCAGCAGCAGGACCAGCCAGACCAGCGGATCACCCATCCTGATGGCTTTCCGCCTGCGACGCCGCCTCGCGGTCGGCGTGGATGACGGACAGCCAGACACACAGCACCAGAAGCGCCAAGCGCCCCAGCACCGGCCCCTCGAAGGCCGCAAGCGTGCCGCCCAGCGAGCCAAGGGTGTGCGAGACAAAGCTGACCCGCCCGCCGATCGCCGCATCGGCGCCCGGCACCGCGCCGTTCCAGAACTCCTGCCCCAGCTTGGCGAGAAGGCAGGTCAGGATCACCACGGCAAACCATTTCGGACCACGCTTCCAGATCGTCAGCCCGCCCCAGGCCATCACGCCATGGGTCACCCCCGAAAACCCCACATAGGTCACGCCCGCCGGCATCAGGACGATCCAGCCAAGGCTGATCGCCGCAGCGGAAAACATGATGGCCCGCAGCAGGGTCTCGACGGTCAGGATCGACCACAGGGTCACGATGATCAGGCCCAGCCCCAGCGTGTTCAGAAAGGTGTGCGTGCCCGACAGGTTCACCAGATGCGCGGTTGCCAGCCGCCAGACCTGACCGTTCAGCACCGCGTCGCGTTCCAACAGCAGGGCGCCACGGGTGGCATCGCCGCCCAGATGCAACAGTCCCATCACCACCGCCATCACGGCGGTCACACCCACGACCCGCAACAGGATTGAGTCAGGCTTTTTCGTGGGATAGAGTGAAAGAAGATTCATGGAACCAGTTGATTTAGACAATGCCTGATTACAGCCAATCCGCCGGTGAAAAGCAAGGCGCGCAAGCGGGCTTTTCCCTGCTCGAACTGATGGTCGTCGTGGTGATCATGTCGATCCTCGCGCTGGTCATCGTGCCGCGCGTCATCGACCGCCCGGACCAAGCCCGCATCGCCCGCGTGCAGTCCGACATCTCTGTGCTGACCAGCGCGGTCGAGCTGTATCGGCTCGACAACCTGCGCTATCCGACGACGGAACAGGGGCTTGCCGCCCTCGTCGATCAGCCGACCGCCCCGCCCGTGCCCGCGAACTGGGCGACGAACGGCTATATCGACCGCCTGCCCAAGGACCCTTGGGGGAACGATTACCAGTATCTCGAACCGGGCGTGCATGGCGTATTCGACATATTCACCCTCGGGGCGGATGGTCAGGAAGGCGGCAGCGGCGCGGATGCCGATCTGGGCTCTTGGGACAACTAGGCCGACCAGCGTTCGGACATCCAGCCCACGCCCTGCGCGGGCCCACCACCGGCGATCGCGGCTTTTCCCTGATCGAGTTGATGATCGTGGTCGCGCTGATTTCGATCCTTTCGGTGGGCGCAACCCTGTCGGTGGGCCATCGCGACAGGCAGGCCAATTCCGACGTCGCGATCCTGCGCGACACTTTGGCAAACCTGCGCAGCGAGGCGGTCCTGTCGGGACGACAGGCGGTTCTGGCGCTGGGGCCCGACCGCTTGGCGCGCGCAGAGATCGGCCCGGACGGGCTGCAACTTGGCACACCGCAGCGCCTGCGCAGCACCCTCACCGTGACGTCCGGCACCGGCACCACGCGGGACGGCGACTGGACCCTGATCCACCTCTTGCCGGATCGCCGGTCCAGCAGCTTCGAACTGCTGCTCGACGGGCCGGGTGGGATGTGGCTGTGCCTCGCGGACGGCTGGCAGGACCTGACCTGCGAGGCCCAGTCATGAGCGCCGCGCGTCAGGATCGCGGCATCACCCTGATCGAGGTCATGGTGGCCGTGCTTGTCCTGTCGATCGGCACCGTCGCCGCCTACCGCGTCCTCAACACCGCGCGCGCCAGCGTTGCCACCGCGCCAGAGCGGCTGTTCGCCCATGAGGTCGCGCTGAACCGGATCGCCGAGTACCGGGCGCTGGGGCTGGATGCCGGGCGCAGGCTGCCCGATCAGGTCCGCTTTGCCGGGCGCGACTGGGACATCGAGGTCATCGAGGCCGAGACCTCCGTAGGCTATGTCGAACTGAGGGTGCTTGCGCGCGGGCCGGACGGCACCGGCTCGCTCTTGACCGGCTATCTCAGGCGCGCCGACCCGGAGGCAGAGCCATGACCCCGCCGTCCCGCGATGCGGGCCTGACCCTGCTGGAACTGACCGTGACCATGGCGGTCTTTGCCTTGATCGCGGTGATGGGGCTGCAGGCGCTCAGCGGATCGGTCCGGGTGCAAGAGGTGCTCGGGCGGCGCCATGCCGAAACTTGGGAGGCCGCCGAGGCGCTGGCGCTGCTCCGGCGCGACCTCGAACGGGTGACCGACCGGGCCTTTGTCCCGCCCCAGAAAGCGCCGGAACCGGCGGTGGTCTTCGGGGGCGACAGCCTGCACCTGTCCGTGGCGGGCATGCCAGTCCTGCCGGGCACGACCGAGACCGGAGAGATGCGCGTGGTCTGGCGCTTCGACGCCACGGAAGAGGTGCTTTATCGGCAGGCATGGCTGTCCCTGACACCGTTCAACACCCGCGCCCAAGGCCCCGAGGTCGCGATCTTGTCCGGAATCACGGAGCTGGTCGCGCGCGGACTGACGCCGGATGGCTGGTCGGATCGCTTCGGCTCTGCCGATGTGCCCGCGGCACGCCCGCGCGCCATCGAGGTGACGCTGACCACGGCGCGCCACGGCGATCTGCGTGTGATGGTGACACCATGAGCGATCGCGGCTTCGTCCTGTTGAATGCGCTGATACTGACGATGGCCATGGCGGGGGTCGCCGCCGGGCTTCTGGCATTGGCCGCAACGGGGACGGCGCGGCTGGGCACGCTGCGCGATGGCGATCAGGCCGGGCTGTACCTGTCGGCGGGCGAGATGCTGCTGGAACAGGTCCTCGAACGCGACTGGGAGGACTCGCCGGACAGCGACCATCTGGGCGAGCTTTGGGCAACCCAAGGCTACACGGTACCGATCGACCGTGGCAGCCTTGGCGGGCAGATCACCGATCTGCAAGGCCTGTTCAACGTCAACTGGCTGACCGATCCCGATGACAGCTTCACCCCGGCGGCCTTCCAACGCATGTTTCAGGATCTGGGCCTGCCGGTCGCCGTGGCCAGTGCGATCCGCGATCACGTCCGCGACGGCGGGCCGCCCAATCCCGTGGCCTACAGCAACCGCCCGCTGCCAATCGCGGCCACCGGCGGCGCGATCCGGCATCCGCTGGACCTGCGCGCGGTGCCGGGCATGGATGACGCGACCCTTGCGCGGCTGATGCCCTATGTCACCGCCCTTCCGCCCGACAGTCGGCTGAACGTCAACACCGCGCCCATACCTGTTCTGGCGGCGCTGATCCCGACCGCCGGTCGCCGGGGCGCCGAAGCCTTCGTGCGGGACAGGGATGGCAACGCTTTCACCAGCCGTGGGGATTTCGCCGCACGCGCTGCCCGGCTTCTGCCCGACGCGGCGCTGGAGGGTTTCGGGGCCAGCCGGTTCGCCGTATCGTCAGAGTGGTTTTCGGCCACGCTGTCGGCGCGGGTGGGCGACCATGTACGAGAGCGCTTGATCTATCTGCACCGCTCTGCCCAATCTGGGTCCGTGACCCAGAAACTGCGCCTCGACCTGCCGTGAAACACCGGACCTCTTCCAAATCCCAGACCCTGCCGGTCTGGTCGCTGTCGGATCCGCAGGATCCGCCAAGGGGGCCGTATATCGCGAGCCTTCCGGGCGAGCGGGCACCGCTATACCGGCTCGACCTGCCCGAAAGCCTGCGCGAGACCGCCCGCCAGCAGGTCGCCCGGTCCGAGCTGGAAAGCGTCCTTCAACGCGGCATCGAGGGTTTGGAGTTTCGCGTCGGCCAGCTTGCCGGGCAAGGAGCGGCGGTCGTCGTCGATCACGCCCTCGCCGTCGATGCCCGGACGCGCCTGAACGGGCGCCATCCGCCAAGGGCACTGCTGCCCGACTATCTCACCCTGCCGGCCCTGCCCGATGCATGGGTCATCCATGTCGAGGACGGCCGCGTCATCGCAAGGCTCGGGCCCAAGGACGGCTTTGCCGCACCGCTTCCGGCGGCCTTGTTGCAGTTGGGCACCGCCCTGCGTGGCAATGACCTGCCGACCCGCGTGCATGTGGCGGGCCCGGTTCCGCCGGGGCTTTCTGCGCTGCTGACGGCGCATGACCTGACGCCGTCGACCGAGCCGGTCGACCCTTGGGCCCCCGGCCCCGACGAGCTGGCCTTCAACCTGCTGCGCGACCCGGCAGCGGACCTGCGCGAGATGCGGCAGGTGGTGCGGCGCTGGCGGGTGCCGATGGTGGCCATGTTCGCGGGGCTGGCAGCCTTGGCCGCCGCCTTGTGGATCGAAACTGGGGCCTTGCGCGAACAGGCGCAAACCATCCGCGCCGCCTCGGTTCAGGTCGCCCGCGCGGCCTTCATTCCCAATGGCCCGATCCTCGACCTGCGCCAACAGGTCGGTCGGGTGATCGCCGCACGCCAAGAGGCCTCCGCCCGGACGGAAAGGACCGGCGCAGTGGATCTCGTCTTTTTCGCGTCCGAGGTGCTGACCAATCGCGCGGTCCCGGTTTCGCAGCTTCAGGTGACCCGCCGCGGGGCGGTGCGGCTGGACGTGTCCCTGCCGGATTTCGCGGCGCTCGAAAGCCTTGTGGCCGAGTTGAATGGGCCAGCCGCCCGCGCCCGGGTCGTCACCTCGGCGGTCAATCCGCAAAGCGGTGTGACGGCGGAACTCGAATTGACCGGGGTGCAGTAGATGCGCGGAGTTTCGGAAATCCTTGTCACTCTCAGCCCCCGCGAACGGCGATTGGTGGGTGCGCTTCTGGCGCTGGCGCTGCCCTTTGGCGCGGTCATGCTGCTGCTCGCCCCACAGTTGGAGGAACGCCGCGCCGCCGAACGCGATCTGGCCGCCGCGCGGGACCTGCATCGCTGGGTGCAGGATCAGGCGCGCGCCTACCCGCCGCTGCCACAGGTCGAGGCCCCGCGAACCGAGGCAGTCGGTCTGGCCGGTCTGGAACAAAGCCTTGTCACCGCCGGGCTGCGCGCGCAGGTGACCGGCCTGTCGGGCCGCAGCGGCGGCGGCATCGACCTGCGCTTTGATACGGTCCCCTTCGAAGAGGTGATGCGCTGGACCGCCACGCTGGAAACGCAGTTGGGCTATCGGCTGGCCAGCTTCGCCGTGCAGGCGCTCGACACCCCCGGTCAGGTCGCGGCCTCGCTGATTCTGGAGCCCGCGTGATGAAGTTTCTGCTTGGCATCCTTGGGCTACTTCTGGGCGTGGCCGTGGCGATCATCGGCTTTGGCCGGATCGACCATCTGCGGCAGGTGGCGCCAAGCCAGCTTCCGGCTTGGACAGACACCGTGTCAGGCGCCTCCGGCCTGCTGGCCGGTCGGGCGCAGGTGGCGACCCCATTTGCCCCGCTCGACCTCGACTGGCGGCTCGACGGCCTGTCTGCCGCCGGGCCCGACTGGCAGGCCAGCCTGACCGGGACCGGTGTCGCGATGACCGGCAAGGTCAGCGCCCACGCGCCCTTCGACACCGTTGTGCTGTCGCAAGGCCGCGGCATCGTCGATCTTGCGCTGGTCAGCGCCGACATGCCCTTGTCGATCCCGGCGGGCGTGCTGCGCTTTGACCGGCTCGACGCGCAATACCGCTTGTCCGATCAGCGCCTTGTCCAGCTTGTCGGCGAAGGCCGTATCCAAGGCCTGTCCTTTGGCGGCGATGCGCTGAGCGACGGCACCTTTCGGCTGAGGGCGGATGTCGGCGGCGGCTGGCGGCTGGAATTCGACATTCCGGACGGACCGGTCGCCGGGCTTGGCGGCACCGCCTCGGGCCGATTGGACCGGGTTCAGGCCACATTGGCGGCAACGCTGGTGCCTGGTCCCCAAATGCCGCCGGACTGGTCGGACGCGCTGCTGTATTGGGGTGACAAGACCGAGGACGGCAACTGGCGGCTGCGCCTTTCGGTGCCCTAATCGGTCAGTTGCCGCCGGATCGCAGGATCGACAGGCGGCGAGCCATCGCCCCGCCCCGGTCGAGATCCGGGTAGTTTTCGATCATGTCGCTTAGCGCGGCTTCTGCAGCGGCGAAATCTGCGGGGTTGCCCTTGGCCTTGGCCATCTCGTGCCGCGCCGTGCCATGAACGGCCAGCGCCAGCCCCCGCAGCGGCCCCTGCGCCCCGCGCATGACAGAGGCCGACACCTCCGCCGCTTCCGCGTAGTCACCGCCCCGCAGCAACGCATGCGCCAATTCGAGGTCGAGCCGTGCGGCAAGGTCGCTGTCGGCGAATTCAGAGCTCAGGCCACGATACTTGCGCGCGGCGGCGTTGAAATTCCCGTCTTCGAGATCCTCGCGCGCGGCGAAGTAACGTTCCTGGAACGTCGTGCCAAAACCCGCGCTCAGGGATTTTCCCGCGAAGGGGCCCGTGTCGTCACAGGCCGAAATCACCAAAAGCGCCATCGCTACGGGCAGAACATGCAGCTTCACTGCCGGACCCTCACATAATTTGCTAATGACTTATTTCAGTAGTTTCCTTACCGTAACAGAAGCCGCCAAGGCCGTCATCAGGGACGTGGGCAAAGGCGCGGGACCGTGCCCTGATAACCACGAAATCACCCGTCGAACCGGCTCGGGCAAGGTGATTTGGCAGGCGGTCGCGATACGGGCGAGGCAAGGCACAAAGGCAGGCAGGCGCGGTGATCCGCACGGACCATATCCTCAATTTCTTCGGCATGGCCTCGGTCGGCCTAGGCGCTGTTGCGCTGGCCTTGGTGCTGACCCTGCGGCCCAACACGGGCGCACAGCAGGCGGCCATCGACATGGCCCCCACAGAAGCCGCCGCGCAGGCCGCGCCTGACCGGGTCTGGCCAGCGCTCTTCGGTGTGCCCCCCGCCGCCCCGGTCGCCGAAGCCCCGCCCAAAGCCGTGCCCGCCGCCAATTACACACTCAAGGGGTTGGTTGCCGCCGAACAGAATGGCTGGGCCATCGTGACCGGCCCCGAGGGCGACCAGATCGTCGAGCATGGCACCCTCCTGCCCGATGGCTTCACCGTCGAAAGCATCACCCCGCAAGGCGTCGAGATCGTGCGCGACAACAAGCGGCTCGTCATCGGCTTTGCGGACCCGGATGCCAGCGCCCCGCCGGTCGCCACCGGACAGCTCGCGGTTTCGGCCCAGCTGAACCCGGTGCAGCTGTCGCTTCGACAACTGCGCGAGGACGGCTTTCAACGCACGCTTGGTCTGGCCGGGGGAACGCAGATCGTCGATCGCGGCAACGGGCTGTTCGCACAGGAAATCATCTGGGTGCGCAAAGGCCGGTTCTACGATCAACTCGGGTTGCAAAAGGGCGACATTGTGTTGACACTGAACGAAATTCCCGCGGGCGATATGGACGCGCTGTCCAAAGCCACGCCACAACTATTGCGTGAACGTAGCTTTGATGTCGAAATTTTGCGCGCTGGCGCACGCATGTCACTTGAGGTTATTGTCGATGAGAATCTTTAGAACACCGGTGCTTGCGGCCTTGATCTGGCTCGCGCTGTGCCTGCCCGGTGCGGCGCAGATCCGGCTGGACCTGCGCGATGCGAACCTGCGGGACTTCGTCGCCATCGTCGCCGACAGCACCGGACGCAACTTCATCCTCGATCCGCGCGTGCAGGGCACGGTCACCGTGCTGGCCCCGTCCGACGTGTCCCGCGCCGCCTTGTACGAAATCTTCCTCAACGTGCTGGAACTGAACCGCTTGACCATCGTCGAGGGCGTCGAGGCCGACCGCATCGTGCCGATGGATGTCGCCCGCGAACTGGCCCCCGGCCCGGATGTGATCGGCGGCGGCTACCAGACGCGGGTGATCCCCGTGAACAATGTCCCCGTCGCCGAGGTCGAAGAGGTCGTGCGCCGTCTGATCGCCCCCGAAGCGGTGCTGACCGCCGTTCCCGATGCCGGGATTCTGATCCTGTCGGACCGGCTCGAAAGCTATCGCCGCATCGTCGACATCGTCCAGCGTCTGGACCAGCCCCGCAACGAGATCGTCGAGACCATGCGCCTGAACAACGCGCAGGCCGCCGATCTGGTGGCCGTGGTGGAATCGCTCGACATCATGCCCGAGGGCGCCAGCGTGTCGGCTGACAGCCGGGTCAACGCGCTGATCGTGTCCGGCGGACCCGAGTTTCGGTCGCGCGTGCGGCGGCTGATCAACGAATTGGACACACCGCAGCGGTCGACCTCGACCGTAGTGGTGCGGCTGAACTACGCCGATGCGCAGGAACTGGAACCGGTGATCCAGAAATCCTTCAGCAGTGCCGCCGCCGCCGGGGGCGAAGGCGCGCAAACCCTGAATGGCATCACCGTGGTTGCGGAGCCGCAGCAAAACGCGCTGATCATCACCGGCCCCGCCGAGCGCATCCAAACCGTGGCCGCGTCGATCCGCTCGCTGGATCGCAAGCCGTCGCAGGTGTTGATCGAGGCGGTGATCTTTGAACTCTCGGTCGAGAATTTCTCGGACCTGTCGGTGCAATTCGGCGCGCTCTTGAACGACGCGCTGGTCGGCGGGGTCGAGTTCTCGCTGGACGGTCGCCCGACCCTGACGGGTCTGGTGGGCTCGATCCTCGCCAACCGGGTCACCTCACCGGGATCCGGCGGAACCATCGCTGGGCGCGCGGGCGATTCGTCGCGCGGCATTGCCGGGTTCCTGTCGGCGCTGGCCAGCCAGTCCAGCACCCGGCTGCTGTCCACACCGTCGATTCTGACCCTGAACAACGAGGCGGCGCGCATCGTCGTCGCGCAGAACGTCCCCTTTGTCACGGGCAGTTTCGCACAGGTCGGCGACAGCGCGATTCCCAACGAACCCTTCCAGACGATCCAGCGGCAGGATGTGGGCCTGACGCTGGAAGTCACCCCGCAGATCACCTTTGACGACAATGTCCGGATGAAGATTGAACAGGAAGTGTCGAACCTCACCAACGCCGCCTCTGCCGCCGGGGGCGAGATCACCTCGAAACGCACGCTGTCCACCAACGCGCTGGTGCGCGACAACCACGTCATCATCCTTGGCGGTCTGGTCGAGGATGGCTCGGGCGCGGTGTCGCAGCGGGTGCCGGGCCTGTCCCGCGCGCCGGTCATCGGCGGGCTGTTCCGGGGGCGCAATGTCTCGTCCAACCAACGGGTTTTGCTGATCATGATGCGGCCCCGCATCATCAACAGCGACCACGAAGCGGCCCGCTATACGAGGCAGATCGCCCGCGAGGCGCGCGCCGTGACCGAACGCATCGCACCGCGCGACGACGGCACCTTCCCGCGCATTCCCGATGGCCGCCTGCCCTTTGACGGGGCCGACCTGAACCAACCGTTCGAGGCCAGCACCTCGGATGCGCTGGTGATCGAACGGTTGATGCCCGCGCTGCCCAAACGGCTGGAATTCGCCCGGTAGGGTGGGCGCCCCTTCGCCAAGATTTTCATTGCAACACGCTGCATTTCCTCGTCTGATTTTGACATGTTGACCGACCGCCTGCCCTTTACCTTTGCCCGGGATCAAAAGGTCCTGCTGGCGGAGGGTGCCTTGATCGCCGGTCCCGGTGCGACGCTGGCCGGCCTGCGCGAGGCGCTGCGCCACGCGGGCCCCGAGGCCGCGCTGACCGAATTGGACGAGGACGCCTTTCAGACCGAATTGATGCGCCACTACCAAGGTCAGGCCACCGGGATCGAGGAAGAGGACAGCGACAGCTTCGTTCTGGATGACAGTTCGAGGGAACCCCCGCCGCAGGACCTGCTGGATGGCGGCGACGAGGCGCCGGTCATCCGGCTCGTCAACCACTTCCTGCGTCGCGCGGTCGAGGATCACGCCTCGGACATCCATGTCGAACCGCATGAAAGCGGGCTGCGCACGCGCATCCGCGTCGATGGCTTCCTGCAAACGATCTATGACCGCCCCGCCGCCCCCGCCAAGCGGGTGATTTCACGGCTCAAGGTCATGGCGGGCATGGATATCGCCGAAACCCGCCTGCCGCAGGATGGCCACATCGCCCTGCGCTATGGCGGGCGGTCCATCGATATCCGGGTCTCGACGCTGGCCGGGAACTATGGCGAACGGGTGGTGATGCGGGTTCTCGACAAGACCGCCGGGCTGCGCCCGCTGGGCGATCTGGGCCTGCGCGCCCCGCAGGTCGCCACGCTCGAAGCGCTGTCCGCCGCGCCGAACGGCATCGTTCTGGCCACCGGCCCGACCGGCTCGGGCAAGACCACGACGCTGTATTCGCTGCTGAAACTCGCCAACAAGGCCGAGCGCAACATCCTGACGGTCGAGGACCCGATCGAATATGACCTGCCCGGCATCAACCAAAGCCAGATCCACGCGGAAATCGGCCTGACCTTTGCGGCAGGCTTGCGCGCGGCGCTGCGGCAGGACCCGGACATCATTCTGGTAGGCGAGATTCGCGACAAGGAAACCGCCACCACCGCCGCCCAAGCCGCGCTGACCGGGCATCTGGTGTTTTCGTCGCTGCACGCCAATTCCTCGGTCGCGGCGATCATCCGCCTGCGCGATCTGGGGCTGGACGACTACCTGATCGCCTCGACCGTCCGGGCGATCATCGCGCAACGCCTGCTGCGCAGGCTCTGTCCCGCCTGCAAAACCCCGCGCGCGCTGAACGCCGCCGAAACCGCCGCCTTCGACAGCATCGGCCTGCCGCATCCCGCGCAGATCTTTGACCCGGTCGGCTGCCCCGCCTGCCACGGCGTCGGCCATGCCGGGCGGATCGGCATCTACGAGATCGTGACGATCACCGAAGCCCTGAAACAGGTCATCGACGAGGGTGCCTCGGAACAGGCGATCAAGGCGCTGGCACTGGCGCCCAGCGAAACCCTGTTCGGCGAGGCGCTGGCCTTTGTCGCCACCGGCGCCACCGATTTCACAGAGGTGACCCGCGTCGTGGGCAGCACGCCATGACCGCCTTCCGCTATGTCGCCTACACCCCCGAGGGCAAACGGCGCAAAGGCACGCTGGCCGCCGACAGCCGGGGGCAGGCCGCGCAACTGCTCAAGGCCAAGGGCCTGTTCGCCGCCGAAATCGAAGCCCGCGCCGAGCGGGCGACGCCGGGCCGGGGCCGCAAGCGGCTGGCCGGGTTCCGGCGCGGGCGCGGGCTGACCACCGATGAACGGGCGATCTTTACCCGGCAATTGGCGGTTCTGATCTCTGCCGATCTGGCGGTGGACATGGCGCTGGACACTGTCGGCGCGTCTGGCGGCTCGCAGCGGCTGGAATCCGTCGCCGTCAGCACCCGCGCCGCCCTGCACGAGGGCGAAACGCTGGCCGATGCGCTGGCCATGGCCGATCCGGGCTTTCCCCCTTACTACATCGCCGCCATCGCCGCGGGCGAGACCTCGGGCGAGCTGCCCCGCGTGGTCGAGGAACTGGCGAACCATCTCGAAACCATGGGCGCGGACCAGTCCAAGATCGCCACGGCGCTGATCTACCCGGCCTTCGTCGCTGCCGTCTCGGTGCTGGTCTGCGGCATCCTCGTGACCAATGTGGCACCGGAAATCGTCACCATGTTCGAGGCGACGGGCCAACCCTTGCCCGCGATCACCACAACCCTGCTGGCCGCGGTCGACTGGCTTGAACGCTGGTGGCTGGCCTGTCTGATCGGGCTGCTGGGCGGCACGGTCCTGTTTCTGGCCGCCCTGCGGGTTCCGGCGTTTCGCGACCGCTGGCACGCGCTCTTGCTGCGCCTGCCCATCGTCGGGCGGCTGATGCGGCTGTCGGCGGCGCAACAATACCTGCAAACGCTCGCCTTGGTGATATCCAGCCGCCAGACGGCGCTGGATGCGGTGGGCAGCGCGACCCGCGTGCTCAGCGTCTCGCGTTTTGTCGCGCAATCGCAGCGCGCCACGACGGACATAACACGGGGCGAAAGCCTGTCCGGCGGGCTGGCGCATCTGGAATTCATCCCGCCGGTCTGCCGCCAACTGATCAGCGCGGGCGAACAATCCGCCAAGGTCGGCAAGATGACCGAGCGCGCGGCGCGGCTGGTCGAAAGCTGGCTGGAAAACGACCGCAAGCGCATCGCAGCCCTGCTCGACCCGCTGCTGATGATGGTCGTGGGGGCCTTCGTGCTGGTGGTGGTGCTGGCCATACTGCTGCCGATCTTCGACATGCAGTCGATGGTAAGCTGACAGGCGGCCTCAGCCGGTGCGGACGGGCGGCGCACCCTCGATCCGCAAGCCGTGCCGACGCAGGAAGTCGCAGAGATCGCCAAAGCTCATGGGTTGGGCGATGTGAAACCCTTGCAGCCGGTCACAGCCCAGCTCGGCCAGCAGGCGCGCCTGTTCCGGCGTCTCGATCCCTTCGGCGGTGACGCCGATGCCCATCGCATTGCCGATCTCGACGATCGAGCGCAGCAGACGCAGCGCGCCGGGGTTTCCGGCGATGGGCGCGACCAGACGGCGGTCGATCTTCATCCGGTCGGGGCCGATACGCTGAAGCGCCACGACCGAGGCACGCCCGCTGCCGAAATCATCCACCTCGATGGATAGGCCCATGTCGCGCAACCGGTCGAGCTGGAACAGGAAACTGTCGCTCTCCTCCTCAAGAAAGATGGTCTCGAGCAGTTCGAAACTGACCGACCCGCCATAGGCCCCGGCATGGCGGCTGATCTCGTCCACCTCTGCGTCGAGGATGCGCTTGGCGCTGACGTTGAAGGACAGCGAGGGCGGGTCCGGCCTGTGCCCGAACGCGGTCTGGCACTCCGCGATCGCGGTTTCAAAGACCATCCGGTCGATATCGGCGACCACGTCCAGATCGGTCGCCACCTTCAGGAACCCGGCCGGGGGTACGACCCCGCGCTTTGGGTGGAGCCAGCGCACCAGCGCCTCGAGCGCGACGACCTTGCCGGTGCGAGCATCGACCTGCGGCTGGTAGAAGGGCACGAATTCCCCCGCCTCCACCCCGCGCATGATGTCATCGGCCAGCGCCACCGTGCGCCGCACCTCGTCAAGATCGGAGCGGTCGAAGATGCCGATCTGCCCACGCCCCGCCCGCTTGGCCTTGTACAGGGCGACGTCGGAATTGGTGAGCAGGTCGCCCGTATCCGCCAAGGGCGTGCGGGCCAACCCGATCGAGGCACCAAACCGGCATGCCCGCCCGTCGAAGAAAGAGGGGCGGGACAGGTCGCGGATCAGGGCCTGCGCCAGGTGTTCGGGGCGCGTGCTGTCCGCGTCGACATGCAGGACGATGATGAATTCATCGCCGCCGATCCGGGCGACCACCTCGTCCTCGCGGACATTCGCGCGGATGCGCTCGGCGGTGTCCATCAGAACCTTGTCGCCTGCCGCATGGCCAATCGTGTCATTGATCTGCTTGAACCGGTCGAGATCGATATGCAGCGCCGCCAACTCGCCCCCTTGCAGGGCACGGCGCTGCACCAGAAGGTCGAACTTTTCCGACAGGTAGCGCCGGTTGCCCAGCCCGGTCAGTTCGTCATGCAGGGCCTTGAACAGGATCTTCTGGTTGGCGGCCTCCAGCCGGGCGGCATATTGTTCCAGCGCCCGGCGCTGGCGCACCACCTCGGTGGTGTTGAGCCGGATCACCACGGTATCGCCGTTTGGCGCGCGCGTGCGCAGAACGCGGTGATGGATGTCACCGGGCAGTTCGATATCCGAGAACGGCTTGGTGATCTCGTCCAGCGAGGTCACCATCCGCAACCAGTCCTCCTCGCGCCCCTCGGCCTCGGGAAAGCGGTCGTTGCGCAGGCCGATCCGCATCACCGTCCCGACATCCATGCCCACCGACAACTCGTTCGGGTCATCGGTCACGGAATTGGCAAAGGCGTCGTTCCACAGCACCAGCCGCGCCCGGGAATCGTAGATGGTGAACGGTTCCGGATAGGCGTTCAGCGCCGCGAGAATGCGATCCTGCATCGCAGCGGCCTGCCTGCGCTGGCGCACCAGTTCCGTTGCATCGAGGCGGATGATGACCATATCGCCGTTCTCGACATAGCTGCGCAGCACGCGGTGGTGGATGTCCCCGGCGAATTCCAGATCCTCGACCTTTTGCCGGTTCGAGGCGCGCGACAGGACCCGTTCGATATAGGTGTCCGGATCGCTGCCATCGGTTTCCATCCGACCGCTGCGGATCGCCTGCCGCAGGACATCGCGGATATGCATGCCCTCGTGGATCAAGGCCGGGTCGTCGGACATCGAATGCCGGTAGGCGGAATTGCAGATCACCAGCCGCATGTCCTTGTCGTAGATGACGAAGGGATCGGGATACGCGTTCATCGCCGCAAACAGCCGCGTCTGGATGGAGTCGCGTTCACGGTCCATCCGGGCCTGCCGGGCCAGCGCACGGTCGCGTTCCGCAAGGGCCGCGCGTTTCGACAGCTTCCCCGTGTCGAGGTCCGAGATGTAGCGAAAGCTGGCACCGTAGAACCAGCCGCCCGTTTCCGGATCATCCACCATGAAGACCGAGACGCTGCCCCAGAACTTGTCCCCATCGGCCCGCAGGAACCCGGCCTCGACGGCGAACCCGGTTTCGCCCCGCCCGAAACGCGGGCCCACGGCGGCAACGAAGTCCGACCAGCTTTCAGCGTCATGCAGCAGATCGACCCCGCGATCGATCACCTGCGCGGCGGCATGGCCGAACAGGGCGGTAAACGAGGCGTTGACATGGACAAAGCGCGCGATGTCCTCATCGGGGCCGCGATAGGCGACCGCGATGGCGTCGTTGGTGAACGACAGGTAATCGCGCAATATGGTCGTCAGACGCATGAACTTTCCCGGCCTGTGTCGGGCGAAAGCTAGGCTGACCTGGTTAGTATTCCTTGAAAACATTCGAACATGTCGATGTCTTCTTCGCGGCTTTTTCGACAAATTCGACGGGCCAGGCGGGATGCGCAAGTTTCCATTGATTTAGATTGTTCATTCGGCAACAATCTCGGCAAGGAGTCGCGGAGGATCGACTCCATGGGAGGACTACTATGAAGAAGACAACCGTCGCGCTTGGCGCGATCCTTGCCGTCATGGGCCCGCTGTCCGCCAGCGCCCAAGAAGTCACGCTGCGCCTATCACATTGGGTGCCGCCGACCATCTCGCCCGCCACCAAGGGCATCAACCCATGGGCGGAATCGGTGATGGAGGCGTCCGAAGGCCGCATCGCCATCCAGATCTTCCCGGCACAGCAGCTGGGCCGCGCCCCCGATCACTATGACATGGCCGTGCAGGGCATTGTCGATCTGTCCTATGTGAACCCCGGCTACACCGCTGGCCGCTTCCCGATCTATGGCCTGACCGAAGTCCCCTTCATGGCCGATGACAGCGTCGGCGCCGCGCAGGCGATCCACGAATGGTACATGGCTTATGGCGCCGAAGCGGAAATGAGCGACGTCAAGCTGTGCTTCGTCCATCCGCACGGCCCCGGCGCCATGCACAGCCAAGAAGACATCCTGAACCCCGGCGACGTGGCTGGCAAGAACGTCCGCCCGGCCCATGCCACCATGGCGCGCTTCATCTCGCTGCTGGGTGGCGGCCCGGTGCAGGTGCCCGCCCCCGAGGTTCGTGAGGCGCTGTCGAAAGGCACCGCCGAGGCGGTGACCTTCCCGTGGGGCGCGATGTATGACTTCAAGCTGACGGACGAAGTGCAGGTCCATCTCGACATGCCGTTCTACCTGTCGAGCCAGGTTATGGTCATGAACAAGACCAGCTACGAGAACCTGTCCGACGCCAACAAGGCCGTTATCGACGATCATTGCACCCCGGAATGGTCCAAGACCGTCGCCGCCGGTTGGCTGGAGGATGACATGGCCGCGCGCGACCAGTTGATGGCCGATGAAAGCCAGCGCTTCAACACGCCCAGCGAGGCCGACGTGGCCGCTTGGCGCGAAGCCGCAGCCCCGCTGATCGACGAGTGGAAGGAAACCGTGGCCGCCAAGGGCGGGGACGCGGACGCGATCCTTGCCGCCTTTGAGGCCGCGCTGGAAAAGTTCGACGCCAAGTATTGATCCCTTTGGATTGACACGCAAAAGCGCGCGGGGTTTCCTCGCGCGCTTCTTTCGGAGAAGCCCATGTCCAGAGAGTCCTCCCGCCGCGCCATCCGCAGCGTGATCACCGTGATCGAACGGATCGCAGGCATCGTGCTGGGTCTGGTGACCCTGCTGATCGTCGCGTCCGCCATTGGCCGCTACGGCTTTGCCCGGCCCCTGCCCGACGCGTTCGACCTGTCGCGGCTGATCCTCGGCGTTGCGATTGCCTGGGGGCTGGCCTCGGTCGCGTGGCATGGCACCCATATCAAGGTCGACCTCTTGGCGCAGGCCGTCCACCCCACCGCGCGGCGCTGGATCAACGCCATTGGCTGGGCGGTCCTGCTGGGATTCACCGTGCTGCTGACTTGGAAGGTCGGGCAGCGGACGCTGGCCGCCATGAGCGGCGGCGACACCACCATGGACCTGCGCCTGCCGCATTGGCCGTTCTTCGTCGCGATCTGGCTGGGCATCCTTGCATCGCTGTTCGCCTGCGCGGCGCGGCTGTGGCGGATCATCCGCTACGGCACCGATCTAGGCGAGTTCGACGGCATCGACGAGCAGCTTTTGAAGGACCAGAAGAAATGAACAACGAGTTGCTCGCAATCGGCGGCTTCGTCGTCCTGTTCGCCTTGATGGCGGTGCGCGTGCCGATCGGCGTCGCGATGGGGCTGGTCGGCGTGGGCGGCTTTGCAGGCGTGGTGGGCTGGGGTCCGGCGCTGAACCTGCTGTCGCAATCGCCCATCGCCTCGATCACCGATTTCAACCTGACGCTGATCCCGTTCTTTGTCCTGATGGGTGTGCTGGCCACCAATTCCGGCATGTCGTCGGAACTGTTCCGCGCCGGGCGCGCGTGGCTGGGCGGCTTCAAGGGGGGTCTGGGTCTTGCCTCGGTCGGGGCCTGCGGTGGCTTTGCGGCAATCTGCGGCTCCTCCGTCGCCACTGCCGCGACGATGACGAAAATCGCCTATCCCGAGATGAAGCAGGCGGGCTATTCCGACGCCGCCGCCACCGGGATCATCGCCGCAGGCGGCACCGTCGGCATCCTGATCCCGCCCTCGGTCGTGCTGGCAATCTACGGATTCATGACCGAGACCGATATCGGCACGCTGTTCATCGCGGGCATCGTGCCCGGTATCCTCGCCGTGCTGATGTATATGCTGACCGTGCGCGTCTGGTACGGTCGCCAACTGCCCGCCGCTGAACCCTTCAGCCTGCGCGAAGGCCTCGCCGCGCTGCGCGGGGTCTGGGCTGTCGGCCTGCTGTTCATCGCGGTGATCCTGTCGATCTATTTCGGCGTCGTCACCGCGACCGAGGCCGCCGCCATGGGCGCGCTCATCACCGCGATCATCGGCCTTGTCCGCCGTCGCCTGACCATGACCAGCCTCGTGGACTCGCTGGTCGAGGCGCTGCGCACCTCGGTCAGCATCTATGTCGTCCTGATCGGCGCGACCCTGTTCGGCTACTTCCTTGCCGTGACGCAGGTTCCGCAAGACATGACCGCGTTCCTGACCGACTTGGGCGCGGGCCGCTATGGCACGCTGGTCCTGATCCTGCTGCTGTTCCTTGTCATGGGCTGTTTTCTGGATGCGATGGCGATGATCATCCTGATGATCCCCATCGTCTTTCCGGTGATCGTGGAACTGGGCTTTGACCCGGTCTGGTTCGGCATCATCATCGTGATGACCGTGGAACTGGGCCTGATCACGCCGCCGGTGGGGATGAACGTCTATGTCATCAATTCCATCGCGCAGCGCGTGTCGCTGGTGACGATCTTCCGCGGCGTCCTGCCGTTCGTGACGGTGGACGTGCTGCGGCTGATCCTGCTGATCGCCTTCCCGACCATCGTGATGTTCCTGCCCAACAGCATGAACTGACGATGATCCGGGCCTTGGCCGATATCGAGAGACAGGAGGCGGCGGGCTTTGCCGCCACCTACCCCCATCTTTCGCCGTGGGAGATCCTGTCGGCTCAGGCCGAAGCCCGGCCCGATGCCGTGGCGATCCGCTATCTGGGTGAGCGCGAAGAAACCGTCACCTATGCCGACCTCTGCGCCCGCATTCAGGGAGCCGCCCGGCTGTTTCGGTCGCACGGCGTCGTGCCGGGCCGGTCCGTTGCGCTGCTGACGCAGCACACCGTGTCGGGGCAGGTCGCGCTTTGGGGCGCACAGGTGGCCGGGGCCGCCTGCCCGATCAACCCGATGCTCAAGCCCGACCACATCGCCGCGCTGATCCGCGCCTCGGATGCCGCTGCCATTGTGGTGATGGGGGTGAATGCCGAACTGGACTATTGGTCTAGCTTGGTGCCTGCGCTCAGGGCCGAGGGCATCGACCTGCCGATCTTTGCCTGTGACGCCGACGGTGACAGCCCCGGCGCGGATGGGCGGTTTGAGGACCTGCTGACCGATGGCGACCCGATCACGCCCGAGGGCGGCCCCGAGACGCTGGCCGCCTATTACCACACCGGCGGCACCACCGGCGCGCCCAAACTGGTGCGTCACTTGCGCCGGAATGAGGCCCATGTCGCCCGCTCCTGCGCCGTGATGCATGATTTCTCGCCCGAGACGGTGATGGTCAACGGCTTCCCGCTGTTCCACGTGGCAGGCGCCTTCGTCTTTGGCCTGTCGGTGCTCAGCGCCGGTGGCACGCTGGTCGTGCCGGGGCGGCTGGGGATGCGCAACGCCGGGTTCATGAGGGATATCTGGCGGCAGGTCGAAGGTCTCGGCGTGACCTGCATCGGCGCGGTGCCAACCGTGCTGGCGGCGCTGAAAAGCACACCGGTCGATGCCAAGATCGACAGCCTGCGCTGGTTGCTTACGGGTGGCTCGCCCCTGCCGACGGAACTCGCCGACGCGGTCGAGGCGCATACCGGCAAGCCCGTGCGCAACATCCTCGGCATGACGGAAAGCGCCGGGTGCATGGCGGTCGAGCCAGTGCATGGCCCGCGTATGCCGCTGTCCTGCGGGCTGCGCCTTCCGTTCACGGAAATCGCGATCCTTGGTGAGACAGAGGGCGAGGCCGACCCCGCGAAACCCCGTCCCACCGGCGAAACCGGCATCATCGCCGCGCGTGGCCCGAACATCGCGGATGGGTATTCCGACCCCGCGCGCAATGCAGGCACGTTTCTGCAGGGCGGCTGGCTGGTCTCTGGCGATCTCGGACGGTTGGACGCCGAAGGCCGCCTGTTCATCACCGGTCGCAAGAAGGACGTCATCATCCGGGGCGCTCACAATATCGACCCCCAGATGATCGAGGACGCCCTGCTGGCGCATCCCCGGATCATCGACGCCGCCGCCGTAGGAATGCCCGACGCCTATGCGGGCGAGTTGCCGGTGGCCTTCGTCACCACCCGCGACGGCTGGACCCTCGACGAGGGCGCGTTGATCGCGTGGCTGCGCCCGCGCATCGAAGACCCGGTGGCCCTGCCCAAACGCATCGGCCTGCTCGACGCGATGCCGCTGACCCCGATCGGCAAGATCTTCAAGCCGACCTTGCGCGTGCAGGCGACCCGCTGGGCGGTCGAGGCCGTGGCCGATACGCTGGGCATTGCAGTGCAGATCGACGTGGACCAAGACCTGACCACCACCGTGCAAGCCCCCGCCGACGCCCTGCCCAAGCTGCGTGACGCCCTGACCGGGATGCCCGTCACCTTGCGCTTTGACAGCCTATGACACCGTGACGATGCTCAATCCCTCTTCGGCGGTGGGCCAAACGAAATGCGCCGAAAAACGGTGAAACTGCGCCTCGGTCACGGCAAAGGGATGGTCGCCACGCGCGTTCCGCGCCTTCAGCCGCTTCAGACAGACGGCGTCAGGCACGTCCAGCACATGGACCAGATGCGCGGCACCGGCCGTATCGGCCACCTCGCGCAGCCACGCGCGCTGGTCGACCGTGTTGGCCGGAAAATCCATCACCACGGTCAAACCCGACCGAAGCAGGTCGGTAACATGCAGTCCGATCACGGTACGAAGTTGCCCGGAAAAGCGGACATAGTCTTGACCGGTCTGCATTTGATCCCCGAACAATGCGGCCAGCCAGCGATCCTCGGCGATCAGGATGGCATCGTCTGGCGCGGACAGCGTGGCGGCGAGGGTGGATTTTCCCGCAGCGATCTTACCGCACAACATGTGCAGCATAGGTTTGGAAGACATTAGATTTTCCCTTGGGTTCGTGCCGTTCAGCACGCTGAAAACAGAAAAAAGCTTTCCCGGCCCGGCGGTTCAGGCCGGGTTGGTAATTCGCGCGCCGTGCCGCGCTTGATCTGTTGGAACCCCAAGTTTCATGTGTTTCAAATGGCACGAAACCACCCAAAAGGAAAGGGCGCCGCACGAAGCGACGCCCTCAAAGTCTGCCGGTAAAAGGAGGATTACTCGGACAGGACGAACGGCGCGGTGTAGTTCGCGACGTTTTCCGGGGTGATCAGCAGGCAGTCGAACAGCTGCTTTTCCTCGGCAACCATCGGCGAGCCGTTCTTGATGTAGTGATCGGCCTGACGCACGGCCTCTTCCGAGAAGATCGCGACCGGCTGCAGCACGGTATAGGCCATCTCGCCCGCTTTCACGGCTTCGACCGCATCGGGCGAGCCGTCGAAACCGCCGACGATGGTGCCTTCGAGCTTGCCGGCCTCTTTCAGCGCGGCAATCGCACCCAGCGCCATTTCATCGTTGCCCGAGATCACGGCGTCGATTTCCGGGTTCGCCTGAATGATCGACTGCATCTTGTTGTAGCCTTGGGTGCGGTCCCAGTTGGCGACTTCCTGCGCGACCTTTTCCAGATCGGGGTACTGGCTCAGCACGGTGTTGTAGCCGTTCGAGCGGGTGGCGGCGTTGTTGTCCGCCGGGTTGCCGAAGAATTCGACATATTTGGCGCTGTCACCCACCGCTTCCTGCCATGCGATCGCACCCAGAGCCGCGCCTTGGGCGTTGTTCGACACCAGCTGGCCGATGGCGATGCCTGCCTCGTTGATTTCCGCGTTCACGAGGAAGACGGGGATACCCGCCTCGGATGCCTTGCGGACCACGCCGACAGAGCCGTCTGCGTTTGCGGGGTCGAGGATGATCGCCTTGGCACCGTTGGTGATCGCCGCGTCGACGAGGTTGGATTCGGTGTTGGTGTCGCCCTTGTGCGCGGCGACGGTGGCCTCATAGCCCAGTTCCTCGGCGGTGGCCTTGGCGACTTCGCCTTCGGTGAACCAGTAGGGGTTCGCCGGGTCGTTCACGATGATCGAGATCAGGCCCTCGGCCCAGGCCGAGCCCGCCATCAGCGGCAGGGTGGCGACGGCGGCCAGCAGGGTGCGCTTGGTCAGTTTCATCATTTCGGTAATCTCCCTTTGGGTGTTGGATGGCCTTGCAAGGCCGGGGTGCGCGGGGCTCCTCTCCCCTTTGGTGCGCGTGGATCGGGTCAGCGCGGGGTCAGCCCTTGCGGGCCTTGCCCCCGTACTGGATGGAGTTCAGCATCACGGCGAGCACGATGACCGCGCCGGTAAAGACGGTTTGCCAGTAGGACGACACGCCGATGATCACGAGGCCGTCGCTCAGGAAGCCGATGACGAAGGCGCCCAGCAGCGTGCCGCGCACGGTGCCGCGCCCGCCCATCAGGCTGGCCCCACCGACGACGACCGCCGCGATGGCCGTCAGTTCATAGGTGGTGCCCGCGGTCGGGCCGGCCGAGGTCAGCTGCGAGGACAGGACCAGCCCCGCGATGGCGGCGCACATGCCCGACAGCATGTAGACGGTGATCTGCACCCGCTTGACCGGCACGCCGGACAGCTCCGCCGCGCGCGCGTTCCCGCCCGAGGAATACAGCCAGCGGCCAAAGGCGGTGCGCGACAGCAGCAGGCCAGCGGCAATGGCGACCACGGCCAGCACGATCA
The DNA here is from genome assembly GCF_003667315.2 of Tropicibacter alexandrii. Lineage (GTDB taxonomy): Bacteria > Pseudomonadota > Alphaproteobacteria > Rhodobacterales > Rhodobacteraceae > Tropicibacter > Tropicibacter alexandrii. Next base: position 179,226 of record NZ_RCTZ02000004.1, on the reverse strand, counting down.
CCCCCACCGGCACGCCGCCGATGCGGTTGAAGCCCAGCCAGTCAAAGCCGGTATTGCCCAGTTCGGGACGACCGGCGAGGTTGTTGTAGGTCAGCCCGTTGGTCATCAGCAGCGCCACACCGCGCGCCACATAAAGCGAGCCGAGCGTTGCAACAAAGGCAGGCACCTTGAACCACGCCACGAGGATGCCGTTGCAAAAGCCCACGAAGGCACCGAGCGCCAGCGTCAGCACCACCACGGCCCAGACTGGCGGGTACAGGATCACGCCCATGGCCTCGATCTCGATCCCTTGCATCAGGAAGCCTGCGAATACACCGGTCAGGCCCAGAACCGACCCCACCGACAGGTCGATCCCGCCATTCAGGATCACCAGCATCATGCCCAGCGCCAACAGGCCAAAGATCGCCACGTGGTTCGCCATGATGAGGAAGTTCGACACCGTCGCGTAGTTCGGCGACAGGTAGGAAAACACGAGGATGATGGCGATCAGCGCGAAAAAGGCGCGGCCTTCCAGCAGCAGCTGAACGACGTTGAAGCCGCCTTTTTTCTTGGCGCTGTTGCCTGCGGTTGTGTCCGACATGTGCGTGTCTCCGGTTCGGTCAGGCAACCAGGCTCTCGCCCGAGGCGGCCATGATCGCTTCTTTGGTGGTGTCATGCGTGAACTCGGCGGCGATGCGGCCGCGGCGCATGACGATGATGCGGTGGGCGATGGACAGGCATTCGCCCACTTCCGAGGTCGAATAGACCACGGCCATCCCCTGCTTTGCGTGCTCGGCCAGAATGCGGAAGACCTCGGCCTTCGCGCCGATATCGATGCCTCGGCTGGGTTCATCCAGCAGGATCACGTCCGGATGCGTGACCAGCATCTTGCCGATGACGACCTTTTGCTGGTTGCCCCCCGACAGCGAGCCGATGGGCGCGCCCGGGCCATCGGTCTTGACCGTCACCTCCTTGATCGATTCGTCGATGATGCGACGTTCCTCGCGGGTGTTGGTGAACAGGCCCTTGGTAAATCGGTTGATCGAGGACAGCGACAGGTTGCGGCCCACGGTCATGGTCTGGACAAGGCCGTCGCGCTGACGGTCCTCTGGCACCAGCACCAGACCGGTCTCGATGCGCTGGGCGATGGACAGGCCCAGCACGCTTTCACCGTTCAGCAGGACCTCGCCCGCGACGGGCTTCAATCGACCGGCGACGGTTTCCATCATCTCTGTGCGACCCGCGCCCATCAGACCGTAGATGCAGACGATCTCGCCCTTGCGCACGGTCAGGTCCAGCTTGTCCACGGCCAAACCCGTGCCGGTATGGGAGGCCACGGACAGGCCGCGCAGCTCCAGCGCGGGCGCGCCATAGGTCGTGGCAGGCGGGCTGCCCAAGTCGAAATTCTCACCCACCATGTTGCGCACGATCCATTCCAGGTCGATCTCGGCGCGCGGCGCGTAGGCGGTCATGACACCATCGCGCAGCACCACGGCGTGATCGGTGATCGTCAGCGCCTCTTCGAGGTGGTGAGAGATATAGACGATGCTGACGCCCTTGGCCTTCAGGTCGTGGATGACCTTGAACAGCACCTCGACCTCGGACGCGGACAGCGCGCTGGTCGGCTCGTCCATGATCAGGATCCGCGAATTGACCGACAGCGCGCGGGCGATTTCCACGATCTGCTGCTGACCCAGACGCAGATCCTCGACCGGGGTCAGCGGGTCGATGTCCTCTTCCAACTCGCGCATCAAGGCGCGCGCCTGACGTTCTTCCTCGGCATAGTTCACGCCGAAGGGGCCCATGATCTCGCGCCCCATGAAGATATTGTCGCGCACGTTCATATTCGGGGCGAGCGACAGTTCCTGATGGATGATCGAAATCCCCAACTCGCGCGCCTCGACGGTGGAGTTGATCTCGACCGGCTTGCCATCAAGGATCAACTCGCCCGAGGTTGGCAGATGCACGCCGGACAGGATCTTCATCAAGGTCGACTTGCCCGCGCCGTTTTCACCGAACAGGGTTGTGACCTGCCCGCGATGCACGTCGAAATTCACGCCTTTCAGCGCATGCACCGCGCCAAAGGACTTGGCCACGTTGCGCGCCGCCAGAACGACCTCATCCACGGCCATCACTGCACCTCCAGCGCAACCGGGGTAATCAGCCAGTTCTTGGGGTTGATCATGGTGAATGCGCCGGTGACGGTGATCGTCTTGCCGGGCAGCGCGTCGCGGTCCAGCCCGGCCAGAGCCTCGGCGGACATGGCGCGGTTGATGCCTGCGCCCGCGTCCTGATACTCGATCTGGTTCTTGAACTGGCCAAAGGCGATATCGCCGGGAATGTCGCGCAGCTCGGTCCCGTTGATCGCGGGGCCGGTCTGAACGCGGACCTTCACGCCCTCCAGCCCGTCCACCTGCACGTCATAGATGCCGGATTTGCCGTCGCCGACGACGCCGGTGACGGTCACCGGAAAGACCGGAAAGGTGCCCGCCGTCGCATAGTCGGCAACCGCGCCCTTCTTGTCCGCGGCCAGCGCCTGCGCCAGCGTCACGGCATCGGGGGCGCGCTCCATCACAGTGTCGCGGATGCGCGGGAATTCCGCCGCGCCATAGCGATCCGGGTCAAAGGCCTGCTGCCGCGCGTCCTGTTCGGACCCGATCACGACCACGGTCGTATCCACGACGATCCCGGCCAACACCAGCAGCGCGACCCCGGCGGCATACAGACCCGCGCGGCTTTTGCCGGGCTTCTTCGATGTGCGGGCGTCGGTCATGGCCATCGGTCTTTCCCCTCTCGCGGGCCCGTTGGACCCATGTCTCAGATGCGGGAAACCCATCCGCGCCAAGCCGTGGCGCGCTGCTCCTCCCGTTTTGGTCCCGTGCCGATTCTCCCGATCGGGCCTGTCGAAACCGCGTTTCAGCCGCCCAAATGTGCGACGTGTTGGCCGGACCATAGGTGAAAAATTTCTCACTGTCTGCAAAAAAATTCACACACTGAAAAATTTTGTGCTACACCTCTGGCGAGGGATTGAATGGGTCCCGTGTTTCGGATCGCGCATGCTGCAAAGATGCAGCCCTTGGAAAGCCGCTTTATTTCAAGAAGATAAGAGGCGCGACTGACACAGGAACCCAGAGGGAGGACCGCGTGAACGCACAACGCGACATCATCATCGGCATCGATGCCGGCACGTCGGTGATCAAGGCCGTGGCCTTTGACCTGCGCGGCACGCAGCTGGGGACGTCCGCCGTTCGCAACGCCTATACCATGGGCGCGGACGGGTCGGCGACACAATCGCTTGACCGCACATGGGCCGATTGCGCCGAGGCGCTGCGCGGCTTGGGGGACCGTATCGACGGGCTGGCCGCGCGCTGTGCCGCCGTCGCGGTGACCGGGCAAGGCGACGGCACATGGCTGGTCGGCGCGGGAAACCGTCCCGCCTCCGACGCGTGGCTGTGGCTGGATGCGCGCGCCGCGCCGACGGTGCAACGGCTGGCCGATGGCCCGATGAACCGCGCCCGGTTCGAGGCGACGGGCACCGGGCTGAACACGTGCCAGATGGGCAGCCAGATGGCGCATATGGAGGCGCATGTCCCGGACCTGCTCGACCGGGCCGAGGTGGCCTTGCATTGCAAGGACTGGCTCTACCTGAACCTGACGGGAGTGCGTGCCACCGACCCCTCGGAGGCGTCCTTTACCTTTGGCGATTTCCGCAATCGGGATTACTCCGACACGGTGATCGAGGCGCTGGGCCTGTCCCATCGTCGCTCCCTGCTGCCGCCGATCCTGGAGGGCACACAGGTCACGCACCCGCTGACACCCGACGCCGCCGCACAAACCGGCCTGCTGGCCGGGACACCCGTCAGCCTCGGCTATGTCGACATGGTCATGACCGCTTTGGGCGCGGGCGTGCATACCGGCGACGCGGGGGCCGCCTGTTCCACCATCGGCTCGACCGGCGTGCATATGCGCGCGGTGCGCGCCACCGATGTGCATCTGAACGCCGAGGGCACCGGATATGTCATCTGTCTGCCCGTCCCCGATCTGGTGACGCAGGTCCAGACCAACATGGCCGCGACGCTGAACATCGACTGGGCGCTGGACATGGCCGCCGATCTGGTGGCCGAGTTCGGCCACAGGCCCAGCCATGCCGACATGGTCGCCCGCATCGACCAATGGATGGCGCAGTCGAAACCCGGCGCGCTGGTCTATCACCCCTATATATCCGAAGCGGGTGAGCGCGGCCCCTTCGTGCGCGCCGATGCCCGCGCCAGCCTGATCGGGCTGAACAGCACCCACCGCTTTGCCGATATCCTGCGCGCCGTGATCGAGGGGCTGGGGATGGCCGCCCGCGATTGCTATGCCGCGATGGGCGACATGCCCAACGAACTGCGCCTGACCGGCGGCGCGGCCCGTTCCCCTGCGCTGCGCCGTGTCTTGGCCGCCGCGCTGAACACCCCCGTGCGCGTCAGCGCCCGCGAAGAAGCCGGTGCCGCCGGGTGCGCCATGATGGCCGCCGTCGCCATTGGCGCTTATCCCGATATGGACGCCTGCATCGCGGAGTGGACCACCCCCCTTCTGGGGCAGGCCGAATCGCCCGATCCGGGCCTTGTCCCCACCTATGACGATCTCTTCACCGCATATCGCGATGCGCGGCAGGCGCTGGCCCCCACTTGGGCCACCCTGCGCGCCGCAAAAGGAGCCTGAGCAATGACGGATATCCCCAAGGTCGACCTCTTCGTGATCGGCGGCGGCATCAACGGCGCGGGCATCGCACGCGACGCCGCCGGGCGAGGCCTGTCCGTGGTCCTGTGCGAAAAGGACGATCTGGCCGAGGGCACCTCGTCCCGGTCGGGCAAGCTGGTGCATGGCGGCTTGCGCTATCTCGAATATTACGAATTCCGGCTGGTGCGCGAGGCGCTGATCGAACGCGAAGTCCTGATGAACGCCGCGCCGCACATCATCTGGCCGATGCGCTTTGTCCTGCCGCACAGTCCGCAGGACCGGCCCGCTTGGCTCGTCCGTCTAGGGCTGTTCCTGTATGACCATCTGGGCGGGCGCAAGAAACTGCCCGGCACGCGCACCCTGAACCTGACCCGCGATCCCGAGGGCGCGCCGATCAAGGATCAGTACACGCGCGGGTTTGAATATTCCGATTGCTGGGTCGATGACGCCCGTCTGGTCATTCTAAACGCCGTCGATGCCGCCGAACGCGGCGCGGTCGTGCTGACCCGGTCGCCCTGCACCAGCGCCCGCCGTGAAAACGGCGCGTGGCGCGTGACGACGACCAACACGCTGACCGGCGAGACGCAGGAGTTTCAGGCCAAGCTGCTGGTCAATGCCGCGGGCCCTTGGGTGACCGATGTGCTGACCCGCGTGGCCGGATCGAACTCTGCCCGTAGCGTGCGTCTGGTCAAGGGCAGCCACATCATCGTCCCGAAGTTCTGGAAGGGCGAACAAGCCTATCTGGTGCAGAACCACGACAAACGGGTGATCTTCATCAACCCCTATGAGCGGGACAAGGCGCTGATCGGCACCACCGACATCGCCTATGATGGCCGGGCCGAGGATGTGACGGCGGACGAGGGCGAAATCCAGTACCTGCTGGACGCCGTGAACCGCTATTTCAAAGAGGAGCTGACCCGCGCCGATGTCGTCACCAGCTTTTCCGGCGTGCGGCCTTTGTTCGACGACGGGCAGGGCAACCCCTCGGCGGTGACGCGCGACTATGTCTTCGACCTTGATGAGACCGGCGGCGCGCCCTTGCTGAACATCTTCGGCGGCAAGATCACCACCTTCCGCGAGTTGGCAGAGCGTGGCCTGCACAAGATCGCGCACATCTTCCCGCAGATGCGCGGCGACTGGACGGAAACCGCCCCCCTGCCCGGTGGCGACATGGCAGACGCGGATTACGAGGCCTTCCGCAACACGATGAAGCGCGACTACCCGTGGATGCCCCGCGCCCTGCGCCAGCATTACGGGCGGCTCTACGGCACGCGGATCGCGCAGATCGTTGGCGAGGCGACCTCGCTCGACGGTTTGGGGCGTCACTTCGGCGGGCAGCTCTACGAGGCCGAGGTGGCCTATCTGGTCAAACACGAATGGGCGCAGACCGCCGAGGATATCCTGTGGCGGCGGACGAAACATCGCCTGCACCTGACCGAGGCCGAACAACAGGCCTTCACCCAATGGTTCGACGCCTTTGCGGAGGCCGCGTAAATGCCCCTGACGCTGAGCCTGAACACCAACCCGCTGGTCAACCGCTTTGCCGAACCGTCCGACCTGATCGAAACGACGGCGCGCGATCTGCGCATCCGCGACCTGCAACTGACGCATGAGTTCATCAACCCAAGCTGGCCTGCGCCGGTGATCCGCCGCCTCACGCGGGAAATGGACCGCGCCTGCCAGCGGACGGGCGTGCGCGTGACCTCTGGCATGACCGGGCCTTACGGGCGGCTGAACCACTTTGGCCACCCGGACCGCGACGTGCGGCGCTACTACGTCGATTGGTTCAAGACCTTCGCCGACATCATCGGCGATCTTGGCGGTCGGTCGGTCGGCACGCAGTTCGCGATCTTCACCTATCGCGATTACGACGACGCGCAACGCCGCGAAGAGCTGATCCAGATCGCCATCGACTGCTGGGCCGAGGTGGCCGAGCACGCGCAACGCGCCGGCCTGGACTATGTCTATTGGGAGCCGATGTCCGTGGGCCGCGAGTTTGGCGAAACCATCGCCGAATGCCTCAAGCTGCAAGACCGCCTGACCGCGGCCAACATGGCCGTGCCGATGTGGATGATGGCCGATATCGACCACGGTGACGTCACCAGCCCCAACCCCGACGACACCGATCCCTATGCCTGGGCGCGTGCGGTGCCCAAGGTCTCGCCCATCATCCACATCAAGCAGTCGATGATGGACAAATCCGGCCACCGCCCCTTTACCGCCGAGTTCAACGCCAAGGGCGCGATCCAGCCGCAACCCTTGTTGACGGCGCTGGCCGAGGGCGGGGCTAAGGACAACGAGATCTGCCTCGAACTCTCCTTCAAGGAGCGCGAACCGAACGACCGGCAGGTGATCCCGCAAATCGCCGAAAGCATCGCCTTCTGGGCGCCGCATATCGACAGCGGCGCGGAAGACCTGAATGTGTGAGGTCTGCGCCGCGCGCCCCGGGCTTGACCCGGGGCCTCTGGGCCGGAGCCAAGGTGGAGGTCCCGGGTCAAGCCCGGGACGGGGTCGCGCATTGCCGAAACCTGTCGCAAACCCGCTTGCCATTCGAGGCGTTGCAGGTCACATCTTGCGACGTTCTCAGGGCGGGGTGAAATTCCCCACCGACGGTGATAGCCCGCGAGCGCCTGTTTCGGCAGGGTCAGCAGATCCGGTGAAATTCCGGGGCCGACGGTTAAAGTCCGGATGGAAGAGAACCAGCCAACGTGCGCAAGCGCGTCGGTTGGGCTGCGCCTTGGGACCACTTGAGCAAACGCAAAGGATGGTTCCATGACCGAAACACTGAACATCGCCTTCATCAAGGCCCGCTGGCATGCCGAGATCGTCGATCAGGCTTTGACCGGCTTCGAAACCCGCATGAAAGAAAGCGGGACACCCCACCAGATCACCGCCATCGACGTGCCCGGCGCGTTCGAGATGCCCCTGCTGGCGAAAAAGCTGGGCGCATCCGGCAAGTATGACGCGGTGGTCTGCTGCGCGCTGGTCGTCGACGGTGGCATCTACCGCCATGATTTCGTGGCCTCCGCCGTCGTCGACGGCCTGATGCAGGCGCAGATGGAGACCGGCGTGCCGACCTATTCCGTCTCGCTCACGCCGCACCACTTCCAGCCGACCGAAGAGCACATCACCTTCTACCGCGACCACTTCGTCAAGAAGGGGGCCGAGGCCGCCGACGCGGTGCTGATGGTCGCCAAGATCGAGGTCTGATCCATGACGCCCGCGTTCGCCTTTGCCACCGCCCAGACCATCCGTTTCGGCCGGGGAGAGGCCGCGCGGGCGGTTCCCGACATCCTCGCCATGGGCAAACGCATCCTGCTGGTGACGGGGGCGAACACGTCCCGCGCCGACTGGCTGCACGCGGCCCTGACCGCCGAGGGCGCGACCGTCACGGTCAATCCCACCGATGGCGAGCCCGACATCGCCCAGATCAGCGCCGGTGTCGCGCTCGCCCGTGACGCCGGCGCGCAGGTCGTGGTGGCGCTTGGCGGGGGCGCGGCGATCGACGCGGGCAAGGCCATCGCCGCCCTGACCCCCGCCCATCGCCCGATGATGGACCATCTGGAGGTGGTGGGCAAAGGCCTGCCCCTCGACGTGCCGCCCTTGAAATTCGTGGCCCTGCCCAGCACCGCCGGGACCGGTGCCGAGGTTACCAAAAACGCGGTCATCTCCGTCCCCGAGGCGCAACGCAAGGTCTCGCTCCGCGACAACCGGATGCTGCCGCATCTTGCCATCATCGACCCGTCTTTGACCGATCACTGCCCGCGCGCCGTGACGCTGGCCTCTGGCCTCGACGCGATCACGCAGGTGATCGAGCCGTACCTGTGCACCCGCGCCAACCCCCTGACCGATGCGCTTTGCGCCGATGCCATTCCGCGCGGCCTGAAAGCCCTGCGCACCCTGATGGCGGGCGAAGACCCGGACGCGCGCGACTCGATGGCATGGGTCAGCCTGTGCGGCGGCATTGCCTTGGCCAATGCCGGGCTGGGCGTGATCCACGGGCTGGCCGGGCCTTTGGGCGGGCTGTCAGGTGCCAATCATGGCGCGATCTGCGGCGCGCTGCTGCCGCATGGGCTGGCGATGAACGCCGCGCGCGGGGCCGATCCCGACCGCATCGGACGCATCGACCAATGGATTACCGACGCGCTCGGGGACACGCCCTTGCACGACTGGTCCCGCGCGGCCGGATTGCCCGGCCTGACCGCCCAAGGCATCACCGAACAGCATCGGAACGAGGCAGCAGAAATGGCCGCAACGTCCTCGTCGATGAAGGCCAACCCCGTGCCGTTGACGCCCGACGATCTGCGACAGATCATGCGAGACGCCCAGTAAGGGCCAAGAAACCAGACGGGCCAGAACCCGCTTTCGGAGGGAATGACCATGGCAAAGGCGGATACCGATCACAGCCTGTCCATTCGCGCGGCCTGGCTGCACTATGTCGGCGGCATGACCCAAGCCAAGGTGGCGAAGAAGCTGGGCGTGCCGTCGGTCAAGGCCCACCGCCTGATCGCCCGCGCCGTCGCCGAAGGGGCCGTCAAAGTCAGCATCGACGGCGAGATCGTCGAATGCATCGAGCTGGAAGCCGCCATTTGCGACCGCTACGGGCTGGACAGTTGCGAGGTCGCCCCCGATCTGGGCGAGGATGGCCTGCCGATCCGCACCCTGTCGCTGGCCGGGGCGAACTGGCTGCGGCGATGGCTGGAGGCGGGCGAGGCGGCAACTATCGGCATCGGCCACGGGCGCACGCTGGCCGGGGCGGTGCGGCAGCTGCCGCATATGCACACCGAGGGGTTGCGCTTCGTCTCGCTGCTGGGGGGGCTGACGCGGAACTTTTCGGCCAACCCGCATGACGTGATGCACCTGATCGCCGAAAAGACCGGGGCGCAGGCCTATGTCATGCCCGTCCCCTTTTTCGCCAACACGACCGAGGACCGCGCCGTGCTGCTGTCCCAGAATGGCGTGCGCGAGGTCTTTGACATGGCCGAAACCGCGCCGCTGAAGATCGTCGGCATCGGCACGGTCGAGCCGGACACGCAGCTTGTGACCTCTGGCATGATCGAGCGGGCCGAGATCGAGCAGATCCGCGCCGCCGGGGCGGTGGGCGAGATGCTGGGGCATTTCTTCGACGCGGAGGGGCAGGCGCTGGAAACCACGCTGACCTCGCGCACCTTGGCCGTGTCCTTTGGCAATGGCACCGATCACCGGATCTTTGCGCTGGCAGGCGGGCCGGGCAAGGTCACGGCCATTCGCGCGCTGTTGCGCAGCGGACGCCTGTCCGGCCTGATCACCGACGAGGCCACCGCGCGGGCGCTGTTGGACTGAGGGGGTTTAAGGACGGCGGACCCGGGAGGAGAGAGGCCCGCCGTCACTTGGGTTAACCTAAGCTAACCTTTACCACATTTAGGAAGCCGAGTACTTGGCATCAACCGCATTGATGGCATTTACATTGCCCGCCGAGCGGCCATTTTCGTCAAAGCTGGGCGCAAGGAAGGCATCGACGATGTCCTTGGCCAGTTCCGACCCGATCACGCGCGCGCCCATGGTGATGATTTGCGCATTGTTCGAGGTCGTGGCCTTGCCCGCCGAATAGGTGTCGTGGCATTGCGCCGCGCGGATGCCAGGGACCTTGTTGGCGGCCATCTGCACACCGATGCCGGTGCCGCAAATCAGGATCGCCTTGTCATAGGTGCCGTCGATCACGGCACTGGCCACGCGGTCGCTGAGATTGGCATAGAACGGGTCCGCTTCGCCGTCGGGACGGCGGGAGACGAGACTGACCTCGTACCCGTCCTTGCCACCCAGATGCTCTGCGATGATCTCCGCCAGAGCTTCGCCCGCGCTGTCGCCTGCAACTGCAATCTTCATGGTTCAGTCCTTTCCGATGATGGCCGCGCACTTGGCGAGAATGTCGAGATACCCCTCGACCGCCCAGGCGCTGCGCCCGATGAACAGCCCGTCGATATGCGGGCATTGGATCAACTCTTCGCAATTGCCGGGATTGACCGACCCGCCATAGAGGCAGGGCAGAGGCCGCCCGGTGACGGCCTGCGACACGGCGATGATCTCGGCTTGCCGCGCATCGGCATAGTCCGAGGTCGCGGGGATGCCGTTTTCGCCGATGGCCCAGACCGGCTCATAGGCCAGCAGGATCGGCGCGGCCAACTGGTCGCCGGTCAGCTTGCCGAGCGCGCCGCGCACCTGCGTTTCCAGCACCTCTTGGGCGCGACCCGCCTCGCGTTCCGCCAGCGTCTCGCCAATGCAGATCAGCGGGATCAAGCCGTGACGCACGGCGGCCTCGACCTTTTGCCCCACGGTCTCATCGGTCTCGCCAAAGTGCGCGCGCCGTTCGGAATGGCCGAGTTCAACGATATCCATGCCGCAATCGACCAGCATGAGGGGCGAGACCTCGCCCGTCCATGCGCCCTGATCGGCCCAATGCATGTTCTGCGCGCCGACCTTGACGGAGGTCTCGGCGAGGATCTGTTTGACCTCGCGGATATTGGTGAAGGAGGGGATCACGAACCGCTGGATCGCCGGGTCGCGCGTGTCGTCGGCAGCGGCGAGACCGTTGGCAAAGACCTGCGCCTCGGCCAGCGTCTTGTTCATCTTCCAGCTTGTGCCGATCCAGAAACGGGGCTGGGTCATGCGCAGTCCTCCTTGGGGGTGAGCAGGGGCAGCCCGTCCGGGTCAAACCCCTCGGGCGCGGTATCGGTGATGAGGCCGTCAAAGGCCGACAGATTGGCCAGTTTGTGCAGGGCGCTGTGGCCAAAGCGCGCGTGGTTCACCATCAGCCAGACCTGCCCGCCCGCGCGCATCATGGCGCGTTTCGTGGCGATGACGCTTTCCTCGGGGTGGAAGGCGGCGCCATCGGCCAGCGCCGGGGTCGAGATGAACACCAGATCGGCGCGCAGATTGGCCAGCGCATCCTCGGTCAGCCTGCCGAAATAGGCGTTGTATTTGGGCGAGTAGACACCGCCCAAGGCGATCAGGGTGATGCCCGCCTCATCGCGCAGCGCGACGAGGATGGCCGCATTGTTGGTGATAACGGTCAGCGGCCGTTTCGCCACAAGCGCGCGCCCGAGGGCGGCGGCGGTCGAGCCGTCATTGATCAGCACGGTCATACCCGGCTCGATCAGGTCGAGCGCGGTCTGCGCCATGCGTGCCTTGGCCGTTCCGCCCTGCCGTTCCCGATAGCGGAAATCGGATTCAAAACGCGTGCCGGCCTCGATCGTCGCCCCGCCCCGGATCTTGCGCAGCAGACCGGCGGTTTCCAGATCGTCCAGATCGCGGTGAATGGTCATGCGCGACACGGCAAAGCGGCTGGCGAGATCGTCCAGATCCACCGCCCCCTGCGCCACGAGCAGGTCCATGATCGCCTGTTGCCGGTCTTCGCGCTTCATCCCACATCCTCCGCTGGTCTCATCTCACATCACATTTATCCCGTCAATCATGTGATTTTGTGATTTTCTATTGTTAGAAGTTGCCGTGAGCGCTATCACCTGCGCGACACCAGCCAAGGGAGACTCCGCATGAAATTCTTCGTCGACACCGCCATCATCGCCGATATCAAGGAGCTGAACGATTACGGTCTGCTCGACGGGGTCACGACCAACCCCTCGCTGATCGCCAAATCGGGCCGCGATTTCAAAGAGGTCATCGCCGAGATTTGCGCGCTGGTCGACGGGCCGGTCTCCGCCGAGGTCGCCGCGATGGCGTACGATGGCATGGTCGCCGAGGGCGAGCATCTGGCGCAGATCGCCGACAACGTGGTGATCAAGCTGCCGTTGACGCTGGACGGGCTGAAGGCCTGCCGCCACTTCACGTCGAAAGGCATCAAGACCAATGTGACGCTGTGTTTCAGCGCCAATCAGGCGCTGCTCGCCGCAAAGGCGGGCGCGACCTACATTTCGCCCTTCATCGGGCGTCTGGACGACCTGAACATCGACGGGATGGAGTTGATCGCGGATATCCGGGCGATCTACGACAATTACGGGTTCGAGACACAGATTCTGGCGGCGTCGGTGCGCACGCCGAACCACGTCAAGGACGCGGCGATGGCCGGGGCCGATGTCGCGACGATCCCGCCGGGTGTGATCAAGGGGCTGGCCAGTCATGTATTGACCGACAAGGGTCTGGACCAATTCGCCAAGGATTGGGCGGCCACGGGTCAGAGTATCCTTTGATAAATAACCGCTTTTGTTGCATATTTTGCAGGAATCAGCTATGCTTGATAACGTAGTAGCGCCAAACGCTGCGGATCTGACTTGTATTTTTGCGGTGACGCAGATCCAGTCGAGCTAAACCCGGTCAGCACGCCATGATGGATGGCGTGCGGCGACGCTCCGGGTCACTGAAGCGAGCCGGTTTCAGTGCAGCTTACCTTATCAAACGTCTATTTGGCAGCGAAATTCTGCCTATAGTAGAGATCATCAAGGCAAAAATTACTATAGATTAAGTACGGGCGGTTGTGCCTCTTAGATTGTCACGATACGCGTCACGCGGAAGCGGTGGAGTACGGTGGTAGTCGGTGCAGCCGCGCTCAGCCTTGCTGAGCGATCTCGGTCGCAAGTTGTAAGTGTTCCCGGAAATCGACACAGCCAAAGGGTAGTGGGTCCACTTTATCGGCGGATTTGCAACGGCAACATCAATGCACAGGAGCCTGCGCATGAACCTGCGAAGGAAAGAGTACAGCCGGGAAAACCTCTCAACCGATCAAGTGAGAAAACAGGAATCTCTTCAGGAAAGCGATCGGGGAGAGTCATCCGGAGGTCTTCCGATCATTGCAGCAGTGCTCGGCGCGCCCTTCGCTTTGATGGTTTTTATTGTATGCCTGATTTTCGGAACGTCGCTCTTTTCGGCTTTTTTGTATGCAACGTTTACGCATACTGCTATTATAGCAATCGCAGCACTTATAGCTTACTTTCGTAACGATGGTGAGCCGATCGTATCTCAGCCCGCGACCACACCAGAGAAACCTGCATCTTTGTCTGAAAGAATCTGGCGCAGTTACGCCGCGAAGAGCATTGTCGTTGCACCAATGCGTGTGGCAGCCGCCTTGCCCAACCTTCCGATATCCGCTTCAATTGCAAAGTCGTGTTCTGAACTCGGTCACGAAGTTCACCACTCAAACGACCTCGACGAAATACTAGAATGCGTCGCCAGCAACATTGAAGAATGGGATTTCGTGATCGTCGACATGGGTATTTCATCGGACATTTCCGAAGTGATAGATACGCTCATCTCATTCAGAAACCAGTTTCCTTCGATGCCCGTGCTCCTATTGTCCAGCGATGTAGGCGCAGACGATCTGTCGTCTGAACGCAGCAGCATATGTGATGCAACGTTGCGCAAGCCAATTTTCAAGAAACAACTTGCGTTGGGTGTTCTCGCAGCCTTGGAGAACCACCACACGGCACTGAAGAAGATTAATTTGTAGTCAATCAAAGAGCAGATGTTCAGTCGCGGTGCGGAAAGCCTTTCGAAAGGCCTTGCCCCGCCCGACAAAAAAGCCCCGCCAATTGGCGGGGCTTTCCTGTCTCGGGCGTTTGACGGTTACGCCATCCACCACCGTTCGGCCATCCGGGCATTGTCCATCTGCCAGAGGTTGCCGACCTTCTCGGGGTTGGCGACCTTGTTGTTGACCGCCTGAACGTAGTTGGCGAACATCGGCAGCACGACGCCACCGTCGTCCTTCAGGATCATCTGCATCTCGTGATACATCTCGCGGCGCTTGGCGCTGTCGAGCTCGGCACGCGCGATGACCAGCAGGTCCTGGAAGCGCTCGGAGTCCTCGCGGCCCCACTGCGTGTCGTTCCACGGCACGCCTTCCTCGTAGGCGGTTGCGAACATCCAGTCCTCGGTCGCACGACCCGACCAGTAGCAGGCGCAGAACGGCTTCTTCAGCCAGACGTTCGACCAGTAGCCATCCGCCGGTTCCTGAATGAGGTTGATGTTGATGCCCGCCGCCTTGGCCGACGCCTGATACAGCTGTGCCGCATCCACCGCGCCCTCGAACGCCGCGTTCGACGCGGACAGGTCGATATCCAGCGAGGTCATGCCGGCCTCTTTCAGATAGAACTTCGCCTTGTCCGGATCGTAGGTGGTCTGCTCCATATCCGCGGCGAAATACTGGTTGGCGGGGCCGATCGGGGTGTCGTTGCCGACGCGGCCATGGCCCAGCAGGATCTTGTCGACCATTTCCTGACGGTTGATCGCGAATTTCAGCGCGCGGCGCACGTTCACATCGTCGAACGGCGCGACATTGGTCAGCATCGGGAAGGTATACTGCTGGTTGCCGGTGACTTCCTGAATGCGGATCATCGGGTTGGCGCGCAGCAGGCTTTCGGTCTTGAAGTCGATCCGGTTGATCGTATCCACCTGACCGGTCATCAGCGCGTTCATCCGGGCGGTGTTGTCGTTGATCGCGATATACTCGATCTCGTCGAAATAGCCCGCGCTGTCGCCCTTGTAGTGGCTGGGCACGCGGGTCGCGACCATGCGCACACCGGGTTCGAAGCTTTGGACCTGATACAGACCGGTGCCGATACCCTTCTGGATGGCCTCTTCGATCTGGCCCGCCGGGAACATCAGGATGTGATAATCCGACAGCAGATAGGGGAAGTCCGCATTGCCCGCCGCCAGCGTGAACTGCACCTGATGGTCGGTGATCTTCTTCATCTCGGTGATGGTTTCGACAATCGGCTGGGCCGCAGATTTCGCGCCCTCGGCCACGTGCATCTGCAAGCTCTCGATGACGTCCTCCGCGCCGAACGCCTTGCCATTGTGGAAGGTCACACCCTGACGCAGGTTGAACGTCCATGTCTTGGCATCGGCGGACGCTTCCCAGCTTTCGGCCAATTCGCCCTTGAGCGAGCCATCGGCGGCGACCTCGGTCAGGCTGTCGAACACGGCACCTTGCGCACAGGCGATCATGTAGAGGTCGGAATGGGTGCGGCTGTCCCAGCTGTCCGAGGTGTTCGCACCGGACAGGCCCGCGCGCAGGCGACCACCCTTCTTGGCTTGCGCCCGCAGCGGCATGCCCGAAGCGGCTAGCACACCAGCGGCCGCGCCGGTGGTCAGAAGTCCACGTCTTGAAATGCGTGTCATGTCAGTCTCCCTTGTCGTGTCCCGTCCCGTTGGCCGGGACGATTCCATTTCCTTTTACAGTAAAGGGCCATGCATGGCCCCTCACAACCTCTCAATCCATCTGCGCGCTGGCGGCATCGCCGATATTCTCGACACCGCGTTCGGCCAGCAGGTTGGTCAGCCAGTCCGGGTCCATTTCCGGCACGGACGACAGCAGCAGATCGGTATACGGGTGGTGCGGCGGCTGGAACATCTCGGCCTTGGGCCCTTGTTCCACCACCTTGCCCTCTTTCATCACGACAACCTCGTCGGCGATGGAGCGCACCGTCGCCAGATCATGCGTGATGAACATATAGGAAAGCCCCAGCTCATCTTGTAGGCGCGCCAGCAGCCGCAGGATACCCTCGGCCACCAATTGGTCGAGCGCGCTTGTCACCTCATCGCAGATGATGAATTTCGGCTCGGCGGCCAGTGCGCGGGCGATGCCGATGCGCTGCTTCTGCCCACCGGACAGCTCGGATGGCAGACGGTCGCCGAATTGCGCGGCGGGCAGTTCGATCTGCTCGAGCAATTCATCCACGCGCTCGCGCTTGGCGCGGCCTTTCAGACCGCTGTAGAACTCAACGGGCCGCCCGATGATGTCGCGGATGCGCTGGCGCGGGTTCAGCGCCGTATCGGCCATCTGGTAGATCATCTGCGCCTGACGCAATTCGTCCCGCGTGCGCTTGCGGTAATCCAGCGGCAGCGGCTTGCCGTCGAACTCGATCACCCCGATGCGCGGCGGCAAAAGCCCGGTGATGCAGCGCGCGGTCGTGGACTTGCCCGATCCGCTTTCACCCACCACCGCCACCGTCCGCCCGGCATGGATGTCGAAGGACACGTCCTTCAAAACATCCATCTTGCCATAAGCTGCCGTGATCCCTTGGACGGACACAACCGGAACCGCATCCACCGCCGGGGCCGCTTTGGCCGGGCGCTGGAATTCGCGCACCGCCCAGAGGCTTTTGGTGTAGTCCTCTTTCGGGTTTGAGAGCATTTCCCGCGTCTCGGCCTCTTCGACCTCATCGCCTTTGAGCAAGACCTTGATCCGGTCGGCCATCTGCGCGACCACCGCCAGATCGTGGGTGATATAGATCGCCGCCGTGTCGAATTCCTCGACGATGTTGCGGATCGCGGCCAGAACCTCGATCTGGGTGGTGACGTCCAGCGCCGTGGTCGGTTCGTCAAAGATGATCAGGTCGGGGCGGCAGGACATAGCCATCGCCGTCATCGCGCGCTGCAACTGCCCGCCGGACACCTGATGCGGATAGCGAAAGCCGATCTCGTCGGGATTGGGCAGGCGCAGCTTGCGGTACAGCTCCATCCCGTCCTGCTCGGCCTCGGACTTGCCACTGACGCCATGCGCAAGCGGTGCCTCGGAATGCTGGTCGATCAGCTTGTGTGCAGGGTTGAAGCTGGCCGCGGCGGATTGCGCCACATAGGCGATGCGCTTGCCCAAAAGCTGGCGCTTTTGCTCGGCAGACGCCGCCAGCAGGTCGATCCCGTCGAAGTGAACGGAGCCTTGCGAAATCCGCACCCCGTCGCGGGTAAAGCCCATCGCCGCCAGTCCCAACGTCGATTTCCCGGCGCCGCTCTCGCCGATGAGCCCCAGCACCTCGCCCTTTTTCAGGGTCAGGTCGACACCCTTGATGATCGGCATCCAGGTTTCGTCGCTGCGGCCTTCCATATGGATGCCGCGCATCTCGACCAAGGTTGCGCGATCACTCATGGCTCACTCCTTCAACCCGGACGACCGGTGCAGCATCCAGTCCACGACGAAGTTCACCGCCACCGTCAGCAGTGCAATCGCCCCCGCCGCCAGCAACGGCGCGCTTGCGATCTGCGGCGCGAAAGCGGCGTAGTTGATGAAGGCGGACAGGTCCTTGACCATCGTACCCCAATCCGCCAGCGGCGGCTGGATGCCCAGCCCAAGGAACGACAGCGCGGAAATGGTCAGGAAGACAAAGCAAAAGCGCAGCCCGAATTCCGCCAGCAAGGGCGCGGTGGCATTGGGCAGGATCTCCTTGAAGATCAGATAACCCATCCCCTCGCCGCGCAGCTTGGCGGCCTCGATATAATCCATGACGACGATGTTCATGCCCACCGCACGCGCCAGTCGGTAAACGCGGGTCGAATCGATCACCGCGATGATCACCACCATCGCAACCGTCAGCCCCGTCCCCGTGACCCAGGCCGAGGCCACCGTGATCAGCAACAGCGAAAAGATCAGCGAGGGGATCGCCATCAGCACATCCACCCCGCGCGACAGGATCTGGTCCGTCCAACCGCGCAACACCGCCGCGAGAAAGCCCAGCGTGCCGCCCAGCAGGAACGCCAAAACCGTCGTGGCAAAGGCGATCCCCACGGTGTTCTGCGCGCCATAGATCAGACGGCTCAGGATATCGCGCCCGATCTGATCGGTGCCCAAGGGGAACTCCGGGTTGCCGCCCAGCGCCGGATTGCCCCCCGGCACCACATTGGCCTGCGCGAACACCTGCTCTTGCCCATGCGGCGCAATGAAGGCGGCGAAGATCGCCAACACGGCGTAGATCAGCACCACCAAGATGCCAAAGGCGGCGGTCAGGGGCATCTGCCGGAACAGCTTGCGCGACGCTCCGGTGCCCACATGCCGCCCCGCCAGACGGAACAAGAACGCCGCCACGGCGGAACCCGCCACGAAATGCACCGCCCAGCGCCAGAAGATGACGGATGGCGCAGGCACGCCCTGCTCGTTCGCCGCCGGTTGGAAGTACAGCCAGACGCCCGCAAGGATCAGCACCACCGCCAGCGCAAAGCCAAAGGCCACCGCGTAGGGCATGTCGCGGAAATAGGGGTTGTTTCCGGTCGCTTTCTGCCCCGCAAACCGGAACACCCAGCCCAGAACGGCGACCACCGCCAGCGCCAGCGCGATATTCAGCCAGACGCTCATTTCGGGTGCCTCAGACGCGGGTTGGTCAGGATCGACAGGATGTCAGCGGCGAGGTTCAGCAGGATATACGCCCCGGCAAAGATCAGGCAGCAGGCCTGCACCACCGGGATATCGCGGTTCTTGACCGCATCGACGAACAACTGCCCGATGCCGGGATAGTTGAACACCACCTCGACCACGACCACGCCGGTAATCAAGTAGGCGAGGTTCAGCGCGATCACGTTGATGATCGGCGCCCAAGCGTTGGGCAGCGCGTGATGGGTGATGATCCGCAGCGGTTTGACGCCTTTCAGCCGGGCCATCTCGATATAGGGGGAAGCCAGCAGGTTGATGATCGCCGCGCGCGTCATGCGCATCATATGCGCCGTCACGACCAAGGTCAGTGTCAGCGCGGGCAGCAGCGTCGCGATCAGCCGGTCGGTGAACGGGATGCCTTGGTAGATATTCGCAATCGACGGCAAGAGCGGGTTCAGCACCGCCAGAAACAGCACGAGGATATAGGCAAGGAAGAACTCAGGCGAGGAAATCGACGTCAGGGTCGAGATATTGGCCACCTTGTCAAAGACCGAATTGCGATACAGCGCCGCCAGCACGCCCAGCCCCACGGCAAAGGGCACGGCAATCGCCGCCGTCACACCGGCAAGGAACATCGTATTGGCAAAGCGTGGCGCGATCTGGTCCGCCACCGTCTTCAACTCGGCCGCGCCCATATTGGTCTGAAAGTTCAACTGCGCATAGCTGACGCCCAGATCGCCTTGCAGCATGTCGCCCAACCAGACGAAGTACCGGGCGAAGAACGGCTGATCCAGACCAAGGTCGCGCCGGATCGAGGCAATCGCCTCGGGCGTGGCGCTCTGCCCCAAAATGGCCTGCGCAAAGTCACCCGGCAGCAGGTTCACCGCCGTGAAGATCACGAAAGAGACGATGAGCAGCGTCAATAGACCCAAGGCGAGGCGCTGAAGTATGATCTTGAAAACTGGGTTCACGATCCCTGTCGGTTCTGGTTTTTGTTGACTGACAAGTTAACAAAAGCCGACCTCATGTAAACCTTTTGTTTTCGACGATCTGATCCATCACCCTGACCAGCTCGGCGCTGATGCCCGGTTCGGACAGCGCATGCCCGGCATTGCGCACCATGCGCAGGTCGCTTCCGGGCCATGCCTTGTGCAGTTCCCACGCACGCTGCGGCGGGCAAATCATGTCGTACCGCCCCTGCACGATATAGCCCATGATGCCGCGCAGCCGGTCGGCATTCTTCAGAATCCAGCCGTCTTCGTCCAGAAACGCCTTGTTGGTGAAGTAATGATTCTCTAACCGGGCAAAGGCGCGGGCATAGGGCCCCGGCGCCTCGCCGCCATGGCCCGTCGAATAGACCGTGGCCAAGGCGTTCTCCCAAGACGACCACGCCTGCGCGTATTTGGTTTCCTCGACCATGTTCCCGGAAAACAGCCGCCGGTGATAGGCGGCGATCAGGTCGCCCCGCTCTTCCTCTGGGATCAGCGAGGTAAACCGCGCCCAAGTCTCGGGCCAGAACTGCCCCGCGCCACCGCCATAAAACCAGTCCAGCTCGACCTGAGTCGCCATAAACACGCCGCGCAGCACCAGATGCGTCACCGCCTCGGGATGCGTGATCGCGTAGATCAGCGCCAAGGTCGCGCCCCACGACCCGCCAAAGACGATCGCCGGGCCGATCTCCAACTCATCGCGGATCGCCTCGATATCCCCGACCAGATCCCATGTGGTGTTGTCGACCACGCTGGCATGGGGCTTCGACCGGCCACAGCCGCGCTGATCGTGCAGGATCACGCGGAACACCTCGGGGTCGAAATAGCGGCGCATCGCGGGCGAGCAGCCACCCCCCGGCCCACCATGCAAGACCAGCACAGGGATGCCTTCGGGATTGCCACATTGCTCGACATAGATCCGATGCCCACCGGTGCGCGCGATCACGCGCTGGTCGAACGGGTCGATCGGAGGATAGAGATACTGCACTGCGCGCTTTTGGCCCGGGATTTTGTCCATGTCCCTTCTATATTGCGCAATGCAGGGGAAATGCCATGGGGAATGATATGACCACCACCGTCGACGCATCCGAGATCGCCAAGTTCGAGGCCATGGCCGCCGAATGGTGGGATCCGACCGGCAAGTTCAAGCCGCTGCACATGATGAACCCGGTGCGGCTGGACTATATCACCACGCAGATCGCGGGCGAATTTGACCGCCAGCTTGGCACCGACCAGCCCTTCAAAGGGTTGCGCATCCTCGATATCGGCTGCGGCGGGGGCCTTCTGTGCGAACCCATGGCGCGGCTTGGCGCCGAGATCGTCGGCGTCGACGCCGCCGCCCGCAACATCCCCGTCGCCGAAACCCACGCCGCCCAGTCCGGCCTGCAAATCGACTACCGCCACACCACGGCCGAGGCGATGGCCGCCGATGGCGAACAATTCGACGTCGTCCTGAACATGGAAGTGGTCGAGCATGTCGCCGATCCGCTCGCCTACCTGAACGCCTGCCGCCAGCTTCTTAAACCGGGCGGGCTGCACCTCTGCTCGACCATCAACCGCAATCCCAAGAGCTTCGCCATGGCCATCGTTGGCGCGGAATACGTCATGCGCTGGCTGCCCAAGGGCACCCATGAATGGTCGAAATTCATCACGCCAGACGAACTCTATGACCTGATGCGCAAGGCCGGGCTCGATCCTGTCGACCGCAAGGGCTACGTCTTCAACCCGATCACATGGAAATGGTCGATCTCCGACCGCGACCTGTCTGTGAACTACGTCACAGCCGCCCTGAAACCCGCCTAGGGCTTCTTTGGTCCCAAAATACCTTGGGGGGAGGCGCGAACGCGCCGGGGGGCAAAGCCCCCTAGCCTTCCTCCAACCGCACCCGCAATTCGCGGATCACCGGCAGGGCGGCGCGCACATTCGCCTCGCCCAATTCGCCCACCATCTCTTGGATCATCGGCGTGATCGCGGCCAAGGCCGCCTCGCGCGCGGATTTCCCGGCAGGCGAGATCGACACCAGCTTGCGCCGCGCATCGTCCCAGTCGGGACGGATATGCACGTACCCCGCCATTTCCAGCTTGGACAGCGTGTTGGTCATCGCCCCGCGCGTCACGTGAAACGCCTTGGCCAGTTGCGCCGGGGTCTTTTCCCCGCCGCGCGACAAGGTGTTCAGCACCGAGAAATGCGAAATCTCCATGCGGTTCGGCAGCACCTTGGTCAGGCGCGCCCGCAACAATTGGTCCGCCGTCAACAACTCGCTGAACAGCGAGATGGCCAGCCCGTTCGCATCGCTCATTCCGGCCCCCTGAAATCCCTGTCGTGGGTCAGCGACGGCACCTTGTGCCGTGCGTCGTCCACCTTGCTCAAATCCAGATCGACGACCGTGACGCCAACCGCGTCCCCGGCGTCATGAACCACCTCACCCCAAGGCGACACGACCAGCGCATGCCCCCATGTGCTGCGCGTCCGGCCTGCGCTGGCGCGGTGCTGCCCCACCTGCGCGGGGGCAACCACCCAGCACCCGGTCTCGATCGCGCGCGCCTGCAACAGCGGCTGCCAATGCGCGGGCCCCGTGCCCGGCGAAAAGGCCGAGGGCACGCAAATCACCTGCGCGCCCGCCTTGGCCAGCACACGGTACAGGTAGGCGAACCGCAGGTCATAGCAAATCGTCAGCCCCAGTTTTCCAAGCGGCGTGTCCACCACCACCGCCTGCGCGCCCGGCGCATAGCCGGACGATTCGCGGTAGGTCTCCGTCTCCGACACCTGCACATCGAACATGTGCATCTTGTCATAGCGCGCGACCGTCTCGCCCTCGGGCGAAATCACCAAGCAGCGATTGGCGAATCGCTCTTCGGGCGGGTCGGATTTGACCGCCACCGCCGTCACGATCCACAGGCCCAGCGCCTTGGCCGTTTCCGCCAGCCCGGCAAGGAACAGGTCGTCGCGTTCACGCCGCAAGACCCGCGCCTGATGCCCGCGATCCATCGACACGCAGTTCGACACTTCGGGGGTAAAGGCGATCTCCGCCCCCTCCGCCGCCGCCGCGCGCAAGAGTTCGACCACCGAGGACAGGTTTTCCTCGGGGTCGTCGCTTGAGCAGATCTGAAGGATCGCGGCCCGCATCACCCCGCCAGAAGCGGGTCGAGCTTGCCCGCGCGGTCCAGCGCATAAAGCTCATCACAGCCGCCGACATGGGTCTCGCCGATGAAAATCTGCGGCACAGTGTGACGGCCATGGGCGCGGTCCATCATCTCGGACTTGCGCGCGGGCTCGCGCAGCACGTCGATCTCGGTGAATTCCACACCTTTTTGGGTCAGCAAACGCTTGGCCGCATGGCAGAAACCGCACAGCGGGGACGAATAGATTTCAACAGGTTGCATGGATCTTCCTCTCGGGTGTCACACCCTAGATAAGACCCTACGCGTCTTTTGCAACGCGGGCCAACACGCTGACGCATACCTCGGTTGCACCGGCTGCAAGGCAAGCCTCGGCGCAGGCCGCCAATGTCGCCCCCGAAGTCATCACGTCGTCGACCAGCAGCACCGGCCGCCCCTCGATCATGCGGGTCCGCCATTCCGAGGCGCGAATCGTGCCTTGCAGCGTCTCGAACCGTTCATTGCGCCCCTTTCCATCCAGCGACGGGGTCGCCTCGTGCCGGTGCAGCGCATCGGCGCACCAGTCGATGTCCAGCGCCTCGGCCAGATGCTCGGCCAGAAGGGCGGATTGGTTGTAGCGCCGCGCCAACATGCGGTGCAGGTGCAAGGGCACCGGCACGGCGACCATATTCTCGCGCAGCATCGCCCGTGTCTGCCGGGCCATCCAGCGCGCGGCGGGCTTCGCGATGTCCTGCCGGTCGCCATGTTTCAGCGCCAGCACCATGCGCCGCGCCCTGTCCTTGTAGACCAGCGCCGCGCGCCCCTGCACCCAAGGCCGCTGCACGGTCATGCAGTCGTCGCAATGCTCGACCCCGTCGGACTGACCCGGCAAGGGCACCCCGCAGAGGTCACAGGCAAGGCCCGCGATAAACGGCGTCTCCTTCCAGCACCCGGTACACAGCCCGAAATCCGTCTCGACCAGCCCGCCGCAGGACAGGCAGCGCGGCGGATAGACCAGCTGCACCAGCGTTTGCATCCGCGCGCGCCACGCCCTATCTGCCTTCAACATGGAAACCCCTCGCCTCACCGACCGACACGCCCTGCTGACCCACCGCGCCCGCGCCCTGCGCGACCCGGCGCTGTTCCTGCACGAAGCCGCCCTGACAGAGGCCGAGGATCGGCTCGCATTGGTTAACAAAACCTTTACCGATCCGGCGATCATCACGCCCTTTCTCGACCTGTGGCGGCAAAGCCATCCCGACGCCCGGATTATCCCCGACAGCGACACGCTGGACCTGCGCGAAGACGCGCATGACCTGATCATCCACGCCCTCGCCCTGCACTGGGCCGATGACCCGGTCGGCCAGCTGATCCAGTGCCGCCGCGCCCTGCGCCCCGACGGGCTGCTGATCGTGCTGACCTTTGGCGGGCAGACCCTGACCGAATTGCGCGCCGCGCTGGGGCAGGCGGAAATCGAAGTGACCGGCGGCCTCTCGCCCCGCGTCGCGCCCATGGGCGAGATTCGCGACCTTGGCGCGCTGTTGCAACGCGCGGGCCTCGCCCTGCCGGTCGCCGATACCGCGCCGCTGACCGTCACCTATCGCGACCTCTTCCACCTCATGGCGGACCTGCGCGCCATGGGCGAGACCAACGCGCTGCACAACCGTGTCCGCCACCCGACCCGCCGCGCCGTCTTCCTTCGGGCCGCCGACCTTTATGCCGAAACCTTCGGGCAAGACGGCCGCATCCCCGCCACGTTCGAGATCGTCACCCTCACCGGCTGGGCGCCCGATGCCAGCCAACCCCAGCCCCTGCGCCCCGGCTCTGCGGCACATCGGCTCGCCGATGCGCTTGGCACGCAGGAAAAGCCTCTCAAAGATTGACGTATCTCACCCACGCGATATCTACGCCCGGAACCAAAGCAGGAGAGCCCTGATGCTGGACGCGACCACCGCCCGGAAACCCGCCCATGCGGCTGCCGACCATCCCGCCATCAAACCCGCCAAGGTGGGGGTCCTGCTGGCCAATCTCGGCACGCCGGATGCGACGGATTACTGGTCGATGCGCCGCTACCTGAACGAGTTCCTGTCGGACCGCCGCGTCATCGACTACGCGCCATGGAAATGGCAGCCGCTCTTGCAGCTGATCATTCTGTCGAAACGTCCCTTCACCTCGGGCGCGGCCTACCGGTCGATCTGGAACACCGAGCTGAACGAATCCCCCCTGATGACGATCACCAAGCAGCAGACCGCCGCCATCGCGCAGCGCATGCAAGACATGTACGGCGATCAGGTCGTGGTGGATTTCTGCATGCGCTACGGCAACCCCTCGACCGAGTCCAAGGTGCAGGCGATGGTCGATCAGGGCTGCCGCAAGATCCTGTTCTTCCCGCTTTATCCGCATTACGCCGGCGCCACCTCGGCGACCGCGAATGACCAGTTCTTCCGCGCGTTGATGAAGCAGGAATGGCAGCCCATCGCCCGCGTCGTCGAACCCTATTTCGAACACCCGATGTATATCGAAGCGCTCGCCCAGTCGATCGAGCGCGGCTATGCCGCAGCCGAGAAAAAGCCAGAAATCCTCGTGGTCTCCTATCACGGCATGCCGAAACGCTACCTGATGCAGGGCGACCCCTATCACTGCCAGTGCCAGAAAACGACGCGCCTGCTGAAAGAGCGGCTGGGTTGGGACGACACGCAGATCGTGACCACCTTCCAGTCGGTCTTCGGCCCCGAGGAATGGCTGAAGCCCTACACCGTCGATCACGTGGCCGAACTGGCCAAGCAGGGCAAGAAAAGCATCGCCATCTGCGCGCCCGCCTTTTCCGCCGATTGCATCGAGACGCTCGAAGAGATCAACGAAGAGATTCGGGAAAGCTTTGAGCATGCCGGGGGCGAGGATTTCCTCTATATTCCCTGCCTCAATGACGACCCCGCGCATGTCGATGCGCTGTCGACGGTGATCTCCGAGAATCTCGGCGGCTGGGCCACCCCGCTCTGAACAGGTATCGGTCGTGGGCATTGCCTCGACCGCTTTGCACCCGGACCGTCAACAATGCGCGGTTCGGCCCGGTATTGTTGACCGAAAACCGGAAGGCTGCCCCCAAAGGGCGAATCGTTTCTGGCGCTCACCACTGGCCCCAATAGAAAAAGGCGGCACCGTCGCGCCGCCTTTTCCAAATTCAGTAGGTTGAAAAACCTATCAGTCAGCAGCAGCTGCCGCGATGACTGCGATCAGCAGCAGCGGGATCAGGATGCCGGCAGCCGAGGACGACTGTGCGGTTTCTTCCACGACCACGACGGGCTCCATGACAACGTCGTCCTTTGCATAGGAACCGGCCATTGCGGTGGAAGCTGCGCCAGCGAGAACAGCTGCGAGAGCGAGTTTCTTCATGATTAATCTCCAATTTTTAGCCCGACGTGCGAAAGCACGCCAAGCACCCAAGACTTACCTCGTGACTCTGTCAAAGCAGCTTTTCAGGGGCAATGCAATTGGTTCTTAACGCCCTGATTTCGCTGTCCGACATGATGTCGTCAAATTAGCAACACCTGAGTGCCCACGTTGGTCATGCCGAAAAGCTCGGCGATGTGTTCATTATATAGGCCGATACAGCCGTTCGACGAACGCCGCCCGATCTTGCGCGTATCATGGGTGCCGTGGATGCGGTAATATTGCCAGCTGAGGTACAGCGCATGGGTGCCCAGCGGGTTATCCGGACCGGGCCCGACATAGTCCGGCCATTCCGGGTTGCGCTGCTTCATCGAGGGCGTGGGGCGCCATTCCGGCCCCTCGACCTTGCGGACCACCTCGGTGCGGCCCCGACGGGTCAGGTCCTCGGTCAGCGGCACCGAGGACGGGTACAGGTGGTACTGCCCGCTTTCCTGCCAGAAGTGCAGCGCGCGGCTGGAAATGTCGACGAGGATCGCACCGCCGCTCAACGAGTTGAAATAGGGCTGCCAATCCAGCGTCCGAAAGCTGGAAATGTTGCGCCGCACCACGGACCCGAGATCGCGCTCGACCTCGGTCGTCTCGGCCCCGTTGAACTGCTGCCCCAGTGCGGGCGCACCGATCATTGCCGCCGTCCCCGCAAGGAACCCGCGACGGCTCACACCGGTCGTCTTGCTCATCATCGTACCCCTGGTTAACACGCTCTTCGGAAATTCGTGGGCAGTTTATTGCCCGAAAGCCGCAGTCGCAATTCAAACAGGCGCGATCTGGCGAACTCACGCCGATGTGGGTTTGAATGGCAACGCCCTTTTGTATAGGCCGTTGGGATATACCGAATTCGAGAGCAGCCATGAACCGTCGTACCTTCCTCGCCCTGTCCTCGGCGCTGGCCATCGCGGCCTGCACCACCGCCCCGGTCGAGACCCCGAACCGCCTTGGTCCGGAT
Source organism: Tropicibacter alexandrii (assembly GCF_003667315.2). Taxonomy (GTDB): domain Bacteria; phylum Pseudomonadota; class Alphaproteobacteria; order Rhodobacterales; family Rhodobacteraceae; genus Tropicibacter; species Tropicibacter alexandrii. Next base: position 151,977 of record NZ_RCTZ02000004.1, on the reverse strand, counting down.
GGCAGACCCCTGCCCAAGGTCTATCGCATCGGGCCGGGTGACCGCGGCAAGATCCAGTACCGCCTGCTCGATTCGGTCAACGCCCTGCGTCAGGCAGCGGGTGCCGCGCCAGTGTCGCTGAACGCCCAGCTCAACGCCGCCGCCGCGACCCATGCCCGAGACATGGCAGTGCAGAACCGGCCATGGCATTTCGGCTCGGACGGATCGTCGCCCATCGACCGCGTCCGCCGTGTCGGCTATCCCGGTCGCCTCATCGGCGAGGACATCTCGGAAACCTACGAGACCGAGCTGGAAACCCTCGCCGCATGGATGGAGAACCCCGACACCAAGCGCGTCGTGCTGGACCCCAACGCCACCGATCTGGGCTTTGAATGGCATCAGGAAGACAATGGCAAGATCTGGTGGGTGATGGTGCTCGGCGCGGCGGGCGGCGCGGCCCCGATCCAAAGCTGACAGGTTTCGCCGCGAAACCTCCCACGTTTACAATGGGTTAACGTTAATCACCCGTAAGCCCGCCTTCACGGATTGATGGTGATCGGCGTGCCGTTCTTCACCATGGCATAGATCTCGCGCATCTCGGAATTCGTCACGGCGATACAACCCGCCGTCCAGTCGCGCCCGCCCTTGCGATACTTCCACGGCCGCCCGTGGATAAAGATGTCGCCGCCCGGCGATTTCCCCAGCGCCCGTGCATTTTCCCGATCCTGAACATTGGGATAGGACACCCCGATCGACAGGAAAAACTGCGAATTCGGATTGCGGCGGTCGATGATATAGGTGCCCTCGGGGGTCTTGCCGTCGCCCTCGACCTGCTTGTGCCCGGCAGGCGCAAAGCCCAGCCCGATATCGTAATCCTCCAGCACCTCGGTCCCGTGCAAGAGATACATCCGCCGGTCGCCCTTGTTGACGACGACATGGGTCACTTCGGGCCCATTGTACGTCGCGAACTTGCTGCACGCCGAAACGCCCAAGCCCAGTGTCAGGATCAAAAGAACCCGGATCAATCGCATCGTCTGCCCCTTTGGTATTTTTCGGCCTTATACACCGAAACCGGGGCCCGGCGAAGATCACGATTTCGCCAGTCGGCGCCCCTCAGCGCCTGTCTGCCAGATGCTTCTCGATGGCCTCCAGCCGCGCGATGACCTCGTCGCGATAGGCATCGGTGCGCACCACATCCTCTTCGTGATGGGCGTCCTGCATCGAGTTCACGATCAGACCGACCAGCAGGTTCACCACCGCGAAGGTCGTGACCATGATGAACGGCACAAAGAACGCCCAGGCATAGGGATAGACCTCCATCACCGGGCGCACGATGCCCATGGACCACGATTCCAGCGTCATGATCTGGAACAGCGAATAGGCCGAGTTCCCCAGATCGCCGAACCATTGCGGAAAGCTGTCGCCGAACAGCTTGGTCGCCATCACCGCCCCGATGTAGAAGATGATCGCCATCAGCAGGAACACGCTCCCCATGCCCGGCAGCGCGGTGATGAAGCCCTCGACCACCCGGCGCAGGCGCGGCGCGACCGAGACCACGCGCAACACCCGCAGGATGCGCAGCGCCCGCAACACGGAAAACCCTTGCGTGGCAGGCAGATAGGCGATGCCCACGATGATGAAATCGAAGATGTTCCAGCCGCTTTTGAAAAACGCAGGCCCGCGCGCGATCAGCTTGGCCACGATCTCGGCGGTGAAGACCGCAAGACAGGCAAGGTCGAGCATCCGCAGCACCGGCCCGTATTGCGCCATCAGCGTGTCGGAAGTCTCCATCCCGAGGATCACCGCGTTCAGCAGGATCACCCCGATGATGACATTCTGGGTCAGAGACAGATCAAGGATCTGCCCGAGGCGCTGGCGCATGGTTCAACTCCGGTGAAAGGCGGCGACGAGTTCCAGATGGGTGGACCAGCGGAACTGGTCAACCACACGGAGCGAAGTGATTGTCCACCCGTTGCGCAGCAGCACGGCGCTGTCGCGCGCAAAGGTGACGGGGTTGCAGGACACATGTGCGATGCGGGGGATCTTTGTCTTGGCGATCTCGGCGATCTGCGCCTCGGCCCCGGCGCGGGGCGGGTCGATGACCACACCGTCGAACCGCGCCAGCTCGTCGGGCAAAAGCGGGTTGCGGAACAGGTCGCGCGCGGCGCTGGTGACGTGTTTCAAGCCGGTCGCGTTGCGCCATCCATGGTCCAGCGCCTTGACCATGGTCTTTTCCCCCTCGACCGCATGCACCCGCGCCTGCTCGGCCAAGGGCAGGGCAAAGGTGCCGCAGCCCGCGAACAGGTCGGCGATATGCGTCGCGCCTTTCAAGGCCTCGCGCACGGCGGTCAGCAGCGCAGTCTCGCCCTCAGCCGTGGCTTGCAGAAAGGCACCGGGGGGCGGCGTGACCTCGGCCTTGCCCATCAACAGGATCGGCTGGCGGCGGGTCAGCGATTCGTCGTCCCAAGTCAGCCGGGCCAGGTCATGGGTGCGGGCGATCTCGGCCAGATCGCTGCGAAACTGCGTGTCGATCTCCTTGCCGCCGGTGACGGCGACGTCCAGCCCAGTGCGCGTCTCCGTCACCGTCACCGACAACTCGCCCTTGCGCGAGGCCCCCAGCACCGCCAGCGCCTGCACCATCGGCAGCGCGGCGGTCAGCGCGGGCGTCACAAGCAGGCAATCCGGCACGTCGATCACCACGTCCGAGCCTTTCTGGTGAAAGCCCGCCAGCGCGCCCTTCTTGGTGCGTTTCGCGGAAAACGTGGCGCGACGGCGCGATTGCCGGGGCGAGGTGGCGATGCCATCGATCGGCGCATCGATGCCTTGCGCATCCAGCGCGCGGCGCACCACGTCCAGTTTCCACCCCTCGACAAACCCGTCCGAGGCGTGCTGCAACTGGCAGCCGCCACAGGCCTTGGCATGGCGACAGGGCGGCGCGACCCGGTCCACGGAGGGCGTGACGATCTTCGGCGCGCTCAGCGTGTCGCCCTCCAGCACACCCTCGACCTCTTCGCCCGGCAGAATCCCCGGCACAAAGACCGGGCCGGGCGCGATCCCGTCGCCTTTATGCCCCAGCCGCTCCACCGTCACGCGCGTCGGTTCAGACATTTCACCGCCCCAGTGCTTCTTCTTGGTCAAAATACCCAAATTGCGCCCGCTTTTCGCCCGCGCGCCGCCTAGGGTAAAGCCCCTACTCCGCCGCCTGCCCGAGGAAGCCACCGGACTGCCGCTCCCAATAGCGCGCATACAGACCCTGTTTCGCCAGAAGCACGTCATGGCTGCCCTGCTCGACGATCTGGCCCTGATCCATCACGATGATCCGGTCCATGGCGGCGATCGTCGACAGGCGGTGCGCGATGGCGACCACGGTCTTGCCCAGCATCACCTCTTGCAGCGCGTCCTGAATTTCCGCCTCGACCTCTGAATCGAGCGCGCTTGTCGCCTCGTCCAGCACGAGGATCGGCGCGTCTTTCAGGATGGCACGGGCCAAGGCGATGCGCTGGCGCTGCCCGCCGGACAGTTTCACCCCGCGCTCACCCAGCCGCGCGTCATAGCCGGTGCGCCCCTTGCCATCGATCAGGTCGAGGATGAAGTCATGCGCCGCCGCCCTGCGCGCCGCCTCAAAAACCTCGTCATCCGTCGCATCGGGGCGGCCATAGCGGATATTCTCCATTGCGGAGCGGTTGAACATGGCGGTGTCCTGCCGCACCACGGCGATCTGCCGCCGCAAGGCCTGCTGCGTCAGGTCGCGGATATCGGTGCCCGCCAGCGTGATGCGACCCTGTTCCACCTCATGCAGCCGCAGCAGCAGCGACACCGCCGTCGATTTCCCCGCCCCCGAGGCGCCGACCAGTGCGATCTTTTCGCCCTCGGCAATCGTCAGGTCAAAGCCCCGCAGCGCACGGCTTTCGCCGCCATAGGCAAAGCCCACATGGTCAAACCGGATCGGCCCGCGATCCGCCTGCGCCTGCGCGCCGGGGCGGTCCACGATGGCATGGGGCGGGGCCAAAGTTCCCACCCCGTCCTCGATCTCGCCCACTTGGGTAAAGATCTGGATCGACACGCGCCCCAGCCGGTTGGTCAGCATCGCAAGCCGCGTGGTCATCATCGCCGTCATGGCGATATCCCCCGCCGAGGCCTGCCCCCGGCTGAACAGGAACAGCGCCATCAGGATCGACACCATCGGCAGGATGCCCCCCAGCGTCATCAGCACCATGCGGAACACCGCCGACAGCTCGCCGAAATCGAGACTGCGCTGGCGGTAGACGTCCAGCGTGTCGCGGGTCGTGCGGTCTTCGTCATGGTCGCGGGCAAACAGTTTGACCGTCGAAATGTTCGACAAGGTGTCGACGATCTGCCCGATCACCTGCGTGCGCGCCCCCGCCCGCTTGGCCGAACGCGCCTGCACCCGCGGGATGAAATAGCGCAGCGCCGCCGCGTAGAGCAGACCCCAGACGAGGAACACCAGCAACAACCGCCAACTGACGTCGCCAAGGATGAAAAACGCCCCCGCGAACATCGCCAGCGAATAGACGATCACATCGGTCACTTCGACCACCAGATCGGTCAGGGAGCGGGCAATCTGGTTGGCCTTCTGGCTGAGCCGCCCGGCAAAGTCGTTCTCGAAAAAGGCCATCGAATGGCCCATCGTATGCTGGTTGATGCGCGCCATGACCAACGGGAACAGGTTCGGCCCCAGCATCACCCCGCTGACCGCCGCATCGAACAGGAACAGCAAGGGCCGGAACAGCAGGTAAAATCCCACGCCCACAAGGATCTGAGGCCAGAACGCCCCCCAGAACTCCCCCGGGCCAGCGGCGGCAGCGCTGTCGATGACCCATGCGGTGTAGCGCGCGACGAAGACTTCGGTCAGGCCGACCAGCACGGTGACGGCGCAGGCCAGCGCGATGGCGGGCTCCGCCCCTTTCAACGCCCAGCGCATGAAGGGCCAAAGCCCCTGTGGCGGCGGGCCGTCGGCGGGCACAAACGGGTCGATCTGCGGCAGCCAGTTGCGGATCATTCGGCGGCCTCGGCGGCGTCATCCCCGAGGAATCCACCGGACTGGCGCTCCCAATAGCGGGCATAGAGACCCTGTTGGGACAGCAGGTCATCGTGGGTGCCTTCTTCGGCAATGTGACCCTGTTCCAGCACGATGATGCGATCCATGGCGGAAATCGTCGACAGCCGGTGCGCAATCGCCAGCACCGTCTTGCCCTGCATGAAGCTGGTCAGCGCGGTCTGAATTTCCGCCTCAACTTCGGAATCGAGCGCGCTTGTCGCCTCGTCCAGCACCAGAATCGGCGCGTCCTTCAGAATGGCGCGGGCAAGGGCGATGCGCTGCCGTTGCCCGCCGGACAGTTTCACACCGCGTTCGCCAAGGAAGGCCCCATAGCCCGTGCGCCCCTCGGCATCCTTGAGGTCAAGGATGAACTCATGCGCCTCGGCGCGGCGGGCGGCGGCGGTGACCTGCTCCTGTGTTGCGTCGGGGCGGCCATAGCGGATATTGTCCAAGGCCGAGCGGTTGAACATCGAGGTTTCCTGCGTGACCATGCCGATCTGGCTGCGCAGGCTGTCTTGGGTGACGGTGCGGATGTCCTGCCCGTCGATGCGAACCGCGCCTTTTTCGGTGTCATAGAGCCGCATCAGCAGCGCCACGAGGGTCGATTTCCCCGCGCCGGACGCGCCCACGATGGCGAGCTTTTCACCGGGGGTGATGGTCAGGTCGATCCCCTCGATCCCGCCGGATTCGCCGCCATAGGTGAAGCTGACATCGTCATAGCGGATCTCGCCCTGTGGGACCTCGAGCGCGACCGCGTCGGGCGCATCGGTCAGGTCATGCGCTACGGAAAGCGTGGTCATGCCATCCTCGACCTCGCCGAGATGGCCGTAGATCACCATGATCGAAAAGCTGATCCAGCCGGTCATTTGCGCCAGCCGCAGCGCGGTGCCGCCGATCGCGGCAATGTCGCCCGGCGTGACGGACCCGCGCATGGCAATCGCCGCGCCGATCAGCGTAACCGGCAACAGCCCGGCAATCGCGATCAGCCCAAGGCGAAAGCGCGTGGTCAGGTCGCCAAAGGCCAAGGCCTTGCCGCGCAGGTCGTCGAGCGCGCCCAAGGTCATGGAATCCTCGTGCCTGCGCCCGGCGAACAGCTTCACCGTCTTGATGTTGGACAGGGTGTCGACCACCTGCCCGGTCACATTGGCGCGGGCACCTGCGCGGGCGGCGGAGCGGACGCGGATTTTCGGCAGGTAGACCCGCAGGAAGGCGAGGTACCCCGCGAACCAAACGAGAAGGATCAGCACGAGCCACGGATTGACCGCGCCCAGCAACGCCATGGTGCCGATCACCGTCGCCAACCCCAGCGTCAGGGCATTGACGGATTCGATGGTGACCTCGGTCAGAGAATTCGCCGCCTGCACCTTTTTCTGCGCCAGCCGCCCGGCAAAGTCATTGTCGAAGAAGGTCACCGACTGGTCGATCGTCCAACGATAGAGCCGCGTCATCACAAGGTTGAAGACATTCGGCCCGATCATCACCGTCTGGGTCAGGGCGAGGCCCCCAAACAGCAGCGGGCGGACGACGACCATCAACCCGGCGGCCACCAGCAAAAGCGGCCAATGGGCAAGGATAGAGCCTGTTTCGCCCGCCACCAGATCGACGATCAGGCCGAGCATATACATCGACAGCACCTCGACCCCGCCCGCAGAAAGCGAGATCACGACGCCCAGTGCGATCACCGGCCAAGCGCCCTTGAGCGCCCAAAGCATGAAGCGCCAGAGCGTGGCGGGGGGCGGGCCCTCGCCGGGGGCGCGGGTGTCGACAAGGCCGCCCGCGCGCTGGATCAGGGTCTGTTTCACTCGGCGGCCTCCTCTCCCGCGTCGATGAACCCGCCGGATTGACGCGCCCAGAACCCGGCATATAGCCCGCCCTGCGCCAAAAGCGCGTCATGCGGGCCGTCCTCGACAATGCGGCCGTCGTCCAGCACCAGAATCCGGTCCATCCGGGCGATGGTGGACAGGCGGTGGGCGATGGCGATCACGGTCTTGCCCTCCATCATGCCGTAGAGCGTGTCCTGAATGGCGGCCTCGACCTCGGAATCGAGCGCACTGGTGGCCTCGTCCAGTACCAGAATGGGCGCGTCCTTCAGGATCACGCGGGCGAGCGCGATGCGCTGCCGCTGCCCGCCGGACAGTTTCACCCCGCGTTCACCCACCTGCGCGTCATAGCCTGTGCGCCCCTCGGGGTCTTGCAGATCAAGGATGAAGTCATGCGCCTGCGCCTGACGGGCGGCGGCGATCATTTGCGCGTCCGTCGCGTCGGGGCGGCCATACAGGATATTCTCACGCACGGAGCGGTGCATCAGGCTCGAATCCTGCCCAACCATGCCGATATTCAGGCGCAGGCTGTCTTGGGTGACATGGGTGATATCCTGCCCGTCGATCCGGATCGTGCCGCTTTCAGGGTCGTAGAACCGCAGGAGCAGCTTGACGAGGGTCGATTTCCCCGCACCCGACCGCCCGACAAGGCCGACCTTTTCGCCCGGCGCAATGGTCAGGTCCAACGCGTTCAGCCCGCCAGACCCGCGCCCGTAATGGTGGCTGAGGGCGGTCATCTCGATCCGCCCCTCGGTCAGCCTTAGTGGCTGCGCGTCCGGCGCATCGACCAGCGTGATCGGCTGGGCAATCGTCTCCATCCCTTCCTGGACAACACCAAGCTCGCGGAACAACGACGTGGTCGCCCACATGATCCAGCCGGTCATGGCATTCAGGCGCAACACCAGTGCCGTCGCCGCTGCGACCGCACCCGCCGTCGCATTGCCACCCATCCAAAGCGCCAAAGCCAGCCCGACAACGCCGACGATCAGCAAGCCGTTCAGCACGTTCAGGGCCACATCCATGGTGGTATAGAGCCGCATTTCGCGGAAGAAGGTCCGCCGCGCATGCTCGATCGCCTCGCGACCATAATCCAGCTCAGCCTCGCCCTGCGCGAACATCTTGACCGAGTGGATGTTGCTGTAGCTGTCTACCACACGGCCCGTGAACTGGGACCGCGCGTCAGACGACGCCTTGGACGCGGGGGACACGTTGCGGATCGTCCAGCGGATCAGCAGGCCATAGAGCACAACCCACAACGCCAGCGGGATCATCAGGCGCGGGTCGCTGTCACCCAGCAGGACCATCGCCCCGATCACGTAGGCGATGGAAAAGGTCATCGCGTCGAAGACCTGAAACGCCACCTCGCCCGCCGCCGGGGGTGTCTGCATGATCCGGTTGGCGATGCGCCCGGCAAAGTCGTTCTCGAACCAGCCCACAGATTGCCGCAAGACATGACCATGCGCGCGGTAGCGGATCAGCGTCCCCAGATTGGGCAGGATCGTCTGGTTCAGCAGCGCCACATCGAACACCGCGATCAGGGGGCGCAGGAACAGCAGGAACAGGCCCAGCGCGATCAGCGTCCAGCCATGATCGGCCCAGACCTGCGCGGGGTCGTTTTCCAGCAGGTCGACGACCCAGCCCATGGCCCAGATCAGGCCGACCTCGACCCCGGCGATCAGGATCGAACCCAGCGTCGCGGCGATGAACACGCCCCGAAAGGGCCGCGTGTATTGCAGAAGGAAGGGCAACAGACGCCGGGGCGGCGTATCGGTGCGGGGATAATCCGTGTAGGGATCAACGAGATTTTCAAAGAAACGGTACATTCGGAGGCGCCTTTTTGCGGGCGTTAGGTGAGCATGACGAAAGATCGCGGGGGCCTGAGGCATGCCCGCGTGTGCAGGGTCACTCAGACAAAGCTGGGTAGGGACCGTGCAATTCTCATCATGTTGCCTCCGACTGGGTTCACGCTTTGGTAGCCCGATAACATGCGTCTGTCACGCTTTTTTGACACGCGCCAACAAGCGGTTGCGGTCGAGCGTGAAATCCGACGCGATCCATTGGGCTTCGAGATCGCGCAAGGTCTGGCCGAGGTCTGGCCCCTGAATGTCGGGCATCAGGTCGCGGGCCGTCACCGGAAAGCGCGCTTGCGCGGCATGGTCGATGCGTGCGAGCGCGTCGGGATTGGGCGCGGTTTCAAAGCTGGCGGCGCGCAGGGCGGCAAGGTCGCGCGCGGTCTCGGCGCCGTGGCGATAGGCGATGTCCGACAGGGTGTCCGAGGCGCCGATCAGGCTCTGATACAGTGCAAGGTGCCTTTGTTGCGCCCTCGACAGGCGCAGCGCAGCCCCATCGAAGAACCCCATGACAGCCATGCGCCGCAGCGGATCGGCGGGCAGGCCCAGCGCCGTTTCATGGACGATGAGCGGGCCGAGCGCCGTGACCACGGCGCCGGGCAGGATATGCGCCAGAACACCGGTCTGGTTCATCACCGAGACAGCAAAGAGCGGATCAGACGCGCTGAGAAGTTTCAGCGTTTCCGCGCCCACCCGCTCCGCCGAAAGCTGGCCAAGCCCGTCGAGATTGGCGGCAATGGCGGCCAGCGCGTCGGGGTCCATGCCCTGCGCCGGATCGGCATACCAAGCGGAAAAGCGGAAAAAGCGCAGGATGCGCAGGTAATCCTCGCGGATGCGCGTGTCGGGGTCTTCGATGAACCGAAAGCGCCGCGCGTGCAGGTCAGGCAGCCCGCCCAGCGGGTCGATCAGCGCACCGCGTCGGTCGGCATAAAGCGCGTTCATGGTGAAGTCGCGGCGCAGCGCATCCTCGGCCACATCGGTCGCAAAGCGCACGACCGCGCGACGGCCATCCGTCTCTATATCGGCACGAAAGGTCGTGATCTCGTACCCTTGGCCATCGCAGACGACGGTGATGGTGCCGTGGTCGATGCCGGTCGGGACGGCCTTGAGGCGGGCGGCCTCGGCAAGCGCGATCACGGTTTCGGGGCGGGCATCGGTGGAGATGTCGACATCGGCCACCGGCTCACCCAGCAAGGCGTTGCGGACGCAGCCGCCAACCGCGTAGGCAAGGAAACCGGCCTCTTCGAGCATGGCCATCACGCGCTGCGTGGCATCGCGGGTCAGCCAGTCGCCGGTGACGCGGGTCATGCCTGCACCCGGTCGGCCAGCCCGCGCAGCATCCGCGCGGTGGCGCCCCAGATGTAATAGGGGCCCAAAGGTGCGGTGAAATAGTGCCTGCGTTGCCCGCGCCAGCGCCGGTATTGCACGACATAGCGGCTTGGGTCGGTGACATGGGTGAAGGGCGCGAAGAAGACCTCGTCGACCTCGCCCGGCTCGGGGATCGGATCGAATGCGCCATGGATCAGGGCGACGACAGGCGTCACGTTGAACCCCGTCACGGTTTCATGCACGGGCAGCGTGCCCAGCACCTCGACCTGTTCGGGGTTCAGCCCCACCTCTTCATCCGCCTCGCGCAGGGCGGCGGCGGTTTCATTCGCATCGCCGGGATCGACTTTGCCGCCGGGAAAGGCGATCTGGCCGGGATGGTGTTTCAGCCGGGAGGAGCGTTTCGTCAGCACCAACTGCAACCCCGAGGGGCTGTCCATGAAGGCGCAGAGCACCCCGGCGGGGCGCAGGCTGCGGTTTTCGGGCAGCTTGAAACCGGGGTTCAGATCGAAATCCGACGAGGGCACGCCATCCGCGGACAGCGCGCGCCTCAATGCGGTGACCTGCTCAGCCGTCATCCTTCGCCTCGAAGCCGACCGTGGCCGGGTCCAGTTCGTAATGCGCGCTGCAGAACTGGCAATCGGCGGTGACCTTGCCATCCTCGGTGGTCATGGTCGCGATGTCCTTGGCCGAGTAGATCGACAGGCTTTGACGCACGCGGTCCTCGGAACAGGTGCAGCCAAAGCGCACCGCCTGCGCCGGGAAGACGCGCGGCTGTTCCTCGTGAAACAGGCGCACCAGAAGCTGGTCGGGGGACACCGTGGGGCCGATAAGCTCCAGCTCTTCGACGGTTTGCACATGCATGTTGACCCGGGTCCAGTTTTCGCGCGCATCGTCGGCCACCACGTCATCGGGCTGCAAGAAGCCACGCTCGCCGGTGGGCTCGACCGCGTGGGGCGAGGCCTTAGGCATGTGTTGCAGCATGATGCCACCGGCGCGCCAATGCTCGGCCACGCCGGGTTCGCGCGACTTGCCGTAGGACAGGGCAAAGGTGGTCGGCAACTGTTCGGACTGGGCGAAATAGCCAGCGGCGGCGTCGGCCAGACATGTGCCCACCAGCGGCGCGATGCCCTGATAGGGCTGCATTCCCTCGCCCTGATCGATCAGCACCGCGAAATATCCGTTGCCCAACTGCTGGAACGGCGGCGCGTCGGTGATCCGGTCGGCGTCAAAGCTGGCATAGGCGCGGATGCGCGCCGGCTCGCCCTCGGATTCGGGGCCGTAGTAATCGGTGGCGATCATGCGGACCGGGCCGTTGGTCTGCACCTGAAGCGACAGCTTCCAGCGCAGCTTGATCGTTTGGCCGATCAGCGCGGTCAACAGGGCCATCTCGGCGACCAGCGCCTCGACCGGTTCGGGGTAATCATGTTGTTTGAGCACGCCCGACAACACGCCATCCAGCCGCGCCACGCGGCCGCGCATGTCGGAGCGGTCAAGCTGGAAGGGCAGGACGGTGTCGTCCCAGGCGAGTTTGGTGCCGATGCTCATGGGGTTTCCTTGTCTGCCTTTGACTGGCGATGCGTGGGCATATAGGCCTTTCAGGGGCGTCCTGAAAGGGGGGGCGTGCAGACCGGGCAGGAGAGATTGGATGACACCACGTTTCGGAGAGGCCCCGAAAGCCGGTCAACGCTATGTGCGGCGGCCCGGCGTCTATGCGATTCTGCCGCGTGACGGGGCCCTCTTGCTGACCCATCAGGCCGAGCCGCATCCCGAGGTGCAACTGCCCGGCGGCGGAATCGACCCGGGTGAGCACCCGATTGCCGCGCTGCATCGCGAGGTCTTCGAGGAAACCGGCTGGCGTATTGCCGCGCCGCGCAGGCTGGGGGTGTTTCGCCGGTTTACATGGATGCCGGAATACCAGATCTGGGCCGAGAAGATCTGCACCATCTATGTCGCCACCCCCGTGCGCCGGATGGGACCGCCCAGCGAGCCGGGGCATACGGCGCTGTGGGCCCCGCTTGCCGAGGCCGCCGCGTTGCTGGGCAATCCCGGCGATGCCGCGTTTGTCAGACGTTTCCACACTTTCGGACGCTAGCCCGCCAGCACGTCATATTCCAGCAAAGCCGCCGAGACATCGTCGCCAAGGCTGGTCGAATCGCGCATCCCCTCGGTCAGGCGCCAGAACATGTCCTGCAACAGCTCCGGCCCCTCGCCATTGAGCGCAGAGGCCCGGAACAGGTCGACAAGCCCCTCCTCACCCAGCATCTGCCCGTTCTTCATCACCGCCTCGGTGAAACCGTCGGAATACAGCAGCAGCCGGTCCCCGGTCGTCATTCGGAATTCGACCTGCTCATAGATCACCTCGTCCACGAGGCCGATGGGAAGGCCGCCATCACCGAGAAATTCGACCGACCCGTCACGGCGCATCAGCAGCGGATGCGAATGGCCCGCCTGAACCAGCTTCATCCGGCCGGTATTCAAGTCACCGGCGAGATAGGCCATGGTCAGATATTCCTCGACCCCCGGATCGGCCGCCAGACGCTGGTTCAGCAACTGCGCGGTTTCCGCCGGGCTGCGCATGGTGAAGAACTGGCTGGTGGCCCGGCAAAGCGCCAGATTCTGATCCATGAACTTGCTGGACAGGTACCCCGCCACGCGCGCGGTCACCATGGCGGAGGTGATGCCGTGCCCGGACACGTCGATGGAATACAGGCCAAGCTGGTTGCTGCCCGGGGTGAACATGCCCACGAGATCACCGCCAACATGCCCGCAGGGCTGCAACAGCAGGCTGACGCGGGAGGTTGCCAGTTCCATCACCCGCTCGGGCACCAGCGATTGCTGTATGGTGCGCGCCTGGATCAGGTCGCGTTCGATCGCCTCGTGCGCCTCGCGCAATTCGGCCAGCGCGTCAGAGACCTGCCGGTTTTTTTCCGACAATTCGCGCTGCATCGACACGACCCGCTCCCCGGCATTGATTCGCGCGCGCAATTCATTGGCGCCAACCGGCTTGGTCAGGAAGTCGTCGGCCCCCGCATCCAACCCCTCGGCGATCTCGTTCTTTTCGCTCTTCGAGGTCAGGAGGATGAAATAGCCATAGCTGTTGCGTTCCAGCCGCCGGAACTGGCGGCACAGGTCCAGCCCGTTCATGCCCGGCATCATCCAGTCGGACAGCACCAGATCCGGCTCCGTTTCGGCGCAGATGGCCAACGCATCGGGGCCGTTCGTCGCCTGCATCACCTCGAATCCCAGCCGGGTCAGCATGGCGGTCATGATCTTCAATTGCAGGTTGCTGTCATCCACGATCAGCACGCGGCGTATCGCACCGGTCATGACCTCGCGGCTGGGGATGGGGTTTGCCTGCACGGAAATACCTTTTCGAAAACGGTGCCGTGGGGGCAGTCGTAGCGACGATTTCTTAATGCAGCCTGAATGTTAAAATTTGCCGGAACTCATCCGCAGCGTGAAAGACTATGTTCATTTCCCGACCCTAGCCTGAGGCCATCAGGAGGTGCGTCATGATCGATTGGTCGCGTGTCGATGAACTAGTGGATGAGATCGGCGCCGAGGATTTCGGCGAGGTGGTCGAGCTGTTCCTGTCCGAGGTCGAGGGGGCGATCGACCTGCTGGACAAGGCCGAGGGCAATCCAATCGTCACCGAGGAGCAGATGCATTTCCTCAAGGGGGCGGCGCTGAACCTCGGCTTCGAGGAACTGGCGCAGCTGTGCCTCAAGGGGGAAAAGGCCGCCGCCGCCGGGCGGGCGGACGTGGTCAGCCCGGCAATGGTGCGCAAGACCTACGAATCGTCGCGGGATGTCTTTCAGGCGGATCTTCCGGCGCGATTGGCCGCCTAGATCTTGCGGTGCAGGTCGCCGAGATCGGCAGGGATACCCTCGGCAAAGGCGTCGCGGCGCAGGCGGCGCATCCCGTGGATCCAGCGGTCGGTATCCTCGGCCCGCCGTTGGAAGAAGGTCGCCGCCTCGGGATGAGGCAGGATGAGAAAGCGGTCGGCGTGCAGGCCGTCGTTCACGCAGGCGGCGACTTCGGCGGCGGTCAGGACGCGATCATTGGGACGGTTCTCGGGCCGGTCCGCATCGTAGCCCAGAAGCGGCGTGGCGACATAAAGCGGGCAGACGACCGAGACATGGATGCCGTCATCGCCATGCTCGATGGCCAGCGACTGGGCCAGACTGACGGCGGCGTGCTTGGTGGCGGAATAGGGCGCGTCCCCGATCTGCGACAACAGCCCGGCGGCAGAGGCGGTGTTGACCAGCCAGCCCTCGCCCCGCGCGATCATGCCGGGCAGCACAAGGCGCGCGGCGCGCAGATGGGCCATGACATGCAGGTCCCAGCTGTCCTGCCACTGTTGATCGGGGGCCGAGGTCGGGCCAGCCACTGCGCCCAGCGCGAAGCCCGCGTTGGACACCAGCATGTCGATCCGGCCCAGCGCGCTCTCGGCCTCGTGCACCATGCGCGCGATGGCCTCCGGGTCGCGCAGGTCACCGGAGGTCGCAGCACCTCCGATCTCATCCGCCGCCGCTTGCGCCAGCGCGGGGTCCAGATCGGCCACGCAGACGCGCATGCCCTCGGCCGCCAGCGCACGCGCCAAGGCGCGCCCGATCCCCTGCCCGCCGCCTGTGACCAAGGCTGTGCGACCGGCAAACATCAGATCAGGAACTGTGCGAGGATTTCGTCATCGGTGATGTCCTGATAGGTATAGCCCCCCTCGTCGAGCGCGGCATAGAGACGGTGAAAGCTGTCGGGGGCCTTCGTCTCGATCCCGATCAGGACAGAGCCGAAATTGCGCGCGGATTTCTTGAGATATTCGAACCGGGCGATGTCATCATCGGGACCGAGCAATTCGAGGAAGCCCTTCAGCGCGCCGGGGCGCTGCGGCAGGCGGAGGATGAAATACTTCTTCACGCCGGAAAAGCGCTGGGCGCGTTCCTTGACCTCGGGCAGGCGCTCGAAATCGAAATTCCCGCCGGAGGTGATGCACACCACGGTCCGCCCCCGGATCGCCTGACCAAGATCCTTGAGCGCATCGACAGACAGCGCGCCCGCCGGTTCCAGTACGATGCCCTCGACATTCAGCATCTCCAGCATGGTGGTGCAGAGACGGTCCTCGCGGATCGACAGGGTATTGGCCAGCCCGACGCCTTGCAGCCGCTCAAAGGTGCGCGCGCCGATCTTGGCCACGGCAGCGCCATCGGCAAAGGTATCGACGCGCGGCAGGGCGACGGGGCGACCGGCCTCCAACGCGGCGCGCAGGCAGGCGCCGCCCGCCGGTTCCACAAAGGTGTAGTTCGGCTGATTGCCGAAATAGGACAGGATGCCCGAGGACAGCCCGCCGCCGCCCACCGGGATCACCAGATGATCGGGCACACGGCCAAGCTGCGCCTCGATTTCCACCGCAACCGACGCCTGCCCCTCGATCACGTCCTCATCGTCGAAGGGCGACAGGAAATACCCGCCTTCAGAGGCACAAAACGCCTGCGCGGCGGCAAGGCAATCGTCGAAATAGTCCCCGATCAGGCGCAATTCGACATTGTCGCCGCCGAACATGGTAGTTTTCTGGATCTTCTGCTGAGGCGTCGTCACCGGCATAAAGATCACACCCTTCACCCCGAATTGCCGACACATCCACGCCACACCCTGCGCGTGGTTGCCCGCAGAGGCCGCAACGAACAGCCCCTCGTCGCGCCGCTTGCGCATCGCGTTCAGCGCGCCGCGGATCTTGTAGCTGCGCACGGGGGACAGGTCCTCGCGCTTCAGCCAGATATCGGCGTCAAACCGCGCCGAAAGGTGATCGTTGCGCAACAAGGGCGTCGCGGGGAAGACCTCGCGCATGGCGGCCTCGGCGGTGCGGGCATTGTCCTGAAAGTCACTCATGCGGAATCTGTGACCCATGCCACGCCGCCGCGCAAGTCAGGGAATGTCGCGCCCCTCGACATAGACGCCGTAAAGCGTGGTCAGGCAGGTGATCGAGATCAGCGTCAAGAGCCAGCTGGCCGCCACCATCCAGACCAGCCCCAAGGGCAGCGCGATGGCGCCAAAGAACAGCGCCCCCACCGGCACCACCGCCGAGATCACCGCAAGGATCGCCGCCAACCCCAGCACGCCGGACAGGTCGGTGCCCGTCACCTCCCACGAGGCCATGAGCTTCATCCGCTTTTCCATCGCCACGGCGGGCAGGATCAGGGACAGCCGCAGCAGGACAAAGATGACAGCGGCGACATAGATCAACAGCGCAGGCAGGAAGAGGATCGGGACAACCAGCAGCACGATGGACAGCGGCACCGCAAAGACGAAGCCCGCCACGATCCCGACCAGCCCGACAAGGATCGTCCGCCCGAGATAGCCCAGCACCAAGCCGCCATGCCAATTCGGCAGCCAGCTGCCCGTATCCTCGCCCGTCAGCACGTAGCGATGCCACGCCACCGCCAGCCAGATCGAGGTGACGACAGAGGCCAGCGCCCAAAGCGCCATGACCAGCGCCAGCCCCGGCGCGACCATGACATCCCCCTGCAGGCCCGTCTGTTCGGTCTGCATCTGCCACCAGATCTGCGGCACCAGCTGGAAAGCGAACAAAAGCCCGGTGATCCGCAGCGCGGTGCCGCGATTGTCCCACACCATGCGGAACGCGTGCCTGAACAGTCGCCAACCCTTCATCGCTTTCTCCTTTGCCTGATGAATGGCTACCATGTCGGGGGGCCTCGTCAACGTGGCATCCTTGCGGAATGCGGGAAAACCGGCTAACTCCGCGCGCGATATATGACAAAGGAAGCCCAGCATGTCCGCGCCCAAGAAAGTCGTCCTGGCCTATTCCGGGGGCCTCGATACCTCGATCATCCTGAAATGGCTCCAGACGGAGTATGGCTGCGAGGTCGTGACCTTTACCGCCGATCTCGGTCAGGGCGAGGAGCTGGAGCCGGCGCGCGCCAAGGCCGAGATGCTGGGGATCGCGCCCGAGAACATCTATATCGAGGATGTGCGCGAGGAATTCGTGCGCGACTTCGTCTTTCCGATGTTCCGCTCCAATGCGGTCTATGAAGGTCTGTACCTGCTGGGCACGTCCATTGCCCGGCCGCTGATTTCCAAGCGTCTGGTCGAGATCGCCGAGGAAACCGGCGCGGATGCGATTGCGCATGGGGCGACCGGCAAGGGCAACGATCAGGTGCGGTTCGAACTGTCGGCGGCGGCCCTGAACCCCGATATCAAGTGCATTGCCCCGTGGCGCGAGTGGAACCTGTCCTCGCGGACGGCGCTGCTGGACTTTGCCGAGCAGAACCAGATCCCGATCGCCAAGGACAAGCGCGGCGAGGCGCCGTTCAGCGTGGATGCGAACCTGCTGCACACCTCCTCCGAGGGTCGCGTTCTGGAAGACCCCGCCGAAGAGGCCCCCGATTACGTCTATCTGCGCACCGTCGCACCCGAGGACGCGCCCGATACGCCCGAAGTTATCGAAGTGACCTTTGAAAAGGGCGACGCGGTGGCGATCAACGGGCAGGCCATGTCCCCCGCCACGATCCTGACCGAACTGAACGAGCTGGGCCGCAAGCACGGCATCGGGCGTCTGGACTTTGTTGAAAACCGTTTCGTCGGCATGAAGTCGCGCGGGATTTATGAGACCCCCGGCGGCACGATCCTGCTGGAGGCCCATCGCGGGATCGAGCAGATCACGCTCGACAGCGGCGCGGGCCACCTGAAAGACAGCCTTATGCCGCGCTACGCCGAGCTGATCTATAACGGTTTCTGGTTCTCGCCCGAGCGCGAGATGCTGCAAGCCGCCATCGACAAATCCCAGGAACACGTCACCGGCACCGTCCGGCTGAAGCTTTACAAAGGCTCCGCCCGCACCATCGGTCGCTGGTCGGATCACTCGCTCTATTCCGAGGCGCATGTGACCTTCGAGGACGACGCCGGTGCTTATGACCAAAAGGATGCGGCGGGCTTCATCACGCTGAACGCGCTGCGCCTGCGCCTGCTGGCCGCCCGGAACCGTCGGCTGAAATAAGCCCGGCGCAAACCCACAAAGAAAGGCCCGCCGGAGGACTGGCGGGCCTTTCCTGTTCGCGCCCCTAGAGGGGTTGGGGGCGCGTTATTGCGCGGTGATGGTGGCCATCACGAGGTTGCCGTCGGGCTTGATCGGGCCGTCTTCCTTGGCACCCAGGGTGTATTCGAACACGCCGGTCGCCATCCCGCCCTCTTCGGCGTGGATCATCAGCATCAGCATGTCACCGGCTGCGACCTCTTCCTGAAGGATCGCGGAAACATCGGTGTTCTCACCCTTTTTCAGCGAAGCGTAGCCGACCACCGGGCCGGGCTTCATGTCTTCGCCGGTGCGGTGCACCACCAGCCAACCGTTTTCCGGGGCAATGACGCTTGCGGCGGTGACGGTGCCACCGGACACGTCCTGATCCTCTGCCGAAACGCCGGGGGCCATGCCGTGACCTGCAGCCAAAGCGGCGCTGGCGGTCATTGCGAAAAGGGCGGCGGTAAAGGTCGTTTTCATCATAACTCTCCTGTCTGTCGTTCGGGCTGTTCTGCCCGCTTGCCCCCCTATCCACGGAAGACATCGACAAGGAGTTTCAGAAATTCGCAGTTATTTTTCGCGCGGCCATCTTTTCGTAATACGGCAGTGCCTCGGCGGTCAGGTCGGCAGCATGCCCGGTCAGGTCGGGCAGCGGGCCTTCGGGCCCGGCAAAGCCGGTCGAGGCGTGGACAGACGCGTACCAAACCGGCGCCCAGACCCCGTCATAGGGCTTTGGCCCGGCAGGCCAGCTTAGCATCCGGTCGGTGAAATCCAGCCCGATGGCGTCACACAGGGCGGTCAGCATCGCCCGCGGGTCGGCGCGGATATCGGCGCTGTCGATCACCACGGGGGTCCGGCCCAGCGCCAGAACGTGGTCATACAGCTCCACCTGCGCGGCAAAGCCGATATCGGCGGCGGTCGCCTGCGGGTATTCCTTGGTAAAGCTGGCCACCACGCGGGCCGGGTGCCGGATGAGGAAGACGTTCACGCAATGCTCCATGAACCCGCGCGGTATGCCGTCGATCATGTGCTGGCACATATGCTTGTGATAGGCGTGCTGGTCAGAAATCAGGTTCTGTTCCACCTCAACCGGGCTTTCAGGACGGCTGGCGATGATCTCATCGCGCATCGGGTGA
The DNA here is from genome assembly GCF_003667315.2 of Tropicibacter alexandrii. Classification (GTDB taxonomy): domain Bacteria; phylum Pseudomonadota; class Alphaproteobacteria; order Rhodobacterales; family Rhodobacteraceae; genus Tropicibacter; species Tropicibacter alexandrii. Next base: position 132,775 of record NZ_RCTZ02000004.1, on the reverse strand, counting down.
TCGAGGCCCGTCAGGCGCAGATACGGCCCGTAGAACGGCTCATCGACACAGGTCATGTCGCCGCGATTGCCAAAGGCATACATCAGCGCCGTCGACAGATTGCGCGGGCCGGACCACATCGCGATCCTCATGGCGTGACGAGGTCCTTGTAGAGCGCGCGCAGGCGTTCCGTCACCGGCCCCATCTGCCCGGTGCCGATCACGCGCCCGTCGATCTCGCCCACCGGGGTCTGCGCGCCGAAGGTGCCGGTCAGAAAGGCCTCGTCCGCGCCATAGGTATCGACCAGCGAGAAATTGCGCTCATAGACCGGGATGTCATTGGCACGGCACAGGTCGATGACCTTTTGCCGGGTGATCCCATTCATGCAGTAATCGCCCGTGCTGGTCCAAACCTCGCCCTTGCGGACGATGAAGAAGTTGCAGGCATTGGTCGTGTTCACGAAGCCATGCACATCCAGCATCAAGGCCTCGTCCGCCCCGGCCTTTTCAGCGGCGATACAAGCGAGGATGCAGTTGAGTTTCGAATGCGAGTTCAGCTTGGGGTCCTGGGTCATCGGCAGGCCGCGCAGATGCGGCACGGTGGCAAGACGGATCGGGCGGGGGATGGAGGGCTTGGAATGCTCCATCAGGATCACCACGGTCGGCCCTTGACGGGACAGGGACGGGTGCTGGAAGGGGCGCGACTTGATTCCCCGTGTGACCATCAGGCGGCAATGCGCGTCAGTGGTCATGTCGTTGGCGCGTTGCGTCTCTATTACAGCGTGAATCAGCTGATCGCGGGTCAGGCCGATATCCAGATCGATGGCCTTGGCCGCCTCGAACAGCCGGTCCATATGCGCGTCGATGAAGGACCAGCGCCCATCATACAGGCGCAACCCCTCCCACACGCCATCGCCCAGCATGAAGCCGGAATCGAAAACGCTGACCAGCGCCTCGGCGCGGGGTTTGAGGGTGCCGTTGATCCAGATCAGGATCGTCTCGTTGCGGGGATCATCCTCCGCCGTATGTGTCGTGACCGTGTCCATGATCCGAGGCTAGGCGCGTACCGCGAGACACGCAAGATCACCATGCGGTGAGCCCCCTATCCTGACCGTCGCCCCGGCGCTAGCGTCAGGAGAAAGAGGAGATTTCACATGAAACATCTGGCATTGATCGCGGCACTGCTGCCCGCCCCTGCCTTTGCCGCCGATCTGTTTGTCGCCGGCGGTTGCTTTTGGTGCGTCGAGGCGGATTTCGAAAAGGTCAAAGGCGTGTCCGAGGTGGTCAGCGGCTATACCGGCGGCACCACGAAGAACCCCGACTACAAGGCCGTGACGCGCGGCGGGACCGGGCATTACGAGGCGGTGCGGATCGAATACGATCCCGGCACGGTCAGCGCCCGGCAGCTTTATGACCTGTTCTTCCGTTCAGTCGATCCGACCGATGCGGGCGGGCAGTTCTGTGACCGGGGCAACAGCTATCGCACGGCGATATTCGTCTCTAACGCTGCGGAAAAACAGGCGGCGCAGGCCGCCAAGGCCGAGGCCGAAAAGGCGCTGGGGAAAAAGATCGTGACGCCCATTCTGGACGCCAAGACCTTTTACGAGGCCGAGGACTACCATCAGGATTACTACAAAGGCGAGAACCGCGTCGTGACCCGGTTCGGCATCATCAAGCAGAAGGACGCCTATAAACGCTACCGCGATGGTTGCCGTCGCGATGAGCGCGTCCGGGAGCTGTGGGGCAATGCCGCGCCCTTCGCCGGTTAAGGGTTGAAGTCCCTGACCTCGCGCAGGTCGGGGATCACATCCGCTGTGCCCAGACGCGTGACCATCAGCGCGGCGGCCTTGGTCGCTTGGGTGATGGCCTGCGCCATGGGCATACCCCGGTCAAGACCCGCCAGCACGTAGCCGGTAAAGGTGTCGCCCGCGCCGGTCGTGTCGACGGGCGTGACCTTGAGCGCGGGGAATTCGGTGGTTTCCGCCGTATCCGTGTCGATCCAGCGGCAGCCCTTTGCGCCGAGCGTGACGATCACATCCTTGACCGGCAACGCCTCTGGCGAAAGGCCGGTGGCCTCGGTCAGTTGCTGGGCCTCGACCTCGTTCAGGAAAAGCAGGTCGATGAGCGGCAGAATCTCTTGCACCCGGGTGGCATCGAAAGGCGCGGCGGCATAGGCGACACGCATGCCGCGGCTCGAGGCCAGTTCGGCCCCCTCGCGCTGGGCATTGGTCTCGTTCTGGGTGACGAAGGTATCGTCAGAGGTGCCGGTGTCGAGCCAGTCGGCGATATGCGCAGGGTCGATGACCTGATTTGCGCCGGAATAGAGAAGGATTGCGTTCTCTCCAGCATCCTCGACAGCGATGATGGCGTGGCCGGTGGGCGTGTCGCCAATGTGGATGCCACGGCTGTCGACGCCATATTCGGTCAGGCGGTCGACGGTCCATTTGCCGTCACCCCCGACCCCGCCGATATGCAACACGCGCGCACCGGCACGGGCGGCGGCGACGGACATGTTGGCGCCCTTGCCACCCAGCCCCTCGGTGACCTCACGCGCGGCCAGCGTCTCGCCCGGACCGGGGAGATGCGGGACGCGATAGACCTTGTCGATATTGATGGAGCCGAGGTTGAAGATCGTCATTGGGGCGGCCTTGAGTAGGATGGGTCATGACCCATCCTACCCGAAGTTTCATCCGACTTTACAGGCAGCAAGCACCGCCATGTTGAGAATGTCGTTCGCGGTCGCATTCGTCGAACAGATCTGGATGGACTTGTCGACCCCGGCGAGGATCGGCCCGATCACCGTCGCGCCCGCCATTTCCTGCATCAGCTTGACCGAAATCGAGGCCGAGTGCCGCGCGGGCACGACCAGAATATTCGCCGGGCCGGTCAGCCTCTGGAAGGGATAGGCCTCTTGCGCCTTGGTGTTCAGCGCCACGTCGACCGTCATCTCGCCCTCATATTCGAACGACACGCCGCGCCGGTCCAGAACACGCGGGGCGAGGTGCATCTTTTCGGCGCGCTCGGAAACCGGGTAGCCAAAGGTCGAAAAGCTGACAAATGCCACGCGGGGTTCCAGCCCCAGATGGCGCGCCACGTCGGCACCGCGTTCGGCGATATTGGCCAGATCCTCCTCGTTTGGCCATTCATGCACGAGCGTGTCGGAAATCAGCACGATCCGGCCCTTGTGCAGAAGCGCGGTGACACCCGCCGCACCGGCCCGCGCATCCGCGTCGAAGACGTGGTTCACCAGTTCCAGCACATGCGCGGACTTGCGCGTCGCGCCGGTGATCAACCCGTCACCATGACCATGCGCCAGCATCAGCGCGCCAAACACATGACGGTCGCGCGCCGCAAGCCGGTGGATGTCCTGTCGGTCCATCCCCTTGCGCTGCAGGCGGCTGTAGAGGAAATCCTTGTAGGTCTGAAGGTGGCGCGAATTGCGGGCGTTCACCACCTCCAGCTCACGCACGGCATCGCCCAGACCCGCCACTTCGAGCTTGGCTTTCACGTCGTCCTCGCGGCCCACGACCAGCGCCTTGCCCAAGCCATTGCGCTGATACATGACAGCGGCGCGCAGGACACGCGGGTCGTCGCCCTCGGCAAAGATCATGCGGGCCTGCGCCGAACGGGCGCGCGTGTTGATCGAACGCAGGATCGAGGCGGTCGGGTCCATGCGGCTGCGCAACCCGGTCTCGTAGGCTTCCATATCGACGATGGGACGGCGCGCGGCGCCGGTGGCCATCGCAGCCCGCGCCACGGCAGGCGGAATGCGGTGGATCAGGCGCGGGTCGAAGGGCGTCGGGATGATGTAGTCGCGGCCAAAGGACAGCGACTTGCCATAGGCCAGCGCAACCTCGTCGGGCACGTCCTCGCGCGCGAGTTCCGCCAAAGCCTGCGCGCAGGCGATCTTCATCTCGTCATTGATGGCGCGGGCATGGACGTCCAAGGCGCCGCGGAACAGGTAGGGGAAGCCCAGCACGTTGTTCACCTGGTTCGGATAGTCCGAGCGCCCGGTGGCGACGATGGCATCGGGGCGCACGTCATGCGCCTCTTCGGGAGTGATTTCCGGATCGGGGTTCGCCATGGCGAAGATGACCGGATTGTCGGCCATGCTTTGCACCATGTCCTGCGTCACCGCCCCTTTGGCCGACACGCCAAGGAAGACATCGGCACCCACCATCGCCTCTTCCAGTGAGCGCGCCTCGGTCACGACCGCATGGGCCGATTTCCACTGGTTCATGCCCTCGGTGCGACCCTGATAGATCACACCCTTGGTGTCGCACATGATGCAGTTGTCGTGACGCGCGCCCATGCTTTTGATCAGTTCGAGGCAGGCAATCCCGGCGGCCCCTGCCCCGTTCAGCACGATCTTGCAGTCCTCGATCTTCTTCCCCGACAGGTGTAGCGCGTTGATCAGACCGGCGGCGCAGATCACTGCGGTGCCGTGCTGGTCGTCGTGAAAGACGGGAATGTCCATTTCCTCTTTCAGACGCTGCTCGATGATGAAGCATTCGGGTGCCTTGATGTCTTCGAGGTTGATGCCCCCGAAGGTCGGCCCCATCAGGCGCACCGCGTTGCAGAATTCGTCGGGGTCCTCGGTGTCCAACTCGATATCGATCGAATTCACGTCGGCGAACCGTTTGAACAGGACGGCCTTGCCTTCCATCACCGGCTTCGAGCCGAGCGCACCCAGATTGCCCAGCCCCAGAACCGCCGTCCCGTTCGAGATCACGGCGACGAGGTTGCCCTTGTTCGTGTAGTCATAGGCAAGTTCCGGATTGGCGGCGATATCCTCGCACGGCACCGCGACGCCCGGCGAATAGGCCAGCGACAGGTCGCGCTGGGTTGTCATCGGGACGGTGGCTTGCACCTCCCATTTGCCGGGGGTCGGTTCGAGGTGAAAGGCGAGCGCCTCTTCGCGGGTGAACTTGGGTTTGGACATTGTATCCCCTGCCGTCGGAAATCTGGTTTTACCTGTGGATCGGCGCCCTTATTGTCACGGCAAATCGCCGGGGGAAAGATACGTGAGCGCTAACAAAGGAAATAAAAATACCGTCACGCCCATGATGGCGCAATATTTGGAAATCAAAGCGCAGTATCCCGACGCTTTGTTGTTCTACCGAATGGGCGATTTCTACGAGATGTTCTTTGACGACGCGGTGGCGGCGTCCGAGGCCTTGGATATCGCATTGACCAAGCGCGGTAAACACGATGGCGACGACATCCCCATGTGCGGCGTGCCGGTCCATGCCGCAGAGGGCTATCTGCTGACACTGATCCGCAAGGGCTTCCGCGTTGCCGTGGGCGAGCAGTTGGAAAGCCCGGAGGAAGCGAAGAAGCGCGGCTACAAGGCGGTCGTGAAACGCGACGTGGTGCGCTTGGTGACGCCGGGCACCCTGACCGAGGAATCGCTGCTGGAAGCTCGGCGGCACAACTACCTGGCCGCTTTGGGCAGGATCAGAGACGATTGGGCGCTGTCATGGTGCGATATCTCGACCGGCGCGTTTCACGTGATGCCTTTGACGCAAGCCCGGATCGGCGCGGAACTGGCGCGGCTGGCCCCGGCGGAATTGCTGGTGAACGAAGGCGTGGACGAGACGCTGCGCGAGGTCTTGGGCGATCTGGGCTATGAGCCGACCGTCTTGGGGGCAGCGTCCTTCGATTCGACGGCGGCCGAGGGGCGGCTGGCGAAGGTGTTCGGGGTCAAGACGCTGGTCTCCTTTGGCGACTTCACCCGGCAGGAACTGTCGGCGATGGGGGCCTTGGTCGATTACCTCGACATCACGCAAAAGGGCCGGTTGCCGATGTTGCGCCCGCCGCGCCAAGAGGCGGTCTCGCGCCTGATGCAGATCGACGCGGCGACACGGCGGAACCTCGAATTGACGCAGTCGATGCATGGCGGGCGCGCCGGGTCGCTGTTGTCGGTGATCGACCGGACGGTGACATCTGGCGGGGCGCGCTTGCTGGAACGGCGAGTCTCCTCGCCCTCGCGCGAGTTGGACGTGATCCGGGAGCGGTTGGAAGCGGTTCAATGGGGCGTCGAAGGGACATGGTCCGACGCGCTGCGCGAGGCGTTGCGGCGGGTGCCCGATCTGGACCGGGCGCTGTCGCGGCTGGGGCTGGACCGGGGCGGGCCGCGCGACTTGGCGGCGGTGCGCAACACGCTTGCGCAGGCGGTGGTGATCTCGGACCGGTTGCAAGCGGTGGAGCTGCCGCAGCTTTTGGGCCGGAACAGAGACTGTTTGACCGGGCATGAGGCCTTGTTGGACGATCTGGAAAACGCCCTGATCGCCGAGCCGCCATTGTTGCTGCGCGACGGCGGGTTCATCGCGCCGGGCTATGACGAAGGCCTTGATGCCGCGCGCGAGTTGCGCGACGAGGGGCGCGGCGTGATCGCCCGGATGCAGGCCGAATACTCAACTGAGACCGGCATCGGCAGCCTGAAAATCAAGCATAACAATGTCTTGGGCTACTTCATTGAAGTGACCTCCACCCATGCGGACAAGATGCATGCGCTGGGGGATCGCTTCATCCACCGCCAGACGACGGCCAATCAGGTGCGGTTCACCACGGTCGAATTGTCGGAGTTGGAGACCAAGATCCTGAACGCGGGCGCCGAGGCGCTGGAGACGGAAAAACGCTTGTTCGACAGACTGAAAGCCAGCGTTCTTGAGGTGGCACCTGAACTGTCGGAACTGGCGCTGGCCCTTGCGGAGTTTGACCTGTCGCTGGGCTTGGCGGAACTGGCGCGCGCGCGGGATTGGTGCAAGCCTCAGGTCGATGACAGCCGCGCGTTTCACGTGGAACGCGGGCGGCATCCGGTGGTCGAGGCGGCGCTGGACAAAGCGGGCGAGCCGTTTATTGCGAACGACTGCGATTTGAACGCGGATGGCGAGGTGGCCAGTGTGACCCTGCTGACCGGTCCGAACATGGCGGGTAAGTCGACCTATCTGCGGCAGAACGCCTTGATCGCCTTGTTGGCGCAAATGGGCAGCTATGTCCCTGCCGACCGGGCGCATGTGGGTCTGGTCAGCCAGATTTTCAGCCGCGTGGGAGCAAGTGACGATCTGGCGCGCGGGCGCTCGACCTTCATGGTCGAGATGGTGGAAACGGCGGCGATCCTCAATCAGGCGGATGAGCGCGCCTTGGTGATCCTCGATGAAATCGGGCGCGGCACGGCGACCTATGACGGGCTCAGCATCGCATGGGCGACCTTGGAGCATCTGCACGAGGTCAACCGCGTGCGCGGGCTGTTTGCCACGCATTACCACGAGATGACCGCCTTGGCTGGCAAGTTGCCGGGGGTGAAGAACGCCACGGTCGCGGTGAAGGAATGGGAGGGCGACGTGATCTTCTTGCACGAGGTGCATGAGGGCGCGGCGGACCGGTCTTATGGCGTGCAGGTGGCGCAATTGGCGGGCCTGCCCAAGGCGGTGATCACCCGGGCGCGGTCAGTTCTGCAAGCGTTGGAAAAGGGAGAACGCGAGCGTGCGTCGCCCAAGGCGCTGATCGACGACCTGCCGCTGTTCAGCGCGGCGGCGGTTCGCGAAACGCCGAAAGCGCCGAGTGGCCCGTCAGACGTGGAAGAAAAACTGGCGACGATCCTGCCGGACGATCTGACGCCGCGCGAGGCCTTGCAGGCGCTGTATGAATTGAAAGCGCTGATGAAGTAGGATGGGTTAAACCCATCCTACTGGATGTTTCAATTCGCGGGCATCGAGCTGACACCGACCTGCGCGGGGCGCAGAAGACGGTCGTGCAGCATGAAGCCCTCGGTCGACACCTGAATGATGTCGCCCGCCTTGGTGCCGGGCAGAGGTGCCTCGAACATCGCCTCGTGCTCTTTGGGATCGAAGCGGTCGCCGACCTGCGGCACGATCCGCGTCACACCGTGGCGGTCGAACACGTTCAGCAGTTCCTTCAGCGTCAACTCGACACCTTCGACCAAAGCGGTCGAGGCATTGCCGTCTTCACGCGCTGCCTGAAGCGCCCGGTTCAAGTTATCGTAAACCGGCAACAAATCCCGTGCGATGCGGGTGCCACCATAGGCCTGAGCCTCTTGCCGGTCCTTGGCCGCCCGCTTGCGCGCGTTCTCGGCCTCGGCCAATGCGCGCATGAACTTGTCCTTGTACTCATCCCGCTCGGCGCGCAGCTCGTCCAGCTCCATCGCTTCGTCGCTGAATTCCTGCGACTCGTAGGCCTCGGTCTCGGCCGCGTCGATATCGTCGAGGAACTCGTCCTTGTTCTCTGCCATCTTTCACCTCTAGCTCCGGTCGGTGATCAGCTTTCCGACCAGTTGTGCCGTGTAGTCGACGATGGGGACGATCCGACCGTAGTTCAGACGAGTCGGACCAATGACGCCCACCGCGCCAATGATCTTTCGGTCCGCGTTCATATATGGAGAGACCACCAGAGAGGAACCCGAAAGCGAAAAAAGTTTGTTCTCGGAGCCGATAAAAATGCGCACACCCTCGCCTTCGTCGGTCAGTTCGAGGAACTCGGCAATGTCCCGCTTGCGTTCGAGGTCGTCAAACAGGCTGCGAATGCGGTCGAGGTCTTCCTCTGGCACATCCTCGCCCAACAGATTCGCCCGGCCCCGCACGATGAGTCGCTCGGACGAATTGCCCTCGCCGTCCCAGACTGCGATTCCCGCATCGATCAGCGCCGTGGCAAGGCTGTCGATTTCCTGACGGCGGCGCTGGATTTCCTCGCGGATGACCTTGCGGAGCTCTGACAGGGTCCGGCCTTCGAGCAGCGCATTCACGAAATTCGCCGCCTCTCGCATCGACGAGGGGGTTTGCCCCGGCGGCGGAGTGAAGACACGGTTTTCCACGTGACCATCTGCAAAGACGATCACCACAAGCGCGCGGTCCGAGGCGAGGCTGACGAATTCGATATGTTTCAGCGGTGCCTCGTGCTTCGGCGTCAGGACCAGCGACGCACCATGTGTCACGCCGGACAGGGCAGAGCCGATCCGGTCGAGCAAGCCGCCGACATCGGTGCTGTTGGACCCGGTGCTGGCGTCCAGCATCTTGCGGTCGTCCTGATCGAGGTCGCGGACCTCCAGCAACCCATCGACGAACATGCGCAGGCCCATTTGTGTGGGGATGCGCCCGGCAGAGACGTGCGGGCTGTCGAGCAGCCCGAGAAACTCCAGATCCTGCATCACGTTACGGATCGTCGCGGCGGAGACCTTTTCCGACAGGCTGCGCGTCAGGGTGCGCGAGCCCACGGGTTCGCCGCTTTCCAGATAGCCTTCGACGACGCGCCGGAACACCTCGCGCGAGCGGTCGTTCATCTGGGACAGTAATTCGCTGGCCTGTGTCGTCATCTCGTGCCTCTTGATGAGGTCATTAAAGACGGCTCGCACGGATCGTCAATCGGGCTTGCACCGGGGGGCGCGGGACAGCTATCCCCGGCGCAACAGAAAAGAGGATAAGCCATGAGACCGTCAGGACGAGATTTAAGCGAAATGCGCGCCGTTTCAATTGAAACGGGCGTGACCAAACATGCCGAAGGGTCGTGCCTGATCAAGATGGGCGATACGCATGTTCTGTGCACGGCCACGCTGGAAGACCGCGTGCCGCCGTTCATCAAGGGCTCGGGCCAAGGCTGGGTGACGGCGGAATACGGCATGCTCCCGCGCTCGACCACGTCGCGGATGCGGCGCGAGGCGACGACGGGCAAACAAGGCGGGCGCACGGTGGAGATCCAGCGCCTGATCGGGCGGGCTTTGCGGGCCGGTGTGGACCGGAACGCGCTGGGGGAACGGCAGATCACCGTGGACTGCGACGTGATCCAGGCCGATGGCGGCACGCGCTGCGCCTCGATCACCGGTGGTTGGGTCGCATTACGTCTGGCGGTGAACAAGCTGCTGAAAGCGCGCGATATCGTGACCGATCCGCTGATCTCGCCCGTGGCGGCAGTGTCTTGCGGCATCTATGCTGGGCAAGCCGTGCTGGATCTGGACTATCCCGAGGATAGCGAGGCGGGCGTCGACGGGAACTTTATCCTGCGCGGCGATGGCTCGCTGATCGAGGTCCAGATGAGCGCCGAGGGCTCGGTGTTTACCCGAAAGCAGATGGACGACCTGATCGGACTGGCCGAAAAGGGCGTGAAGGAACTGGTCGAGGCACAATTGGCCGCGGTGTCCTGATGCGCACGTTCCACGAAAAACGGCTGTTGGTTGCGACCCATAACCAAGGCAAGCTGGACGAGATCAAGCATCTGCTTGAGCCGTTCGGCGTCGAAGTCGTGGGCGCCGCCGAGATGGACCTGCCCGAACCGGTCGAGGACGGCACGACATTCGTCGAGAATGCCCGGATCAAGGCGCATGCGGCGGCCAAAGCGACCGGCCTCCCTGCCCTGTCGGATGACAGCGGCATCGAGATCGACGCGCTCGATGGCGCGCCCGGTGTCTATACCGCCGATTGGGCCGAAACCGGCAAGGGGCGCGATTTCGTCATGGCGATGGGCAAGACCCACGATCGTCTGGTGGAGTCCGGCAAGCCGCAGCCCTGGACCGCGCGGTTCTGCTGTACGCTGGTGCTGGCTTGGCCCGATGGGCATGACGAGGTGTTTCCCGGCGTGATGCCCGGTCAGGTCGTCTGGCCGATGCGCGGCAATGAGGGCCACGGCTACGATCCGATCTTCATGCCCGATGGCTACGACATCACCTTTGGCGAGATGGACCGTTGGGAAAAGAACAAGATCAGCCACCGGGCTGATGCATTCCGGAAATTCGTGGCGGGTTGTTTTGACTGAAAATTGGCAAAGGGGCGGTTTCGGCCTGTACGTGCATTGGCCCTTCTGCGCTGCAAAGTGCCCCTATTGCGACTTCAACTCCCATGTTGTTCCCGCCGTCGACCAGACGCGTTGGGCCCGCGCGTTGGCCTCCGAGGTGCGGCGCGCGGCAGAGGAGACACCCGGGCGGGTGCTTTCTTCGATCTTTTTCGGGGGCGGAACCCCGTCCCTGATGTTGCCGGAAACGGTCGCGGTGGTTCTGGACGCGGCGCGGCAAGGCTGGGTCTGGGCCAACGATATCGAGATCACGCTGGAGGCGAACCCCTCGTCGGTCGAAGCCGAGCGGTTTCGCGGGATCGCCGAGGCGGGGGTGAACCGGGTATCACTGGGCGTCCAATCCTTGCGGGACGCGGATCTGCGCCGGCTGGGGCGGTTGCATGATGTCGCCGAGGCGAAGACCGCGATCCGCGTCGCGCGCGAGACCTTTCAGCGTGTGAGTTTTGACCTGATTTATGCCCGGCAAGATCAGACCCTTGAGGATTGGCGCACCGAGTTGACCGAAGCCTTGTCGATGGGCGTCGACCATCTGTCCTTGTACCAGTTGACCATCGAGCAAGGGACGGCCTTCGGTGACCGCTTCAACGCGGGTCGGTTGCGCGGCCTTCCGGGTGAAGACCTGTCGGCGGATATGTATGAGTTGACGCAAGAGCTGTGTGGTGCCCCCGGGCTGCCCGCCTATGAGATATCGAATCATGCGAGGCCCGGCGCAGAATCCCGGCACAATTTGATCTATTGGCGGTATGGCGACTGGGTCGGCATCGGTCCGGGTGCGCATGGGCGAGTGACCCACGCTCACCAGAGACGAGCGAATGAAGGCTGGAAGCAACCGGCGAAATGGATCGAAGCCGCCGAGGCTGGTACCGGTGATCGTCAGGTCTCTGTCATTGATCCCCAAAATATGGCGGGTGAATACCTCATGATGGGGTTGCGTATCCCTGAAGGTATCGATTTGGGGGTCTTGCACGGCTGGGACCCGCAGATTGCCCCTGAATCCGCGATCCGGGAGTTGGAAGGCCTGGGCTTGGTCTGGAAAACCGAAACGGCCCTCGGGGTTACCCCCGAAGGCCGGCTGGTCTTGAATTCCATCGTGAAGGCGTTGCTGCCCTAGCGACCGAGGCTGAGCAGACCGCACAAAGCGTCCAGCTGCTCCAACGTCTCGTAGGACACGGTGAGCTTCCCATTTTCCTGTCCGGGTTTGTGGTCGATGCTGACCTTCATGCCGAGCGCAGCCGACAGATCGCCTTCGAGGGCTTTCGTGTCTGCATCCTTCTCAACCTTGAAGCTGCCGGACGGTTTTGGCTTGGCCGGGTTGGTCGAGACGACCGGCCCTTTGGCGAGGCGCTCGGTCTCGCGGACCGACAGACCCTTTGCGATGACCTGCTTGGCGAGGTCTTCGGGATTGGTCGCCGTGATGAGCGCCCGCGCATGGCCTGCAGACAATTGACCGTCTGACACCATGGTCTGGATACCATCCGGCAGATTCAGAAGCCGCATCAGGTTGGCAATGTGCGAGCGGCTCTTGCCGAGGGCCTCCGCCAGCTTTTCCTGAGTATGGCCGAACTTGAACATCAACTGTCGATAGCCAGCCGCCTCTTCGATCGGGTTGAGATCGGCACGCTGGATGTTTTCGATGATGGCGACTTCGAGGACTTCCGTGTCGTTGAAGTCGCGGACCAAGACGGGCAATTCGTGCAGTTGCGCCATCTGCGCGGCACGCCAACGACGCTCCCCTGCGACGATCTCAAATTGCTCGGCGTTTTGCGGATTCGGACGCACGATCAAAGGTTGGATGACACCCTTGGCGCGAATCGAATTGGCAAGCTCTTCGAGTTGATCGGGCGTAAAGCTACGACGCGGCTGGTCCGGGTTGGGGACGATTCGCTCGATCGGGATTAGCCGGTCCGGGCGACGCGGGGCGTCGGGCTGGCGCGGTTCCTCAGCCGGGGTAACGTCGGCCATCAACGCCGACAAACCGCGCCCAAGTCCACGTCGTTGATCCTTTTTCTCTGCCATCTTTGCCTCTTGGATTTTGGGACGCCGTCAAGCGGCGAGTTTCTGGTTTTTCTTGAGCAATTCTGCGGCGAGAGCCCGATAGGCGGCAGCGCCCTTGGAGCCGGTGTCATAGGCGAGCACAGGCATGGCATAGGACGGCGCCTCGGACACGCGAACGTTACGCGGTATCACGGCGGAGAAGACGAGATCCCCGAGGTTATCGCGCGCATCGGCCTCGACCTGTTGAGAGAGGTTGTTCCGCGCGTCGTACATGGTGAGAACGATGCCCTCGATGCGCAGATCTGGATTGGCTGTCTGACGCACTTCTCGAATGGTGAGCATCAGCTGCGACAGGCCTTCGAGCGCGAAGAATTCCGACTGAAGCGGCACCAGCACGGAGTGCGCGGCGACCATGGCATTGACGGTCAGCAGGTTCAGAGACGGCGGGCAATCGATCAGGACATAATCGAAACCGTAGGCCTGAAGGCCGGTCTGCCGAAGTGCGTCGTGTAGAAGAAAGCTGCGTTTTTCGTTCGAAATCAGCTCCATATCCGCAGAACTGAGGTCGACCGTGGCCGGAATGAGCGAGAGATTGCGCGTGCTGGTTTCAAGGATAACCTGATCGAGCGCGACATCTTCGAGGAGGAATTCATAGGTCGTGAACTCCCGATCCTCCGGCTCGATCCCGAGACCCGTCGACGCGTTGCCTTGTGGATCGAGGTCGATCACGAGGACTTTCAAGCCTTGCTCGCACAGGGCCGCGCCAAGATTGATCGTTGTCGTCGTCTTGCCAACGCCACCTTTCTGGTTCGCGACGGCAATGATCTTGGCCCCGGACGGGTTCATCGGCTCAGACATGTGCGATATCCTTTATTTCCAGAACGACCGCTTCGGGGTCAGTGACACTTTTATGGCTTTGCCACGAGAATTTCCATTGCGATCCGGCATCGTCGATTTCGTTTTTCCACCCCCGCCCTTTTGGCAGCAGCGCAGTACCACCTTGCCGCAAATGGAGGCTGCAATAACCGAGAAGTCGATCGAGCGAAGCAAGCGCGCGCGCAGACAGAATGTCAGCCCCAAGCGGATCAATCGCCTCGATTCGCTTGGATAAGACGCGTGCGGACAAACCAAGCTCTCGATTGACCGTTCTGAGGAAAGCACATTTCCGCTGATCACTTTCGACCAAAGTGACATTCGTTGTCGGACTTTTCTCGGCAAGGATGGCTGCAACGATCATGCCGGGGAAGCCTCCACCACTACCGAGATCCACCCAGTGCTCCATATCGAAAGGCGAAAATCGCACGATCTGCACTGAATCGACGATATGTCGGCTCCATGCGGTGGCCATCGTGTCAGGGGACACCAAGTTGATCTTCGCGTTCCACTTTACCAACAAGTCGAGATAGGTTTTGAGCCGCTCCAATGTTTCACGTGAAACATCAAGCCCCATGTCGCCAGGCATTTTCATGATGCTTTGCGCTGCCCAGACCGAATTTTGGCCACCAAAAGGGACAAAGCGGCGGGGGTCATCCCCTCGATCCGCGCCGCTTGGGCGATATTTTCCGGTCGAGCTTGATGCAATTTGTGCTGCAACTCATTGGACAAACCGGAAAGGCCATCAAAGACGAAGTCTGCCGGAAACTGAAGGTTTTCATCCTTCCTCAGCAATGCGACGTCCCGGTCCTGTCGTTGAATGTAGTTAGCGTAGAGAGCCTGACGGGCCAACTGGGCCAAAATATCCGAATCAATATCACCAACGGCAGCATTCAACTGGGCGATCGTATCAGGCGTGACATCCTTGAACGACAAGAGTTGATAAGCGGTCCGTCTTGACCCGTCCAAATTCACGTTGATCCCGACCGAGCGGACCTCATTTGGCGTAAACTGCATCGACTCGAGTTGTGCCTGTCCCCGCGCCAATTTCTCCATCTTGTTCGAAAAGACAACGCGACGTCCGTCAGACAAACAGCCAATCCGGTGCGCCAGGGGCGTCAGTCTCTGGTCTGCATTGTCGGCACGCAGGGACAAGCGGAATTCAGCACGGCTGGTGAACATGCGATAGGGCTCTGCAACGCCCTTGGTCGTCAAATCGTCAATCATTACGCCGATATAACTGTCCGTCCTCGAAAACCGAACTGGATCCCGTTCAAACGCGAGGCATGCGGCATTCAGTCCGGCGACCAGACCTTGGGCAGCTGCTTCTTCATATCCAGTTGTGCCGTTGATCTGGCCCGCGAGGAACAGGCCCGCAACATTGCGCAGCGCGAGACGGCTGTCCAAGGCGCGCGGATCCACGTAATCGTATTCGATAGCATAGCCAGGCTGGAGGATCGTGACCTGCTCCAGACCTTTCATCGTGCGGACATAAGCTTCTTGGACATCGACGGGCAAAGAGGTGGAGATGCCGTTGGGATAGATCGTGTGATCGTCCAACCCTTCCGGCTCAAGAAAAACCTGATGAGAAGTCTTGTCGGCAAAGCGCACAACCTTGTCCTCGATCGACGGGCAGTACCTTGGTCCGACACCTTCGATATGGCCGCCATACATCGCCGACCGATCAAGATTGGACCTGATGATATCGTGGGTCTGCTCCGAGGTGTGCGTGATACCGCAAGAAATCTGCCGCGCAATGGGTCGAGAATTCAAGAACGAGAACATGACCGGATCTTCATCGCCGGGCTGCTCATCAAGACCGGACCAATCAATGGTTCGCCCGTCCAATCGAGGGGGCGTCCCGGTCTTCAAGCGACCCAAAGGTAAGCCGAACCCATCGAGCCGATCCGCAAGCCGAACAGACGCATCGTCGCCCATTCGACCACCGGACCTTCGCACGTCGCCGATATGGATCACGCCGCGTAGGAATGTACCGCTCGTCAAGACAGTCGCCTTTGCAGACACCTCGGACCCGTCCGCAAGACGGACACCTGTCACGGTTTCCCCATTCATGAGAAAGTCCACAACCTCACCTTCGAGAAGGTGGAGGTTTGGCGTTACAGCCAATTCTGCCTGCATGGCTTCACGATAGAGTTTTCGATCCGCCTGCGTGCGCGGCCCTTGCACCGCGGGCCCCTTCCGTCTGTTCAGAAGTCGGAACTGGATGCCTGCCTGATCCGCAACACGACCCATGATGCCATCCATCGCATCGATTTCGCGAACCAGGTGCCCTTTCCCCAAGCCGCCAATTGCCGGGTTGCAGGACATGACACCAAAGTCTGCTTTTCTTAGGCTGATCAGCGCGGTTTTGGCGCCCATGCGCGCGGATGCGGCAGCAGCCTCAGTCCCGGCATGCCCGCCGCCAATCACGGCAACATCGAAATCAAAATGTTTCACGTGAAACACTCCTCATTTTCCAATGCAGAAGCTGGAGAATATCTCATCCAGCAAATGTTCTACATCTACGTGACCCAGAAGGCCTTCCAACGACCGAACCGCGACCCGGATATCCTCACTCGCGAATTCGTACATGTCCGGGCCTTGTTCCAGAACCGTTTCCGCACGCGCGAGATAGTCCAAACCTTCTGTCAAAGCCGCCTTGTGGCGCGCGCGGCTGACGAGACTCAGATTGGCCGTACGACCCAAAAGCACGTCTTTCACTCGATCAACCAGATGATCAACACCCTGACCGGTTTTCCCGGAAACCCCAAATCCGACCCCCGGCTGATCAGCCTTTGCCACCGCGACGATGTCACTGTCTTCTACCGTGATCAGGGGCGATTCGCCCACCGGAACAAGATGAATACGTAGATCCGCCTCGGCGGCCCTTTGCCGAGCCCGCTCCACTCCGATCTCTTCGATCTTATCCGTGGCCTCGCGCAGCCCAGCGGTATCCAGCAAAGTTACCGGCAAACCGCCAAGATCCATGCGTACCTCGATCACGTCGCGGGTAGTCCCTGCAATTTCCGAGGTAATCGCCGCGTCCCGACCGGCGAGGTAATTCAGAAGCGTAGACTTTCCGGCATTGGGCGGGCCGACGATTGCGACCTCGAAGCCTGTTTTGACACGTTCCGATACATGCAAGCCGGACAGTTCCGCTGCGATCTCTGCCTTGACGCGGTCAAGCAACCCGGACACTTCATCTGACACATCAACCGGCACATCTTCGTCCGAGAAATCGATGGTTGCTTCCAGCAACGCAGCCGCCCGGATCAAGTGCAAACGCCAGTCTCCAACCTTCTGACCCAGCGCTCCCGATAGAACGGTCAAAGCGTGTTTGCGCTGGAATTCCGTTTCGGAGTCGATCAGGTCCGCCAAGGCTTCGACCTGGGTCAGGTCAAGCCGCCCGCTTTCCATCGCGCGTCGAGTGAACTCTCCAGGTTCCGCCACACGCAATCCGTCGATCCGGCCCAGCATATCGAGAACCGCCTGAACAACGGCAACGCTGCCATGGACCTGAAACTCGACGACGGACTCCCCGGTAAAACTGGCCCCCGCTTCGAATACGAGAACCAAGGCCTCATCAAGAAAGCCCCCGTTCAAGTCGTGCAACCTCCGCACCACCGCGCGGCGTGGCGCAGGAACATCACCGCACAACAGGCGCGCAGCTTCGAATGCCGACTGTCCAGACAGCCGAACGACGGAAACCCCGGCCTTGCCCGGGGCACTCGCCAAAGCGAAAATCGTGTCCATCACGACATCACTTGTTCATGGATTCAAAGAATTCAGAGTTGGTCTTGGTCTGTTTGAGACGCGTCAGAAGGAATTCGATCGCATCCGTCGTCCCCATGGGGTTCAGGATACGCCGCAGAACGAAGGTCTTCTGAAGATCGCCCTTGTCGACCAGCAAGTCTTCCTTACGCGTACCGGACTTCAGGATATCCATCGCCGGGAAGACACGCTTGTCCGCAACCTTCCGATCCAGCACGATCTCGGAGTTGCCGGTACCTTTGAACTCTTCGAAGATGACCTCATCCATACGCGACCCGGTATCGATCAAGGCCGTCGCGATGATCGTCAGGGACCCGCCCTCCTCGATATTCCGCGCAGCCCCAAAGAACCGCTTCGGACGTTGCAACGCGTTGGCATCCACACCCCCCGTTAGCACCTTACCAGAGGACGGCACCACAGTGTTGAACGCTCTACCAAGTCTGGTGATCGAGTCCAAAAGGATAACCACATCTCGTTTATGTTCGACCAGGCGTTTGGCTTTTTCGATGACCATCTCGGACACGGCCACGTGACGCGTCGCAGGTTCGTCGAAGGTCGAGGAAATCACCTCCCCCTTCACGCTGCGCTGCATGTCGGTCACTTCTTCAGGACGCTCGTCGATCAGCAAAACGATCAGGTAACACTCGGGATGGTTATTCTCGATGCTCGTCGCAATATTCTGCAGAAGAACGGTCTTACCAGTCCGCGGCGGTGCCACGATCAGCGAACGCTGCCCTTTGCCGATCGGCGCGACCAGATCGATGATCCGGGCCGAACGATCCTTGATGGTCGGGTCTTCGATTTCCATCTTCAGCCGCTCGTCGGGATACAGCGGCGTCAGGTTGTCGAAGGCGATCTTGTGGCGCGCCTTCTCGGGGTCCTCGAAGTTGATCTGGGCCACCGTGACCAGAGCAAAGTAACGCTCTTCATTGTCCGGCGCCTTGATCTCGCCCTCGATCGTATCCCCGGTGCGCAGCGAATACTTCCGGATCATATCGGGCGATACGTAGATGTCATCGGGGCCCGGCAGGTAGTTCGCCTCGGGCGACCGAAGGAAGCCAAAGCCGTCCTGCAACACTTCCAGAACGCCATCCCCGAAAATGACCCAACCTTCATCGGCGCGCTCGCGCAGAATCTGGAACATCATCTCGCCCTTGCGCATGGTCGAGGCGTTCTCGATCTCCAGCTCCTCGGCCATCGCCAAAAGGTCCTTCGGGCTCTTCGCCTTCAGGTCCGCGAGATCCAGTCTTTCTTCGGTCATGGTCATGACATACCCTTTGCCGGCCTGAACGGCCTGGTCGATCGTCTTTCCGGGAAACAGCCTCAGAACAGAAGCCTGCCTGTCCCTACCTCACGTCCCTTCCTCGAGTCAATCGCCCTGCCCGGCCTCGGGTCTTTCTTAAAAAAAGAAAAGGATTTAGAAAGGATTTTGGTTTAGTTAGGGCAGACCCGATCCAGTGGATTAATTGTTTGTAAACGATTTTGCCCACAGCGTTCATGACTGTGAACAACTCCTTTCCATGCGCCACCTGTCCTTGGGAAGGCCCTTGGGTTTCAATGCTTTCCTGAGTTGTCACGTTTCCCACAACGGGTGGATAGCTCTGGATTCCCACATCGCCCGGCGCTCGAAAGTTGTTCTTTCCCACACGGGCAAATCCGTCCTGAGAGCTTGGTGAACCACCCGGGTTATCCTCAAGCTTGCAACCCATGGCGTTTTTCCTCAGAAACATGAGAAGCCAGCCAACAGGGAAATCCCCGAACTTGTCCCCATGTCTTTTGACTTGATCCTCGCTTCCGGGTCTCAGATCCGCGCCCAGATGCTCGAAAATGCCGGTCTCGCGTTCCGCGTCGAATCGGCTCGGGTCGATGAAGAGGCGATCCGCCTCGCCCTTCAGGCCGAACAGGCGACTCCCCGCGACATTGCCGATGCCTTGGCCGAAGCTAAGGCACAAAAGGTTTCGGGAAAGTTACCGGCGGCCCATGTTCTGGGATGCGACCAGGTGCTCGACTTCGAGCATCAAATTCTGTCCAAGCCCGAGACCCGCGAAGAGGCCGCCGACCAGTTGCGCGCGCTGCGGGGCAAGACACATCGTCTTCTCTCGGCTGCCGTCCTCTATCATGAGGCCAAGCCGATCTGGCGTCACGTGTCGACAGCCCGCCTGACCATGCGTGGCTTTTCCGATGACTATCTCGACGCCTACCTTGATCGGAACTGGCCCGATATCGGCAGTTCCGTGGGAGGCTACAAGCTCGAGAAGGAAGGCGTGCGCCTGTTCGCGCATGTCCAGGGCGACCACTTCACGGTGCTCGGCCTGCCCCTGCTCGAATTTCTCAACTACCTATCGATAAAAGGCTCCATTCCGGCATGACTCTTGCACGCATCCCCTTGGCCGGGGTCATTGGCTCTCCGGTTGCGCATTCCCGCTCGCCGCGCCTGTTCGGGCACTGGCTTCGCAAGTATGGTCTGCCGGGGCATTACATCCCGATGGATATCGCGGTGGACAAGGTTGAAACGTCCCTGCGCGCCCTGCCAGATCTGGGTTTTGTCGGTGTGAACGTGACGATCCCGCACAAGGAACAGGTGCTGCAGATCGCCGATCACGTGTCGGACCGCGCGCAAAAGATCGGCGCAGCGAATACGCTGGTCTTTGCCGAGGATGGCAGCATTCACGCAGACAACACCGATGGTTACGGCTTCATCGAGAACCTCCGCCAGAACGCGCCTGACTGGGACCCGGTCAAGGGTCCGGCCGTTGTGTTTGGCGCCGGTGGGGCCGCGCGCGCGATCCTCGCCGCGCTTCTGGACGTGGGTGTGCCGGAAATCCGTCTGACCAACCGCAGCCGCGACCGCGCCGACAGGCTGGCGGATGTATTTGGGGATCGGGTCATAGTGCATGACTGGGTTCAGGCTGCAAACGTGATCGAGGGCACGGCGACGGTGATCAACACGACGTCACTCGGGATGACGGGCAAATCTGAATTCCGCGTGCCGCTCGATGCGCTGGAACCGGGCATGTTGGTGACGGATATCGTCTATACTCCGCTGCAAACCCGCCTGCTGCGCGAGGCGACCGAGGCTGGGTGCACCACCGTCGATGGGCTTGGCATGTTGCTGCATCAGGCGGTGCCGGGGTTCGAACGCTGGTTCGGCCAGCGGCCCGAGATTGACGAGGCCACGCGGGCGGCGGTCCTGCGATGAGGTTCAAGCTTGGCCTGACCGGTTCCATCGGTATGGGGAAATCGACGACGGCAAGAATGTTTGCCGAGGCCGGTTGCGTCGTCTGGGATGCAGATGCAGCCGTGCATCGTCTCTATTCCACCTCGGGTCTGGCCGTTCAGCCCATGGCAGAGGCCTTTCCCGCTGCGATCCGCGACGGCGAAGTCAGCCGAGACGTGTTGCGAGGCATCATCGCGGTTGACGCCACCGCCCTGCCCCGGATCGAAGCCATCGTGCATCCCCTCGTTGCTCAGGATCGCGCTGAGTTCGTCGAAGCGCACAGTGACGCCATCGGCGTGTTCGACATTCCGTTGCTGTTCGAAAACGGCGGCGATGCGGCAATGGATGCGACCGCATGTGTCTCTGTTTCACCTGAAATCCAGCGGGAAAGGGTATTGGCCCGCGGTACCATGACGGCGGACGACCTAGAGCGTATCCTCGCCCGCCAGATGCCGAATGACGAAAAGTGCCGCCGCGCGACATGGCAAATCGAGACCGACACGCTTGACCATGCCCGCGCGCAGGTTCAGGACATCGTCAGACAGATCGAGGAAAGGCTTTCCCATGCGTGAAATCGTACTCGACACGGAAACCACCGGGTTCGAGCCGGATCAGGGTGACCGTATCGTCGAAATCGGTGCGGTCGAACTGTTCAACCATATGCCGACCGGGCGGACCTATCACCAGTATATCAACCCGGAACGCGACATGCCCGAGGGGGCGTTTGGGGTTCACGGCATCGGTCCCGACCTGCTGGCTGTACCGCGCCCGCCCAATCCGGGCGAGGTGACGCTGAAGGACAAGCCGGTTTTTGCCAAGGTCGGTCGGGCCTTCCTTGATTTCATCGGGAGTGATTCGACGCTGGTCATCCACAATGCCAGCTTCGACATGAAATTCCTCAATGCCGAGCTCCGCTGGATGGGTCTGCCATCGATCGAAAATGGTCGCGCGCTCGACACGTTGGGCATGGCGCGCAAGAAATTTCCCGGATCCCCCGCAACGCTGGACGCGCTGTGTCGTCGCTTTGGCATCGACAACTCGAACCGCACGCTGCATGGCGCCTTGCTCGACTCCGAAATTCTGGCCGAGGTTTACCTTGAACTGATCGGCGGCAAGCAGCCGGATTTCAATCTGGCGGCGGCGCAGGAAAGCTCGACTTCTGGTGAGATAGAGACGCATTGGCGGCCGAAACCCCGCCCCACACCCCTGCCCGCGCGGATCACGGAACAAGAAAAGGCGGCCCATGCCGCCTTTGTCGAGAAGCTGGGTGAAGAGGCGATCTGGGTGAAGTTCCAGACCGCCTGATCTGACTCAGTTCGCGGGCGCTTCGGCCTGCTGCGCCTGCGCGCGGCGGGCCAGCTCGTTGCGATACAGCGCGAGGAAGTCGATCGTTTCGAGGTTCAGCGGCGGGAAGCCACCGTCACGCGACACATCCGACACGATGCGGCGCACGAACGGGAACAGCATGCGCGGGCATTCGATCAGCAAGAAGGGGTGCAGCTGTTCGTCGGGCACGTTCTCGATCTGGAAAACGCCGGCATAGTCCAGTTCCAGCAGGAACAGGTGGTCGCCCGAGCCCTTGGATTTGCTGTCGACCTTCAGCTTCATCACCACTTCGTACTGGTTCTCGGCGGTGCGCTTCTTCGCGTCGAGATTCACCTGAACCTGCACGTCGGGCTGAACCTCGCCGGTCACGCCTTTCTGCGACAGGATGTTCTCGAAGGACATGTCGCGGATGAATTGCGCGAGGATGTTCATCTTGGGGGCGGCGGCCTGCTGGGGCGCTTCGGCCCCACCGTTAGTCTCGGTCATTCTCTAAGTCTCCCATTGAAATCTTGGCCAACGGATTAGCAGCCGCTTGCGGGTTGCTCAATGCCTCGTCCAGCCGGAACCCGGGTGATTGGGGTTTTTGCCCGGGGGAACCTCGGTAAATTCACCTTCGATCACGTCGCTTGGTCGATCCTGACGGGGATCGTGCGGCTTGGGCTGCGGGGTGGGACCCATCTGGAACCGGGTCACAGTGACGCGCTTTCGGATATATTGGTAAACGGCTTTGCGCACCGGCGGCGCAAGCAGGGCAAAGCCCACGGCGTCCGTAAAGAACCCCGGCGTCAGCAGAAGCGCGCCGGAAAACAGGATCATTGCCCCGCTGGCCAGTTGCTCGGTCGGGTCGTTCAGCTCGGAAAAGCTGCGGCGCAGGTCGTTCAGGGCCATGCGTCCCTGCTGTTTCACGAGAAACGTACCCAGAATGGCGGTCAGGATCACGATGCCCAGCGTCGGCCACAGGCCGATCAGGCCCCCGACTTGGATGAAAAGCGCGATCTCGATCAGCGGCACGGCCAGAAAGGCGAGAAACAGCCACATGTTGCAGGTCTCCTTATATCCCCGCTCCGGTGGACTCACCGGGATGCAACACCTACATAGGAAGCCAAGACTTGTTTTTCCATCCACGCCCCAAAAGAGGTGCCGATGAACTCGACCATACTGGAACTGGTTGTCCTGGCCGGGATTGCAGTTTTTCTCATACTGCGGTTGCGCAGTGTTCTGGGGACCCGAGACGGTTTTGAAAAACCGCCGGCACCTGCACCCGCGTCGCGGCCTGACCGGCAACGTGACTTTGACGTGATCGAAGGGGGACCGGATCACGACATCATCGATCACGTGCCCGAGGGCAGCTCTGCCGCGAAGGCGCTGGCCGAGATGAAGCGCATCGAGCCGTCCTTCAACGTGGGTGAGTTCCTGTCCGGGGCGCGCGGTGCCTACGAGATGATCCTCATGGGCTTCGACAATGGCCAAATCTCCGATCTGAAGCCGTTCATCGCCGAAGATGTCTATGAGACGTTCGAGCAGGTCATCGCGCATCGCGAGGAGCAGGGGCTTCGGATCGAGGCGGAATTCATCGGCGTGCGCGACATGAAGCTGTCGGACGCGACGTTTGACCCGCAGACACGCCGCGCCGAGGTGACGGTGTCCTATGTGGGCGAACTGACTTCGGTGGTGAAGAACGCCGAAGGCGAGATCGTCGAGGGCGATCCCCGCGCGATCAAGAAACAGAAAGATGTCTGGACCTACGCGCGCATCATGGGTAGCGATGACCCCAACTGGCAGCTTTCCGCCACGGACGAATGACCCGGATACACCTTGTTGCAGCACTCTTTTCTGCGATCGCGGCCATGAGCGGCCCGGCCTCTGCCGAGGACGGGCCGTCTTTTGCGTTGCTGGACTTCGCGGATCTCAACGGCTGGAACGAGGACGATCACGAACAGGCGCTTGTTGCGTTTCGTAGTACGTGCACGGTGCTGGATGACCCTGACTGGCAAGCTCTCTGCGCCCTGTCGCAAGAGGCCACGGACGCCAAGGCTTTCTTCGAGTTGTTCTTTCGCCCCGTGATGATCACGGAAGACGGTCAGGATGCGCTGTTTACCGGCTATTTCGAGCCGGAATTGCGCGGCTCTCCGGTGCCGACGCCGACCTATCGCTTTCCGCTCTACAAGATGCCGCCGGAGGCGCGCGGTGGCCAATGGCTGACCCGGCGCGAGATCGAGACATCGGGCGTGATGCAGGGCAGGGGCCTTGAAATCGCATGGGTCGATGACGCGGTCGAGCTGTTTTTCCTGCAAATTCAGGGATCAGGCCGTGTCCGGTTCCCGGATGGGCGGGTGATCCGCGTCGGCTACGGCGGCAAGAACGGTCACGAGTACCGCTCGGTTGGGCAGGAAATGGTGCGACGCGGGATTTACAACGCGCATCAGGTTTCCGCACAGGTCATTGCGAACTGGGTGCGTCGCAACCCGGTCGAGGGCCGCGAATTGCTGTTTCACAACGACAGCTACGTCTTTTTCCGCGAAGTCAGCCAAGTCCCGGCGGACAAGGGGCCGTTGGGGGCGCTGAACCGCTCGATCACGCCGATGCGCTCGATCGCGGTCGACCCGGAATTCACGCCTCTGGGTGCGCCGGTCTGGGTGGAAAAGGGCGGGGCGTCACCTTTGAACCGTCTGATGGTCGCGCAGGATACCGGCTCGGCCATCAAGGGTGCGCAGCGCGCTGACCTGTTCATTGGCACCGGCGATGCCGCTGGCAAGGTCGCTGGCAGGATCAAGGACCCCGGCCGCATGATCGTGTTGATGCCGATCCAACGCGCCTATGCGCTGCTGCCGGTGGATGAGGCGACATGAGCCGCCGCCGCGTGCGGCCCGAGGAGCTGGAGCTCTGGCAGCAAGTCGCCAAAAGCGCCGACCCCCTGCATCGCAATCGCAAGCCTGATCCTGCGCCGGTCAAGCCGCCAGCGCGGGGCAAGACCGACCGCCCTGCGCCTGCTCCCTTGCAGTCGTTCGACATGGGCCAGGCGGCCCTTGTGCAGACCCAGACCCATTATTTTCCCAAGACCACCGGCGAGCGCCTGAAAGAGGCGCCGGTTCAGATGGACTCCAAGGCCTTTGGCCGGATGAAGCGCGGCAAGCTGGAACCCGAGGCGCGCATCGATCTGCATGGCATGACTCTGGACCGTGCCCACGGTGCCTTGGGGCGGTTCATCATTACATCGCAGACACGTGGCTTGCGGTTGGTGCTGGTCATCACCGGCAAAGGCAGCCGTGAGGATCCATATGATCCGATGCCGCGCAGGCGTGGCGTGCTGAAATCGCAGGTGCCGGTCTGGCTGCGCATGGCGCCTCTGGGGCAGGCGGTCTTGCAGATTTCCGAGGCGCATCAACGGCATGGCGGCAGCGGCGCGTATTACGTCTATCTCCGGCGGAACCGCTAAAGCTGTTGGCGCGCCCGTCCCACGCCGATGGCCATCAGCGTCGTCGTCAGGATGAAATACCCGGCCACACCGATATACTGCGTCTCGATCCCGATGCCGAAATCGATCAATGCACCGGTGATGCCCGGCCCGATCGCCGAACCCAGCACCATGACCGCCGCCGCCAGCGCCTTGATCGAACCAAGGTTGCGGGTCCCGTAGAACTCGGCCCAGAACGCATTCGGTACGGTCTGGTTTGCCCCGGCGGCCAAGGCCAGCAGAACCAGACCAATCGCAGCGGAAAACAGGCTCTGTGCCTGCGCAAAAACGATGAAACCCGCCACCATCGGCAATTGGATCCACGGGATGATCCGCCCGGTTCCAAGCTTGTCCAGCAGCCCGCCCGCCACCATCATCGCGCCAAAGGCGCAGGCGGTATACAGCGGGAACAGGGCGACCAGTTCCAGATGCGACCAGCCTTTGACCTCGGCAAAGTGGACCTGTTGAAAGAAGAAGGCGGTGTTGAAGGCCGCCGGGCCAAGCAGGGCAGGGACCATGAACCAAAAGAGTGGGTGGCGCAGCATCTCGCCCCGTGTCCAGTGCCGCCCGGACATGCCAAGGGCGTGATCGGTTTCGGCGTGGCTTTGCGGGGTGCGTTCCTGCATCAACAGCGCGATCAGGACCGGGATCGCCCCGATGCAGACCACCGCCGCCGCCACCCAAAGCCAGCGCCAATCGACGATCAGCATGAGCGACACGAAACTGACGGGCAGGATCGCTTCGCCCAGCGCAAAGCCCATGCCCGCGATGGACAGCGCCTTGCCCCGCGTGGCGACGAACCAGCGTGACATCGACACGACCGCCAGATGGCTGGTCATGCCTTGCCCGCCAAAGCGCAGCGCAAAGATCACCACCGGCAAAAGGGCTGCAACCGGGTTCAGCGCCATGAACAGGCAGGCCCCGGCCAGCAGGCTCAGGACGATACCGCCCAGCGCGCGCGTTCTGAAATGGTCGGTCAGGCTGCCGGCCCAGACCATTGCGAGAGCGGACACACCGGTGCCCAAGGTATAGATCCCGCCCCATGCCCCGTGGCTCAGGTCGAAGGCGGTCCGGATCTCGCCTGCAAAGATCGAGATGAAGAAGGTCTGCCCGAAACTCGACAGGAAGGTCAGGAGGATGCCGGCGGACAGCCAGCGGAAATTGCCAAGGAGAAAGCGAAGCCAAGTCATGGATTCGCTATGCGCCCGATAGGCCCGATCAGCAAGGGGGCAATGGGACATTGGTTCAACACGACGGCACCGGCATGCGCGGAAGGTCGCAGTCCAGCCCTGTTGTTGACACGCGCAAAGTTGCGCTAGGTTTCCGTCAGGACGCGCTCAAAGGAGTATCTGAAATGAAACTGAAGATCGCAACGATCGTCGCCGCTGCGACTCTGGCAACGGCCGGTTTTGCCGAAAGCCATGCCGGCTCGGGCGACGTGGCAGCCGGTGAAAAGAATTTCGGCAAGTGCAAGGCTTGCCACATGATCCAGAACGCCGATGGCGAAGCCATCGTGAAAGGCGGGAAAACCGGCCCGAACCTTTACGGTATTGTCGGTCGACAGGCCGGTACGGTCGAAGGCTTCCGCTATGGGGATGCACTCGTCGCTGCGGGCGAGGCCGGTCTGGTCTGGGACGAAGAGCATCTTGTCAGCTACATGCAGGACCCGACCGCTTTCCTGCGTGACTATCTCGACGACAACGGCGCACGGTCGAAGATGTCGTTCAAGCTGCGTAAGGGTGGCGAGGATATCTACGCCTACCTTGCCTCGCTTGCGCCCGCTCCCGAAGCCGAGGCCGAAGCAACGAACTGACCTCGTCGAGTTGGTGAAACAAGAAGGCGCGTCCGGTCCGGGCGCGCCTTTTGCGTCAGTTGACGGCGTTTCCGACCTGCGAACCCACGCCAAGCACCGAGCCGATCAGGCCAAAGATCGTCCGCGCATTGGTGACTGGGCTTTCGGTGGCCAGCACCGTGTCGCCGGGATTGATCGGGAACTTGCGCGCCGCGAACAAGCCATCGGCACTGGTCAGGTCAAAGCTGAAGACGACCTGCTGCATTTGCGGACCGGCCCCGCTGGGGCTGATCGCACCGGCGGCATATTCCCGCAGAACCAGCACACCTTCGGGATCGGCCCGCGTATCCGCAAGGCCCCCCATGAGCGAGACGGCTTCCAAGGCCGTGACCATATCCTTGGGGAAATAGATCAGGTCTTCGACGCCAGAAGCGCCCAGCGCGGTAAAGTTGCGGTCGTCTTCCTCGACGATGACGGTGTCGTTGGGATGCAGAAGCGCGTTCTTCGACCCGTTTTCGAACAGCAGGTCGGCGGAAATTTCGTAGGTATGGGAGCCCCGCAGCAGGCGCACCTGCGGATTGCGCAGATTGGACGGAATGCCGCCCGCGTCGGCGATCACGTTTAGCACCTTGTAGTTTCGCGAGGGCATCGGATAGGCACCCGGCCGACCGACGCCGCCGACCACGTCCACCGCATTGTTGCGCCCCTGTTGCAGCGACAGCTGCACCTGTGCCGAGGGGATGATCGCCTCCAGACGTTCCTGAACCCGGCTGCGGGCCCCCGAAGCGGTCAGACCCCGGATGCCCACCTTGTTCACGTAAGGCAGGAAGATCGACCCGCCGCCATCGACTTCGAGCCCCTCGATCTTGGTGAAACGCTGGCCGGGATTGGTGATCAGCGAGTTTTCCTGACTGTCCCAGATCGTCACGTCGACGCGGTCGCCGGTGCGGATGACCGAGGCATCGCTGCCGCTCGACGTCTTGGGCCAGTGATAATGCCCGTGCCAGCCCGCATCGGGCCATTGCAGGATCGCAGGCATATTGGCGCGCGTGACCTCGACCACTTGGAATGTCGGCGTGGCAGAGCCCTTTTCCTTGATGATTTCGGATTCCAGCGCGGCGCCCCGCGGCAGGCTACAGGCCGATACGGCCAGAAGGCCGACCATCAGGGCCAGAATTTTGACTGTCGACTTCAAGTGGTCCCCCGACATCCCGCCAGATGTTTTCGTGCTTTTGAGCATGTTTCCTTGGTGATAGACAGGTCGCGCCTCAATTGAAAGAGATATGAGCCTGCCCGTGCCTGCTTCGTTTCCGCGCAAACGTGTCCTGTTGCTGGGCGCCTCGGGCAAGCTTGGCCGCATGCTGCGCGCGGTCTGGTCCAACCGCACGGATCACCCGTTTGAAATCATTCCGGTTTTTCGCGGTCAGCTTGAGACGGATGGCGGGGTGTGCTGGGCTCCCGGGCAATCGTGCGACGCTTTGCCATCCGTTGACGTTGTTGCCGCTTTCTGGGGTGTCACGCGTGGGGATCGGGCCGATCTGGCCCGCAACACCAGCCTCGCGCAGGCGGCAGAGCGTCTGGCGCGGGAACTCGGCGTGGGCTGTGTCCTGCATTGTTCCAGCGCGGCGGTCTACGCGCCCGGGGCCGATCTGTCCGAGCGTGCGGAAACCCGCCCGCCGGGCGCCTATGGTCAGGCCAAGCTGGAAATGGAGGCGGCCTTGGCGGCGATGGGGCAGGGGCCGCGCCGGGTGATCTTGCGCATCGGCAGCGTCGCCGGGGCCGAAAGCCTGTTCGGCAACATGCGACCCGGCCAACCGATCACGCTTGATCGCTTTGCCGACGGGCAAGGGCCGTTTCGCAGCTACATCGCGCCGCAAGACCTCGCACGGGTGGTCGAGGCCACGGCCCTGTCCGGCGAGGGCGTGTTCAACGTCGCATCGCCCGACCCGGTGCGTATGCAGGACATCGCAGAGGTCGCCGGGTGCCCGGTGATCTGGAAACCGGCACCGGTCGGCGCGCTGCAACATGTCACGCTCGACACAAGCCGATTGCAGCGGCTATGCCCACTGCCCGCGACCGACCCTTTGGATCTGGTCGAAGGTGCGCGCGCCACCGGGATCTGGCCGTGACCCGTGCGCTCGATATTCTCTATGCGCTGGTGTTGGGCGCGGTGCTGTGGCCGCTGATCCTTGGCGTGGCGCTTTGGGTTCTGATCCGGGACGGTCGTCCGATCCTGTATCGATCGGAACGGATGAAGTCTCCGACCCGAGGGTTCCTGCTGTGGAAATTCCGTACAATGGCCGTGGTCGACACGGATAGCGGCGTTTCGGGGGGCGACAAGGCCGCGCGCATCACGCCCACGGGCGCTGTCCTGCGGCGGACCCGTCTGGATGAACTGCCGCAATTGTGGAACATCCTACGCGGCGACATCTCGTTCGTGGGGCCGCGCCCGCCCCTGCGCCGGTATGTCGAGATGTTTCCGGAAACCTACGCAAAGGTCTTGCAAGACCGGCCCGGCATCACCGGCCTCGCAACGCTTGCCTTTCACCGCACCGAGGAACGCCTGCTGGCGGGATCGACCTCGCCCGAGGCCACCGAAGCGATCTATTGCCGCCGTTGCATCCCGCGCAAGGCCCGGCTGGACATGATCTATGCCCGCCGCCGCAATCCCTGCACGGATTTTCGATTGATGGTCGCCACGGTGTTTCGCGGCGTCTCGATGCACGATCGTTAAAGGCGGATCGCCTGCGTCTGCATGTAGCCAAGCGTATCGCCCAGCCATTGGCGCGACGACAGGATCTGCCCGCCATTCACTGCATAGGTGTTGGTGAATTCGCCATGCGCGCCGATGCACGTCGCCGTCACCATCCGCGCGCTGGTGTTGAGCGCGCCGGCCACCACCGGGATCGAGCTGCCGATATCCAGCGAGCAGGCATATTCATAGGTGACGTTCACGTCTTCGGGTGTCAGGAAACGCTGCACGTAGCGCGCGGTGCCGGGCGCTGCCCGCTTGACGAGGGCAAGCAGGTCATCCTCCTCCGAGGACATCAGGTCACCGCCCAAGCCTCGGGTCGAGGTGATCATGCCGTCCCGCATGACGATGACCCGCCGCGACGCCGAGCCAAAGCTCTGATACGGGCCGTTACGCTCGATATCCTGCAACAGGAACTGGCCCTTGGTCTGTTCACTGACATACAGCGTGATGGCCGCAGACGTGCTGGCCAGCGCCTGCCCCAGTTGCTCGGGCGTGACCACGGGTGGTGGCGCCTTGCGGCTGAAAATCGCTTTGGGAAGGGATTTCAACAAGTTGGCTTCGTCCTGCTGGGCGTTTCCACAGGCCGTCAGGGCCAATATCAACGTCAGGAAAACACCGCCCCGCACGGTTGTGAAAGTCGTCATCGCCACACCCTCTTGCTCGTTGGCCCGCATGCCCCGGCCTTTCCCACTTTGCTAGAGTGTTTGCTCGCCTCTGTCCATTCATGCGGTGGGGCCAGTCTTGATTTGTGGGAAATCGGCACAACCCGCTGTCACGGAGCGGGCTTATTACCCTACATTTTGAATTGTTAAGCGAGTGGTAAGTCGCGACAGCCTAATCCTTTTCCTGGGTGAGAATGAGGTGGATCCGATGAGTGGGGATAGCGGCGTCGCGCCGATCATCATCAAGCGAAAGAAGGTCGTCGCAGGCGATGGCCACCATGGTGGCGCATGGAAAGTGGCCTATGCGGACTTCGTGACCGCCATGATGGCGTTCTTTCTCTTGATGTGGCTCTTGAACGCGACCACCGAAAAGCAGCGCAAGGGGATCGCGGACTACTTCACGCCGACGATCGCCATGACCCGGGTGTCCGGCGGTGGCGACGGTCCATTGGGCGGGGAATCCGTCTTTGCGGAAAACACGCTGCCACGCATGGGCACCGGCTCGACCAGCCTGAACCCGCAGAACACCAACCTCAATACCGAGGTGGCCCAATACAAGCAGCCGACCGACGAGGAAGACAATGCCGAGATGGAGAGCTTCGAGAAGGTCGAGGATGCCTTGATGGGGCGCGGCGGCGAAAGCATGGTCGCCGACGAGGCTTTGGAACATATCGTTACCCGTGTCACCGACGAGGGGTTGGTGGTCGAGCTGTTCGAAACCCGCGAGGCGAGACTGTTCGACGATGACAACATGCCGACTCCGCTGTTGCGCGAACTGGCGCGTGTGCTGATTTCGGCCTCGGTGGTGGTGACGAATCCCATCGCGGTCGAGGCGCATACAGCGGCCTATCCGCTGGTGCTGGCCCGCGACCCAAGCTGGGACGTGTCCAACGAACGGGCCACCGCCTTTCGGCACCTTTTGACGGATGGCGGGATGAATGCAAAGCGCGTTCAAAGGGTTACCGCGCATGCGGACCGGGAGCCGGCGCATGACAACGTCATGGATGTGCGCAACAACCGGCTTGAGATCGTTTTTCTGAGAAACCTATGATCAATTCAATCAGATTTTAGATGTTAGGCCAGCGTTAAGCAGGCGCGCGTATCTGTGGTGTCGGAATGATAAACCGATGCAGCAGAAAGGCGCGTCCATGACGATTTCTTCTTCCCTCAATGCAGGTGTATCCGGACTGGCGGCGAACGCGACCCGTCTGGCCACGATTTCCGACAACATCGCGAACGCGTCGACCTTTGGCTACAAGCGGGCCGAGACGGAATTCAATGCGCTCGTCGTCGGCAACAATGGCGGTGGCTACACGGCGGGCGGCGTCTCTGCCAGCACCATGCGGCTGATAGACGGAAAGGGATCGATCGTCACCACCGACAATGCGACGGACCTGGCCGTGCGCGGCAACGGCATGCTGCCGGTGGCCTCCGCGTCGCAATTCGCCGCCTCCGGTGACGCGGAAATGCTGCTCACCACCACCGGTTCCTTTCGTCTCAACGAGGAGGGGTACATGACCAACCAGGCGGGATATTACCTTCTTGGGTGGCCGGCGAACAATGATGGCACCATCCCCTCCTATCCCCGCGACACGGCCGACGGGTTGGAACCGGTGCGCTTCAGCCTGACCCTGACCGGCGATCCGACCACCGCGGTCGATATGAGCCTCAACCTGCCCGCCGTCGAAACCCAGGCCGGCAAAAGCGGCGATCCCTTCACCCTTTCGGTCGAGTATTTCGATAATATCGGCGTGTCGCAAAGCATCAACATGACCTTCACGCCGACGGTTCCGGCGACCGGCACCTCGAACGAATGGACGATGGTGATGACCGATGGCGCGCAGGCTGGCGCGGTGATCGGCGAATACACCATCGTTTTCGACGATTCGCGGACCGCTGGCGGCCAGATCCAGTCGGTGACGGCCATCACGGGTGGCGCTTATGACCCCGTGACCGGCCTTCTGGACGTGAACGTGGCCGGTGGCCCGATCAGTTTCGACATCGGTGCCGTGGGCGAAAACAGCGGGCTTTCGCAACTGTCCGACTCCTTCGCGCCCATCGCGATCACCAAGAACGGTTCCGAGATCGGCAATATCGTGGGCGTTCAGGTCGACGAGAACGGCTTCGTCATCGCTCAGTACGATACGGGCCAGTCGCAGACCCTGTTCCAGGTTCCGCTGGCCGATCTGCCGAACCCGAACGGCATGCAGGCGCTCGACAACCAGACCTTCCGCCCGACCCGCGACAGCGGCGCGTTCTTCCTCTGGGATGCGGGGGATGGCCCGACCGGCGATATCAAGTCCTTCGCGCGCGAGGAATCGACCGTCGACGTGGCCAAGGAACTGACCTCGATGATCCAGACCCAGCGGGCCTATTCGTCGAACGCCAAGGTGATCCAGACCGTCGACGAGATGCTTCAGGAAACCACCAACATCAAGCGCTGACGGCGTGTCCAAAGCTCTCCGAGGAGATCGGTAAATGTCTCTATCAAGTGCACTTTCCTTCGCGTTTTCCGGCTTGCGGGCGAATTCGCGGGCGGCGGGTCTGGTCTCGACCAACATCGCCAACGCAACGACCGAAAGCTATGGCAAGCGCGAACTCGTTCTGGGTGCCGGCTTCAACGGGGGGGTTCGGATCGGCGGCGTTGCGCGGCTCGTCGATCCGGCGCTGGTCACCGACCGGCGCCAGTCGGATGCGCAACTCGCCTATGCGCAGGACATGTTCACCTTTGTCAGATCGATGGAGGACACCATGGGCCTGTCGGGCGAGTCCGGCTCCTTTGTCGGGCGGGTCGAGGCGTTCGAGAACAGCCTGTTGACCGCGGCGTCCAACCCGGCGTCGACACAGCGTCTGGAAATGGTCGCGACCACGGCCAACGATCTGGCCAATACGCTGAACACGCTCTCGGACAAGGTGCAGACCCTGCGCAGCGAGGCAGATCGCAAGATCGGCGCGCAGGTCGAGCTGCTCAACCAGACACTGACTCGTCTGGACGAGATCAACAGGGATGTGGTGCGCGGCAACATTGCCGGTTCCGACATGACGTCGATGCTCGACGAACGGGATCAACTGCTCGACAAGGTTGCCGACATCATCCCCCTGCGTGTCGTCGAGGGCGACTATGGCGATGTCACGGTCTACAGCAAGGGCGGCGCGATCCTGCTGGACAGCAAGCCCGCACAGTTCGAATTCACCCCCGCCATCACGGTGCGCGCGGGTGACACCTTGGCCGGAGGGCAGCTGTCCGGGCTGACGATCAATGGGCTGTCGGTCAATCCCAGCATGTATGCGGGCGGCAGTCTGGAGGCGCAGTTCGACATTCGCGACGGTGAAGGTGTGGCTCGGCAGGCCGAGCTGGATGCCATCGCCCGCGACCTGATCGAACGGCTCGGGCCCGGTGGCCCGGACGCGACTTTGGGTGCGACTGATCCAGGCCTGTTCACCGACTCAGGCATTGCCTTCGATCCCCTCGCCGAAGAGGGGCTGGCCGGTCGAAT
Source organism: Tropicibacter alexandrii (assembly GCF_003667315.2). Lineage (GTDB taxonomy): Bacteria > Pseudomonadota > Alphaproteobacteria > Rhodobacterales > Rhodobacteraceae > Tropicibacter > Tropicibacter alexandrii. The sequence continues at coordinate 98,655 of NZ_RCTZ02000004.1, read as the reverse complement.
CCAGTTGAACAGCCTCGTGGCCCCGGGCAGCGGCGGCTCTTGGCGTCTGCGCGACGGGCTTGGCGCCGCGACTCAAGGCGAGGTGGGCGACGCCCGTCTGATTCAGGGGATCTCTCAGGCCCTGTCCGCGGCAGTTGTCCCGAGTTCGGGAACGCTTGCCCCCATTGCGCGCAGTTTCGTCAACCATGCGTCCGAATTCGCCTCGACCTTGTCGGGCACCCGCGTGCGGGCCGAAAATGCCCAGACCTACCAGACCTCGCGGAACACCGCCCTGAAAGAGGCCGAACTGGCCAAGGGCGTCGACACGGATCTGGAACTGCAACGCCTCATGCAGATCGAGCAGCTTTACACGGCGAATGCCAAGGTGATGTCCACCGTGGATGACCTGCTTGAACGCCTGATGAATATTTAAGGAGAAAACGGGATGGATTCTGTCGGAGATATGGCGCGCGCCTTGGTTCTGCGGACCAACCAGGTCAGGCTGCGCGAGGAAATGGATCAACTGGCGGTCGAGGTCTCCACGGGCTTTGTCCGCGATCCGGCCCAGCACCTCAAGGGCGACACGACCGGGTTGATGGCCATCGACCGCGCCCTGTCCAAGCTGGACACCTACCGGGTCAACACGACCGAGGCAGGTTTCCTGACCGGGGCGATGCAGACTGCGCTGGACGAAATGCAATCGCGCAGCGAGACGCTGTCGCAGTCGCTGATCGCGGCAGAGCTGACGCCGAACTCGTCTTTGCTGAACACGATGTCGGATGATGCGCAGAACGCGCTGGGTCAGATCATCAACGGGCTGAACCGGTCCGTGGCGGGGCGTTTTCTGTTTTCCGGTGTGGCGACGGATCGCGGGGCGTTGCAGGAAGTCGACGATTTTCTGAACGCGGCGCGGACTGCGCTGACCGGGGCGACAACGTTGGCGGATGTCGAAACCGCGCTCGACACCTTCTTCGGGCCCGGCGGCACCTACGAGACCACGATCTATCAAGGCGCGAATACCGGCCTCGCACCGATGCAACTGAGCGAAACCGAAAGCGCCAATGTCGATATCCGTGCCAGCGATGACACCTTTCGCGACATGCTCAAACCGATCGTCATGGCCGCGCTGGCCACCGACAACGGCATCGGTCTGGATCAATCCGTTCAGGTCGAGGTTCTGGCGAAATCCGGACGTGATCTTCTGGGAGCGCAGCAATCCGTTGTCGAACTGCGCGCGGGGCTTGGCGCGCTCGAGGCGCGGATCGAGGAAACCGTCACCCGCAACTCGGCGGAGAAGACGGCAACCAGCATGGCGCGGCTGGATCTGGTCGGGGCCGATGCCTACGACACGGCCTCGCGCTACGAAAACATCCGTGGGCAGCTGGAAAGCCTGTACGCGATCACCGCGCGCTCGCAGCGCCTGTCCCTTGCGGAGTACCTCTGATGTTGAGACCCCTGATCGCCCTGATCGCCCTTCTCATGCTGACCCTGCCCGCCACGGCCCAATCCGTCCGGATCAAGGACTTGGTCGAGGTCGACGGCGTCCGCGCCAACGACCTTGTCGGCTATGGTCTTGTGGTGGGTCTGAACGGCACCGGCGATGGCCTGCGCAATTCGCCCTTCACCGAAGAGATCATGTCGAACATTCTCGAACGGTTGGGTGTCAACGTCACCGGCGAACAGTTCCGGCCGCGCAACGTGGCCGCCGTGCTTGTGACTGGCCGACTGCCCCCGTTCGCACGGATCGGCAGCCAGATCGACATCACCGTGTCGGCGATCGGTGACGCGAAAAGCCTACTGGGCGGGACGCTGATCATGACGCCATTGAACGCAGCCGATGGCCAGATCTACGCCGTGGCCCAAGGGACGGTCATCGCCGGCGGTGTCGAGGCCGAGGGCGATGCGGCGCGCGTCGTGCAGGGGGTCCCGACCGCTGGTGTGGTCCCGTCGGGTGCGCGGGTCGAGCGCGAGGTCGAGTTCGACTTTTCGCAGCTGTCCTCGCTGCGTCTCGCCCTGCGCGAGCCGGATTTCACCACTGCCGCCCGGATCGAGGACGTGATCAACCGCGCCATCGGCCGTCAGGCCGCGACGATGATGGATGCGGGCACGATCACGGTCAATCTGCATGCGACAGGGGCACCGTCGCCCGCGCGGGCGATTGTCGCCATCGAAAACCTTTCGGTTGAACCGCAACGCAAGGCGCGGGTGGTCGTCGACCAGCGGTCCGGAACCATCGTCATGGGCGCCGATGTGCGCATTTCCCGTGTCGCGGTGTCTCAGGGTGGCCTGACGCTGCGCATCGAAGAGGCGCCGTTGGCGATACAGCCCAACCCGTTCTCGGAAGGGGAAACGGTGATTGTCCCGCGGACCGGGGCCGCCATCGAGGAAGAGCCGGGGATCGCGCTGGCCGAAGTGCCCACCGGCACCTCCTTGTCCGAAGTGATCGCCGGTTTGAACGCTCTGGGCGTCAGCCCGCGGGACATGATCGACATCCTCAAGAGCATCAAGGCCGCCGGGGCGCTTCATGCAGATTTCGTCGTGATGTGAGGTCCGGCGTGAGGGTTTCTTAACGGCTCACTGCCACTCTTACCTCGGACAAGTATCGGAGACCGGGAATGCTGGGAATCATCGGGATCGTTGTGCTCTTTGCCATGGTTTTTGGCGGGTATCTTGCTGCTGGCGGCAAGATGGCGATCATCCTCAAATCGTTGCCTTTCGAATTCATGATGATCGGGGGCGCGGCGGCGGGCGCTTTCCTGATCAGCAATGATGGCGGGACGGTGAAACACACGCTCAAGGACATCGGCAAGGTGTTCAAGGGCGCGAAATGGAAGCACGAGGATTATCGCGATCTGCTTTGCCTGCTTTTCGAGTTGATCCGCCTTGCCCGCCAGAACCCGGTCGCCATCGAAGAGCACGTGGAATCCCCTCAGGAGTCCAGTATTTTCAGCAAATATCCCAAGATATTGGGTGACAGGAAGGCGGTGGAGCTGATCTGTGACACGATGCGGTCCGTGTCGATGAATTACGACGATCCGCACCAAGTCGAAGAGGTGCTGGACAAGCGCCTTGAGGGCATGGAACACCACGCGCTGCATTCCAGCCACGCACTTCAATCCACGGCGGACGCCCTGCCGGCGCTGGGGATCGTGGCCGCCGTGCTGGGCGTGATCAAGACGATGGCCTCGATCGACCAGCCTCCTGAAGTTCTTGGTAAACTAATTGGTGGCGCGCTTGTGGGGACATTCCTTGGCGTGTTCCTGTCCTACGGCCTCGTGGCCCCCTTCGCCTCGAAGGTGAAGGCGGTTTGCGAAGAGGATTTCCATTTCTATCACCTGATCCGCGAGGTGCTGGTGGCGAACCTTCACAACCACGCTACGAACATCTGTATCGAAGTCGGTCGTCAGAACACACCGGACCACCACCGCCCAAGCTTTGAAGAGCTGGAAGAGGCCCTGAAATCGGTCAAGCAGGAGGCTGCATGACCCGGGCATTCCTGACCTTACTGACCCTCATCCTTTTCCCGTGGCAGGCAACGGCCCAAGTCATCGACGTCCGCGCCGGGGACCACGACGGCTTCACGCGCCTGGTTTTTGCGCTACCCGCGGGGGCGAACTGGTCACTGGACCGCAGCCCTACGGAAGACGCATACGTATTGCAGGTCGAGGGCGAAGCGTCGGATTTCCGGATCGATCAGGTGTTTGCACGGATCGACCGGAGCCGTGTCGCCGAGTTGACGCCGATTTCGGGTGAATCCTCGTTGAAAATTGACCTCGCTTGCGACTGCAAGGCGGACGCCACCGTTCTGGCGGAGCGCATGCTGATCGTCGATGTCAGTCCCGCCTTGGCCGATGCTGGTCGTGAGGAAGAACTTGGACGTCCCATCGCCGCCGATGCGGTCAACCCAGCCGACATCCCGCAAACCGTGCAGGATGCCGCTCTCAATCAGGCCGTTGCGCCAGATCATGCGCAGGGCGACGGTCACGCAGCAGCCGAGCCCGTGCCCGAAGCCGGGTTGCCGGACGCGGCCGACCTTGCCGAGATCAGGATGAGCGGAACGCCCGGCATTGGCCCCGGCAAATCGCCGCAAGCGCTGATGCCTGGTGTGCCGCTCACCAGGCCCGCCTTGCCAGATCCATCGCCGGTCGATGCCACAGCCCTGCCCGGCGACGTGAGCCAACCGAAGTCCATCGGTGCCCAGATCATCGCGGATCTGGCCGCTGCAGCGACCCAAGGCCTGCTGGACCCGGCCATCCAGCAACCTCCCCTCGTGGCGCCGACCCCGGCCAAGCCTGCAGCCGAGGAACCTCAAGAAAGCCGCGGTCTTGCGGAGCAGTTGGCTGAAGGCTTGGCCGGGCTCGACCATGATCTCAAGAACGATCGGCATCTCGTGATCGGCGGGGTGAACTGTCTGCCTGACAAATCCTTGCGGATTATGGATTGGGCGCCCCAATCCGCGGACCCGTTCGAATATCTGTCATCCACACGCAGCGCGGTCTTCGGTGAATTCGACAGGGTCGATCCATCTGCTCTGCAAACCCATATGATGGCGCAGATCCACTACGGCTTTGGTGCCGAGGCGCGAGTATCGGCCTTGCTCGACGAGGCGGCGCAGACGCCGACGCTGGTCGCCTTGTCATATCTCGTCGATCTGGAGGATGATCCGACCAATATCTTCGCCCGGCAAACTGGCTGCGAGGGTGCCGCATCGCTTTGGTCCTTGCTCGACATGGCCACCTTACCAAAGGGCGATTCGATCAACACGAACGCGGTTTTGCGCAGCTTCGAGGCGCTTCCAAAAGTGCTGAGGGAGCATTTGGGGCCGACGCTTGCCGAACAACTGTCGAAATTCGGTGAAACAGATACAGCCCGCGACCTTCTGCGCCGCTTGGAACGAAGCTCGGGGGAGGAAACCGACAAGATCGCCCTAGGCCGTGCCAAGCTTGACGTGCACGAAGGCAAAGCAGGAGATGCGGCCCGGACCTTGCAGGAACTGGCCTTTACCGCCGGGCCCAATTCAATCGAGGCCATTGTGACGGCTGCTGATCTGGCGGAACGGACCGGCGAGAAAGTTCCGAAAGTCATGGTGGAACTGGCGGCCGCCTATGCGACTGAAATGCGCAATACCGATGCAGGTCCGACGCTTTGGCAGACCCATCTCCGGATGCTTTTGCTAAACGGTGAATTCGATCAAGCCTTTGTCGTGCTGGAAGATTCGCGCAGTATTCCGAAGGATACGGCGCATGACATGGGCGACCATATGCTCGAGGCCTTGCTTGCCTCCGAGGACGAGGTCTCGTTCCTGAAATACGCGTTTCGCCTCGATGCGACCGGCCATCGCACGACACAGCCTGAACTCGACCTCGCTGTCGCGCGCAGGATGCTTGATCTGGGACTGTCAGAAGCGGTGCTGGAGCGGCTCGACCGGATCGATATCGACGAATCCACCAAAGAGGTTCGGCTCTTGCGCGCGCGCGCTTACCTTCAGTTGTTCCAACCGGAAGAGGCCGAAAGCTATCTGGTCGGATTGTCCGGCCCAGAACCCGACGCTTTGAGGGCAGAGATTCGTGCGCTCATGGGGGATTTCGAAAGCGCGAGAACCGCTTTCGACAAGACGGGTCAGACGGATGCCGCGCTTCAGGCCGCTTGGCTTGCCGGAGATTGGGAGGGCGTCGCGGCGGCTGACGGTTCGGTTCTGGCACCTGCCGCCGCGCTGATCGATGCCGAACAGACGACGGTAGACCCGCAGGCGCTGTCGCTGCGCGACGCGGAGCAACTGACCGCGGAAAGCAGCAGCGCGCGCGATACGCTTCGGGCCCTGCTGGAAGCGACCCGAATTCCGCAGGAAGACTGAGACGCGGTTACAGAATGTAAACCGATCTGGCTTAGCTAGTAAGGGTTGCAGAAGTGACGCGAGGCCAAGAAATGGCAATCAACGACATACCCCTTTCGGCTTTCCCCGATTTTGCAGTCGCGCCTAACCCGAAACGGTGGTCGGCATGACTTTGAGCGGCTCAAGTCTTTTCAAACCAACCATCCTTCTTGCCCTCGCGCTGATGGCTGTGATCGTCATGATGATCCTGCCGATGCCGTCTTGGGTGCTGGACGTCGGGCTGGCGGCCTCCTTCGGGCTGGCCATCCTGATTTTCACCGTCACGCTCTTCATCGAGCGGCCATTGGATTTCTCCGCCTTCCCGACGATCTTGCTGACATCGCTCATGCTGAGGCTGTCGCTCAACGTGAGTTCGACGAAGCTGATCATCGGTCAAGGCCATACCGGCACGCACGCGGCTGGCGAAGTGATTCAAGGGTTTGCCAACTTCGTGATGGGCGGCAGCGTTTTTCTGGGGCTGGTCGTGTTCGGCGTCCTGATGATCGTGAATTTCGCTGTCATCACAAAGGGTTCCGCACGTATGGCTGAAGTGTCCGCGCGCTTTGCCCTGGACGGAATGCCGGGCAAGCAGCTGGCCATCGATGCAGACATGTCGGCGGGCGCCATCGACCATGCCGAAGCAAAGCGTCGACGTGAAACCGAGCAACAAGAGACGACCTTCTTCGGCTCCCTCGACGGCGCCTCGAAATTCGTCAAGGGCGATGCGGTCGCCGGGTTGCTGATCACGCTGCTGAACCTCGTGATGGGCATGATCATGGGCGTGGTGGTGCATGGCATGCCCCTTGGCAGCGCCATGGAAACCTACGCGATCCTGACGGTTGGCGACGGCTTGGTATCCCAGATCCCGGCGGTCATCATTTCGATCGCGGCGGGCCTGCTTCTGGCGCGCGGCGGGACCATCGGATCGACGGACATGGCGGTCGCCCAGCAACTGGGTAAGCACCCGTCAGCGCTTATGGCGGTCTCGGTTCTCATGGTGCTGTTCGCGCTGGTGCCGGGTTTGCCATTTGTACCGTTCATCCTCGGCGGGGGAGTCCTCGGGGCTGCGGCGTGGTGGCTGCACACCCGCCCCGAACCGGCCGACGAGGAGGATGTCGATCAGGCCGAACCCGAGGCTCCGCGCGGGATTCACATGGGCGATGTCCTTGATCTGGATGATGTTCATGTCGAATTCGCGCCCGACCTTGTGAACATGGTGCTGGATCCGGGCACCGGTCTGGATGTGCGGATCGCCAACATGCGGACGCATATTGCCTCGCAATACGGCCTGATCCTGCCTGAAATCCGTCTGACTGACGCGCCCGCGCTGCCCACCGGAACATACGTGGTCAAAATCCACGGAGTCGAGATGGCGCGCGGCGAGCTGAACCCGGATTTCGTGCTGGCGCTGGTGCCTGAAACCGCCGCGGCGCTGCCCTCGGGTCGGGATGTAACCGAACCGGTCTACGGTGCGCCCGCGCGCTGGATCCGCCCGGAGGATCAGGAAAAGGCGGCGCTGACCGGCATTACCATCGTCACTCCGACGGAGGTGCTGGCCACCCACCTGCTCGAGGTGATTCGCCGCAACTTTGGCCGCCTGCTGACGCTGAAATCCCTGCGGCGTCTGATGGACGAGATGGTCACTTTGACCAACCACGCCCGCGCCGAAGCAAACCGAAAGCTGCTCGACGATCTGATCCCGGACAAGGTGCAGATGGATACCTTGCATCAAGTGCTGCGCCTGCTGCTGGACGAACAGGTTTCGATCCGGAACCTGCCGTTGATTCTCGAGGCAATTTCCGAGATGCGGGGCCAGCAGACCCAGCCCGAAGTCATCTGCGAACACGTCCGCCAGCGGCTGGGTTTCCAGCTTGTGGCCTCGATGCGGCGCGATGACGGGACGATCCCGTTGATCCAACTGGCCCCGGAATGGGAGGAAACCTTCCTGCGTCACCAGATCGAAGGCAGCCAAGGCGGGCTTGATGTCGCCCTTCCACCCGACCGGTTCGAGGCGCTGACCTCGGGGCTGGCCCATCAGATCGGCGAGGCGGGAAATCGCGGGGTTTCACCTGCCGTCGTGACCTCGGCCCGGCGCAGGCGGTACGTGCGGACCGTGATGGCCGCGAAGGGGATGAGCAACCCGGTCATGTCCTTCGAGGAAATCGGGCTGGAGGCGCGACCCGCGCTGATCGGTGTCGTGGCAGCATGACGGCGCTTTTGCCCTTGATCGAGATGATGACAGGCTCAGCTTGGCTGGGCCTGATCGTCCTGATCCGGGTGGGCGCGGTCATGGCGACGTTGCCGGGCCTCGGCGAGCAGGTGATTTCTGTCCGTGTCAGGCTGGTCCTGTCCCTCATGCTGACGGTCATCATCACGCCTGCGGTGGCGCCGGGCATCGACTTGCCGGAACCGGGGTTGAACGCCTTGGTCATGGTGATCGCCACCGAAAGCCTCAATGGCCTGTTTCTGGGTCTGGTCTTGCGGCTGTTCATCCTTGCCATCCAGACGGCGGGCGCGATCGCGGCGCAATCCACCTCGCTCGCGCAACTGATGGGGGGAACCGGCCTCGACCCGTTGCCCGCCATCGGGCACATTCTGACCACCGCCGCATTGGCCCTGCTGTTTGCCACCGGGTTTCACATCAAGGCGGCGGCATTCCTTGTCCTGTCCTATGACTTGCTCCCGCCCTTCAGCTTTCCAACCCCTGCCGATGTGGCCGATGCCGGGCGCCATCGCGTGGCCGAAAGCTTTGCGCTGGCCTTCAGCCTCGCCGCGCCTTTCGTCATCATGTCGGTGATCTACAATCTGACCCTCGGCGTCATCAACAAGGCAATGCCGCAGTTGATGGTGGCGTTCGTCGGAGCCCCGGTGATCACCTTCGGTGCGGTCGCCTTGCTGTTGGTCGCCGCGCCGCTGATGTTGACGGTCTGGCTGAGCGCCTTTGACGCCTTTCTCGCCGTGCCGTTCAGGTAGGACCGATGGCAGAAGACGACGAAAGCGGCGAAAAAAGCCACGAGCCATCCCAGAAAAAGCTCGACGATGCCCGGAAGAAGGGGGAAATCGCCCGCGCGGGCGATCTGAACACCGCGATGGCCTATTTGGGCATGCTGGTTTGCGGGACCGCCATCGGGGCCTACAGCCTGCCACTTTTTGCCGAAAGACTGCTGCCCCTGATCGAGCAGCCGGACAGGCTGACAGGTCTGTTCTTTGGCGATGGCGCGCAATCCATCGCTGGCTCCGTCATGGTGGCGGCGCTGGGCCCGGCCCTGCCATTCCTTCTGGTGCCCGGCGTCTTTGTCCTTTTGACATTGTTTGCGACCCGGGGGGTCGTCTTTTCTGGTGAAAAGCTGGTGCCAAAGCTGAACCGGATTTCACCCATCTCAAATGCCAAGAACAAGTTCGGCCGAAAAGGCCTGTTCGAGTTCTTCAAGAGCTTTCTCAAACTCAGCATCTACTCGATCCTGCTTGCGGTGTTCCTGCGCGGCCAGTTGTCCACCATCACCGGGATGGTGCAGGCCAGCCCGGCCGAGATCGTGATGTCGATGACCCGGCTGATGTTGCGCTTCCTCTTCATCGTCGTGCTGATCGCCATGTCGATTGGCGCGCTGGATTGGTTCTTTCAACGGGCCGAACACATGCGCAAAAACCGCATGTCGCAGAAGGAATTGCGGGACGAGATGAAGGAGTCCGAGGGCGACCCGCATCTCAAGGCCCATCGCCGGGCCCGCGCGCAGGAATTGGCGTTGAACCAGATGATGCAGGACGTGCCGGAGGCAGACGTCATCATCGTCAACCCGACCCATTACGCCGTCGCCTTGAAATGGACCCGCGCCCCGGGATCCGCCCCGGTTTGCGTGGCCAAGGGGCTGGACGAGGTGGCGCTGAAGATCCGGGAGATCGCTGGCGAAAACAGCATTCCCATCCACTCCGATCCGCCAACTGCGCGGGCGGTCTATGCGACGACGAATATCGGTGACGAGATTTCGCCCGACCATTACCGGCCCGTTGCGGCCGCGATCCGTTTTGCCGATGCGATGCGCGTTAAGGCGCGTCAGAAAGGTTGGAAATGACCCGATATGAACCGATCCTTCAGGTGACCGAGATCCTCAAGGAGAAGGCGTTGGAAACCCATCGTCGGAACCTTGAGGAAAGCCAGCGTCTTGCGGACGAGCTGGAGCAGATCGATGCGCTGTTTCGGGCAGTGCAGGCCGATCAGGACAGCATCGGCGCGCGGCAGATCCTTGGCTCGGACGCCTTGTACCAAGGTTGGCTGTTGCGCAAGCGGTCGGAAATCCTGCGCAAGGCGGCCAAGGCGCGCGCCAACCTGCATGACAGCATGGAAAAAGCCCGAACGGCTTGGTCCCGCGCAGAGGCGGCCGCCGAGCTCGACCAGAAGGAACGCAGCGACCGGCGCGACAAGCTGCTGGCACGCCAAGCGGATACGCTGGACGAATTGACCCGCTTGCGCGACTTCCCCTTCGAATGAACGCGCAAAAGGCCCCGCTTGGCGGGGCCTTTGGTCGATGCGTTGGAGCGTATCAGGTATCCTGACGGGCGATCTCGGTGATCAGAACGTCGCTAACATCGCTGCCCAGCACGCTTTTGGCCGCTTCGAGGAGGTTGCTGCGCAAGATCTGAAGCCGGTCGCCATTCGTGAAGGACCCGGCGAAGCCGCCGATATTCGCGTAGTCGAACATGACCTGAAGGAAGACATCGCGCAGCTTGGGTTCGCGTGCATAGACCGTTTCGGTCGAGCCGGTCGAGACCTCGACGCTGAGCGAGGCAACGACCAGCGCATAGACCTGGTCCTGCTTCATGACCGGCACCACGAACTGGTTGTTGAGCTTGACATATTCACGACCGACCGGAGGCCCGTCGCTTGCGGCATGATCGCTGGCCGGGGCGGCTTCGTGCTCCGGATCGTCAGCTGGCGGCACGCATTCGACGGCAGCATCGGCGTGCTCTTCGGGCGCTGTGGGCATCAGGAAGAGGCCCGCGCCGACACCGGCGCCCGTGCCGATCAGGGCGAGCAGGATGGGAAGCAGTTTCTTGATCATGGCCGGACCTCAGAAGGGCAGGATCACGTCCAGCACTTGCTGGCCGATCCGGGGTTGCTGCACATCGGTGATCTGGCCGCGCCCGCCATAGGAAATCCGGGCCGAGGCGATCTTGTCATAGGTGATCTCGTTCTGGCGCGAAATATCCTCGGGGCGGACATAGCCGGACACCAGCAATTCGCGCAGTTCGAAATTGACCCGCACCTCTTGGCTGCCTTCGATGGCGAGAATGCCGTTGGGCAGAACGTCGGTCACCGTCGCCGCGACCCGCAAGGTCAGGCTTTCGCTGCGCCGGACCGAACCATCCCCGGCAGACGAGCTGGACCCGTCAAGCTGCACCGCATCGGCCATGGTCGCGCCGGGGGGCAGGTTCGGATCGATCCGCTGCGGCAGGCCGAGCAGTTGCGGCACGGCCATCGACTCGGATCCGCTGCGCGAGCGCTGGGTCGAATTCTTGATCTCGGCGCTGTCATCGATCTCGATCACGACGGTCATGATGTCGCCCCGCTTCATCGCGCGCCTGTCCCCCAGAAGCGAGGTCTGGCCAGCCGCCCAAAGCGACGCGCCATCGGTCACACGGCCCGGCGCGCGCTCTTCGGGGATGCCGGAGGCGATCATCGCCACGCGCTCGACGCTTTCGGTGGGGGGCGAAAAGCTGGGCGCCTTGCCCACGTGGTCGAGGCGTGCACAGGCCGCGGCAGACAGGATCATCCCGGTCAGGAGAAACTTTTTCAGCATCTTGGTCCTCAATTCGACACGAGGATCGTTCCGTCCTCGGAGATCGTCCCGAACAGCGAGGTCCGGGAATTGACATTCATCACGCGGATGCGGTCACCGACGGCGCCCCGATCCAACGCGCGCCCGTCGGTGACGATCCGAAGACCGCCGGTCTGGTAGACCAGCACGACGAACTGGTTGCGCTCGACCACGGCCGGTTCGGCCAGTGCTCCGCGCATGACGGCGCGACCGGGATAAAGCGCATATTGCGCTTCCAGCCCGATCACGTTCTCAAGCTTCACGTGGGCCCCCGGGACATCCACGTTTTCCAGCTTCACATCGGAGGCTCCGATGATTTCCTGCGGGCGGATCGTGCGCGTCGCCACGACCGTTTCCGCCAAAGCAGGCCCGGCGAGCATCACGGCGATGGCAAACGCGATCCGCATCAGCGCACCTGGCTCGTCGCGGCAAGCATTTGGTCGGCGGCGGAAATCACCTTGGAGTTCAGTTCGTAACCGCGCTGGGCCTCGATCAGTTCGGAAATCTCGCGCACCGCATCGACCGAGCTGGCTTCGAGATAGCCCTGACGGACCGTGCCCAGCCCATCGACACCGGGTGTCGATTGCAGCGCCGGTCCCGAAGCGTCGGTTTCGACGAACAGGTTCGACCCGATCGCCTCCAGCCCCTTGGGGTTGGTGAAGCCGGACAGGGTGAATTGCCCCAGCAACTGCGCATCCGGTTGCCCCGCGAAATAGGCATAGACCTCGCCCTCGGCATTGATCGACAGGCGCTGGGCATCAGCGGGAATGGTGATTTCGGGGGCGACGGGGTAGCCTTCGGAGGTGACGATCAGCCCGTCGCCCGTCCGCTTGAGCCCGCCATCGCGTGTATAGGCGGCCTGCCCGTTGGGCATGGTCACTTCGAGATAGCCCGCCCCTTCGATGGCAAGATCGAGGTCGCCACCGGTCTGGGAAAGCGTGCCTTGCGAAAGTTGCACCGACACGGCGGCGGGGCGCACGCCCAGACCCAGCTGCACGCCGGTCGGCAAAACCGTGCCGTCCGAAGCGTTCACCGTGCCCGGCCGCGCATATTGCTGGTAGTGCAGGTCCGAAAACTCGGCACGGCGGGCGTTGTAGCCCGTGGTGCTCATGTTCGCGAGGTTGTTCGAGATCACCTCGACCCGCATTTGCTGCGCAGCCATCCCGGTGGCCGCGATACTCAGTGCACGCATTCTGCTTGCTCCTTATTTCACAAAGGCCTTCATGGCCGTCCTGATCCGTTCATCTTCGCGATCCATGAAGCTTTGCCCCATCTCGTAGGCGCGCTGCACCTCGACCATGCGGGCGACCTGAAGGATCGGATCGACGTTCGACGCCTCGACGAACCCCTGCATGACGCGGGGGTTTTCGACCGGCACGGTCCCGGCATCGGCGCGAAACATCACGCCGCCTTCGCGCTCCATCTGGATGGGGTCGTTGGGAACCACGACTCCGATCTGCCCGATGGGCCGACCTTGCGTGCTGATCGTGCCGTCGCGGGCAATCGCAAGGTCGCTGGCATCGGGTGGCACGAACAAGGGCGCGCCACCGGCATCCAGAACCGGATAGCCATCCGGCGTGACAAGGTTGCCTTGGGCGCTGGGCGTGAACGCGCCCGCGCGGGTCAGGCGGTTGCCGTTCGGCGTCTGCACCATGAAAAAGCCGTCACCCTCGATGGCGACGTCGAAGGTGCCGCCGGTCATATCCAGCGTGCCTTGCGCCAGCGAGGTGTTCCGAACGGTGCCTTGGGCCATCGACACGCCCTTGGACCCGTCGCCTTGTTCGACATATTCGGCAAAGATCACGCCCTCTTGCCGGAAACCGGTGGTGTTGGCGTTGGCGATGTTGTTCGCGATGACCCGCATTTCCTTCATCAACGAAGTCTGGCGGGCGAGGGCGACGTAACCTGCTGTTTCCATGGTCAGCCTCCGGTGATGATGGGGATGATTTGCGCTTGGAAGAAATCCACCAGCGTGCGGGTCATGAAGCTCATGGACATCCAGAACACCGCGACGATCGCCAGCAGTTTCGGCACGAAGGTCAGGGTCATCTCTTGGATCGAAGTCAGGGCCTGCAACAGGCCGACGCTGACCCCCGCAATCAACGCCACCGAAAGGATCGGCACCGACGTGATCGTCGCGATCCACAGTGCTTGGCGCAGCGTGTCAAAGAAGATGGCCTCGGTCAGCATGGCGTTAGACCGGCATCCGCAGGATTTCCTGATAGGCCTCGACGACCTTGTCGCGCACGCTCACCACGGTTTCGACGGCGAGTTCCGACTGGGCCAGCGCCTCGACCAGAGCGTGGGGATCGGCGTTTCCGATCATGCTGGTCTGCGCAATTTGTTCGGCCCCCTGCAACTGCTGGGCGAACTGCTCGGCGACTTGGCCGAACTGGCGTTCGATCTTGGCGCCGGGAAGCGGCGCGGTTGCGGGGCGGGAGGCTGCATAGCTTTGTGCAGCGTTCATCGAAAGGGCGTCCATTCTGGTCTCCTTTGTCTGGGATCAAGGGCGCGTTCTGCGCCCGGGGTGTTATCGGCGCAGCAGGTCCATCAAACCGCTGGACATGTTGCGGGTCTGTTCAAACATCTTGAGATTTGCCTCATAAGATCGCTGTGCCTCGCGGGCATCGGCCATCTCGATGATGAGATTCACGTTCGTGCCATCGTAATGGCCGGTGGCGTCCGCCAGCGGATGGGCCGGGTCGTAGACCTTTTCCAGCTCGGAGCGGTCGAAATCGACATCGCCAGCCTTCACGCGGGCAAGATCGCCGCTGGACCGGTCGATATCGAAGGGAATCGTCTTGCGGTGATAGCCGGGGGTGTCGACGTTTGCGATATTCTCGGTCACCACGCGCAGACGTGTCGCCTGCGCTTGCAGGCCGCTGGCTGTGACGGATAGGGCGTCTCCGAAAACACTCATGATTTGAACTCCTTACTTTCGGCCAAGACTGGTGCGCAGGATCGTCATGCTGCTCTTGTAGATCGCAAGCGCGCGGTCATGCTGACGCTGGGCACCGACTGATTTGACCATTTCTTCTTCGAGGGAGACGGTGTTGCCGTTTGGGTCCAGCGCCACGCGGCGCTCTTCGAAATCGACTTGGCGACCGACAGACCCGTTCAGGTGATTGGCGCGCGTGGCGCGCTGGCCCATCAGCGAATCCCGGACGGTGCTGCGAAAATCGGGCAGCTCCTTGGCCCGGTAACCGGGTGTATCGGCATTCGCGATATTCTGGGCACTATAGGCCTGCTGGGTGCCTGCATGCCGTGCCATGGCCATCGCCGTTCTGAAGACGTCCAGGTTTTGGAACATCGGGGTTTCTCCCTCGATCATGTGGCGGGTTTCTCCCGCGCCGTGAAACCAAGACTTAACGGTGATTCCTTTAGAAACGGTTTGCGGAACCTGAACGGAGCGTTCGATGGAACATGAGATTGACGGGCTGCGGGCCCGGATTGCGCAGTTGCACCCGGTGCGTGCCGTGGGGCGGGTGCAATCGGTCGACGGCACGACCGTCTGGGTCAGCGGCCTGGCGGAGTCGGCCTGTATCGGGGATCGCCTGCGCTTGCTGCGCCCCGACGGCCCATTGGGAGGAGAGGTGTTGCGAATCCGCGATGATCTCGTGGCGATGCTGCCGGACGAAGCTGTCGATGGCGTTGCCAAGGGCGATCGCGTGGCGGTTCTGGGCGCGCCGACCCTTGCGCCATGTGACAGTTGGATCGGCCGGGTGATCGACCCGTATGGCCAGCCGCTCGATGGTGCGCCCTTGCGCTCGGGCGATCGTGCGCGTCCGTTCCGCGCCAGTCCGCCACCCGCCGCCGCGCGCCATCGGCTGGGGGAACGCCTGTCCACGGGCATGGCGGTTTTCGACACGCTTTTGCCGGTGGTCAAAGGTCAGCGAATCGGTCTTTTCGCGGGCTCCGGGGTCGGGAAATCGCGGCTGTTGGCCCAATTGGCACAAGGCATGGAGGCCGATGTCGTCGTTCTGGCGCTGGTCGGCGAGCGCGGTCGCGAGGTGCTGGACTTCGTGAACTCGGTGTTGGGGCCGGAAGGAATGCAACGATCGGTCGTGGTCGCGGCAACCTCGGACCGATCCCCGCTCGAACGCCGCCGTTGCCCGCTTGCCGCCATGACGATTGCCGAACATTTCCGGGATCAGGGCAAACACGTACTGTATCTGGCAGACTCGATCACACGTTTCGCAGAGGCGCATCGCGAGGTGGCGATCGCGTCGGGCGAAATGCCCGCCTTGCGCGGCTTTCCACCTTCGGTGGCGCACCAAATCATGCGTCTCGCGGAGCGTGCGGGCCCCGGTATCGATCAAAGCGGCGACATTACTGCCGTCTTCAGCGTCCTCGTCGCGGGTTCGGACATGGACGAGCCGATCGCCGACATCCTGCGCGGCGTTCTTGACGGCCACGTCGTTCTGGACCGCAAGATCGCAGAGCGTGGGCGCTTCCCGGCGATCGACCTGCTTCGCTCGGTGTCACGCAGCTTACCGGAGGCGGCATCGACCTCGGAAAATGAGCAGATTCAAAAGGTTCGACAATTGCTCGGCGCTTATACCCAGTCCGAAACGATGATCCGCGCCGGTCTGTACCGCGCCGGCGAGGACCCGATTCTGGACCAAGCCATCCAAGTCTGGACAGATCTCGATACGTTCCTTTCGGAGTCATCCGCCAACGGCCCGGAGGAGGCTTTTTCGCGATTGGACACCCTTTTGCGCCGGTCACAATCGCTGGCGGCGAGGTCCCAGGGGGGGCCGATGCGGCGTGCAAAACTGGTCTGATCTACTGACACGACGCGGTGAGTACGACAGAGTGCGTGCAAGCCAGAAAAGGGTTCCGTCGGACCCAACATTCGATTGCGCCCGGTTTCGATGCCCGGAATTGGGCGCGATTGAGCGTCGGAGCTTCACCCCATCTGTGCCAATTGCTTTCCACGCGCCGAATCGCGCCGAGCAGCGAGAACGGGATAGTGTTTTGGCCAGGAACCCTAGGCTGAGTGGTGAGGGCTCGAGCTCTGTAATTTGAGACTTTAAAGACGTCCTTTTTGCGGCGGTTTTTTGAGCAAAAACAGACGGTAGTAAGCCGAGGGTAATTTATGGCTATGCCGCAAACGACACCCTGTTCCGACCGGGGCGTCTTAGTTTACGCGCCGCCATGACCATCAGGCCGAAGTGACTGCCGACGTTGCAGCTGCTGTGCCGCTGGTCCGACACGCTTGAATTGGCCGCAACCGATCAGCTTCCACAACCGCGAAACGCCGTCGCCGCGCGAGCGCCATCCGTTCATAGTTCGATGGCAAAGGCTTCGCCGCTGCGGTGAATTGACGAAGAGGTTTTTGAATGACTCGACGCCGTCGAAAAGCCGGTGTGCATGGCTGCGCCGGAAGCGAAACTTACAGTTCAGCCTCTGCGACGGGGCCCGTCTATCGTTGTCGTGTAGTCTTGATTCTGGAAAAACTATCTCGCACTTCCAGGTGCTTGGGATTGGCAGGGGCGGTTCGTGAAATCTTGATGCAGCGATTTTGCCTGGAGGAACTGGCTCTTGGCCCCTGCTCGGCCGGAATTGGAGGAAGATTCGGTCGCTTATCAATTCCGGATAATTATCCTGACGCTGAAGAGTGTGTTGTTCGCAGGACGGCGTATCGACCCCAGCACATCCAAAAAGTACTTGTAAATGTCCAGGCTAGCCGCATCGGGCGCCTCCAGAGCAGGTGTATCCATTTGGTGCGTCTGGTAGTGTTTCGATTGTCTTAGAGACTCGCTATCGGCTTGCTTCGGGCGTGTGAAGTCGCGTGATTTCAGGCCTTTTGGTAGAGGTCCATCGGCTCAATGGACCAAGAAAGGGCTCCGAACCCGTCGATCTTGCGCATCTGGAATTGCTTCAATGCTAGCATTGGCGCGGCTTCGGCACAGGGCAACACGCAAATCGACACCGAAAATTGCCCCCTTCTGAGGCCTCATAAACTGGCCCGATGCGGTGTGGCCTCCAACTAGGGCAGCCGCGTCGGGCTTGCGACGTCGGATTATTCACAGGTCTGTTGGCCCGAGCTCTCTTATTCAGCCGCTTGCGGTTTGGCAGCGCCTTTGAGCGCCACTCGGTGATTTTGCCGAAATCACCAAATACTTAGTTCGCGCAAATTCACCCAAAGGCGCAACCCCCCGATCGGATCATACCCAGATGCATCGGACTGCTCCGAAATGGACAAGCGTTCGATTCTCTGATTGGTGGCGTGATCCTCTACTCGGTTGAAGCATCCAGTTGGGTGGGTGCAAGGTCACCCAATGATTTCGCCAAATCCATTTTTCTTGCACTTCCCAGACTCTAGCTTGAGGCTCAGGAAAGCTTGGCGGCCAAAAGTCTTTCTTCACGGGGCATTAGCGCCCGCAGGGCTTTCAAGCAATGATAGAATTGATCACTTAACAGGGCATCGGTTGCCTGTGTCAGAAGCCGACGGCTGTCGCCATCCACGAGGATTTGACTGAGTTCCTCGATCCGGGGCAGCAGTTGAGCCCGCGTCTCCTCAGGGTTGGCGTCACCGGTCAGGATCAGCTGGGCCGTGTAGCACAGACGGCGGACCGGCGTATTCGCGTCCTTCGGATGCAGGGCGTCTTTCAACCTCAATACGTTTGCATTCGGTGTCACAATCGAAAGGCGGCTGCGGCGGTCCCCGTTTTCGATTACCGCGCCATTGATGAGAACCCGCTCCCTTGGGCCAAGCTTCAGGACCAGTCCGCTCATTCTGGTGGTCTCCTGTCGCCGAGGCCGCGCAAGATCGCAGCGTTGATTTCCAAAAGTGGCGTGATCCGGGCCTTCTTGGCGAGAACCTTTCCCGTATGTTGCTGGACGAATTCGGCTAGGTAGAAAATCCGCGCCCTCAGATCGTCAGGCAGACCGTTATCGCTGTCTGCGACATCAACGGCGAGGGTGGTCCAAAGTTTTTGATTGTCCGAAAGCGCCTCGACGAGCTTCGGGTACGCCAGCGGGCCTGCTTGCGCGGCGGTCTTAATGCGATGCGTGATGCGTGCAAACAGGTCGTACTCGATGCGACGCGGGGTCTGGGTCGTACGGGCAGTTTGCGAATAGGCGTGCTTGGCGAGAGTTTGAGCGTTCACGTCAGAACCTTCTGGTTATGTGACTGGGAAATGAAAACGGAGGCCGGGACAGCCCGGCCTCCGAAAGTCCGATTAACGGAAGAGCGACAGCAGGGACTGCGGCGCCTGGTTGGCGATCGACAGAGCCTGGACACCAAGCTGCTGCTGAACCTGAAGCGCCTGCAGCTTTGCCGATGCTTCTTCCATGTCGGCATCGACCAGCGTCCCGATGCCCGACTTCAGGGCGTCGGTCAGACCGGTCACGAAATCGGCTTGGGTCTCGATGCGACCCTGAACCGAACCGAATGCCGAGGCGGAGTCGATCGCGGTCTGGATCAGACCCTCGATTTCGTCGAGTGCCGCATCGGTGCCGGATTGAGTGGTCACGTCGATTTCGTTCAGCGCCTCGAGGCGGCCACCGATGGTGTTGCCCGCGGCGGCGTAAGTATCCGCGCGGAAACCCACGTTGTTGCCTGCGCCACCGCCGGTGACCGTCACGGCGCCCGTCGTGGCGTTGAAGGCCATCGACAGTTCCCCGGTGTCGACATCGTTGGCCTCGAGATGCTTGACCATCGCATCGTTCAGCCCGTCGAACACGTCCTGTGCGGTGTCACCGTCGCGCGCCACATACATGATCTCGGACGGTTTGCCGGTGGTCGCCGCGGTGTTCGCGCCAGCCAGTTCACCTGCACCACCGCTCAGCGTGATGGTGTAGCCAACCCCAGCCGCAACTTCTGCGGTTTCGATGGTGAAGCCGGTGGTCGGGGCAGTTGCTGCGCCCGTCAGGGTCACCAGTGTGCCAGCTGCGGCGCCGCTCATCTGGGTGCCGCCGGTGGCCTGCGCGGTGCCGGTGATGGCGGAGGCGCTGGTGCCAAGGTCCTGTTTGCCGACCTCGATGTCCGATGCGGTCACGCCATCGGCGGAACGATCGAGCGAGGCCAGAACCTTGATGCTGCCGGTATCGGCGGTCTTCTCGGTGTTCGACAGCAGGTTCAGACCGTTGAACTGGGCTGCACCAACAACGGCGGAAATCTGGTCGCGCAGGGCGTCGATGTCGGTCTGGATCTTGTCCCGATCGACGTTCTCTTCCTGTGCGGCAACGATCTTGCCCTTGATGTCGGTCAGCAGTTCGGTGACGGTTTCAGATGCCTGGCGCGCAACCGAAACGGTCGACTGGCCCAGGTTGAGGCTGTCCGAAATCCCCTTAAAGCCCTTCACGTCGGCTTCCATGACCTTCGAAATTGCCCAGACGGCGGAGTTGTCCTTGGCGTTGGCAACGCGCTTGCCGGTGGAGATTTCCTGCTGAGTACCGGCCAGACCCTTGTTGATCGACTTGAGGGTCTGCAGAGCCACCATGGCGCCGTTGTTCGTCAGAATGCTAGACATTGTGTTGTCCTTGAGTTCAATGGCGCTTTTGCGCCAGGTTGCATTTGCCGCGAGCGGCATCTCTGACGTCTTTCTGACTGATGCAGGCCTGTTGTTTTCGACCTGCGCCACCTCATCGGGTGCAGGGCCAACATGGCTTCCAACTCCTAATGGACCGCTAAGAACCTCCTCCGCTATCATTGGGATTTAACTCAAATGCTCAGGCGCGCCGTTCCATCATCGGTTTCGCCGGGGCGTCGATGATCTGGGATCGGCCCATTGCATCATAGGTGTTCAGCGATCGCCTGATCCGGTTCATGTCGCTCAGGCGGCCAGCGACATTGCGCAAACCGGTCAGCGCCTGATCAAAAAGCTCGTGATTGCGCCGCATCCCGTCGCGCAGCGGGGCCAGCTTCGCGGGCTCGATGGCGCTGCCGTCGAGCCGGGCCATCAGCTCCTGCTTTTCTTCGAACAGTTCGGTAATCCGGTCGAAATCCCCGGCTTTGAGGGCGTCGCGCTCGGCGGCGATCAGCGCTTCTAGCGCGTCTGTCATGGTCTGCTCAGTCATCCATTCTCTCCTTGAGGGCGTGGTAAAGCGATTCCGCGAGGCCGATACCGCCGTTGTCAGCCATCTGCCTCGCCTGTTCGAGTCGCATGAAGGACGCGAACTGGTCTTCCCCGGCTCCGCCACCAAATGCTTCGGGCGTCTTGCCGATTCCTGCGGATTTCAGCATTTCAGCGAGAAAGTTGGCCTCAAGCTCGCGCGCGGCTTCACGCAAGGCCTTTTCCTGTGAAGGTGCCATCCTGTGGACGGTCGCTTGGATCTCCATCCGAATATCTCCAATTCGACTCAGATGCGGTCATTTAGGAGGAGCGCGGTAAAGAACCGGTAAGGATCGTCGGTGTAGTTTGGCCGAAAGGAAGAATTCCTGGAGCGAGCATGCTGACTCAATTGATCTCTCTTCTGGGGCTGGCCCCCACGCAGGATGCGAAACCCGGCCGTGACGGCGCGACGTCGACCGACGATTTCTCGGACGTCTTTTCCGATTTGGAACAGGACACCGGCGAGGATGTGGCCGATCTGGATGTCCCGATCACGGACGATCCGGACATGGTGGCCGTCTCTGAACAGGCTGAAACACCCGAGGCAGAGGCCGAGTTGGAGGAGTGGCTTGCTTCCTTGCGCAAGGCCCGTGCCCACGCGGATGAAGCGGATCTCGGTCCGCACAGGGCACAGTCGGGGCGACCCACAGACGGGGCCTCTGCTTTGGACGACATGGCGCAGGCGCAGGTTCCAAGCCATCCGGCAGCCGTGACCGGAATGGCCGCTCCCGGGGCGGAGATCGGTGGCAATTCGCGTCGCTCGTTGCCGCAGTTCTCGCCGCTCGGCGCAGGCAAATCACTGAATCACAACAATAACCTGTCGGGTGCCGAGCATCCCGCCCGTGAGCTTCCGGTCTTCAACATATCTGAACTAGGTCCGTTGAAGACGCGGCCACAAAAACAGGTTCTGGAGTCGCCCGTCCCGGTTTCCGGTAACTCTGCCACGGACGGGGTTTTGGATGACACACATCCCGAAGTGAAGCCCTTTCCGAGATCACATATCGAAGGCGCGCCCGCGTCGGGGCCTCTGTCCGGGACGCGCCCGGGCGTGCGATTCAACGCGATCCGCATCGCGCCAGAGGAACTTCGGGCGAACAATGTGTCCGCGCGCGGAGGCGGGGCAGGCGAGGGGCAACTGGCCTCGCTTGCGGAGATGCTCGAGGTCGAACAGGGCGCGGCGGCAGGATCGACACGCCGTCCCGCCGATTCGCTGGGCGTACTGGCGGACGAGATGGGGGCAACGATTCGGATCACGCGCGGGACACCAACCTCCGAGGCGGCTGCCCAGATCGGTGGCGGTCTGTCAGGGGCCCGAGGCGGCAATCCGCTCGCGCAACCGGCGACCGAACGCGGTCCGGACGGCGGGGCGACAGGGCCTCTGACGGGGCCGTCGGGCGAATTCGCCGGTGTTCCGGTCTTCCGGTCCCCTAGGGCGGCGCAGGCAAAGGCTGCCGGCAGCCCGGACGCGCTGCGGGCGGACCAAGCGCCTCGGGCGCGGCAGCTGGCCAGTGATGCGCCCGAACCGCTATCGACGGTGACACGCCTTCCGACGCGCGCCCCAGACCAGATGACCAACACGCTGATGGCGCAACCTGCCGCCGTACAGACGGCAGCATCGATCATGACCCGCCTTGGCATGGACACCCGATCAGAGGACGACGCGCTAGAGGTCGGAGACCTGTCGGCCCCGGGCAGCGCTTCGCTGCAACGCGGCCATGGCACGGCGACGGCCAGTCCGTATCCTACACCGGGACGACCTGACAACGCCCATGTCGCACGGCAGATCGCCGATGCCTTGCCCAGACTTTCTGATGGTACGATCGACATCCGACTCGACCCGGAGGAACTCGGGCGCGTCCGACTGCAAATGGTCAGCGGCGAGACCGGAATGACCGTCCATGTCACCGCGGATCGCCCGGAAACGCTCGACCTGATGCGTCGCCATATCGATCAATTGGCGCGCGATCTTGCAGAAGCCGGGTACGAGGGCGCCAGTTTCGATTTCGGTGATGGGCAGGGGGACGGGCATGACAGCCCTGCACGCCAACAGTCCACGCCCCTCTCAACTGCCGAAGACATTCCGCACAAGCAACCCGCGATGACCGCCGCCCAGGACGGGCTGGACATCCTGATTTAAGGACAACGACATGGTAGACAGCATCAGCCAAGCCGGCGCGGCCACGGGTCAGGCGAGCCCATTGACCAAAGGTCAACAGGCCAAGGCCACGCTCAGTTCGGATTTCGAGACCTTCCTGAAGATGCTCACGGTTCAGGTCCAGAACCAGGATCCGCTGAACCCGATGGATGCTTCGGATTACGCATCGCAGCTTGCGACCTTTGCCGGGGTGGAACAGCAGGTGCTGACCAACGATCTGCTGACCGATCTGGGCACCAGCCTGACCGGCAATGCGCTGGAGGGGCTGTCGGGCTGGATCGGAAAGGAGGGGCTGGTTTCCGCGCCCGCTTGGTTCGATGGCAATCCCGTCGTGGTCAGGCCGGAATATGCTCCCGGTGCCAACAGCGCGATTCTCACCGTGACCGACCCGTCCGGCTCGGTCATCCAGCGCGTCCCCTTCAGCGCCGATCAGGACAGCTTCATCTGGGAAGGACGCACCGAAACTGGTGACCTGCTGCCTGCAGGCGCTTATCAGTTTTCTGTCGAAAGCTATGATTCCAATGGGTTGATCGATACATCCCTCGCGCGGGTCTACAGCCGCATCGACGAAGTGCGCGCCGACCCGGGCGGTGTCGTCATCCGCATGGCGGATGGAACGGAACTGGACGCAAGCGAGATATCGGGTTTGCGGGCGCCGATGAACTGATGGGTGCCGTTACGTGAGCAAAAGACCGCTTGAGGCCGCGTATCGGGCTGCCGAATCCCCGCATATGCGCCCAAGACGCGGGCAGTGCAGCGGTTCGATCGCCGACATCATGACGCCCGGAACCGTTAAAATGCGCGGCAAGGCTGGCGGAATTGCCGCAGTTTCCGGCAGCAGAGCGGAAAAATCACGCCGATGCTGCACCTGCCGAAATTGAGGTTTGAACGAATAACCCGTTGTGTGTAAGTTGGCCACATCGGGTGCTTTGCGCCCAAAACTGTACAGTCTGGAGAAACCCTATGAAGAAGCTTATTGCCGCTTCGACCGCCGCCCTGGCAGCAGCCCCGGCCGTCGCACAGCAAGCAGATCCTTTCGTGTCCACGCAGCTCAGCGCTGTTCCGGCTCTCGCCATCATTGGCGGCGTTGCCGTGATCATCGCGATCGCAGCATCCTCGGGCACCAACTGATCCATTTGGATCATCCGAGTTACGAAGCGGCGGTCTCAGGACCGCCGTTTTGCTTTTCCTAGATCAGGGTAAGTGCCGCAACGGCGGCGGCCCCCAAGGCGCAGCCGATTCCGGCCCAAATGATCCTGCCGGGCCAAGGGCTTGGCGGCGGGCTTTCCTCCGAGGTGGCTTGCCGGATCAGCGCCGATTCCACAAGCTTGGGCAGGCGCGGGCCAAAGCGCGCCATGACCATTGCGGTCTTCAGCAGATCGCCACCGATGGCGCGGGGGCCGATGGATTTCTGGATATATTGCTCGACCACCGGGCGCGCGACCGTCCAGATATTCATATGCGGGTTCAAAGAGCGCGCCACGCCCTCGACCACCACCATCGTGCGTTGCAGCAAGATCAGTTCGGTCCGGGTTTCCATTCCGAATCGTTCGGTGACCTCGAACAGGTAAGCCAGCAGCTTGCCCATCGAGATGCGCGTCGCATCCATGCCAAAGATCGGCTCACCCACCGCGCGCAGGGCCCGCGCAAATTCGTCGACATCGCGATCGGCGGGCACGTAACCCGCCTCGAAATGCACCTCGGCCACGCGTTTGTAGTCGCGACGAATGAAACCGAACAGGATCTCGGCGTAGACCCGGCGGGTGTATTCGTCGATATGGCCCATGATGCCGAAATCATACGCGATGATATCGCCGTTCGGCGCGACCTTCAGGTTGCCCTGATGCATGTCGGCGTGGAAGAAGCCATCGCGCAGGGCGTGGTTCAGGAACAGCTGCAAGACGCGTTCGGACAGCGCGGTCCGGTCGTGCCCGGCGGCGTCGATGGCGTCGTTGTCACCCAAGGGCACGCCCTCGGCCCAAGTTTGGGTCATAACGCGGCGCCCGGACAGGCCCCAGTTCACCTGCGGCAACTGAAAGCCCGCGTCATCGACCGTGTTGGCCTGAAACTCGCTGGCGGCGGCGGCCTCCAGCCTGAGGTCCAGCTCGCCCATGACCACGCCTTCGAAATGCGCGATCACGTCACGGGGACGCAGGCGGCGGGACGAGGGCGACAGCGTCTCGATCATGCTGGCGGCGAACCAGAAGGCGTCGATATCCTTGCGGAAGGCGCGCTCGATTCCGGGACGCAGGACCTTGACCGCGACGGTTTCGCCGGTTTCCCGCAAGACGGCGCGGTGGACCTGCGCGATGGATGCGGCGGCGACGGGTTCCGAAAAGGCGGAAAAGATGTCGTCGACGGGCTCACCCAGTTCTTCGGCCACCGAAGCCTTGGCCGTTTCGACGGAAAACGGCGGCAGCTTGTCCTGCAACACCCGCAATTGCCACGCCATGTCGTCGCCCACCACGTCGGGCCGGGTCGACAGGATCTGGCCGAACTTGATGTAGGCCGGCCCCAGCGCCTGAAGCGCGCGCACGGCGGGCGGCTGCGACGGGTCGCCTTCGTAGCCCAACCACTTGAACGGCCATGCCAAAACGCGGGCGGCCACACGCAGCGGTGCGGGCGTGTCGAAGGCCTCCAGCACCACGCCCATCGCGCCGGTGCGCTCCAGTGTTGCGCCGGTTCGGATCAACCGAATGATGTTGTGCGGTCCGCGCATCTCAGATTTTCCAACCGGAATGCAGGCAGGCAATACCCATGCTCAGATTGCGATACTTGGCATTGTCGAACCCGGCCTTGCGCACCATCGACAAAAAGGTCTCCTGATCCGGGAACTGGCGGATCGACTCCACAAGGTATTGATAAGACGCAGAATCATTGGCGATGACCTGCCCCATCTTCGGGATGATGTTGAACGAATAAAGGTCATAGACCTTCTGCATCAACTCGTTGGGAATCTGCGAAAATTCCAGCACCATCAGCCGCCCGCCGGGGCGCAGCACGCGGAAGGCCTCGTTCAGCGCCTCTTGGGGGCGGGTCACGTTCCGGATGCCGAAGGAGATCGTGTAAACGTCAAAGGTGTTGTCGGCAAAGGGCAAGGCCATCGCGTCACCCACGACCCAATCCAGACTGTCGGCCATCGATTCGGCCTCGGCGCGTTTGCGGCCTTCGACCAGCATCGGTTCGGTCAGGTCCAGCACGGTGGCGTGTCCCCGCCCGGCGCGCTTCAGGAACCGGAAGGAAATGTCGCCGGTGCCGCCCGCCACATCCAGCAGCTTTTGACCGGGGCGCGGCGCGAGCCAATCCATCATCGCGTCTTTCCAGATGCGGTGGATGCCAAAGCTCATCGCGTCGTTCATCACATCGTACTTGGACGCGACCGAGGAAAACACGCCCTGAACCTTGCCGGCCTTTTCACCCTCGGGGATGTCGGTGAACCCGAAATGCGTCGTCTTCGTGCTGTCTTCACTCATGGCGCTGTCGTCCTTATGTTCAGGGCTCCTTATAGACCGCGTCCCGGCGGTGACAATTGACAGGACCGTCACATATGCCCGAATTGCCCGAAGTCGAGACAGTGCGTCGCGGCCTGAGCCCCGCGATGGAGGGGGCCGTGATCACCCGCGCGCAGGTCAACCGCCCCGATCTGCGCTGGCCTTTCCCGGACAACATGGCCGCGCGGCTGACCGGGGCAAGGGTCGAGCGGCTGCGCAGACGGTCGAAATACATCCTTGCCGATCTGTCGACGGGCGAGACCTTGTTGATTCACCTCGGCATGTCGGGGCGGATGCTGGTGTCTGGCGATCCGCTTGGGGTTTTCGTCCATGACCACCCCGCGCCGGAAAAGCATGACCATGTGGTGTTCGACATGGAGAACGGCGCGCGCATCACCTTCAACGACCCGCGCCGGTTCGGGGCGATGGACCTGATGCCGACGGACCGCGCCGAGGAACACGCGCTGTTGGCCAAGATCGGGCCGGAACCGCTGGGCAATGCGTTCAGCGAATCCCATCTGGTCGCGCAGGTGAAACCACGCTCGATGCCGATCAAATCCGCGCTGCTGGATCAAAAGATCGTCGCCGGATTGGGCAATATCTACGTCTGCGAAACGCTTTACCGTGGCAGAATCCACCCAGCCCGCCGCGCCAACAAGATCAGCGCGGGACGGATTGCCGCACTGGTTCCGATCATCCGCGATGTGCTGACGGATGCCATTGCCGCGGGGGGATCGTCGCTCAAGGATTTCCGCCAAGCCGATGGAGAGCTTGGATATTTCCAGCACAGTTTCGACGTTTACGGAAGGGAAGGCGAACCCTGCCGCACCCCCGGGTGCAGCGACCATATTCGCAGAATCGTGCAGTCCGGGCGGTCGTCCTTTTACTGTGCAACCTGTCAAAGATAACTTGATCCAAGTGAACGATTTGCTAAGGCTGGCCTTCTGACGGAATTGGACGGAGCCCGATCACATGGCCTATGAGACGATCATCGTCGAAGTAGAAGACCACGTCGCGACCATCAAGCTGAACCGCCCCGACGCATTGAATGCGCTCAACAGCCACCTTCTGGGTGAGCTGTCCGAGGCGCTGGCGGACGCGGACAAGAACGACAAGGTGCGCTGCATCATCATCACGGGCTCGCAAAAGGCATTCGCCGCCGGGGCCGATATCAAGGAAATGTCGGAAAAGTCCTACGTGGACATGTTCATGTCCGACTTCTTCGGCGGCGAGGGCAAGGCGATCACCTCGACCCGCAAGCCGGTCATCGCCGCCGTTGCGGGCTATGCGCTGGGCGGGGGCTGTGAATTGGCGATGATGTGCGACTTCATCATTGCCGCCGATACGGCCAAATTCGGCCAGCCCGAGATCAATCTGGGCGTCATCGCAGGCCTTGGGGGCACGCAGCGCCTGACGCGCTATATCGGCAAGTCCAAAGCGATGGACATGAACCTGACCGGGCGCTTCATGGATGCCGAAGAGGCGGAACGCGCCGGGCTTGTCAGCCGCGTCGTGCCCGCCAAGCAACTGATGGAAGAGGCAAAATCAGCCGCCGAGAAGATCGCAGAGAAATCGCTGATCTCGGCCATCGCTGCCAAGGAATCGGTCAATCGCGCGTATGAGACGACGCTGGCCGAGGGTCTGCTATACGAACGCCGCCTGTTCCACTCGCTGTTCTCGACCGAGGATCAGAAAGAGGGCATGGCCGCCTTCATGGAAAAGCGCACCGCGCAATTCCGCGACAAGTAAACGTCGCGCATCGAAAAGGCCCCGGTGTCGAAACCGGGGCCTTCTTCGTTTCAGCTTTGCAGGGCACCGCGCCGTTCGCGGATGGTCGCGCGGATGCGGCGCCAATCGGCGGCCTGATCGGGCTCTCCTGCGTCGGTGTGCTGGCGTTCGCGCTGAGCGGCTTCCACCTCGGCGGCGTCGCCATGGGTCCGGTACAGCGCATTGGCGTATTCGGTGACTTTCATCGGGTCGAGCATCGTGAACCTCCATTCTGGGTGTCTCAAGTCTCGTCCCGGGTTCCTCCCGGGCTGACAGGCTACACGAAAAACGGCCTTCGCGCCAGTTTCGTTCCCCGAAGCCTTGGCAACCGGGCCAGAAGCCGTTATAGGCGGCCGTCATACATGCGCGTGATGCCCGCTCAGGCAAGAATCGGTCCGTCGAACTGTCCGGGCTTGTGTCAGGCATTGCGCTGTTAACGAAAAGCTAAGATTCAGGATCGATCATCATGGCAAACACGCCCCAGTCGAAGAAGCGCGCCCGTCAGGCCGACAAGCGTAACGAAGTCAACAAGGCGCGTCGTTCGCGCATCCGCACCTACCTGCGCAAGGTCGAAGAGGCCCTCGCAGCGGGCGATCAGGCCGCGGCTGCCGAAGCTCTGAAGGCGGCCCAGCCCGAGCTGATGCGCGGTGTGACCAAGGGTGTTTTCCACAAGAACACCGCCTCGCGGAAGGTCTCTCGACTCGCCGCTCGCGTTAAGGCGCTTGGCTAAAATGCCACCAGCATTTAGCTGGTAATTCGAAAGCCACCACTAAATGTGGTGGCTTTTTTGCGTTTTGTTAATCTTTTATCCGCTTCAGAGATTCTTTTTCGGGGAATCCCGAGTCAAGCGACAAGATCGGTTGCCGCGATGCGCGCGAGGTTGGTAATTTCAGCCTGCGAGTCAGATCGCAGGGGGATAGGCTGCCGATTCCAGCGCCACATTGAAGGCGTCGGAACACTCGGTCGGGTCCACAGGGACCAAACCGAGTTCAGGGGAAACCCTGGCCCGTCCAAAACGAAATCAGGGTCGTGACGACCCCGCCCTTATGGGAGTTCGGGCCGGAATCGTCACACATGGGGCTGGCGCCCTCGCTTCATGTCTTCGGACATGGGGATGGTGATTTCGTGTCTCTGCCGATCCGGGTCGTGGTTGGGCCTGCTCCCGACCAAGGGGACGACTATTGAGGACACTGGGGACAAATGACAAAAGAACAATGGGGCGCATTACAAAAGCAGATCTGCGACACCATCGGGCAAAACAACTACAAAACCTGGATCGAGCCGCTGACCTACGTGGGGACGCAGGATGGCGTCGCCAGGTTCGAGGCGCCGACGAATTTCTTTGGCACATACGTGTCGCAGAATTTCGGGGATATGCTGCTTGCGCAGATGTCTCGCGTTTCGCCCGTGATACGCCGTCTCGCCTTTGACGCCGTTCGTGCCAGCAACAACCCGTCCGCGCCTGCCGCGGCACCGGTCGAGGCCACCGCGCCCGTCGCGGCCGAACCGGCGCGCGATCCGCTGCCGGGCGCGCCGCTGGATGCGCGGTTCACCTTCGACACGTTTGTCGTCGGCAAGCCGAACGAACTGGCGCATGCCGCCGCGCGCCGCGTGGCCGAGGGTGGCCCTGTGACCTTCAACCCGCTGTTCCTGTATGGCGGCGTCGGCCTTGGCAAAACGCACCTCATGCACGCCATCGCGCACGAACTGACGCAGAAGAACCCCCATCTGCGCGTGCTCTACCTGTCGGCGGAACAGTTCATGTACCGCTTTGTTCAGGCGCTGCGCGAGCGCAAGATGATGGACTTCAAAGAGCTGTTCCGCTCGGTCGACGTGCTGATGGTCGATGATGTGCAATTCATCGCGGGCAAGGACTCGACGCAGGAAGAGTTCTTTCACACCTTCAACGCGCTTGTGGACCAGAACAAGCAGATCATCATCAGCGCTGACCGCGCCCCGGATGAGATCAAGGATCTGGAAAACCGCATCCGCAGCCGTCTGCAATCCGGTCTGGTCGTCGACCTGCACCCCACGGACTACGAATTGCGGCTTGGCATCCTGCAAACCAAGGTCGAGATGTATCGCGACATGTATCCCGGTCTGACCATCGAGTCCGGCGTGCTGGAATTCCTCGCGCATCGGATTTCGACCAATGTCCGCGTGCTCGAAGGGGCGCTGACCCGTCTGTTCGCCTTTGCCAGCCTCGTCGGCAAGCCGATCGACATGGACCTTGTGCAGGACAGCCTGTCCGACGTGCTGCGCGCCTCGGAACGCAAGATCTCGATCGACGAGATCCAGCGCAAGGTGGCCGAGCATTACAACATCCGCTTGAGCGACATGATCGGGCCGAAGCGCGTGCGGACTTTTGCCCGTCCGCGTCAGGTGGCGATGTATCTGTGCAAGCAACTGACCTCTCGGTCCTTGCCCGAGATCGGGCGCCGGTTCGGTGGCCGCGACCACACCACGGTCATGCACGGTGTCCGCCGGATCGAGGAACTGCGCGCCCAGGATGTGCAGATCGAAGAGGATGTGGAACTTCTGCGCCGCGCGCTCGAAGCCTGAGACCCGGCCACCACAACCGACAAGCGGCTGCCCCCGGGTGGCCGCTTTGGCTTGACGGGCCTGCAAATCCACGGGACAAACAGCGAAAACGCGCTTGGAGACGGCACAAACCCGCGCTAGGGTGCGCCTCCCGAGGCTCATGAGGGTAGGGTGATGAAATTCAGCATGGAACGGGCGACGCTTCTGCGCGCCGTGGCTCAGGCACAATCGGTCGTCGAGCGCCGGAACACCATTCCGATCCTCGCCAACGTGCTGATCGAGGCCGAGGGCGACACCGTCACCTTCCGCGCCACCGATCTGGACATCGAGGTGCTGGACAAGGCCCCGGCGCAGGTCGAAAAGGCCGGGGGAACGACCGTGTCCGCCGTGACCCTGCACGAAATCGTCCGCAAGCTGCCCGATGGCGCGCTGGTGACCCTGTCCGAGGACGGCGCAGCCGGTCGCCTGACCGTGGCCGCGGGGCGGTCCAACTTCAACCTGGCCACCCTCCCGCGCGAGGATTTCCCGGTGATGGCCTCGTCGGAATACAGCTCGAATTTCTCGGCCAAGGCGGCTGTCCTGCGTCGGCTCTTTGACAAGTCGAAATTCGCGATTTCCACCGAAGAGACGCGCTATTACCTGAACGGCGTCTACATGCATGTGGCCGATGCCGATGGCGGCAAGGTGCTGCGTTGCGTGGCGACCGATGGCCACCGTCTGGCGCGCATCGACGCAGAACTGCCATCCGGCGCCGAAGACATGCCCGGCGTTATTGTCCCGCGAAAGACCGTGGGCGAGATGCGCAAGCTGCTGGACGATGACGACATGGACATCGCCGTGTCGGTGTCCGAAACCAAGGTGCGCTTTGCCACGCCGGACATCACCCTGACGTCCAAGGTGATCGACGGCACCTTCCCCGACTACACGCGCGTGATCCCGCAGGGCAACACCCGCAAGATGGAAGTGGATGCGTCCGAATTTGCCAAGGCGGTGGACCGTGTGGCGACCGTATCGTCCGAACGCTCGCGCGCGGTCAAGCTGTCGCTGGACGAGGATCGTCTGATCCTGTCCGTGAACGCCCCCGACAGCGGTGCCGCCGAGGAAGAGCTGGCCGTGGCCTATGGCGATGAACGGCTTGAGATCGGCTTCAACGCGAAATACCTGCTGGAGATTGCGTCTCAGGTGGATCGCGAGAATGCCGTGTTCATGTTCAACTCGTCCGGCGATCCGACCCTGATGCGCGAAGGCAATGATACGACGGCGGTCTATGTCGTCATGCCGATGCGCGTTTGATCGCGGGCGGACGCCTCCGGCGGGGGTATTTTGACCAAGAAGAAACACAGGGTCGGGTGAGATGTATCTGTCGCGCCTGACCCTTTCGCATTTCCGTTCGCACAAATTGGCGCGGTTGGAGGTGGATTCCCGCCCGGTGGCGATCTACGGACCGAATGGCGCGGGCAAGACCAACCTGATCGAGGCGGTCTCGTTGTTTTCGCCCGGACGCGGGCTGCGGCGGGCCTCGGCGGCAGAGATGGCGCGCAGGCCCGAGGCGGTCGGCTGGAAGATCGCCGGGCTGGTGCATGGCGCCGGCGAGCCGCATGAGGTGGAGTTTACCTCCGAGGCGGGCGCGGCGCGGGTCGTGCAGGTCGACGGCAAGAGCGCGTCTCAGGTGCAGCTGGGGCAGATTGCCCGGGCGGTCTGGTTGGTGCCTGCGATGGACCGGCTTTGGATCGAGGGGGCCGAGGGGCGCAGGCGGTTCCTTGACCGTGTGACGCTGAGTTTCGCGCCGGATCATGCGCAACTGTCTCTGGATTACGAAAAGGCCATGCGCGAACGCAACCGCCTGCTGAAAGAGCAGGTGCGTGATGCGCATTGGTACAAGGCGCTGGAATTGCAGATGGCGCGCGCGGGCGCGCGGATCGACGCCAACCGGCGGGATGCGCTGGAACGGCTGCGCGCGGCACAGGAGGGGGCCGAGACGGCCTTTCCCGTGGCCGAACTGGAGATGGTGCAATCCGAGGGCGCGATGCCCGAGGGTGAGGCTGACTTGCTGGCGGCGCTTCAGGAAAGCCGGTTTCGTGATCTGGCGGCGGGGCGGACCTTGGTCGGGCCGCATCGCAGCGACGTCTACGGGGTGTTTGCCGCCAAGGGCGTGCCCGCGGCCGAGTGCTCCACCGGCGAGCAGAAGGCCCTGCTGATTTCGTTGATCCTCGCCAATGCACGGGCCTTGTCGTCTGAGATCGGGGCGATCCCGATCCTGCTCTTGGACGAGGTGGCGGCGCATCTGGATGCGGGCCGTCGCGCGGCGCTTTATGACGAGATCTGCGCGCTTGGTGCGCAGGCCTGGATGACCGGCACCGGGCCGGAACTGTTCGCGGAACTTGGGGGCCGCGCGCAGGTGGTCGAGGTCGATCAGGACGGGTCGCTGAGGCAGCTTTGAGGCCTCGTGCAAAGCACAGCGGAAAACCACCAAATATTGTGTCCCAAGCGTGACATTCCCCCGCCAAACCGCTATAAATCGCGGCAAGAATTCAAAGGATCAGTCAATGTCCGAACAGCCGAACGCACCGCAGGAATATGGTGCGGATTCCATCAAGGTTCTCAAAGGTTTGGAGGCGGTGCGCAAGCGCCCCGGCATGTATATCGGGGATACCGATGACGGCTCTGGCCTGCACCACATGGTCTATGAGGTCGTGGACAACGGCATCGACGAGGCGCTGGCCAAACATGCCGACTATGTGAAGGTGAAAATCCACGCGGATTCCAGCGTGTCCGTGCGTGACAACGGGCGCGGCATCCCAGTCGACATCCACGCCGAAGAAGGCGTTTCCGCCGCCGAGGTCATCATGACCCAGCTGCACGCGGGCGGGAAATTCGACCAGAACTCCTACAAGGTGTCGGGCGGTCTGCACGGCGTGGGCGTGTCCGTGGTGAACGCGCTGTCCGTCTGGCTGGAGCTGCGCATCTGGCGCAACGGCAAGGAACATTACGCAAAGTTCGAGCATGGCGAGACCACTGAACATCTGCGCGTTGTCCGCGATGCGCCCGGCGAAAAGGGGACCGAGGTCCGCTTCATGGCGTCGACAGAGACGTTCAGCAATCTGGAATACGACTTCCACACGCTGGAAAAGCGCCTGCGG
Organism: Tropicibacter alexandrii; assembly: GCF_003667315.2. GTDB lineage: Bacteria > Pseudomonadota > Alphaproteobacteria > Rhodobacterales > Rhodobacteraceae > Tropicibacter > Tropicibacter alexandrii. The sequence goes on along the minus strand of NZ_RCTZ02000004.1, from coordinate 64,835 downwards.
GAACTGGCCTTCCTGAATTCCGGCGTGCGCATCCTGCTGGAGGATGAGCGCCCCGCCGAACCCCTGCGCAGCGAGTTGTACTATGATGGCGGCGTCCGGGAATTCGTCAAGTATCTCGACCGCTCCAAGACATCCGTGATGGCCGAGCCGGTCTACATGGATGGCGAAAGGGACGGGATCGGCGTCGAGGTCGCGATGTGGTGGAACGACACCTATCACGAGAACGTCCTGCCGTTTACCAACAACATTCCGCAGCGCGACGGCGGCACGCACCTTGCCGGTTTCCGCAGCGCGTTGACCCGCCAGTTGCAGCGTTATGCGCAGGAAAGCGGCATCGCGAAACGGGAAAAGATCACCTTTACCGGCGATGACGCGCGCGAGGGTCTGACCGCCGTTTTGTCGGTCAAGGTGCCCGATCCGAAATTCTCCAGCCAAACCAAGGACAAGCTGGTCAGTTCCGAGGTGCGCCCGGCGGTGGAATCGCTGATGAACGAAAAACTGGCCGAGTGGTTCGAGGAGAACCCAAACGAGGCCAAGCAGATCGTCGGCAAGATCATCGAGGCCGCCATGGCCCGCGAGGCCGCCCGCAAGGCGCGCGAGTTGACCCGGCGCAAGACCGCGATGGATGTCAGCTTCAACGCGGCCAAGCTGAAGGATTGCTCGGAAAAGGACGCCTCCAAAACCGAATTGTTCCTGGTGGAGGGCGACTCGGCCGGGGGCTCGGCTCAGACGGGGCGTGACCGCCGCACACAGGCCATCCTGCCCCTGCGCGGCAAGATCCTGAACGTCGAGCGCGCGCGCTTCGACCGGATGCTTGGGAGCCAAGAGATTGGCAACCTCGTGATGGCGCTTGGCACCGGCATTGGCCGGGACGAGTTCAACATCGAAAAGCTGCGCTACCACAAGATCGTCATCATGACCGACGCGGACGTGGACGGCGCGCATATCCGGACGCTTTTGCTGACCTTCTTCTACCGGCAGATGCCGCAGCTGATCGAAGGCGGTTATCTGTATATCGCGCAGCCGCCGCTTTATAAGGTCGCGCGCGGCAAGTCCGAGGTCTACCTCAAGGACCAGAATGCGCTGGACGATTACTTGATCGCGCAGGGTATCGAAAATGCGCAGCTTCATCAGGGCAATAGCGAAGTCATCATCGGTCAGGACCTGATCCGCGTTGTCGACGAAGCGCGTCAGTTGAAGCGCGTTCTGGATGCCTTCCCGACGCATTACCCGCGCCACATTCTGGAACAGGCGGCGATTGCTGGGGCTTTCGTGCCCGGCGCTGTCGACAGCGACCTGCAAGGGGTGGCGGACAAGGTGGCCCAGCGGCTCGACCTGATCGCTCTGGAATACGAGCGGGGCTGGCAGGGCCGCATCACGCAGGACAAGGGCATCCGCCTGGCGCGCATCCTGCGCGGCGTCGAAGAGGTGCGCACGCTGGACGGGCCGATGCTGCGCTCGGGCGAGGCGCGCAAGACCGGCAGTTTCACCCAAAGCCTGCAAGCGGTCTATGGCAGCCCGGCGACGTTGGACCGCAAGGACCGCAAGCAACTGATCCACGGCCCGCTGGACCTGCTGAAGGCGATCCTCGAAGAGGGCGAAAAGGGCAACCAGCTTCAGCGTTACAAGGGGCTGGGCGAGATGAACCCCGATCAGCTGTGGGAAACCACGCTGGACCCGGATGCGCGCACGCTGTTGCAGGTGACGATCGACGACATGGCCGAGGCGGACGATCTGTTCACGAAGCTGATGGGCGACGTCGTCGAACCGCGTCGGGAATTCATCCAGCAGAACGCGCTGACAGTCGAGAATCTGGATTTCTGAGCCGCTGAAGGATTGTGAATAGGGGGGAATGCGTCTTCGCATTCTCTTGCCGCAGTCAATTCGGCGGGCCGCGATAGTTCTCGGTCGATCGATGATCGGCTCCCGTGACGTCGCATACCGTGCAAGCCCTGTGCGTCGGGGAGGAACTTGATGTTCACCCCCGACGCCTTTGCCTCTACCGTGCAGCAGCGCGTCTTATCACGGTAGTCCCCCCATGCCCCGCAATGCCGCTGGCAAAGATCTGAACCTCAAATCGTTGGAACTGTTCCAGATCTGCGCAAAGCAAGGCTCGATGCAGGCGGCGGCGCGGGAAACCGGGCTGACGCTCAGCACCGTGTCGCATCATCTGCGCAACCTCGAAACCCATCTGGGCGTCGACCTGTTCGACCATGCGCGCCGCCCGATGGTGCTGACGCCGAAAGGCCGCAGTTTCCTGCGCGATATCGAAGGTGCGTTGCTTGCCATCCGCAAAGCCAAGGCCGAGGTCTCGGTCGGCAACCTCGCCGGGGCCAGTTACCTTCGGCTGGGCACGATCGAGGATTTCGAAACCGATATGATCCCCGATCTCGCGGTCTATCTGTCCTCGCATATGCCGGGCTGCGATTTCCTGTTTCGCACCGGGTCGAGCCACATGATCTTTGACATGCTGCGCGACCGACAGTTGGACGTGGGCATCACCGCCACGCCGGGGGACCGGCAGGGCGACCTGATCGACCGTCCCTTGCTGCGCGATCCGTTTGTCGTCGTTCTGCCGCTGGGGGCCGAGCAATCGCTGGGCGATGTGATGGCCGACAAGACGAAACTGCCCTTCCTGCGCTATTCCAGCGACCTGATGATCGCGCGCCAGATCGACACCCAGCTCAAGCGGATGGGGGTCAACGCCGCGCATCGGTTCGAATGCAGCAGCAGCCAGACCCTGATGGCGATGGTGGCCGCCGGGGCGGGTTGGGCAATCACCACGCCGCTGCTGTTTTCGCGCGCGCGGCGCTTTCACGCGCGGCTGAGGATGCACCGCTTTCCGGGCAAGAGCTTTGCCCGTGAACTGGCCTTGGTCGCCAATCCCGATTGCTCGGATGCGGTGGTCGACCTGATCGACACGCGCCTGCGGTCCCTGCTGCGCGACCACGCGCTTGGACCGTTGAAACAGGCCAATCCGTGGCTGGAGGACAGCTTTCGTTTGCTGACCTAAGTTTGAAATGATCGGATAAAGTATTCGATTATATCGAATTTATCAGGCGTGATTTGCGGGTGGCCACGGGTCCGGCGCAACTGAGGCAAACCTTTGCTTTGCCCCAAGGATTCCCGCCATGCACCTGTCCCGATTCCCGCGCACCCGCCTTGCCCATCTGCCCACCCCGCTGGAGCCGATGCCCCGCCTGTCCAAGGAGTTGGGCGTCGAAATCTGGATCAAGCGCGATGATTGCACCGGCCTGTCGACCGGCGGCAACAAGACTCGCAAACTGGAATTCCTGATGGGTGAGGCGCTGGAACAGGGCGCCGACATGGTCATGACCCAAGGCGCAACCCAGACCAATCACGGACGCCAGACCGCCGCCGCCGCAGCCAAGCTGGGCCTTGCCTGCCATCTGCTGTTCGAGGACCGCACCGGCTACAACAACGCCAATTACAACAACAACGGCAATGTCTTGCTGGATCATCTGCACGGCGCGACGACGCAGAAATTCCCCGGTGGCCATGACATGCCCGCCGAGATGGAGCGCGCGGCAGAGCGCAAGCGTGCCGAGGGGCACAAGGTCTATGTCATCCCCGGCGGCGGCTCCAACCCGACCGGCGCGCTGGGTTACGTGAATTGCGCCTTCGAGATGGTGTCGCAGGCCAACGATATGGGGCTGCGGATCGACCGGGTGGTGCATGCCACGGGGTCGTCCGGCACGCAGGCGGGCCTCGTCACCGGCTTTTGCGCGATGAACGCCCAGATCCCGGTGCTGGGCATCGGCACCCGCGCGCCGCGCCCGAAACAAGAGGACATGCTATTCAGCCTCGCCACCCGCACGTCCGAGAAACTCGGTTGCCCCGGTGTTGTCACGCGCGAGGACGTGGTCGCCAATACCGATTACGTGGGCGACGGCTACGGCCTGCCCACCGAAAGCGGGCTGGAGGCGATCCGCATGTTCGCCGAACTCGAAGGCATCCTGCTGGACCCGTGCTATTCCGCCAAGGGCGCGGCGGGCATGATCGACCTCGCACGAAAGGGAACCTTCAAGGACCAGCGCATCGTCTTCGTGCATACCGGGGGCGCGGCGGCGCTGGGGGGCTATGACTTTGCCTTCGACACCGCGAACGCTTGGGTCGAGCTGTAAATGAAGCCGGTTGGCATCCTTGGCGGGATGGGGCCCGAGGCGACGATCCTGCTGCAACACCGTCTTTTGGCGGTGGTCGACGCGCAAGACGACGCCGACCACCTGCCGCTGCTGATCGACATGAACCCGCAGGTGCCCTCGCGCATCGCCCATCTGATCGAGCGCACCGGCCCGGACCCGTCCCCGGTGCTGGCCGAGATGGCGCAGCGGTTGCAGGAGGCGGGCGCGACGGCGCTGGCCATGCCCTGCAACACCGCGCATCACTACGCGCCCGCGATCACGCGCGCCGTGGACATCCCCTTGCTGAACATGGTCGACCTGTCCGTGGGCCGCGCCGAACCAGACGCGCGTGTCGGCGTGCTGGGCTCGCCCGCCTTGCGGCTGGCTGGGGTGTTCGATGAACCAATGGCGCGCAGCGGGGTCACGGCGATCTGGCCGTCGGACATGGATGCCCTGTTGCAGACCATCCGTGCGATCAAGCGCCACGGTGCCACGCCGGACGCCCACGCCGCCCTGACCACGGCGATCGACGACCTGACCCGCCAAGGCGCCGACCTGATCCTGATTGCCTGTTCCGAATTCTCGCTTCTGACCCCCGACCTGACCGGCCCGGTGCGCCTTCTGGACACCGTGGACGTGCTGGCCGAGGCGATCCGTGACCATATCAAGAGCTGACCCATGGCCATCACCTACCTGAAGAAAGCCGCCCCCCGCCCCGTGTCCGAGACCGGCGACCTGCGCGATCTCGTCTCGATCATGCTGGCCAATATCGCCCGCGACGGCGAACCTGCCGTGCGCCACTATGCCGAGACTTTGGACAATTGGACCGGCGAGATCGCCCTGTCCGACGCCGACCGCGCCGCCGCCTGCGCGCGCGTGCCCGAGCCGCTCAAGGACGATATCCGCTTTGCCCACGCCAATATCCGCCGCTTTGCCGAGGCGCAAAAGGCGAGCATCACCGATTTCGAGACCGAGGTCATGCCGGGCCTGATCGCCGGTCAGAAATCCATTCCGGTCAATTGTGCAGGCTGCTACGTGCCGGGCGGGCGCTACAGCCATATTGCCAGCGCGCTGATGACGATCACCACGGCCAAGGTCGCGGGGGTCAAACACATCACCGCCGTCTCGCCGACCCGGCCCGGGCAGGGCATCCCCGACGCCATCGTCTTTGCCATGGATTTGTGCGGCGCGGACCTGATCCTGAACCTTGGGGGCGTGCAGGGGGTCGCTGCGATGGCCCAAGGTCTGTTCGGCAGCCCGCCCGCCGATATCCTTGTCGGGCCCGGCAATGCCTACGTGGCCGAGGCGAAACGGCAATTGTTCGGGCAGGTCGGTATCGACATGTTCGCAGGCCCGACGGATTCGCTGGTGATCGCCGATCACACCGCCTCGGCCCGGACCGTGGCGCTGGACCTTGTCAGTCAGGCCGAACATGGGGCCGACAGTCCGGTCTGGCTGGTCAGTACGGATCGCGCGCTGGCGCAGTCGGTGATGGCCCGCGTCGGGCAATTGATCGACGCGCTGCCCGAGCCCAATGCCAGCGCCGCCCGCACCGCTTGGGCCGAACGTGCCGAGGTCATCCTGTGCGACAGCCGCGAAGAGGCAGCCCAAGTCGCCGACCGCTACGCGCCCGAACACCTTCAGGTGCAGGCCGAGGACCTTGATTGGTGGCTCGGGCGGCTGTCGGCCTATGGTTCGCTTTTCCTTGGGGCGGAAACGACGGTGGCGTTTGGCGACAAAAGCGCCGGGCCGAACCATGTTCTGCCGACCAGCGGTGCTGCGCGCTATACCGGCGGGCTCTCCGTCCACAAGTTCCTCAAGACCGTGACATGGCAACGCTGCAACGCCGATGCCTCGCACGAACTGGCCGCGCGCACCGCCCGCATCAGCCGCGTCGAAGGGATGGAGGGCCACGCCCGCGCCGCTGAACAACGGTTGCGCCCCTGACCGCACACCGGGGCTGTTGCAAAATACCCCGAATTCCGCCGACCCGCGCGTCATAGCCGTTAGCGATTGGAGAAGCCGCCCGAGCGCGACTATGCTGAAGTGTAGAATCAGGCGTCATCAAGAACGCCGCCATTGAGGAACACCCAGATGCATCCGCTGATCTATTCGTGCAAATTGACCCAGATGTCGGCGAACCTCGCCCGGTTCCGCCTGCGCCCCGGTGACGATCTGGAGGTCTCGCTGGCCGAGGACCATGTCGCCATGCTGGCGCGTCCGCGCAACTGGACCAGCCGTCTGATCGGGAGCGGCCCGCGCCCCATCGGTCGCGTCACCGCCGAACATGAGGCCCGCCTGCGCCCCTTCGTCGAAGAAGGGCGGCACATGCGCGTCCGCGTCGTCGATATCGAGGGGTTCGTGGATCGCCCCAAGGGCGTGTCCGTGTCCGTCTGGGTCGATGGCAGCACCAGCACCTCGGGCGGCAAATCCCGCGCATAGCGGCCCGGCTTTCCCTGCCTGCCCCGTTTCGGCTAAGCTGGGCGGCGTCGTGACACGCAACCCCCCGAAGAGGCAGATATGACCAACCGGCAGACCAAGGTGACTTCCAGCCATTGGGGCGCTTTCGAGGTCGATGTCGAAGGCGACCGGCTGGTCGCCACGCGCCCCTTTTCGGAGGACCCGAACCCCTCGGACATTCCGCTTGCCGTTCCGGCGGCGGTGCATCATCGCAGCCGGGTCGCGCGCCCGTCGATCCGACGCGGCTGGCTCGACAACCGCACGCGCACCGGGCGCGGCACCGACCCGTTCGTCGAACTGCCTTGGGACGAGGCGCTGGACATCGCCGCACAAGAGATCGCCCGCATCCGCGACACCCATGGCAACGCGGCGATCTTTGGCGGGTCCTATGGCTGGAGCAGCGCCGGGCGCTTTCACCATGCGCAAAGCCAAGTGCATCGCTTCCTCAACAGCATCGGCGGCTATGTCGCCTCTTTCGGCAGCTATTCCACCGGCTGCGCGCAATCGATCATGCCGCATGTGTTCGGCGTCAATTTCCTGCAACTGCTGTACGAGCATCAGGATGGTTGGCCGGTGATCCACGACCACACCGAAACGCTGGTGATGTTCGGGGGGATCAACCCCAAGAACGCGCAGGTCAGCATGGGCGGCATCACCGAGCATGAGACCGAGACGTGGTTCGACCGCTTTGCCGCCAAGGGCACCTATTGCGTCAACATCGCCCCGCAGCGCGGCGATGCGCCAGAGGGCTGCGACTGGATGCCGGTCCGGCCCGCCTCGGACACGGCGCTGATGCTGGCGCTGGCCTTCGTGCTGGAAAGCGAGGGCCTGACCGATCACGCCTTTCTCGACCGCTACACCACCGGCTTCGCGCGGTTTCGCCCCTACCTGATGGGGAAGAGCGACGGCCTACCCAAGGACCCGGACTGGGCTGCGCCGATCTGTGGCGTTGCGGCAGATGACATTCGCACGCTGGCGCGGCGCATGGCCAAGACCCGGACGCTGATCACCGTGGCGTGGTCGTTGCAGCGGGGCGAACACGGCGAACAGCCCTATTGGATGTCCGCCGTTCTGGCGACAATGCTGGGCCAGATCGGCTTGCCCGGCGGTGGGGTGGGCTATGGCTATGGCGCGATTGGCGGCGTCGGAAAATCGCTGATCGGCCTGCGCGGCATGACCTTTTCGCAGCTGTCCAATCCGGTCAAGACGGTCATCCCGGTCGCACGCATCGCCGATATGCTGCGCCATCCGGGGCAGGACTATGACTTCAACGGGAAACGCGGGCCCTACCCGGATATCCGTCTGATCTATTGGGCGGGGGGCAACCCCTATCACCACCATCAAGACCTGAACGCGCTGCACGAGGCGTGGCAAAAGCCAGAGACGATCATCGTCAACGAACCGTGGTGGACGGCGACGGCCAAGCGCGCCGACATCGTCTTTCCCGCGACGACGCCGTATGAGCGCGAGGATATCGGGCGCTCGCCGCTGGACGATTACCTGTTTCACATGCCCCGCCTGATCCCACCGGTGGGCGAGGCCCGGGACGATTACGCGATCTTCTGCGGGCTGGCCGAGCGTCTGGGCGCGGGCGAGACCTTCAGCGAGGGGCGCGACGCCGACGCATGGATCGGCGCGCTGTATGCCGAGTTTCGCGATTTGGCGGCCGGGCAGGGGATCGAGGTGCCCGATCTGGACGGGTTGCGCGCGCGCAACTGGATGCGCCTGCCGATCCGGGCCGAGGGGCCGAACCGCAGCTTCTTTGCCCCGTTCCGCGATGACCCAGAGGCGTTCCCGCTCGGCACGCCTTCTGGGCGGATCGAGATCTTCTCAGAGCGGATCGACGGCTTTGGCTATGACGACTGTCCCGGCCACCCGGTCTGGCTGCCGCCGTCGGAATGGCTGGGCACCGCCACGCCCGAGGCACCGCTGCATCTGGTTTCGCCGCAACCGGGGGACAAGCTGCACAGCCAGTTGGAATGCGCGCTGGCCGATCTGCCGGGCGCGCGACCGGCTGCCCTGCTGATCCACCCCGACGATGCCTTGGCACGGCAAATCGCCTCGGGCGACCTGTTGCGCGTCTTCAACGCGCGCGGGGCCTGCCGGGCGCGTGCCGTTGTCTCGGACGGGATCACGCAGGGCGTCGTTGCTCTACCCACCGGCGCGTGGTTCGGTGATCCGGATCAAAACATCGACCCGGATGGCAACCCGAACGTGCTGACCAAGGATGTCGGCACCTCGCGGCTGGGCCAAGGGTGCAGCGCCCATACGGCACTGGTCGAGGTCGCGCGACTTGACGGCTAGGCGTCGTACCAAATTGTCTGGCTGGGTTTCCGCAGGACCCTGCGGGGGCCTTGTCGGAAAAGTGGTGCCGCTGAAGGGACTCGAACCCCCGACCCCATCATTACGAATGACGTGCTCTACCAGCTGAGCTACAGCGGCACTGGTGGGCGGCCTCTTAGCACCGGGGCCGTCCGAGGGGAAGGCTATTTTTTCGCTTCCTCAACGGTTTCTGCATCCTCGATGATCTCGGCATCCTCGGCCTTGTCAGCGGCGGCAGGTTCCGGTTTTTCTGGCACGATGATGTCGGCCTCGGGCACCGCGTCGGCATCCTTGGAGTGATCCTCGATCGCGCCGATGATCAGCGGCAGCATGTCGGCGCCCGCAGGCAGGACGACCTCGGATTGCGGCGGGGATTTCCACGACAGCGTGTCGAACGCTCCGCAATTGGTGCAGAGCGGCGCCCATTCGCCGTGGATCGTGTTGCACTTGTCACAGACCCATTGCGGCCCGCGCGATGCGGTCAGCGCCCGGGCCAGCCAGCCGCGAATGACCGTGTCGGACGCGCCTTCGCCCTTTTCGATGGCCGCCATGATCGCCAGAACCCGCGCATCCGGGTCGCTTTCGACCAGATCGCCAAGCGCGCGCCGCGCCTCGGGGAAGTCCTCCGCCGCGAGGTTCAGCTCTGCCTTCAGCAGCTTGGTCTCGCGGTGGTCGGGATTGATCTTGGTCAGCTGGCCAAAGCGCTTGACGCGCTCGGCGGGCGTTTCGTTCGGCTCGATCTCGGCAAAGGCAGCGGCCAGATCGGGATGGGGCGACACTTCCCAAGCCTTTTTGAGCACGCGCACCGCGTTCTTCTTGCGGTCCTTCGCGATGAAGCCACGGGCGGCCATGGCGGCGGCGGGCACCAGATCGGGTGCGTTGCGGTTGGCCTCGATCGCAGTCTCGGCGGCCTTGCCGGAGGTCTCTGCATCGCCGATCTCAGCGGCCTGCGACAGGGCCAGCACCGCGTCGCGGCGGCGATAGACGTCGCGCGGCAGGGTGCCGGTCTTGAGCTTGGTCTGCAGCGTCTTGCGCGCGCCGTCCCATTCGTGTTTCTCGGCCTGCAGCCGCAGCAGCGTGTCCTGCACCTCGACATGCTTGGGCTTGATGGCAAAGGCGCGCTCGGCCAGTTGCAGCGCGGTGTCGGTATCCCCGCTCTCCAGCTTCTGGTGCATCAGGCCACGAACCCCCACGAACCGGGTGTCGTCGCGCTTCAGCAGGCGTTTGTAGACCTCTTCGGCCTTCTTGCGGTCGCCCGACATCTCGGCGGCTTGCGCGGTGAGCAGGTCGGTCAGTTCCGGCTTGTGCAGGAATTTCTCGGCGCGCTGGGCCTTGGCAATCGCCAGACGCCCCTCGCCAGAGGCAAGCGCCATCATGCCCTCGGACAGCGCCTTGTAGCCCTTTTGCTCGCGGTTGCGGTCGAAATATCGGCTCAGCGCGGTCTCATCCCCGTTGATCCATTTCAGGACGGCGATGGTCAGCGAGAACAGCTTGAGGAACAGCCAGACCACGAGGATCAGCACCAAGGCGGCAATGACCGATTCCAACGGTCCAAGCGAATATTCCATTCCCGCCACGGTAACCTGCAACCCGCCCGAGCTTTCCATCAGGTAGCCCGCGCCAAGGGTCAGGGCCGCGACCAGCGCGACGAAAACCACGATCTTTATAAGTGACCAAAGCATGAAGTCGTGACCCTTATTGCTGGTTCAAATCCTGGGCGAGCGTCGCCGCCCCCGCCAATGCATCGCGCCGCAAGCTGGCGCGGGCCGTCCAGTCGGACAGCTCGGCCTGTGCCTCGGCGGGCAGCTTGGCAATCTCTTCGAGTGCGGTGGCCAGATCGCCACCTTTGACCGCCGCCTCGGCCCGCGACAGCACCGCGTCGGCATCGTCGCCCTCGCGCGGGACGACAGAGCGCGCGCCCAGCTGGCTTTGCAGGAAGCTGCCAAAGCCCCCGCCCTGTTCGGGGGCTTCGACGGTGCGGGCGGTCTTCAGCGCGGCACGTGCGGCATCGGGGAAATCGCTGACCAGCGCGGCCAGCGTCGGCACACCCTCGGCGGCGGCATCGGCGACCGCCTGCGGCACATCCACGCCATTGGCCGTCAAGATCGATAGCGGTTCGGCATATGGATCGCCCGCTTGCAGGCGGGCAGTCAGGTCGGCCAGCGCCGAGCGGCTTTCGGCCAGTTGGGCCTGCGTGTTGGCGTCGTTTTGCGCGGCAATCGCCTCGGCGGCGAGGCTTTCGACCTCGGCCTTTTGCGCGGCCACGGCATCGCGCAGCGCCTGCATCTCGCGTTCATAGGCGGCGACCGCCTCGGGCGACAGGGCTTGGCTCATCGGCTGTTTCTCAAGCTCGGTCATCCGGGTGTCGAGCGCGTCGATGCGCCCGCCCAACGCGGCCAGCACCTGATCGAGATCGGCAAATTGCCCTTGCACACCGTCCACGGCGCCTTGCAGGGGGGCAAGGTCGATGGTCTGCACGCTGTCCTCGACGGACTCGACGCGGCTGATGAGCGATTGAACCTGTTCGCGCTGCGCTGCCAAGGCGGTCTCGGTGTCGGTGCGGAAGAGGGTGTCGTCCTCGCCGAACGTGCCGAATTGCGCCGCGGCAAAGCCAAGACCCGCAGCGATCACGCCGCCGATCAGGGTCGGGACAAAGCCCGCCTTCCGCTCGATCACCTTTTCCTGCACCACGGTCGGGCCGGGAGTCGGCGTCGGCTCGGGGGTCGGCGTCGGCTCGGGGTCGTGGGTCGGATCCGGGTCGGCGACGGGGTCGCTGCCATCCGAAAGCGTATCGTCCGCCTCGCGCGAGGCGACCGCGTCATCGCCGTCGGCCAGCGTGTCGGCGCCGTCCGCAACGATCGTGTCACCCGGCTCGGACACCGGCTCTGCGGTATCGTCCGCCTCGGGGGTCGCATCGGCGCTGGACGCGCCTTCGACCATCTCCGCCTCGGCGATGGCCGCGTCCACCGTGTCCTGCGCGATGTCATCCTCGGCGTCAGGCGTGGCCTCGACGCTGGAGACTGGTTCCTTGCTGTCGGCCGGCTCGACCTTGTCGGTCGGTTTCTCCGAGCTTTTCTTGCTGGGCTTCGCCACGTCTCGTCACCTTCTCAATCGATCCCGCGCCCTTGGGCAGGCATCAAACATCCTTGTCCCGCGCCACCGCCAGCAGCTCTGCCACCAGCGGCAGGAATGCGCCCGAGTCGGGGCGCGCGGCAATCCTTAGCCCCTTTATATGATGCGACGGGGCGGCGTTGGCCACCGCTTCGCTCAAAGCCGCGACAAGAAGTGGCGCTTTTATACTCATATTGCGCAACAATTTTGCGCTTCGAGGCGAATAGAGCGGCACCACAACCGGCGTCGTCCCAGTCAAAACCCGCTGCGCCTCGATGGTCAAGGGCAGCGCGGGTTGATCATAGATCACCGCTGCGCGCGTTTCGACCCCGGCTGCACTCAGCCGACCGGCCACGTCGCCGCGCGTATGGGTGCCGCGCATGTGGATCAGGGGCGCATCGGGGCGCAGGTCCCTGAGCCACGCGATCAGGGTCTCGGCATTGCCATCGGCGGATCGGGCGTGCAGCCCGGCATTGGTCGCGGCCTCTGCCGTGGCCTGCCCGACGGTGAAGGCCGGCAGGCCCGCAGGCCCACCCAGCGCGCGATAGGCGGCGACCGCATTGGCCGAGGTGAAAATCAGCCCTTGCGCATCCTCCATCTCGGGCAATGGCCCTGTTACCTCGATCCCGATCAGCGGCGAAATCACCGGCTCGAACGCGCAGCCCATCTCCCTCAGCTGGTCCACCACCCGGCGCGAGGCGTCCTCGGGCCGTGTCAGCAGCAGGATGGGCAGCGTGTCAGGCATCACAGCTCCGGGATTGTGAGGCAGCCTCTCCGGTGCTACCTGCTGTGGACCATCAACGCAATGGGACCATGGATGACCCTTTCGCCGCTGATCCTCGGGCTGGAAAGCAGCTGTGACGACACCGCCGCGGCGCTGCTGCGCGGGCGCGAGGTGCTGGCGAGCGTCGTGATGGGGCAGAACAGCCTGCACGAAGCGTTCGGAGGTGTCGTGCCGGAAATCGCCGCGCGCGCCCATGCGGAACGATTGGATCTGTGCGTGGAACAGGCCTTGGACGAGGCGGGGGTGACCCTGCGCGAGGTCGACGCCATTGCCGTCACCGCCGGGCCGGGGCTGATCGGCGGTGTGCTGTCGGGCGTGATGCTGGCCAAGGGGCTGGCGGCGGGCCTGGGCAAGCCGATGATCGGGGTCAATCACCTTGCGGGCCACGCGCTGACGCCGCGCCTGACCGATGGGCTGGCCTTTCCCTACCTGATGCTGCTGGTGTCCGGCGGGCATTGCCAGTTCCTGATCGTGCGCGGGCCAGAGGATTTCACCCGCCTCGGCGGCACCATCGACGACGCGCCCGGCGAGGCCTTTGACAAGACCGCACGGCTGTTGGGCCTGCCGCAACCGGGTGGCCCGTCCGTCGAGGCCGAGGCGCTGAACGGCGATGAGAAACGCATTCGCTTCCCCCGCCCGCTGCTGGACCGGCCCGGCTGCGATCTGTCCTTTTCCGGGCTGAAGACCGCGTTGATGCGCCAACGCGATGCGATCACCGCCGAAAAAGGCGGTCTGACCGTGCAGGATCGCGCCGATCTGTGTGCCGGGTTTCAGGCCGCCGTCCGCGACGTGCTGGCGGAAAAGACCCGTCGCGCGGTGGCCCTGTATCTGGACGAAAGCCCCGACACCCCGGCATTGGCCGTGGCCGGAGGCGTCGCCGCTAACAGCGCCCTGCGCGCGGCCCTGCAAGCCGTGTGCGACGAAACCGGGTTGCAGTTCACCGCGCCGCCGTTGCGCCTGTGCACCGACAATGCTGCGATGATCGCCTATGCCGGGTCGGAACTGTTTGCCGCGGGGCGGCGTTCCGGCATGGACTTGTCAGCCCGCCCGCGCTGGCCCCTCGATACGAGGTCAGCACCCTTGGTGGGCTCGGGCAAGAAAGGGGCAAAGGCATGATCTCCATTCTTGGCGGCGGCGCATTCGGCACCGCGTTGGCCGTCGCGATCGGCAAGTCCCGGCCCGTGACGCTTTGGGCGCGCGATGCCGCCCCGCTGCTGGAGACACGCGAAAGCCCGCGCCTGCCCGGCGTGACCTTGCCCGACGACGTCACCGTCACCGCCGATCTGACCGAGGCGATACAGGCCGAGGCGCTTCTGTTCGCCATGCCGATGCAAAGCCTTTCGGGCTTTGCCCACCGCATCGACGATCCCTTGACGGACAAGGCGCTGGTGGCCTGTTGCAAGGGCATCGACCTGACCACCCTGCGCGGTCCCGCCGCGATCCTGTCGGACCATTGGCCAAAGGCGATCCCGGCCATCCTGACCGGCCCGAGCTTTGCCGCTGATATCGCACGCGGCCTGCCGACGGCGCTGACACTGGCCTGCGCGCAGGACCCCCGAGGCCAGATCCTGCAAGGGCTGCTGTCGAACCCCACCCTGCGGCTCTATCGTTCGACCGATGTGACCGGCGCGGAACTGGGCGGCGCGCTGAAAAACGTCATGGCCATCGCCTGCGGGGCCTGCATGGGTGCCGGTCTGGGCGACAGCGCCCGCGCCGCGCTGATGACCCGTGGCTTTGCCGAGATGACCCGCCTTGCAGCACGTCTGGGCGCAAAACCCGAGACGCTGGCGGGGCTGTCGGGCTTGGGGGATCTGACGCTGACCTGCACGTCGGACCTGTCGCGCAACTATCGCTTCGGCTTTGCGCTGGGGCAGGGCGAGGCATTCGACCCAAAGGTCACGGTCGAGGGCGCCGCCACCGCGCGCGCCGTCACCGAACTGGCCCGCCAAAAGGACATCGCTCTGCCGGTCTGCGCCATCGTCGCGCGGCTGACCACCGGCGACTTGACCGTGGCGCAGGCCATGGACACCCTGCTTTCACGACCACTCAAGGAAGAATGACATGCTTATCGCCCTGATCGCCAAGGACAAACCCGGCGCGCTGCAAACCCGCAAGGACAACCGCGACTCGCACCTTGCCTATATCGACGCCACGGGCGTTGTCACGCAGGCCGGGCCGCTGCTGGACGATGCAGGCGAGATGTGCGGCTCGTTGGTCATTCTGGACGTGACCGACATGGCTGCTGCGCAGGATTGGGCCGACAATGACCCCTATGCCAAGGCCGGGCTCTTCGACAGCGTCGAACTGATCGCGTGGAAGAAGGTCATCGGATGACCTACTGGCTGTTCAAATCCGAGCCGGACACATGGTCCTGGACCGATCAGGTCGCCAAGGGCGACACGGGCGAGGAATGGGACGGCGTGCGCAACTATCAAGCGCGGAACTTCATGCGCGAGATGGCCGTGGGCGACCGGGGCTTCTTCTACCACTCGCAAAAGGAAAAGGCCGTGGTGGGCATCGTCGAGGTGATCGCCGAGGCCCATACCGACAGCAAGGCCGACGACCCCCGGTGGGAGTGCGTCGACATCAAGGCGGTCGAGCCGCTGCCGAACCCCGTCACGCTGGACGAGATCAAGGGCGATGAGCGCTTGGCCGAGATGGCGCTGGTGCGTCAGGCGCGGCTTTCAGTGCAACCCGTGACTGCCGAGGAATGGCGGATCGTCTGCGAAAAGGGCGGTCTGAAGGGCTAGATTTCAGTAGCCAAGCGCCCGCTGCTGCGCCACGCTGGATGCCGTGGATGTGGAGAGCGGGCATGGACCTTGTGAATGTCATCGTCGCCACCATCGCGGCCTTTGGCGTCGGGGCGGTGTGGTACAACGTCTTGTCAAAGCCTTGGATCAAGGCGGCGGGCATCCCCTGCGACGAGAACGGCAAGCCTGAGGGTGGTCCGAACCCGATGCTGTTCGCGCTGGGCTTTGTCTTTCAGCTGATCGTGGCGGGCATGATGCGCCACGTCTTCGAGTCGAGCGGCACGGTCAGCATCGGCGGCGGGTTGGTCGCCGGTCTTGGCATCGGGGCCTTCTTCATCACGCCGTGGATCGCGTTGAACAATACCTATGGCGGCAAGCCGTGGGCGCTGACCCTGATCGATGGCGGCTATGCCACTGTCGCCTGCGGGGTGATGGGTCTCGTCCTGAACCTGTTCTGACATGAAAAAGGGCCCAACCGGGCCCTTTGCCATCGCACTGTGCCGGGCTCAGCCGTAGACGGATTCCTTGCGGAAATGCTTGGTCAGCATGTAATAGACCACGGCGCGATACTTGTTGCGCTCGGAGCGGCCATAGGTGTCGATCACGGAATTGATCGCATCCATCAGCTCGGGGCCGTCGGACAGGCCGAGTTTCTTCATCAGGAAGTTGGTCTTCACCGTTTCCAGCTCGCCCTCCTGCGAGGCGGCGACGGTCGAGGCATCGGCATTGTAGATCGACGGACCACAGCCGATGGTGACCTTGGTCAGCAGGTCCATGTCGGGCTCCATCCCGCACTTGTTCTTCAGATCGTCCGCGTATTTCGCGATCAACTCGTCACGTTTGCCCATGATCGGCTCCTTGTCTTGTCGGGTCTGCGCCCGGTGACGTTTCAGCGATGATGGCAGTCCCCCGCCCTCGTCTCGGTACGTTAACGGCTCTGCCCGACATGACAACGGGTTTTTCACCGTGCGATTCCCCGTGCTTGCGCGGCAGGGGGCGGCGTGCAAACTGGCGCAAACGAGGGAGGACAGACCATGGACGAGACGCGGACCGTGAGCTTTACCCGGATGAAGGATGGCACGCAGGAGGATTACCTGATGCTGGCCGAGCTGGAGAAGCCGTTTCTGGCGCTCACCGCCGACCGGGTGCTGGACGAGTTGCGCCGCGCCGGTGAGGCGACGCTAGAAGGGTACAAGATCACCCGCCTGCAACACGGGCTGCAATCGGCGACGCGGGCGGAACGGGATGGGGCGGACCTCGACTGGGTCGTGGGCGCATTGCTGCACGACATCGGCGACGGGCTGGCGCCGCAGAACCATGACCGCATGTCGGCGGAAGTAATCCGGCCCTTCGTGCGCTGGGATGTGGCTTGGGTGGTCGAGCATCACGGCATCTTCCAGATGCTGTATTACGGGCACCATTACGGATGGGATCGCAATGCGCGGGACCGGTTCAAGGATCACCCCTGTTTCGACAGCTGTTCCGAGTTCTGCGAACGCTGGGACCAGTCATCCTTCGACCCGGATTACGACATGCTGCCGCTGGAGCATTTCGCGCCGATGGTGCGCGAGGTGTTCGGACGCAAGGCCTATGATCCGGAGGTGCTGCGCGAAGGCTATGTCTCGCCTTTGACAGGGGAGCGCGGGGAGTAACCCCGCGCTACGACCCCGAGAGCAGGGCTTTCAGGTCATCCGTTTTCAGGTCGCCCGGCTTCAACCCCTCGTTTTGCAGGCGGTGGCCAAGGGCGACCATGGCGTCGTTCAGCGGCGTCGGCACGCCGTGCAGACGGCCCAGCAGGGATATCTCGCCGTTGAGATAATCGGTCTCGACCGAACCGCCGCGCAGCAGGCTTTGCGCGGTGGACCCGCCTTGGCGCGTTTCGCCGGGGACATCGGTGATCTGCATGAATTCATCGCGGCGCGGGTCGCTGTCATTGGTTTCCCAGTCGATCCCGGCGGCGCGGTAGACCTGTTCCGCCTCGGCCTGAAGCGGCTTGGTCAGGGCGGGCAGGTCGGGTGACCGTCCAACTGCGGCCTGAAGGATATTCCCGAGATTGACCAACAGCTTGCCGTATTTCGAGCAGAGCGCGTCCGGGCGCGCGAAAGCCGCGAAGTTGGCGTGCGTCAGGGCCGCTGCAAGCGAGTCGTCTGCGGCATCCAGACCGGCCGGGTAGCGGCCCAGATCGAGTATGCCGAATTTCGGACGGCTGTAGGCGACCACCTTGCCCGGTTCCAGAAAGGTGCCGGGCAGCATGACCGTGACGCTGTGCACATTGGGAAAGCGGCGCAGGGCGAGGCGTTCGTTCTCGACCCCGTTCTGGAAGCAGAAGATCGGCTGGTCGGTCACGCCCGCATCCCGCAGGGCATCGAGCGCCTCGGCGGTATGCTGGGTCTTCATGCAAAGCAGGATCGCGTCATCGGAGCGGAAGGTTAGCTCCGACGGGTGGGCGACGCAGGCCATCTGGACGGTGTCATCCACCTCGGGGGTGCGCAGGCGCAGGCCTTTGGCGCGGATTGCGTCCAGCTGGGCGCCTCGAGCGATGCCGACGACCTCCTGCCCAGACCGGATCAGGGCCGCGCCGACCACGCCGCCGATGGCGCCCACGCCGTAGATGATGATGCGCATGGTTGCTCTCCAACTGGAAAGGGCCGGGAGTGACCCGGCCCTGTGTGCAACAGAAAGTAGGATGGGTGATCACCCATCCTACCTTGAGCACCGCTGTTCAGTAGCGATAATGCTCGGGCTTGAACGGACCTTCGGGCGTCACGCCGATATAGGCGGCCTGCTCGGGCGACAGCTTGGACAGTTTCACGCCGATCCGGTCCAGATGCAGCGCGGCCACCTTTTCATCCAGATGCTTGGGCAGGATGTAGACGCCGGGCGGGTATTCGTCGCCCTTGGTCCACAGTTCGATTTGCGCCAGAACCTGGTTGGTGAACGAGGCCGACATCACGAAGGACGGGTGGCCGGTGGCGTTGCCGAGATTCAGCAGACGGCCTTCGGACAGCAGGATGATGCGGTTGCCCGAGGGCATCTCGATCATGTCCACCTGATCCTTGATGTTGGTCCACTTGTGGTTCTTCAGCGCGGCGACCTGAATCTCGTTGTCGAAGTGGCCGATATTGCCGACGATCGCCATGTCCTTCATCTCGCGCATGTGCTCGATCCGGATCACGTCCTTGTTGCCGGTCGTGGTGACGAAGACGTCAGCGGTGGACACCGCGTCTTCCAGCGTCACGACCTCGAACCCGTCCATTGCCGCCTGAAGCGCGCAGATCGGGTCGACCTCGGTCACCTTCACACGGGCACCGGCCCCGGAGAGCGAGGCGGCAGAGCCCTTGCCCACGTCGCCATAGCCACACACGACCGCAACCTTGCCAGCCATCATCGTGTCGGTGGCGCGGCGGATGCCGTCGACCAGCGATTCCTTGCAGCCGTACTTGTTGTCGAATTTCGACTTGGTCACGCTGTCATTGACGTTGATCGCCGGGAAGGGCAGCTGGCCCTGCTTCTGCAGCTCATACAGGCGGTGGACACCGGTGGTGGTTTCCTCGGACACCCCGACGATCTGGTCGCGGGTCTTGGTGAACCAACCGGGGCTGGCCGCCATGCGCTTGGCGATCTGCGCCTTGATCACCGCCTCTTCTTCGGATTGCGGCACGGGGATGATGTCCTCACCGGCTTCGGCGCGGGCGCCGAGCAGGACATACAGCGTCGCGTCGCCGCCATCGTCGAGGATCATGTTCGGACCGTCGTCGAACAGGAAGGATTTGTCGAGGTAATCCCAATGTTCTTCGAGGCTTTGCCCCTTGATCGCAAAGACCGGCACGCCCGCCGCGGCAATCGCCGCCGCCGCGTGGTCCTGCGTCGAGAAGATGTTGCACGACGCCCAGCGCACATCCGCGCCCAGCGCCACCAGCGTTTCGATCAGAACGGCTGTCTGGATCGTCATGTGCAGCGAGCCGACGATGCGCGCGCCTTTCAGCGGTTTGCTTTCGCCGAACTCGGAACGCAGCGCCATCAGGCCCGGCATTTCGGTTTCCGCGATATCCAATTCCTTGCGGCCGAACTCGGCCAGTGCAATGTCCTTGACGATGTAATCCGTGGCCATATGCCAGTCTCCAATGCTAATCTTGGTTGGGTTGGCCAGTATCATCCCTTGCCATGGCAGGCAACGTGGATAAACCTGCAAGGCAAAGCATAAGAAGGGGCAAGGCGATGAGTGCGGTTTTGGCAGGCACCAAGGCAACCAACGAGCACGGGACATACCATGTGCCGGAGGGGCTGGAGGGACGCCCGGCTGCCAAGCTGGCACTGGCGGGCAAGGTCTACGAGCCCGACACGATCCGCTTCATGTGCGATCATGCGGGCGAGGGCGACATCATCCATGCGGGCGCGTTCTTCGGCGACTTCATCCCCGCCCTGTCCAAGGCGCTCGCGCCGGACGCGACACTCTGGGCGTTCGAGCCGAATCCCGGCAATTTCGAGGCCGCGCAGCAGACCATCGCCCTGAACGACCTGACGAACGTCACCCTGACCAACGCCGCCCTGTCGAACCGGGACGACGTGATCCGCTTCAAGACCAAGGACGAAGACGGAAAATCCCTCGGCGGCCTGTCGCATTTCGTCGAGGAGGACGGCCCCGGCGTCGAGGCCATTCAGGCCGCGATGCTCGATTATACCGTGCCGCTGTCGCGCAAGGTCTCGATCCTGCAACTGGATGTCGAAGGGCATGAGAAACAGGCGTTGAAAGGCGCCTATCACCTCATCCATCGCTGGCAGCCGATCCTGATCCTTGAATATATGGGCCAGCTGCAATGGCTGAACCGGACCTTCCGGGGTGTGACCTACACGCAGATCGGCAAGCTGCACGGCAATTTCGTCTACGTGCCCGAAGGCTCTGACATCACTTTGTAAGAGGCGCGACATGGCCAAACCTGCACGCGCATGGCAGCGCATGCTGTCGGGACGGCGTCTCGACCTGCTGGACCCGACCCCGGTCGATATCGAGATCGAGGACATCGCCCACGGCCTCGCCTTCGTGGCGCGCTGGAACGGCCAGACCGAGGGGGACTGGCCCTATTCCGTCGCCGAACACTCGCTGCTGGTGCTGGACCTGTTCGAGCGGCTCTGCCCCAAGGCGAGCGTGGCGGACCGGCTGACCGCGCTGCTGCATGACGCGCCCGAATACGTGATCGGCGACATGATCTCGCCGGTGAAGGCGGCTGTCGGGCCGGGCTATGGCGAGCTGGACAAACGCCTGAGCGCCGCGATCCATATCCGCTTTGGCCTGCCTGCGGTCACACCCGTGCGGCTGAAAAAGCAGATCAAGAAGGCCGACAATATCAGCGCTTGGATGGAAGCGACGCAGATCGCGGGCTTTTCCATCGGCGAGGCGGACAAGTTCTTTGGCAAGCCTGACCGCACGGTGATCGACGGTCTGGACATCCATCTGCGCCCGCCCGTCGAAGTGCGCCGGGATTTCACCGCGCGCCACGCGGCCCTGATGGAGTCGCTTTGAAACCGGGCGGATGACAACCGGCCTCCGGCTTCTTGCATGTGCAGAGCGCGTGTCCCAACGCGCAACTTTGGGCTGATGCGGGCAACAATTTCCGGTCCGACCTGGGGATTTTTCACAAAATTGGAAACCAATTGCCCCAATCGCGCCGCATTGACCGTGCATCTGATGATCCAAGCGGGGCGCCAGGTCCCGAGTGTTTGACCAGGAGATGCCGGTGTTTCGTAACAGATTTCTTGTCCTTGCCCTTGTAACCTCTGCCGTGGCGGGCTGTGCCAGCTTGTCGCCGGTGGTGACACGCAATGCCGTCGATGACGGCGCGATGCAGGTCGCCATCCATGACGATCAGGGCCTGATCGCACAGGCGCAGGCCGTCGAGCGGGCCAGCCGCGAATTGCTGCTGCGCAGCACGATGAAGGGCGCGGCGCTGGGCGCAGCTGCGGGCTGCGGGTTGGCGGCGATGTCCGGCGGCGGGTCGAGCAAATGCATCACCGGCGCATTGGCGGGTGGGGCGATCGGGGCCGTGGCAGGCAATGCCGCTGGCAAGGCCGCGATCGAAAAGCGGGTCGAGATCGTCGACCTGTCCCGCATCATGCCCGCAATGCGCAGCGCCGACGGCGAGATGGCGCGGTTGACCGCCGACATGCCCTCTGTGCTCAAGGCGCAGGACGCAGAGATCGCGGCGCTGGATAAGGCGTTGGCCGAGGGCACCGTCACGATGGACGCGCATGCCGCGCGTCTGGCCGAAATCCGCGATACCCGCCGACAGCTGATCGATGCATTGTCCCTGACCGAGAAACAGGCCCGGGCCGCGCGCGCCGCGCTGATCTCGGCCGAGGATGCCGGGCAAGACGGTCTTGCATGGTACGTGCTTCGGACGCGCGCCCTTGAAACCGAAGCGGTTTCTGCGCGCGAAGCGATCACGCTGCTCTGAGGCAAGCCCGGGGTGTGGTCTTGTGGTCACGACAGGACATTGGTTCCCGGTTCGCAACAAGCTGCCCCAATTTCGCCCCATTCTCGCGGAAGCGTGAGTGTTCAGTCCATGGTTCAATGAGGTCCCGCATGGTTCGGTCTCACTTTGTAATTCTCGCGCTCGTTGCGCTGACAACCACCGCCTGCGGTCGCCTGCCTGAGGCCGACGGCACCGCGCGGCAACAGAACTTCCTTCTCGATATGCCCGAGGCGGACGCGTTTTGGCAGGAAGCCCACCTGACCCGCAACGCCATCGCGCTGGAGGATTCGATTCGCATGATGCTGGTCGACGCGCGCGCCGATGGCAGCGCGTGCTCCGGTCGCATCCTGTCCGATCCCGCGCTTGCGGACTGTTCCGAACGTCAGATGAAGGCGGGCTGGATGGGCGGTCTGGCAAGCCTCGGGCTGGGGGACAGGCCCTTGGTCCCCGAACGGCTCTCGCCCGCCATGGCGGATATCTTTGCGCGGATGGATGTCGTCGACGAGGGGATCGCCGAACTGTTGATTGCCCAGCGCAACGAAACGGTGCGCCTGAATGAGGAACACGCCAAAGGCATCATCACCCGTCCGGTCTACGAAGCCCGGCTGGAGGAAATGCGCAAGAACCGCAAGGTCGTGGCCGAGACGCTGGCGCTGGGCGCGGACCGCGCGGCCAAGGCGCGGCGCATGTTGGAACGCGCGCGGTCGGATGGTCAGGACGGGCTGTCGTGGTACGTCCTGTCCATGCGGCAGGTCGAAGAACGCGCCCGCACCAGCCAGTCCCGCCTGCTGGTGCAAGAGGGCTGATCGCCCTCAGCGCGGGCTGCGCTTGGCCAGAATACGTTGCAGGGTGCGGCGGTGCATGTTCAGCCGCCGCGCGGTCTCTGACACGTTGCGGTCGCACAGTTCATACACCCGCTGGATATGCTCCCAGCGCACGCGATCCGCGCTCATCGGGTTTTCCGGCGGCGGCGGCAGTTCGTCGCCCTTCGACAGCAGCGCATTGGTGATGTCGGTGGCATCGGCCGGTTTCGACAGATAGTCGGTCGCCCCGATTTTGACCGCAGCCACCGCCGTGGCAATCGCGCCATAGCCGGTCAGGACGACGATCCGGCTGTCCGGGCGCTTTTCGCGCAGCACCTCGACCACGTCGAGCCCGTTGCCATCCTCCAGCCGCAGGTCGACCACCGCGTAGGCCGGGGGGCGGGCCGTGGCAATCGCCGTGCCCGCAGCGACCGAACCGGCCATCTCGACATCGAAACCACGCTTTTCCATCGCCTTGGCGAGGCGCCGCAGGAACGGTTCGTCATCGTCCACCAACAGCAGCGACTTGTCCGGACCCAGCTCGTCGATATTGCTTTCCGCCAAAGGGCTTCCTCCCGCCTATCGCGTTGCGTGGCTTGGAGTATTAGCCCGCTGCCCCCCGGCGGTCAAACGCATTGCACGAAGCTGTCAAGAGGCGTCAATGAAGCAAGCGACCCGATCGGCCATCTGCTCGGGCGTGACCTCGCGGCGGAAGTAATCGACGAAACCCGCCTCGGGCAGCACGAGATAGGTAAAGGTCGAGTGATCGACGAGGTAATAGTCGGGGTCGCCGTCCTGCTTCTTGTAATAGGTGCGATAGGCCTTGGACGCGGCATCCACCTGTTCGGGCGTGCCGGTCAGGCCGATGAACTTGTCATGCAGATTGGCGGCGAATTCGCCCACCTGTTTCGGCGTATCACGCTCGGGGTCGATGGTGATGAAGACCGGCGTGGCGCTATAGCCGCGCTCCGCCAGCACGTCGATCGCGTCCGCGTTGCGCGCGGTGTCGAAGGGGCAGACATCGGGGCAGAAGGTGTAGCCGAAATAGACCAGCGACGGCTCGGTGATGACATCCTTGTCGGTGACGGTTTCACCGGCGCTGTTCATCAGGGTGAACGGCCCGCCGATATCCCCCGCCACGGCGCCCTCGCGACAATCGGCATAGGGGTCGTCCGAGCCGCCAAATAGCCCGTCCAGCCAACCCGCCGACGCGGTGAAGCTGCCCGCCAGCAAAACGCCAAGCGCTCCTGCGGCGATGATCGCGATTTTTCCGGACATGGGGCCTCCTGCAATCGGTTTGTGAGCGACACGCATTCAGGTAACAATCATCGGGCGGTCAACAACAGGACGAAAGCGCGCAGATGTCACAAAGTGATCTTGGCCTGATCGGCGAGCACCAGCGCAGCAACTGGATCCGGCTGCGCACCATGATCCTGCTGCGCTGGTTCGCCATCGCCGGGCAGATCACCGCCATCACGGTCGCGCAGCACATGTATAACCTCCAGTTGGAACTGGGCCTGTGCTACCTTGCCGTTGGCGTGTCGATCATGGGCAACCTGATCGCGATCTTCGTCTTTCCGGAAAACAAGCGCCTGTCCGAGACGGAAAACTTCATGATGGTCATGTTCGACCTCTTGCAGTTGTGCTTCCTGCTGTTTCTGACTGGCGGCCTGCACAACCCGTTCTCGCTGCTGGTGCTTGCGCCGGTCACCGTGTCGGCCAACGTGCTGTCGCTGCGATCGACGGTGATACTCGGGCTGACGGCCTTCGGGCTGGTGACGATGATGATGCTCTATCATCTGCCCTTGCGCACCGAACAGGGATTCATCCTGCGCATTCCGGATATTTTCGTGTTTGGTCAATGGATTGCAATCACCATCGCCTTGGTCTTCATCTCGGTCTATTCGCGCCGCGTCACGCGCGAGATGCATTCGATGTCCGATGCGCTGGCCGCCACCCAGATGGCGCTGGCCCGCGCGCAAAAGCTGAACGATCTGGGCGGGGTAGTGGCCGCCGCCGCGCACGAACTGGGCACGCCCCTCGCGACGATCAAGCTGACCTCGGCGGAACTGGCCGAGGAACTGGAGGGCGATCTGCGCGACGATGCCCTGCTGATCCGCGAGCAGGCCGACCGCTGCCGCGACATCCTGCGCAGCATGGGCCGCGCCGGAAAGGATGACCTGCACATGCGGCAGGCGCCGCTGGTCGAGGTGATCCGCGAAGCCGCCGAACCGCATGAGAATCGCGGCAAGGAAATCTTTCTCGAAGATGGCCCCGGCCCCGGTGGCGCCTACCTGCCGCCGCAGATTTACCGCCGCCCCGAGATCATCCACGGGCTGCGCAACCTCGTGCAGAACGCCGTCGATTTTGCGCGGACGACGGTCTGGATCGAGGCGATCTGGACGGACAAGACCATTTCGATCCGCATTCTCGACGACGGGCGCGGCTTTCCCCCGCATCTGCTGGGCCGCATCGGCGACCCGTTCATGCGCCGTCGCAAGACCGAGGCAGAGCGCAAACAGCGCCCGGAATACGAGGGGATGGGCCTTGGCCTGTTCATCGCCAAGACCTTGCTGGAACGCTCCGGGGCGGAGTTGAGCTTTGCCAACGGCACCGACCCGTACAAACCGACGCCGGAGCACGGGCAACGCCGGGGCGCTATCGTCGAGGTTGTCTGGCCGCTGGCCAAGGTCGTGCCGCCGCGGTTGGAACCCGGCGAGGCTCTGGGCGAAAATCAGCGATTTGAGGTTTAGAGTGCGGCAGGTAAAACACGCTTTACGGGAAATGTGTGTCGGGTTGCGCTAGGTAAGGCTTAACGCCATGTTAACCTGGCTGCTCTTATGGTTGCGCTAATCAGGCCAAAAGGCGGGATATCGTGAACGACGGACTTATTCTGGCCATCGGTACCGGCGCGGGGATCGCGCTGCTTCTGGGTGCGCTGGTGCTCCATCTTGCGTCCCGCCGGGCAGCGCGGCGTCCCACACGGCGCCCCGACAGCCAAGAGATGGTCGTTCTTTTGCGCGACGGCGAGATCATCGACAGCACCGCCGATGCCGCCGAGATCTTTGACAGGCCCATGCTTCAGGGCGTGCAATGGGCGGAAATCTACCCGGAACTGGCGCGTCGTTTCCCCGACCTCCCCGAGGATCTCGGGCAGACCGAATTGCAGATGATCGCCGCCGACGACCCGGACACGATCCTCAGCGTCACCCACACCCGCGACGTCGCACGGCTGTCGATCCGGTCCCGCCCGATCAATATCGGCCAGATGCACCGCCTTGCCCGCGACCGCAACAAGCTCGAACGCCTGTCGCGGGTGATCGATATCGACCCGAATCCCGTCTGGATCATGAGCGACAGCGAAATCGTGCTCTGGTACAACCCGGCCTATGCCGAGATCTGCGAGGATGCCGAGGTCGATCCCGACGAATCCTGCCCGTTCGAAATCGCCCTGCCACTGGCGCGGTCCCCGCGGACCAGCCGTGTCAGCCTCCCCGGTCGCGAGGGCAAGCGGCGCTGGTTCGAGGTGCAGTCGCATCCCATCGCCGAAGGCTGGCTGCATTTTGCCATGTCCATCGATCCCCTGATCGAGGCGGAAATGGCGCAGCGCAACTTCGTCCAGACCCTGACCAAGACATTTGCCCACCTGCCCATCGGGCTTGCGGTCTTTGACCGCGAGCGGCGCTTGGTGCTGTTCAACCCCGCACTGCTCGACCTGACCCACCTGCCGGTGGATTTCCTGTCGGCCCGCCCCAACCTGTTCAGCTTCTTCGACCACATGCGCGAGAACCGCATGATGCCCGAGCCCAAGAATTACGTCTCTTGGCGAGAGAAGCTACATGATGTTGTGTCCGCCGCGCGCGAGGATCGCTATAACGAGACGTGGAACCTGCCCTCGGGCCTGACCTATCGCATCACCGGGCGACCGCATCCCGACGGGGCGGTGGCCTTTCTGATCGAGGATATCAGCGCCGAGATTTCGCTGACCCGCCGGTTCCGATCCGAACTGGAGCTGACGCAATCGGTGCTCGACTGCTTTGACGATGCCGCGGCGGTGTTCTCGCGTCTTGGGGTCCTGACCTTTTCCAACGCGGCCTATCGCGAGATGTGGAAATGCGACCCCGACGGGGCCTTTGCCGAGATCACCATCGTCGACACGACCAAGGACTGGCAACGCGCCTGCGAGCCCTCTCCGATCTGGGCCGAACTGCGCGAATTCGTGCTGACCATGCAGGACCGCACCGGATGGGAAGCCCGGCTGACCACCACGGACGGCAAACCGCTGCGCTGCATGATCGAACCGGTCTCGGCCGGGGCCACCCTCGTCCGCTTCATGGCCGATCCCGGACGCTCCGAGAAGGGGCTTGCCAAGAAACCCGGCAGCAGCGCGTCGATCCAATAGCGTCCACATCTGGTTGCGCGGACCGGCTGTGCGGGTAATGTCGCGCCATGACCGCGACGACCCTGACCCTTGCCTCCCCTGACGACACCTGCGCCTTGGCGATGGCCCTTGGTGCGCGGCTGCGCGCCGGTGACGTGCTGCTCCTGTCGGGCGAGATCGGCGCGGGCAAGACGCATTTCGCCCGCTGCCTGATCCAGTCGCGGCTGGATGCGCCCGAGGACGTGCCCTCGCCGACCTTCACGCTGGTTCAGGTCTACGACACTGCCACGACGGAAATCTGGCATGCGGACCTGTACCGCCTGTCCTCGCCGGACGACTGCATCGAACTGGGCCTGACCGACGCGTTCGAAACCGCGATCTGCCTCGTGGAATGGCCCGACCGGCTGGAGGACCTGACCCCGGCCAAGGCTTTGCACCTGACGCTGGCCGACCGGGGCGGCGACGTGCGCCAGTTGACCGCCCAATGGACCGACCCACGCTGGGCGGGCGTGCTGGAGGGGCTGTTGTGAGGTTTCTGGACGATCTGGGATGGGCGGAGGCCACGCGCGAACCGCTTGCGGGCGATGCTTCGACTCGCGTCTACACGCGCTTGCGTCAAGGGTCGAAGACCGCGATCCTGATGCAGGACCCGGACGGCGATGTCGATCTTTTTGCCCGGCTGGCACGGCACCTCACCGGGCTGGGCCTCAGCGCGCCGCGCGTTTACGGTCAGGCAAAGGGCCTGCTTTTGCTCGAAGATCTGGGGGACGGTCTGATCGCCCGTCTGGCGTCCGACACCCCCGAACAGCCGCTTTACATCGTGGCCACCGACGCGCTGATTGCCTTGCATCGACACGCCGCGCCATCCGGCCTGCCCGTGGCCACGCCCGACCGGCTCGCGCAGATGATCGACCTTGCGTTTCTGCACTATGCCGACCGCCCCGACCTGATCGCGCAGGCAACCGACGCGCTGCGCCCTGTGCTGGCAACCCACGCCATGCCCGCCGATGTCATGGTGCTGCGCGATTACCACGCCGAAAACATCCTCTGGCTGCCCGACCGCAAAGGTGCCGCCCGCGCCGGGTTGCTCGACTTTCAGGATGCCTTGCAGGGGCATCGCGCCTATGACCTGATCTCGCTGCTCGAAGACGCCCGTCGCGATGTCGCCCCCGCCACGGTCGAGGCCTGCATCCAGCACTACCTCTCCGCCACCGGCCTGCCGCAGGACGCCTTTCGCGCGTCGCTCGCCGTGCTGGGAGCCCAGCGCAACCTGCGCATTCTCGGCGTCTTTGCCCGGCTGGCAAAGACCCGGGCCAAGCCGCATTACATCGACCTGATCCCGCGCGTCTGGGGGCATCTTCAGACCGACCTGAACCACCCGGCGCTGGCGCCGCTGCGCGCCGTCATCGCGCAGCTGCCCATCCCCGACGCGGCCCATCTGGAAAGGCTGAAGTCATGCCCGATGCCGTGATGCTCTTTGCCGCCGGGTTCGGGACGCGCATGGGCGTGCTGACGCGGGACCGCCCCAAACCGCTGCTGCCCGTCGCGGGCAAACCTTTGCTCGACCATGCCCTTTCGCTGACCGAGGGCATCCCGACCCGAGTCGTCAACGCCCATTACCACGCCGATCAGGTGCTGGCCCATCTGGCCGGGACCGACATCGCTGTCAGCGTCGAGACGCCCGATATCCTCGACACCGGCGGCGGGCTGCGCAACGCCTTGCCACTCTTGGGCGAGGGGCCGGTCTTTACCCTCAACACCGATGCGATCTGGCACGGGCCGAACGCGCTGGACCTGTTGCGCGCCGCGTGGCGCCCCGCCGAGATGGACGCGCTGCTGCTGTGCGTGCCTCTGGCCCGCGCGATCGGGCGGCAGACCCCCGGGGATTTCGCGTTGCAGGGCAACCGCCTGACACGCAAAGGGGATCTGGTCTATACCGGGGCGCAGATCATCAAGACCGACCTGCTGGCCGACATGCCCGAGGGCGCGTTCAGCCTGAACCTGCTCTGGAACCGCATGGCCGAGGCGGGGCGCCTGTGCGGCACCGTTTATCCGGGCGAGTGGTGTGACGTTGGCCACCCCGAGGGGATCGCGCTGGCCGAGGAGATGCTGCATGTTTGACACCCCCGGCCCACGCCTGTTCGGGCTTGCCCCCGGCATCGACTTCCCACGCGCCTTGGCCGAGGGGCTGCGCGGCCGCGCCACCGCCCCCGACGCGCTGGCCCGGGTGGAGCTTTACGTCAACGCGCCCCGCATGGCCCGCCGTCTGCGCGATGCCTTCGACGCGGGCCCCGCCTGCCTGCTGCCGCGCATCCGCATGATCACCGATCTGGCCGATCCGCTGACCCGCGCCGCGCTGCCCGCGCCGGTGCCGCCGCTACGCCGCAGGCTGGAGCTGACCGGTCTGGTCTCGGGCCTGCTGGATGCACAGCCCGATCTTGCCCCCCGCGCGGCGCTGTTCGATCTGGCCGACAGTTTGGCGACTCTGATGGAGGAAATGCAGACCGAGGGCGTTTCCCCGGACGTGATCCGCGCGCTCGACATCACCGACCAGTCCGGCCATTGGCAGCGCGCCTTGGCCTTCTTCAACATCGTCCAGACCTATTTCAAGGCAGACTCGGACCCCGACCCGAACGCCTTTTCCCGGCTGGCCATGCATTTGCGCCTCAAGGCGTGGGACGAGCAGCCGCCCGACCATCCCGTGATCGTCGCAGGCTCGACCGGCTCGCGCGGCACCTCGCATGAGTTCATGCGCGCGGTGGCGGGTCTGCCGCAGGGGGCGGTGGTGCTGCCGGGCTTCGACTTCGACATGCCGCAGGCGGTCTGGGATCAGCTGACCGACGCGCTGACCGGCGAGGATCACCCGCAATTCCGCTTTGCCAAGCTGTTGACGGAACTGGAGATGCAGGCGCGCGACGTGCGCCCTTGGACCGGCGCGCAGGCCCCCAGCCCGGCGCGCAACCGGCTGATCTCGCTCGCTTTGCGGCCCGCGCCCGTCACCCATCAATGGCTGTCCGAGGGGCCGTCGCTGCCCGATCTCGTCGATGCGACCGACGGCATGACCTTGGTCGAGGCCCAAAGCCCCCGCGAAGAGGCGCTGGCCATCGCCCTGCGCCTGCGGCAGGCCGTCGAGGATGGCACCCCGGCGGCGCTCATCACGCCCGACCGGATGCTGACCCGTCAGGTCACGGCGGCGCTGGACCGCTGGAACATCCTGCCCGATGACAGCGCCGGGACCCCTGCGCAACTGTCGCCTCCGGGGCGGCTGCTGCGCCATGTGGCGCAGCTGTTCGAGTCCCCGCTGACGGCGGAAACCCTGCTGACGATCCTGAAACATCCGCTGACCCATCGCGGGGCCGGGCGCAATCAGCACGTGCTGAACACCCGCGATCTGGAACTGCATATCCGCAAGAACGGCATGCCCTATCCGACGGCCGACACCCTGCACGCCTTTGGCGTCGCGCGGAACGTCGCGCCATGGACCGACTGGGTCGCGCAGACCTTTTGCGCGCAGGACACAGAGGGAAAGCGTTCCCTGACCGACTGGCTCGACACACATATCGCGCTGGCCGAGGCCATCGTCGCCGGGTCACAAAGCACCGATGCGCGCGAGCTGTGGGCGCAGGGGGCGGGCCGCGCGGTGCAGGGCATCGTCACCACCCTGCGCGACGAGGCGGGCCACGGCACCGACATGACCGCGCGCGACTACGCGGCGCTGTTCTACGCCATCCTCAGCCGGGGCGAGGTGCGCAACCCCGACGACCCGCATCCGCTGATCCGCATCTGGGGCACGTTGGAGGCCCGCGTCATGGGGGCCGACCTGCTGATCCTCGCCGGTCTGAACGAAGGGTCTTGGCCCGAGATGCCCGGCGCCGACCCGTGGCTGAACCGCAAGATGCGGTTTGACGCCGGGCTGCTCTTGCCGGAACGGCGGATCGGCCTGTCGGCGCATGACTTCCAGCAGGCGGCGGGCGCGTCCGAGGTCTGGCTGACCCGCGCGCTGAAATCCGACGATGCGGAAACCGTGGCCTCGCGCTGGATCAACCGGCTGACAAACCTGATGACCGGCCTGCCAGAGCGTCACGGGCCGGAGGCGCTCAAGGCGATGAAGGCGCGCGGCGCGCGCTGGCTGGACTACGTGACCGCGACTGAACTGCCGATCAAGGCCGACCCCGCGCCGCGCCCCTCGCCCGCGCCGCCCGTCGACACCCGGCCCCGCCAACTCTCCGTCACGGAAATCAAGCGCCTTATCCGCGACCCGTTTGCCATCTATGCGCGCCACGTTCTGGGCCTGCGCAGGCTCGACCCGCTGATGCAGGCCCCCGACGCGCTGATGCGGGGCATCGTGCTGCACGAGGTCTTCGAGACCTTCGTCAAACAATCGGTGGACGATGCCAGCCTCTTGACCCCGCAGGCCTTTGCCGACACCGCCCGCAGGATCATCGAGACCGAGGGCGCGGTGCCTTTCCCGACCAATCGCGCGCTCTGGCTGTCGCGGATGCAACGCATCGCCGAATGGTTCACCGACAGTGAACGCGCCCGCCAGACCGTGGCCCGCCCCGCGAATTTCGAGGTCAAGGGCGGGCTGGACATCCCCGCGCTTGGCTTTCGCCTGACGGGACAGGCCGACCGGATCGACATCGACGACCGTGGCCTTGCGCATATCTACGATTACAAGACCGGCACCGCGCCCACCGACAAGCAGCAGAAAAGCTTTGACAAGCAATTGCTGCTGGAGGCCGCGATGGTCAAACGCGGGGCCTTTGGCGACATCCAGCCGCGTGACGTGGCCCGTGCGCTGTTCATCGCGTTGAACCCGCGTGACCCCAAAGAGGTGCCCGCGCCGCTCGACGACATCCCCCCGGACACGGTCTGGGGGGAATTCGTGCTGCTGATCACAGCCTATATGACGGCTGACAAGGGCTTTACCGCGCGGCGCGCCATGTTGTCGGACAAGGATGCGGGTGATTACGACCACCTTGCGCGTTTTGGCGAGTGGGACGTGACCGACGACCCGGCCAAGGAGGTGCTCGAATGAAGCGCGACGCCGCGACCGAGGCGCAGATCACCGCCGCCCGCCCGGATCAATCCACTTGGCTGGCCGCCAATGCGGGCTCGGGCAAGACCCGCGTGCTGACCGACCGCGTGGCGCGGTTGCTGCTGGACGGGGTCTTGCCGGAACACATCCTGTGCCTGACCTATACCAAGGCCGCCGCGACCGAGATGCAGAACCGCCTGTTCAAGCGGCTGGGCGATTGGGCGATGCTGTCGGAACAAGCCCTGCGCGCCGAGTTGGACAAGCTGGGCGTGGAAAAGGCGCTGGGCCCCGACTTCCTGCGCGATGCCCGCACGCTGTTTGCCCGCGCGATCGAGACGCCGGGGGGCCTGCGCATCCAGACCATCCACTCCTTCTGCGCGTCGCTGTTGCGCCGTTTCCCGTTGGAGGCGCGCGTCTCGCCCCAGTTCAAGGAGATGGAGGATCGCGCCGCCGAACGCCTGCGCGCCGAGATTCTGGACCGCATGGCCGATGGCGATCAGGCGCATCTGATCCGGGGGATCGTGCCCTACCTGTCCGATGAAAGTCTGCCCGCGCTGGTGGCCGAGGTCGCCCGGTTCCGCGACGGCTTTGCCGATATCACCCCCGCGCAGATCCGCGCCGCCTATGGGCTGGCCGAGGATGCCGGGCCGCACACCGCGTTGGAGCAGGTCTTTCTCGGGTCCGAGACTGCGCTTTGTGCCGCGCTTGCCTCGATCCTGAAGGACGGCGGGTCCACGGATAAGGCGCTGGGGCTTGGGATGGCCCAAGTCACGGCCCATGACGCCGCCGGGCTGGACGCGCTGGAAGGGGCGCTGCTGACGCAGGCCGGGACCCTCCGCAAGACCCTTGGCACCAAGAAGCTGCGCGGCGATCACCCCGACCTGTTCGCGCAACTCGACCAACTGGCCGCCCGTGTCGAGGCCGCCCGCGAAACCCGCATCGCGCTGGGGGCGGTCGCGCGCGACGAGGCCCTGCACGACTTTGCCCAAGCCTTCCTGCCTGCCTACGAGCATGAAAAGACCCTACGCGGCTGGTTGGATTTCGACGATCTGATCACCCGCGCCCGCGATCTGCTGTCCGACCCCAAGGTCGCCGACTGGGTGCTGTATCGCCTCGACGGCGGCATCGACCATATCCTGGTCGATGAGGCGCAGGACACCAGCCCCGTGCAATGGCAGGTGATCGAACGGCTGGCGCATGAATTCACCTCAGGCGAGGGCGCGCGTCAGGACGTTCGCCGCACGATTTTCGTCGTGGGGGACAAGAAACAGTCGATCTACAGCTTTCAGGGGGCCGACCCGTCTGAATTCGACCGGATGCGCGACGATTTCGCCGAACGGCTGACCCGCACCGAAACGCCGCTTGCGGCGCTGACGCTGAAATACAGCTTCCGCTCCGCCGAGCCGATCCTGTCGCTGGTCGATGCGACGTTCGAGGGCGCGGTGGAGTCGGGCTTTTCCCCCGACCAGACCCACATGGCCTTCAAGGACCGGATGCCGGGGCGCGTGGACCTGTGGCCGCTGGTCGAAAAGGTCGAAGAGGACGAGGATGGCGAGTGGTTCCAGCCCGTCGACCGGGTGTCTTCGACCCATCACACGGTGATCCTCGCCCGCCGCATCGCGCGCTTCATCAAGGCGCGCATCGACGAGGGCCACCCCCTGCCGGTCGAGGTCGGCCATTCCGGCGCCTACGAGGCGCGCCCCGTGCACGCGGGCGATTTCCTGATCCTCGTGCGGTCGCGCGGGCGGCTATTTCAGGAAATCATCCGCGCCGCCAAGCAAGAGGGCCTGCCCATCGCCGGGTCCGACCGCCTGCGCGTCATGTCGGAACTGGCGGTGCGCGACATCATCGCGCTGCTGACCTTTCTCGCCACGCCCGAGGACGACCTGTCGCTGGCCACCGCTCTGCGCTCGCCCCTGTTCGGGATGAGCGAGGCGCAGCTATATAGCCTCGCGCGCAGCCGGTTTGTCAGCCGTGAGGGCAAGGTCCAGAAACGCTACCTGTGGGAGGAGCTGCGCGATCACCGCAAGGGGGATTTCCCTGAACCGCTGCGCATCCTGCACGACCTGATGGGGCAGACTGACTTTCTGCGCCCCTACGACCTGATCGAGCGTATCCTGACCCGCCACAAGGGCCGTCGCCTGCTGATGGGCCGTCTGGGACCCGAGGCCGAGGATGGCATCAACGCGCTGCTCGGGCAGGCGCTGAGCTATGAGCAATCGGATATCCCCTCGCTGACCGGCTTTCTGGAATGGGCGCAGACCGATAATCTGGAAATCAAGCGCGCCCCCGACAGCGCTGGCGAAACGCTGCGTGTCATGACGGTGCATGGATCGAAGGGGCTGGAGGCCCCCATCGTCATCCTGCCCGACACGACCCCGCCGCGCGGGCCGTCGCGCACCGTGCTGATGCGCGACGACACCGGCGTGATCTGGAAACAGCCCGGCAGCGCACAGCCCGCCCGGCAGACCGCCAGTGTCGAGGCCGAAAAGGCCCGCGAGGCGCAAGAGCGCGATCGCCTGCTCTATGTCGCCATGACCCGTGCCGAGAAATGGCTGATCGTCGCGGCGGCGGGCGATCTGGGGAAAAGCGGCGACGCGTGGTATGACAAGGTGCGCAGCGGAATGGAGCGCATGGGCGCGCAGCCACACATGTACGATTTCGGCGCGCTCGACCGGGGCGAGGGGCTGGCCTTGGGCCAACTGGATTGGACCGATCTGACCCTGAAACGCCCCGATGTGGTCCGCAAGAAGGCGCATGACATCCCCCTGCACCTGCTGCATCCCGCCCCCGATCCGGTGCAGCCGGACAAGACCCGCAGCCCGTCCGATCTGGGCGGGGCCAAGGCCTTGCCCGGGGCCGAGGGCGACACCGAAGAGATCGCGACCCTGCGCGGCACGGCCCTGCACATGCTGCTCGAACACCTCGCCGCGATGCCGGTGGACCGTCGCGCCGAGGCGGGCGATCTGCTGGTGGCGCATCTGCACGCGGATGCGGGCTTTGCCCCGGTCTTCGACCTGCTGCCCGCCATGAGGGACGAGGCGCTGGCGCTGGTGAACGCCCCGGCGCTGGCCCATGTCTTTGCCGCCGAGACCCTCGCCGAGATCCCGATCACGGCGGACCTGCCGGGGATTGGCCGCATCCATGGGGTGATCGACCGGCTGATCGTCACGCCGGACCGCGTCACGGCGGTGGATTTCAAATCCAACCGGGTGGAACCGGCGCGTGTGGATGAAGTCCCCGAAGGATTGTTGCGCCAGATGGGGGCCTATGCCGCCGCGCTGAGGCAGGTCTATCCGGACCGGCAGATCGACACCGCGTTGGTCTGGACGCGCTCGGCCACCTATATGCCGTTGTCACACGACGACGTGACACAAGCTCTCGGACGGGCGGCTGCATCTTGACCTTACGGGCCCGCATCCATACCTTTCGCGCCTGACACTTTAGCTGCCAATCTCAGGAGAGTCCCATGGCCACCGTTGCCGTCACCGACGCCACGTTCGAACAGGAAGTGAAGAATTCCGATGTCCCCGTCGTGGTGGATTTCTGGGCCGAGTGGTGCGGCCCCTGCAAGCAGATCGGCCCGGCTCTGGAAGAGCTGGCCGCCGAATATGGCGACAAGATCAAGATCGCCAAGGTCGATGTGGACAGCAACCCGAACTCTGCCGCCGCCATGGGCGTGCGCGGCATTCCGGCGCTGTTCATCTTCAAGGACGGCGCGCCGGTCTCCAACCGCGCCGGTGCGGCGCCCAAGGCCGCGCTGAAGTCCTGGATCGACGACTCGATCTGATCGGCGTCAAGCGATTGCGATTGCCCCGTCCAAGTGGCGGGGCTTTTGCGTGTCTGGAGTGCGGGCGGCGCGGACATTGCCCCGGCGCGGCGTAAAGGCCGCAGGCCGCCGCGCATCATGCCGGAGGCATGTCTTCGACATGACGGGCCGCTGCCAGTCGCCCGACTTGCACGCCGCTGGGCACTGCCCCATATGACAGCAAAGACTGAAAGGAGCCCCCATGAGCGACACGGATTTTCCCGGCTGGCACGGCACGACCATCATCGGCGTGCGCAAGGGGGGCCGCGTTGTCGTCGCGGGCGACGGACAGGTCAGCCTTGGCCAGACCGTCATCAAGGGCACCGCGCGCAAGGTGCGGCGCCTGTCGCCGGGCGGCTATGACGTGGTCTGCGGCTTTGCCGGATCGACCGCTGACGCCTTTACCCTGCTGGAACGTCTCGAAACCAAGCTGGAGGCAACCCCCGGCCAGTTGCAACGCGCCTGTGTCGAACTGGCCAAGGACTGGCGCACGGACAAGTACCTGTCCAAGCTGGAGGCCATGCTGATCGTCACCGATGGCACCGACCTGCTGGTGGTGACGGGCGCGGGCGACGTGCTGGAGCCCGAACATGACGTGGCGGCCATCGGCTCGGGCGGGAATTACGCGCTGGCTGCGGCGCGGGCGATGATGGACACGGACAAGGATGCCGAAACCGTCGCGCGCGAGGCGATGGCGATTGCCGCCGATATCTGCGTCTACACCAATGGCAAGCTGACCGTCGAAACCATCGGCGGCTGACGGCGTTCCCTGAACACGCTTTCGCAGTTCGCCCGGCGGGACGGACTGCCCACGGAAGGACCCCAATGACCGACCTGACCCCCCGCGAGATCGTCTCGGAACTCGACCGTTTCATCATCGGACAGGCTGACGCCAAGCGCGCCGTCGCCGTGGCCCTGCGCAACCGCTGGCGGCGCAAGCAGCTGTCCGACGATCTGCGCGACGAGGTTTACCCCAAGAACATCCTGATGATCGGGCCGACCGGCGTCGGCAAGACCGAGATCAGCCGCCGCTTGGCAAAGCTCGCTCGCGCGCCCTTCATCAAGGTGGAGGCGACGAAGTTCACCGAGGTGGGCTATGTCGGCCGCGATGTCGAACAGATCGTGCGCGATCTGGTGGATGCCTCGATTGCCATGACCCGCGAGCATATGCGCGAAGACGTCAAGGCGCGCGCCCATCAGGCCGCCGAGGACCGGGTGATTGCCGCGGTGGCAGGCGAACATGCCCGCGAAGGCACGCGCGAGATGTTCCGCAAGAAGCTGAAGGCTGGCGAACTCGACGATACGGAAATCGAGCTGGAATTGCAGGACACCGGGGGCTCGATGCCGATGATGGACATTCCCGGCCAGCCCGGCATGGGGATGCTGAACCTTGGCGATATCTTCGGCAAGGCGCTGGGCGGGCGCATGGTGAAGAAGCGCATGACCGTGGCCGACAGCTATGACCTGCTGATTTCCGAAGAGGCCGACAAGCTGCTGGATGACGAGACGGTCAAGCTGGCCGCGCTGGAGGCGGTCGAGCAGAACGGCATCGTCTTTCTCGACGAGATCGACAAGGTCGCCGCGCGGCAAGAGGCCCGCGGTGGCGATGTCAGCCGCGAGGGCGTCCAGCGCGACCTGCTGCCCCTGATCGAGGGCACGACGGTCAGCACCAAACACGGGCCGGTCAAGACCGACCATATCCTGTTCATCGCCTCGGGTGCCTTTCATATCGCGAAACCGTCGGACCTGCTGCCGGAATTGCAGGGGCGCCTGCCGATCCGGGTCAACCTGCAACCGCTGACCGAGGGCGATTTCGTCCGCATTCTGACCGAGACGGACAACGCCCTGACGCGCCAATACACCGCGCTGATGGCCACCGAAGAGGTGACCGTCACCTTCACCGACGACGGCATCGCCGCGCTGGCCAAGATCGCCGCCGAGGTCAATTCGTCGGTCGAGAATATCGGTGCGCGTCGCCTGTATACGGTGATGGAACGGGTGTTCGAGGAACTCAGCTTTACCGCGCCGGATCAGGCCGGGGTCAGCGTCACGGTGGATGCCGATTTCGTCGAGCAGCACTTGGGCGAATTGACCCGGTCCACGGACCTGAGCCGCTATGTGCTGTGAGTTGCGGGCAAAATTGTCAGCTGACAACATCTAACGCACGGTAAGACCTTTATGAAGGAACGGTTTCTGCCTACCCATGCTGCTGCGCCGCCGCTATGGTGGCGCAAACATCGGGGAGGACAGCGATGAAACGCTCGGCGATCAACCAGATCATCCGCGAGGCGGATGCCTTTATCCGCAGCTTCGGCTTTGTCTTGCCGCCCTTCGCCTACCTGTCGCCCGAAGACCTCAAGGCCGCCGACCATGCCGAGATCAAGAGCCGCCGCATGGGCTGGGACATCACCGATTACGGCGAGGGCGACTTTGACAAGATGGGCCTGTTCCTGTTCACCACCCGCAACGGGCTGAGCAGCGATCTGGGGCAACGCTCGGCGATGCTGTACGCGGAAAAGATCATGATCTCGCGGAAGGATCAGCTGTCGCCGATGCACCGCCACAATCTGAAGGTCGAGGACATCATCAACCGGGGCGGTGCGACGCTGGCGCTGAAGCTGTTCAAGGCCGACGCCGAGGGCGGCATCGACCACGAGGCCGAGGTCAAGGTCATGTGCGATGGCCTGCCGCGCCATGTGGAACCGGGCGGTATCCTGCGCCTCGATCCCGGCGCCTCCGTCACCTTGCATCCCGACACGTGGCACGCCTTCTGGGGCGAGGGTGGTGACGTGCTGATCGGCGAGGTCTCGACCGTGAATGACGACCAGACGGATAATATCTTTGCCAAGCCGATCGGACGGTTTGCCACCGTCGAAGAAGACGAAGCCCCCCTGCATCTGCTGGTATCGGATTACGACACCCGGCTTTGACGGCGCGATGTGTCTGAAATGATGCGGCGCCAGCACCAGTCCACCTGAAATGCCCTGTTTGTCGCCCACACAATGGACAGGTTGTGGGAAACACGTTAGTCCGTAGCAAAAGACGGGCGAAGACAGGGTAAAACCGATGGGCAACAGCAGATCGACGGCACGCGTTTTGATCGGGCGTCTCCTCAAGGCGAGCGTTGCCTCCGTTGTCGGGCTTGCCGCGGGCACCGCAGCGTGGCCCGAGACTCTGCGCGACCGGCTGACTTACAACACCTATGGTGTGCCCGGTCTGATCGACATGCCGACGGCGGAAATGCCCGCGGATGCCGATCTGGCTGGCACGTTCTCGACCGTCGGGGGCACCACGCGCACCACGCTGAGCTTTCAGATCCTGCCCCGCCTGAGCGGCAGTTTCCGCTATTCCACCATTGTCGACGGCGTGACCGGCAAGGTCCGCCTGTATGACCGCAGCTTCGACCTGCGCTACCAGCTTGTGACCGAAGGGGACTATCGCCCCTCTGTGGTCATCGGTCTGCAGGACTTCATCGGGACGGGGATTTACGGCGGCGAATACATCGTCGCGAGCAAGACCCTTGCGCCGGGGTTGAAGGTCACCGGCGGTCTGGGCTGGGGGCGGCTTGGCTCTTATCAGGCGATCGGATCGACCGGATCGCGCCCGGCGCTGGTGGTGGGCACCGGCGGGACGCCGACATGGGACCAGTGGTTCCGGGGCGACGTGGCGCCGTTTGCGGGCCTGAGCTATGCCTATAACGACCGGCTGAAATTCAAGCTTGAATATTCGTCCGACGACTACGATTACGAGGTCACGCGCTACAACCAGACCAAATCGAGCCCGTGGAAT
The DNA here is from genome assembly GCF_003667315.2 of Tropicibacter alexandrii. Lineage (GTDB taxonomy): Bacteria > Pseudomonadota > Alphaproteobacteria > Rhodobacterales > Rhodobacteraceae > Tropicibacter > Tropicibacter alexandrii. Next base: position 24,974 of record NZ_RCTZ02000004.1, on the reverse strand, counting down.
TTCGGCATCGATTACCGGTTCCGCAATGGCGGTCAGCTGTCGCTGTACCATGTGCGCGGCGAAGAATTCGGGGCGCAGTTCACCTTCGAGACCAATCCCAAGACATTGGGCGTGCCGGGTGGCACCGAGGCCGCCGGTTTGCCCGTCGCCCCGCGTCAACCCTACGCCGCGCAGGATCTGGGCTGGACGAACGATGCGGCCCGGCAGGAAAGCGCGCGCGCGACGCTCAAGCAGTTGCTCGAAAAGGAGGGTCTCGTTGCCGAGGCCGTCAAGCTGGAGCCGAAGCGTGCCACCGTCCGTCTGGTCAATCCGCGCTACGGTGCCGAGGCGCAGGCCTTTGGCCGCACGGCGCGCGCCATGACCCGGTCGCTGCCCGCGTCGATCGAGGAATTCGTGATCGTCCCGGTGGTCAACGGCATGCCGATGTCCGCCGTGGTCATGCGCCGGTCCGATGTCGAGCGGCTGGAGCATGAATGGGCCTTTGAAATGCTGGCCCGCACGCAGATCGTCGAAGGCTACAAGCTGGCGCCGAAGCCCGATGCCGGCATCTATCCGAAATTCGAATGGTCCTTGTCGCCCTTCGTGCAGCTGTCGGTCTTCGACCCGGACAACCCGGTGCGGGCCGATGGCGGGCTGCGCGCCAAGGCAAAGGTGGAACTGACGCCGAATCTGATCCTGACCGGCTCCGTCACCAAGAAGCTGGCGGGGAACCTTGATCAGGTCACGCGGGTCGACAAGTCGAACCTGCCGCGCGTGCGCACCGACAGCGCGCGCTACTCGGCCGAGGGCGACCCGGCCATCGAGTACCTGCAACTGGCGATGTATGGCCGTCCGGGCAAGAACCTGTATTCGCGGGTGACGGTGGGCTATCTCGAACGCATGTATGGCGGTGCCTCGGCGGAACTGCTGTGGAAGCCGGTGGGCAGCCGCCTCGCCCTTGGGGCCGAGCTGAACTACGTGCTGCGCCGCGATTATGACCAGTTGTTCGGCTTTCAGGACATGACCACCATCGACCCGGTCACCGGCATCGCCCGCGAGATTCCCAACGTGAACGGCCATGTCTCGGCCTATTACGATTTCGGCAACGGTTTCCACGGGCAGGTCGATGCCGGTCGCTATCTGGCGGGTGATTACGGCGCGACCTTCGAGCTGAACCGCGAATTCGCCAATGGCTGGCGCGTTGGGGCCTATGCGACCTTCACCGACGCCTCGTTCGAGGATTTCGGCGAGGGCTCGTTCGACAAGGGCATCCGCTTTACCATCCCGTTGGCCTCGTTCATGGGCACCCCGTCGCGCACCGAGAACGCGGTCACGATCCAGTCGCTGTCGCGCGATGGCGGCGCGCGCCTGAACGTGAACGGGCGGCTCTACGGGCAGGTCCGCGACTACCACGAAGCCGAGGTGGTCGACAGCTGGGGCCGGTTCTGGCGCTGACATGCAGGTCGAGGAAACCACGCTCGCAGGGGTCCATATCCTGACGCCACGGCGTTTCGGGGACGCGCGCGGCTTTTTCAGCGAAAGCTGGTCGCGCGCGCGGATGGCCGAGGCGGGGCTGGACTACGATTTCGTGCAGGACAACCATTCGATGTCCATGGCCGTGGGCACGCTGCGGGGGCTGCACTACCAGCGCCCGCCCCATGCACAGGCCAAGCTGGTGCGCTGCGGGCGGGGGCGTCTGTTGGACGTGGCGGTCGATATCCGGCGCGGCTCGCCGACCTTTGGCCAATGGGTCGCGGTCGAGCTGAGCTTTGACAATGGCAAGCAATTGCTGATCCCCGAGGGCTTCCTGCACGGGTTCCTGACATTGGAGCCGGAGACCGAGATCGTCTACAAATGCTCGGATTATTACGCGCCCGACTGTGATGGCGCGGTGGCGTGGGATGACCCCGCCTTGGGCATCGACTGGGGCATCAGCGCGCCCGTCCTGTCCGACAAGGACGCGAAAGCGCCGAAATTGGCCGAGATCGACAACCCTTTCGAATGGGCGGGCGCATGAAGATCCTCGTCACCGGCGGCGCAGGTTTCATCGGCTCGGCGGTGGTGCGTCGGGCGATTGACGACGGCCATCAGGTGGTCAATCTGGACGCGCTGACCTATGCCGCCTGTCTCGACAATGTCGCGAGCGTTGCGGATCACCCCGCCTATGCCTTTGAGCAGGCGGATATTCGGGATCGGGCGGCGCTGGATCGGGTTTTGGCCGAACACCGCCCCGACGCGATCATGCATCTGGCCGCCGAAAGCCATGTGGACCGGTCCATCGACGGGCCTGCGACCTTCATCGAGACCAATGTGCTGGGCACCTTCCACCTGCTGGAGGCCGCGCGGGCCTATTGGAACGGTGGGGCCAACCCCTTGCGGTTTCATCATATTTCGACGGATGAGGTGTTTGGCTCGCTGGGTGCTGTGGGGCAGTTCACCGAGGCCACGCCCTATGACCCACGCTCGCCCTATTCGGCGTCGAAGGCCAGTTCCGACCATCTGGTGCGCGCTTGGGCCGAGACCTATGGCCTGCCCGTCGTCCTGACCAATTGTTCCAACAATTACGGGCCGTACCATTTCCCCGAAAAGCTGATCCCCGTGGTGATCCTGAACGCGCTGCACGGGCGTCCGATCCCGGTCTATGGCGACGGGTCGAACGTGCGCGACTGGCTCTATGTCGAGGACCATGCCGAGGCGCTGCTGCTGGTGCTGCAAAAGGGTGAGACCGGGCGCAGCTACAATATCGGGGGCGAAAACGAGCGCTCGAACATAGATCTTGTGCGGACACTGTGCGAGATTTTGGACAGGCTCGCGCCTCAGAAAGCCAGCTACGCCGACCTGATCACCTTTGTGACCGACCGTCCGGGGCATGACGCGCGCTATGCGATCGACCCGACGCGGATACGGGATGAACTGGGCTGGCGGCCCTCGGTGACGGTCGAGGAAGGTCTGGAAAAGACCGTGCGCTGGTATCTGGACAACCGCCACTGGTGGCAGGCGCTGCTGGACCGCGACGGCGTGGGCAAACGGCTGGGGACGGCGTAAGTCCCTTTTGGGGAGAGGCCAATGATCCTTGTTTTCGGACGCACGGGCCAAGTGGCCACGGAATTGGCGCGGCAGGCGGATGTCCTGGCGCTTGGGCGGGCCGAGGCCGACCTGATGCAAGCGGGCGCCGCCGCCGATGCGATTGCCCGCCACGCCCCGCGCGTCGTCATCAACGCCGCCGCATGGACCGCCGTGGACGCCGCCGAGGCGGACGAGGGCAGCGCCCACCGTCTGAACGCCGACGCCCCCGCTGAGATGGCGCGGGCCTGCGCGCGGGCTGGTATCCCCTTGCTGCATGTGTCCACCGATTACGTCTTTGACGGCGGTGGCACCAGCGCATGGGCCGAGGGCGATCCGGTCTCGCCTCTGGGGGCCTATGGGCGCACGAAACTGGCGGGCGAGGAAGCGATCCGGGCGAGCAGCGCGCGGCACGTGATCTTGCGCACTGCATGGGTGTTTTCCAGCCATGGCGCGAATTTCGTCAAGACGATGCTGCGGCTGTCGGAAACCCGCGATCACCTGCGCGTCGTGGCCGACCAGATCGGCGGGCCGACCCCCGCCGCCGACATTGCCGCGACGCTGCTGCGGCTGGCCGAGAGCGAGGCGCACGGGACCTATCACTATGCCGGCGCGCCCGAGACCAGTTGGGCCGGGTTCGCCGAGGAGATCTTTCGCCAAGCCGGGCGGGCCGTCCAAGTCGAGCACATCCCCAGCCGCGATTACCCGACGCCTGCACAAAGGCCGCTCAATTCCCGGCTCAATTGCGCCAAACTGGCGACCGATTTCGGGATTAACCAACCCGCGTGGCGCGATGGCCTGTCGCGCGTGTTGAAGGAGTTGGGCGTATGAGTGGCACGGAACGCAGGGGGATCATCCTTGCTGGCGGAAGCGGGACGCGGCTGTATCCGATCACCATGGGCGTGTCGAAGCAATTGCTGCCGATCTATGACAAGCCGATGATCTACTACCCGCTCAGCGTGCTGATGCTGACCGGCATCCGGGACATCTGCATCATCACCACCCCGCAGGATCAGGCACAGTTCCAGCGCACCTTGGGCGATGGCAGCCAATGGGGCCTGAGCTTGACCTATGTCGAACAGCCCAGCCCCGACGGTCTGGCGCAGGCCTATCTGCTGGCCGAAGACTTCCTCGACGGTGCGCCCAGTGCCATGGTTCTGGGGGACAACATCTTTTTCGGGCATGGCCTGCCGGAGCAGTTGCGCATCGCCGATGAGCAGGCGCAGGGCGGGACGGTGTTTGGCTATCGTGTCGCCGATCCGGAACGCTACGGCGTGGTGGCCTTTGGCCCCGACAAGCGCGTCACCGGCATCGTCGAAAAGCCCGAGGTGCCGCCGTCGCCCTATGCGGTGACGGGGTTGTATTTCCTCGACGGCAGCGCACCGGAGCGCGCGCGCAAGGTCACGCCGTCGGACCGGGGCGAGCTGGAGATCGTGACGCTGCTGGAAAGCTACCTTGCGGACGGTCTGTTGAATGTTCGTCAAATGGGGCGCGGTTATGCGTGGCTGGATACGGGGACGCATGCCTCGCTTCTGGATGCCGGGAATTTCGTCCGCACGCTGAGCGACCGGCAAGGCCAGCAGGTCGGCTGCCCCGAGGAGATCGCGTTTGAAAACGGCTGGATCGACCGGGCGCAATTGCTTGATCGTGCCGCGCTTTTTCAAAAGACCAACTACGGAAAGTACCTGCGCCGATTGGCCGACTGACGGCACCGTACGGTGCGCTTCGGTCCTGTTAACCCTGAAATCGTTGGATGTCCCGACTTGCAAGGCGGTCCCCGGTCCTCAGCCGGCCACGCGACCGTTTGACGTGATCCGTGGTGCCGCAAGGCGCGATGGGTCTGGACAGGACATCCCCGCCTTCGGGCGGGCCATTTCGGAGTTGCTCGATGGGACTACTTTACTTTGACGGGGTACGGCAGGCGCTGGATCAGGCGCAGGCCGCGGTGCCGTTTGCACGCCGTTACATCTATCATCCCGGCACAAAGCGCCTTGCCGCCGTCTACGAGGACAGCGGCCTGACGCGCACGCAGGCCAACCCTGTCGAAGCGGACGCGCAGGGCAATTTCCCGTTGTGCCACCTGATGGAGGGCAGCTTTCACGTCGCGGATGAGGACCCGAAGGGCCAGCCGCTGGCCTCCCGCACCGTCACGGTGCGCGACAGCGTCCTGCAATTTGGCGAGCGCCAGAGCTTTGCCACGCTGGCGGACCTTCAGGCCGATGACGTGATGAGCTATCAGGCGCTGTCCTCGCGCCATCAGGTCCATGTCGGCGATCACGTGCGCGTTGCGCAGACCGGGTTCACCTATGTCGTCGCGCCTGGCGGTGCCGGGGATTTCCACGTCGCCACCGCTGGTGGCGTCCGCCTGTACGAATCGGGCGGGTGCTATTCGACGGTCGCGCGTCTGGCCGCTGCAGTCGCGCGCGGCGAAAGCTTCCCGCAAGGGATGACCGTTCTGGCTGATGGCACCATCTACCGCTTTGCAAATGACGGAAATACGACGCTGGCTGGCTTGACCGGCTGGCGGGTTGCCAGCGACGCGCAGCTGGGCGCGCGTGTCGACGCGGCCGAACTGGTCGCCGGTACGGCCGATGCCAAGGCGGATCTGGCGCTGGCGGCGGCTGCCTCGCCGATCTACGCGGATGAGGCATCGGGCCGCGCGGCCACCGCAACGGGCGAAGTCTTTTTGGTGGTGCATGACACCGCGCTGGAAGCACGCCGCAACGACGGTGGCAGCTCGACGCGGCTGGGCTGGCTCGGCGAAGTGCTGTACGACGATCTGACCGCGCTGATGGAGACGGCGGGTGGCTTCCAGCCGGGCACCGTCCTGCGCACCCGCAAGGACGGCATCGCCTATGAAGTGGCCGATCACTCGGTCACCGATGCGCATATCTCGATCGCGGGCGGCACGCGGTTGTACGAGGCGGGCCCCTATTCGAAACCCTCGCGGCTTGCACGCACCTCGGGCTTTTCGGGCGAGGTCCGGCGACTGGTCGGGGGGCTGTGTGGCGGCGATTTCGTGTTCAAGCCGGGCGACTTCTCGGCCAAGGTCGCGAAGGACCCGATGGGCGGCGTCTACGTGCCCCCGGCCACCGATCCCACCGGCGCGTCCGGGTGCTGGATTCGCCAGCATGACGGCACGATTCGGGCGGAGTGGTTCGGCGCCACGGGCGGTCCGGACGATACCGACGCGGTGCAGGCCTGCGACGAGTTCCTGCGCGAGATGGACGAGGCGATCTGCTGGGACGTCTGCGACGTCTACACAACCCTCGGCTTTGGCGAGATGATCTGGAAGCAGGACTATGCCACCATGGCCGATGCGGTCGCGGCCCTGCCGACGCTGGCCGAGCATGACGTCATCCGCGTGCTGGTCGACGAGACCCAGAACAATGCGCGCACCCGGTATCGCGTCCGGAGCGGGTCCTTTGTTGGCCCACTGTCCGAGCGCAGCTACAATGGCAAGTCGATCTATGGGTCGGGCGGCGCCAAGCGCAACGGCTTCCTGCTGAAGGCGGGGGCGCCGGGCTGGATGCGGCTGTTCTCGGCATCGTTGCAGGATGCCACGATCGCCAACGTCATGTTCAACGGCAACAATCCCAGCAGCCAGTGGGGCAACGGGTTCGCGCCCAAGCTGAACCCCGATACCGAACTGCTGGTCTTTGTCGAAGGATACGGCATCACGTGGGACAACAACGCCGTGCGCTTTTCCGGCGGCAACGGTGTGCAGTTCCGTGGCATCATCGGGAACTTCCACATCAAGGGCGGCGATTGCGTCAGCCAGTATCACGAAGGCTGGGGCTGGGTCATCGACCGCATGTCGTCGTTCAAGGCATCGAAGCTGTGGGGCGAGGGCAACGAGCTGGGTGACGTGCTGATGCGGCACGATGTGCAGACATCGGACGCCACCGGCCAGTCCTACTGGAAGCGCGCCGCGATCGAGATCGAAAGCATCTATTCCGAGAACGCGTCGCAGACGGCTCCGATCGTGCAGATCGAGGGCGGCCATTTCGCGCCGCGCATCGGGCATGTCGCCCAGCACGGGACGGGCGCCTTGCGCCCGGTGGTCAAACTGGCCTCCAGCGCGGGGGCGGACGGGATCTGGCGTGGCTGCCATGGCGGCTACTTTGACCTCGGCAGCATCCTTGGCGCAAAGATCATCTGCGACGCGAACTCGCGCAACAACGTGTTCGTCCGCGGCTCTGGCCTGTGGAGCGACAAGCAGAACGATCCTTGGGATTTCCGCGACAGCGGCAAGGACAATGTCGTGATCTGGGGGGCGCCGGACACGCTGGCCTTCCATCCCGGGTCCGCCACCGGCGATGTCTCGGTCAATTCCGGCAGCTCGAACTTCGTCAACAACAGCGGGTCCAGCGCCCAGTTGGTGAACACGCTGGGCGGCATCATCGGCCCGGTGCAGGACTACCATTCCAACTTCGCGGGCGGTCCGAGCCATGTGAGGGCGACCGGCTTCAACAGCAACAATGGCGGGTCCGAGATCAACTTCATGCTGTCGCTGAACGCGCAGCTGCCCGCCACGGTCAAGACATGGTACGCCGCGCTGCTGGGACGGTTCGAAGCGCATCAGCTGGTCAAGGTCGCGCTGTACGACACCAACAGCACCCATTTCTACAATTGGGACAGCGGGACATGGACATCGCTGCCGAACGAGGATGATTTCGGCGTCTATCGCACCATCCGCGCCGACCGGCGTCACCTGAGCTATATACTTCCCTTCGAAAACGATGGCACGGCGCGCACGGTGCGGGTTCAGGTCAGGCTCAAGGGCGGTGGCGACGCGGACCTGTACCATGCTTGGGTCACCGATCATCCGTCTCCGGCGCTGGTCGGTATCCGGTCTGGCCAGTGTCTGGGCACGCCCGGCAATGCCGTCGCCACGACCGGCACGCTGGCCCCGGCGAGTGTGGTGCCGGTGGGCACACGGGTCTTCAACACGACCACGTCGCTGATGCAGGTGTCGGACGGAACGGCCTGGATCGCGGGCTGAAACGGTAGCCATTGAACCGGAAAGGCCGCGCAATTGCGCGGCCTTTTTCCCGTTGCGCCGAATTGCGCCGATCCAGCCCGCAAGCCGGTTGCAATCGTCGCTTCGCTGACAATAGGGTGCGCCAAATTTTGCAACATTGAATTGGCAGACCACATGGCAGCGACCTCCGTCATCATTCCGGCCTATAACAGCGAAAAAAGCGTCAGCGCGTCGATCGACAGCGCCCTGTCCCAGACCGTCGCCCCGCTCGAAATCATCGTCGTGGATGACGGATCGACCGATGGCACCGCAGAGGTGATCAAGGCCTATGGCGGCATCGTGCGCTATCTCTGGCAGGAGAATGCCGGACAGGGCGCGGCGCGCAACACCGGCCTTGCCGAGGCTAAGGGCGAATTCATCGCCCTGCTCGACGCGGACGATTACTGGAAGCCGGAATTCATCGAAAGAATGGAAGGGTTTCTGCGCGCCCATCCCGATCTGGTTGCCGCCAGCTGCGCCTGTCTGGCAGAGCGACAGGGCGGCGATTACCATACGCCCGCGCATCACGCCGACCTGCTGAGCCAGCATCCCGAGGGGTTGGTGCTGGACGACTTCTTTGAGTTCTGGGCCAAGCATGACCACGTGCGCACCGGGTCCGTGCTGATCCGGCATGACGCGGTCAAGGCCGTGGGGTTGCAAAACCCCGCGCTGCGGATCAGTCAGGATCTGGAATACTGGGCGCTTTTGGCGACGCAGGGACCTTGGGGTCTGTTGCCCGAAGTCCTTTGGGTCGGCACCTCCGACAAGGTGGCGCGCCAGACCGGTTGGCGCAAGAAATATGCCGGACGCCGCAAGAAGACCCCAACGGTCGAGGCTTGGGAGGCGCGGGTGCTGCCCCGGATGTCTGCCGATCAGGTCGAGGGGTTCAAGCGGGTTCGTGGCCGTGTCGCGGCTGGCTTTGCGGTCAATCACGTTCTGGGCGGAAGCCCGAAGACCGGCCGGGACATCATCCGCCAATACGGCGAGGACATGCCCCATGGTGCGACCATCAAAATCTTGAAAAAGGCGGATAGGATGGGGTCTCTGGCGTGGTGGGCCGCGGGCAAGGTCCTGCGGTATCGCGACGCCAGAAAGTAAGGACGTTGCGGCCTGCGGGCCGTCACGGCGACTTTGGGGGCGGGCGTGAAACGGGCGGGGCAAAACCCCGCCCTTTTTCGTCAGGCGTCGTAGTAGGTCTTGCCGTAGCGCGAATAGGCGCCGTACTGGCCGTCATAGCCGTAGCGGCGCATGCCGCGCGGATCGACGTTCGACAGGATGACACCGTTGATCTTGACGCCGACGCTTTGCAGCTCGCGCAGACCGTTGAGCACCTGCGCCTTGGGCGTGCTGTCCCAGCGCACCGAGAACAGGACCGCGTCCGCCTGCTGGCCGACGATCCGCGCATCCGGCACGACGAGCACCGGCGGCGTGTCGATCACGACGTAATCGTACTGCTTGCGCACGAATTCGATGAAGTGGCGGAAACGCTCCGACGACAGCAGGTCGGCGGCGCTGATCTTGGCGTTGTCGCCCATCAGCACGTCGCAATTCTCGAACACGTCATGCAGCACGGCCTCGGACAGGGCGAGGTCGCCGGAGATCACCGAGACGATGCCCCCCTTGGCGTTGGCTTCGAAATATTTCGAGAAGGTCCGGCGGCGAATGTCGCATTCGATCAGCAGCACCCTGCCGCCCAGACCCGCGAGGTTCTGGGCCAGCGAGATGGACTGGGTCGTCTTGCCTTCGCCGGGGATCGACGAGGTGACCATGATGACCTGCGGCGGCGTGTCGATATTCGTCAGCAACAGCGAGGTGCGCAGGTTGCGGATCGCCTCGACCGTGGCCGATGTCGGGTTGTTGCGCAGGTAATCCAGCAACTCCGCGCGCTGGCGGATCGGCATCTTGGGCACCTGTCCCAGAACCGGCAGACCGGAACGCTGTTCGAGGTCATCCGCCGTGCGGAAGGTGTCATGCATGAACTGGCGGACCAGCACGATGGCCAAGCCCAGAAGCAGGCCGAGGATCATCGAAACGGCGGTGATGCGCATCTTGCGCGGGGCCACCATCGTCCCTGGGGTCGCCTCGGACAGGACGCGCGCGTCGGGCTGCTGAAGGCCGCTCTGGATGGTGGTTTCCTTCAGGCGGGCAAGGAAGGTCTCGTACAGGACGCGGGTCGCGTCCGCCTCGCGCACCAGTTGGTTCAACCGGGCAAGGTCGACGCGCTGGTTCTCGATCTGCTCCTGCAGGCGCTCCATGTTGGATTCGAGCGCCGCAATCTGCGCGGCAGAGCGTTCGACGGCCTCGCGTTCGGTGGACAGCACCGACTGGAAGCGCGCGTTGAACACCTCAAGCGCCTCGGTATCGCCATTGCGGGCATCGTTGGCGAGGCGGCGCAGCGCCGGGTCGCCGGTCACGGCCAGCACCTCGTCGGTATCGGCGGGGTCGATCGCCTCGAGCTCGGCAAGGTTCTGGCGGTCCTGCAAGAGGGTCGATTGCGCGATGTCGATGCGTTCGCGCAGCTCCTTGGACCGGATGTTGAGCGCCTCAAGCGCCGAGGCGTCGACCAGCTCGGTTTCCGAGCGCAACTCCTTGATCTGGTCTTCCTTGGCCTTCAATTCGCTTTCCAACTCGCCGACGCGTTCGGTCAGCCAGCTGATGGCGTATTCGGTCGCCGCGAATTTGATGCGCACCTGATCGTCGATATACAGTTCGGCCAGCCGGTTCGCGATCATGGCGGATTTCAGGGCGCCATTGGTGGTGACGGAGATGTCGAAGAGGTAGGTCGCCTTCTTTGAGGTCACCGAAATCGCCTGACGGACGGTGTTGATGGTGCGCAGGCGTGCGGTTTCGGGATCGACCGGACCGGCGGTCTCGGTCAGGCCCACCCGTTCGGTCAGCGCGTCGACCGACCAGGGCGACGGTTCCTGAAGCGCGGTGTTGAATTCGGGATCTGCGGTCAGATCCATGTCATCCACCAGCCGCGCGATCAGCCCGCGCGAGCGGATGACCTCAAGCTCGGTATTGATGGCGGCGGCTTCGGTCGACACGCCGGAAATCACGCTTTCCAGATCGACCACCTGCTGCGACCGCACCTGAAGCGCAAGCCGCGTATTCGCAAGGTAGGACGGCGTCGCCACCACGAAGGCGTAATACCCGCCCAGCAGGCCGGCGATCAGGATGCAGGCGAGGATCAGCCACCGCCCGACCCAGATGACGCGAAACAGCTGGGTGACATCCAGATCTTCCTGCGCCTTGCCGGCGGGCGCCATGGGTTGGGCCAAAGTGTACGGGTCTTGCTGCGGTGTCGGGAATTTACGAACTGTCTCGTCCTGCATCGGATACCTTGCTTCTCAAATACCGGTTGGTGTCCCGGTTTCGGGACACGATAACACATTCGAGGCGTTCTTACCCTCCTTATCGACCGAGGGCGAGGTATCAATGCTGCGGATTCCGTCTTTGTGACCAATAGGGCATCGGCTTTGGCCGTTTTCTGCCGGGTTGCGTGCCTGATCGGTCCTGAGTATCAGAAGGCAGAAGGAGTGACCTGCGGGGTCATGCCGCGACAGGCGTCGCGGTGGGGGCCGCAGATGTCTCGTTTTATCGCTTCGACCGCCGCGGCGGCACAGGATTTTCAGAAAGGCTTTCGAGTAATGGCAAAACGCGCGTTGATCACCGGGATCACCGGTCAGGACGGCTCCTATCTGGCGGAATTCCTGCTCGCCAAGGGGTACGAGGTTCACGGCATCAAGCGGCGGGCGTCGCTGTTCAACACCGACCGAATCGACCACATCTATCAGGACCCGCACGAGCCCAACCCCAAGCTCAAGCTGCATTACGGTGACCTGACCGACACCTCGAACCTGACGCGCATCCTGCGCGAGGTCGAGCCGGACGAGGTCTATAACCTCGGCGCGCAAAGCCACGTCGCGGTCAGCTTCGAGGCGCCGGAATACACGGCGGATGTGGATGCCATCGGCACCCTGCGCCTGCTCGAGGCGATCCGCTTTCTCGGGTTGGAAAAGACCTGCCGCTTCTATCAGGCCTCGACCTCGGAACTCTATGGTCTGGTTCAGGAAATTCCCCAGCGCGAGACGACGCCCTTCCACCCGCGCAGCCCCTATGCGGTGGCCAAGATGTACGCCTATTGGATCACGGTGAACTACCGCGAGGCCTATGGCATGTATGCCTGCAACGGCATCCTCTTCAATCACGAGAGCCCGCGCCGCGGCGAGACCTTCGTCACGCGCAAGATCACCCGTGGCATGGCCAATATCGCCCAAGGTCTCGAAGAGTGCCTGTATATGGGCAATATCGATGCGCTGCGCGACTGGGGCCACGCCAAGGACTATGTCCGCATGCAGTGGATGATGCTGCAACAGGATGTGGCGGATGATTTCGTCATCGCCACCGGCGTGCAGTATTCCGTGCGCGAGTTCATCACATGGACCGCTGCCGAGCTGGGGATCGAGCTGGAATTCTCGGGCTCCGGCATCGACGAGACCGCCACCGTGGTGCGCGTCACCTCGGACAAGGCGCCTGCGGTCAAACCCGGTCAGGTCGTGATGCGCGTCGATCCGCGCTACTTCCGCCCCGCCGAGGTCGAGACCCTGCTGGGCGACCCGACCAAGGCCAAGGACGTGCTGGGCTGGGTACCCGAGATCACGGCTCAGGACATGTGCGCCGAGATGGTCGCCGAGGACCTGCGCACCGCGCAGCGCCATGCCCTGCTGAAAGAGCACGGCTACGATCTGCCCGTCGCGCTGGAGGGCTGAGATGAAATACTATGTAGCAGGCCATCGCGGCATGGTCGGCGGCGCGATTCTGCGCCGCTTGCAGGCGCGGCAGGAGGCGGGCGAGGATATCACGCTTGTCACCCGCACCTCGTCCGAGCTGGACCTGACCGATCAATCCGCCGTGCGCGACTTTTTTCAGCAGGAGAAGCCGGATGTGGTGATTTTGGCGGCGGCGAAGGTCGGCGGCATTCTCGCCAACAACACCTACCCGGCGCAGTTCATCTACGAAAACCTGATGATCGAGTGCAACGTGATCCATCAGGCTTATGCCGCCGGGGTCACGCGCCTGCTGCAACTCGGCTCCAGCTGCATCTATCCCAAGGCCGTGCCGCAGCCGATGCGCGAGGACGCGCTGCTGACCGGCACGCTGGAGCCCACGAACGAGCCCTACGCCATTGCCAAGATCGCCGGGATCAAGCTGTGCGAAAGCTATAACCGGCAATACGGCACCGATTATCGCTCCGTCATGCCGACGAACCTGTACGGGCCGGGCGACAATTTTCACCCCGAAAACAGCCATGTGCTGCCCGCGCTGATCCGCCGTTTCCACGAGGCGGCGCAGGACGGTCGCGAAGAGGTGGTGATCTGGGGCTCGGGCAAGCCGATGCGCGAATTCCTGCATGTCGACGACATGGCAGAGGCCTCGCTTTTCGTGCTGGACCTCGACAAGGCGACCTATGACGCCAATACCGACCCGATGCTGAGCCATATCAACGTGGGCTCCGGCACCGATGTGACGATCCTCGAACTGGCGCAAAAGGTGGCGGCGGTCACCGGCTACACGGGGCAGATCACCACCGACCCGAGCAAACCCGATGGCACCATGCGCAAGCTGATGGATGTGGGTCGGCTGCGCGACATGGGCTGGCAGGCGAAAATCGGTCTGGACGAGGGAATCACTGGCACCTTCCAGTGGTTTCTCGAAAACAAGGACAGCTTCCGCGCGAAATAGAACGGCTTTGCGGGCCAGTTGAGACAAATTTTAGGCGTTGGGCCGGTCCGCATCCAAACCAAATTAACCTGTTCATGGTCGAATGAAGCCCAGAGAAATCCTCTAGCAGGGCCTTATCATGTCTGACGACCTTAAACAGAAGCTCGTGCATTTTCACCTCGACGGGGCCGAACTGGACCTGTTGCGGGAGGTCGGCAAGATCCTTGCGCCAAAGCTGGATGAAACGCTGACCCTGTTTTATACGCGCGTTCAGGCCGACCCGTTACTTGCGGGCCATTTCGCCAGCGACGAACGGATAAGCTTTGCCCGCGGCGCCCAGAAACGCCATTGGGAACGGCTGTTGTCGGGGACGTTCGACGCGGAATATCGCGCCTCCGTCGATCGGATCGGGCGGACTCATGCCCGCATCGATCTGCCGCTGGATGTCTACATGTCGGCCTATTCGCTTGCGAGCAGCGACCTGATCCAGACGCTGACCGGCCTCGTTCCTTGGCGCAAGCGCGCGCGGTTGGGGGCGATGATCGGCGTCCTGACGCGGGCCTTTGCGCTGGATATCGAAAGGGTCGTCGCCACGTTCTTCCGCATTCAGGCCGAGGAACAGACCATCGCGCTGACGCATATCGGCCTTGCCATCGACAAGCTGGCAGAGGGCGACCTGACACATGTCATTCCCGGCCCGGAGGACAGCGATTTTCCCGTTTCCTACGATCCCTTGCGGCTGAAGCTGACCCATGCCACGCAGAAACTGCAATCGGTGATTTCCGATGTGACGGGGGCCATGGGCGGGCTGGTCAAGCTGGTCGAAGAGGTGACCGGCGCCGCCAACGATCTGGCCGAACGCACCGCGACGCAGGCTGCCTCGCTCGAACAGACGGCGGCGGCCGTGCATGAACTGACGGAAAACGTGTCGAATTCTGCCGTACATTGCACGGATGCCAACGCCGTCGCCATGAAGGCCGAAACAAAGGCGGTCGAGGGGGTGAACGCGATCGGCAATGCCGGTGGTGCCATGTCGCGCATCCATACCTCGTCGAACGAGATTCGCAACATCATCGGGTTGATCGACGACATCGCCTTCCAGACCAACCTTCTTGCGCTGAACGCGGGGGTCGAGGCGGCGCGTGCCGGACATGCCGGGCGCGGCTTTGCCGTCGTCGCCGAGGAGGTGCGGGCGCTGGCTTCGAGCGCATCGAACGCCGCGCGCGAGATCAACAAGCTGGTCTCCGGCAGCGCCTCCGAGGTCGAGCTGGGTGTCGACGCGATCGAGGCGGCGGCGGGCGTGTTGCAGGACATCGTCGACAGTTTCCGCGAGGTGACGACCCTGTCGACGAGCATCGCGAATGCTTCGGACGAACAGTCCCGTGCCCTTGCAGAGGCGAACTCTGCCATCGGCCAGATGGACCTGCTGACCCAGCGCAACGCCGCCATGGTCGAGCAAACGACCGCTGCGGTGACGATGATGCAGGAAAAGGCCAATCAGGTCGCGCAGCGCCTCGCCACGTTGAAGGTCGGGCCGGCTGCCCCGCAACCCGAGGCCAAGCGGCAGCCTGCCGCGGGAACATGGGCCGCAGAGACCCCCGCGCCGAAGGCGGGACGCGACGTGGCCTAGCGGTCTGTCCCGTCGACCGGCACCACGTCGACCGCGTGCAGGCTCGACTGGTTGCCGGAGGTTCGCAGGACACCCTTGACCGGGGCAACGTCGCCATAGTCCCGGCCATGGGCCACCGTGATATGGTCGCGCGCGACGAGGCAGGCATTGGTGGGATCGTATTCGATCCACCCCGTCTCGGTCCCGCACCACGCCGATACCCAAGCGTGCATGGCGTCGGCCCCTTCGAGCCGGGGCTGCCCCTCTGGCGGCAGGGTGCGCAAGAAGCCGGACACGTAGCCAGCCGGAACGCCCAACGCACGCAGCGCCGCGATCATCACGTGGCTGAAGTCCTGACAGACCCCATGCCGGTTGGCAAAGGCGTCGGAAGGCGAGGTATGCACATCGGTGGCCGTTGCGTCGAATCGCATTTCCTCGTGCAGCGCCTGCCCGACACGTTCGACGATGTGCAGGCTGGTCTCGCCGGATCCGGCCACGCTCCGCGCGAAATCCGTGATCGCGGCATCCGGGGACACCCGCGGCGAGGCGCTGACGAAGTGATGTGGCGCGCGCGGACCAAGCTGCCGGTGCTGGGCGATTTCGCCGGCCAGACTGCCCAGTGTCGGCGACAGGTCAAGGCCCCGCACCTCAGCAATGCGCTCCACCTGGGCGGTCACGCAATAGCTGACTTCGGTCAGGGGCTGGGAAAAGGACAGGACCGACATCGCGTTGCCAAAGAAGTCGCGCTCGTCGTGGCGTTCGGCCGGAACCGGGTCGACCAGCAACTGGCTGGAGCGAACCGACTGGTGGCGCGCGATATCCGTCGGCAGAAGCCGAACCAATGTCTTGCCTCGATCCGAGGGCACGTCGTAGCGGTAGGTGACGGTCAGGCCTATGTCATAAAGCATCTCGGGTCAGACCATGTAAGTTGCTGACAAAGAGATGGAAACCTGATTCAGGATCTGCCGGATATCCGCCAGCGCTGCGGTGTCCAGGTCGCCCGGCTCGGCCACGGTCAACCGGGTTTCCAGCGGTCGCAGCAGCTTGAGCACCGGCGACACGCGGCCATGCACCTCGGCAAAGGGCAGATCCTGCGCGATGCGCCGCATCGTGGTCAGCTGGTACAGAACCGCGCGTGGGTTGTGACGGTCCAGCGCCAGCAGATCGATCACCGTCGCCGGGATGGGTTCGATCCGGTAGCGGCGCTGATGGGTGATCGTGCTGTCGCCGAATTCCAGCGCGACGCCGGGCAGGCCCGGCACCGCCTCGCCCGTGGCAAAGCGGTCCAGCACGGCGGTCACGCCATCGGCGCGCTCCAGCGCGCGTCCAAAGGTCAGGAACCGCCAGCCCGACGACCGGTGCATGTTCTCGTGGACCAAGCCGTTGAAGCCGGTGATCTTGCGCAACAGCACGCCCAACATGCGCGCGGTGTCGTCGCCCCAGATCAGGTGCCCGGACAGGTTTTCGAGTTGGTTGGTCAGGTCCGCCAGCGCATTCCATCCGTCGTCGGCAAACCGATCCCGCATGCGCCGCGCACAGTGCCGCGCGGGCCCCAGCGCGCTTTCGAGCGCGCGGTCGAGCGGGGCATCGACGGACAGCCCCCAATCGCCCAGCAAGGATTCGATCCGGGTCACGCAAACATCCGAGGCATTCCCGGTCTCGGTCAGGCGCAGGTGATAGGCGCGCAGCAGGCGAATCGCGCATTCGGTGCGCTCGATATACCGGCCCAGCCAATAGAGGTTGTCAGCGACTCGGCTAGGCAGCGCCCCGGTTTCCTGTCGGCGGATGGTGCCGGGCTCGAAGAGGGTTTCCTCGGGCACCGGCCCGTCGCGCATCACCCAGACATCGGCCACCGACCCGCCGCTTTGCATCGACAGCGCGGTGGTGCCACTTGGCTGACCGATACGGGCATAGCCGCCGGGCAAAAAGACCCAGCCATCCGGGGTGCGCGCGGCAAAGACGCGAATGCTCATCGGGCGCGGCGTCAGACCGGCCCCATCCCAAGCGGGACTGGTCGACAGCTTGGCCGGTTCCTGCGCGACCAGCCGGGCGCCCTGCGCATCGATCCACTGTCCGAGGGTCTGCCCCTCGGGTATGGCGGTTTCGCCGGTGCCGATCTCGAAGGGCAGACCCCGGCTGAGCGCATCGCCGATGAACAGCGCGTCGGCATTGTCGCGAACATAGGCGCGCTCTGCGTCCTGCCCGCACCACCATGTTGCGATGTTCGGCAGGGTCAGCGGCCCGCCCAGAAGCACCTGCGCCAGTTTAGGCAGAAATGCCATGAAAGCGCGGGTTTCCAAGATGCCGCTGCCAAGCGCATTAACCATGTTCACGTTGGAGCGGCGCAGCGCCTCGACCAGCCCGGCCGTGCCGATCTGAGAGCTTTCCTCCAGTTCCAGCGGGTCGGCATAGGCGGCGTCCAGCCTGCGCCACAGCACGCCGACGGGTTGTGGCCCGGATACGGTGCGCACCTGCACGGCGCCATCCTGCACGATCAGGTCTTCGCCCTCGAGCAGCATCAGGCCGAGATAGCGGGCGATGTAGCTGTGTTCGAAATAGGTGTCGTTGCCCTGCCCGGGGGACAGCACGGCGGCCTGCCGGTCGCGCGCGCCGGGCAGGGCGTTCATGGCGTCGCGAAACGCGCGAAAGAAGCCGGCCAGCCGCAGCGTATTGGCTCGCGGGAAGGGCTCGGGGAACATGCGCGCGGTCGCGACGCGGTTTTCCAGCGCAAAGCCCGCCCCTGACGGCGCCTGCGTGCGGTCGCCCAGCACCAGCCACGACCCGTCAGGGCTGCGCCCGATTTCAAAGGCCAGCAGGTGCAGGAAATGCCCCGAGGCCGGTTTGACCCCGACAAGCGGCCGCAGCCATTCCGGGTTCTGCGCGATCAGTTCCGCAGGCAGATGGCCCTCGGCCACCAGCCGATTGTCGCCATAGAGGTCGGCCACGACTTGTTCCAGCAGGTCGGCGCGCTGCGCAAGGCCGTCACACAGGCGGGTCCAGTCGTCCTCGTGAAGGATGACGGGGATATGGCTGAGCGGCCAGTCACGTTCGGTCTGGTCCTCGCCGTAATGGCGGTAATAGACCCCGGCATCGCGCAGGTATTGGTCGCCGCGCGCCAGATGCGCGGCCAGATCGGCGGGCGACAGGCTGCCCAACTGGTCCATGAACGGCGCCCAGACCGGGCGCATCGTGCCGTCTGCGTCGAACAACTCGTCCGCCACGCCGGGCAACGGCGTGTAGTTGGCCAGATACGGGTTCATTGCAGCCCCGGCGGTCGTCGCAGGTCCAGCGTCAGCGGGAACTCCGGATGCGGCTGTTCCGACGCGGGCGTGTAGGAGCCGGTGGCGTGGCCATGAGGCTGGAAGCGGGCAAGGCGGCGGGCCTCGGCCTCGTTTCCGTTGACGGGGAAGGTGTCATAGCTGCGCCCGCCGGGATGGGCGACGTGATAGACGCACCCGGCAACGGGTCGTCCAGACCAACGGTCATAGATGTCGAAGGTCAGCGGCGCGTTCACCGGCAACACGGGATGCAGCGCCGAGGCCGGTTGCCACGCCTTGAACCGCACGGCGGCGACGCTGCTGCCCGAGGTCCCGGTCGCGGTCAGGGGAACGGGGCGCCTGTTGCACATCACCGTGTAGCGATCCTTGAATTGTGTGGTCAGTTTGACCTGAAGTCTCTCGACCGAACTGTCGGTATAGCGAACGGTTCCACCGATGGCACCGGTTTCGCCCAGAACATGCCACGGCTCCAGCGCCTGACGCAATTCCAGATGCACGCCCTCGGCCTCGACCTCGCCACAGAAGGGAAAGCGGAACTCGGCCTGTGCCTCGTACCAGACGGGGTCGAGGTCAAAGCCGTGCTGGCGCAGGTCCGACAGCAAGGCGGTAAAGTCCTGCCACAGGAATTCTGGCAACATGTAGCGGTCATGCAGCAGCGTGCCCCAACGGATGGGGGCGCCTTGGACAGGGGATTTGGACACGCGGGCGATGATCGCGCGCAGCAACAGTTGCTGGGCAAGGTTCATGCGGGGATGCGGGGGCATCTCGAAGCCGCGGAATTCCACCAGACCCAGCCGCCCGGTGGGGCCATCTGGGGAATAGAGCTTGTCGATGCAGATCTCGGCGCGGTGGGTGTTGCCGGTGACATCGGTCAGCATGTTGCGCAACAGCCGGTCCACCAGCCATGGCGGCGGGGCCACGCCCTGCGAGGGCGCGGGGATCTGGCTCAGCGCGATTTCCAACTCGTACAGCGTATCGTGCCGGGCCTCGTCGATACGCGGGGCTTGGGACGTCGGTCCGATGAACAGGCCGGAGAACAGGTAAGACAGCGACGGGTGCCGCTGCCACATCAGGATCAGCGATTTCAGCAGATCGGGGCGGCGGAGGAAGGGGCTGTCGGCGGGCGTTGCCCCGCCCACGACGACATGGTTGCCGCCACCGGTGCCGGTATGTCGCCCGTCGATCATGAATTTATCCGCGCCAAGGCGGCAGTTGCGCGCCTCTTCGTAGATGGCCTCGGTGGTGGCGACGCAATCCTCCCAGCTATGGGCGGGGTGGATGTTCACCTCGATCACGCCGGGATCGGGGGCGACGCGGATCACGTTCAGGCGGGGATCGTCGGGGGGCGCGTAGCCCTCGATATGGATGGGCAGGCCCATCTCGGCGGCGGTGTCCTCGGCGGTGGCGAGCAGGTCCAGATAGTCCTCCAGCGACTCGACCGGCGGCATGAAGACACAAAGCCGCCCGTCGCGGGGCTCGACCGCGATGGCCGTGCGGACGCTGCCATGCTCTGGGTCGACGCCGCCTTGAGGGACGACCTGCTGGCGGGCATCATTGGCGTGCTGGCCCGCCTCGACCGGCTGGGTGTGGTCGGAATCCGTCGCGGGGGTCATGGCCTCTTGCTCCGCCAACTCGGCGGCCAGACGGTCGATCTCCTCTTGGACGGCGCGTCGCCGGGCGGCCATGGCGGGGTCGTGGTAATCCGGCAGATCGGCCAACGGAAGGCTGGGATCGGCCGTGTAGGTGTAGGGGTACTTCGCGGGCGGGATGTAGGGCAGCGCGCCCAAGGGCAGGCGGAACCCTGCAGGGCTGTCACCGGGCACGAGATACAGGTTGCCGCGCCGCGCCGTCCATTTCTCGGACCGCCACCGCCGCCCGGTGGCCTTGGTCTGCCATGGCTGGATCGGCAGGGCATAGCCCACGGGCTGATCCAGACCCCGGCCAAAGACGCGGGCAAAGCGGGCGCGTGCCTCGGCATCCTTCAGCTTGGGGTTCTCGGGCGAGAGGTTTTCGGGCAGTTGCGCCTCTTTCAGGATCCACTCGGCGGGATCCTCGAAGACCGGCTGGGCGTAGTCGCTCTCGATCCCCAGTTTCTCGGCGAAGGCCGACAGGAACGCGCCCGCCTGTTCCGGTCCTGCGCCGGTCTCCTGCGTTTCCACCGCGATCAGGTCGGGGTTCTTCCAGACCGGCTTGCCATCGCGCCGCCAGAACAGGGAAAAGGTCCAGCGCGGCAGGGTCTCGCCCGGATACCACTTGCCCTGCCCGTAATGCAGCATCCCGCCGGGGGCGAACCGCGCCTGAAGGCGGCGGATCAGCGTGTCGGCGAGGCCGCGCTTCGTCCGGCCAACGGCATCGGTGTTCCACTCGCCGCTTTCGAAATCGTCGATGGACACGAAAGTCGGCTCGCCGCCCATGGTCAGGCGCAGGTCGTCCTGTTCAAGCGATTTGTCCACGGCGCGGCCGGTGGCGTTCAGCTTGTCCCACGCCTCGTCCGAGAAGGGCTTCGTGATGCGCGGATGCTCGGCCACGCGGCTCACCTGCATGTCAAAGGCGAACTCGGTCTCGGGCGTGCCGACGCTGGAGAAGCCCCCAGCGATGGGCGCGGCATTGCGGTAATGCGGGGTGGCGGCCAGCGGGATATGGCTTTCGCCGGTCAACAGGCCAGAGGTCGGGTCCAGCCCGATCCAACCGGCACCGGGCAGATAGACCTCGACCCATGCATGCAGGTCGGTGAAGTCGACATCCGTCCCGGACGGTCCGTCCAGCGATTTCACATCCGGGGTCAGCTGGATCAGGTAGCCAGAGACGAACCGCGCGGCGAATCCCAGATGCCGCAGCACCTGCACCAGCAACCAACTGCTGTCGCGACACGACCCGGAGGCTTTGCCAAGCGTTTCCTCGGGCGTCTGCACGCCGGGTTCCATGCGGATCGTATAGTTGACCGTGTTCGCCACATGCGCATTCAGCCCGACGAGGAAATCCACGGTGCGTTTGGTGTCGTAATCCAGCCCGCCGATGAACTGCGCCAGCAGCGGTCCCTCGGCCTCGGGCGTGCGGTAGATCACGAGGTCTTCTTTCAGGTCGGAGGGGTAGTCAAAAGGCCAATGCTCGGCGCTTTCCTCGACGAAGAAGTCGAACGGGTTGTAGATGCTCATATCGGCGACCAGATCGACCTCGATCTTGAACTCGGTCACGGGCTCGGGAAAGACAAAGCGCGCCAGCCAGTTGCCGTAGGGGTCCTGTTGGTGGTTCACGAAATGCCCACCGGGCGAGACCTTGAGAGAATGCGAGATCACCCGCGTCCGGCTGTGTGGCGCGGGTCGCAGACGGATGATCTGCGGCGACAGCGTGACGGGCCGGTCATAGGTGTAATGGGTCAGGTGGGTGATGCTGGCATAGATCGACATGGGCGCTTCCGGTCTGGCAATTGCCTAATCGGAGAGCATGACGCGCCAAGGATGGGAAGCGCAGAGCGTCCCTTCGGCGGTGCAGAGCCCCGCTCTTGAAGATTATGCCTGATTTTCAGGCATTCTGCCGCGAAACGCAGCAGGCAGGCCCGGAACGAGATCGGGCCGCCTCGTCAGAAGCGGCCTAGTTTTCACACATTATATATAGGGCGTGTTTCAGCCCTTGCGGCGGGGGGCGGCATCACCGCCCTTGCCCTTGAACGCGGGCTTGCCTTTCGGGCCGGGTTTGCCAGTGGGTTTACCGCCCGGCTTGCCCGCCGGTTTGCCGCCGCGCGTCAGCTTTTGACCGGGATTGGCGGCTCCGGCAAAGGGCTTGCGCGGCTTGGCATCGCCGTCGGCCTTGCGGTTCGGCTTGCCGCCTTTATCCGCAGGTTTGGCAAAGGGTTTGTCGCCCTTGTCGGACTTGCGGAAGGGCTTGTCCGTCTTGTCGCTGCGCTCGCTCTTGCGGAAGGGCTTGTCGCCGTCAGCTTTGCGGAACGGTTTGTCGCCTGCTGGCTTGCGGGCGGGTTTGTCCCCGTCGGTCTTGCGAAAGGGGCGGTCGCCCTCGGCGCGCTCGGTCTTGCGGAAGGGCTTGTCGCCCTCGGCGCGGGGCTTGGGGCGGTCGCTGTCGGCGCTTAAGCGGGGGCGGTCCTCGCGCACGGGGCGGTCATCCTCCCGGCGCGGGGGGCGCGGCGCGCGGGGTTTGTCGTCGTCCCGGCGTGGCGGACGCGCGCCCCCGGGGCGGGGGCCACGGGCGGGCGCTTCGGGCAGGCCATCGACGGCCCATGCACGGATGTCCTTGTCGAGTATGCCGGCGGCATCGACGCGCGAGAGCAGTTCGGGCACGGCGGTCTCGGCCAGTTCCAC
Source organism: Tropicibacter alexandrii (assembly GCF_003667315.2). Classification (GTDB taxonomy): domain Bacteria; phylum Pseudomonadota; class Alphaproteobacteria; order Rhodobacterales; family Rhodobacteraceae; genus Tropicibacter; species Tropicibacter alexandrii. The sequence goes on along the minus strand of NZ_RCTZ02000004.1, from coordinate 1,985 downwards.
GAAGCTCTGCGTGTCGAACACGCGGATGCGCCCGATCTGCGACTTGTCGAGGCCACCGGCATTGCACAGCATCGGCAGCAGCCAGCGCGGCTCTGCCCCGGTCTGGCGACCCACCGACAGCGCGATCCAGCCCGACGGGCCGAAATCCTCGCGCGGTGCGCGTTCCTTGCGCTCGGGGCGTTGGCCCGGCTGGTTCAGTTCCTCGGGGGCCGACAGACGCCCCTGATACAGGCGCAAACAGGCGGTCGCGATCTGCTGGGGCGTGAAATCCGCCAGCAGGCGCTCGGCAAAGACCGCCTCTTCGTCGGTCACCTCGTCGGTCCAGGCGGGCAGCGCCATCAGGCGTTCCTCATCCTTGGTGCGGATTTCGTCGGGGCCGGGGGCAAAGGTCCACTCGGCATTGATCTTGGCCCATTTGAGCAGGCGCTGGGCCTTGCCCACCGCCTTGTCCGGCACGATCAGCGCGGAAATCCCTTTGCGTCCGGCGCGACCCGTCCGACCAGACCGGTGCAACAGCGCCTCGGTGTTCTGCGGCAGGTCCGCATGGATCACCAATTCGAGGTTTGGCAGGTCGATTCCGCGCGCCGCGACATCGGTGGCGACGCAGACATTCGCCCGCCCGTCCCGCAACGCCTGAAGCGCATGGCTGCGCTCGTCCTGGCTCAGCTCACCGGACAGCGGCACCACGGCAAAGCCCCGGTTCGCGAGGCGCGTGGTCAGGCGGGTGACGGCAGCGCGGGTGTTGGCAAAGACGATGGCGGTTTGCGAGCCGTGATAGCGCAGCAGGTTGATGATGCCGTGCTCGGCATCCTGCTGCGCGACCTGAATCGCCTGATAGTCGATATCGGTGTGCTGCTGGCCCTTGGTGATCGTGGTCACGCGCTTGGCGTCCCGCTGATAGGTCTTGGCCAGCGCCTCGATCGCGGGGGGCACGGTGGCCGAGAACAGCAGGGTGCGACGCTCGGCCGGGGCCTCGGCCAGCATGAATTCCAGATCCTCGCGAAAGCCGAGGTCGAGCATCTCGTCCGCTTCGTCCAGAACCACCGCGCGGATGGAGGACAGATCCAGTGCGCCGCGTTCGATATGGTCGCGCAAGCGGCCGGGCGTCCCCACGACGATATGGCTGCCACGCTCCAACGCGCGGCGTTCAGTGCGGGCATCCATGCCGCCGATGCAGGACACGATCCACGCGCCGGTCTTTTCATACAGCCACGCCAATTCGCGTTGCACCTGAAGCGCCAGCTCCCGTGTCGGTGCCACGACCAATGCCAGCGGCGCGCCCGACGGCGGCAGCGTCCCGTCCTCTTCCATCAGGGTCGGTGCGATGGCCAATCCGAATCCCACCGTTTTGCCGGACCCGGTCTGGGCGGAAACCAACAGGTCGGACTGCGCCAGCTCGGGCGCTGTGACGGCCTGCTGCACATCGGTCAGCGTCTCGAAGCCACGCTCGGCCAGCGCGTCGGAAAGGGGGGTGATCATCGGGGGAGGGTATCCATGCATGCGGCCGCGCGGCGCGGCGAAAAACCGTCGGATAAAGCAAGAGGGGTCACTTGTCCATCCTTATTGCAGGGGCCAGCCGGTCAACAGGCCGTCATCTATGGCCTCCTCGCGTGCGCGCGCGAATCTATATACCATGCTGTTGCCGGTGCTGGACCCGTGCGAGTCGCCTCGGAGCATGCATGTGGCCCGGCGGCTGATCGACCGCGCGCAAATTGCTGGTGTCGAGTCTCGCCGACCCGCCATTTCGCCCTGTTCCGGCCCCCTGAATCGGGTGAATCGCCCGGTTTCGAGCGCCAAACCGACTCGAAAACCGCGAGAAGACGGTTCTCATCTTGCATGCCAAAGCGGCAGATGTCTGTTTTATCCGAGTAATTTCATGATGTTGCGAGAAAAGTGCAGGTTTCTTGGAAAAACTGCTTGCGGGTTTTGTTTGGTATACGTAAAAGCCCCCTCACCGGCGGCGCTGACGACACAGACGGCGCGGC
>NZ_RCTZ02000049.1 GCF_003667315.2 Tropicibacter alexandrii | reverse complement strand
CCGACGGTGTCGCCCAGAGCCTCGCAGAAAACCGCGCCGCCTGATCAGGCCCCGTCACCCAAAATCCCGCATAGCTCCTGTGCCAAGATTGTGAACAACTTGGTTCACTACCCCAGTGAGCAACAGGATGCTCGTTCAAGGATTGCAGAGAACCGGCACAAGCTGTTCGGAGATCGATCCGTCATCATCGCGATCAAACCTGAACTACAGAACCCATCGCTCTAACCCGAGACACTGATCCTCACATTCAAAAAAATGTGCTTATCAGCTTCCGAAAGGTCGCCTTCAACTCAAAAACCTGATATGTTCGTCAAGACTAGACACGACGCGTGGAACTCAGTGCTGAAAAATTTATGTAACACGCTGTTATTGAACAACTTTCGCATGAGACCACCAGATTTGCCGTCGTCTGCGATGCAAACAATGGACGAACTATGCAGACCCACCTCAAACATTCTACGGTTCGTGCCCTTGGTTTTGTAGCTGCTTCTCAAGTTCTGTTCGTTCCTCTTGCACATGCCGAAACCGTTATAGAGCGTGTTCTGGCTGCTTATGATCAAGCTGTTCTGTCGGGCGTTTTTATCAATGCATCCGTGAGTTTCTATCATCCCTTGAGCCGTGATCCTGCTTTCATCGGGATTGATGGGGCAATAACAAACACACTATACGGCATAACGATGCCAGACATCGAATCTAGTGTTTACGCGGCTGAAGCATTGACGACTCTGGCGTCTGTAGATTTCGGCTATGAAGACGCTCTGGCAATAGGTGGAGTCAACACGGGCACAGTTTATCTTGATCAGATCAAGGATATCATCGCAGGTGTTTCTACAGGGGCAAACATGGCGGTAGATCAAGCCATGACCCAATCTGCATTTGCATCATCAACACGCCTTGGTCAGCTTGGTGCTGGCCCTGAAAGTGCTGTCTTGGTCATGAACATCGCTTCCAATGAGAATGCGATCCGGGGGCGTGTTGATAACCTGATTTTTCAAATCAGTGGGTCGATTGGTCGCATCACGGCAACGGCGATTGGGGCAGTCAATACTGGTGAGATCCAATCTGGGATTTCTTCTCTCGTCACAGATATGATCGGCCTTTGAAGGGCTTTTCGGGATGGGAGATTTCCAGTTCTAGTTTTCAACTTACAGCTGCTATAAGGCTTTGTTGCACAAATCGGTTTCTGAGCGCACTTCCCTTTTTCCCCGGACAGACTTTTCCTACGAGTTCTGCGACGGGTATGCCAAGGGCGGTGTAGCGGTTGAGCACCGCGATCCGGATTTGGAGTTCAGCGACTTGTCGGTCGAAGTCCCGGGCAATGACGCCTTGGACAAGAAATTTGACGCAGTGCATCTTCGTCTCTGCACTGCCTCGGCGGATGATACCCGGTCAACTTTCGCCACAAGGCACGTCCGAGATATCTGCAGGCCCTCACGGCTTCGTTTCGCGCGATGGCGCTCGCCGTTGTTGGCTTCCAAAGCTGCGCATTCTTCCGGGGAGGGATGATGGCTGCGGCTGCCCGAGCGGCAACCACGTTGTGGCATCTGCGCGTGTCATAGGCCCCACCAGCGGTGACCGTGGCGATCTTTTGATCCGGTGGGATTTGTTCCAGCAGGTCGGGCAGCATAGGTGCATCGCCGACTTTGCTTGTGGTGACGCCGACCGCGCGGATCTCCAGTGTTTCTTCGTCCAACCCGAGGTGAAGCTTGCGCCACAGGCGCTTTTTGCTTCCGCCATGCTTGCGAGCGTTCCACTCGCCTTCACCCTCAGCCTTGATCCCGGTCGTATCGATCAGCAGATGCAGCGCCCGGTTCCACCACAGTATGGGTTGGCAACGTGCAGCGTTTTCTGACGGCGGCACAGGGTGCTGAAGTCTGGAACTTTCCAGTCAAGCCCTGCCAAACGCAACAGGCTGTCGACGAAGCCCGTTGTTTGCCGCAAGGGCACGCCGAACAGTACCTTCATCGTCAGACAAACTTGGATCGCTGCGTCGCTGAACTCGGGTTGACGCCCCCACTTGCCTGTTGGCGGCGCATGCCTCGACATCTTGGGATCAAACCAGATTGATAGCGAACCGCGCTGCTTCAGCGCCGCGTTGTACGAAGGCCAGTTCCTGGTCTTGTACTTCGTAGGGGACCAACTGCTCATGGCAGTCAGCTATCACGCTGTATTCACGAGATGAGTCCCTCACGCCATTTGTGCAACAAAGCCAATCCGTTACGAAAGATGTCCAAAAGTCTTTCTCTCGTCCATCGCGTCCACGGTAACCGTCGTCATTGAGTATGAATCCCGACACTAGACAAGGAAACCCTTTGAGACCATTACCCAAAAACCACGCCAGTTGGGGGACTGGCGTGGTGTGGAGCGCGGAGCACAGGGTTTGGGGCAGGCTCTGTATGCCGCAGGAACACGCGGCGCCTCCGCCTCGCGCCCACCGTAGAAAAAGGGTTTTCTTTCGTCCATATATCTTAAGAGCAGAAAATTTATTCTTTCTGATACTTAATCTGTCATTGAGATAGTCGCTGTTGACAACAGGGTTTCACACCGAGTGTGTGGCGTGATTCAAGCTGGTATCTGATGTGGAGACCAGCTTGGCACGAGACTTGATGTCGGACGAGGAATGGGCGTTCATTGAACGATTTATCCTGGCGGTTCGTGCGCCGAACGGGCGCAAACCGACCGACCACTGCCTTGTTCTTGATGGAATTTTCTGGTTCGCTGGCACCGGCGCTCCGTGGCGGGACTGGCCCGAAGAATTCGGCAAATGGTCGAGCGTCTACCCGCAGTTCCGACGCTCGACACTGGTGGGTTTCTGGGAGGACATCATGGACGCCCTGAACCAGAGCAGCGCAGCTCGGCTATTTGGACCTGTCGCGGTTTGATGCCGCTCCTTTGATAGCATTTACTGCGACAAAGGAGAC
>NZ_RCTZ02000048.1 GCF_003667315.2 Tropicibacter alexandrii | reverse complement strand
CTTCGGGGTGTGCTTCTTCTGGTCCATAGGGTTCATCCTTTGAGAGTTTTACTCTCCGGTAAACCCGGGGCGGTTCAGAAAACCCGACGCCACCACGCTCGCAATTTCCCAAGCGCATAACTCCCAAGCGACACCATGGAACGTTGCCATACCAAGATATGCCGCGACTTTGGCAGTCTATCGAAGCAACAGCGGCCAATCGTTCGACCAAGCTTGCGATCCTGACAGCCATGGTGACCGGGCATAGGGTGGGCGTTGTCGTCGCCGCCGAGTGGGCACATTTGGACTTTGAAACTGGCGTGTGGACAATTCCTGCGCGCCAAGATCATGAAACACGAGGGCGGATGAAGTCAGGGCGGGAATACGCACTGCGCTTGCCACCTGAATTGTTGGATCGGTTGCGTGATCTGCGATCCCACAACCCGCGCTCGATTTATGTCTTCGAGAGTCCGACATCAACAGGCCATGTCTCTCCGAACGCTTTGCTGAAGCTACTAAAACGGTTCAACGAGGGGTTAACCAATCATGGTTTTCGAAACGCGATCAAGGAGTATTGTCGAAAAGTTGGTCCGATAGTGGCCGATCACATTGCTGATGCGTTTTGCGATCACTCGCTCAAAGGGCTCGACGCTAGCTACCGGCGTATGGACACTTTCGAGGAGCGCGCGCAGTTGTCACAGAGATTGTTTGAATTTGTGACATCTGAGCCAGAATGAAACTATCGCAAGATTGTGCCGATGCTTTGACCATGTGTAATGTGCCGTAAAGGAGAACACAGATGGCATCACGACCGACCGAGCAAGCCCGTGCCGCAGTAGTGCGGGTAGCGTTGACTCGCAACTGGCCGCGTTAGCAGGTCGCGGCTGAAAGAGGCGGTCGCGAGATTTTGGACCAGTTGCCAAGCTGTAGCGACTGACGAAGCCCGCCAAGATGACGAAGCGGAAACGGTATTCGGCGGAGTTCAAGGCCAAGGTTGCGCTTGAAGCCATCCGTGAAAAACTGACAACGGCCGAGCCGGCCTAGAAATATGGCGTCCACCCGACAATGATCAACGGCTGGAAAAGAACGGTGATCGAGAACATGGCATCGGCGGTTGATGGTGCCGCATCGGCCGAGCTGGCGATTTCCGAGAAGGAAGTCGAGAAGCTGCACGCCAAGATCGGCCAGCTGGTCGTGGACCGGGATTTTTTGGCCGATGCCTCCAGTCTCATCCTCGGCCCTGGAGGCAGAAAGTGGTGAAGCAGAATCATCCCGATCTCAACGTTCGGAGGCAGTGCAGCCTGCTGTCGTTGTCACGCTCCAGCCTCTATTATCACCTGTGCGGGGAAAGCGCCGAGAACTTGGCGTTCATGGAAGTCATCCATTGCCCGGCAGGCGCATTCAAAGAATGCTGCCGAAAGGGGACCGGCAGTTCCCGGAAACGCCCTAGTACGGCTCGCGGCAAAAGGCCCGCCACATGCAGCGAGAGGGGTACAAATGCGGGCGCCACCGGGTCCGACGGCTGATCAGGCTAGAGGTGGCTGGTTCCGATCTACCAAGAGCCTATAACCAGAAAGAAGCATCCCGAGCACAGGATTTACCCGTACCTTCTCAAGGCGCTACCCACAACCCGCCCGAACCAGGTCTGGTGTACCGACATCGGTTATATCCCCATCCTGTCTTATGACTTGAACAGCTCCCGTTGCATATTGGGAGCCATTACGCTGATCGCGCAAATCGGCGTGATGGCGGGGGAAGGATCTTACCCCTCTGGGTCATGATGGACCGCTGCCGAGTATGGTCGCCCCCGCGCTGACTTCGAATCTGAACGGATACTTGGGCTGCGGGCCCGCATGACAAGACAAGGTGGGGGATTTCCATGAATAATTTGATTGGGATCGACGTGTCCAAATCGACGCTTGATGCGTATTGCTCAGCGAGAAGTGAGCACCGCCAGTTTGGGAATAATGCTGCTGGATTGGCTGCATTCAGCAGGTGGGCTACGGCCCGCAGCCCTCTCGTCGTCTTCGAAGCGTCTGGTGCCGACCACCGCGGCCTCAAGCTTATGCTGACGCACCGTGGATTGACCTTCGGATCGGTCAATCCACGGCAGGCGCGGCGGTTCGCCGAAGCCATGGGACGCGTTGCCAAGACGGATCGTCTGGATGCCGAGAATTTGGCCAGAACGGGCAGTGCCCTGCAGCTCAAACCCACACAAACGCATTCCGAAGCCCTTGGCGATCTTCGCGAATTGCTCGTGTTCCGCCGTGGTTTGATCGAGGACCGCACCGCAGCCAAGACACGGCTCAAGACTGCGAGGCAGAAGATGCTGCGGGTTTGCTCACGCAGAGACGGGGCCAGATCGAACGGCAGTTGGCCCGGGTGGACACCGCCAAGCAAGCGATTGTGGCATCCGATCCTGATCTGGCCGACCGCCTGGAAATACTCATTAGCATTCCCGGCATTTCGACGACGTCGGCAATCGCATTGCTTGCAGACATGACAGAACTCGGAGCGCTTTCCGGAAAGCAAGCCGCAGACCTTGCCGGTTTGGCGCCGATCTCGCGCAAGCCAGGCCAATGGCAGGTACACGAACGGATACAGGGCGGCTGGCCGTCCATCCGTCAAGCACTATTCATGCCAACGCTTTGCGCGATCCAGCACAACCGGGCAGCTCGTGGCAAATTCGATGAGATCGTCCGAGCCGGAAAACCGCGCAAGGTAGCCGTGACAGCCGTCATGAGGAAGCTTGTCGTCTTTGCAAACGCATTGATCAGAGACGGTCGAAAATGGGGCCAGATCCCGCTTGATCATCACGGATACTCGGCAGATTGCTTTGCAATCGCCTGCCGGGCGGTGGATGCGCCGGGGCTTCTTGTATCTCGTGGTGATCATAGACTAGCACGGCCGGAAAGATCTGAGCTGGCGGCTGTCGAATTCGATGGATGCCAGATTCCGCGTCGAGGCGCTGGCCCGATACGGTCCGCCGGAGATATTCACCTCCGACCAGGGCTCGCAGTTCACCAGCACCGACTTCACCGATGTACTGCATGACGCCAAGGTGAAGATCTGCCCTCCCGGCAGATTGCTGCGCAATCGCCTGCCGGGCAATGGCTGGATGGCCGCGGGGGCTGGATCGATATTCGGATGATCGAGCGCTTCTGGCGATCCCTGAAATACGAGTGCGTCTTTCTTAACGCCTTCGAAACCGGCTCTGAAGCCCGTGAGGGTATCGGCGCTTGGATTATTTACTACAACAAAAAACGCCCGCACTCATCGCACGGGCTGCTGACGCCAAGCGAGGCATATGATAGTTGCGCCCCAGACCTGAAAGCCGCCGCATGAAATGAAACCGATGCAGTAGCTTAGCCCGGCGGTAAGCTGATCGAAAATTCAGGACGAGCTATGCGGGATTTTGGGTGACGGGGCCTGATCAGGCGGCGCGGTTTTCTGCGAGGCTCTGGGCGACACCGTCGG
>NZ_RCTZ02000047.1 GCF_003667315.2 Tropicibacter alexandrii | reverse complement strand
AAGTGGCAAAGTTTTACTCTGCCCGCAGCAAGACTATCCCGCCACTTCCGTGGCTCACTTTTGCACTGACGTTCTCACGCGGTGACGCCAGTTCGAGAAGGTCTCAAACCGAACGGTATCAACCGGCTGGTCAAGCTTGATTTCTACGTGACGATGGCCGGCGGAGCCTGACAGAGCAATGATTTCGCCGGTATAGGCCTGTCCCAGGTAATACCCGCTGACCCGATCGCCGAAGGCAAGCACAGGTTGCGCAGTTTGCTGGCTGAGCCGGGCATGCAGCGTGTTCCAGTCTCTTGCTCGGTGTTGTCGGGCTATCAGTTCGAGCGCCTGCGCATGACTGATGACAGAACCACTGGCTTGCAGGGCCTGCCGGAGTGCTTTGGCCTGCGCCTTGGCAGTTTCGAGCGATGGCTGTGTCATGATCTCTCCTTGGCCTGCATTGTGGTCGGGCTTTCGTCGTACAAGCGGCCGAAATAAACGATTGTCAAAGCTACACAAAGCAGTGTGGCATCTGCGAAAGGAAACGCAAACCAAAGGCCCGAAAGCCCAGAGTGCGCGTTGAGGACGGTTACGAGCGCAGGCGTCAGAAACCAGGGCTTTACCAAAGTCAGCGCTGCTGTTCGCAGCGGATGCCCCATCGCCTGAAAGTGCATCGCAAGGACGAGGATCGGCCCGGTGACCGCATAAAGCGCTGTCATGGGACGCATGATTGCGCCGACCGCCGCGATCACCTCCTGTTTGTCGGAAAACAGCGCGCCGATCGTTTCGCCTGCCAGCAGGCCGATCAGTGTCACGCCCAAGCACCACAGGAACGCGCACCCGATTGCGAGCCGTAGGGCCGTGCCTGCCCGGTCCATGCGGCCTGCGCCGACGTTGTTTCCGGTGATGCTTTGAGTGGTCAAGGCGATGGCCATCTGGGGCAGGAAGGCCAGACCGAGGACGCGCGTCACAACTCCGTAGGCTGCGATATATGTCCCATGATCCGCCGCGACATTTCCGATGGCGAGGAGAACGGTGCTGGCCACGAGCGCCATTCCGATGAAGCTCAGGCTCAACGGCAGGCCCAAGGCGAGGATCTGCCGCCATTCGCTCAGCCAGCTGGTGGCCCAAATGGCACTGAGTGGCAAAAGGGCAGGATCGCGTTTCCGCGCCAGCAGAAGCAGCACCAGGCCAACTATTTGCGCCACCACCGTCCCGATCGCCGATCCTGCGATTCCGAGATCGAGGATCACGATCGCAACATAATTTGCTGCGACGTTCAGAAGGTTCACGAGCACAGACAGCAGCGCGATGTGCCCCGATCGCCCCTCGTTGCGCAGGGCATCAGCATGCAGGCCCAGACCGAACTGCACAGGCGCACCAAGGATCAGGATCAGCAGATACGTCTTGGCTGGCCCCGCGACGGCGTCATTTCCGGAGGCAAGAAACGAAACGATACCTGGGCCTGCCGTCAGCGCGCCGAGGATCACGACCGCACTCAGAACAAGGGCAAGCCCATGCGCACCGGCAAAAACGGCGCCGGCCTCGCGGCGCGCTCCCTTGCCCAGTCTCCGGGCCAGAAGACTCGACATGCCGCCACCTGTCAGGGTGGTCAATGCCGTCAACAGCATGACCACTGGAAATGCCAGGCTGACAGCAGCAAGGGCCTGGGCCCCGATGAACCGACCTACAAAGATTCCATCGACCACATTCAGTAAACCGCTGGTCGACATGACCACGGCCATGGGAAGGACGTTGGACAGAAACAGCCGTCTGACTGGCAGGGTTAGAAAGGGATTATCAATCGCATTGGCAGCGCGTCCAACAGACATCGCTCACTCCTCCTGAGAGGCATTTCGGATCTGGAGGGGGCCTGCATTACCCACCTGCGAAATGCTTCGAGGGTGAGATGTCGACTTGCTCCGGGCTTCACCGTGACTCGCGTCTGCAGGCGGCAGGTGCCCGGCACCTTGACAATCCGATACGAAGGTTGAGTGTGCAAGGCAACACAGGATACCCACGGAACATCAGCCTCTGTTTCCGAAATGCCGCATACAGAGGGGACACACTGTCCTTTGCGGTCGGTTTGGGCTCTCTACCGCCGTTTGATCGGGCGCTACATGCTCACATCAAGGGTAGACACTCACCTGAAAGGACGGCCCTGACCTGCCTTTCGTCACAAGGGTCGCTTGCTGCAGCGCAGCGTGCCGAAGCGGACGTCGTGCCGCTTCGGCTGTTTAGGGCATTGCTCGGCCATGAGCGCCTTGATGCCAGCGATGAACGTAGGGTCGTCCTGCGCCTTGCGGCGGTCCAGCAGGTCGGTCGCGTCAGGCCCGGCGCGGAAGCGGAGTTGATCGCCGGTGTCATTGGCGGCCTGCCAGATCACGTCGGCCACGACCTCTGGCGAGGACGGGTTCGCGGCCAGCTTGCCGAACAGACGCCCCATGGCGGCGGCGCTGGGGGCATAATCCGCGAGGCTGTCATCCATGGCAAAGTCGAAGGAGCGCCCGCCGAAATCGGTCTTGATCATGCCGGGCTGGACGATGCGCACGCGAATGCCCAGCGGCTCCAGTTCATAATGCAGCGCCTCGGACAGGCCTTCGACGGCGAACTTGGTGCCGTGATAGAGCGCGCCCAGCGGAAAGGTGATCTGCCCGCCGATGGACGAGATATTGACGATGGTCCCCGCGCGGCGCGCGCGCATGTGCGGCAGGACGGCCTTTGTCACCTCCAAAAGGCCGATCACGTTGGTGTCGAACTGGCGGCGGATGCGGTCGGTGGAAAACGCCTCCAGCGGGCCATAAGCCCCATAGCCTGCGTTGTTCAGCAGCACGTCGATGGCGCCGAAACGGTCGATGCCTGCGTTGACGGCAGCCTCGATCGACGCGGTATCCGTCACGTCGAGGTGTGTGACCAGCACGTTGTCGAGGTCGCCAAGGTCCGAGGCAGCCGGATCGCGCATGGTGGCGATGACGTTCCAGCCTTCGGACTGAAAGCGCAGCGCGGTGGCGCGGCCAATGCCAGAGGACGCGCCGGTGATGAGGATGGTGGGCATGGGTAGGCTCCTTCAGGCGTTGAGGCGCAGCATGTCGGCGATGCCGAAATTGGTCAGGACGGTGCGGGTGACGTCATGCAGCGCGGTGTTGTAGCGCTCGATTTCGGGGCCGACGCCGGTGTGGTCGACGACCGTGCGAAAGGGTTTCTCGCCAAAGGGCAAGGCCAGCAGGGCGGTGACGGCCTCGGCAATCCGCTCGGGGCGTTGATCGGGCGTTGCCTCCAGCATCTGCGCCAAGCCCTGCGCCGACAGAGCCGGGACGGCGGCGAAGTCGCCATATTCGGCCTCGCGGGCGGGGTCCTGCGGCGTGACCATTCCGTCGAAGAAGGCCGTGGGCATGGCGCCCGGCTCTATGATGCAGCTTTCGATGCCAAAGCCAGACAGTTCCGTGCGGTAGCATTCCACGATGGCCTCCAGCGCCCATTTCGAGGCGCAATAGGTGCCGTAGAACGGCGTCGCGATGCGCCCGATCAGGCTGGAGGTATACAGAATCGTGCCGCGCCCCTGCGCCCGGAAGTGCGGCAGCGCGGCGCGCATGACCCGCTGCACGCCGATGACGTTGACGTCGAAGACGCGGGTCATATCCTCGGGCGACATCAGCTCTTGAATGCCGTAGGAGCCGATCCCGGCATTGTTGAACAGAACGTCGAGCCCATCCAAAGCGGTGATCGCATGGGCCACGCCGGCATCGGTAATGGCGGTGTCGGTCACGTCCATCTCGACGATCTTGGCGCCAAGGGCCTCCAGCGCGGCGACGGTGTCTGCGTTGCGCCCCGTGCGGCTGCGCACGCTGCCCGCCACCTGATGCCCCTG
>NZ_RCTZ02000046.1 GCF_003667315.2 Tropicibacter alexandrii | reverse complement strand
GATCTGCTGATCGAGTTCCTTCACCTCATTCAGGACGCATACGGGCATCTCTCCGCCGCCCATCTGCGCGCCCTGTCCGAGGAGATGCGCCTGTCCATGGCCGAGGTCTGGGAGGTCGCGACCTTCTACGCGCATTTCGATCCCGTGCGCGAGGGCGAGACGCCGCCGCCGGATCTGACCATCCGCGTCTGTGACTCGCTGTCCTGCGAGCTGGCCGGGTCCGAGGCGCTGCTGGCGGCTGTGGAAGCGGGGCATGACCCGGCGAAAGTCCGTGTGCTGCGCGCGCCCTGCATGGGCCGCTGCGACACCGCGCCGGTGGTCGAGGTCGGCCATCGCCATGTGGACAACGCCACGCCCGAGACCATCCAGGCGGTGATCGATGGCGGCGATTTGCACCCGGTCATGCCGGATTATGAGGGCTTCGACGCCTATCGTGCGACCGGCGGCTATGACCGTCTGCTGGACCTGCGCGCAAGCGGCGACTGGGAAGCGGTGCAGGACACCGTGCTTCAGGCCGGTCTGCGCGGTCTGGGCGGGGCGGGCTTTCCGTCGGGCAAGAAATGGGGCTTCGTCCGGGCCAATCCCGGCCCGCGCTACCTGGCGGTGAACGGGGATGAGGGCGAGCCTGGCACCTTCAAGGACCGCTACTGGCTGGAGCGCACGCCGCACCTGATGCTGGAGGGGATGCTGATCGCGGCCTGGGCCGTCGAGGCGGAGAAGTGTTTCCTGTATATGCGCGACGAATACCCCGCCGTGCTGAAGCTGCTGGCGACGGAGATCGCCGCCCTTGAGGCCGCAGGCATCGTCGAACCCGGCTATATCGACCTGCGCCGCGGGGCAGGGGCCTATATCTGCGGCGAAGAATCCGCGATGATCGAGTCGATCGAGGGCAAGCGCGGCATCCCGCGTCTGCGCCCGCCCTATGTGGCGCAGGTGGGGGTCTTCAACCGCCCGACGCTGGTCCACAATATCGAGACGCTGCACTGGGTGGCCCGCATCGTGCGCGAGGGGCCGGAGGTGCTGAACACCACCGAGAAGAACGGCCGCACGGGTCTGCGCTCCTACTCGGTCTCGGGGCGGGTGGCGCAGCCGGGTGTGTACCTGCTGCCCGCCGGCTCGACCATCACCGACATCATCGAGGCCGCCGGTGGCATGGCGCAGGGGCATGTCTTCAAGGCGTATCAGCCCGGTGGGCCGTCCTCGGGCCTGTTGCCCGCGTCGATGCATGACGTGCCGCTCGACTTCGACACGCTGCAACCGCATGGGACGTTCATCGGCTCGGCGGCGGTGGTGGTGCTGTCCGATCAGGACCGCGCGCGGGATGCGGCGCTGAACATGCTGCGCTTCTTTGAAAGCGAGTCCTGCGGGCAATGCACCCCTTGCCGGGTCGGCTGCGAAAAGGCGGTCAAGCTGATGCAGGCGGACAAGTGGGACGGTGAGCTGCTCGAAGATCTGTGCCAGGTCATGGGCGATGCCTCGATCTGCGGTCTGGGGCAGGCGGCGCCGAACCCGATCCGGCTGGTGATGAAACATTTTGGCGAGGAGGTCTGAGCCATGGCCGACGGAAACCTGCCCGATCTGACGATCTTTACCCTCGATGACGAAGCGGTCGCGGCCCAGCCCGGCGAGACCATCTGGGAAGTCGCGAAACGCCACGGCAAGACCATCCCGCATCTGTGCCACAAGGACCAGAAGGGCTATCGCCCGGATGGCAATTGCCGCGCCTGCGTCGTGGAAATCGACGGCGAGCGCACCTTGGCGGCAAGCTGCTGCCGCAACCCGTCCAAGGGGATGGTGGTCAAGACCGACTCGGATCGCGCCACCAAGGCCCGCGCGCTGGTCATGGAACTGCTGCTGGCCGACCAGCCGGAGCGCGACGCGGCCCACGACGCGGGCTCCCACCTGTGGGACATGGCCGATGCGCAGGGCGTCAGCGACAGCCGCTTCCCGACGATGGAGGCCGAGCGCATCCCGCTGCTCGATGACAGCCACGTCGCGATGCGCGTCAATCTGGATGCCTGCATCCAGTGTGGTCTGTGCGTGCGCGCCTGCCGCGAGGTGCAGGTCAATGACGTGATCGGCATGGGCGGGCGCGGGCATGATGCCTTCCCGGTCTTCGATTTTGACGACCCGATGGGCGAGTCGTCCTGCGTGGCCTGCGGCGAATGCGTGCAGGCCTGCCCGACCGGCGCCTTGATGCCCGCAACGGCGGTGGATGCCGAGCAAAAGGGCAACAGCAAGGACTTCGACGAAGAGGTCAAAAGCGTCTGCCCGTTCTGCGGTGTCGGCTGTCAGGTCTCGATCAAGCTGAAGGATGGCAAGATCAAGCAGGTCGACGGCATCAACGGCCCCGCGAACGAGGGGCGGTTGTGCGTCAAGGGGCGGTTCGGCTTTGACTACATCCACCACCCGCACCGCCTGACCAAGCCGCTGATCCGCCGCGAGGATGCGCCGGAAAAGGGCCTGAATGTCGACCCGTCGAACCCCTGGACGCACTTCCGCGAGGCAACCTGGGAAGAGGCGCTGGACAAGGCGGCGCACGGTCTGGCCGATCTGCGCAGCTTCTTTGGCGGGCAATCGGTGGCGGGCTTTGGCAGCGCCAAATGCACCAACGAAGAGGCGTATCTGTTCCAGAAGTTCATCCGTCAGGGCTTTGGCCACAACAATGTCGACCACTGCACGCGGCTGTGCCATGCCTCGTCGGTGGCGGCCTTGATGGAAAACGTGGGTTCAGGCGCCGTGACCGCGACCTTCAACGAGATCGAGAATGCCGATGTGGCGATCGTGATCGGCGCCAACCCGACCGAAAACCACCCCGTCGCCGCGACCTTCTTCAAGCAGTTCACCAAGCGCGGCGGCAAGCTGATCATCATGGACCCGCGCGGCACCGCGATGAAGCGGCACGCCGCCGAGATGATGCAGTTCCGCCCCGGCACGGACGTCGCCCTTCTGAACGCGATCATGAACGTGATCGTCGAGGAAAAGCTGTATGACCGCACCTATATCGAGGGCTTCACCGAGGGGTTCTTTGAATTCCGCGAGCATATCCGGGCGTTTACGCCGGAACGGATGAGTGAACTCTGCGGCATCGAGGCCGAGCAGATCCGCCGCGTGGCGCGCACCTTTGCCAATGCCGAGGCGGGGATGATCTTCTGGGGGATGGGCGTCAGCCAGCACATCCACGGCACCGACAACGCCCGCTGCCTGATCGCGCTCGCGCTCTTGACCGGCAATGTCGGCAAGCCCGGCTCCGGCCTGCACCCACTGCGCGGCCAGAACAACGTGCAGGGGGCCAGCGATGCGGGCCTGATCCCGATGTTCCTGCCCGACTACCAAAGCGTCACCGATGGCGAGGTGCGCTCGCTCTTCAAGCACATCTGGCGCGGCACGGAAATCGAGGCCGAAAAGGGCCTGACCGTGGTCGAGATCATGGATCGGGTGTATCGGGGCGAGATCAAGGGGATGTATATCCTGGGCGAAAACCCCGCCATGTCCGACCCGGATGTGGACCACGCGCGCAAGGCCTTGGCCGCGCTCGATCATCTCGTCGTGCAGGACATCTTTTTGACCGAGACGGCGAACTATGCCGACGTGATCCTGCCCGCCGCCGCCCTGCCCGAGAAATCCGGGACCGTGACCAACACCAACCGTCAGGTGCAGATCACCCGCAAGGCCGCCCAAGCCCCGGGCGAGGCGCGCGAGGATTGGGAGGTCATCGTCGAGATGGCCCGCCGCGTCGGTCTGGATTGGGACTATGACGACCCGCGCGAGGTCTTCGACGAGATGAAGATGTCGATGCGCAGCCTGCATCACATCACGTGGAAACGGCTGGAGCGCGAAAGCGCCATCACCTATCCGTGCAACAGCCCCGAGGACCCCGGTCAGGCGGTGGTGTTCGCCGATGGCTTCCCGCGCCGGGCGGGTCGTGCGCGCTTTGCGCCCGCAAGGGTGACCCCACCCGCCGAGGTCCCGGACGAGCGCTTCCCGATGGTGCTGACCACAGGCCGCCAGCTGGAGCATTGGCATACCGGCTCGATGACCCGCCGCGCGACGGTGCTGGACGCGGTCGAGCCCGAGGCGAACTGCTCGCTGCACCCCGCGACCCTGCGGGATTTGGGTGTGGAGCCGGGTGGCATGGTCCGCCTGATCACCCGCCGCGGCGAGGTCGAGGTCATGGCCCGCGCCGACCGCGCGGTCTCGCCCGACATGGTGTTTTTGCCCTTCGCCTATGTCGAAGCCGCCGCCAACATCCTCACAAACGCCGCCCTCGACCCCTACGGCAAAATCCCAGAGTTCAAATACTCCGCCGT
>NZ_RCTZ02000045.1 GCF_003667315.2 Tropicibacter alexandrii | reverse complement strand
GAGGGGGAGGGCGCGGAAGGCTCGCGCAGAGGCCGGAGCGGCTCCTCATGAGCTCGTGAACCGGTCCGTAGCAGAGCTTCACACCGACCTGCCCCTGGAGATCGAGGCGAAGCGCCAGGAGCTCGCCGAGCTCAAAGAAAAAATCCTGAAAAACGAGGTTCGGGCCGAAAAGGCCAGAGCGAAGGCCGAGCAAGACGAGGATCGTGCAGAAAAGGCTCTGAAAAACGCCGAGATCTACGAACGTCGGGCGTCAGAAGCCGAGGGGAAGGTCGAAGGGCTGGAGGCTCAGATCATAGCTCTGGAGAGGGTCGAGGCAGCGAAGGGTGCTGCTGAAGCGGCGCGGGACCAGGCCCTAGAGGCGCAAAAAGGCGCGGAGAGCCGCGCAGAGGCGGCTGAGAGCCGCATGAAGGACCTGGAGACGGGTGGGGTAGCCGCGATCAATGAAGCCGCCTCAGTGGCCGCTCAGGCGGCCGCAGCGGTGATTACGGGGGGGCTGTATCAGAACGATCAGGGAAAGTGGAAAGTCGGGGAGGGCTCTCCCTCAGCTGAGCGCCTCAAGCCACTCTGGAAACACCTGCGCCCTGCCCTGGAGTGGGTTGCGCTCTGGTGGGACGATGTGCGGGGCAAGGTCACTGCTCTGCCAGAGCCAGAGCAGCAAGCGTTCTTCAAAGAGGTCCCACCTGATGAGATCGAAGAGGAACCCGCGCCTTGAGGCGGCAGGTGCCGGTGACCCCTCGCACTGATCCACTCTCAGCAATCAGGCATTAGCCAGAAGCTCCGGCCTCAGGCTTCTGGGCGCTACCGCGCCACCAGAACCCCCTTCGTGTCCCGTCAGTGTCCAGTGTCAGTGTCAGTGTCTGTTCCTTCCCCTGACACTGGACACTGACACTGTAGGCCAAAAGTGGACACGCCGGAGGGTAAAAGTGGACACGCCGGAGGGTAAAAGTGGACACGCCGGAGTGTATGAGTGGACACGCCGGAGTGTATGAGTGGACACGCCGGAGGGGTGTGTGGACACATTGACTGTGGACATAGTTAATGTGTAACGTCCACTTATGGAACAAATCGCCGTGTCATCTGCCGCTCTTGCCCTTCGGGCCGAAAAGCCGCTCACCCCGGCCATGGTCTCCGCGCTGTGGGAGATTGCTGCCATCCTCGATGAGGAGCGCGTCCCCGCCAATGTGCCGAACGCGGTCTGGCTGACGATCCCGACCACACGCCTGCGCGGCCCGGAAGCCCGCCCGGACAATGTCTGGCTGCGTGAGTGTCTTGAGCGGATGACAGGCCTCAAACTGACGGGCCAGCACCGAGGCGGTGAATGGGGTGCTGTGTTGGTGGCTGAGTGGCACATCACCGAGGGCGGCAGCAAAGCCCGCATCCTGATTCCGCCCGCCGGCGTCCACGCCCTACGCAGCCCCGGCAACTTCGTAAAGATCGAGACCACGGCGGCGCATCGCCTGCCGCCTCACGCCCGTCGGCTCTACGCCTTACTGGCAGACCGCAAGCGCCAGCGCGAACCCTATGCCCAATGGGGCCTGGACAACTTGCGCGGCCTGCTCGGAGTCGATGACAAGCGGTCCTATGATGTATGGGCGCAGCTGGCAAAGCGCGTCCTCACACCGGCCGTTGAGGCAATCAATGACTACGGGACTGTGCGTGTGAAGATGACCCCCGTGAAATCAGGTCGATCGGTCGCCGCTGTCCGCTTCGACTGGCAATGGAAAGACCCGCACGAGGCCACCGAGACCGTGGCCGAGAATGAGCGTCACAGCGCGGCCCGACGCAAGGAACAGGCATCGAACGGCGCTCCGCCAATCATCGAGGACGAGGAGCAGACCGAACCCGCGCTGACATGGTGGGGCAAGCTCCGCAATGCCGAGCGGGAGGAATGGGCGGATCGTGTGGGCCGCGTACTGCGAACAGAAGGCCCGGGCGGTAAGATATTCACGGCACCACGCCGAGAGGCCGACATTGCCCGCGAAGCATTTGCCGAACACTCGGAACGACCAAAATGACGCGGCGCGGAACTATGTCGGAACTTTCTCTGACACAGGCAGCGAAGATCGCAGGAAAGAGCAAGTCCACGATCAACAGAGCCATTAAATCAGGGAAACTGAGCGCGATACGCCGTGATGATGGCAGCTATTCGATAGACGGGGCAGAACTGACGCGGGCATTCCACATCGGAACCCCACTAGGCTCCGAATGGGTCAGTGCGGTACCGTCAACGGAACAGGTTAGAACCGCCACTCTGGAGGCCGAGAATGCTGCGCTACGGGCGGCGCTCGACCGGGAACGCGAAGCTCTGGACGAAGTGCGGGCCGACCGGGACGCATGGAAGCAACAAGCAACCGCCCTGCTGGCCGCGCCATCGAGGCGCCGACGCTGGTGGCCATGGTGAAGATGACAAGACCGACCGCCTACAGGACGCTGTAGCGAAATTCGGCCAAAACTTCGCCTTAGCGTAGGATTCGGCCCCATCCATCCGGCATCAGACCCCATTCAGGGTGATTTTGAGGTCTTTGGAACCGTCTCGGCGCCTCTCAATCCCCGAACGGCCAACGGTGATGTAAGTATGGTTTTCCTTGGATAAACTTCCGAAAAGCTGCCATAGGATCATGGCTGTACTTTGGAGAATCCCTGGATGCGCCTGTTTGCGGCTTCCTTTGCAGCGTTGATCGCTGCGTCTGGCACCGCTTCGGCACAGTCCGTTCTTGAGCGTGTACTCGAACAGATCGACGGTGCATCCAACCTCGCTCGGATCAACGGAACGTATGCGAACATTGCTGAGAGCACTCTGCTAAGCGAAACTAGGTCGAGAAATATCGTGGAGGATGTGTCCTCAGATTTCACCACAGCAGATCCGGGAACGATAGTCGCAACTATATCGGATGGGAACGGGAACTCTTACGACATTCCCCGGAGTGCCTTTCCGGATACAGGCCAAATTCCCCTGATGGCCGCAGCCACAGGCCTGACAGACCATCTCATCCTGCATTCGGATGGGCGCATAGACCCGGTCGATGCAAACTATAGTCCAGACACTTATTCGTTGGTTGGTATCAACGGGGTTTTAATTGATCAGGTCATTGACCAGGACACTACGAGTATCAATGGGTTAGTGTATCTGGAGTTGAATGTGACAAGCATAGATACATATCAGGCCCCCATTTTTACCACCATCGACGGTTCTATCAACAACGTGCTTGTTGGGGTGGACGGCTCGACGCAGGAGGCGCTTGCGGGGCTGACGTCTGCGACGGAATGGGAGATGCCGACGCTTGACTTTGGCGACATGGCCACGACAGCGCTCGGTGCCGTGAACACGGGTGAGATCACGCTTGGGGTGAACTCTGCTGTGGATGAGGCAGGCACCACGACCACCCGGGCGATCTCGGCCGCTGTGGCGCAGATTGGTGGGGCTGCCGATACGGGCGCGCTGGTGCTCAACGTGGCGCATAATGCCTCGGCGGTGAACGGGTCGATCAACAACGTGCTTGACCAGGTCAATGGGTCGATCGGCAACCTGTCCACCACGGCTCTTGGCGCTGTGAACACCGGCACGATCGTGTCGGGTGTCGATGCCGCTGTACAGGGTATCGTCGGTATGTCCGGACAGGCGTCGTCAGGGCTATAAGCCGTCCCGGAACCTGTCCGGGACCAAGGCAAACGGAGTGCGCAGCCGGGGTTTCGAAAGGGGCTGAGGTCCCTTCGGTTGGGAGTTTCGAAAGAGGGGCGCAGCAGCCCTCTTCGCCGGATAGGAGATAACGCAGTTATGTCCTAGTAGGTTAGACCTTACGAGGGCTATCCTCTCCGCGCGCGAAATGTACGAACCGGCGGTTTAGGTTTTTTCACGCCCTGCGGTGATCATGATGGAAACAGGAGTTTCCATCATGACCCTCACACACCTCAAGGATGACGAACGCAAGGCAAACTCCAGGGCCGCTATGGTCCGGGTCGAGATCCGGGACGCCCAAGGATACGCCAATCAAAGGCGCCATGATTTGCGCATCGGAGCGCAGCCGGCCTACGTCAATCCGGACCCGCCTGAGCCCAACCGGGTCTTCATCCAACCCATGACCTCCGCAGAGCTGAAGAGGCTCGCCAAAGAGCGCAGGGACCAGCGGGACATGGCCCGGGCGATGAAGAGCAACGCCGGGATCGCAGTCGCTGGCATCATCGGCTTCGGAGTCGAAGCGCAGAAGATGTTCGAGGCTCTGGGTCCAGATGGGCAGGAGAAGGCCCTGAGAGCCGCTGTAGAGCGCATGGCAGCCGATCTTAGGACCTCAGTGTCTGGTCTGGTTCTCCACCTTGATGAGACCGCCAAGCACGCGCATTTCAGCCTCTGCGGCTATGACGTCGACGGACAGCCCCTATCCACCCATATGGGGCGTGGGGTCCTCAGGGACCTACAGACGGCCCTCCACGAGGCCCTACAGGCCTTCATGCCCGATCTGGAGAGGGGGAGGG
>NZ_RCTZ02000044.1 GCF_003667315.2 Tropicibacter alexandrii | reverse complement strand
GTTGGTTCTCGCAACCCGACCCTACCGGGAAACCCGATGGCCACCGCCAGCTACACCACGCCCGGGGACGTCACCGGATTTCGGGCTTTCAGTAGCCGACCTGCCAGCCGCAGGCAGCGGATGCGCGAAAACGAGATCACCGTTGAAAGAACGCGCAAGTTCAAGGTGGAGGAGGGTCAGGAAATGATCCGGGGGATCATTTCCCCGACGACGCACAGACAGCGATCATACGTTCAACATCGCGCCAAACCTGCTGGACCGTGACTTCACGGCGTTTCTTCTCCTCGCTTGCAGCATCATGCTGCTCTTGCGCGGAAAATCCACTTATCCCGACTGTTCAGATTTCCCTGGCCACCTCTTACCGCCAGTTCCAGCTTTGGACGCTGGCAAGGCTCTGGGAGCAGATATTGGACGCCCTGAACGAACGCGGCGCGGTCCCGCACGCACTGCTAATGATTCCTCTCGGCGGCAAAGCCGCCTGCCGGGCAGCGGACAGCACCGTGGTTCGCGCCCATCATCCGGCAGCGGGTGCTAAAAGGGGATTCCGCGACAGGGTTTGGGCCGCTTAAGGGGTGGCTTCACGACCAAGATCCAACTCCTCGTCAATGGTGAGCCATTGATGCGCAATTGGTTCAAGCACAACGGCGAACGGACTACCCATGAGGGCCGAGGTCACCGCGGGGCAAACCTCCGATTATCTTGGTTTCGACATGGTCATGGCAGACAACCTGCCGACCCCGAGCGTCCTACTGGCTGACCGAGGCTATGACGCTGACAGCATTCGCATATCCATGGACGAACGCGATGTGTTGCCCGTCATCCCCCTCTCGGGACATCGGTTCGCGATGCCCTGCCGGGCAAGGGATGCGTAAATAACGAAAGAAGCGTGTAGCCGCCGACCGGTCCCTGCATCGTCTGCGCAACCTGGTCAAACGGTTCTTCAAAAAGCTGAAGAACGCCCGCCTCGTCGCTACCCGCTACGACAAGACTGCGTAGAGCTTCCTGGGTTTCATCGACATAACGTCGATGCGCCTCTGGGTGCGCCATTTGTCAACATGACCTAGTCCCATTCAATTGGTCCTATGAAGTCAAATGACGTAAAGGTCGCACTGCGCGAAGACAACAACCATTCCTGTTCAATCTTTTTGTCGTAGTGGATATCTTTCCATACGGTTCCGCAACTAGCTACAGCCATCAATGAAAAAATCGCGAAACTGCGATTCACATGACTTGTATAACGTACCATTTTAAACGCTCCTTGAACTTTGTCTCTTCACTTGGATCTCTCTAGCCGCTGCAGTCACGTCAGGTAGGCAAGCAGCATTCGTTCCAGTCGCAAAGCCTGCTCCTCGCTTGGAAAAGAGCCACCATCGTTTACCTTGCTGAAAAGAATATCGTAGTCGAGCGTGCGAAGAACCTCGCACAGTCCCTCCTTGGAAAACTCTCGATAGCCAAGGTGCCGCCGACACCGAACGTACTCGTGCATAACTTCGGCAGTTCGCGGCACATATGGATGAAAATCTAGAGGTGATATAGGAGAGTTTAACCGATACACTTCCGCCACGAGTCGGCTCGGGACGGCAAGGTGGGAGCTATATATGCAGTCCCTAGAAAATCGGCAGAACTCTTCAGGTGTCCGATCTCGGCCGTTCAAGTAGTCTTGAAATGCGTCGATCGCAGTATCACAAAGAAAGTGATACAGTCTCAACTGATAGCTCCCAAAAGAATCAAACGTTCGATGGAAAGTGGATTTTGAATATCCTGATGCACTCCACACTTGTTTTGCGATAACCGAACTGCCGATCGATGCGCGGTAAGCCTTCAGGCCAGCGCGCAAAAAGGTCTCTTTCACAAAATCCAAGTTCTTCGACGGAATGCGCTGCTCAATCTCTTCGGCCCAAACATCTGCGACTACCTCAAGATTATCCAAATGCTCGATGACATTGAACCACTCCGACTTATCAAATCGTAATGTCTGCGACATACTCGTCTCTTCTGTCCCTAACCGCCGGTGCAAGCATCCGTCGGCGTATTTCATTCAATCATTCCAGATCACTTGGCATTTGAGCCATTGAATCTGAAAATCAATCAAAGCTGAGAGCCACTCGTTGCTTGAGTTAGATACATCGAAAACTCCGCGCAGTACCAGTGCACACGAACCTATTCACACCCCAACGAAAAAAAATGCGCAAGCTATTGTTTTTAAATAGATAAAAATGAAACCTCTGACATCTTGACTAGGCTCAGGATTCATAACCAGTAGATGACGAGTGCGGCGAGGGCGATGGCCGAAAGGAAGACCTTCGGGCACCGATCATAGCGGGTTGCCACACGCCTCCAGACTTTGAGTCTTCCGAACATGATCTCGATGCGATTGCGCCGCTTGTATCGGCGCTTATCGTATTTGACCGGTGTCTTGCGTTTCTTCCGGCCAGGGATACAGGCGCGTATCCCCTTGTCCTGCAAAGCTTCTCTGAACCAGTCAGCGTCGTAGCTCCGATCCCCGAGCAGCCATTCAACGTTTGGCAGGCCGCTGAGCAATGCGCGTGCGCCGATGTAATCGCTGAGCTGTCCGGCGGTGACGAACAGGTCGATCGGTCGTCCCTGACTGTCGCAGATGGCATGCAGCTTGGTGTTCATGCCGCCTTTGGTTCGACCGATCAGACGATCACGCCCCCGTTCGTCGGGGAATTGATCCCCCGGATCAATTCCTGATCCTCCTTACTTCGCGGCCATTCTGGTCGCCGTTCGATGGGCCTTGAGATATGTCGCGTCCACTGCTCGGCAGGGCATCACGGAGTGATGTCCCGAGAGGGGATCATCACGGTCTTCTCTTCGCCGTGCTCAGCGGCCAGACCTGCCATCATCCGGGCGAAGATGCCTTTCTCGCTCCACCGCTTCCACCGGCTGTAGAGCGTCTTATGCGGACCACACTCCTTCGGCGCATCCCGCCAACCCAAGCCATTGCGATTGATGAAGATGATCCCGATCAACACACGCCGGTCATCAACACGAGGCTTGCCGAGGGACTTCGGGAAGAAAGGGGGCAGGCGCGCCATCTGCGCGGCGGTCAGCCAGAAGAGATCGCTCATGTCACCGCTCCGTTTTCGCAGCCGTGAATCATGCTATTCGCGCGAAATCAATGCATCCTGACCCTAATCGCGCCAGGGGCCAACGAGCAGGACGAGAAATACGTTCCATAAACCTCTTGCCAGCAGTCGGTTAAATGATCAGCTGAAGCGGAACAAATACGCAACAGGCCCAATTCTCGCTCCGCAATAGAAAGCGAAAAAGTGGCATTAGCCGTCGCCAGTTAGATTGTGCTCTTTCGCAAAAACAGCAGCATGAGCTCTATTCTTACAGCCCGTTTTACGAAAAATGTTTCTGATATGCATTTTAATAGTTGACTCTGCGACATTCAAATTGTAGGAAATCTCCTTATTGGAGCTTCCGGAGGCAACCAACTTCAAGACCTCTTTCTCATCTTCGGATAAGTCGTTCAAAGTTGTTTGACGTTGACTTATCTGCGCAACCATCGAGGCAGGGAAATACTCTTCACCGGCGGCAACAAACCTAAGGATGCTTGGCAGAGCAGCAAGCGAGGTCGTCTTGAGAATAGCCCCAGCGGCGCCAGCGGACCGCGCCTGAAGTGCGGTCCCTGGGTCAATGGACCCGCTGAACAGTAGAACTTGACCCACTTGTCCAGTTTCCAAAATCTCTCGAAGCGATGCAACACCAACCATTCCGGGCATGTCGATGTCCAGCAATACGATATCGAACTGTGCGCCAGATGATAGCGCCTCCTCCAATTCATAGTATGAACTCAAGATCTCGGCTTCGAAGCCGTGATTTTGCAAAATTGTCGCAACAGCTTCGCTTACAAGCCGATGATCATCGGCGACAAGAACCCGTAGCCCACTGTGTGGGACTTCTTTTAGATTGCTGATTTTCACGGTAGTGCCTGGCTAGTTGGTGTGAGTGTTTGCCGTTGGGGCCATTTTTTGTTTGACTGGTCAAAACTACACGGGGACGATTAGGCTACGCCATCGCGGTGAGCAACTTACTCTTTAGGATAGAAAACCATCCATTCGCATATCAATATATCTTGTGGCGCGAAATGTGTGTGCTTTGATATAAATCAGGTACTTACGTGCCGTTTAAGCCTCCAGTGGGGGGGCTCATTCGTATCAATAGTGGGTTCGTCGCAGGGTTTTGAACCGCGTGGTAACCTGTGACGCCCGAGGGTGAACTCTCTGAAGCGGCAACATGCAAACGTTGCTCGAGTGGGCGTTGTCGCAGAACTCCCGCCGTGAAGGGTTCACTTTGGGGATCATTGTGCTGAGCAGGCTGCTGAACAAAGTTTTTCGAACGTATTTCTCGTCCTGCTCGTTTGTTCCATGCGCGATCAATCTTCGTCAACTCAACGAGAGAGGTCGAAATTGTCGTAAGAGGTGGTCCTGAATGAGCTATGCGTGAAACTGGGTGACGGGGTTTGAGAGGGCGGCGTATCGTGGCGGGTGATCAAGCCTGCCAGAACTTC
>NZ_RCTZ02000043.1 GCF_003667315.2 Tropicibacter alexandrii | reverse complement strand
GTTGCGAGGCCTCGGACATGCGATCCTGTCCGTCCTCGATGAGGCATCAGCATGGCTGGGTGAGGCAATCCCGGCTTCTGTCCGGGATGCCGTGCCGGCCCTGCGTAGGGCGCTCGAACGGCTCAGGCCGGAGCCGGAGAGATACGATCTCGAGGATGAAGGGCCAGGGTTCTAGCTCATTCGATTGCTTTGGCATTTTGATCTATGATGAGATAATTTTTTTGATAGTGTGAAGGACAGATGATCACCTGTGGAGAAGAAGATGAAATTGTGGAAAATTGAAGTGTTCGAAAATACTGAAGATGTAGAGCCAATAAAAATTGGATTTTTCTACGCTGAATCAGAGAAAGACGCTTCTTCCATGGCAAAGTCATCTATGGGTGATGCATGGAGAATTGATTTTTGTACAGAGGTTACCGGGCCAGATAAAATACCTGAGGGTTTTGTCGCATGGGTTGGTCCCGCTTCACAATTCGGTTCATGATACAGTGCTGTGGTGGTGAAAAAATGAAAAACGGATTAAAAGTTGGTGGTTTGATGAAATACATACTGCCCATTTCAGTGGCAACATTAATCACCTCTGGGCCAGTATTGGGGGAAGATTTTAATAACTCAGTGCCGGTTAATTTGCTTTTAAATAATGAATACAATCTTTCGGCAACTTTGCATGAGGTTCGCGCGGTTGAAGCGATTGGCGCGCCAGCACAAATTCATAGCGCGAGGGTATTTATGCTCGATGAGGCGGGGATGAATCGTGTGTATGGAGAGGTTCAAGTTGCAGGCGATAGAGAGTTGACAGACTGTGTTTACCATCCAAGCACACCAAGTGCTATTATCGAGTTTGATTTTGATTCTGAAAGTATTTTATCCGCTGAAGTGGTGGTCGCAACCATTGACTCTTTTGGAGGCTTTGGAAGTTTTCAAAGACTTGTTGTTGAGGGGCAACTCGGAGCGCCACTGCTCGGTACTTTTTCTTGGGGAATAGGTGTGCCAAGGGGGTTCAGAGTTAGGGGTGGAGTATATATTACAGTAACGTCCATTATAACAAGTGATGGTGAAATATGGGAGGGAAATCCCATAAATATTTTGCGGCCGAATAATGAAGTGATACCTGATAGGGGCGTGATATCTGGAAATCCTTATTCTAAGCCAAGATTTTGTGACTACACTATTGCGGGCGAAAATGATCAGCAGCTGTCGTCCGAATACAGCGGTGATATATTTATAGAGCTGGACAGATTGGTCGATAGGTTTGGCGCGCAGAATCTGAGGGACGCTCTGGAGCGTTATTGACTTCATTATGCTTCGCAACCCTGTGCCGAATTCACGAAATGAAGCCGGCACAGGGTTATGGTGAAGATTTTATGGGTGGTGCGATTGTTCGCCTGCGACACGCCGGTTCGGCCACCGCAACAGGTGCGTACGCGGTTCCCGTGGTTATCACGCATCACCACTGCCACCAGCGGCGCGGTCGAGACGGCCCTCTGGATTGTCGTCTTGCTCTTTCCGGTGGCTTTTGCCGCCTGTCCGAGAGTGTATCTCATGGGGTCTTGTCTCGTTCCAAATGGACGGTCTCTGGAATTTTCCGTGTTTTCGACTGGCTCCCAGGGGGATCTGTGGTGAAAATATCATAGGCGGCACGGGCCAAATCGCGCTCGTTCCGGGTGATCTGGCGCCCTCCGGCCTCGAATGTCCGGCCCGCCCTGTCGCCCCAGATCTCCCGTTCTGCGTTCGTCAGCCCATTCCACCACTCCCGGGCCGGATCACCCTGAGGCGTGTCTTCGATGATCGGCGGAGCTCCGGAGGTTTCCTGTGCTTTTCGACGCGCGGCGCTGTGGCGGTCGTTTTCGGCCGCGGTTTCCGAGGCTTCGTGCGGGTCCTTCCAATGCCAGTCAAAGCGGACGGCATGGACTGATCGGCCGCGCTTTTCCGGGGTCATCTTGACCGTGACCGTGCCGTAGTCGTTGATCGCGTCGATGGCGGGCTTGAGGACCCATCGGCTGAACTGTCCCCAAACGTCGTACGCTGTGCGATCATCAACTCCCATGAGCGCGCGCAGCTCGGCCAGGTCGAAGATCCAGTAAGGGCGCCCGAGGCGTTTTTTGTCTGCGAGGAGAGCGTAGAGCTGCCGTCCGTGGCCGGTCAGCCGGTGAGCAGCTGCAGCCTCGATTTTCGTGAAGTTGGCCGGGCTGCGGAGGGCGTGAACCCCGGCGGGCGGGATCAGCAGGCGCGCCATGCTGCCGCCCTCGGTGATGTGCCATTCGGCCAGGACGACGGCCCCCCAAGGATCGCCGCGATGCTCTCCGGACAGCTTCACCCCAGTCAGCCGCTCCAGGCACTGCCGCAGCCAGACATTGTCGGCCCTGCTGCCCTCCCCCCGGAGGCGTAGGGTCGGCACCTCCAGCCATACGGAATTGGGAACGGTCGCGGGCACGCGCTGTTCGTCCAGCGCGGCTGCGATTTCCCAGACCGCCGACACCATGGCGGGCGTCAGGGGCGTTTCGGATCGGAGCGCGACGGCGCTGGATGGAACGGTGATTTCCCTCATCAGTGGAGGTTACAAGTTTGCTTGCTCCATAGTCAACTCTCCATACGCCCCTCCCGGACCTCCATTCATACCCTCCCGGACCTCCATTCATACCCTCCCGGACCTCCATTCATACCCTCCGGCATCTACATTTTTACCCTCCGGGACCTCCATTTTTAGCCCCCCAGTGTCAGTGTCGGGTGTCGAGGGGAGCGAAGCGACACGCGACACTCGACACCCGACACTCAGCGAAACTTCACCCCTCATGGTCGGCTGATCGGCCAATTTCTGGCCGTGCTGGGAGAGAGGGGTTGGCGATGCTTGATAATGGCCTTGTTTTCGTATATACGAAAATTATGTTGATGATCGTCTGGGATGAGCCAAAGCGCCAAGCGAACCTCGCCAAGCATGGCTTGGATTTCGGTGACCTCGATGAGGGGTTCTTTCTGGCTTCGGTCGTGGTTCCCGCGAGAGACGATCGGCACATGGCGATAGGGCATCTCGCGGATGGGACGATCGCTGTGGTGTTTGCCACCCTGGGCATCGAAGGGGTGTCCGTGATCTCGATGCGCCCTGCCAGTCGGAAGGAGAGGACCCTGCTATGACCCGAAAGCACCTGACCGAAGAGCAGATCCAGCGAATGATCGCCAGCGATCCGGAAGCGCCAGAAGTCACGGATGAGCAGATCAGCCAAGCCAAGCCGTTTGCTGAGGTGTTTCCAGCCTTGGCGGAAGCCATGCGCAGAAACGCTGTGGGCCGTCCTAAGGCGGAGAACCCAAAGGTGGCGGTGTCGCTGAGGCTCGATCCGGAGATCGTGGCTCGGTTCAAGGCGTCCGGTCCGGGGTGGCAAACCCGGATGAACGACGCACTCCGGGAAGCTGCGGGGCTTTGAAGGTGCAGAATGCGGCCATTCTGTCCGGACCATGTCCGGCTCTGGGGTTTCGAAAGGGGCTGGTCCCTTCGGTTGGGAGTTTCGAAAGAGGGGCGCAGCAACCCTCTTCGCCGGAGAGCCATAAACAGACCCCATCGGGGGGGTGTTTATGGCTAGTAGGTTATGAATAAACGATAATTTGCCATTTTGTTATTCGATTATCCTATCATGAACAGGGATTTTCGAAAGTCCGGATTTTGGATTTTCATGTGGGTCGGCGATCTTTGGGGGTATGAGCACCGAACCCCTGAACATTCGCCCCGAAGATCTCACCGGTGGGAACCCCCGCGCCGCTTCCGTGCGGCTGGAGGGAAAGTCCCTGTCCCAGGCTTATGGCCAGAGACGCCATGATTTCCGGATTGGCCCTCAGCCCAAATACGTGGATCCTGCTCGGAAAAGCTTGAACAGGCCCCTGATGGAACCCCGCCCTGTCTCGCAGATCAGGGATGAGGTTCTGGCGCTCCGGACAGCCCGTGGGGCCAAAAGAGCCATGAAGAGCAACGCGGCTGTGGTCACTGCGGGGATCGTGACCTTCGGGACGGAAGCCCAGGAGATGTTCCTGGCGCTCACCATCGAACAGCAGGATGCGGCCTTCCGGGAACTCGCGCAGGCCGTCGCGGAACGGCTGGACACATCCCTGGAGGCGCTGATGGTCCATTGCGATGAAAGCGCCATCCACGCCCATTTCGAACTCCGGGCCTGTAACCGGGCCGGGATCCCTCTGGCCAAGGCTACACGGCCCGCTCTGATGATCGAGCTGCAGGATCTGGTCTTCGAGGTCATGTCCCGTCACTGCGAAGGCATCGAGCGCGGTAATCGCAAATATGACCGGCTGGCCGCGGGGGAGGATTACGCCGCCACGGTCCACAAGTCGGTGCGCCAGTTGCATCACGATCTGCCGCTGGAGATCCAAGCTCTCGAACAGAAACGGGAGGCCCTTCAGGCGGATCTCCCAGAGTTGGAGACTCGGGTCGAGGAGATGCAGGGCCGGGTCGCCAAGCTGGAGGCGGAAGCGGCGGATCGGGAGCTGACCGCGGCCAAGGTCAAGCGGCTGCGGGTCTATCGCGATCGGCTCTCGGACCGTGTCCGGGATCTCGAAGCCCGCCAAGGTGAGCTGGAGGCGCTCCAGGCCAAGCATGACCGTCTCACGGGCGAGGTCAAAACCCTGGAAGACCGGGCCGAGGTGGCTAAGCGGAAGCGGGTCCGGGCTGAGGGTGGGGCGCGCAGGGCCTCAGAGCGGGCCGCTGAGGCCGATAGGCGTGTTTTGGCTGTCGAGGGGCGCGAGGCGCGCTTGAGGGCCTCAGAGGCCGCTCTGCGCGCCTCTGAGGAGGTATTGGAAAATCGGGAGCAGGATGTCGAAAAGCGCGAAGGGGTGTTGCGAGGCCTCGGACATGCGATCCTGTCCGTCCTCGATGAGGCATCAGCATGGCTGGGTGAGGCAATCCCGGCTT
>NZ_RCTZ02000042.1 GCF_003667315.2 Tropicibacter alexandrii | reverse complement strand
GCACTGAGGGGAAGGGAAGCAGACATTAGAGGCATGTATCAGGCGGGCGCGCCGTAAAGTTTAGGGCGCTTCGGTCTGGTTTTTGTCTCTGCGCTTTTTGACATTGATGGTATCTGAAGAGATATGTGGGCGACCTTGGTTCATTCGATGGATCAAACGCTGCATATCAACGCTGGTAGGGTTTCGGCTCGATGATCCAGTGTCAGCTTCACTGTTTGAGCGGCTTTCGGTTTCTGATGAAACCTGAAGCACAATCAAACAGATGACTTCCAATATGTGTCCGTTCCTAGCCGGGTGGACATAGCCGGGGCCCCCAAAGCACCGGTGAAGTATTGGAGATGTGCAGAGGTTCGAACGTCAAGGATAAGCTGGTAACAGCTTTTCAACTTGAGAGTTTGATCCTGGCTCAGAACGAACGCTGGCGGCAGGCCTAACACATGCAAGTCGAGCGCACCTTCGGGTGAGCGGCGGACGGGTTAGTAACGCGTGGGAACGTACCCAGATCTAAGGAATAGCCACTGGAAACGGTGAGTAATACCTTATACGCCCTTCGGGGGAAAGATTTATCGGATTTGGATCGGCCCGCGTTAGATTAGGTAGTTGGTGGGGTAATGGCCTACCAAGCCTACGATCTATAGCTGGTTTTAGAGGATGATCAGCAACACTGGGACTGAGACACGGCCCAGACTCCTACGGGAGGCAGCAGTGGGGAATCTTGGACAATGGGCGCAAGCCTGATCCAGCCATGCCGCGTGAGTGATGAAGGCCTTAGGGTCGTAAAGCTCTTTCGCCAGGGATGATAATGACAGTACCTGGTAAAGAAACCCCGGCTAACTCCGTGCCAGCAGCCGCGGTAATACGGAGGGGGTTAGCGTTGTTCGGAATTACTGGGCGTAAAGCGCGCGTAGGCGGATTGGAAAGTTGGGGGTGAAATCCCAGGGCTCAACCCTGGAACTGCCTCCAAAACTCCCAGTCTTGAGTTCGAGAGAGGTGAGTGGAATTCCGAGTGTAGAGGTGAAATTCGTAGATATTCGGAGGAACACCAGTGGCGAAGGCGGCTCACTGGCTCGATACTGACGCTGAGGTGCGAAAGTGTGGGGAGCAAACAGGATTAGATACCCTGGTAGTCCACACCGTAAACGATGAATGCCAGTCGTCGGGCAGTATACTGTTCGGTGACACACCTAACGGATTAAGCATTCCGCCTGGGGAGTACGGTCGCAAGATTAAAACTCAAAGGAATTGACGGGGGCCCGCACAAGCGGTGGAGCATGTGGTTTAATTCGAAGCAACGCGCAGAACCTTACCAACCCTTGACATCCCGCGCTACATCGAGAGATCGATGGTTCCCTTCGGGGACGCGGTGACAGGTGCTGCATGGCTGTCGTCAGCTCGTGTCGTGAGATGTTCGGTTAAGTCCGGCAACGAGCGCAACCCACATCCTTAGTTGCCAGCAGTTCGGCTGGGCACTCTAGGGAAACTGCCCGTGATAAGCGGGAGGAAGGTGTGGATGACGTCAAGTCCTCATGGCCCTTACGGGTTGGGCTACACACGTGCTACAATGGTATCTACAGTGGGTTAATCCCCAAAAGATATCTCAGTTCGGATTGGGGTCTGCAACTCGACCCCATGAAGTCGGAATCGCTAGTAATCGCGTAACAGCATGACGCGGTGAATACGTTCCCGGGCCTTGTACACACCGCCCGTCACACCATGGGAGTTGGTTCTACCTGACGGCCGTGCGCTAACCTTCGGGAGGCAGCGGACCACGGTAGGATCAGCGACTGGGGTGAAGTCGTAACAAGGTAGCCGTAGGGGAACCTGCGGCTGGATCACCTCCTTTCTAAGGATGTATCTAGTCAGAAAGACTTGTCTTTCTCATGATACACTTAGCAACGCTCCGGTACCTTTGCCGGAGCAACATCAGACGGACCCGGGTCGTCCTCATATCTCTTCAGAATAGGTCCTGCGCTTATGGCGCAGTGTTCCAAAGCATGGGGCCTTAGCTCAGCTGGGAGAGCGCCTGATTTGCATTCAGGAGGTCAGGAGTTCGATCCTCCTAGGCTCCACCACTTGGTCTGGGTCCACGAGAATGGGTCGGTAGCTCAGGTGGTTAGAGCGCACGCCTGATAAGCGTGAGGTCGGAGGTTCAAGTCCTCCTCGACCCACCATTCTCAGGAAATACCGATTTGATCATCGAGCACTTGAATAAAGTGTTGGATCATCCAATCGGATGAGCGGATCGGCAGACTTTCTTCGAAAGTCGCCTATTTCCGCTCCGGACACGTTCTTCGAACGTGCCGGGAATTGACATCGTATAGAGATAATCAATCAACATTGCTTGGTTGCCGCGCGTGAGCGGTAAACCTCAGTTGGTTCCACCGGATGGTGATGTGCCGCAAGGCATGGATCCAAGCCGATCAGTGGAAGGTTTTAGGTCCGTCTAGCCGGCGCGATCTGAGATATCCCTTCTGAAACGAGCAATCGTTGTCCAAGTCAAGTACACTAACCCGGTGCGATCTACGGATTGCACCAATAGTCCTCGCACAGCGAGGGCGGGAAAATAGTATGCTTTTGAGCCAGTAAGACGGATGCATCGGCAAAGATCATCCAGGCAACCCTGTGAACCAGCGGGGTCGTATCTGTCCTCAAGTAGCCGAAAGGCGGTAGGACGAATACAAAGCCTTGCTCTTACTGGATCAAATCAAGCGCGAGAAGGGCGTTTGGTGGATGCCTTGGCAGCAAGAGGCGATGAAAGACGTGATACTCTGCGATAAGCCGTGAGGAGCTGAGAATAAGCTTTGATCCACGGATCTCTGAATGGGGCAACCCACCTGAAAGTTGGTTATAATTGCTTCGGCAATTTATAATCGGCTTAACCAGGTACTTCTTACCTGAATACATAGGGTTTGAAGAGCAAACCCGGGGAACTGAAACATCTAAGTACCCGGAGGAAAGGAAATCAATTGATACTCCCCTAGTAGCGGCGAGCGAACGGGGACCAGCCGAGCCTGATAAGTGACCAGAATGCGTTGGGAAACGCAGCCATAGCGGGTGACAGCCCCGTATGGGAAGCTTTGAAGGACGTATTAAGTAGGGCGGGACACGTGAAATCCTGTCTGAAGATCGGAGGACCACCTTCGAAGGCTAAGTACTCCTTGCTGACCGATAGCGAACCAGTACCGTGAGGGAAAGGTGAAAAGCACCCCGACGAGGGGAGTGAAACAGTACCTGAAACCGGACGCCTACAATCAGTCGGAGGGACCTCGAGTCCTGACGGCGTACCTTTTGTATAATGGGTCATCGACTTGGTCTATCTAGCAAGCTTAAGCCGTTAGGTGTAGGCGCAGCGAAAGCGAGTCTTAATAGGGCGTCGAGTTAGATGGATCAGACCCGAAACCGAGTGATCTAGCCATGACCAGGATGAAGGTAAGGTAACACTTACTGGAGGTCCGAACCCACACCTGTTGAAAAAGGTCGGGATGAGTTGTGGCTAGGGGTGAAAGGCCAATCAAACTCGGAGATAGCTGGTTCTCCGCGAAATCTATTTAGGTAGAGCGTCATCCGAATACCCCGGGGGGTAGAGCACTGGATGGGTAATGGGGCCCCACAGGCTTACTGATCCTAACCAAACTCCGAATACCCGGGAGTACTAGATGGCAGACACACTGCGGATGCTAACGTCCGTAGTGGAGAGGGAAACAACCCTGACCTACAGCTAAGGCCCCCAATTCATGGCTAAGTGGGAAAGCAGGTGGGACGACCAAAACAACCAGGAGGTTGGCTTAGAAGCAGCCATCCTTTAAAGATAGCGTAACAGCTCACTGGTCTAATCAAGTTGTCCTGCGGCGAAGATGTAACGGGGCTCAAGCCATGAGCCGAAGCTTAGGATGCGCATAGCGCATGGTAGCGGAGCGTAGTGTGACATAGAACTCTGTCTCTTTAGCCTTCTCCGGAAGGCGTTGGAGACATGGGTTCTTTCGATGAAGCCGGGCTGTAAGGCATCCGGTGGAGAGATCACTAGCGAGAATGATGACATGAGTAGCGACAAAGAGTGTGAGAGACACTCTCGCCGAAAGTCCAAGGGTTCCTGCTTAAAGCTAATCTGAGCAGGGTAAGCCGGCCCCTAAGGCGAGGCCGAAAGGCGTAGTCGATGGGAACCAGGTTAATATTCCTGGGCCAGAAGGATGTGACGGATCGTGGCGACGCATGTTCCTTATCGGATTGGAGCATGTTCAAGACGGTTCCTGGAAATAGCCCTTCATGAGACCGTACCCTAAACCGACACAGGTGGACTGGTAGAGAATACCAAGGCGCTTGAGAGAACGATGTTGAAGGAACTCGGCAAAATACCTCCGTAAGTTCGCGAGAAGGAGGCCCGGTGTCTGATCACCGGGGGCACAAACCAGGGGGTGGCGACTGTTTACTAAAAACACAGGGCTCTGCGAAGTCGCAAGACGACGTATAGGGTCTGACGCCTGCCCGGTGCCTGAAGGTTAAAAGGAGGGGTGCAAGCTCTGAATTGAAGCCCAGGTAAACGGCGGCCGTAACTATAACGGTCCTAAGGTAGCGAAATTCCTTGTCGGGTAAGTTCCGACCTGCACGAATGGCGTAACGACTTCCCCGCTGTCTCCAACATCGACTCAGCGAAATTGAATTGCCTGTCAAGATGCAGGCTTCCCGCGGTTAGACGGAAAGACCCCGTGCACCTTCACTACAGCTTCGCACTGGCATCAGGCACAATATGTGCAGGATAGGTGGTAGGCTTTGAAACCAGGACGCCAGTCCCGGTGGAGCCAACCTTGAGATACCACCCTTATTCTGCTTGATGTCTAACCGCGGCCCGTTATCCGGGTCCGGGACCCTGCGTGGTGGGTAGTTTGACTGGGGCGGTCGCCTCCTAAACGGTAACGGAGGCGCGCGAAGGTTGGCTCAGAGCGGTCGGAAATCGCTCGTTGAGTGCAATGGCATAAGCCAGCCTGACTGCGAGACTGACAAGTCGAGCAGAGACGAAAGTCGGCCATAGTGATCCGGTGGTCCCAAGTGGGAGGGCCATCGCTCAACGGATAAAAGGTACGCCGGGGATAACAGGCTGATACTGCCCAAGAGTCCATATCGACGGCAGTGTTTGGCACCTCGATGTCGGCTCATCTCATCCTGGGGCTGGAGCAGGTCCCAAGGGTATGGCTGTTCGCCATTTAAAGAGGTACGTGAGCTGGGTTTAGAACGTCGTGAGACAGTTCGGTCCCTATCTGCCGTGGGTGTAGGATACTTGAGAGGAGTTGCCCCTAGTACGAGAGGACCGGGGTGAACGATCCACTGGTGGACCTGTTGTTGCGCCAGCAGCAGTGCAGGGTAGCTATGATCGGAAAGGATAACCGCTGAAGGCATCTAAGCGGGAAGCCCCCCTCAAAACAAGGTATCCCTGAGGACCGTGGTAGACCACCACGTCGATAGGCCGGAGATGTAAGTGCAGCAATGCATTCAGTTGACCGGTACTAATGGTCCGATAGGCTTGATTTGATCCAGTAAAAGCAAGGCTTGCTTATACAAGACATATCAAAAGCATACACACCAAAAGTCGAAAGACTTGGACGACGATCTTGATTGATGTTGCGCAATGGCACCTGGAATGGATGGGTGTGGCTCTCGTGACCTTTTGCAATGCAAAAGGCACTGCCGCCACTCACCAAACCAAGGAAATGCAGATTGCGCAGCAATCTGGTATTTCCTTGGTTTGGTGGCAATAGCGCGAGCAAAACACCCGGTCCCATTCCGAACCCGGCAGTTAAGTGCCGTAGCGCCGATGGTACTGCGTCTCAAGACGTGGGAGAGTAGGTCACCGCCAAACCTAGAAAATACCAAACATTATCTCTTATACGATCCACAACCAGCGCGGGATGGAGCAGCCAGGTAGCTCGTCAGGCTCATAACCTGAAGGTCGTAGGTTCAAATCCTACTCCCGCAACCACTTACAGAGAACAGGCCGC
>NZ_RCTZ02000041.1 GCF_003667315.2 Tropicibacter alexandrii | reverse complement strand
GATAAAAAGCGGAAAGATATCAGCTAGCAAGGGCGATGGTGGCTCATACGAGATTGATCCGTCAGAGTTGCACCGGGTTTTTCCGCCCACTGTTGCGCAACGCGATGCGCAACACATGCAAAGCAACGATACGCAACAGACAAAATTTACCCCTGAGGGCAATCACATAGACCGTTTTGTTGAGCTGGAAAAAGAACTGGCAGTCGCCCGCGAGCGAGCCAACGGGCTGGAAGCCCAGAAGGATCAGATGGCCGACACGATCAACGATCTACGGAAGCGCCTGGACAGCTCCGAAACCCGCGTAACGGCGCTTCTGGCCGACAACAGCCCAAAGCGCAGCTCTTGGTGGCCTTGGAAGCGATCCTGACCAAAGGCAGCAATGCGGGACTTTCCTGACTTTCGCTGCGACTGCGCGGTGTGAGGTTTGTGCAGTGGCCCCACAGCGATCCTGAGATCGGCGCCGTCAGGCAGCCTCGTAGCTGGAGAAGATTTCCGTCCTGCCATCTCCGAGGATCAGGAACACGTCGTAGGCTTCCCGCTCATCCTCTGGCCCCATGCCCGGTGATCCGTAAGGCATCCCAGGCACGGCGAGACCGACGGCATCGGGGCGCTCGGATAGCAGCCGTCGAATGTCGGCCGTCGGCACGTGTCCTTCGATCATGTAGCCCTCGATTTCGCCGGTGTGGCAGGAGGTCATGTTCTGGGGGATGCCGTTCTCGAGCTTGTGCCGGATCAGGAGGGTGCCGAAGCTGCGCTCGGTGGTGACCTTAAATCCGTTCTCTTTGAGGATCTCGATCCAAGCTGTGCAGCAGCCACAGTTCGGGTCTTTCAGAACGTGGATCGCGGGAGAGCTTTGAGACAGTCCGGCGGTCGGTGCCGTCGCGGCGAAGCAAGCGGCGGAGGCCATCACGGCGCGGCGGGTGAGGGTCATCAGGGTTCCTTTCAGGTCTTTGCGGCGGCGCGATCGGGGCGTGTCTCAGCGGTCAGATCGACGTGACCCGCAGGTTCAGGCGTGCCGGTAGGACGGAAGAACAGCAGCCGCAGGGCGTTCATCGTCACCAGCAAGGTGGCACCGGTATCCGCGAGGATTGCGATCCAAAGGCCGGTGATCCCGAGCACGGTAGTCACGAGGAATATCGCCTTGAGGCCGAGCGCAATCGCGATGTTCTGGCGGATGTTCGAAATGGTCGCACGGGAGAGGCGGATCTTGCCCGGCACATCGGTCACACGGTTGCGCAGGATCGCCGCGTCGGCCGTCTCGAGCGCCACGTCGGTGCCCGAGCCCAAGCGTGCTGTCGATGCCCTTTGCGGATGGAATGCTGGACATCGATTATTTCCCCGTAACGTTTTCTTCTCGGTGGTTACGTTCGGGCTTGTTCTGCGCCGAGCGGAAGCTGTCCCAGAACAGCAGGGCCGCACCGCAGAAAATCGCCACATCCGCAAGATTGAAGGACGGCCAGTGGTATGTTCCGTAATGGAAATCCAGAAAATCCGGGACGGCCTGATAACGCAGCCGGTCGAGGACATTGCCGAGCGCGCCGCCGATGATCAGACCGAGAGCGGCAGCCGTCAGCCTGTCCGGCGCGCGCCACAACCAGATCAGCAGCCATGCCACGATCACGCCAGCAAGCGCGATGAGACCCCACCAAGGCACGATCCCGCCCAGCATACCGAAGCTGACTCCATCGTTCAGAACCCGCACGAGATTGAGAAAGGGTAGAACCTCGACGCCGCGCTCAAGCGCCGGTGTGTTCAGCGCAAGCGCCTTGGTACCCTGATCGAGGCCGAACGCCGCGATCGCGCAGAGCCCGCCCAGAACGCGGCTGTTCATGCCGCTGCCTTCAGATCGGCCCGCGCATCGCGGATGATTGCCCAAGACGAGTGCAGGAACAGTCCGGCGATGCCGAAGGCGACGATGAGGTCCGGCCAGGCGCTGCCCAGCCACGCCACGAGACCGGCGGCAACGACAACCGCCGCATTGCCGATGGCGTCGTTGCGCGAGAATAGCCAGACGGCCCGCATGTTCGCGTCGCCCTTGCGGAACCGCAGCAGCGGCAGAACGGAGATGACGTTGACGACAAGGGCGATCATGCCAAGCAGGCCCATTAGACCTGCATCCGGCGTCGTCCGTTCGAAGACTCGCACGATGGTCGTGCCGAGGACGCCAAGGCCGAGCAGGCCGAGGAAGATGCCTTGGATCAAGGCCGACCGTGCCCGCCAGGCGAGGCTCCAGCCGATGGCCAGCAGGCCAAGGAAGGTGATCGCGCCGTCGCCGATGAAATCGAGCGCATCGGCCTTCACGGCCTGCGATCCGGAAATGAAACCGCCGATCATTTCGAGGACCCCGTATCCCACGTTCAGGATCACGACGATCCAGAGGGCACGGCGGTAGGCCGGGTCCTGATGGGCGGGATTCGGCGGAATGTCTTCATCGCCCTCGATCCGGTCGAAGCCATAGCCTGTCACCGCGACTGCCTTTTCGATGTCCGGCAGGCGCACTTCGGGTGCAGTCAGTGTCATGATGTGCGTCGCGGCCGACACTTTCACATCGCCGGGCGCGACCCCGGCTGCCTGTGCCGCCCGCTCGATCTGCGCGGCATCCTTGGCGCAATCCATACCGGAAACCCGGTAACGGACGGGCGGGACATCTGCCGTCGATCCGGCATTTTCGGTGTTGGCCATGGTCGCGCTATTCCTGCTAGGATGAATCGAAGAACAACATATCAGCGAGGAGTGATATGGCGCAATTGGTCGATGACCGCAAGAGCGCAACCATCGAGCGACGGGCGAAGCTGTTCCGCGGCTTCGCGGACCCGAGCCGCCTGGCCATCCTCGGTGCACTTTGCAACGAGCCATTGGCCGTTCACGAGCTCGTCGAGCGGACCGAACTATCGCAACCCAACGTCTCCAACCATCTGAGGTGCCTGCTGGACTGCGGGCTTGTCGCCAGCGACCGCGAAGGGCGCTTCATCCGTTACCGTATCAGCAACCCGCGCATCACGGTCCTTCTGAACGATGTGGACGCACTTCTCGACGTGGTCGCAAAGGGTGTTGAGGCGTGTGACAATTATCGTGAGGCGTGAGTCAGAACGGACGGCCGGTCGACTCGGCGCAGATCGGTTGGAAAGATGTTGTCCGTGTGCAGGGTCCGACCGGAATCCTGCTGAGGTTCGACAAGCTGGCTTCGGAAGAGACACCATTCATGTATCACTGCCACATCCTCGAACACGAGGATGCGGGCATGATGGGGCAGTTTACGGTCACATAACAGGACCCCACCCGCTCGACACCGGGCGTCGTCAAGAGCTTACGTCTTCTTGCGGCGTTCTATCAGGTGCCGGTGTCGCCTTGTTGAAACGCATTACGGAGTATG
Source organism: Tropicibacter alexandrii (assembly GCF_003667315.2). Taxonomy (GTDB): domain Bacteria; phylum Pseudomonadota; class Alphaproteobacteria; order Rhodobacterales; family Rhodobacteraceae; genus Tropicibacter; species Tropicibacter alexandrii. The sequence goes on along the minus strand of NZ_RCTZ02000041.1, from coordinate 3,729 downwards.
TCTAGACCCGAACGGAGAACACCTCGCTAAGCTGCGGGTCCGCCGAAGCGGCCGTCCAGTCGCTCGGCAGCATTCGTCAAAAAGGGCTCAAAGCTGTCATCCGGCCATGGGGTGGGCGAACCGCAAGCACCCACCGCCAAAGTCGATGAGCCTACTGGAGCCGTTCGGCGATCCATAGCTTGATCAGCGATTGCCGCGTCACGCCCAGGTGTCGAGCCTGCTTGTCCAGGCCCTCTACGACCCATGCCGGAAAATCCACGTTCACGCGCTTGGGCTGGTCATTCGGGCGACGGGCCTGGGACCAATCAATTGCACCGCTCACGTCCTCACCGGCGTCGAATTTCTTATCGAACTCAGTTGCCTTCATAGTATCCGATCTCCTCTTTCCGGGCGCGGCGCACCGAGATGATCCGGACCGCATCACCTCGCGGTGTCCAGACGGCCGCCCAGTGCTTGCCCTCGATCTTCCCAATCGAGATGAACCGAGGTTCATCCTCGATCTTCCCAATCGAGATGAACCGAGGTTCATCCTCGGTCTTGGCGGGCGCTTCGAGCATCCACGGGTCATCCCAAAGGGCCTGTGCCTGATCGAAGTCGATGCCATGCTTCGACAGATTCGAGGCACTTTTAGCGGGGTCATACTCAAAATCCATGCGTAAATATGGTATAGTAATTATCCATTTTCAAGCATGGTCCTATGTGACCACCGCCGCCAGCCCGACCCTCCGATATTCGGAGGTCTCCGGTCCGAGCTGGCTCCGCGCATCATTCCGACCGCCCCCCATATGGCAGGGGCGGGATGGTGCGCAGCCGCCCCCGGGGCGGCTTCCGGCGAGAGGTCCAGGAGGGCGCAGCGCCTCCGGCCCAACGGCAATTAGCGGAGCGGCTCGAAGAGAATTGCCTAGTGGGTTGTCATTTTAAATGACAATTCTGTCGCTCTCCGCTATCACCGTCCCATGTTCAAGGCAGCGATCCGCGTCAACAAGTTCACCAGCATCGCCCAGCTTCGCGGGGCGTCCCTCCATGCGCAGCGTCACGACGAGACCGGCAAGGCACGGGTCCGGGACGATGCGGAACCCGGCTTCGGTCTCGCCTGGTCGAAGGCCGAGAACGACCGCGACTATCTCGCCGCCTTCAAGGCCCACAAGTCCGAGCTGGGGGCCGGCGAACGGAAGAATGCCCCGATTGCCTTGCAGGCCATCTGCGTGGTCTCGCCGGAATGGGTGGAAAAGGCCGGCAACCTGCACGACCCCGACAACCCGCATAACCGCCAGCTCTTCGACCAGGCGAAGGCATGGGCCGAGAGCTGGGGCGGCGAGGGATCGGTGATCGCCACCCGCCTCGATCTCGATGAGAAGGGCGGGGCCGTGGTCGATGTTCTGGTCTCTCCCGTCCGGGAAAGCCGGGGCAAGCCGGTGATCTCGACCAACAAGGCGCTTCGGGAGATGAAGGAGGCCACGGGCGAGCGAAACGAATACTCCGCCTTGCAAACGTCCTGGGCCGACTGGTGCCGCGAGAATCTGGACAGCGAAATCGTGCGCGGCACCCGCAAGGAAATCACGCAGCGCCAGCACCTGTCCCCGGAAACCTATGGTGCGGTCATGGACAAGGCCCGTGAGAGCGTCAGAGCGCCCTCTGAGGGCCTGTGGGACGCCATCAGGGACGCAGACCTCTCAGAAGGCCAGACAGAGGCCCTGAGCGACCTCCTGATGCTCAAGGGGGAGATCACCCGCCACAAGGCCCAAGGAAGCGCCTACGAGCCTCCCAAGGGCGCTCTGACGTTGGATCGGGTAGGTGGAGACGCCAACACCGATCCGTGGCCCTTCATCGAGGCAATCAGATCCGGGGCAGAACGGATCTATGACATGGCTCATCGTTGCGGTGTGGGACTCCGGGAAAATATGAGTGATCGGTATGAGGCCGGGCGCGATCTCTTCCCCAGCCTGTCCGACCGGATGCACTTGGCAGCGGTGGTGGCGAAGTGTGGGGCGTTCATGGCGAGGATGGAAGCTGCGGTGAAGAACATGTTGCGGCCTGATGTTCCCCAGATCGAGGACAGGACCTGCTGGCCACAGGAAGCCCTGGCCGAGGTGGAGCGTCACGAGATGAACCTTGGCCTGACAGCTCCCGCGGCTCAGGAAGAAACCCGGTCAGAACGGGAAAATGATCTTACCGACCGTGCCAGCCGGGAACGGGATCGAGGGTCCAGCCACGGTCTCTGACCCCTAGTGTTAATAGTGTTACCTACGGAGTATGTTACGGGGCCGAAAATCACCCCTAACCTACTGCTAGGGAAACAGGAAACTATCCACAGGGTTCCGAAACTAACGAATTTGGGTTCCGAAACTAACGAATTTGGGTTCCGAAACTAACGAACGGATTTCGCCCCCAAATCGGGTCCTGATATAACGAACTTGACGAACTGCCCGTTCCTGGCCGATGCTGGTTCCCGATATAACGAACTCAACCAGGCGAACGGATGCCGCTGCTCCCCGACAGACACCCCCAGAAGGACTTTTTCATCCTCGACATCTCCGATGTGGTGCCGAAGGACGACATGGCCTCGATGGAGCATCCGCTGTTCTCGCTCGCCACCAAGCCGGACATGCGCCACCTTGAATATCGCGGCGGTGACAACCGGCTGAAAATCGTGCCGTCCGGGGTCGGCCTGCCCACGATCTTCGACAAAGACATCCTGATTTTCTGCGTGAGCCAGCTCATGCACCGCAAGAACCGGGGCGAGAAGATCGGAAAGCGGGTTCGCTTCAGCGCCCGCGAGCTGATGATTACCACCAACCGCAAGACGGGCGGGATCGAGTATCAGCGCTTGGAACAGGCATTCCAGAGGCTCATCGGGACAACCTTCCAGACCGACATTCAGACCGGCAACAAGCGCGAGACACGCTTTTTCAGCCTGCTGGAATCGGGCAGCGGGTTCGTCATGAAGGAAGAGGGCAAGTGGCGGCTCGACTACTGCGAGGTGATCCTGTCCGACTGGGTGATGCGCGCGATCGAGGGCGACGAGGTCGTGACGATCTCGAACGATTATTTCCGGCTGCGCCGCCCGCTGGAACGCCGCCTGTATGAGATCGGCCGCAAGCACTGCGGGGGCCAGCCGAAATGGCAGATCGGCCTCTCCAAGCTTCAGGAAAAGACCGGCAGCAATGCCCCTCTGAAGAAGTTCCGGCTGAACATCCGCCAGATCATTGAGGACGATCACACGCCGTTCTATCGCATGGAGCTGACCGCCGAAGACCTGGTGATTTTCCGACCGCGTTCGCCACAAAACGAACTCCTACCCGAGGTCAGGCTTCCGGGGTGGGCCGAGGACAAGGCGAGGATCATCGCCAGGGAGAAAGGCCGGGACTACTACGCCCTGCGCTCCGACTGGCTGGCGTTCGCCAAGAGTGAAGCGGCCAAGGGCAACCCACCGAAGAACGCAGGCGCTGCTTTTGTGGCCTATTGCGGGAAGCAGGATAGCTTGCGTTAGCCGGGCCTAGCCCTGCCTCGATCAGGTTCCATTGGCGTTGTGCCACGCAACGCGATACCTTGTTGCGCAACAGGCAAAAGCAACGAGGCGCAACGGCATGAAATATTCACTCTCAGAGGCTGCAAAGGCCACCGGAAAGAACAAGACAACAATCCAGAGGGCGATAAAAAGCGGAAAGATATCAGCTAGCAAGGGCGATGGTGGCTCATACGAGATTGATCCGTCAGAGTTGCACCGGG
>NZ_RCTZ02000040.1 GCF_003667315.2 Tropicibacter alexandrii | reverse complement strand
CGCACACTCATCACGCCACCTTCAAAGTGGCAACATTTTGCGCTGCCCTTTGGTCCAATTTTGCTCTGCCGTTGACATCATGGGGGGCATTCTGCCCGGACTGATGATGGCGGCACTCCTTTCCGCGACCGTGATCATCCAGGTCCTCATGAAACCCGAGATCGCACCGCGCATCACCCAGAGGGTTAGCTTTGCTGAGCGCGTCAGTACAAGTGCCCAAGCCATTCCAACGATCCTGATTGCCGTGATGATCATCGTCTCGCTTTATGTCGGCATTGCGACACCCTCTGAAACCGGGGCCTTCGGTGCCGCGGCGGCGGTTCTGGTTGCCCTTGTCATGGGCCGTTTGCGCGGAGGAGTCATGCAGAAGGCATTACAAAAAACCGTCCGCACCACAGGAATGTTCATGCTCTTGCTGGTCGGCGGTCTTTTCAGTTCCTTCGTCCTGACCCGGCTGGGCGTGCCACAGGACGTATCAAATTACCTGACCGGGCTGGATGTCGAACCATGGGTCATCATCGTGATGATCAACATCCTTCTTTTGATCATGGGGATGTTCCTCGATCCGCTGAGCATTCTGGTTATCGTGGTGCCGATCTTCCTCGAAACCGTGGTGGGCCTTGGATATGATCCGATCTGGTTTGGCGTTATCGTCACCATCCAGATCGAGATTGCGGCGATTACCCCGCCGGTCGGTCTAAACCTCTTCGTGCTGCGCACTGTCGTTCCTGACCTGTCGCTTTCGGATACGGCACGCGGGGCACTCATCTTTGTCTTGCCGATGCTTCTGGGGATCGTGCTGCTGATGATTTTTCCTCAGATTGCGCTCTGGCTCCCAAGTGTAATGTTCTGAGCTTGGGGGGCCGGTCTCACACCTGCAAGCAGCCCGAGGCGTCACCACAAGACGTTCTCTATGCTGTACGCGCGTCGCGGGTATTGTCACATTCATCGGCCATGGGCTGCCGGTGTAGCAATGTCGGCGTAGCTGGTGCTGATGCAAACTCAGAACATCAGTTATAAGCGTCACCGGTTTCCGCCCAAGATCAATTCTTGTGTTGTCTGGCTCCACGCCCGGTTCAACTTGAACCTGCGCGAGGTCGAGGAAATGATGCTGGCATGGGGCGTGGACGTTTCGTACGAGACCAAACGGCTCTGGACCGTCAAGGCCGGGTCCCTGATCGGCCACGTTTTGTGGCGACGGTAGTCACTCCCCGGCGAAGTATGGGATTTAGACGAAGTCGCCGTGAAGATCGCAGGCTAGGCTCTGGACTTCGGTAACGGGGACGTCTCAGTCAAGCGCTTTTCGACATAGGCATCCGACCGCCTAGCCGCGGATTTGATCACAGTTTCTTTTCTATGCCGTTCTGCTATCTTCGCTGCCTTCGTCTGAGATCACCCCGGGTGCATGCTTCGGTCCGTCGTCAGCGCGATTGGCTGCCAACATGATGCTGTTTCAAATGCAATTCCGATGTGCCCATCTCATAGGCGTGCTCGATCTTGATCGGCAACAGTTCGGAGCACAGCATTATCGGAACACCACGTCCCTGCCGAACCTAAAGAGCCTGTCATCAGGCAGGGAACGGGTTGCGATCAGGTCGTCATCGCAGCCTCCATTTGGAATGTCGTGTCGTCGACCGACATGCGAAGACGGATAGTATCGGGCCGAATGTCGCCAACTTCACAGAGGCTATCATGCGTAATCGTAAGCACCCCGAACAGGGCGACCGGAGCTGTCTGAGTGTCATCCGGCTGTCCGACAAGTTTGGTGCTGCCCACCTTGGTGCTGCCTGCCGCCGCGCGCTCGAGATAAACGCCCGCTCTTACTTGCCACTTTGTAAATGCTGGATCAAAAAATCCCCAAAAGTGCTGTCGCAAAAATCCCCATCTTTCGGGTACAGCCATCACCCATCCCAACATCAGTGGCACCGATTATTTCCATTGAAAGGACCACAATGTTTGCGGCTGGTTCTCCAGACCGTCCGAGACACGCGCGTTGCAGGGCGTCAGCTTTTGTTTCCAACCGCGCGGATTGTCGTGGTGTAGTTGAAATCGGCTCCAGCAAGTCCACGCTGGCCCGCGTCCTCGTCGTGCTGGAGGTTCCTGGCGCGACGAAGCTTTTCGGTGAGGGCATGTCGGGGTCTGCCGCCGGTACGGCGCGACATCCAGCTGGTTTTTCAGGAACCCTACCTCTGCGACACTGTGATTAACATGTACGGCGGCAAGGTGGTCGAGCGCGGAGCGACGGCCAATGTGCTTGACGAACCGAAGGACGACTATCCCAAGACGCTCATCTCGTCCGTGCCATGCCTGACGCGGTAGGGACGGGGCCAACCGTGAAGCCGGCCCCGCGATGTGTCACTGGGCTGGCGTCCACGGGCGGTTGTAGGCGTCGACGCGCCAGTCGCCATGGTCGATGAATCGGGGAACGGACCCTGTTTCAAGCGCGGTGGCGGCTGTGTTCAGCGCCCCAGAGGTGGTCTCTGGCCAGATGCCAGTCGTCACCCGATCGGCTAGGATTTCGACGATCACGCTGCTTTCCGCCGCCATAAACTCGCAGTGACCGGTGCCCTGAACAAGCGCCTGACGATAGAGGTCGGTGGTCCCGGCCTGTTCGACAAGTTCCTCGTAGCCCTGCATCAGAGAGTAGGGGATCGCCCAATCGCCTAACATGTGGATGCGGATGGCGGGAACTTCGAGCTCTCCGGTCGTGGTGCGGCCATCCGCAGCCCAAAAGTCGAGCGCATAATCGGACGCCGCGATCCTTGGTTCCGCATTGATGGTCGCAATGTCCGCCTGAAGGTCCAGCCCGGCCTCATCATAAAGCGCCTCAACCAACTGTTTCATAGCGGGCGCTGCATTGGCGTAGAACGCGGCATAGTCGACGCTCTCGTTACTCGACAACTGTTGGCCAGAGGCCGCGTTTTCGAACAACAGCCGCGAGGTACCGCCAACGTTGCTGGCAATGCGCATCGCCGATTTCAGGACCATGTCGGCCATCGCTGCCGTGTCGGCCGTGTCGGGCAGGTCGGTGCCTTCGACCAACCACGGCGACCACTGGCCGAGTGCAAAGGCCAGTGCCAGCCGGGCACGGCCTTCGGATGTCTTGCCCGCGTTCTCGATCGCGCTTTTCCATGCCGCGCGGATGGCGTCGAGGTTGCGGTCGCCGCCCGCACCGGCATTGGGCAGCCCGACCACTGTCAGTTCTGAGGCCTGCCCCAGCCCCTGTGCTTCGAAGTCAGCCCCAAGCAGGGTCTTCATCGCGAACCAGCCGTCAAGAAAGCTGTTCATGATCCAGACCGGGGTATGCGCAGCAAGCACGACAGAACCGTCGATCTTGTCGGGGTAGACTTCCGCAGAGGCGAGACTGTCGAGACCGCCGCCGGAACATCCGTACTGAAGGACCATGTCCGGCTCGCGCTCGAGTTTGGTGAACGTGTCTTGCACGGTTTCGAGGTTCAGGATCTCGCGCTGCGGATCGTACTGCCAGAGCCGCAGTGGATGGCGGGCCAGACCGGCGAAGGCATAGCCGCGCGCCAACAGATCGTCGTAACGCGGGGCGTAGCCAGGAACATGGATGAAGCTAGCGAAATCAAGGTCGCGTAGCAGCCGTCCGTTCCAGTTTGCGGGGACACGGATAAGCCAGGACGTACCATCGGGCAATACACCGCTGTGCTCTCTGAACGACGTCTTGTCCTGCGCCATGGCGGGGGCGGCAAGGCCAGCCACCAGGGCTAGGCAGAGCGCCCTAGTTCTGGCCTGCGTGCGCAGGTCGGTCGGATATGAAATTCGTGACATGGTGTTCCTCCAGATTGTGTTCATGGATGACGGGAGCCTCCTCTGTTCCTGCCGTTCCACCATAAACGTAGAGGTCTAATTTTATGGGTGTCAAGTTCAAATTTGAGTAACATCAACGCCTTTTCCACAATTCGTGTCGTTGTGCCCTAATTAAAGAGAATAGAGGCTAATTTTTCCCTGACTTTTCAATGGCTGCTTGTACCTCTATTTGTGGCATTGTACCTTTAATTAGGATACTGTACCCTAATTTAGGATACAAGATTATCTGTGGATAACTTTCGGCGATTTGTGATGAAGACGCGCTGTGAAATCTGAAGCCGTTGCGAAACATCGTGCTGCTATTCTGCGGCCGCTTCTTGAGCTTGAAAAAAAGGGCGACCCAATTGGTCGTGCCATTGGCGACGCGGCATGGGAGTTGGGTCTTTCCAAAAGCTATACTTGGAAGCTTTACCGTCGTCTCAAAGAGAACGATGCTCGATCCGTTGCGCTGCAACCGGGTCGGCGCGGGCCTAAACCTGGAAAAGGGCGTCTTGCTCCGGATGTGGAGCGCATCATCAGCACCACCCTTAGCCGCTACTATCTGGTTCGAGAACGTTCAAGTTTTTTGCGCATTTGGCGTGAGATACGCTCAGAGTGTGATGCAAAGGGCTTCCAGCCTCCGACCCGTCGAACAGTTAAGCGGCGGCTAGATGCGATGGACCAGCGTAAGGTCATCTCAAAGCGACATGGCGCGGACGTAGCTGGACAATTGTTCGCAGCGCGTCCTGGCAAACTCGACGTTCCCGACCCACTCGACGTCGTGCAAATCGATCATACCAAGGCCGATGTATTTTTGGTCGATCACATCGATCGACAGCCTCTTGCGCGGCCGAACCTGACGATGGCGATCGATGTCACCACGCGTGTGGTGTTGGGCGTATACGTGAGTTTCGATGCACCGTCCGTTCTGTCGGTTGCGCTTTGTCTCGACCATTGCGTGCGCCGAAAGACAGTGCATGTGCCCGGCACCCTTGAAGAGCTTACCTGGCCTACGGCTGGTATTCCGAAGGCTGTTCATGTGGACAATGCCCAGGAGTTCCGCAGCAGAGCGTTCAAGTCCGCGTGCGAGGATTGGGGCATTGATGTTTCCTATCGTCCCAAGGGCGGCAAGCATTACGGAGGTCACATTGAGCGCTTGATCGGTACAACTATGGGTTCGGTTCACGTATTGCCTGGAACCACGCACTCGTCACCCAAAGACAAGGGTGACTATAACAGCGAACAAAACGCGACTTTGACGCTTGCTGAGTTTGAAGACTGGCTTCATCTTGAAATCTGTCGGTATCACAACACCCCGCATCGGGCTCTTGGCCGGACACCTCTTGCTGCCTGGAGCGATTTGGGTGGCGATACAGCAGGGCGGCAAGTTGTCGATGTGGACGCGTTTCGATCGAGCTTCATGCCTTTTGAATGGCGCAAGCTTGGCCGCACAGGGATCACGCTTTTTGAAGTGCGCTACTGGAATGATGCGTTTGCGTCCTTGATCGGGCGGGGCAAAGAGAAGGCGCAAGTCAGATTTGATCCGCGGAACCTATCGAAGATTTGGGTGCAGGTAGACGATGGTCGCATGATCGAAGCGCGCTACCGAAATCTCAGTCATCCCGAAATCTCTCTTTGGGAAAGTCGCCGCGCCCGCAAAGAATGGAAAGAAAAGCACGGTGGGCGGATCCACGAAAAGGCGCTGTTTGATATGGTAGACGCGCAAAGGCGTCTGGCCGAGGCAGCGCGCCAGAAAACCAAGGCAGCCAGGCTGGGTAAAGAGCGGGATGCGCGCCTGTCAAAGGCCCCAAAGCAGCGCGACCCTTCTCGTGAAATGTTCGCGATTGATACCGGCAACCCTGATCTTCCAACCTATCCCATAGATGAATTTCATGACCCAAAACGAAAGAATTGACCGCATTCGCAGCGACCATTGGATCGCTTTTGATCGTGCAACGATTGTCCTCAATCGATTGACATCATTGATGGAAACACCGCGACAAAGTCGCATGCCAGGTTTGATGGTCTATGGGAGCCCTGGCATCGGGAAGACGATGATCGCCAAACGTATGGCGAGCAAGTATCCCACTCAATACAAGAGTGATCTCGGGATCACCAAGACACCTGTATTGCTGCTTCAGGCACCACCCGCGCCGGATGAGAGAAGGTTCTACCAACACTTACTATCTACGATTGGCGCGCCCATGTGGGGGCGTCGCACAGTCTCGGAACTGGAGGTTCGGGCGCTGAACCATCTCAGAGACATGGACCTGAAAATGCTCATGATTGACGAGGTGCACAATCTGCTTGCCGGCAGTTACAGGGAGCAACGTCGGTTCCTCAACATGCTACGGTTCCTCGCAAATGAGCTTAGCGTATCGCTCGTGGTCTTTGGCGTTAACGAAGCGCTTGATGCCGTCCGTGGCGATGACCAGCTTGCGCGCCGGTTGGATGAACATTTTTTGCCGCTTTGGGAAGACGATGTAGAGTTCTCACGTCTGATCCAAACACTGATCGCGGCCATGGCGCTGGAAAAACCTTCGGGCCTGACCGTTGCTTCGCTCCGAACCATCCTGAAGGTGACCGGCGGGGTCACGTCCCGCGTCTTTATCATGATTAAGTCTCTGGCCATCGATGCGATTCATTCTGGGGAAGAGAGGATTACGGATGAGGCTGTCGCGACATGGCGGCCGACCTGGAACAAACATGCGTGGACGGTTCCGCTTGAGACGGCCGTTGAGGCCGAGTGACCATCAAGCTTCTGCCCCGCCGACCACCACCCCTATGCGATGAACTGCTTTCGAGCTGGCTTACCCGGCTGGCACAAGCCAATCACTGTTCAACCGAAGAACTGTGCGGCTATCTTGGCTTGCAAAGGGGCAGGGTGCCCGACCGCTCGAGCGACCTTGAGCAAGTTTGTGTAGACCGATTGTGCGCGGCTGTTGGAAGAAAACGTACCGAGATTGCGGCGATGACATTGCCAAATTTGAGCGCCCGCTCATTGAACTATCTGGCAACACATGACTTTCAGACCTGCACATATTGCCAAGAGCAAACGCCGGATCTGGTATTGCGCCACTGGCGGTTTGCTTGGTCGACAAACTGTGAAAGTTGCGGTCGGTCTCTGGTATCGACATGTCCGCATGCTGGTATCTCAAAGCGTATGAAAGCGCGTGCGGTTCAGGGGGCTAAAAGATTGGCGTCAGCTGTAGTCTCTGGCGACCAACAAAGCCTGCATCAGTTCAGACAAACGTCAGACCTTCTGCGATTGTGGAAATTGGCGGATGCAGATGCGCTGATCTCTGAGAACCAAGCCCAAAGAACAATTGTTCTCGCTGCGATTGAACTCGGATCAAAGCACCCGTTGCTTCGCACTGCCTATCGGGTGGCGCGAAACAACCGGGCAGCGCGGAGTCTGTTGCGTACGTTTCCGCGACAGAGTGAGGCTTTGGAGAATCTCCAGAGCTGGGCCCGACTTCATGAATATCGATATGCAGACCAGGGAGCCATAGGCCGCCGAGCTAGAACACGAGGGCTCGGAACAACTGGACTTGTGCCATCCGAGAGAGCGCTTCATGCGGCACGACGCGCAATTGAAGAACTCGGCTCCAACACTGTGAACCGCCCCGGGTTTACCGGAGAGTAAAACTCTCAAAGGATGAACCCTATGGACCAGAAGAAGCACACCCCGAAG
>NZ_RCTZ02000003.1 GCF_003667315.2 Tropicibacter alexandrii | reverse complement strand
CGCCGACCCTCCCACCCATTGCGGGAATTGAATCAGCCGAGCGGCCTTCGATCAAGGGCGAGTTTTTCAACAAAATAGGCCAAAAGCGTACACAGAGTTACGCCAGCGGACAAGCATATGGTTACGACCATTGGGTGTCCCAAGAAATGCTCATCTGCACGCGCTGACGCTGGTTGCGGTCAACACTAAATAAGTCAGCCCCGCCTCCCCAGCCCGCCTACGCCTGGACCCGTTCCATACGCCTGATGGGACGGTGGGCGGGGCGCCTTTGCCCGGTACGGGCAAACAGCGCCGTCCCGCCGTCACCCGGCCAACAACGCCCGCGCCGCTGCGCGCGCCTCTGCCGTCACAACGTCGCCGGACAGCATCCGCGCGATCTCGTCCTCGCGCTGGTCCGCGCCAAGCGGCACCACCTCGGACAAGGTCACGTCCTCGACGACCCGCTTCGCCACGCGCCAGTGATGCGCCCCCAGCGCCGCCACTTGTGGCGAATGGGTCACCACCAGCACCTGCCCGCCCTGCGCCAGCGAGGCCAGTCGCCGCCCCACCGCATCGGCCGTCGCACCACCGACACCGCGATCGATCTCGTCGAAGATCATCGTCACGCTGCTGTCGCGCTGCTCGGTCAGGCACACCTTCAGGGCCAAAAGGAACCGCGAAAGTTCCCCCCCCGAGGCGATCTTGTTCAGCGGCCCCGAGGGCGCGCCGGGGTTGGTCGCCACGGTGAAATGCACCGCGTCGCGCCCTTCCGGGCCCTCAGGGGCGCGGGTCACTTCGGTGCGGAATACCGCCCGCTCCATCTTCAACGGCGCCAACTCCGCCGCCACAGCCGCATCCAGACGCAAGGCCGCCGCAGCGCGCGCCGCGGTCAAGGTCTCTGCCGCGGCATCGAAGCTCGCCTCGGCCGCACGCACCGCCTTGGCCAACTCTTCGATCCGCGCCTCGCCCGCATCCAGCGCGGCAAGCCGTGTGGCCAGCGTCTCCGCCAATCCCGCCAATTCGTCGGGCAGGACCTGATGCTTGCGCGCCAGACCGCGCAGGGCAAACAGCCGCTCCTCGGTATCTTCCAGTTCCGCCGGGTTGAACTCCAGCGCGTCAAGGCAATCGGCCACGCCGCGCGCCGCCTCGTCCAGTTCCGCCATGGCGCGGGTCAGCGCCTCGAGCGGCGCGTCAAGCCGACCGTCGGCCCGTTCCGCTGCCCCTTCGAGCCAGCGCATGGCCTGCGCCATTGCCCCCTCGGCACCATCATACCCAAGCGCATTGGACGCCTGCGCGATGTCGTCGCGAATCCGCTCGGCGGATTGCATCATCCGGCGCCGCGCATCCAGTTCCGCCTCCTCGCCCGCGACCGGAGCCAGCTTTTCCAGCTCGGCCACCGCATGACGCAGGAAGTCTTCTTCCGCCTGCACCTCGGCCAGCGCCGCCTGCGCCGCGCCATGCGCCTTGCGCGCCGTGCCAAGCGCGCGCCACGCGCCGCGCACCGCCTCGGCCGTCTCGGCATAACCGCCGAATTCGTCGAGGATCGCCCGGTGCCCTTTGGGGTCCAGCAAGCCGCGATCGTCATGTTGGCCGTGCAACTCGACCAGCGTCTCCGACAGGCGCCGCAGCACCTCGCCCGAGACCCGGCGGTCGTTGATCCAGCCGGTCTTGCGCCCATCCGACGTGTTGACCCGGCGCAGGATCAGTTCGTCCTGCACGGGCAGCCCGGCATCCTCCAACACGGCAAAACCCGGATGGCCGGGCGGCAGATCGAAGACCGCCGTCACCTCGCCCTGCTGCGCGCCCTTGCGCACCAGTTCGGCCCGACCGCGCCAACCCAGAACGAAACCCAGCGAATCCAGAAGGATAGACTTGCCCGCACCGGTTTCCCCGGTCAGCACGTTCAACCCCGGCTGGAAGGCAAGATCCAGCCGATCGATGATCAACATGTCTCGGATTTCAAGCGCGCGCAGCATCCGTCACCTCATGCAGGATGGGGTAAGACCCATCCTACTCAGAGCCACTCGCCCTTGACCATTTGACGATAGACGGCGCCCAGCCAATTGTCGTCGAAGACGCGCGGCTCCAGCCCTTGCCCGGTCAGCAACGCATAGCTGTCCTCGTACCACTTCGTCGACTGGTAGTTGTACCCAAGGATCGCGCCCGCGGTCTGCGCCTCTTGCGTCAGGCCAAGGGACAGGTAGGCCTCGATCAGGCGATGCAGGGCCTCGGGCGTGTGAGTCGTGGTCTGGAAATCCTCGACCACCACGCGGAATCGGCTGATCGCCGCGCCGAAATGGTCCCGCTTCAGGTAGTAGCGCCCGATTTCCATCTCCTTGCCAGCCAGATGGTCAAAGGCCAGATCGAATTTCAGAATCGACGAGCGGGCATATTCGCTGTCCGGATAGCGTTCGATCACCGCGCGCAGCGCCTGCAAGGCCTGGAAGGTCAGGCCTTGGTCGCGGCCCACCAGTTCGATCTGGTCGTAGTAGGACAGCGCCAGCAGGTACTGCGCATAGGCGGCGTCGTCATCGGCCGGGTAGAAATCGATGAATCGCTGCGCTGCCGCGCGTGCCTCGTCGTATTGCTTGTTCTGGTGCAAGGCGTAAGCCTGCATGATCAGAGCCCGCTTGGCCCAGTCGGAATAGGGATAAAGCCGCTCGACCTCGCCGAAATAGAATGCCGCCTGCTTGCTGGATTTGCGGTCCAACTCGTATTCGCCGCGTTCAAAGATCTGTTCGGCCGTATAGTTTTCCAGCGGCACGCCGCCCGGGCCGACATCATTGCGTTGCAGCTGGCTGCACCCGCTCAGGACAAGGGTAGACACAACCACCCCGAGCACAAGATTTCGCGACCTGCCCCCTGCCATGCGTGACGTCCCTCTGCTCCGTTCGATGCGGTCCTCAGCACCGCCATTGGCATGGGTCTAGCACAATAAATCGCGGTGCAAAATGTCTTAACCGCACTTTATCGCGTGCGCCGCCATGAACTGGCGCGGTTACGCCACGGCGGGGATTTCGTGGCGCTCGACACCGGCGCCCGGCAGCCGCGCGGCCATCCCTGCATCGCACAGCACGACGCGGTAAGCCTCTGGCGTGGCGAAGATTTCACGCAGCAGCGCATTGGTGATCGCGTGGCCGGCCTTGTGGCCTTCGTAATGGCCGATGATCGGCGCGCCCGCCAGCGATAGGTCGCCCAACGCGTCCAGCATCTTGTGGCGCACCGGTTCGTCGGCGTGGCGCAGTTCGGTGCCCTCGACATGGTCGCCGTCAAAGACCACGGCGTTTTCGCCGGGCACGCCGCCAAGCGCCAGCCCGTTGGCCTGCATGTATTCGACCTCGGCCCGGCGGCAGAAGGTGCGGCTGTCGCACAGTTCGCGCACAAAGCTGCCATTGGCGAGGTTCATCTCGCGCGTTTGCTGGCCGATGGCCTGATCGGCGAAGTCGATGTGGAATTTCATCGTGGTCCCCTGCCCCGGCGACAGGCGCGCCCAACCGGCGGCGGTGTGGACCTCGATCGGGGTGAGGATCTCGATGGCGCGGACCGGCACGGCCAGCGCGCGTACGCCACGCGCCAGAATGCCGCGCACGAACGCGGCGCTCGACCCGTCCATGATCGGCACTTCGGGGCCGTCGATCTCGATCAGGGCGTTGTGCACGCCGCAACCCGCCAGCGCGGCCATCACGTGCTCGATGGTCGACACCGAGACACCGGCGCGGTTGACGATCTTGGTGCATAGCGGCGAGACCTCGACCACGTCCCAGCGGGCCGGGATCAGCGTGTCGCCGAGCGCGATATCCGTGCGCTTGAACCAGATGCCGTAATCCGAGGACGCCGGGCGGATCGTCATGCGCGCCGGTTCACCGGAATGCAATCCGGTGCCGGTAAAGGTGATGGCGGATCTGATCGTCGTCTGCACGGGTCTTCCCTATCTTCTACTCGTATCCCCCCACGGACACGGCTTTGGACCTGACATAAGTGACAGAGGGGGCGCGCCTCAAATCAAAGATTGTAACCGCGTGAAACATCGTGCAGCAGGCATCGGCGGAACGCCGCCGCACCTTGCAAACCATGGCTCAAAATATTGAAAATGCTGGATTTAATCGGGCAGCTTGGCGTGGATTTTCGGACTTGTCCACACGCTTGACGCAGCGGATATCGCCGCCTGTTCACGGGTTTTCGTCACATCCTGTAACACCGTGGGTCCACCTGAAACGCAAAACGCCCCCCGAAACCGGAGGGCGTCGTGCAGAATGCGTTGGCGCTATCAGTTGGCCTGACGGCGCAGGAAGGCCGGGATTTCGATCCGGTCATCTTCGGGCTCGGCCTCGGGCTGCGGGGCCTGTGCGGGACGCTGGCCCTGCACCGGCGGCTGACGGCGCGCCGGTTGCTGCGCTTCGGGCACGGCCTGACCGTGGCCGGTCATGCGACCGATCAACGAGTTCACGCTGAAGCGCGGCTTGTCAGCCTCGGGCTGCGGCTGGGGCACGTTGCGACCGCGGGGCGCATCGTCGCGCGACTTGGCGGCGGCGGCCTTGAGGCGTGCCAGCGCGTCGGGGCTGGGTGTGCCGGGGGCCGGCGCGCGCGGCGCGACGAAGTCGTTCGGGTCGGCTTCGATCGTGTCGGGCTGCGGGTTGAACGCGGCGACTTGCGGCTGGTAGGCGGGCGGCGGCAGGTCGTCATCGGCCTGCTGCACCGGCGCGGCGCGGCGCGGGGCCGGTTGCGGCGCGGGCTGCGGCTCTTCGAAGATGTCTTCCATCTGCTCGCGGGCTGCGGCGCGCTCGGTCTCCATCCGTTCGAACAGCGAGGGCTCTTCCTCTTCGTACTGCTCGACCTTCTGGGCCGCGACGGGCTGCGGCGCGGGGGCCGGTTCGGGCTGCGGCGCGGGCGCCATGCTCTGATGTGGCAGCGGCTGCTTGAGCGAGCGGCGCGGGACCGGGGTCTCGGCCGTATTCTCGTTGGCGTCGATGCCGGTGGCCACAACGGACACGCGCATCAGGCCGCCCATCCCCTCGTCGAGCGTGCTGCCGACGATGATGTTGGCATCCTGATCCACTTCTTCGCGAATGCGGTTGGCCGCCTCGTCGAGTTCGAACAGGGTCAGGTCGGAGCCGCCGGTGATGTTGATCAGCACGCCCTTGGCGCCTTTGAGGCTGATCTCGTCCAGCAGCGGGTTCGCTATGGCCTTCTCGGCCGCCTGGATCGCGCGATCTTCGCCCTCGGCCTCGCCAGTGCCCATCATCGCCTTGCCCATCTCGTCCATCACGGCGCGCACATCGGCAAAGTCGAGGTTGATGAGGCCCGGACGGACCATCAGGTCGGTCACGCCCTTCACACCCTGATACAGCACGTCATCGGCCATCGAGAACGCCTCGGTGAAGGTCGTCTTCTCGTTGGCGAGGCGGAACAGGTTCTGGTTAGGAATGATGATGAGGGTGTCGACCACCTTTTGCAGGCTGTCGACGCCATCCTCGGCCTGACGCATGCGCTTGGCGCCTTCGAACTGGAAGGGCTTGGTCACGACGCCGACGGTCAGAACACCCAACTCACGCGCGGCCTGCGCGATGATCGGGGCCGCACCGGTGCCGGTGCCGCCGCCCATCCCGGCGGTGATGAAACACATATGCGCGCCAGCCAGATGATCGACGATCTGTTCGATGCTTTCCTCGGCGGCGGCAGCCCCCACCGAGGCGCGGGCACCTGCGCCCAGCCCCTCGGTCACCTTGACGCCCAACTGGACCCGGCTTGCGGCGCGCGACTGTTGCAACGCCTGAGCGTCGGTATTGGCTACGACGAAGTCGACGCCCTCCAACTGCTTCTCGATCATGTTGTTGACCGCGTTGCCACCAGCGCCACCCACGCCGAAGACCGTGATGCGCGGCTTGAGCTCGTCCTGTCCGGGCATGGAAAGGTTCAATGTCATGGTTCTGTCCGCCTGTGCTTGATCACCTGTTCAGGCCTATTTTTGGCCCGTTTCCCTTGACCTTACCGCCTGTTGTGCCCCGCGTCACGCGAAAATCGGCAGTTTAGCACCAAATATGGCAGGTTTTTGACGGCAATATGCGAGTTTTCGCCGAGTTGCCAATATGCTGTGGCTCACCGTTAATGTGGCACAACGCAAGGCAGCGACGCCCGCCCATGGGGCGCGTCGCATGTTCTGGTTGTCTTGGAGGCCTGCCCGCCCCTCTTCGGGCGTGTTATCCGCCCTTTCTCCACAGAATCTTAACAGGGTTATCCACCGCCGTCACGTGGGTTCTTTCGAGTAGGATGGTGTTTCCCGGGGCTACGCCCGTTCGGCCTTCGATCCGTCCCCCGGACGGATCGCCGCGCGCAGCGCGGACCGGCCCTCACCCCATCCTACCCCAAGCTCACCAATTGTCGCGGAACCACTGCACCGCGCGCTTGAGCGACCGCGCCGGGTAGCGATCGACCGGAAGCTCGAAATCCCACCATTCGTCTTGTGGATGCGCCGCGAACAGGCACAGCCCCACCGCCGCGGCAAAGCCCGGCCCGGTCGCCGCCTGCGGCAGGCCATGAACGCGCAGCGGGCGGCCAAGGCGCACCTGCTGGCCGAGGATCTTGGTCGCCAGACCATCCAGGCCCGGAATTTGCGATGCCGCGCCGGTCAAGACGATCTTTTGGCTGGGCAGGTGGTCGAAGCCCGCCGCGTCCAGCCGCGCGCGCACCTCTTCGAGGATCTCCTCGACGCGCGGGCGCATGATGCCGATCAACTCGGCCCGCGTCGCGGTGCGGCGGTCATGCTCCCAATCGCCGGTCTCGCCGCCGGTCTCGATCACCTCGCGGTCATCCATGCCGGTGGCCACGACGCCGCCGTAGAAAGTCTTGATCCGCTCGGCCACCGCCATCGGCACATGCAGCCCCATGGAGATGTCCGAAGTCACGTGATCGCCGCCCATGCGCACGGAATCCGCATAGATCATGTGCTTCTTGATGAAGATCGACACGCCCGTGGCGCCGCCGCCCATGTCGATGCAGGCCGCGCCCAGTTCCTGTTCGTCCTCGACCAGCGCCGCGATGCCGCTGACATAAGACGAAGACGCAATCCCCGCCAGTTCCAGATCACAGCGTTTCACGCAATGGGCGAGGTTCTGGATCGCCTGCGCATCCACCGTCAGCATGTGCATGTCGCAGGACAGCTCGTTGCCGATCTGCCCGCGCGGGTCGATCAGGCCCGAGCGGTGGTCCAGCGCAAAGTTCACCGGCTGCGCGTGCAGCACCTCGCGGCCATGGCCGAAATCCGGCACGTCGCATGCCGACAGCACGCGCGCCACGTCCTGTTCGTCCACCGTCACGCCCTGCACATCGACATTGCCCGCCAGCCCATAGCTGCGCGGCTCGGCCCCGGAAAAACACGCGATCACGTGATCGACACGGATGCCCGCCATCTTCTGCGCCGCCTGCACGGCGGTGCGGATGGCGCGCTCGGTCTCGGACATCGACTGGATTTCGCCGAAGCGCACGCCGCGCGAGCGCGTCGTCGCCGCCCCGATCACCCGGAACCCGGACTGCCCCGCCAGCGAGCCGATCCCCTCGTCCGAAGGGTCCGATCCGTCGAAGCGCAGCACCAGACAGGCAATCTTGGACGACCCCACGTCCAGAATTGCCACCACGCCACGCTGCATCGCCGCCTTGCGCATGTTGCGCATGGCCCGCTGGGATTCGTATAGCTCGATCATTGCTGCACAGCTCCGCCTGCCTCGATTGCCTTTATCCGCCACATCTCTTCGGTGGCGTTTCTTGTCATTCGTATGGTCGGCCGCCGCGGCAGCCGCAAATCCACGGTCACGAGATCGCGCGACAGCATGTCGACGGCCTCGTCCATGGCGATCACCCGCTCCAGCGCCTGCACGGCGCCGGTCTCGGGCAACATGATCCGCTGGTCGCGATCCAGCACCACATCCCAGCGCCGCGCGCCCATGCGCTCGAACCCGCGCAGCCGGGACTTGATCGGGCCGGTCACCGCGAACAGGCGCAGCGCCTCGGGCACCGCGTCCTCGGCGCCCTCTCCGGCGATCACCGGCAGCGCCGCGTGATCGGCCCGGCGCGCAGCCGGTCCCACCAGTACGCCCTTGCTGTCGAGCAGCCGCAGCCCCTCGGCATCGCGCCACAATACGGCGGGCATGCGCTCGACGATATCGACCTGAAGGATGCCGCCCTGCCGGATGCGCAGATCGGCCTTCTTGACCGCGTCGATCGTCAGCGCCTTGTCCTGCAACGCGTCGAGATCGAGGTCGAAGGAACTGCTGGGCAGGTCCACGTCCAGCGCCGTGCGCACGGTTTCGGCCAGCTCGGGCGAGCCGCCATCGATGGCGATCACCCGCACCTGAAACTCGGGGCGGCTTTCGATGCGCTCGCGCAGGTCGGCGATTGTCCCGAAGACCAGCTTCTGGTTCGCCTCGTTCGACAGCCACGCCGAGCCAAGGCCAAAGCACAGCGCAAACGGCAGCACCACCCGCAGTGAAAAGCGGAAAAGCGGCGTCAGCATCAGCCGCTCCATCCGGTAGCTCAGGCGCGTCCCCTTCGGGTCGATCCGCGCCATTTCGGGCTGGCCTACCTGTCGCACGACGCGTCCTCCACCATCCAGGCGCAGAACTGGCCAAAGCTGAGGCCCACCAGCCCGGCATGTTCCGGGCTGAGCGAGGTCGGGGTCATGCCCGGCTGGGTGTTGGTTTCCAGCAGGATCAGCCCATCGAGCCCCTTGGTGTCGTCCCAGCGAAAATCCGTCCGGGTCACGCCGCGGCAGCC
Organism: Tropicibacter alexandrii; assembly: GCF_003667315.2. Lineage (GTDB taxonomy): Bacteria > Pseudomonadota > Alphaproteobacteria > Rhodobacterales > Rhodobacteraceae > Tropicibacter > Tropicibacter alexandrii. The sequence goes on along the minus strand of NZ_RCTZ02000003.1, from coordinate 363,818 downwards.
AAGCGCGCGATGAGCGCGCAGGGCATAGTCCAGACAGGCATCGTAGATGTCCTGCGGCACATCTGCCGGGCAGACATGGCGCGACCCGCCGGGCTTGTATTTCGCGTCGTAATCGTACCAGCCATCGGTCAGGATTTCCGTCACGCCCATCGCCGCGTCGCCCTTGACCGTGCAGGTCAGTTCGCGCCCGGGGATGAAAGCCTCGACCATGACCACCTCGGGCATGTCGTCGGCCAGCAGCGGCGGCGCGTTCGCCGCCTCGTGCACGAGGTAGACCCCGACCGAGGACCCCTCGTTATAGGGTTTGACCACATAGGGGGGTGCCATGACATGGCCCGCCATCACGGCACTCTTGTTTTCGAGAATACTTTCCGCAACCGGAAGCCCCTCAGCCCGGTAAACGTCCTTGGTCTTTTCCTTGTCCATGGCCAGCGCCGAGGCCAGCACGCCGGAATGGGTGTACGGGATGCGCAGCCATTCCAGCAGGCCCTGCACGCAGCCATCTTCGCCCCAGCGGCCATGCAACGCGTTGAACACGACGCAGTCCCCCTGCCCCGCAAGCTGCGCGGCAAGGTCCGGACCCGCGTCCAGTTCAACGACTTCGTAACCTTCGCCCCTCAGTGCGGCGGCACATTCCCGACCGGAAACCAGCGACACCTCGCGCTCTGCCGAGGGTCCGCCTTTGAGTACCACCACCTTTGGGAGTGTCCTGCTCGACATCCCTAATTCCGCCTTTTTTGCCGGGTTTATCCCGGTCAAGGGGCCTTGCCTGTCGCCCCTATTTGGTGTCGGCCGCTGCTACCCGGCCTGATATCCCACGGATTTTCCCGAACTTACGCCGGATCACCCACCCGCATGATTTCCCACTCTAACTCTATTCCACTGTGTTGGAAAACCCTTTTTCGCACTTCCTCACCCAGCGACTCAAGGTCATGCGCCGAGGCCGCGCCGGTATTGACGAGGAAGTTGGAATGTTTCGGGCTCATCTGCGCACCGCCCATCGTCGCCCCGCGCATGCCCGCCTCGTCGATCACCTTCCACGCCTTCAATTCGTGGGTATCGTCCGCCTGCCCGGTGCTGGAAAAACCCGCCGGGTTGCGAAAGGTGCTGCCTGCGGTGCGGTCCTTGGTCGGCTGGGTCTCGTCGCGCTTCTTCAACTGCGCGTCCATCCGCTCGGCCAGCGCCACGGGGTCGTCCTGCGGCCCCTCGAAGACCGCCTCGACCAGCACCCAGCCCTCGGGCAGCGTGCTTTGACGATAGGCAAAGCGCAGGTCATCGGCGGTCAGAGTCGTGATCTCGCCCGCCCGCGTCACCACCGTCGCCTCGACAAAGACATCCGCCACGTAGGAGCCATAGCACCCGGCATTCATCCGCACCGCGCCGCCGATGCTGCCGGGAATGGTGCGCAGGAATGTGAGGTCGATGCCAGACTCGGCCGCGCGCTTGGCCACATGCGCATCCAGCGCCGCAGTCCCGGCGCGCACCCGCGTGCCTTCGACCTCGATCTGGTTGAAGCCCCGCCCGAGCCGGATCACCACCGCCCGCAAGCCGCCATCGCGCACGATCAGGTTCGACCCGACCCCCATGGGAAAGACCGCCACGGACGGGTCGAGATCACGCAGGAATTCCGCAAGGTCAGCGCGGTCGGCTGGCTGATAGAACCAGTCCGCCGGGCCGCCGACGCGCAGCCAGGTCAGGTCGTTCAGGGGACGATCGGGCGTCAGTCGCCCACGGGTCGAGGGAAGCTCTGTCATGCCCCCGTGCTAGTCCGCGCGCCCCTTTTTCACAAGAGCCAACAGGCCACCGACAGAGACCCCGCCGCCGATCATGCGGCCTGCCACCGGCCCAGCAGCGCGCCAAGCACCAGTGCCACGCCCCATAGAAAGGCGGTGTAGACCAGCACATCCACCCCGGCGGTCGTGCCCTCCTTCCAGAAGGCCAGCCCCGCCGCGAGTGTCAACGCCGAGGCCACCACCGCCAGCGCATCCTGCCGATCGGCACGCGCCAGCACGAAGGCGGTGACCAGAGTCAAGGTAAAGGCGGCAAAAGGGATAAGCGCGAGCATGGCAGTGTCTCCTGATCCTGAAGACAACCTTGCCGCGGCGTGAACCGTTCCGTCAGTCCGGAATCCCCGACCTGTCGCGGCGAAAGCCGCGCCGCGCCCAGCGCAGCAGGTAGCGCAGCGGCCAGCGCAACACGCTCATGCCGGCGATCAGCACGACCAGCCCGATCCACGGTCCGTTCTCATAGGTGACAAATCCGACCAGCGGGATGCCCACCGCGATCAGCCCATAGGCCCGCGCCCAGTGGTTGTCCTTCGAGGGCAGCATGGCCAGCACATTGGCCACCAGCGCCCACACGCATGCCAGAATCAGCGAGGTGCTCATGGAACCCGTCTTTCTCAGTGCCCCCGCAGGCAACCCCATGATGCGCGAAAATCCGCCGAAAGGCAAGCCTCACCCGGCCAGGCTGACCAGAAGTGCGCCGAGGCTCAGTATCAGGCCAACCACCGGCACGGCCATCGGGACCCGGAACCTTGGGCGCGCGCCCCCCTGCCGCTTGACCGCGATCAGGGCCGCGTTGACCGCGACGAACACCGCCAGCAAGACACTGGACGCCCCTTCGGCCAGAACCGACACAGGCAGCGCCAGCGCCGCCGCGATCACCGCCGCGCCCACCGAAACGGTCGCCAACACCGGCGTGCCGAACCGGGGATGCGCCCGGTGGAACAGGTCAAGCGCTCCGCCCGAGCGCCCGAGCCCGAACAGGACGCGGCTGGCCATGACGATCTGCGCCAGCACACCGTTCAATGCGGCAAAGACGGCGATCCCCGACAGGAACCGCGCCTCGCCGCCCATGGCCGCCTGCCAGACCAGCGCCAGCGGCTGCTCTGAGGCGCCCAAGGCCTCCAGCGGCACCGCCCGCACCGCCGCCCAGACCACCAGCGCATAAAGCGCGCTGGTGATCCCCAGCGAGATCAGGATTGCGCGCGGCAGCGTGCGCTCGGGGTCGCGCACCTCTTCGGCCATGTTGACGATGTCCTCGAACCCGATGAAGGCAAAGAAGGCCAGCACAGCCGCCGCCCCGATGCCCACCACCGGCACCGCAGCGGAAGTGACCGGGATGGGCTCCGCCGAGCCGCCCGCCCAGATCACCAGCGCCAGCCCGCAGACCTCGATCAAGGTGAACAGCCCCGCCAGCGCAAGGCTTTCCAGCACGCCCAGCACCGCCACCGCCGTCAGCGCCACGCCCAAGGCGATGGCCACCAGCGCAAAGGGCCAGTCCACCAGCCCCAACAGATAGCCCGTGCCGCCGCGCAGCACCGCCGCCGCCGAGACCGTGCCCGTGACCACGATCAGCAGGCCGACCACCGTGCCCAGTCCCGGCCACCCAAAGCCCTTGGCGACAAAGGCGGCCTCGCCCGCCGCCTCCGGCACCCGTGCCGCGAATTCCGCATAGGACAACGCCGTCGGTGCCGCCACGAGCCCCGCGAGTAGGAAAGCCAGAGGCGCCCAAGGCCCGGCCAAGCCCGCCACGGCCCCCGTCAGCACGTAAATCCCCGCGCCCACCATGACGCCAACGCCATAGGCCACCAGCACCCAAAGCCCGATCCGTCGCTTCAGTTGATCCATCGAGGCACCTCCGCCCACAGATTACCGCAGCGTGTCCGCTCTCCCATGATCTGGATCATCGGCACCCTGCCCTCGCAGGTTGGGGGCATGCCCCAACTTTCCAAGGGCCCAACACCACCGCTCATGGGCGATAGCGGTGTCACCCGCAACATGGTCAATCGCCCCGCGCCCTACCCAGTCCGCGACCAACGGACCAGTCGGCCCCTGCGCATCCTCGGGCACGGCCTCCGCGCGGATCACCTTGACCCTCCGCCGCGCCGTCTGGGCAAGATCGCCGTGACGCGGAACGCGCCCCCGCCGGTCACGACAGCCATCCGGTCAGGATGATCGCATCGCCACGGCGCCTCCCCCATTGGAACAATCGCCTGACGCCAAAGCGCAACACCCTGTTTCTTCTCTTTCCAAATACCCATTCGACGCAAACAAAAAGGCCCCACGCGGGGGCCCTTTTCACCTCATCTCCAAACGCTTACTTCGACAGCCGCGCGGGCAGCCCGTTGGCCCAGGCGGAAATCGTCCCCGCCCCCAGACACACGACCATATCCCCCGGCTGGGCCTGTTCGCGGACCAGACGTTCCAGATCGTCCTCGCTGTCCACCGCGCGGGCGTGACGGTGGCCGTGGCGCACCAGACCGGCGACCAGATCGTCGCGCGAGGCGCCCTCGATGGGAGTCTCACCTGCGGCATAGACCTCGGCAATCGCCACCACATCGGCCTCGTTGAAGCAGGTGCAGAAATCCTCGAAATGGTGGTGCAGGCGGGTGTAGCGGTGCGGCTGGTGCACGGCGATCACCCGACCGTCACAGGCCTGACGGGCGGCCTTCAACACCGCCGCGATCTCGACCGGGTGGTGGCCGTAATCGTCGATGATCGTGACACCGTTCACCTCGCCCACCTTGGTAAAGCGGCGGTTCACGCCCCCGAACCCGGCCAAGGCCGCGCGGATTTCATCGCCCGACATGCCCAAATGCCGCGCCACCGCGATGGCGCTCAGCGCGTTCGACACGTTGTGATCGCCCGGCATCGGCAGCGTACAGCCCGCGATCATCTCGTCCGACTGCTGGAAAGCCACGTCGAAATGCGCCACGCCCTTCTCATACCGCAGGTTCACGGCGCGCACATCGGCCTGCGCGTTGAAGCCATAGGTCACGACGCGGCGATCCGTGACCTTGCCCACCAGCGCCTGCACCTCGGGGTGATCGGTGCAGCACACCGCCAGACCGTAAAACGGGATGTTCGACACGAAGTCGTAGAAGCCCTTGCGCAAGTTCTCGATCGTGCCCCAGTGCTCCATATGCTCGGGGTCGATATTGGTGACGATGGCGATGGTCGCGGGCAGCCGGTTGAAGGTGCCGTCGGATTCGTCCGCCTCGACTACCATCCATTCACCCTCGCCCATCCGCGCGTTCGAGCCATAGGCGTGGATGATCCCGCCATTGACCACGGTCGGGTCGAAATTGCCCTTGTCCAGCAGCGTCGCCACCATCGTCGTGGTGGTCGTCTTGCCGTGGGTGCCCGCAATCGCGATGTTAGATTTCAGGCGCATCAGCTCGGCCAGCATCTCGGCGCGGCGGACGACGGGCAGGCCGCGACGGCGCGCCTCGTCCAATTCCGGATTGCCCGGCTTGATCGCGGATGAGATCACCACGACCTCGGCGGCCTCAAGGTTCTCGGCCCGCTGCCCTTCGAAGATATGCGCACCCAGATCGGCCAGACGGTCGGTGATCTTGGATGCCTTCAGGTCCGACCCCTGCACCACGTAGCCGTGGTTCAAGAGCACCTCGGCGATGCCCGACATGCCGATGCCGCCAATGCCGACAAAGTGGATCGGCCCCACATCGCCCGGAAGTTTCGTCGCCCCGATCATGCGTGCGCCCCGCTCAAGTTCCAGATCCTTCATGTCCCGCCTCGCTTTTGTTGTATCCCGCCAGTTCTTCGACCAGCGCACCCAGTTCCTCGGCCGCTTCGGGTTTTGACACCGACAGCGCCGCATGGGCCATGCGGATGGCCCCTTGTTCATTGTCCAGAATGGCCCAGATCGCGTCCGTCAGGCTTTCGATCGTCAACTGGCTTTCCGGCAGCCGGATCGCCGCGCCCGCCTCGACCAGCCCGCGCGCATTCGCCGTCTGGTGGTCGCCCGCCGCGTAGGGGTACGGGATCAGGATCGACGGCCTGCCGATCACGCTGATATCCGCCACCGACGACGCGCCCGAGCGCGAGATCACCAGCTGCGCCTCGGCCATGCGCTCTGGCACGTCATGGAAGAACGGCTGCACATCGGCGGCCACGCCGTTTTCGGCATAATAGGTATCGACGCGCTCAAGGTCCTCTTCGCGGGCCTGATGGCTGACGCGTAGGTTGCGCACCGTGTCCAAGGGCAGGTTCGCAATCGCAGGCGGCACGATATCCGACAGGGCGCGCGCGCCCTGCGAGCCGCCAATCACCAGCATCGACATCGGGTACGGCCCCGGCGCGATATAGCCCGCGCCCGCGCGGTCTCGCACAGCTTGACGCACCGGGTTGCCCACATGCACGCCCTCGACCCCGTCGGGCAGGGCCGTGGGCCATGTCCCGCAGGCGATCTTGTTCACGCGCGTGGCAAAGACCGTGTTGACCTTGCCCAGCACGCCGTTCTGTTCGTGGATCATCCGTGGCAGGCCCAGCAGCCACGCCGCCCCCAGCGCCGGAATGCTGGGATAGCCGCCAAAGCCCACAACCACGTCCGGACGGTCCCGCCGCAGGCGCCACGCCATCGACACCACGCCCTTGAGGATCGAGAACGGTGCCAGCAGCTTGGCCACGATGCCGCCCCGCGCGAAGGTCGAGCTTGAGACCTGCTCGATCTCGACCCCCTCGGGAAAGCCCCCGGCATAGCGTGCGCCGCGCGGATCGGTGGACAGCTTCACGCGCCAGCCGCGCGCCAGCATCAGCTCGGCCAGCGCCTGCGCGGGGAACATGTGCCCCCCGGTGCCGCCTGCCGCCATCACCAGCAATGGCCTGCGTGTCATCGTTCCTCTCCGTCTACCGTTCAACCGCCCTTACCTAAAACCTTCGACAGGGGCAATCAGGGTGCGCGCCCACGGGCAAAGCCTTGCTCACACGGACGTGACTTACCACCCTTAACGTGACCGATCGCGCCATCAGTGTCGCTCGGGGGCATCTCGCGCGTGCCTGTCACCGTGTGCGGGCGCGCAGGATGTCGCCAATCTCGCCCTGCGGACGCACCCGGGTGAAGGCCAGCAGCATGCCCACGGCAATCCCCCCCGCAATCAGCGAGGAGCCGCCATAGCTGACGAAAGGCAGCGTCATGCCCTTAGCGGGCAGCAACCGCACCGCGACGCCCATGTTGATCATCGCCTGCACGCCGAACATCGCCGCCAGCCCCGTCCCCGCCAGCCGGATGAAGGGATCGCGTTCGCGCATCAGCCGGATGAAGCTGCGCACCACGATGGTGGTGTAAAGCGCGATGATCGCCAGAACCAGCACCAGCCCGTATTCCTCGGCGGCGACCGCGATGATGAAATCCGTATGCGCATCCGGAAGCGACCATTTCACCGTGCCCTCGCCCACACCGACGCCAAAGAACCCGCCTTCTTGGATGGCGTTCGTGGCATAACCCAGCTGCGTGGTCGGATCGACCTCGGGCGACAGAAAGCCGTCGATGCGGCGGGCAAAGTGCTGCGACGAGTTGTAGGCCACCATGCCGCCCATCACCACCAGCCCCGCCAGCCCGATGAGCAGCAGCATCGGCGCGCCGCCGATGAACCACATCACGCCCCAGCCGAACAGGATCAGGCTGGCTTGGCCAAAGTCGGGCTGAAGCGCCAGCATCATCACGATCACCACCATCATGATGAAGGAATAGGTCCGCCCCGGAGGTCCGCCCAGCTCCTGCCCCGCCGCCATCAGCCACGCAGCGGCGATGCAGAACATCGGCTTCAGGAATTCCGAAGGCTGCACCGAGGCGAAGCCCAGCGAATACCACCGCGTCGCGCCCTTGCCGAAATCCGTGCCCAGCACCGGCAGGAAGGCCAGCGCGACAAAGGCCGCAAGAAAGCCCACCACCGCCAGCCGTCGCACCATCAACGGCGTCATCATCGAGGTCAGGAACAGCGCCACCATCGCCAGCCCGCCAAAGAAGGCCTGCCGTTGCACGTAGTGAAAGGGCGCCAGCCCGTTGCGTTCGGCCAGCGGCACCGAGGCCGCAAGCCCCAGCAGGATGCCGGTGCCGAACAACATCAGGATGCAGGACAAGGACCACTTGTCCACGGTCCGCCACCACTTCGGGAGAACCGGCTCGCCGTCGCGCACGGAGACCGTGCCATAGACCATCTCTGTCATGGGAAATACCGCTTTCGAAACTGCCTCGGAACGCCCGATTTGGCCGGGTCATTGCCCCTAGTCTACCGCAAAGCCAAGCCGCAGGCCAGAGTTTTGACGGCCCTTACGCCAGTCGCGGCAGCAGGCGGGCGCTGGCCCCGATGGCCGCCTCGCGCAGCCCGGTTTCGACCTCGCACCAGCGCCGCGCCAGCACCTGCCCCATCTGACCGGCAATCGCTGTCAGCATGATGTGGTCGTCCCATTCGAACTTGTAAGGCATCTCGCTTTCGACATCGAGGACACCGATGCAGTCCCCGTCGGCCATCAGCGGGAAACAGGCCTCCGACCGCATGGATGAATCCGACCGCACATAGCCGGGATACGCGTCCACGTCATTGACGACGATACCACGGCGCGACGCCGTCACGTGGTCCAGCACACCACCCTTGGCGCTCTGCAAGAGGCGGTTCACCCGACGCGCCTCGAGCAGCTGTTGGTCCGGTGTCATGGTGCCCGGACACCGGTGATAGACCTGCAACGGGCTCGCGCCATCGCGCCGCAGCAAGAAGGCGCAGCGACGATAGCCCAAATGGTTGTAAAGGTGATCGATGACGGTGTGACACAGCCGCACCGGGTCGGAGGTCGTCATCATGACCTCGCTCAGATGCCCCAATGCAACTGCCTTGTTCAGCTCCATGCCCGCGCCTCGTCCAGTTGCGCGAGCATAGGTGCAAGATCGGCAAAGCTCCAAATGGTTTTGGGTTAACGCCGCGAAGTCGGGAAAAGGCTGGCAAAGCGCGGTCATTCCGCCTATCGGGCGGGCATGTTGACACATTGCCTGATCCTTGGCGCCGGTGCTGCCGGCATGATGGCCGCCGCGCAGACCGGTCCCGGCACGATCGTGATCGATCACGCCCGCATGCCGGGCGAAAAGATCCGCATCTCCGGGGGCGGACGCTGCAACTTCACCAACATGTATGCCGAGCCCAAGAATTACCTCGGCGAAAACCCGCATTTTCATAAAAGCGCGCTGAGCCGGTATACCCAGTGGGACTTCATCGAACTGGTCTCGCGCCATGGCATCGCGTGGCATGAAAAGACGCTGGGCCAGCTGTTTTGCGACGACAAGGCCACGCAGATCGTGGACATGCTGCGTGAGGAACTGGTGCAAGCGGGGGCGGAGCTGTGGCTGCAGACCTCGCTGCGCGAATTGACCCATGCGGACGGGCTGTTCACCGCCCGGCTCGACCGCGAGGGCCGGACGGTGACGGTGCAGGCCCGCAACCTCGTGCTGGCCACCGGCGGCAAGTCCATCCCCAAGATGGGGGCGACGGGCCTCGCCTATGACATCGCACGGCAATTCGGCCATGACCTGACCGAAACACGTCCGGCGCTGGTGCCTTTCACCTTCGAAAAACGCTTTGCGCCGATCTCGGGTGTGGCAACTCCTGCGCGCCTGTCCAACGACCGCGCCAGTTTCGACGAGGCGCTTTTGTTCACCCATCGCGGCCTGTCGGGCCCGGCGGTGCTGCAATTGTCCAGCTACTGGCGCGAGGGCGAGACAGTGGTCGTCGACCTGCTGCCCGGGACCGATCTGGCCGGCCTGCTGAAAGCGCAGCGCGGCCAGCATGGAAAACGATCGCTGACCACGGAGCTGGGCTTTCATCTGCCCGCGCGGCTGGTCGACTTCCTTGCCGCCGAGGTCGACCTGACCGGCAACCTCGCCGATCTTTCCGACAAGCGCATCGACGCGCTGTCGGACAGCTTGCATCGCTGGGGTCTGAAACCGGGCGGCACCGAAGGCTATCGCACCGCAGAGGTCACGCTGGGCGGTATCGCAACCACGGGCCTGTCCTCGAAATCGATGGAAAGCACGCAGGTTCCCGGCCTGTACGCGATCGGCGAGGCGGTGGACGTGACCGGCTGGCTGGGCGGGTACAATTTCCAATGGGCGTGGTCGTCGGGCTGGGCCGCAGGTCAGGCGATCCGGGAAAAACTGGGGTAGGATGGGTGATCACCCATCCTACTTTCTGTAACGCTCCATGACGTGAAAGACCTCTTCGACCCCATCCGTCACCTCGCGCCAGCCTTCGACAAAACCGACCCGCGCCAACAGCCGCAGGGACGCCGCATTCCTGACGTCGCAAATCCCCAGAACCCGCGCCGCCCCGGTCTGCGCCCAGACCAGATCCAACGCCTGCCGCATCGCCGCACCGGCATGCCCCTTGCCTTGCGCGCCACGGGCCAGCGTGATGCCCAACTCGACCTCGCGCCCGTCCTCGGACAGGAACAGCCCCATATCCCCGATCAGCTGATCCGCCGCATCGGCGATCCCCAGCTGCGTCCACCGCCCCGGCCTGAACAGCTCGACCTCGGCCATATGCGCAATCATGCGCCCGGCCTCGCCCGCATCCATCGGCTCCCACGACTGGTAGCGCGCCACGTCCGGATCGCCGCGATAGGCGAGAAAGGCCGGGATATCCCGCGCCTCCAACCGCCGCAAACGCGTCACAGGCCCAAGGCCGCGCGCACTTTCAAGGTAAAATCCTCGCCGCGCTTTTCGAAATTGTCATACTGGTCGAAACTCGCCGCCGCCGGCGCAAGCAGCACCACCTCGCCCGGCTGCACATCCGCGACCGCCCGCTCCACGGCGGTCGCCATGTCGCCGCAAATCTCGGCCTCGACCCCCGGCAGCCCCAGCGCAAACCCTTCGGGTTCGCGGCCGATCACATAGGCCTTGACGACGTTAGGCAGCCCCGCCGCAAGCCCCTCCAGCCCGCCATCCTTCATCAAGCCGCCACAGACCCAGCGCACCCGGTCAAAGGCCTGCAAGGCCTTCAGCGCGCTGTCCACATTGGTCGCCTTGCTGTCATTGACAAAGCGGATGCCCTCGCGCTCGGCGATCAGCTGCGAGCGATGCGGCAGCCCCTCATAGGACCGCAATCCCGCCTCGATATCGCGAGGGCCAAGCCCAAGCGCCCGGCAGGCGGCAAAAGCCGCACAGGCGTTCTGATGATTATGCGCGCCCGGCAACCCCTTGATCTCGCGCAGGTCGATCGACGCGATCTGCTTGCCCTTGCGCCATTCCGTCAGGAACCCCTTGCGCGCGAACACCATCCAGCCCGGCCCGCTCAGCTTGCGCCCCGACGACACCCGGATCACCCGGTCATCGGCGCGCCCCTCGGCCAACTGCCCGGCGAGGAAACGCCCCTCGACCTCGTCCACGCCGATCACAGCGCGATCCGGCCCACCCTCGGCGAACAAACGCCGCTTGGCCGCGAAATAACCGCCCAATCCCGCATGCCGGTCCAGGTGGTCCGGCGAGAGGTTGGTGAACACGGCCACATCCGGCGTCAAAGCCCGCGCCAGATCGGTCTGGTAAGATGACAACTCCAGCACCACGATCCCGCCATCGCCGGGCGCGTCGATATCCAGCACCCCGCGCCCGATATTGCCCGCCAACTGGCTTTCGCGCCCCGAGGCACTCAGGATGTGGTGGATCAAGGCCGAGGTGGTCGACTTGCCGTTCGACCCGGTCACGCAGACCACCTTGGGCGCGCGGTCATACATGTCCCAGCCCGCACCAAGCGATCGGAAGAACAGGCCGATATCGTTGTCCACCGGAACACCAGCCTCCAGGGCCGCGGCGATCACAGGGTTCGGCGCGGGATACAGATGCGGAATGCCGGGCGAGACGACCAGACAGGCCAACCGCTCCATCGCCCGCACCAGATCGACCGCTTCGAACCCTTCACCCTCAGCCCGCTCCCGCGCCGCCGGCGTATCATCCCAAACCAGAACCTCCGCGCCCCCGGCCCGCAAGGCCCGCGCCGCCGACAGGCCCGACCGGCCCAGCCCAAGAACGCCAACAACCGCCCCGTCAAACCCCGACACTGGTATCATGCCTCACCCCTTCGGTGTTTCTTCTTGGTCAAAATACCCATGTCCCGCCATCCGCCACAAGCATGCCGCCGACACGACGCGCACCCCCCGCCCCGCGCGCCCACCCGAGGCGCAGGGCGCAGCCCGAAGCCGAGACATAAAGCGCGCGCGTCAGCGCGCCCCTTTGGATCACCGCCTGCTCAGCGCACCTTCAGCGTGGCAAGGCCGATCATCGCCAGTATCAACGAGATGATCCAGAACCGGATCACGATCTGCGGCTCGGCCCAGCCCTTCTTCTCATAGTGGTGGTGGATCGGCGCCATCAGGAAGACGCGCTTGCCCGTGCGCTTGAAATACAGCACCTGAATGATCACCGACAGCGCCTCGACCACGAAGAGCCCGCCGACGATGCCCAGCACCAATTCGTGCTTGGTCGCCACGGCAATCGCCCCCAAGGCGCCGCCCAAAGCCAGCGACCCGGTATCGCCCATGAACACGGCCGCCGGCGGCGCGTTGTACCATAGGAATCCCAAACCGCCGCCGACCACGCCCGCCGCGAAGACAAGGATTTCCCCCGTCCCCGGCACGTAATGCACGTCGAGATATTCGGTAAAGTCCACGCGGCCCACCGCATAGGCGATGATCCCCAGCGTCGAGGTCGCGATCATCACCGGCATGATCGCCAGCCCGTCGAGGCCATCCGTCAGGTTCACCGCATTGGCCGAGCCCACGATCACGATCATCGCAAACGGGATGAACAGCCACGACATGTAGATCAGCGTGTCCTTGAAGATCGGCAGCGCGAGGTTATAGCTCAGCTCCGCCGGGTGATAATGCGCCGCCCAGAACCCCGCGACCCCGGCGATGATGAACCCCAGCAACAGCCGCACCTTGCCCGAGACACCATCGGTGTTCTGCTTGGACACCTTGGCATAGTCATCGGCAAAGCCGATCAGCGCATAGGCGATGGTCACGAACAGCACCATCCAGACAAACGGGTTGTCCAGCCGCGCCCAAAGCAGGGTCGAGGTCACAAGCGCCCCGATGATGAGTAGCCCGCCCATGGTGGGCGTGCCCGCCTTGACGAAATGCCCCTCGGGCCCATCGGTGCGGATCGGCTGCCCCTTGCCCTGCGTGCGCCGCAAGACATTGATCAGCGGCACCCCGAACAGGAAACCAAACACCAGCGCGGTCAGGAAAGCCCCGCCAGCGCGAAAGGTGATATACCTGAAAAGGTTGAAAAAATCGCCACCGTCGCTCAGTTCGGTCAACCAGAAAAGCATGGTCCGCTCCTACCCGTCCACATCCGCGGGGGCTTGGCGCATTTTGCGGATCGCGTCAACCACGCGCCCCACCCCCATGCTGAGCGAGCCCTTGGCCAGCACAACATCGCCGGAATCGAGATCATGCACGACCCGCCCTGCCATCTTCTCGGATGTCTCGGTCCAGTGACCGCGCTTGTGCTCTGGCAAGGCCAGCCACATCTCGCGCATCAGCGGGCCGATGCAATGCACCACGTCGATCTGCTCGACCGCAGGCAGGGCAGCGATGTCGCGGTGTAATTGCTGCTCGGCGGCGCCCAATTCCTTCATGTCACCGAGATAAGCGATCCGTCGCCCCTTGGAGATACGTCCCACGCCATCCGTCGGCATCGCCGCCGCCAGCACCTCGAGCGCGGCCGCGACGCTGGCCGGGTTGGCATTATAGGCGTCGTCGATCAATTCGACCGTCTGGCGCGTGTCGACGGTGTCCAGCTGAATCCGTTCCCGCAGGCCGCGCCCCGCCCCGGCATTCCATTGCGCCAGCGACGTGATCGCCAGCGCCCGGTCCCGTCCCAGCGCATGCACGACCGCCAGAACGCCCATGGCGTTCACGGCAAAGTGACGGCCCGGCACCATGACCTTGTACAGGATCGGCGACCGCCAGGCCCGGCCTTGCGCAACGGTGCAGGTGTCGTGGATCGTCACCTCGGTGACGCGGTGATGCGTGCCTACGCTCTCGCCGAACGAGATGGCCTGCGACGCTTTCGCCTCGGCCGCAGCGGCAAGGATCGGGCTGACCGCGAGGTCGCCATTGTAGACGGCGACGCCGCCCGGCTCCAACCCGTCGAAGATCGCGGCCTTCTCGCGCGCGATGCCTTCGATGCTGTCGAAGGCCGCAAGGTGCGCCGGGGCGACGATGGTCACCATGGCCACATGCGGGCGCGCCATCCGCGCCAGCGGCGATATCTCGCCCGGATGGTTCATGCCGATCTCGATCACGGCGAAATCCACGTCACGCGGCATCCGGGCCAGCGTCAACGGCACGCCCCAATGGTTGTTGTAGCTCTTCTCGGCGGCATGGACCGTGCCCTGCCCGCCCAGAACGGTGCGCAGCATCTCCTTGGTCGACGTTTTGCCGACCGAACCGGTCACCGCGACCACCTTGGCCCGCGTCCGGGCGCGAGCGGCGCGGCCCAAGGCCTCCAGCCCCTGCAAGACATCGTCGACCAGCAGCAAGGGGGCGTCGTCTGGCACGCCCTCGGGGATGCGGCTGACCAGCGCCGCGCCCGCCCCGGCCTTCAACGCCTGCGCGACGAAGTCATGCCCGTCGCGCGCAGCTTTCAGGGCCACGAACAAATCGCCCTTTTCGATGGTGCGGGTGTCGATCGACACGCCGGAGACCGCGAAAGGGGCCAGCGCGCGGCCCCCGGTGGCTTCAACCGCCTCGTCCGATGTCCAGAGCATCACAGGCCTTTCCCGTCCAGCGCGGCCACGGCCACGCTGGCTTGTTCAACGTCGTCAAAGGGATAGACCGTGTCGCCCACGATCTGCCCGGTCTCGTGGCCCTTGCCACAGATCAACAGCGCATCGCCCGGTGCCAGCAGGTCAGCCCCACGCAGGATCGCCTCGGCGCGGTCGCCGACCTCGATCACATGTTTGTCGCCAGCGGTTTCGGCCACGCCCGCCAGCACCGCGCGGCGGATGTCGGCCGGGTCCTCGGAGCGCGGATTGTCATCGGTGACGATCACGATGTCGGCGTGTTTCCCGGCGGCCATGCCCATCAGCGGGCGCTTGCCCCGGTCGCGGTCGCCGCCCGCGCCGATCACCGCGATCAGGCGGCCCATCACATGCGGGCGCAGGGCTTGAATGGCCGTCGCGACGGCATCCGGCGTATGCGCGTAATCGACAAAGATCGTCGCGCCGTTGTCGCGCGTTGCGGCCAGTTGCATGCGCCCGCGCACGGTGCCCAGCAGCGGCAGCATGTCAAAGACATCCTCCGGCTCGCCCCCGACGGCAATGACCAGCCCCGCCGCGAGCAGCACGTTTTCCGCCTGAAAGCCGCCGATCAGCTGGAGGCGCTCCTGCCGGACCATCCCTTCGAAACTGATGCGGATTTCCTGCCCTGTCGCATCGAAACGCTGCGCCATCAGGCACAGATCGGCGGCGTCGCGGCCAACGGTCAGCACCTCCTGCCCGCGTGCCTTGGCAATGGCCAGCATGTCGACACCACGCGCATCGTCGAGATTGATCACCGCGACGCCATCCTCGGGCAGGACACGGGCGAAGAGCCCGGCCTTGGCGTCGAAGTAATCCTCGAAGCTGGCGTGGTAATCCAGATGATCCTGCGTGAAATTCGTGAACGCCGCCGCACTCAGCGTGACCCCGTCCAGCCGACGCTGCGCGAGGCCATGCGACGACGCCTCCATCGCGGCGCATTCGACGCCGTTCTCGGCGGCCTCGGCCAGCATTCGGTGCAGGGTGATCGGCTCGGGCGTGGTGTGGCGCGACGCCGCCTGCCAGTCGCCCTCGACCCCGGTGGTGCCGATATTGACCGCGCGAATGCCCATCTCCTGCCAGATCTGCCGGGTGAAGGTGGCCACGGATGTCTTGCCATTGGTGCCGGTGACGGCGACCATGACCTCGGGCTGCTGGCCGAACCACAGGGCAGCGGTATAGGCCAGCGCCTGACGGGGGTCTTCGGCGATGATCAGGGCCGGGTCGTAGTCGGCAATCGCCTCAGCGGCCAGCCGCGCGCCCTCGGCATCGGTCAGGATCGCCACCGCGCCGTTTTCAAGCGCCATCGGGATGAAGTCGGCGCCATGCACCTTGGTGCCCGGCAGCGCCGCGAACAAAAAGCCCTTGCGGACCTCGCGGCTGTCCACCGCCAGACCGGTGACGCGCGCCTCGCGCCCGCCCCGTGCCGTCAGTCCCAGGTCTGTCAGGCTCTTGTCGCCTTGCCCCATGTTTCGCTCCCAAGCCACATTTTGCTGGTCGCAAGACGCCTCAGCGGGACACCTTCACGACGCCCTCCAATTGCCCCAACTGGTAGTCCGGGCGCAAGCCCAGCAGCGGCGCAATCCTGCCGATCATCTCGGCGGCGACGGGCACAGCCGTCCAGCCTGCGGTGCGGCGCGGCCGGTCGCCGGTCATGTCGGCGGCCTCGTCCAGCGTCACGATCAGCACGTATTTCGGGTCATGGGCCGGGAAGATCGACGCGAAGGTGTTGATGTTCTTGTCTTTATAATAGCCGCCACGGGGTTTCAGCTTTTCCGAGGTCCCGGTCTTGCCGCCGACATAATAACCCGGCACCTCGCCAAAGCTGGCGGTGCCCTCGGTCACGACCTTACGCAACATCACCTGTGCGGCCTCGGCCACCGATTTGGACACGACCTGCGGTCCGTCCTGCGGGCTGGTCTGCTTCAGCAGGGTCGGCACGACGCGACGCCCGTCATTGGCCAGCGTCGCATAGGCGGCGGCCAGATGCAGCGGCGAGGACGACAGACCGTGGCCAAAGGACACGGTCGCGGTCGACAGGTCCGTCCAGCGCTTGGGAAGCAGCGGCTGCCCGCCCTTGGCCTCGATCATCTCCAGCGGGACGGGGTCGAAAAAGCCCAGCGATTTCAGGAATTCCTGCTGCCGGGTCGAGCCGATGGCCAGCGCCAACCGCCCGGTGCCCCGGTTCGAGGATTTGACGATCACCTGCTCGACCGAGATCTTGCCGTAATTGTGGTTTTCGAACTCGCCGATGATTTCGCCGCCGACCCTGAACGTGCCGGAGGTGTCGATGATCGTGTCCGCATTGACCAGCCCCAGTTCCATCGCCTGCGCGGCGGTGAAGATCTTGAAGGTCGAGCCAAGCTCGTACAGCCCCTGAAGCGCGTGGTTGAACAGCGGGCTGTCGGCGGCCTCGCCTTCGGTCAGGGGACGCGGGCGGTCGTTCGGGTCGAAATCGGGCAGCGAGACGAGGCTAATGACTTCGCCGGTCTTGACGTCCATCAGCACGCTGGCGGCGGCCTTGGCGTTGAGCAGCTTCATCCCCGCATCCAGCACCTCTTCGGCGGCGGCCTGCACGGTCAGGTCCAAGGACAGCTGCAAGGGCGCGCCTTCGCGGGCCGGATCGCGCAGCAGATCCTCGAAATAGCGCTCGACCCCGGCGGTGCCGATGACCTCGGCGGAATGCACGCCCTCCTTGCCGAAGGAGGACCCGCCCAGCACATGCGCCGCCAGCGCGCCATTGGGGTAAAGCCGCATCTCGCGCGGGCCGAACAGCAGGCCCGGCTCGCCGATATCATGCACGGCCTGCATCTGCTCGGGGCTGATTTTCTTTTTGACCCACAGGAACTTGCGTTTCGGGTCGTTGAACCGGGCGGCCAGCTTTGCGGCGTCGAGATCGGGAAAGATCGCCGCCAGTTCGGTCGCCGCGCGGTCCGGGTCGATCATCTGCTGCGGATGCGCGTAAAGCGAATGGATCGACATGTTGGTGGCAAGGATGCGGCCGTGCCGGTCGGTGATGTCGGCGCGGCTGGCAATGATCGATGCGCCGGTATGGACGGCGCGCGGCTCTGCCGGTTCCGACGCGGCCAGCATGCCCATGCGCGCGCCCACGACGCAGAACGCGCCAAAGAACATGACCGCCATGACCAGCAGGCGGCCCTCGGCCCGCATCCGGGCCTTGTCGCGCATCTGTTCGTGGCGGATGCGCAGGTTTTCACGCTCGATCGCGTCGGGGTTCTCGCCCTTTTGGCGGGCGTCGAGAATACGCGCCAGCGGGCGCAGCGGTGTGCGGATCATTCGCTGGCCCCCGTGCTGATGATGTCGATGGGTTCGCTGATGTCGATCTGGGTCTCGGGCTGCGGATAGGCGACCTGATCGATGCGCCCGAACTGGTCGGGGCGCAGCGGCAACAGGCCCAGCTTGTCAAAGTTCAGGTCGGCAAGGTCCTTGAGCCGGTCGGGGCGGTTCAGATAGGCCCATTCGGCGTTCAGGATCGCCAGCCGTTCGCGCGCATCGCCGATTTCGCGGCGCAGGTCATCGACCCGGTCCAACTCGGCCTGCGTGGCGTAGTTTTCGTGATAGGCCCAGTACCCCGAGGCGATCACCGCCAAGGCGGCAAGCATGAAGAGAAGGCTGCGCATGTCACTGTCCTCCTGTCATATCGGGCATGGAAAGCTCTGCCGCCGCGATGTCCTGCGCGAGCATCGTCGTGCGGCGGGCCACCCGCAGCTTGGCCGAGCGCGAGCGCGGGTTGTCCTTCAGCTCCTGCGCGTCGGGCCCAACGGCCTTGCGTGTCAGGATTTCAAAGGGCGTCTCGGGGGTGGCCTCTTCTTCGCGGGCGTAGCGGTTCTTGTGGGTCTTGCGGTCGCCATGGGCCTGGAAAAAGCGTTTGACCATCCGGTCCTCGATGGAATGGAAGGTGACGACCGCCAGCAGACCGCCGGGTTTCAGCACGCGTTCCGCCGCCATCAGCCCACGCCACAGCGCGCCGTATTCGTCATTCACCGCGATGCGCAGCCCTTGGAACGACCGCGTCGCCGCATGCGCCTGCCCCGGCTTCGTGCGGCCAATGCTGCGCTCGATCAACTCGGCCAGTTGCAGCGTCGTGGTGAAGGGCTCGACCTTGCGCGCCTCGACGATGCGACGGGCGATGCGGCGGCTTTGCCGTTCCTCGCCGTACAGGTAGAGGATATCGGCGATCTCGGCTTCCTCGGCCTCGTTGACGATATCTGCGGCGGACCGGCCTGTCTGCGACATCCGCATGTCCAACGGCCCGTCCTTCATGAAGGAAAAGCCCCGCCCCGCCTGATCCAGCTGCATCGACGACACCCCAAGGTCCAGCACGACGCCATCCACGGCCTCGGCCACCTTGTCCATATTCGAGAAATTTTCCCGCACAAGGGTGATCGGCCAATCCTTGACCCAAGCCTCGGCCATCTCATGCGCCTGCGGGTCCTGATCGATGCCGATGACGCGCGCGGCACCCGCTTCGACCAGACCACGTGCATAGCCCCCTGCCCCGAAGGTCCCGTCGATCCAAGTGCCACTGACCGGCGCCACCGCCTCCAGCAGCGGTCGCAAGAGAACGGGGACGTGAGGCGCATCAGAGGCCATCACAGGCCCTCGTCTTCATCATCGTCATCCAGCAGCATGAGCGGATCGAAATCCTCGGCCTGCTCGTCGAGGAATTCCTCGGTCGCGGCCAGTTCTTCTTCGTAGGTTGCCGGATCCCAGATCTGGAAGGTGTCGACGTTGGACGCGAACTGCGCCTCGGACGAAATGCCGATCTTCTCGCGCAGCTTGGCGGGCAGGACGATGCGGCCCGTCTCGTCAACGGAAGTGGTCACGGATTGGGTCGAGAACAGCCGTTCCAGCACGCGCCGTTTCTGGCTGCCCCGCTTCATCCGGCTGATGCGGTCCTCGACGTCTTCCATTTCCTGAATGGTGTAGCATTCGAGGTACTTGCGGCGGTGGTCGCCATAGACGATCACGAAGTTGGGGTTGAGGCCATCGGTCCAGTCCGGGTCGCCCGCTTCGAGGACACGGCGAAACGGGGCCGGAATGCTGACCCGCCCCTTACCGTCCACCTTGTTGGTGAACTCGCCTCTGAACCTCAGCCTGCGGCCCACTGCCTGGCCCCTCATTCCCCCGGTTGAAACGAAATACGGCGGGTTGATCTGCTGCCACTGATCAACCCGCCGCCTGACCCGCTGTGCGGGTGTCTCCGACTGCGCGCGCCACCTGGGGGGATGTCTGCTCGCCCGCGCGCCGGATCCTCTTGTTCACGATGAAAGCGGTGCCTGTATGAACCTGCTCTTTTGTTATTTTGGGAGTTCGCTGTGGGGTCGTTTGGTGCCCCGTGTTCCGCTCTCCATCGTGTGAACTATGGATGCCATGGGAAATCATGGGACGCAACTGTTTTCTGTGGGACCACAGTGCTGCATCTTGTTTCAGAGTGTCTCGCCAAACAAGATATGGGGTCGAATTGAGGCGGAAATCCGGCAAATACGGTGCTTCATCAAGACAGGGCCACTAGATATGGACCAAAGCGAGACCAGAACTTTTTTCCCACAATTTCCCAGTTTTTTCGCACCACCCACGGCACACGCGCGAGGATGCCCGTGATACCAGCCTAAAATAGGTAGTTATCCACAGGGATTCACCCCCGAATCGTGGTTTTTGATTCGTGTTGGCCGAAAATCGCCACTTCGGACCATGAAAAACCACGTCCGGTCCCATGCCGTCCCATGGCGCGTCCCACGCTATCCCACAAAGGACCTGTCCAAGGCGATCAGCTCCGCTGTATGTAGCGTGACGCGTTTCTTTGCAGTGATTTACACAGTCTTTTACAGCAACGCAGTTTTCCGTGGGGGCGGCTTGTGGGGGCCGAAACCGTTCAAACCGGGCACCCTGCCGACAGCGTTAAACGGTCCTTGAAGGGCTCATGGCCGCTGGAACCGTTAAATCCTCGTTACAGGCTCGACCGGCGTCGGTAAGGTCCAAGTAGGGATTTGATGGTACGCGTTGGAAGAGAGGTGCCCTCCATGGCGGAGAAAGATCAATTGTCGAAGCTCGTCGAAGCTGCGCCGTGGGGCGTCTGGGCCATCCGTTGGGCTATATCGACCGCCACAGCAGGCGGCATAGCATTCCTTGTCGCAGACTATGTGGTTGGGGCCAACACCGCCAGCACCAACCGGACCTTCGACACTCTCAATGCCAGCCTACAGCTCCTCAACGAGACCATCCTCGAAAACGCTGCAGCCACGCGGTCACTGTCGGACCAGATGCAAGAACTGCTGCGCAGGAGCGAGGTGCAGTCCGCCACGCTGGCACAGCTCGACGCCAAGGTGAGCGCCGTAACCGGGGCGGTCCAAGACGCTGGCATCGACATCCGGATCAGCAGCGATGCCAGTGAGGATGGGAAGTCGATCGGTCTGGCTGATTTTAAGCGAGCCGTTGGCGTTTCCGACGATGCCCCGATCTATCTGCAGATCGGACCTGACGCGTGGCCCGAACAGTAGATCGGCCTTAGGAACTCTCGTTCAAGCTTTCTTTAACAGTTCGTTCTACTGTCGTTCTCATGGCAGTTCGTTTTTACAAACCCGATGAGTTGGTCACCCTGACGGTCCCGGTCTTTGGCCGGCCCGTCCGCATCTTGTGGCCGAAGGATGCCCTCTCCGCGCGGGAGCTTGAGGCGATCCGCGTCAGCCAAGAGGCTGACGCAGCGGGTGGGGACGAGCTTTCACTCTAGAACGTGCCGGGATCAGGTGGCGGCTTCGAGGCGCACGTACTCCAGCGCCGTCTCGACGGCCTGATCCACGATCCACTCAGGAAGCGGGACACCGTGACGGTTTGGCGGCGGGCCATCGCCTGCCTCGACCATCTCCTTGCGCCGTGCCACGATCCGCTGAAGCTCAGTCAGCGACTTCAAAGCGCGATGCATGTGAGCGGTCTGAGGCTGCGCCGCAATGGCGTCGATCAGCGCGCCTACATGTGGCAGCGTGTCATCCTGCGCGATGGCCGCTTCCATCTGTGCAATCAGGTCCGTAAGGGTCTGTGACATGTCCGTCTCCTTATCCAATGGTCCAGGCTGCGGCCCCGTCGGCAACGACGCGCACCTTGGTCGATCCCCCACCAGTGGGCGCGGCCCCCAGCGCAGGGCTGGTTGCATCGGTCACGAGGCACGAGGTGTCAGCGGGCATGGCCGCGGCGGGCGGCAGATTGGCAACGGTGGATTTCGGAGCGTCCGGCGTGCCCTTGAACGCACCGTTCACAACGGCGAACACCGCGCTGTCCTTCGTGGTGCTGATGCCGGCATGGAACGGGTCGCAGGTACCGGCGCCGTCCAGCCAGAGCTGAGCGCGCAGGTTTCGCGCGACGCTGCCATCTTGCACGACCTTGAACTGATAATAGAGGCTGCGCGGATCCGCCGTGATCAGCCGGAACCGGCCCCAATCGTCCACCGAGCCCAAGGCCGTCCAGGTCTCGCTGTCCCAGTTGTAATACTCGTTGTTGATCGTGTCCCACAGGGTGAGACGGACGAATTGATGTGCTTCTGCACGGATCGCGAGCCAAAGCCAGAAGGTCTCGGCCGAGGCCCCCAGCGCGGCATCCAGGCGGCAGTAAATCCGCGCCTCGGTCCCGCCATCCGACGTGTCGAAGTTCGACAGGCGCACAAAGCCCGGACCCGTCGTGAAGTCCGGATGATAGTCGAGCACCGGATGGAATATCCCCCCGACCATGTTTGTTGCGGTGCCAGTCGCTCCGGCTCTCTCGTCCACGAAATTGGTCGATTTGCCGATGATAGAGGCGTTTTCACCGACGACTTTCCCGGGCGTGAAGGCGGCGGCGTCCAGCGTGCGCCAGCGCACCTGGTTGTCGCGCCCGCTGTCGCGGAAGGACCATGGGCTCACGTCATTCTGAGCCCACTTCTGGGAGGACCGGATGAAGGTGTTGTTCCGGCTCTCGCTCTCGCAGATGATCTTGGCACCATCCACACCGCCGAGATCGAACACCCCACCCATGCAGCCTTGGTAGACACTGTCAGCCGTCGCGCTGTTGTTCTTGAGATAGACGGTCGTGCGCCCCACACCTGGTCCGGAGCCCCACTGTGCGATGTGGCCGATGCGCGGGGCAAAATGCCCGCCCTGCACTTCGAGCAGCGGCACGTCGAGGTTGTTCTCGGAATAGATGTTCTCGATGACCACGCAGGAGTTGTTCTGATAACTCTGGCTGGTGGTCAGGTCAGCGTCGGTCGAAAGGATCGGCGCCGACAACAGGATGTCGCCACCGTCATTGCCCTCGACCCAAAGCCGCGTCGTGTTCAGCCCCGACATCCGCCCGACCGTCAGGCCCCGTCCGACATTATAGTTGAAGCAGCAGTCACCGCCGCTGATCTCGAAATTGCCGACGATGCCCTTGAAGTTCGCACCGTCGCCGCCGGAGAAACGGACCGTGTTGTCACCCCAAGTCAGACCGTACCCCTCGAAATAGACGAGCGTAGCCGTCAGCGGGTTGTTCTGCGCCCCGCCCCATTGGGTCGACGGGTTGTTGCCGTCGAAATAGACTCCGACAACGCCGCCCTGGCTGGTGCTGGCCGCGATCAAGTGCATCCAGCTCGGCATCCCGCCCAGCAGCTGGAAGCCGGTATGCTTTTTGCTCGCGCCGCGTAGGCCGTGGATCGCCTTGCCGTTCAAACCGTTCTTGCTGATGCTGACATAGGCCCCTGCGATCACGCGATAGAGTGTGCCGACCGTCGGGTCGCCTTCGTTGTCCAGTTGCGTCTCATCCGCCGCAACCCGGATCACGTCATAGTCCGACAGCACGGCCAGCCCGGCATCCGCATCGGCCTTGGTTGCGTAGGTCTCCTTGTAGTTCTTGTCGCCGAACCCGCGCGTCTTGTACCAGCCGCGCAGTTCCCATGCCCAGGCGTCCTGTTGAGACACGAGGTATTCCCAGCACGCCTGACACGCCGTCGTGTCGTCGGCGCCCGCTGTCGCCCCGAACCACTCGGCGTGAATGACCCCGAAGTGGATCCGCTCCCAACAGCCGCTCGCACCTGTCAGATCGCTGGCGGGCGGGATCCTGACGCCGCCCTGCGGATCAGCGGCGACTTTGCTCGACTGATTGCCCGCGAGCCATTCGAAATGCCCGCCTTTGAGCGCGTCCGTCACCACGCGAACCTCGCCGGACTGGCCAGCTGTCGCCGCCATGGCGGTCACACTGGCGTAGCTGCGCGTCAGCTTCACGGCAGCGCCCCAGGCTGACCCGTTGTAGACCCGGAATGTCGGCACATCTCCGGCGGTCTCGTCGCGGATGATCAGCGCAACCTCGCCAGCGGCAGGTGACCCGGGAAGCGCCGCGTAGGAGGCGACGACGTAGTCAGCATTTGCGCCAGCGGCGAGCGTTTCCACGGCGCTTCGGTCTGCTGCGGTGGTAGCTGCATTCGTTGCAGCAGACGAGGCGCTCGACGCGGCGGACGTGGCGCTGGATGACGCGGAGAGCGCCGCCGCACTGGCCTCATCCGCGTCCTCGGAAGCCGCCGTGGCCGATCCTGCCGCCGCATCCCGCGCGTCCTCAGACATGCCCTGTGCGGTCTCGGCTGCGGCCTGTGCGGCCTCTGCCGCCGTCTGGGCGACGGCAACCTCGGCCAGTGTTGCCGTGGCCTGACGATACACCCAGTTGCCCGCATAGGTCGTGGTGCTGGCCCCGTCGACCATGGCGACGATCTGGTCGCGCGCGGCAAAGGTCACGCCGTCGATCGTACCCGGGCCGCTGGCCTCCCAGAACTCGCCCGCCGTGGTCGAGGTCGGAAAGGCTCCGCTGCCCGGGTCCCATGTGCCCTGGTAGCTGAGACCCGCAAACAGCCCGCTCAGCGCCTCGGACGCGGCCACCTGAAGTGCGGCGTGGTAAGCCGTCTGAAACAGCAGACTGCCGTCCCGCTGAACGAGATAGCCGTCGGCCAACGTGGTGCTCTGCAGTAGATCGGTGCGTTGTCCGCTCATGGTTTCAACCTCATTTTATGGTCGTTGCAAAGGCGCTTGAAGACGGTCCGACCGTCGCGCCATTGAGGGGAATGAAATGGTAGTCGAAAGCCCCGGCCGGCGCGCAGGCGGCGGTCAGGAGGAAGGCCCCCACAGCGTCCAGCGCCCCGTCGAAATCCGACGATGCGGTCAGAACGAGCGTGTCGTTTCCGGTGGCTGCGGTGACCTCGACCGAGGTCGTGCCGTTGGCAGAGATGGCTGTGCCTGTGACGGGCGTGCCGCCGGTCAGGCTTGGCGTCACGGTGCCCGCCGTGGCGCTGCCGAGTTCGGCGAAGATGCGATAGTCGTCGCCCTCGATGAGGCTGACGGCCTGCGTCAGATCGCTGGAGCTGCCGATCGTGTGGATGGCCTGCCCGCCGGTGATCGCCCAGCCACCGCCTGCCGTCCATCCGGCGCCGGTATCGAAGCCCGGGTCGCCGAGCAGGTTGACCCGCGTCGGATCACCATCAGCGAGGCTGACTGCGATGCCGGGTGTGACGGCGATGGTGGCGATCGCATGGGTCGTGGCGTCGAAGGTCTCGCCATCCGGCACCCGGCAGATCGTGACATGCGTGGTGTTCACATCGGTCGCGGTCAGGGTGATGGCCGTGTGCCCCAAGCCTCCGATGACCGAGATCGACGCCTCGTCCAGCGCAGCCGGTGCCACGGGTGCTGCATAATCGACGGTATATTCCAGCGCGGCACTGGTGGCGCCCGGCAGGCCGTCGAGGTTGTACGCGGTCAGGCGCAGCTCGATCACGTCCCCATCATCATAGGCCAGCGCGACAGTGCCCTCGGCCCCGGGAATTGCCGCTTCCTCCCACGTCGAAGCACCGGACTGGCGATGTTCGACGATGATCTCACCGACATAGGCGGCGGCGCTGCCCGTGACCCGCGCCGAGACGAGCAGATCGAACTGCTCGGATATCCCGATCCCGGCAAACTCCGGCACGCCTGGCAGCGAGATCGAGGCAGAAGGCACACCGATGGCAGGCGACCAGTCGGTGACGGCATGCGCTGCGGCCAGCGCGTCGAGTTCGGGCGCGTCGTTGACCAGCGTGATCTGGAAAGCCATGTCCTCGGCGGGATCGATCTGGACCACGCGGGCGCGCTCGGTCTCCTCGCCCAGCCCGCCGAACCAGACCAACTGGCCCGGCTCCGGGCGGTCCTGGCCGACGATGACGCGCAGCAGCCGGGTGTCGCCGGTCTGTCCGGTAACCTCGACCACCACGGCCTCGGTCGTGTCCTCGGTGTCGAGTTGGAAGCTGAGGCCGTAGCGGCTGCTGCCCTCGATCGTAACCTGCTCGTCCAACACGATCAGATCCCCGTCGACCCTGCTGACCCGCGCAGCAATCTGCCGCTCATCGAGAACGAAGTGGGACAGAAGAACCGTGTCGCCACGCGTGACGGTGCGCAGAAGCCCGTCCTGAATGACGGTCCAGCGATCCCGGCGCAGGTTGGCCTCGTGCATCATCCGGATGATCTCGAGTTCGATCTCTGCCGGGTCGGTCTTGCCGGGCAGACTGCGCTCTTCGGTCAGGTCGATCGGCGCACCATCCGGCAGGTCGATCCACGGCACGAGCATTTCGCCCTGCTGGTAGTCGTTGGTCGCATCCGAAAACCGCACCCGGATGGCATCGGGGGGCTCGATATAGCTGCGCGCACCTTGGAAGGCGCGGCTGTTTCGCGGGCCGATATGCGCCACGGGGTCTTGTGCGCGGTCGATCACCACAGACCAAAGCGCCCCGTTCATGCGCGGGCTGGCGCGACCGGCGGCACAGATCGCGGCCAGCACCTCGCCCAGGCTATCGCCCTGCTCGTGGATGCGGTTGTAGGTCAGGCCGTTGGTGACGCAGTAGGCATGCCAATCCTGCACCGCGTCCCAATCGATGCCCCCCGCGCCAACCGGCCAAGCATTTCCCGCCGCCTGCAGCACACCCACGAAATGTGAGGCAGGGTTGTCCGGCAGGTCCTCGGCCCATGTCGCGCCGTCCCAGTCGGGCGCGTAGCGGGTGATCTGAGCGTTCAGGCTGTCGAGCGTGCCCGCGAGCTGCTTGCTCGCCCGCATCCGGACAGCAATGAGAGACAGCGGCTGGTCGAAATTCAGGGGCTTTCGGTACCGGAAGGTTTGCAGCGCGGCCAGAACGCATTTCGACCGCTGGTCATCTTTCAGGTGCTCATTGCTCAGACGGGTCAGTTCGATGTCCCATTGCCCGGCAGCCGCCGGCGTCCAGCGAAACTGGAACAGCGATCCCGGATCGAGCTTCTGGTTGAAGTTGAACTCGGTGATGTCGGTCCACGGATCGCTGCTGCCCGCTGGCCGCGCCCGCAGCCGCAGGTCCAGCTTCAGGCGGATCACGTCGCCGTCATCGTTGACCTGCGCCAAGCCTTCCGGGAACGACAGGATGATCGCCAGCGCATCGGCATTTTTGGCGCTGCGCTTGATGACCGGTGTCTCGATCGAAGGCTCGCCTTTGATCCTGTCACCCGCCGCATCGACGGGATACGGGCGTGTCAGCTCTGCACCGATGGCCTCCTCGTAGACCTGATAGGGGTAGAGGGTGATGTCTGCGTCCGTGTCGCGTCCTTCGCGGATCTCGATCTCGACGTCTTCGAATTCCTCGATCGGCGTGTCGCCGATCCGGATGTCCTCAAACTTGACCGGGCCGTAGCCTGCCGTGAACAACGCGCGCACATATTGATCGCCCGCTTGCACCTCGGCATAGGGCCGCGCCGCGAAGATCGGGGCATAGCGGATCGAGCCACGCAAATCCGGGATGACCTCGTCGGGGCGCATCTCATTGCGCCAACCGCTGATCTCGTGCTGTTCCTTCCGCTTCTTGCCCGCTCCCGGCAGATCGAAGGACGGCGTCAAGGCGGACAGAGCCGCCATGCCGATCCCGCCAATGGCAGCGACAGAGCCAGCAAAGACCGCCGTCGTCCAAAACGACGACAGGCCACCCGGACCAGCAATCGCCCAACCGATCGAATTCGTGACAGCGAGCGCGAGCTGAAAAATCGTGCTGACAGGGTCACCCGGCACCACCCGGATCAGCACGTGAACCCCCGGATGCGGCCAAACCCGCGACCACATGTGCGGCGGTATTGCAGAGACCTGGTCGCGGTAGCAAAGCAGCACGCGGACGCGAGCGCGGTCGGCCCGCGGCAGACCGGGCAGGACCTGGGCGACGATCTCCTCGATCGACATGGTCGGTGCCAGCTCGAAGCTCCGCGTGCAGTGCTCGGGCCGCAGATGCGGGATGTAGGTGACAGGCACGGTCATGCGACGGCCTCGTGCCGATAGGCGCCCACAAAACGCGGCCCCCAGGGCGCGGCGCAGCGGTCCACGATCACGGCCCCGCCCGCTGCGCTGTGCAGCATGCGCCGGGCATCCAAGGCCACGGCCACATGGGTCGCATGTCGCCCTTGGCGAAACAGCAGCGCATCGAAGGCCCGGATTTCGTCGACAGCGCGCCAAGGCGCATGCGTCGCGCCCGCCTGAAGCAGCGCCGCGACCTCGGCCCGCTCGGTCTGGCAAGGATGCACGCCATGATACGGCGGCAGCGCGATGCCGAGCTCGTCGCGGTATACTCGCGCCAGCAGCCCCCAGCAATCCAGCAGGTTCCCGACCCGGCCCAGCGGCGCGTGGGGAATACCCAGATAGTTGACCGCCCAGCTCATGCGAACAGCCCCGGAAATCGCTGCTTGGTCATGCGCGCAAATGGGAACATGCCGTCCTCGATCGGGCGACGTGTCATGACGATCTCGATCGCGGCCGCGTCGTAGGACGCGTCGATCAGGCGCAAGTCGCGATACTCGACCCCATCGGGCGTATCGGGGTCCGACGCCAACATGACGGCGATATGTACCGATGCCTGCAGATTGACGGACCGGATCATCGGGACCAATCCCGGATCGATATTGGCAAAGCGCATCCGCGCCGCCGGCGGGGCATCCTCGGCGTCGCCGGGCAGCTCGATCTCCATCCCCACGAAGAGATAGGGTTCGGTCAGAGGATTTGCGCCGTTCCAGGCAGAGCGTGTGCCGTAGGTGATCGGCTCGACCGAGAGGCGCTCGGTGTTGTCGCTGGACAGGCGGATCGGCGCGACCAGCGACGGATGCTCGATCTGCACGAGCACCAGTGCGACCTCGTCGCTCTGAGCCGCGTCATTGGCCTGCCGGGCATTCAGGCTGACCCAATTCATGGCAGCACCCGCACGGCAAAGGCGACGTTGAAATGCACGCCTTGAACAGGGCCTTCAACAGGCATTTCGTCGCCCATCTGGCACAGCCATTGGCGTGTCGCCAGCAGCGGAACACCTTCCGGTGTCAGCAGAGGCACGCCGTCCGGTGTCAACAAAGGCCAGCCGTCAGTGGACGGATCCGGCATCCAGAACGGCAACGAGCCATGGGCCAGTGTCAGCGCCACGAACCGGTCAAAGATGTCGCGCTGGATCCTGTCCAGCCGCATCGTCAGGGTGACCAGCTCCGAGACCGAGCTGTAGCGGCGCGACAGGCTGACAGGCCCCGTCTCGTTGATCCGCGCGCGGCGCGGGTCCATAGCCTGCCGCTGCCAGCCGGAGCGCAACGGGCGCGGCAGATCGGAGGGCCAGACTGCGACCGTCATCGCAGCACCATCGGGGGGCGCACCCCACGCTGTCGGAGTGCTCGGTTTGCCGAACTGCCCGGGCGCGTCATGGCATCGGCCACCTGATCAGCGATGACGAACTTGAACAGGCGTCCGCCTTCGGGCGTGCGTTCTTCGCGGGTCTCGATCTGGACACCTTTGGATTGGTCGATGAACTGGAAGACCGGCGCGGCCATGGACCAACCGCCGCCACTGGATATGGCACCGCCCTGGGCAAAGCCGGGCAGCGGTGCTCCGGAGTTGATCGCCTCCAGCAGCGGGCGGTATTTGGCGGTGGCCTCGGCATTGACCATGAACTCGCCCGCGCTGCCCTTGATCGGGCCTTTGCTGGTCATCATCAGGATGCGGTCATCCTTCGGGCCACCGTGGCCGTAAATCATGCCTCCACTGTCATAGCCCGGGATCTCGCCGCCGCCCTTGAACCCGAACAGACCCATCAGCCCGCCGCCGAACAGCATGCCGAGCGGTCCCTCGCCAAAGATCAACGCCTGCATGGCGACATCCCAGAGCTTGTCCTCCAGACGCTGAAGCGCCGCGACCCCGGCATCCCCGCCCTCGCGCCAGGCGTCAAAGAAGTCGCGGACGGTGTCGCCAGTCATGTCACGGGTCTCTTCGAGCCGCTGCTGTGCTGCAGCCTCTTCTTCGCGCAAGGTGATGAGCTGCTCGATCTCGGCCCGCTCGGCGGCTGTCGCGCTGGCCAGCACCTCGCGATTGCGGATCATCTCCTTCTGGGCAGGGTCGTGTTCGCGCGCGAGGTCAAGGTCGAGTTGAAGCTGTGCGATGAGATCGGCGACCGCATCTGCTTCTTCCCGCGCCGCTGCCGCTGCCGCCTTGCGACCACTCGCTCGGCCCTCTGCCGCTTTCGGCAGCGAGGGCAGCCGGCCATCGGGAGCATAGGTCTGCAGGCTGGTCTGGTTGCGCATCGAGGTTTGCGCACCGCCATAGGCCGCGGCTCCGGCAGCCAGATCGGCATATTCCAAAGAGGCGAGCGCCTTCTCCTTCTTCGACATCTCTTGCGCGATGCCCACAGCCAGTTGCCAGCCGCGCTCAAGCCGCGCGACCAGCACATTCGCGCCGCCTATACCTGACGAAAAATCGATGCTGTCTATGGAGCCGACCAGCCTTTCGGCAATGGCACGCGCACCATCAAGAGAGGTCGCCAAACGCCCGGCCTCGCCGGATTGCTCCTGCATGGCCAGCAGGGCTTCTGCCATCAGGCGGATCTGCTCGTCTTCCTCGGCAGTGATCTCCCCGTCCGCTGCCGCCAATTGGCGGGTGACATCGAGCAGGCCCTGCATAGCCACGATCTGCGCCTCCAGATCGCCTTTGGCGGCCGCCAGCGCATCTTGCTGGCGCACGAACTCTGCGGTCATCGCGCGCGCTTCGGCACGCGCCTCACGCTGCGCATCCGTAAAGGCCAACCCGATGTTGACATCGAAGAAGTCGGCGATCCCGCTCCTGCGGTCGCCGTCCCCTGCGATGCCGAACAGATCGGCCAAGGATTGGTTGACGCCATCGATTGCCCGCTGAGCGTCAGAGCGGGCAATTTCCTCTAGCAGCAACAGGGTGCTGCGCACCTGACCCGCAGCCTTGCCGAAGCGGTCGCGCAGCTCATCCGTCGAGGCGGAGGCCAGTTCAGACGCATCCGTGTAAGCCTCGACCGCAGCACGGAGATCATCGAGATCATCGGCCAACGTCTGGGCTTCACGAGAGCCTGATGTCAGCCAGTTCGTCAGCGCGGCGCCCGCCGCGATGGTGCCAATGGTGATCAGGTTGATCGGGCTGATCATCGAAACGAAGGCCGAGCCTAGCGCCTTGGCTGCACCCGCCGCCCCCATCGGGCCGATCACCTGGGTGATCTGCGTACCCTGTTGCACAGCAAGCTGCAGCGGGTTCTGGCCAGCCATCAGCATCACGCCGATATCGTTGAACTGGGCGGTCAAGTTGCCAACACTGCCCGCCGCCAGCGTGTGGGTCTGCGCCACGTCGCGGGCCTGCGTATTGGCGTTGCGCAGCATCTGGGCGGCGCTGCCCGACTGTTGTTCGAGCGAGGTCAGCGACTT
This sequence comes from Tropicibacter alexandrii, assembly GCF_003667315.2. Lineage (GTDB taxonomy): Bacteria > Pseudomonadota > Alphaproteobacteria > Rhodobacterales > Rhodobacteraceae > Tropicibacter > Tropicibacter alexandrii. The sequence continues at coordinate 332,495 of NZ_RCTZ02000003.1, read as the reverse complement.
GGTCGCGGTGCTGCCGCCTTTTGTTACGCCCAGCAGCTCGGCCCGCAGCTTGTCGAGTTCGGCGGCAGTGCCCCGGATTTCGACAGCGGCCTGCTTGCCGTCTGCGGTCAGTCTGGCGTGGAAGTCCAGCGACATGTCATCCCTCGTTCAGCGCGCCGCGGGCGCCTGCCTCGACCAGCCGGAGATCCGCGAACAGCTCCGGCGTCATCTCGATCCCGGCCATCCGCCAGGTTGCCTCGCAGGCGCTGTAGTCCAGCGCCTGGTAGATCGGCGGCGCGCCCCAGCGCGGGATCACCCGCCACTGCTCGCGCACCACCAGAAACGCCGCGACCGCCTCGACATGCTCGGGCCACACGCCCTCGTGGTGATCAGCCTCGGCGGTCAGGGCATCGACCGGAATGCCAAGCACTGCGCAGTCGGCCTCGAATTCCGGATCGCGGGCCGAAGCGGACCAGAGCGCGCCGGTCACGCTGGCCCGCCCGGCCCATCTCAGTTTCCCGTGCGGATCTCGCGACGGCCTTCGAGATAGCCGCGCAGCAGGCCAATACGGATGTCGGCAAAGCCCAGCATCTGGCTCTTGAGGTCCTCAGAAAACCGGATCGGGTCGCCGCCCTCGCCCTCGATGCCGTCGAGGTGGGTCACCAGCTTGGACAGCAAGGCGATCTCGCCGTCGCGGCCCTCGCCGCCCAGCTGCTCGAACTCCTCGTCCGAAATAACCTCGAAGGTGGCGGTGAAGTCCTCACCGGTGGCCAGCGTGATCTTTCGGCTGAAGGTGCGGGGCTTTGCGATACAGAAGGTCATGCTCTTGTCCTTTCGGGGGGATCAGGTGAAGGCCAGCGTGAACTGGTCGTTGCCGGAGCCGGGCAGCGGCTTGGCGGTCAGCGGCCACTCGACAAGCCCCTGTGCCTCGGTCGGTGCGCCGGGGCGCATGAGCTGGACGCGCGGCTGGGTCAGGGTGATGATCCGGCCCGCCGTGGCCTTTTCGTGGGTGAACACCATCGGCACGGTCGTCCCGGCCTCGGCCAGGGCGTAGGGGTTGAAGTCCGACAGCGCGCCAGCACGGATCTGCAGGTCGAAGGTCTCTGCCCGATCGACGATGGCGATCTGCTCATCACCGACCTCGAAGATCGGCTCGACCGTATTGCCCAGGTTGAAAGTGAAGGACCGCATCACAGCCGCATCGCCGTCGATCGTGAAGGCGCTATTGGCATCACTGACCACCACCGGCTCGTTCCATGCCGAATAGTCCGGTGTCGGCAACGTCGCGTCGGCGGGTTGGACGTAGAGGAAGGTCATGTTGACCTGAAGGATCGGCAGGCCGGACGCGTTCAGCGTCAGCGTACCGGTGCCGCGCCCACCCACGCCCTTGTAGCGAATGCCGTCCTTGTTGAAGTAGACGGTGGCGCTGTCGTGGTTGTCGCTGACCGGATTGTAGGTGACCGAGGTGCTGGCGACGATGGTCTCGGCCATCCCCAGAGCCCGCAGGATCGGACCAAAGGCGGGCGCCGTGCCGGCGGTGCCGGAGCCGACCAGCGCGACTTCGAACTGGAGCGTCGAGTGCAGGTCTGCGGGCTTGCTCGGATCCGCGCTGATGTAGGGCAGCAGATAGTCCATCTGCAGGTCCTGCCCCTCCATCGGGCTGTAGGTCGCGTTCTGGACCTTGACCGCATTGGCCGCGCCCGAGGGCGTCGGATCGGTGCCGTAGGTGCTCTCCAGCTTGAAGAGCATGGCCGTCTTGCGCCACTTCATCACGGGCATGGATCAGCCCTCCTTCTTCGGTGCGGGTTTCGGGGCAGGTTTGGCGAGCGCGCGCTCCTGCGCGGGCGCCTCGGTCTGCTTCAGCTTGCCTTTGGGGTCGCGGGTGTAGCTGCCACCCGATTGCGGTAGGTCGGTCATGTGTCGATCCTCAGATGGTCCATGATTTGGAACTCGATCACCCAGCTCATCAGGCCCGAGCTGCTGGGGGCAAAGCGGGACTGGCCGAGCATGAAGACGCCCACCTCGTCGGCAGGGGCCCAGCCACACAGCGCGTCGATGATCTCGGTCAGCAGGCTGTCGATGCGGGCCAGCGCAGCGGCACCCTGCCCGTCGACCGAGGCGAGGAACAGCACGACGCTGACGCCCTTGGTCACCTCTTGAGAAAACGTGCCGGTCATCGCGCTGGCGCGCCCGCCACGCATCGAGCTTGGCAGGACGTAGGCGTTGACCCCGCCCGAGGGCTGCGCGCCGCTGGCCATCAGCCGCGCGAAATCCGCCGCGGGGCGAACCCGCCCAGCAAGGTCCGTGACGCGGGCTTCAAGGCGTGTTTCGACGGAGTTGAGCATCAGATGAAGCCCTTCATCGTGGTCTCGGTGAAGGGGCGTTCGCGGTCGGTCAGCTGGGCACCGCCGCCGCCGGTGGTCTCGGCTGCCACACCTTCAGCGGCGAGTTGGATGGTGCCTTTGGAGATGCGTTCGAGGTCCTTGATCGCCATCTCGTAGTCGCGGGTGATCTTGGGGTTGGGCTCGTAGACATGCAGGACGTAGATCGCGATCTGCGCGGCGATCGCCGGGATCGGATCAGGCACGGCGGTCAGCGGCAGGGCATAGCGCCCGGCGAGGTAGCCGTTGATCAGCCCTTCTGTCTCCGAGATCGCCCGTGTCACCACGTCGGCGTCGATCGCGCGGGTCGGCGTGTCCGCACGGTCGGTGAGCTGGATCAGGAACTGGGTTCCGTAGCGCTCTTCGAGGTCAGACTGCGTGGTGTAGGCGGGCATGGGTGGCTCCGGGGTTCAAAGGCCCCGGCGGCAGTGAGGACAGCCGCCGGGGGAGGTCGACCGCCGCGACAAGAGCAGAAGCGCGGCTGTCGGTGATCAGTCTTCGGGCGGGACGAACTCGACCGTCAGCTTGGGGTCGGCTTCGATCATCTCGCGCTGGCCCGGGTCGAGGTCTGAGACGAGGATGATCCGCGGCTCGGGCGTGAAGCGGCGGCCGGCGCGCCAGCGGCCCTTCTTTGGGCCGGTCACGATGATCGCGCCTTCGGCACCGGGATCGGGTTGGGCGGGGGCTGTGTCGCCCCCACCCGTCCCCCCGGTATCCGGGACTGATGCCACGTCCCCGGATCCTGCGGCGGGTGCGGAGGCGGCAGTTTGCGCGTCCTCCGCACCCTGAGGCTCACCATCCGTGTCAGGAATGGGAGCGGACCTGGTCTGGTGGTCCGCTTCGGCCTCGGCGATCTTTTCGGCCAGCGTCTCGTCCTTCCAGTTGGAACGGAACGAGATGCCAAGCTCGGTGGCGCGCGCCTCCAGCGCCGCTCGGTCAGCCGCGCCAGCCATCAGGCCAGCCACGGCACGACCAGCAGCTCGGCGGTGCCCTTCCACTGGTTGGTCTCACCGCCCGAGCCGTATTCGGAATTGAGCAGCTTGCGCCCGGCGCTTTCCAGCGACGGCGGCACCACCAGCAGGTTGGGCATCAGGCCCAGCGGACGCCCGCCATCGCCGGTCATCCCCTGGATGGCAGCACGCGCGGCAGCGTAGCTGGTGGCGTCCAGCGTCTGCTTGGAGCCATAGGCCATCTGCGGGATGCCAAAGCCGACATTGCCCCGCCATTCCGCGCCGTAGATGAAGGTGTTGTTGTTGAAGACGTTGTCGTCTTCGGGGCGGTCCTTGTAGGTGAAGGTGACCGGCTTGCGCTCCTGCAGCAGGATTGGCTTGACCGCCTTGTTGGTGCAAAGCAGGAACCAGGGCGTGCCCGAGCCGCCACCGGTGTTCGAGAACACGGTCTCGTTGCCATCCTTGTCGGTGATCGGGTGATCTGTATCGAAGAAGTTCTGGCCATCCCAGCACTCGGTATCGAAACCCGCCTTGAGTTGGTCCCAGACCATCAGTTCCGGTTGGGATGCGGCGGCATCGCCCATAGCCGAGAACATCATCGAATACTGGCCGAGATTGTCGTCCTCGATGTCGTTGCGGTTGACTTCGACGGTCTTCTCGAAGTGGCGGTTGACGACGGTGTAGGACGCTTCTGCGATGCCATCGAGCTGACGGGGGCCGATCCACTCGCGCATACCCGACATCTGCTTGAGCCAGCCGTAGCTGTTCGAGGCGGTCGAGGAGCGGATGGTCGAGGCCACGCGGTCGCGCATGGTGGGGGCCTGCCCCATCGCGTTGCGGAAGGTGGTGTTGAAGCCGACGCGAAGCGCCTGGAGGTTTGCGGCATTGACGATCATGGTTCAGGTCTCCTGTCAGGCTGCCGCGGCGGCGGTCAGCGCCTCGTCGAAGCGGACCCAGACACCGGCAGTGTCCACATCCGCGACGATACCGGCGGGTGAGCGCGCCGAGCTGCCATCGGTCTTCGCGACGGTCTGGTCATCGACGGCGAAGCACACGGCACCGATCTCGGCGATGGTGATGGCGTCGGCGCTGGCCGAGTTCGCCATGAGGAATACGCCCGGGCGCGCCTCGGCGGTGACATCGCCCGCCGATCCGGCGGCGTTGTCGTAGGTCGCGTAGGCCACCCCAACGCCGACCAGGCCGGTGGCGGTCTGGCCCTCGATCAGGTGCCCGGCGGCGTTGCGCATCACCATGGCCCCGGTGAAGATCGTGGTTGCGGCGGCGACACCGCCGGCGACGAAGTCACCCTCGCGGCGCGGCGTCATGCGCCCTGCGGTCAAAGCAGCCATCAGACGGCCTCCTTCTGCTCAGCCTGCAACTGGGCAAGCATGTCGTCATGCGAGACCCCGATCAGGTCGGCAGCTTCGCGCTGCGCGGAAGTCAGTTCGGTGATCTCTTCGCGCGACGGCGGGCTCGAAGGGATCCGCGCGCGGCCCAGATTGGGCAGACGCTTGCACATGCGGGCCGCGCGATCCGGGTCATCGCGATAAATGACCGACAGATCTTCACGATCCTGGTCGGCGATGCCGACGCCAGCCGCGATCTGCTCCTTGATGAAGGTCTCGAACTTCATTTCGGAAATCTGCTCGGTCAGCGCCTGGACGTCAGACGCCTCTTCGGCTTTCTTGACGAAGCCCCGCGCCAGAACGGTCAATTCGGCAACTTCGGCACCGTCTTCGGCACCGAGAGCCGCTGCCAGGGCTGACAGGTCGACAGCTTTGTCAGCCTTGGCGCCCTCCTTCATCTTCGAGATCGCGGCGAGGATATCCTCCTCGCTCGCGCCTTCGCCAAGACCAAGGGCCTTGGCAATCGCGGACAGGTTCATGTCCGGGTCCTCCTGTGAAAGGGTGGTGATCGCCCCGCCCAGTGCGGGGGTATTGGTCAGGGAGGCATGCCAGATGCGCAGAACGCGCCCTGTGCCCTTTGCAGTCATCATGACGGGCGACACGCCAGTATAGGCACGCCCGCTCATGATCTCGGCCCCTTTGGCATTCCATTCGACACGCGCCCAAATTCCATCCGGACGCGCCTGCAGCTCGGAAATGTGGCCATATGCAGGGGCTTCACCGCCCTGAGGTCCGAGCTTTGTGGTGGCATGGTTGATGTCGATGAACAGCTTCGGACCAGGTGCGGCGAGACTGGCATCGATCAACGCTTGAGCGTCATCATACTGCCATGGCCCCCGGCCATCGATAGCCCGGAACGGCTTGCCGGGAGGCGGCAACAGGTGCAGCCATTCGGGCGCACCCGAAGCGGCACTGGTAAGCTCGATTGCCTCGATGGGCGCGGTTTGGAACGGGGTGCTCATGGGGCATTCATGCCCCGTTCAACACCCCCGTTACGTTGGGAACGTTGCTTTGCCGATCAGAGCCGCATTGCCCCTTCGAGATACTCGGCGATGATGTCGAGGATGTTCATCTCATCCTCTGGCCCGATGCCGAGGAAGGGGCGCGCCGGGATCGGGCCCCATGGGATCGAGGATCCGTTTGCCGCAGTGCCGAATGCGCCCTTGGCGGCGCCGAACTGCATGACAGCAGCGTAGATCATGTTCGAGCCCCAGTCGACGTGATCACGGCTCGCTTCATAGGCGATGGTGGTGGAAAGCGCCCGGGTCACGCCCACCAGCGGCCCGCCCTTTGGTCTATCACCACGCGCGGCGTAAGCATCGAGCGTGGTCTGGCTGCGCGGGGCCCAGACTGTGCCATCCGGCGCGGTCCCGCTTGCGAAATTGTCCTTGGTGCTGGTCAGCAGGTATTCGCCCACATCCTGCATCAGCGGTGTCAGGTCATCGACAGCCCCGGCCAGCGCCAGAAAGGCCCGGCTGATCTGGTCGGTGGTGACATCGACCCGGATCATCCGTCGCCACCTCCGAAAAGGTCCGCCAAAGCCTCGCCAAGCGCCTGCGCCAGCTCGGGCGGCAGCGTGGCGCGCTTGGCAGCGACCAGCGCATTGATCTCCTCGGCCACGCTGCGCCCGGGCGCATAGCCCCAGCCTTTGCCGATGCCCTCGGGCTCTCCGGTGCGCAGATCGCGCAGGTCCCAATCGTCGGGCAGCGTCTTGGACGGATCGCCTCCCAGCCGCTGCGCCCCGCGCAACGACCGCGCGCCCACGACATAGCAGGAGCAGCCCCAACCGTTCGGTGGGAAGTGCGTGAGCCAGAACGGATGGTCAGCGGGCAGGATAAGCCCGTCCCAGCCCAGATGCTGGATGCGCGGATCGCGCGACCCGCCGTGCCGGTAGACCCAGTATGTGAAGCCTGCCGCCTGCAGCTGGGCAAACCGGCCCGCCGCGTAGGTCGACAGCATGTTGGTCTGGTAGATGACGCGGGTGCGCCAAGCGCGCCCCTTAGCCGTCTCTTCGCCGGTCCAGCCGTGCCAGCCGTTCTTCTCGACAATCTGCCGAAAGTCCTTGCGGAACTCTTCCAGGCTCGTGCCCTGCTCGATCGACTTGCCGACGGCCTCGGCCAGATCGGCCAGCAGATCGGCCTTCATCGCGCCCGCCACCATGAAGGCGCGGTCGTGCTGCGCCTTCTGGATGTCGTCCCAGGCGCGCGTCGGAACGAGGTTGCCCAGGCGCAAGCGCCATGCGGTGACCTGCTCAGCAAACGGCTTGCGGAAGGTGGCGTTGATCGTCTCGGCCATCAATCCTCCTCGCCGGGCACGCCGGTTTCAAACGCCGCGTTCCATCCATCATTGTGACCGATGACGTAGAGCCGATCTGACTTGAAACGGGTAATCGCCGCATCCTGCTCGATCAGCTTTGCGCGCGCTTCGATCAGGGCATGCGCAGTGACGCCGAGATTGCCCAGCCCCTCGATCATGTCCGATAGGTCACGGCACAGCGCCCTGACAGCCGGGTCCTTGGGAATGGCGAGATCAATGAGATCAGCCATCGGCCTCGTCCATTACGGCAGCGCGCCCGCCCAGCGCGGTCGCGGCGAAGGCTCCGGCCAGAACGCGGGTCAGGCCATCGGTCGGCAGGTCTGGATACGCGGCCAAAAGCATCTCGCGCGCCTCGTCGAGGTCTGATGCGCGGGCCAGCATGGCCTCGATCTGCAAGAGCATCGCCTCGATCTGAGGCGCGGCCTCGGACGCCAGTCGATCCGCCGCCGGAGCCAGAGACGCTGTGCGGCCCTCTGAGGGGCCTTCGGCGCTCAGGGCCACACTGTCCCGCTGCGGGTCGAGACGGGTATTCAATGGGTATTTAACGGCGCTCTCAGCGGGCATTGCGCCGGATTGGCCCGGCTGCTCCCCCGGCTGCGGGGCGGTTTGGGACGAATTGCCCAAGATCCGCGCCCCGGCGGCAGGCGCGCGCAGGCCGAACTTCTCGCGAATGTCGCCCTCGTCCACTTGCATACCAAGTTCCACCCAAGGCGTCACGGCGCTTGTCCAGGCGGCGAGGTCCTCGGCCTCGGGCCGGGCGATGACGATCTTGGGGTACTTGCGCCGCTCGCCGAAGTTCAGGTTGACCATAGGCACGACCAGATCGCGCGTCAGGATCGCCGCGAGCGCCGTTGCATCCGCGCGCTCGATGTCTTCCTGGACGGCGCGGTGCTCCTTGCCGGAGCCCAGCCCGCCGACCTCGGCATCGGTGGTCGCGGTCTGGCCTAGCACCGCCTTCGATACGTCCTTGTTCAGGCTGTCGGCACGGCGCTCATAGAGATCGATCGAGCCGGAGATGTTCCCGGACTGGATGAACTCGATCATCATGCTTTCCGGGATGATGCCCGCGCAATCGCCCGCGATGTTGGTGACGGCGCGCATCAGCGTGGCGCGGTCCTCCTCGGTCGCATCCGGACCGAACTTGCCCAGGCGCAGCGGCTGGCCGTAGGTCTGGCAGAAGATCGTCCAGTCGCGCTCGACGAACATCCTGAACAGGTAGGGCCACATGACGACGCGGGCGAGGCCGGACCTGGTCATGATGCCCGACTTGGCCGCCATCCGGGCCACAATGAACTTGTAGGGCTTCAGCGGTTCGAGCTGGCCGTCATCGCCATACATCAGCGGCGTGTTCAGGTCCGAGTGATGAAACCCGAACCAGCGCGGGTCGCGCAGCTCCAACCGCTCGGGCTGCCACTGCCCTTCAGAATGGTCCCAGATGATCTCGGTCAGGCTGTAGCCCTTGCCGATCGCATCGAGGATGTGAAACAGCTCGTCGGTCAGCTCGCCCCGGTCCAGCCAGTCGCGCACGAACTGCGCGGCCTCCTTGTCGATCGGATCGTCCGAGGCGTCCTTGACGGTGATCTCCAGCTGGCTGACCGACCGGCGGCGCGTGCCCAGGACACCGAGGTAGTGCGGGAAGCGCTCCTCGATCGTCTCGGCCAGTTCCAGGTAGCGCAGCGGGTCCCCCGCATCGGCCTCGCGCAGGATGTTCGCCAAGCGCACCGGCGTCAGCCCGTCACCCGGGTAGCCCGAGATCTGCGAGCGCACGCCGGAGAGGCTGGGCCCCGCCACGTCTCGGGTCAGGTCGGCGCGCTTCACGGGGCGGCCATATTGGTCGAGCAGGGCCATGTCTGTCTCCTCAGATCAGGCCGCGCAGGTGGCGGCCCAGCGGCGGTTGCCACCAGGGGCGGTCGGTATCGGTTTCGGGATCGTCCAGAGCCGGGCGCAGAGCGGGCGCGGACTGGTAGTCGTATTCGGAAAACTCCTGCCGCGAGGCGAACCACGCCAGCGCGCCGGCCACGGCGCTGTCGCCGTGGCGTTCGAGGCCATCACTGCCCTTGAACCGGAAGTCGCGCGGCACACGGATGATGCCGTCGACGAACTGCAGCGCCTGGTGGTCGCGCAGGACGTCCTCGTGGCGCGGCAGGACGATGGTGCCGTCGGCAAAGGCCTCGATGTAGGGCGGCATCTCGGTCTCGTACCAGGCGCGGCTGAAGGCGACCTCGACGATCCGGCTGCCGTAGCGCATCGCCGCCTCTTCGGCGAGATACGCGCCGTTGCCCGTCCGGTCGACGGCGCCCTTGACGAAGCGCGGCAGACGGTCACCCACGAAGAAGAAGATCTCCTTCTGCTGGGCGAAGGGGATGTTGCGCAGTTCCACCACCAGCTTCCAGCGGCGGCGCAGGTCGACCCCGATCTCGGCCACGACGATGTCGGTGGCGTCCCCTGTGCGGGCGAAGTCCTCGCCCAGGACATGCTGGCGGTCGGGATCGAGCGCCTTGAGCACCGGCAGCAGCTCGGCCTCGCACCACGTGCGGATCTCGGCGGTGCGCCGCTCGGCCGGGGCGTTCTTGAAGGCGTCCGGCTTGATCAGGCGAATGAACGGGATGCCGTCCTGCATGCAGTTCTCGATCTGCACACGGGTCAGCGCGGCCCCTTCCATTTCGGACGGGATCGCGTCGAGCTCCTGCTGCATCGCGGCGGTGCGCGCTCCGTAGGAGCCGCGGATATTGGCCTCCCAGGCGTCCTGTTTCTCCTGATCCCATTCGTCGCCCTTCATCAGGCAGACGCGCTTGAAGAGGCCGTTCAAGACGGCGTCAGCGAAGGTGTAGCGGTGGACCTTCCAGGCGCTCTTGCCCGCCCGGGCCTCGCGGACCAGTTCGTTGAACGGGTTGAGGTGACCGTTGTGGGTCGAGATCACGCGCACGCGCCCGCCCCAGATCAGCATGGCGTTCACGGCATCGATGACCTCGCGCACGTCGCGGTGAAACGCCGCCTCGTCGATCGCCACCGTCCCCTGAAGGCCGCGGATGTTGGCCGGGTTGGACGACAGCGCCTCGACCCGAAAGCCGCTGGCAAAGCGCACACGGTAGGCGGTGATCTGTTTGGTCGAGCCGTCCTCCTGCTGATCCTCGAAGATGAACTCCTCGATCTCGGCCAGCGCGCCGAGGATCACCTTTGCGAAATGCGCGACATAGCCGATGAATTCGCGGCCCTTGTCCTTTGTGTCGCCGATGTAGAAGCAGTTCTGCCCGCCTGCCGACCGGCTGGCTGAGGCGATCAGCATCTGGTCCAGAGCCTCGGCAAAGGTGATGCCCGTCCGCCTCCCCTTCTCGCAGATCTTCAGGTCCGAGCTGTCCTCAAGCCAGGTCTTCTGATGCTCCATCAGAACGCCATCGGCCAGCGGATCGAGATCCGCCGGGATGTCGGCCCCGGTGGGCAGGATGTCCGGCAGCTTGGCCGGATCGCGGGCGAGGTGCGGGGCGGTGGTCACAGGCCAGCCTCCCGGCGCAGCTCTTGGATGCACAGACGCGCCCGGCAGAACTTAGGAAAGCCCTGGTAAGCCCGGCGTTCTTCCTGCGCCTCGAAGTTCATCAACCGCCGCTGCAGACCGTACCAGCTCCGGCCATCGACCCGCTCACCCGCCAGCAACGCGCGGATCTGCGCGGCGGCTTCGGTGCAGGTCCGGGCAATGTGCTTGTCACGACCTGTCCAATAGGTCGCGCTGGCATCCATGTCGTTGGCAATCTGGGCTGGGGTGGCCATCACTTCTTCCCTCGCCGGGTCGCTTTGCGCGCCTTGCGTTGAGCCTTGCGGCGGGCCGTCTTGACCGGGTCCGCAGCCTTGGGTGCCGGTTCATGGGCTTTGAATTGCCGCTTCAGCGCGGGCAAAAAGGGCAGCACGAAGAGCATCAGCAGACCTCCCAGTAGCCGTCGCGCAGCCAGCCGTGCCAGCCCTTGCATACCCCGTTGGATGCCTGTTTCACGGATGGGTGCAGGGTCGGCTCGGTGGTCGAACCGTTCCACTTCCAGCTCGGACCGGCCATGTGCGGCTTGTGCTCAATGCCCACGGTGATCCGGCTGACCTGCCCGCAACCACAGGGGCAGATGAACCACATCGCCGAGACACCACCGTCGCCCGGATCGGTGAAGAACACGGCGCCGGGATGGCCCTCGGCCCGCTGAGCACGACGGTCGAGGTACAGCAGCGCCCGCAGCGGCCCAGCTTTGGCCTCTTGGACGAGCTGCGCCACCTGCCCCTCGGGCAGTCCGGTGGCATCGGCGGTCTCGGCCTGGTCGAAACCCTGCGCCAGCAGGCGGCGAACGGTCATTTCGCGGGCGGCAGAGGTTTCGGTCATGTCGATGTCTCCAAAGCGGGTTCGTCATCGAGCGAGATCAGGTACGGCTCGCCCCGCCACCACGCGACCTCGGCGACGTCACCGAGATGGGTGCGGAACACCTCGCGCTGGCCAAAGACCCAGGCGAGGAAGGCGGCGATGCGTGGCCCCTTGCGCCAGCGCCAGTCGCCGACCAGCAAAACGGCATCTTCCACGACGGGAGGGCGGCGATTGGCGATCATGCGCGCAGCCCCAAGAACTCGCGCCGCAGCGTTGCCACGGCCTCGGGGGATAGGCCCGCCTCGGAGCTGACGGCCTCGATCCGCTCTTCGGCCTCGACCAGCGCCGCCTCGCGAGCCTCGCGGGCCACACGGGCGCGCTCATCGGCCAGCAGCTTCTCGCGCATGCCCGAGCTGCTCATCAGGTCCTTCAGCATCCGGCCCAGGCTCATCAGGTCCTTGGGTTCCAGATGGCCTCCGTCCTCGCGGACGCTGTTGATCATGTGGACGGCGCTGGTGGCGATCATTTGCATCAGCACCTTGTGCAGCTCACCCTCGGCCTCGATGTCCATGTCGGACAGCAGCGTCTCGGCCAAAGCAAAGGCCTCGCGTTGGTCTTTCAGCGCCTTGGAGAAGTCGCCGACCGAGGTCTTGCCGATGGTGATCTCGACGCCTTCTTCTGCCAGCCGGGAGTTCAGGGCATCGGTCACGGCGAGGATGTTGCCGAAGCCCTCAGCCGCCAGCGTCTCGGCCAGCCAGCGGCGCATGTCCTCGGGGATCAGGTCCAGCTTCTTGGGGGGCGGCATCGGATCACACCTTCGGACGCGGGCGCTGGATGCCGGGATAGGTGGCGATGCCTTGGGCGATTTCGATCCCGCGAACGGTGCCGGTGGCGATGACGACCCCTGCGATGGTCTCGATTGTCAGCATGCCTGCATCGCGCAGCCAGTGCAGCTCGCCCACGACCTGGTCACGGGTGTAGCTGATCCCGAAGCGCGGCAGCAGGTCGGTCATGATCGAGACGTTGGAGGTGTAGCGCGGGGCGTCCTCCAGCATGCGCAGGATGGACAGGCGCGCGTGCTCTTGCAGTTCCTGGGCGTAGGACATCGGTTCAAGCCTTCTTCAAAAGGTGGTCTTCGTGGCGGCTGACGATCAGTTCGAGCCGGGACACGACCTTGGCGTTGCCTTCCATGACGGCCTCCATCCGCTGGAGCGTGCCTGCCATCTGGGTCATGTGCAGGTCGATGCGGTGCAGATCCTCGCGCGACGGCATGCCGTCGACGGTCTGCTCGGTCCGGGCGATGCGTCGGTCGTGCTCGTTCAGTGCGGCGGCGAGGGCGTCCATCCGGGCGCTGCCCTTCTCGAACCGCTTGTCGAACTCGGACTGGCGCGTCCGCCAGATGGCGGTGATCACCGCGCCGATCGACAAGACCAGCGCAGTGGCATCGACAGCCACCTTGATCAGGTCATAATTCACAGCGCGTCCCCTTTCGGCGGCAGCGCCTCGGCCAGCGCCTCATAGGCCTGCCCGCTCGCGATCAGGCATGTCATGCCGTTCGCCATGGTCACGGTGATCGTCCAGGACCCGCCCTCGATGTTGGCAAAGACCTCCATCACAGCGTTGTTGGACCCGAGGCCCACCGCCTGGCGGCTCTCGCCGTATTTGTCGGCGAGGCGCGCGACGACCTGGTCGCGGGGCGCGCAGTGCTGGAGGTTCTGAGCCATCGTCGGAACGGCAAAGAGCGCGACGATGGCCGCGAGCGCGGACAGGTAAAGACGGCGCATGGGTCACTCCTTCTGGGTGATCGAGCGCCACTCCTGCAGCGCCGGGTTGGTGGATCGGGGCAGATCGGGATGGGGGGCCGGTCCAGCATCCTCAGGCGCGTCGAGCGCCTGCAACTCCTCGCGTTGCGTCAGGACCGCCCGAGACCGGGCCACAAGGCCCGCCATGTCGCGCTGAAAGTCGAGATCCTTGACCTGCGCCCGCCCCCCAAAAAAGAAGGTCACGACCACGGTGATCAGCGCCCAGACCGGCGTCGGGATGATTGCCCAGGCGGTGAACACCTCGGCCATGAAGCTCGGGTCGCGCACCGTCCAAACCAGCAGCAGGAAGACACCCAGCGTGAAGGCCGGGCGCGGCAGGCGGTTCAGCCCGTCGACAAAGCTGTCCCACAAGGTGCGATTGGCGCGGCTGGAAAACTCGGCCGCGAACTGCGACAGCGCGGCGGCGTCCAGGTCGTGCCCCCGCGCCGATGCCGCCTCGGCATTGACGCGGAACACCTCGGCCACCTCAGCCACGGCATTGCGATTGCCACCGAACAGCGTGGCGAGGATCTGCTGGATCAGCCCCATTTCGCCACCCGCTGCTGGAATTCAGCGTCGGTCATGTGCCACTTGGGCGACATGAACTCCTCGGCGCGCCGGATCCAGCCGCCCTTGCCGCCATCTCGCCTGCGCGCGTATTTGCGCGAAGCCGGGCGGCGATCAGCGATGCCGAAGTAGTAGTCGCGTCGGGCGATGCCATAGGCGTCGCGGATGTGATCCGGAGCCTTGGCCGCAGCACGGCGCGCCGCTCCGATGGTCTGAGGGCCAAGCGCGCCATCGATGAAGACGGTCTCGCCCATATCGACGAGCAGCCGCTGCAGGATGCGGACCGCGTTGGCACCTGCATTGACCTGCATGTCAAAGACGGTGTCCTGCAGCACCTCGGGCAGCTCGTCGATGCGCGGGCCGAAGAAATAGCGTTCTAGGAAGATGTCGATCGCGTGGTCGCGGCTCAGCGCCTGGACGTCGAACTTGTCGATGTCACCGTCGCGATCGAGGTCCCCCCAGGGGATGTTGCGCAGCGTGTGGATCGTGACGCCGTATTTGGTCGGACCGCCCGGATCGTCCGGGTCGTTCACATAGCCGCCCTCACGGTCGACGATGGCTTTGGCAATGGCGCGGGGGGTCTGCATGCTCTGGCTCCTGTCTTGTGGACAGGGTGCCGGAGATCGTCAGGGCGTTACGGGGGGAAGGTTGTCTCGCAAACTGCGCATCCTAGTTGCGGCAGCGGATTACATCCTCTTTCCTAGGCTTTTTTTTACCAAATTCCTTCCAAGGTGCCTCAAGAACACCTCTTCCAGCGAGAGAGACGACTTCATCGCCAAGTTCGGTGCGTCTCAAAAAGAGCGATTGCTGGATGGTGGCCACCAATTCATCAAAACGGATGCCGTCCGGTGAGCGTTGCACGACGGCCATGATCTCTTCAGCTGCTCGCTTTTGGTGGCTTCTTCGAGCAGTCAAATATGGCCCAATAATCTCTAGCTGGCCTTCCGACGTTCCGAAGAAGTCCATCTGGCGCGGGTGAACTGATTTCTGATACCTGCGCCTGTCATGCTCAGAGAGCGCCCCAAACTCAGCGTCTCTCATCACTTCCATACCAAGTGGGTGGTTAGTCGCGTAAGCCAAGTTGAAATGGATCTCGTTCCGATCAGGATTATGAATCGGAGATAACCCTGCGTATTTGTATCCTAGGTCGGCCCGCAACATCTCGAGATATTCCTCTTCAAGCCTTTCAATCGACACACCCTTCTCGAGCAGCCGATATGCCCTAGTATCACCAAGCAATTCGATCAGTGCAGCTGCGCTCCCTGCATGGGCGCTTGTGACAAAACGGGTGAGGAATGATCGCATAACATTTACGAACACCTCGGTCCTTCGGCCTTTGAAGGTTGCAAGAGTCGATGGCGGGAACCCTGTATAGCCTTTTGGATCAACGAAAAGGAGGCGGAACTTGTTTGTCGAAGCTGCGCGGATAGCTTCCGCATTATCCTCGAAACGTCCCTGAAAAATTTTCACATCCACCAAAGGAAAGTCGGACGCGCGTCTGTCCACAAAATCAGATAGTTTTGCAAAAGCTGCAGGGTCTAGTTCGTTAAAGATGCATCGAGCCCGCGCCATCGGATTGCTAAGCTGGACGTCTTCAACAGCATCCGAAAGAGTCTGCACCGCGATCCCTATGGATGTGTCGGAAAGCCCGTCCTCATCCCGATTGTCCCATGGCCCACTGAAGCCATCGATAAAGTCCAAGGATCCGTATCCGCGCAGAATTTTTTGCGAAAACGGGACCAAGTAGCGGCGCAAAATCTCATGCTTTGCTTCTGTCTGTTCCCGGTTCTGATAAATACTCAATCGCCTAACTCCGAATCCTATGAGTTAGGCTAGTATGCATTCCCTAAATTCGGCAACCCATCGTGCTCGATACCACCCAGCAATCGACCTGCCGCTTTTTTCCCGATGCGCACCATCATTGTACCATCATCAGCGACCTGCCTTTTTCTGGCGGGAAGATCATGTCCGTCGCCCGGTGCCCAGTCTCCCCACTGTTTGAAATGAAAAGCAACCCCATGGCGCGTGCATTGCTCACGGAGTTCGGTGAACCACTTTGGACAAGCCGGTCGAGCCTTCGGACCACTTTCACCGCCAGTAATGACCCAATTGATAGTTGAGCCCAACCAAGGTTCGATGGCCAAAGGACCCAATAGCGGCTCAGCTGATATGAACCGAACCTTGGCCGGAACTTGCGCCAAGAGTGGCAAAAGTTCCTCTGCACGGCTCTGCAGTTCAACTGTGGTGCCCAACCAAACGTGTTTGGGCCAATCGTCGCCCCACTTTGCTAGACGACCCACATTTTGGGGCCTCTTGGTCAGTAGAAGCCAGTCCAAATTCGGCGTTGCTTCAATGAGATCGAAGAGCCGCTCACGATGCGGAATGAGCTCGTCTCTATCTTCAAAGACATCGGCCATTGATGCGCAAAAAACCCGCGGACGTGTTGCTTGTTCAGCCGCCTCCCGGTTCCACTTCAAAGGCTGCCGCCAATGGGCTTCGCTCATGGTACGACGCTGTTGCTTTGGTCCCCAGACATCCTGACCAACGCGCTTTGCCCAAGTTTCAGCGTAACAATGCTTGCAAGCTTCAGAGACCTTGGTACATCCCCACCAAGGATTGAACGTATGCGTCGTCCACTCAATTTTTGAATTGGCTCCCAAGGACGCCTCCCAATGTTGATAAGTGTTCTTGCATAGTTCTGCAGGCTTCAAAAGGCCGTATGGATCACGTTTTAGGATGCCTTGATCGGCTCAGAACAACGAAAGCTGGTCAGGATCAGGGGGCGGCTTGATGTCGCCGGCCTCGCGCAGGATGCGCTTGACGTTGGTGCTCGACGTCTTGAGTGCGCGGCAAATTTGGCCCACGGACAGACCCTCGGCATGCAGGGCGCGGATCAACCAGGGCTTGGGGATCGGGATCTCGACCCGGTTCTCTGGCATGCGGGCGCCCAGAGCGCGCAGGCGCTCCGGGCCAATGAGTTGCTCGGCAGCGGACTTGCCCGCCGGATCATTCGGAAAGTAGATGGGCGAGCCGCCGAACATGATCAGGAACGAGATCGCCAGCTCGTGCCCCAGGACCTCGATGTAGGGATCGAGGTGTGCAGGATGGCGGGGATAGTTGGTCATTCCTCCGCCCTCTCACGCCGCGGGCGGCGCGGCCCGGGGCGCGGATTGTTCTGCTGCCAGGCCGTCGTCACCACATCGTTGTCGCCCAGGGCAAAGCGCACTCCGTCGACGATCACAGCATTCATGCCGGTCAAATCGCCGGTTGCTTGGTCGATCCGGTGGCCAAGCTCCCGCCGCAACGTCTCGACGTCCAGCTGCATGGCGCGTTCCATGTAGCGCAGCAGGGCGTGATCGCTGACGGTGTGGCGGGGCTTCTTCATTGGCCGATCCTGTCCCAGTCGAAGTCGGGCACGTCGCGCCGCACCCATTCCTTCAGAGCCTTGAGAACGTCGTTGATCTGCTTGTTCTCGCCCAGCTGGTCGACATCGACCGGGACGAAGCCCCAGGCTTTGCCGAACCGCTTCTGGATGAAGGCGTTCAGCCCCCTGCGGGTCGGGTCGTTCAGCTGACCGGCGTTGCCCAGAGCCGCCCAAAGCACGTGGATCAGGCGGATATCGGCGCGCGGGGCCCGGCGCTGTTTGCCCCGCTTTGAAGAGGGCTTGAAGCCCCGCTTCTTGAGCTCGTCCAGAACCGACTGGCGCTCGGCCTCGGTCATGTCTTTCAGGCTGCCCTTGCCCACGACCTGAAGCTGCAGTGCCTTGCGCGTGTCGTCGTCAAGCCCGAGCTGCTTGCAGCCGACCATGATCTTGGGGATCAGCGAGGCGGTCATTGGTCCTCTGCCTCCTTCCGCTTGATGATCGCGTCGACAGCGTCCCGGGTCTCGGCCTCAAACAGCTCGAACTTGAACGCCTCGTCGGCAAAGCGGCGGCGCAGCCAGCGGCACAGCAACCAGCCCCCCGCCAGCACCGCCCAGGTGATGTTAAAGATAGCGACCCAGATCCAGACCATCGCCCTACGCCTTCGCCAGATCGACGGTGATCGCCTGCCATTCGGCCTGCGCGTCGGCCCGGCGGTAGAAGCGCATGTAGGTCTTCGAGCCCACGGCGCGCTCGGCGTCCGTGATCGCCTTCATCGCGCGCTGCCAGCGCTCGTCCTCGATGTCGAGCTTCTTCAACGCCAGCAGCTCGTCGCGGTTGATCTTGCCTTCCTTGTCAGTGTTGAAGGCGCTTTCGATGATCCGGCGGATTTCCGGGCGGGCGTCCGAGGACCATTCGGTCAGGCACTCATCGACAAGGCTCTTGGCAATCTGCAGCTCGGGGCCGTAGTCATAGTGCTTCGCAACCTGAACAGTGACCTTCAGGGTGCCGTCGAAGCTGGTGAAGGTCATGTTGCCGACCTTACCGCCGCGCGCCTCGTCATATTCCTGACGAAGGATCGCGAGGAAGTCTTGCACATCCTCGAAGCAATGCCCCTTGAAGCGGGCCACCTGGGAGCTCAGCCCGTCGGCGAAATGGATGATCTTGCGGACCAGTTCGTCCTGCAGCTGGTCCTGCGGCTTGACCATCTCGACGGGCGTCAGACGGCCCATGGCATCGGCCATGTAGGCCTTGCCGTGCTGTTCGATGATCCCGGTCGGGATGGTAGGAGACTGCTCAGTCATTGTGGGTGTCCTCTTCGGTGTGAAGTGTCGTTTCCTTGACGTGAACCGGGCACTTTTTGCAGGCCCGGAACATGGTGATGTTGAGAGAATTGGCACCCGAGAAGGTGCCCGCCTTGGCCCGCCACTTGCGGCAGGTCTGCTTGCCGATCTCGCCCAGCACCGGGCAGGACAGCGTTTCCTTCATGAGCGTCCCGCGCACGAGGTCCTCGATCCGGGTCATGTCGCCTGTGTATTTGGCCGACAGCACGCCCGACACGAGCGAGGCACTGACGCCCAACAGGCCAGCCACCTTGTTCTGGCTGCTGCGGTCCGCTTCGGAACCCAACGCCAGAACCCAATCCGGGGCAGATCCCCAAGCCTCTCTCGCCTTGTCCAGATGGCCCATCACGACACCCCCGGATCGAGCGGCAGGAACTTGTCCTCGTTCTGGTCGAGCACGCCGACGACGCGCTTGATGAGCGGGGCGCGAGGGCCAGTGTTGATAACCAACCTATACTTGGCCGGACGCACCCGATGAATGGCGGTCTGGTGAACAGCCAGATACCCGGCCTTGAGCAACTGGCGGCAGTATGTGCGCGCCTGCGCCTCGGTCACGGTGACATCCGCCGTGATGGCATGTTCGGCGATGTCGAGCGCTGAGAAGTCGGTCCGAAGCTGGCGCATCGCCCGCCACATGTTGGCCTCGGGGGAACGATCCTTGGCAGGAGCCGGAAGGTCGTTTTCAACTGGCAAAGCACCCTTGGGGGCATACCAACGCAATGTGCCCTCGACACGCATCTCGTCGATCCGACCGCCATGCACCCAGCGCTTGATGAAATCGCGCGCGGTGTTGTCATTGATGCCTTTGGCGACAAGTGTCTGACGCGAGAACTCGGCAAGGCCTTTGACCTTGTCCCACGCCTCGCGCTCCATCTGTGAACGGAACGGGTTCATGCCGCCCCCCGCTTGTCACCGCGCAGACCATGCACCTGGGCGCTGACCGGCCCGATAGTGTGCAGCTTGACCTTGTTCAGCATCTGACGATCGACGATCCGCGTGCCCTTGGCCAACGCCGCCTGCTGGATGCGCTCGCAGTTGATGCGGATCTTGCGGGCCGATCCGCCGGTGGCCTCGAGCAGGTCAGACAGGATGTCGTCTGGGATCTCGCACCGCTCCGCGTAGATGGTCGCGAGTGCGCGGGCATCCGACAGGTTGCAGGGCACCGTCTCGGTGCTGACCAGGACGCGGTCATAGATGTTTGGATACTTGGTCAGAGTGCTTTCGAGCTTGGGTTCCCCGACCAGGATCATCGGCGACTGGCAGGTGTTGAAGATGTCACGCGCCGCGCCCATCATCTTGCCCTTTGCCAGATACTGAGCGTCGTCGATAACCAGCATGCCGTCAGACAGCAAAAGCGCCTCAGCGATCTTCTTGATCTTGGCAAAAGGCGTGCCGCGCAGGTCGCGGATGCCCAGTTCCGAGCCGATCTCCGTCAGCATGTCGGACAGCACCCACGTTTCCTTCGCTTCGACCACGGTCGCGCCGTAGACGTTGGCAACGAGCGTCGTGGCCGAGGTCTTGCCCGCGCCATGTTCGCCGAAAAACAGCCCGATCCCGGGGCCTCGGGTGGTGACCTGTTCGGCCATATCCATCAGCAAAGCCACATTCTGCAGCGATGCGAGACGACTGATATTCATGCTCTTGTCCTCACTCTTTGCTCGACAGGGCGCGGTGCATCTTGAGCTGCGACCTGAATTCGCTGGACTGGGTGTATTCCGACAGCCAGTCCGCCTGTTCTGCGGTCAGCGGATGTCCCGCCTCCTGCAATTCCTGAAGCTCCAGCGCCCGTGCGAAGTCCGCCTGCGGGTCGCGTTCCGGCTCGACAGCAGCGCGCCGCGCCTCGATCTTGGTGATGGTTGCGCTGATCCGCTCGGCATCCTCAGAGGGCAGCGCAGCCTTGCGGCGACCGCCCTTGGGCGCGGCGCGGTGTATCTTGGGCATGCGGACCACTTCGGCCTCGGGCAGCCCATCGTCCGGGATGTCCTGACCAGCGGCACGCAGCTTGGCAGCGACCTCGGCGGCGCTGATCTTGCGTTCGATCTTGGCCGCCTCCTTGGTCGCGCGCTCGAAGGCCCGCTTGTCGCGCTTGTGCTCTTTGGCGGCGGCAACGTCGAAAAACTTGCCCTTCACCAGTGCCGGAGCTTCGCCGAGAAAGGTGCCATCCATGGCATAGACGAACAGGCCCGCATGCAGATCATCCGGATCGAAGCGCACGGTGACTTTCTCGCCCGCGATCTGGTACATCCATTCGGCCCAATAGCGGGTCTCGTAGATCTTGATCTCGCCGTTCTTGCGATCGGCCTTCACGCCTTCGCCCCGCATCAGCCAGATGCGCGCCTGCTCAGCCGTCGGTTTGCGGATCGGCGCGTTGGAGTAAGAGCTGTTGAACACCTCGTCAAAGGATCGCTTGTTGGCCACTTCGGACCGCCGCCCGCGCCGCGCATTGTGCGCCGCGATCTCGACATCGAGCACCTTCTTGAACTGCTCAAGCGGGATCGCGCGATCCTCATAGTTCTCGGGCTTGGCCTGTGTGTTCGGCCCGGTATAGGCGCCCACGAATTCCGGATGCATCGCCACGCGCTGGCAAAGGTCCTTGAAGGCGCGCTCGATCGGCTTGGCCTGACCCCAGCCCGGGGTCGCGAAATGCACCTGAATGCCGAGCAGCGGGAACAAGCCCAGCACGTCATCATCCTTGATCTTGAAGCGGTGGCGATGCTCGACCTGCCCGGTCATCACCTTGTTGACGAACTCATGGCCGTTATCGAGCAACACATGCGTCGGGATGCCATAGCGGCGCACCATGTCGCCGAAGGCCAGCTGAACCGTGTGGCTGTTGGCCGTCTCGGACAGGCGGTAGGTCAGAAACTTGCCCGAATAGATGTCCGAGATCGCGATCATCTGGATGCGGCCCACGCGCCCATCTGGGAAGCGGATGAACACGTCGAACTTGTGATAGTCCGCCTGCACCCCTTCGAGCGCGGTCATATAAGTCTTGTCGCGGGTCTGGTGCGGGAAGTAGCGGGCCAGCGCATGCGCGCCCTTCTTCAGGAAGATCTGCACATGCTTCGGCACCGTCGCGTCGATGATCCGGCGCACCTGATGGATCTGCGGCACCGGGATGCCCTCTTTCAGCGCGATCCGTTCAGCCCATTCAAAGGCCGCAGTCAGGGGCGCGGGCGACTGTTGGAAGTAGCTGCCCTTGACCAGGTCCATGAACCGTTCATCGACCTTGACCTTGCGGCCCTTGGCCCCACCAGGACGCGGGGCGAGATAGGCAAGGCGATCCTCGCGCGCCACGCCCTCGACCAACGCCAGCCAGTTCCAGATGGTCTTTTCGCTGGTGTTGATCTGGGTCGAGACCGCGCGCACTGCCTCGGTCCGGGTCAGCCCGATCCCTTCCAGATCGTCGATCTCGCGCAGGGCGTTCAGGCGGGTTTCGGCCTTGGCCTTGGCGGTGCTTTTCAGCCCCTCGAACTCGGCCCAGACCTGCTCGCGCGGGCGCGGGCCGTCCGGTGCTTTCGGAGACTGCATCAGGGACGTCTTGGCCCGGATCGGGAAAAGGCTCACGTGGTATTCCATCCCGCCGCCCCGGCCCGCCCGGCGGCGCGCCTTGCCCGGCATGCTGGCCCAGCCCTCGCGCTTGGCCATGATCTGCACGGCGCGCGCGGTGGTCGGCATGTCGGGCAGGCCCGCCTCGGCGATCTCCGAGGCGCTCCACCAGGTCTGGGAAGGGGCGGCAGGATGGGTCACGTGTCGGCTCCCATCCAATCGATGTTGCAGTGATCAACGGAAAAGGTCAGCGCACAGACCATGGGGTTGCTGCCCCAGCCGTAGCCGCGCCCCTCATTCAAGCTGTTCCAAAGGCTTCGAAACCCAACGCGGTAAGGGGTTGTCGGCAGACCGCGTTCCGGGGCAACGTCCAATGCGGGCTCTTGAGCAGGCGCTCCTTCGGCTTCGGCATCCGCTTCGCTGATGTCTTGAACCCTTTGGACGCGGACATCTGTCACGGTCAGCGTGATACGACTGTGCTTACGCGGCATATGGATCGACGGGTTCCACCCCGAGAAGGGAGGAACAGCAAGCCCATTGGTCGCTCGGAACTTGACCTTGATCAGGCCGGCAAGTCCTGACGGTGTGTCAAAGCCAAAGCACTCACGCACCCACAACCGGTCTCCCCGTCGATACAGCGGCGATTGAAAACCATCCAAAGTAGGCTTCAAAACCCTTCGCGTCTGAGTTTTGCGACCGTGGAGAAGGGCGCGGATCATTGGATCACTGAAGAGAATGGGGCGATCAGTCATGGTCGCCCTCCATTTCGGAGCGCATCTTGGCAACTTCCTCTTCTTCCATTTCAGCCAGCAGCAACCCAACCTGATTGCCGTGCTCTTCAAGGAAGCGGCGCTTGGCAGCCTTGCTGGCGCGCAGCCAGGCATCGGCGAGGCGCGAGAACTCGGCATCGGTGGCATTGCGAGGCGCCGGGGCTTCGCCGCGATCTGCGCGGTAGGCCTTGCGTGCAGCGCTGGCCTTCTTGACCTCACCACGCGCCAAAGCCTCGATCACGTAGTAGCGCTCTCCAGTCTCGGTAATCTTCGACAGCTCCGACAGATCGTTGAGTTGGACAGGGTGAGGCGCGTTGGCCAAGCGGCGGTATTCATCCGGCCCCAGCTTCTCGCCGGCACTCATAAGGCGGTATACATGCCGGGGCGTGATTCCCCGTTCGGCAGCGATGGTTTGTGCAAGTGACACGGATGTCAGTTGCTCATTCCAGCGTGCCGACGCCGCAGCATATCCTTGCTTGGCCTCAGGATTTAGGCGCTGATAAGTTTCGCGGCGGCGTGCCAGAAAATAGGAAAGTTGGATGGCGGTCAGCCTTTGACCAGCCAAGTTGCCGTCAATCTCCAGCATTCTCGCCTCGTCATCCGAGCAGCGGATGACATCGCAGGGGATCATGGCCTCGCCCAACTCACGCATGGCGGTCAGACGATGCGCACCGTCCAGCACGCAATCCCCCTTCTTCGTCCGGCGCACCACGATGCGCCCGACAAAGCCGTTGGCCGATATGGTCTCTTTCAGGGTCTCCACCCCGTCGGGCGAGACATCCCGCAGGCGTGCGGTGATCTCGATCTGATCCACCGGCAGTTCCGTCACTGTAGTAAGACGTTCAATCACGTCGCGGTCCCTTCGTCATTTTGTAGAACCAGCGCGGCTCGCCATCGACGAAGCGCTTGGTGCAGTCGATCACCGCGCCGTTCGGGCGCAGTTCGGACACGCAGGTGCCCGGTGCGGGGGCCTTGGCCCGCCGCATGATCTCGTAGGTCGAATGCTCCTTGCCGTCGGAAAGGACCTTCAACACGCGCTGCAACCGGGCGCTTCTGAGGGCGGATGCCGCGTTCATGTCAGCTGCTCCGGAACCGGACGCGGCGCCCGGTGCTCTGGTGAATGCCGCAATCGTCGACCATGGCGCGATGGCGATTGCACATACGGTGGTGCGGCCCTTCGCTCTCGAACGTGGCGGTGCAGCCATGGGCGAGGCACACGCGGGTCTTTTGCGCGTCCTTCCGGGTCAGCTCATCAACCTTGATCTCGGCCAGAGCCTTGATGTTGACCAGTCCGCTCTTGGGTTGCCCACGGTGATCGATCACACGGTAGTGACCGCCCTCCTGAACGATGCGATATCGCTCAGCCATTGCACTGCCCCGCCGCGAAGTTGCCAAGCCACTCCGGCGCACGAGTTGTGACCACGTCCGCCGCCAGCAGCCGTTCCAACCGACCCAGATGGCCGTCCAGGTCGAGGCGCTGCAGATCGGCCATGACCCCGTCGGTCAGCTGGTCGATGACCCGACCGTGACAGTGCGCCTCGTCGTCATCGCCGTGACGGTCGGCACAGCGCAGCATGGCTTCACGCTCGCGCAACTGCTGCAAGCGATCGCGGGTGCGACGAACCGTGCTGGCATCGGAAATGGCGTTGGGAATGGGCATTGAACGCTCCTTCAAGACAAGAAGAACAGGGGGAAGAAGATGACCGAACCGATCATCCAGAGGACGAGGCAGGCCGCCCCGATCACGTCGCCATAAAGGCCCGTGTCGTGGCGCTCCTCGAAGGTCGTGATCCAGTCCCACGCCGCCCTCAGGGAGGAGGAGAGAGGGCGGCGCGGGCGCCCCTGCAGCGCAGGGGAACCGGGCGAGAGCTGCTCGTGAGTGGTGGCCTTGCCTGCCAACTCGCCCGGGAAGTCGAAATTTTCGATATGGATGAAGGGGGCCTCGTCGCGCATCACTCGTCGACCTCCGGGAACAGGATCACGCCTGCCAGCCAGCAGGGCAGAACCACCGGCCAGCATCCAAGCGTGACGATCACGAAAAGCACGATCAGCGGCCAGCTGCGCAGCACCCGGCGCAGGTCCTCGGCCAGAACGATCAGCGCGGCGGTCACGATGCCGCCCAGCAGATACCAGCCCAGCATCACAGCGCCTCCGCGTTGCCGGTCTTGGCACCGGAGCTGTAGGATGACGGCGACTCGCCAAGGGAGGCCGCGATGCAGACGACATTCCTGTCGAACCGCAACCCGGACAGCATGGAGCCGCCGCTGATGATGATCTGGCGGTCCGCGCTATACTCCGAAGTCTGCGACATCGAAGACAGACTGTTTGCAGCCCCGGCGCAAACAGCACCGGAGGACACGACGGACGAAGACGACTGGCTCGCGTTCATGGACGGCTTCCTTTCCAGAATTCCGCCCGCGGCGCTGACCGTGTCCGACGTCCGGTGGGACCAGCTGCCGCCATCACCTTGCGCACAAGCCCTTCGGCGGCGTTTACGGCAGTGCCAATCCGCGCTTGGACCGCTGCCCAAGCCGGGTCCAGATTGGCATCCGTCAGGAGCAATTCTGCCATCTCACGCAGTTCTTCTTCCGATGCGCCTGCGACAAAGGCTCGAATGCCTTCTGGACTTTCAATCCTTGCCCATGGTCTGGGTGCGGGCGCTGCCTCTGAATGAGGAACCCGTGACGGCACATCGACCACCGCCGCCTTCGTGATATCCGACATCAGTTCTGCTCCTGTGTCTGGGGATTGGGACGGGGGGTGGAGATTGGCCAGGCGAGGTCCTCGGGCCAGATGGCGGAGAAGAACTCGCGCACGATCATAGCCGTCAGCGGGTGCATCCCGACCGAGCCGCGCCGCGAACGATCAATAGCGGAGGCAACACGGCGGGCGATGGCCTCCCGGCTCCACCGCCACTGATACATCGGGCCATTGTAAGGCCAAAGCTCGCCACACGTTGGCACCGCCTGACCGGTCGCTGCTGTATAGGCCTGATCCAGGGCGCGCACGGCCTGTGCTGCTTCGCGCGTCTTGTCGCTCTGCGGACGTGGCCGCACCGGCGCATACGCCCTCACGGCCATGTTCAAGGCGGCAATCTCGGATCTGGTACCCGCCAAAAGGTCGCGCAATTCGGGGCGCATCTTGCAGAAGGGAACCGCCATCACGCCGCCCCCCGCTTGGGGTCAGCCGCGACAGGGCGCGGGATGTCCGAGGGCCATTCGAGGTCCTCGGGCCAGTTCTCGGAGAACCAAGCCATGACCTTTCTCTCGGTCTTAGCATGGCACCCCGCTCCTTTCCGAAGGCGGTCAAAGAACTGACCGTCACCCCGGACAAGAAAGGCCGTGCGCCAATGGGTGATCCCATGGTGGGCCGAGTATGCATCACACAATGTGATGAGGGAGGTATATGGATCACTGCTCATACGCAGGATCATACATATCTATCTTACCATTGCAAGATAGATATTCCTTACTTTATGGAATCAGATTTATTTATCTTAATGTTCGTGCTTACTGGGGAGCATGAGCATGCTTACGAAAGAGCGAACGGACAGGTTCAAAGAGCGCTTTCTGGCGACAGTTACCGCTGCGCTGGATCGATCTGAGATGTCCGGACGCCAAGCATCTATGGCCGTAGTCGGTCATGACGGCTTGATCCGCGACATAAAGGCAGGTCGCTTGCCAAGCCCCGAAAAGATCGAGGCTTTATGCGAACTTCTGGGTCTCGACTTCTACATTGGCCCCCGCCGCCAACAGCCCGGCCCGCGCGGATTTGCCGAGGCCGCAGAGCCACTGATCCGCCCCACGCTGGATGGCCAGACAGAGGCGCTTCATCAGGGATATCTGCCGATCCCCTGGCATCGCGCCGACCTGCGGCATCGCGACCTGTCTCACCTCGCCATCGCCGCCGCCTGGATCGAAGAGCAGGAGCTCGACCTCGACAATCTTTTCGCGATCTCGATGCCAGACGACGCCATGGCCCCACAGATCCAACCCGACGAGGTGCTGCTACTCGACACCACCTTCACACCCGAGCCATCCCCGACGCTCTGCGCCGTATCAGAGGCAGGGCGCCTGCGCATCGGCTGGGTGATCCTCCCAAAGGCGGGCGCATGGGTGCAGTTCTACGCGCGCGCATTTACGCCGCCGCTTGTTCACCAGGCGAAAAAGGGTGCGACGGCCGAGTTTCTGGGTCGCATCGTGGGCCGCTTCGACACCCGCCCCGCACCACGTCTGAGCATCGAAGAAAGCCACCGCCTGCACGAGGTTGCAGACGGGCTGTTGAAGGGGCGTTGAAAGATGGCTTCACACGATATTTCGCCAATGGATATCGAAGCCTTCGAAGAACTGCTGGCCCAATGGCATAACCACGGCATTGATCGACTTCGGAAAGAAATGAGGGCGTTTGCCGACGAACATGATTGGAACGAACTGCTGGGCGTTTCCGACAAGAAGGAATTCGCTCGGCGCAGTCTCTTTTTGTATAGGCACTTTGTGCAAGCATCGTATCAGACGAACCACCGGACACAGCTTGCCGCCTTCGAAAAGGGTTGCTACGTCTATCGGTCAGGGAACTGCCCTTGCGAAGGGCACGCCGAACTCGATGGGGTTGTGGTACCGGCAGATCACAATTTCTGGAAGGATGCCTTGCCACCGAATGACTGGGATTGCGATTGCGACGTAAGCGGCGCGCGCTCTATTAGTGGCGCGGCTAGGCTGGGTGGCGATCCGGAGAAACCGATTTCCGATTTTCAACCGGCGCGAAGGTTCCAAGCGAACCACATTCCGTCATTGACGGATGCCCTGCTACACGTCTCGGGGAAAGACGTTGCGGATGTGTAGCTGAAGCCTCGCATCCCCTCGCACATACAGCGGATGCCTGGGTGCGCCCGAATTGGTTGCGCCCAGACAAAGAACCTCGACGCCCAACTTGTCGAGCAGCTCGGTCACCTCTCTCGCGCGACCCTCGGCCCTTCGATCCCCGCCCCAGGCGGCGATGATCGGCCCATCCGCCGCCAGTGCCGCCTCGTGGATCGCAGTGTCGGTCGCGCAGATGGCATTGTCCGCTTGGGCGAACATCTCGTCGGGTTTCGTGGCGCGCCAGGCGAACAGGTTCTCGACCCTCAGCGCGCCGCAGCCTTCCCGCTTCGCAAACCCGATGCAACGGCGGATCGTCGGGTCATCGACCTCGGCGTCTGCCGTGCTCGGGTTCAGCATGATGAACAGCGCCATCGGCCCCGACGCCCATCTGCGGGTCAAGGCATATCGATAGCGCCCGCAGTCAGAGACAACGGCGCTTGAGATCATTGGCGCGCCTTCATCCGCGCGATATCTGCCGCGATCTCTTCCGCGCTGCGTGGGGACTTGATGTCTTGATCTGAAACAGCGGACGCGGCCGGCGTTTCCACAAACTCCTTCGCAGGTGCCAAGGCATCGCGGATGTCCTTCAGATACCCCAGCGCCTCCGACGCGCCCAAGAAACCAATGCCGGTAAACGCGGCAGCGAACCCGACGACGAAGAACAGCGGTTCTCCCTCGCCAATCGCAAAGATGATGTTGATCGCGGAGAGTGCGAAAATCGCGAAAGCGGCATATTTCAGATATGTCATTGTCAAAATCCTCTGATCAGAACACACCAATGTTCGACCTCGATCAGACGTGCCGCAACCCCGAAAATCGTTTCGCAGTTCGACCATGGCGCTCCAGTGGTGTGTTGTGGCCTAAGTCACTGTTTTTCATAGTGGGAATGCGGTTCTGCGAAACGCACCTTAAACTGCGCAAACCATTTCGCAGTTCCGAAGCCTCTTGCCGGTCGTAATTGCCCCAATCAACACCCCGCGCACAGCCCGTTGAACCATATTTGAAAGGGCTTTCGGCACATCACGCCCTTCGACCTGGTCAAACCCCTCACTTCCCGGTTTGACCCCCAAAACCGCCTGTTTTGGCCCCGACTGCAAAACATCGGCCCGCCGCGCTACGGCTCCCCAACTTTTCTTCAACCCCTTGGTTTCGTTGCCATCCGGGGTCTCCCGCCTTCATCGACCCTCTTCCGGCATCCACTGTAAAAGACTGTGTCACCTAACATCCGCGTCACGGCGGATGTAAAGCGGATGACCGGGCGCGCCGGCCCGGGTCAGTTTCAACGCGTGGACGGTCCGGCCCATGGCGGCGATCTCGGCCAGCAACGCGGTGCCCAGCGGGGCCGCAAGGGGGTGCGCCCCCCATCCGGCGATGATCGGACCGTCGGTCGCCATGACCGCCGCGCGAATATGACCGGCATTGTCCGGTCCGCAGGCCCGAATGGGATCGGATGGGAGATCCGCGGGCCGGGTCGCCCGCCATGCCATGAGGTTGACCACCTCGAGCCCGTCACAGCCTTCGCGCCGGGCAAATCCCATGCAGCGCCGCAAGGTGGGATCGTCCACCCGGGCATCCGCCGTACTGGGATTGAGCAGGATGAACAGCGCCTGCCGCCCTGCCCCCCAGCTCCGGGTCAGCCGGTAGCGATAGGTCCCGCAGTCGGACAGGACCGCGTCGGCCACGCACATTCCTGTGGGTTCTCCCTGCATCTCCGCCCCCGTCTGTTCCGCCCGCGCCACCGGACCGCTCAAGCCGTGGCGCGGGGCTATGCCCCGCCTGCCTCCCAGAATTTCGGCAAAACCGCAACAGTGTCGCAACCGCCCGCCACTGTGCCGGTCGCGCCCTTGCGACTCGCACGCGCGGCACCTATCAGTTCCTCAATCTCGGTCCGGGCATACACCCGGATAATAGGGAACGCGGTGTGAACCCGCGACTGCCCCCGCAACTGTAAGCGGCGAGCGTGACCGGCAGATGCCACTGGGGATCCAAACCCCGGGAAGGCCCGGCCCACGCCTTGACCCGCAAGTCAGGAGACCTGCCGAGACGATCACCCATCCCGGGCGCGGGGCGCGCACACGGGAACGGCTCTCCGGCGCGGTGACACTTCATTCACCATCCGGAGACCAGCGCGTCTTCCGGATAAGACAGACAATGGCCACGGCGGGCAGGCACCCACCGCAGGTCAGACCGGAAGGACAGTTCCATGACCCAAACAAGGCTCGCCGCCTCCGTTTCCGCTTTTGCCCTCGTGCTGGGCGCGCCCGCGCTCGCACAGGACGGCACGATCTCGATCTACACCTACCAGACCGCCGTCGGTCTCGATGCGGTCGGCGCCACGGTCGATGTTCTGGACGAGGACCAGATCGAAGACCTGCCAGAGGCGTCGACTGCGGCCAAGCTTGACAGCCTGCCCGGCGTCTCGGTCACGCAGGCAGGCCCTTTTGGCGGCGTCACGAACCTGCGGCTGCGCGGCCTGTCCGGCGCGTATGTGCCCGTATTGTTCAATGGAATCGACATCACCGACACCTCGGCCACACGGGTCGAACTGTATTGGGAAAACATCCTGCCCGGCACCGTGTCCCGTGCTGAAGTCATCCGTGGCTCGCAATCGGCGCGCTTTGGGGCGAACGCTATCGCCGGGGCGATCGCGCTCGACGGCACTCGCGCGCCTCAGGCGCCCGGCCAGCAGGCCAGCGTCAAGGCCGAGATCGGCAGCTACGATTCCACGCTGTTCAACCTTGGCCTCGGCTTTGCGACCGAGCGCGCTGGCGTGGCCATTTCTTTTGGCAAGTTCGGCAGCGGCGGTTTCTCGGCGATCAAGGGCGACCCGGCGATGGACGACACGGATGGATATGAAGGCGAGCAGCTGTCCTTTGACAGCTATGTCGACATTACCGACAGCCTGCGCGTCGGCCTGACCGGCTTCCGTCACGAAGGCACCTCGGAATACGACAGCTGCGGTCCGTGGCCCTATACGCAGGACTGCCGGACCGAGAACGCCTCGCAGGGTCTGCGCGGCTATGTCGAACTCAGCTACGGCAACTTCTCGCATGTGTTCGACGCCACCAGTTTCGAGATCACCCGTGACCGCATCGTTTCTGGCGCACCGAGCGGCACCAGCGAGGGCGACCGCCACGGCTGGTCCTATCGCGGCACCTACACGCCGTCCGAAGCCTACACGCTGTCTTTTGGACTCGACGAAAAGCAGGAAGGATCGTCCGCGGCCCCGAACGATGTGACGATTGCCGGCCAATTCGTCGAGGCGCTCTGGGCGCCGCAGCCGGGGCTGGATCTTGCGCTGTCGATCCGCCGCGACGACCATTCGTCCTTTGGCGAGTTCTGGTCAGGTCGCGCTTCGGTCAGCTACGGCATCGGCGACACAACGATCCGCGCCGTGGCCGCCAACGGCTTTCGGGCGCCCTCCCTGTACGAATTGTTCGATCCCCTGTATGGCAATGCCACACTGGACCCCGAAACCAGCAAGAGTTTCGAATTGGGCGTCGACCATGTGTTCTCCAGCGGTGCCAGCATCGGCGGGACGCTGTTCTACACGGAAATCGAAGACCTGATCGATTACTTCGACCCCGATGGCTGGCTCGGCCCGATCCCGGGCGGCTATGCGCAGATGTCGGGAACCTCGGTCACGAAGGGGGTCGAAATCAGCGCCCTCTTCCCGCTTGGTCAGATGGCCCAGATCGAGGGCAACTATACCTACACCGACGCGCAGGACCGCAACGGCAACCAGCTGCAGCGCGTGCCCGAACACGATCTGGCGCTCACCCTGTCCGGTGATCTGAACAACCGTCTCAGCGGCGCCCTTACCGCACAGTACAAGGGTGGCTGGGCGGATACCTTTGGCGCGACCTCCTTCGAGGCCGGGGACAACTATACCCTTGTGAATGCCCGCATCGGCTATGAGTTCGCCCCGGGCATCGAAGGCTATGCCCGCATCGAGAACCTGTTTGACACCGACTATCAGGTGATCCCCGACTACCAGACCGCAGGGCGCTCGGTGTATTTCGGGATCAATGCCGATTTCTGATCGCCTCCCATCGCTTGCCGCGCTGGCCCTCATCGGCGTGGCAAGCCTCACCGGCCCGGCAAGCCCGGGCCGGGCCGAAACGCCCGACCGCGTCGTGTCGCTGAACCTGTGCACCGACCAAATGGCCATGCTGCTGGCCGCGCCGGGGCAGTTGGTCTCGGTCTCACAACTGGCCTCTGACCCGCGCAGCTCGGCCTATGCCGAAATGGCCCGCGACCTGCCCCACAACCGCGGCAGCGCCGAAGAGATCGTCCTGATCGACCCGGACCTCGTTTTGGCGGGCACGTGGACCACGCGCGCCACCGTGCAGATGCTCGAACGCCTCGGCTACCGGGTCGAGATCTTCAGCCCCGTCACCACGCTGGACGAGGCCCGTGCCAATATCGCCCGCATGGGCGCTTTGCTGGGCCGCGCCGAACAGGCAGACGCGCTCCTGCAAGACTTCGACGCCCGCCGCGCCGCGCTGGAAACCACGCCGGATGCCAACAGCCCCCGCGCCCTGATCTATCAGGCCCGCGGCTATGTCGCCGGGGCAAACAGCCTGTCGGGCAACCTGCTGACCGCCGCAGGCCTGACCAATATCGCCACCGAGCGCGGCCTTGATTTCGGTGGCGCCATGCCGCTCGAAGCCCTCGTGATGGCCGATCCCGACCTGATCCTGATCGGCGCGCCCTATGGCGGCCACGCCAATGCGACCGAATTGCTGTCCCACCCGGCGCTCGCCAAGTCTGGCAAGCTGCACATTCTGCCCGAAGGCGCCCCCATGACCTGCGAAACGCCGCGCCTTCTGGACGCGCTGGAAAGCCTCGTCTCCCTTCGCCAGACTTGGGAAACCACACAATGACCCGGCTCAGGATCGCAGACCCGACCCCCGAGTTCTTTGGGCCTCAAATATCCCCGCCGGAGGCACCCGCACCCTCCGCACAGACCTGCCTCAAGACAGGCGCGCAGCACAGGTCGCCCGCATGAAAGCCCTCCTCGTCCTCGCCACGCTCGCGCTCTTTGCCACGTCGCTCTTCATCGGCTACGCGCCGCTGCCCGTCACGGATGCGCTGCTGGCGCTCTTTGGCCAAGGCGATGATCTGACCACCACCGTCATGCAGCAAATCCGCCTGCCGCGCGCTTTGCTCTCAGCCATGGTGGGCGCGGCGCTTGGCCTGTCCGGCGCCGCGATGCAGGGCTACCTGCGCAACCCGCTGGCCGAGCCCGGCTTAATCGGCGTGTCCGGTGCCTCGGCGCTCGGCGCGGTGATCGCCCTGCAAACCGGCTTCGCCGGGGCCTTCACCCTCGCCCTGCCGCTGTCCGCGCTGGCCTTCGCGCTGGTTGCCATCGCCATCCTGCTGGCGCTGTCGGGCCCGCGCGGCGGATCGCTGACGCTGATCCTTGCGGGCATCGCGATCTCGGCGCTCGCGGGCGCGCTGACCTCGCTGGCGCTCAACCTCTCGCCCAACCCCTATGCGACCTATGAAATGGTGTTCTGGATGATGGGATCGGTCGCGGATCGGTCGATGGAGCACGTCACCCTCGCCGCCCCGGTCATGGCCGTGGGCGCGGTGCTGCTGCTGACCACCGGGCGCGGTCTCGATGCGCTGACGCTGGGCGAG
Source organism: Tropicibacter alexandrii (assembly GCF_003667315.2). Classification (GTDB taxonomy): domain Bacteria; phylum Pseudomonadota; class Alphaproteobacteria; order Rhodobacterales; family Rhodobacteraceae; genus Tropicibacter; species Tropicibacter alexandrii. The sequence goes on along the minus strand of NZ_RCTZ02000003.1, from coordinate 299,230 downwards.
GATGCGGCGCAAAGCCTTGGCATCAACCTGACCGCCCTGCGCCTGCGCCTGCTGATCGGCACCGCCGCCGCCGTGGGGGCCGCGACCGCCGTGGCCGGGGCCATCGGCTTTGTCGGGCTGGTCGTGCCCCATCTGCTGCGCCCCCTGATCGGCCACAGCCCGGCGCGGTTGCTGTGGGCATCCGCTTTGGGAGGCGCCGCCCTTCTGACCGCCGCCGACATCGCCACGCGGCTGATCCTGCCGGACAAGGATCTGAAGCTGGGCGTGCTGATGGCGCTGATCGGTGCGCCGCTTTTCCTCCACCTGATCTACAAGACCCGGAGGGAGGGCGCATGACCCTGCTCACGCTCGACAAGCTGACCGTGAGGCGCGGCGAATGCCCGGTCGTCGATGCGGCCTCCCTGTCCATCGGCACCGGAGAATGCGTCGGGCTGATCGGCCCCAATGGCGCGGGCAAGACGACCCTTCTGCGCGCTGCGCTCGGTCTGCTGCCCCACGAGGGCACCAGTTCCCTCGCCCAGCTTCCCGCCCGCCAGCGCGCCAAACACGCCGCTTGGATGCCGCAATCGCGCGAGATCGCATGGCCTGTCCCGGTCGAACGCCTCGTGGCGCTTGGCCGCCTGCCCCATGGCCGCCGACCCGGCCCCGCCGACCAGACCGCCATCGACAGCGCACTGACCCGAATGGGGCTGGACGCCTTCCGCCTGCGCCCCGCAACCGAGCTTTCGGGCGGCGAGCAAGCCCGCGTGTTGATCGCCCGCGCGCTGGCGCAGGACACGCCGCTGCTGATCGCGGACGAACCCATCGCCGGGCTCGACCCAGCCGCGCAGATCGACACGCTTCAGGTCTTTGCCGACCTCGCCGCCGAAGGCCACACCGTCCTGACCTCGCTGCACGACCTGTCGCTGGCCGCGCGCTTCTGCACAAGGCTCATCATGATGGGCCAGGGCCGGATCGAAGCCGACGGCGCCCCCCGCGACGTCCTGACCGAAGCCAACCTCGCCCGCGTCTTCCACCTCAGCGCCCGCCTGATCGAAACCGATCACGGCCCGCTTGTCCAACCGCTGCACCGCATACCATGAGCCGATACCCCGAACGCATCATCTGCCTGACCGAAGAGACGGTCGAAACGCTCTACCTGCTGGGGCAGGATCATCGCATCGTGGCGGTGACGGGCTATGCCGTCCGCCCTGCCCGGGTGCGCCGCGAAAAGCCCCGCGTGGGTGCCTTTACCAGCGCCGACATCCCCAAGATCCTGTCGCACAAGCCCGATCTCGTCCTGACCTTCTCGGACCTGCAAGCCGACATCGCTGCCGAGCTGATCCGCAAGGGGATCACGGTGCTCGCCTTCAACCAACGCCGCGTCAAGGGCATCCTCGACATGATCGCCACGCTGGGCCGCCTGACCGGCGCCGAGGACCGCGCGCAACGGCTGATCGACGCCTTTACAGATCGTAGGGCGGGGCTGCGCCCCGCCTCCCCCCGGCCAAAGGTCTATTTCGAGGAATGGGATGACCCCATGATTGCCTCCATCGGCTGGGCTTCCGACCTGATCGGGATCGCGGGCGGCGAGGACATCTTTGCCCATCTCTCCCACCAGCAAGCCGCGACCGACCGGATCGTCACGCTCGAGCAGGTGATCGCCGCCAATCCCGACATCATCATCGGCTCGTGGTGCGGCAAGAAACTGAACCCTGCGCGGATCGCCGCCCGACCCGGCTGGGACGCCATCAAGGCCGTGCAAAATGGCCGGATTCATGAGATCAAATCGCCACTGATCCTTGCCCCCGGCCCCGCCGCCCTGACCGACGGGCTGGACGCGCTGGTGCAGATCATCGAGGAGGCCACGCCATGCTGACCCAGCTCACCGAGACTTTGAACACCGGCGGCCCGGCGCTTTGGGTGATCGCGGGCCTGTCGGTGGTGACCCTCGCCCTGATCCTGTGGAAGCTCTGGCGGCAGGCGAAGTCCGGCTTCTGGCGGGCGTCGCGGGCCGAGGCTGCGCTGACCGACTGGCAGGCGGGCCAGCCCGAGGCCGCGCTGGCGCGGCTGACAAGGGGCCGCTCGGCCCGCGCGCGGTTCCTGCACGCCGCCATGACCGCCCGCCTGACCCTGCCCGAGGATGACGCCCGCGAAGAGGCGACGCGCCACGCCCGCCGCCTGCTGGCCGAGGCGCGCACCGGCACGCGCGCGCTCGACCTGATCGTGACCATCGCGCCGCTGGTCGGCCTGCTGGGCACGGTTCTGGGCATGATCGAGGCATTTCAGGCGTTGCAGGAGACCGGCAACCAAGCCGACCCGGCCGCGCTGGCGGGCGGCATCTGGGAAGCGCTCTTGACCACCGCTGCCGGGATGGGCGTGGCCATCCCCGCCTCCGTCGCGCTGTCGGCCTTCGACAGTTCCGTGGAAAAGCTGTCGGACGACCTGAACGACCTCGCAACCCGGCTTTTCACCGCGCCTCTGCCGCAGATGCAGGACGCCGCATGATACAAACGCCCCCCTGCCCCGGGCTTGACCCGGGGCCTCCAACCGAAGCCAAACCAGAGGTCCCGGGTCAAGCCCGGGACGGGGGGGCGCCATGTTAGACTTGCCCGCCCGACCCACGCGCAGGCGCCCGTCGCTGACGCCGATGATCGACGTGGTGTTCCTGCTGCTCGTGTTCTTCATGCTGGCGGCCCGGTTCGGCCTGCCCCTGTCACAGCCGATCCGGCTGGCCGCCCCCGGCGGCGAGGCACCCTATCAAGGCCCACCCCGCCTTGTCACCGTCACCCCGCAGGGCGCGCTGTTGAACGGTGTGCCCGTCGATGACTTGCCCGCAGCCCTGTCGCGGTTGATGGCAGGTCCGACCGATACGGTGCTGCTGCGCGCCACCGAGGGCACATCGACGCAAGCGCTGTTGGACGTGCTGACCGCGCTTCGCGCAGCGGGCCTGACCGGCCTCGCCATCGTGGAGTGATTCCGTGACCCGCGCGCCCCTGATCCCCGACAAACCGCGACGCCGACAGGCAGAGCCGGTCGTGCCGATGATCAATGTCGTGTTCCTGCTGCTGATCTTCTTCCTGATGACCGCGCGCATCGCGCCCCCGGACCCGTTCGAGATGACCCTGCCCACCGCCGAGGGCGGTGATCCGGCCTCCGAGATGCAGGGGCTTTACCTGTCCGCAACGGGCGAGATCGCCTTTGGCCAGACACGGGGCGAGGCCGCCCTGTCCGAGGCGCATCAAGCCGGTCCGATCACCCTGCACGCCGATGCACAGGCCCCGGCCACCGCGCTGGCGTCGGTGCTGGCGCGGTTGACGGCCCTTGGCGCGACCGAGGTCACGCTGGTCACGGAAGTTGCGCCATGATCCGGCTGCGCGCTTTCGAACTGCCCGCCTTCCTGCTGCTGGCGGGCACAGCGCATCTGGCGGCGTTGACCCTGCTGGACCTGCCCGGAGGCGGGGCGTCGGGGGGCGAGGGTGGCACGTCCGAGATCAGCCTGCAGGCCAGCCCCGACCTGCAATCGCTGGCCGACAGCTGGGATCGCCCGCCCGAAGCTGCCCCGGACGCCGTGGCGCTGGCGGCACCCGAGGGCGCCGATGTGCCCGATCTGCCGCAGCCTGCGACCGATGCCGCCCCGACGCGGCGCAACGCGCAGCCCTTGGACGCAACCCCAACCGACGCCTTGCCGCAACTCGACAGCCGCCTGCCCGCCCCGCCGGGGCTGGCCCCGGCATCGCCCGACGCGCCAACGATGCCGATGCCCTCGGTCGAGACCGCCCCGCGCCGCGCCGCGCCGCTGGCAATGCCGACACCGCAAAGGCCCGCGCCCTCGTTGGTCCGCCCCCGCACCGAAGCCCTGCCGCAGGCCGACACCACCGCGCCACCGCCGCCCGCACCGACATTCGCCGAGGACACCTCGCCTCAGGCCCCCGCGACCTCGCGGCGCCCGGTGACACGGCCTGACGACCTCGCACCGCCCGTCGCCAAGGCGGCCCCTGCGCCGCAACCACAGCCCAAGGCGAAACCCGCCGCCAGCGCCCCGCAACAGGCGCGCAAGGCGGCTGGAACAGGCGGCGGCGCGCAGGCGGCACCCGCCCAGCCGAAAGCCAAAGCCGCAGGGCCGTCGGCTGGACAAGTCGCCAATGCCAAGGCCAAGTGGCAAGCCGGGATCGCCCGTGCGGCGCAACGCGCCCACCGTCCGGCGCGCGGCACATCGGCGCGCGGCGTGGTCGTGCTGCAGATCTCTGTGGCGGCAAATGGTCGGCTGATCTCGGCTTCGGTCGCCCGGTCTTCGGGCAATGGCGTATTGGACCGCGCCGCGCTTCAAAATATCCGGCGCGCGCGCTTCCCCAAAGCCCCGGCAGAGTTGGGCGGCCAATCGTGGTCAGGTGCAATTTCGGCGGAATTCCGGTGACGGCCCACCGAAACGAAACAGGGCGGGGTTCACCCCCGCCCTGTCCCAAACCATCCCGATCAATCAGGCCGACAGGCGCGTCTTGACCTGTGCGCCCACGGCGCCGAAATCCATCTGGCCGGTGTATCGCGCTTTCAGCGCGCCCATCACCCGGCCCATGTCGCGGATCGACTCGGCGCCGACCTCGGACACCGCCGCATCGATCGCCGCGTCGATTTCCTTGTCGTTGAGCGGCTTGGGCAGGAATTCCTCGATGATCTCGACTTCGGCCTCTTCGCGCGCGGCCAGATCCAGACGCCCGGCCTCTTCATAGGTCTTGGCGCTTTCCTTGCGCTGCTTGACCATCTTGCCGAGGATGGCCAGCACCTCGGCATCGTCGACACCGTTGTCATTGCCCGTGGCCCGGGCCGCGATGTCGCGATCCTTGATCGCCGCATTGATCAGGCGCAACGTCGAGAGGCGCTCGGCCTCCTTGTCCTTCATCGCCTGTTTCACGGCGTTGTTGATGCGTGTCCGCAGTTCCATAAGTCGTCTCGATCCCCAATCTCAACCGAGCGCAGACCGTATCCGATCCGTGCCCGTCGCGCAACTCTGCAATGCGTGGCGACAAGCCCTTGAAATATGGGGATTCCGCAATTTCCAAGCCCCCTTGACCCCATGCGACCCCGGCCCTATTTTCCGCGAAATTTGCCCACATCCGGAGTCGCCCCATGTCTGCTGCCCAGACCACGCCCACCGCATGCCTTGCCCTTGCCGACGGCACGATCTTCTACGGTCAGGGTTTTGGCGCCACCGGCCAGACGACGGCCGAACTGTGCTTCAACACGGCCATGACCGGCTATCAGGAAATCATGACCGACCCGTCCTATGCGGGCCAGATCGTGACCTTCACCTTCCCGCATATCGGCAATACCGGCGTCACGCCCGAGGATGACGAGACGCAGGACCCGGTTGCGGCGGGCATGGTCGTCAAGTGGATGCCGACGCAATCGTCCAACTGGCGCGCCGCGCAGGAACTGGGCGACTGGCTGAAGGCGCGCGGGCGCATCGCCATCGGCGGCGTCGATACCCGCCGCCTGACCCGCGCGATCCGCCAGCAGGGCGCGCCGCATGTGGCACTGGCCCATGACCCCGAAGGCAAGTTCGATCTGGAGGCGCTGGTCGCCGCCGCGCGCGGCTTCTCTGGCCTGACCGGGCTCGATCTGGCCAAGGACGTGACCTGCGCGCAATCCTATCGCTGGGATGAGATGCGGTGGGCCTGGCCCGATGGCTATCAGCGCCAGACCGATGCCAAGCACAAGGTCGTCGCCGTCGATTACGGCGCCAAGCGCAACATCCTGCGCTGCCTCGCCTCGGCGGGCTGCGATGTCACCGTGCTGCCCGCCTCGGCCAGCTATGACGAGGTCATGGCGCACGCGCCTGACGGCGTCTTCCTGTCGAACGGCCCCGGCGACCCGGCCGCGACCGGTGCCTATGCGGTGCCGATGATCCGCGACCTGCTGGACAAGACGCAGCTGCCGGTCTTTGGCATCTGCCTTGGCCACCAGATGCTGGCGCTGGCGCTTGGCGCCAAGACGATCAAGATGAACCACGGCCATCACGGCGCCAACCACCCGGTCAAGGAGGTCGAGACCGGCAAGGTCGAGATCACTTCGATGAACCATGGCTTTGCCGTCGACAGCCAGACCTTGCCGTCCGGCGTCCTCGAAACCCATGTCTCGCTGTTCGATGGTTCAAATTGTGGGATTCGCATGGCCGATCGCCCGGTTTTCTCGGTCCAGCACCACCCAGAGGCGAGCCCGGGTCCGCAAGACAGCTTTTACCTGTTCGAGCGCTTTGCCGCATCGATGGCAGCGGCCTGACCCTCGTTACGAGGCGTGACGCACCACACAACCAGAGGCCGTGTTCGCCGCGTGCGAGCGCGGCCTTTTTGGTGTGCGGAAGGAACGCAAGCGGAACGCCTCGGGAACTGCTGTTCCAAGCTTTATCAAGGCGATTAATTTTCTCTTAATCTTCGTTAACAAAATCATTCAAAATCAGATATTTACCACTTTTTAACCTTCTCGGTGCGAGATGGCAGCAATGCAGGGCTGACCATGTCACATCATCGACTGACAGAAACGGATACGCTTCTTGCCCAGGTGGATACCGACCGGGGCCAGCCGATCAGCCAGTTGCTGATCGAGGGCGGGCAAGTCTCGCCTCGGTCCATGGTCGGGGCGCTGGCCGAATCCGCGCGCGTCGGTGTGCCCGTCGGTCGCGTGATCGAGGCCGAGGCGCTGGCCACGCGCGAGGCGATCTTGGATGCGCAAGCCCGCCACTACGGCGCCCTGATCCTGCGCCGGGCGGAGACGCCCCCGGACCCCGGTCTGCATGACGTGCTAACGCCGGAATTCTGTTTGCAGCACAGCGTTCTGCCGTGGATGCGGCTGGGCGATACGCTGCTTCTGGCCACCGCGCGACCGGATCACTATGCAGAGCTGTTGACCCTTCTGCCGCCCGCGATCGGTCCGGTCACCATGGCCGTCACGCTGGAAGCCGACATTCATCAGGAAATCGCCGAGCGGTACGGCGCGGCGCTGGCGCGGTCGGCCGAGACTTGGGTTCCGTCCGAGCAAAGCTGCCGTGACCTGAACCGCACCACCCCGTTGACGCGCCGCATGGGTCTGCTCGCCGCAGTGCTCTGCGTGTCGGCGCTGGCGCTCGCACCGTCGCTGTTCTTCGCCATGGCGCTGGTGCTGGCACTCGGCTCGCTGCTGCTGGCGCAGATGATGAAGGTGGCGGCGCTGCTGGCCTCGCGCAGGCAGGCCAAGCCCGACCTCTCGGGCCTGCACGCCCGCCCGCCAGAGGTGTCGATCCTCGTGCCGCTGTACCGCGAAGAGGACATCGCACAGACGCTGGTCCGCCGCCTTGCGCGCCTGACCTATCCGAAATCGCGGCTCGACGTGGTGCTGGTGCTTGAGGCGCTGGATGACACGACGCGCGAGACGTTGGCACGCACGCAACTACCACCTTGGATGCGAGTCATCACCGTCCCGCCCGGCGAGATCATGACCAAGCCGCGCGCGCTGAACTACGCGTTCCACTTCACCCGTGGCGAGATCGTCGGCATCTACGATGCCGAAGACGCCCCAGCCCCCGACCAGATCGAGCGTGTCGTCGCCCATTTCACCCGCGCCCCCCCCGAGGTCGGCTGCGTTCAGGGCATCCTAGATTTCTACAACCCGCGCGCCAACTGGCTGTCGCGGTGTTTCGCGGTGGAATATGCCAGCTGGTTCCGCGTCCTCTTGCCCGGCCTCGCGCGGCTCGGCCTTGCTGTCCCCTTGGGCGGCACGACCGTGTTCTTTCGCCGCAATGCCATCGAGGCCGTGCATGGCTGGGACGCCCACAACGTGACCGAGGATGCCGATCTGGGCATCCGCCTTGCGCGGCACGGCTTTCGCACCGAACTGGTCGCCACAGTGACCCGCGAAGAGGCGAACAACCGCATCTGGCCTTGGATCAAGCAACGCTCACGCTGGTTGAAAGGCTATGCGTTGACTTGGTGGGTGCATTCTCGCAGGCCGTTGAAACTGTTCCATGATCTGGGGCCGCGCCGGTTCATCGGGATGCAAGCCCTGTTCCTGACGACGATCCTGCAATTCGCACTGGCCCCGGTGCTGTGGTCGTTCTGGCTGGTGCTGGCGGGCCTTCCCCACCCGCTCGACCCATGGCTGACCCGCGACGTGGTGAAATACCTGACCGCCGTGTTCCTCAGCGCCGAGGCGGTGTCGATCCTCGTGGGCCTCGCCGCCGTCGCGCGCAGCCCGCACCGGATGCTTTTTCCGTGGGTGCCGACGCTCTTCGCCTATTTCCCGCTGGGAACCTTCGCCATGTACAAGGCGCTGTGGGAAACCGTGACGCGGCCCTTTTACTGGGACAAGACCGAGCATGGCCATTCCGCGCCGGACAGCCCCGGCGCCGACCTGCCCGAGGACTAGCCCTGCCCCTGCGCGTCCAGCTTGAGCCGTGTGACGAACGCCACCGAGATATGGTCGCGCAACGCCTTGTAGGCGGCATCCTCATCCCGCCGCGCAACCGCATCGACGATGGCCTGATGTTCGCCCAACGCGACCTCGCCCCGCCCCTGCGCCGCCAGAGATGTCGTCGCCATCAGCGCCATGGACCGATGCACAAGGTCCAGTTGCTGCACGAGAAACCGATTGTGCGAGGCAAGGTGGATCATCTTGTGAAACCGCCGGTTGGCCCGCGCCAGCGCCGCCGGATCACCCAGCAGCGCCTTGTCATCCTCGACCATCTCCTGCAGCACCTGCACCTCTTCCTCGGTGGCGTGGCGGGCGGCCAGCCGTGCGGCCAGCCCCTCCAACTCGGTGCGCACGGCATACAGTTCGGCCATCTGGTTGTGATCGAGCGAGGACACGATCAGCGATCGCCCGTCCCGCGACAGCAGCGATTGCGTCTCAAGCCGTTGCAAGGCCTCGCGGATGGGGGTGCGCGACACGCCAAAGCGTTCCGCAAGCTCGCTTTCCACCAGCCGGTCGCCGGGACGGTACACGCCGCTGTCGATGGCCTCCAGGATCAGCGAATAGGCATCCGTGTTCTGGGTCTTGACCTGGGCCATTGCGTGCTTCCTCCTTGCATCGCAATACGATAGCGTTAGCGGCAACGTCCTCGCAAGTGCGCTGGCGTCGCCGCCCCCTGTCCAATGGTCGCACCCGGAGCCACCATGCCCAAAGAACATTTCAGCCATGTCCGCGCCTGGGTCTTTGACCTCGACAACACGCTGTATCCACCGGCCATGCGCCTGTTCGACCAGATCGAGAAACGCATGACCGCCTTCGTCATGCGCGCCACCGGCGCGACGCAGGACCATGCCGACCTTCTGCGCAAGACATGGTGGGCCGATCACGGCACCACGCTGGCCGGGTTGATGAAGCATCACAAGGTCGACCCCGACATCTACCTTGAGGACGTGCACGACATCTCCTTCGACGCGCTGACGCCCGATCCGCATCTGGCCGAGTTGATTGCCAGCCTGCCGGGCCGCAAGATCGTCTACACCAATGGCAGCGCGCCATACGCGGCGCAGGTCTTGCAAGCCCGTGGGCTCGAAGCCGCCTTCGACGCGATCTACGGCGTCGAACACGCAGATTACACCCCCAAACCAGAGCGCAGCGCCTTCGAGCGCGTCTTTACCAGCGCCGGGATCGACCCGTCCGAGGCCGCGATGTTCGAGGATGACCCGCGCAACCTCGCCGCGCCGCACCGGATGGGGATGCGGACCGTACTGGTCGGGCCAGAGCCGCACGAGGCCGACCATATCCAGCATCACACCACCGATCTCGGGGCCTTCCTGCGCAAGCTCCTGCCCTGAGACGCCCCCGCGTCAAAGATACAGGCGGGATGCGACAATCCGGTCCATACCGATTGCGCGCCCCGTCCCTATCTCCTTGTCACATGACACCAGGAGACCCGCATGTCCGACATCACCCAGACGCCGCCACTGACCCACAAGTTGCCCTTCATCGGTGACTTGTTCCGCGACTTTCACGGCAATATCTACTACTTCCTGCTGATCGTGCTGACGGCATTGGTGCTGGCGGTGAACACTTGGGGCGTCGTGGCGCTGGCCATGACCGGCGTGATCATGACCCCGATCATGTTCACGGTGCTGATGCTGATCACGGTCGGCAAGTAAGCCGCATGGTCTTTCCCCCGCACCCGGCCTAGATCTGGGCCAAGGAGAACGACCATGGATTACGACATCGTCATTTCGGGCGGCGGCATCGCGGGACTGACCGCAACCGCCGCCTTTGCATCCGCCGGGTTCCGCGTGCTGTGCGTCGACCCGTCCCCGCCTGTGACCGACCGCGAGGCAGCGGGCGCCGACCTGCGCACCACCGCCTTCTTGCAGCCGGCGCAGGCCTTTCTCGAGGAAACCGGGCTGTGGCCGCGTCTTGCCGATCACGCCATGCCGCTGGAGGTGATGCGCATCGTCGATGCGGGCGGCGAACACCCCGAACCGCGCGTCATCAAGGATTTCGAAAGCGCTGATCTCTCGGACAGACCCTTTGGCTGGAACCTGCCCAACTGGCTCTTGCGGCGCGAGATGTCCGCCCGCCTGAACGATCTGGCCAATGTCGATTTCCGCCCCGGCACCGCCACCACCAGCCTGTTCACCCGCGAAGGCGAGGCCCGCGTCACCCTGTCGGACGGCGCACGCATCCGCACCCGTCTGGTGATCGCCGCCGATGGCCGCAACTCGCCCATGCGCGAGGCCGCGGGCATCGGCGTCAAAACCATCCGCTTCGGGCAAAAGGCGCTGGCCTTCGCCGTCACCCACCCGATCCCGCATGGCAATGTCTCGACGGAAATCCACCGCACCGGCGGGCCGTTCACGCTGGTCCCGCTGCCCGATCACGATGGCCGCCCCTCCTCCGCCGTCGTCTGGATGGAAGAAGGCCCCAAGGCCGAGGCCCTGTTCAACCTCTCCGACAGCGCCCTCGAAGAGGCCATGTCCGAACGCGCCTGCCACCTGTTCGGCCCGCTGAAACTCGCCTCGCAGCGCACCCTCTGGCCGATCATCGCGCAAGAAGCCGACCGCCTCGCGGGCCAGCGCCTCGCCCTCGTGGCCGAGGCCGCCCATGTGGTCCCGCCCATCGGCGCACAGGGCCTGAACATGAGCCTCAGGGACATCGCCGTCCTGCGCGACCTCGCCATGACCAATCCCGAGCAAATGGGCAGCCAACAGATGCTGGACGCCTACCACGCCAAACGCATCACCGACATCCGCGCCCGCGTCGCGGGCATCGCCACGCTCAACCGGATCTCGATGGTCGGCACCCCCGCCCTGCGCGACCTGCGGGCCAAGGGCTTGGACGCGCTCTACAGCCTCAAACCCGTGCGCACCAACCTGATGCGCCTCGGGCTCGGCACGGGCAACTGACCCGCCGCTTCTTTGGTCCTGAAATACCTCGGGGGTCCGGGGGCAGCGCCCCCGGGACACGCGCGGTCACGCGCAAATCAACCTGCGCGGCGCAGCCGCTCGGCTGGATCACAGCACCTCGTCGACCACCCGGCGCAACCGCGCCACGGTGCCATCGACATCATATAGCTTGTCCAACCCGAACAAGCCGATCCGGAAGGTCGAGAACCCCTCCGGCTCATCCACCGCCAACGGCACACCCGCCGCGATCTGCATACCGCGCTCGGCAAAGGCCTTGCCCGTCTGAACCTCGGCAGATGGCGCATAGCACACCACGACACCGGGCGCGCCAAACCCGTCAGCCGCCACAGACGCAATCCCCTTGGCCGCGAACATCTCGCGCACTGCGTTGCCCAGCTGCCACTGGGCTTCCTTCAGGCGCTGGAACCCGTAATCCCGCGTCTCCGCCATGGTGTCGCGGAACGACCGCAAGCCATCGGTCGGCATCGTCGCGTGATAGGCATGGCCACCGTTCTCATAGGCGAGCATGATCTGGTGCCACTTCTTCAGATCCACCGCGAAACTGTCCGAACTCGTCTCTTCCATCCGCGCAACCGCGCGCTCGGACAGCATGACCAGCCCGGCGCAAGGCGTGGCCGACCAACCCTTTTGCGGGGCCGAGATCAGCACGTCCACGCCCAAGGCCCGCATATCGACCCAGACGCAGCCCGAGGCGATGCAGTCCAGCACCATCAAGGCGCCCACGTCATGCGCAGCCGCCGCCATGCGCGTGATGTAATCGTCGGGCAGGATCACCCCCGCCGAGGTTTCCACATGCGGCGCGAAGACCAGATCCGGTCGCACCTCGGCGATCTTCGCCTCGACCTCTTCGATCGGCGCGGGCGCAAAGGGCGCGCGCGGGTCGTTGCCGGTCTGCCGCGCCTTCATCACAGTCGTCTCGTCCGCGAAACCGCCAGCGTCGAAAATCTGCGACCAGCGGAACGAGAACCAGCCATTGCGCACCACCAGCACCTTGGCACCACGTCCGAACTGTCGCGCGACGGCCTCCATCCCGTAAGTGCCGCCCCCCGGCACCACCGCCACCGCATCCGCCTTGTAGACATCCTTCAGCATCCCCGAGATGTCGCGCATCACCTGTTGGAATGCGGCCGACATGTGGTTCAGCGACCGATCCGTAAACACGACCGAGAATTCCTCGAGCCCGTTGGGATCGACATTGTCGAGTAGTGCAGCCATGAAACCCTCCCTTGGCGTTTGTCAAAGGCGTAGCCCTCCGCCGCCCCGAAAGCAAAACCCGATTTGCCGCATCCTTGTGCAAGGCGTGTCAAATGCGCAACCGTTGCGCGAATTAACCGCGGGTTAACCTTCGTAAACTCTTCCCAAGACCCGGAAATTCGGTCAGAAATTGTCGAAAATGAGGCAAAACGCGGGCGCAAGACCCGCTTGACCGGGCAGGCATGGCAACGACGACCCTTCTTCTGAACGGGTTCAGCATCGTCAACGAGGCGCGTTCCAACACGAACGCGTCCAACGGGGGCGAGCTGATGATCCATCGCGGCGAAGCCGTCTTCGAGGATGACGACATCGTCGCCTTCGTGGTGGACAATGTCGACGCGAATGGAATCCTGACCGATGACTCGGTCATCGTGCAGGTCATCGTCTATGACAACGCGTCCGACTACTACGCCGGCACCCCGCTATACACCTATGACTATACCGGCTCTGGCGACGGGGTCGAAATCCCCGATGGCCGCAGGGGCATGGGCGATACCTATCTGCGGGTCGATGCCGAGGATATGGTCTCGACCGATGCTGGCGCGCCCGCGCTGTCGAACCTCGTGGTGGTCGCAGGGGTCGATCTTGTCAGTCTCGTCGAGCAGGGCATCAACCCGATAGAAGTCCCGACCTATCAGGACATCGACTATGACGGTGACGGCCAGATCACCGGGACCGAAGCCGCCGATGGCGCCTTTTCCAGCGAGATCAACCAGATCCTCCCGATCTGTTTCGCACGCGGCACCTTGATCGAAACCCCGGACGGGCCGCGTTTCATCGAAACGCTGCGCGTGGGCGATCTGGTCACGACGCTGGACAACGGGCCACAGCCGATCCGCTGGATCGGGGCCCGGCGCTTTCCGGGCACCGGTGTCTATGCGCCCGTGCGGATCAAGGCCGGCGCGCTCGACAATGTCCGAGACCTGAAGGTGTCGCAGAACCACCGTCTGCTGCTGCGCGGCGCGCGGGCCGAGTTGATGTTCGGCCAGTCAGAGGTCCTCGTCGCGGCCAAACACCTGCTCAATGGCGGCTCCATCGCCATCACACCGCAATCGAGCGTGGACTATTACCACTTCCTGTTCGACGCGCACGAAATCGTCTTTGCAGAATGTTGCGCGTCTGAATCGCTGTTCCCCGGTCCGCAGACCCTGCAAAATGTCGATGACGCCGCGCGCGACGAGATCATCGCGCAATTTCCGGACTTGGCCCTGCACGATGCGGGCCAGCCGACCTCGCGCCTGACCTTGCGCAAATACGAGGCCGAGGCGCTGGTCCGCGTGGCCTAACCCAAGGGGCCGAGCCTGCGCTCTTCCGACAGCAGCACGTTGGCGTCGAGATTGCCCACCCCCGGCAGCGTCATGATCCGCCGCCGCAGGACGCGCTCGAAATCCGAAATGTCGCGCGCCACGACCCGCAGGCGGTAATCGTAGGCGCCCAGCACGTGTTCGACCGTCTGCACCTCGGGGATGGCCTGCACGGCGCGCTCGAAATCCTCGACGCTGGACCGCCCCTTGGCGGCCAGCTTGACCCCCAGAAACACCGTCACGCCAAAGCCCAGCGCCTGCGCATCCATATCCAGTTGTGCACCGCGAAACACGCCTGCCTCACGCAGTCGCTTGATCCGCCGCCAGCAGGCCGGTTGCGACAGGCCCAGCGCGCGCCCCAGCGCCCCAGCGCTGGCCGTGGCATCTTGCGCCAGCGCGCGCAGAAGCGCGCGGTCGGTTTCGTCGAGGTCGATCATAGCGGCAGCGTCTCCTCGGATTTCAGGCGGGCCACATGCATCAACCCCTCGATGTCGAGGATATGCGGCAAGGTCAGCAGACGTTCGCGATAGAGCATTTGGTAATGCGCCATGTCCCGCGCGATGACCGACAGGCGCACATCGACCTGACCCAGAAAGGTCTGGATCTCCAACACTTCGGGCACTTCGCGCGCGGCGGCGGTGAATTCGTCAAAGGCGCGCGGCGCGGTCTTGTCCAGCGTGATCCGCAGGCTGACCTCGACCTCATACCCCAAGGCAGGCCAGTTGACGACCGCACGCACGCCCCGCAGCACCCCCGTCTCGCGCAGCCGGTCCAGCCTGCGCGCAAGGGTCGAGCCGGTGACCCCGGCCCGGTCGGCAAGGTCGCTCATCGCCATGTCAGGGTCGGCCTGATAGTGGCGCAGGATGCGTCTATCGGTGTCGTCAAGCATGAATATTCCGGATTTTACCATCAGGGCGAATGACATCCCCGCCTTATCGCAAATTCATCCGAAAAACGCAAACTCCCTCTCGGTCGCACCGCTATGGTGCGCCCCAGAACAACGATGCCCATAAAGGGCGGAACCAGAGAGAGGAGAACGCCATGCGCGTCTACTATGATCGCGATTGCGATGTGAACCTGATCAAGGACATGAATGTTGCCATCCTCGGCTACGGCAGCCAAGGCCACGCCCACGCGCTGAACCTGCGCGACAGCGGTGCCAAGAACGTCGTCATCGCCCTGCGCGAAGGCTCTGCCTCGGCGAAGAAGTGCGAAGCCGAGGGCCTGAAGGTCATGGGCATCGCCGAAGCCGCAGCATGGTGCGACGTCATCATGTTCACCATGCCCGACGAGCTTCAGGCAGAGACCTACAAGAAATACGTCAAGGACAACCTCAAGCCCGGTGCCGCCATCGCCTTCGCCCACGGCCTGAACGTGCATTTCGGCCTGATCGAAGCGCCCGAAGGCGTCGACGTCATCATGATGGCGCCCAAGGGTCCGGGCCACACCGTGCGCGGCGAATACACCAAAGGCGGCGGCGTGCCCTGCCTCGTGGCCGTGCATCAGGACGCAACCGGCAAGGCGCTGGATATCGGCCTGTCCTACTGCTCGGCCATCGGTGGCGGTCGTTCGGGCATCATCGAGACCAACTTCCGCGAGGAATGCGAAACCGACCTCTTCGGTGAGCAGGTCGTGCTGTGTGGCGGTCTGGTCGAACTGATCCGCATGGGCTTCGAGACGCTGGTCGAAGCCGGTTACGCACCGGAAATGGCCTATTTCGAGTGCCTGCACGAGGTGAAGCTGATCGTCGACCTGATCTACGAAGGCGGCATCGCCAACATGGATTACTCGATCTCCAACACCGCAGAATACGGCCAGTACGTCACCGGCCCGCGCATCCTGCCCTATGCCGAGACCAAGGCCCGCATGAAAGAAGTCCTGAACGACATTCAGGCCGGCAAGTTCGTGCGTGACTTCATGCTGGAAAACGCCGTGGGCCAGCCGACGATCAAAGCGTCGCGCCGCGCCAATGACGAGCACCAGATCGAGCAGGTCGGCACCAAGCTCCGCGACATGATGCCGTGGATCTCTGCCGGCAAGATGGTCGACAAGTCGCGCAACTGATCGCACAGCGCAGCGCAGTCATTCAAAAGGGGGCCGCTCGGCCCCCTTTTCTGTCTGCGGCCCGTCAACCGTTCACGACAAAGGCGGCCGCGATGACGTAATTGGCGACCTTGGTCTCATCGATTGCGGTACGGTCCAGCTCGACGATCAGCTTGTGGATCTTGTCCGAACGGCCAAAGGACTGGTCGTCGTAGTTGATCGACTCGATCTCGACCAGCCCATGGTCGCGTGGCCGCAGAGTGATGGGATGCGCCGTCTCGTCACCGTTCGACACCGAGGCCAGCTTGACCGTCAGCGGCGCGATGTCATCGGGATTGGCGGGCGTCGGATAGCCGTGCAGGTTTTCCGCATCCACCACGAAAATCCGCAAACGGGCGCGGACTTCGTCACGCGGCAGGTCGGCATAGAATGTGAATGTCAGCTTGGGCGGCCCCAGCTCTTGCAGACAGGCCGCACGCCGCGCCTTTTGCGCGTCCAGCAGGTCGGTCTGCTTCTGCTTCACCAGCTCAAGCTGCGCCAGAAGCGGGCGGGTCGCGCGGCCGAATTCCGTTGTCTCCTTGCTCACCTGAACTTCCAGCTGGCCGCGCTCCATGTCCAGCTTGGTCCCGGCGGCGGTGAATTCCTCAAGGGCCTGCCTGCACGCAACGCCGAACCGGTCCTCCGGCGGGCTGAGGTCAAAGCTTTGCATGCCGTGGGAAATCAGAACGGGGCGTTCGCGCATGATGCCGTGAATGCCCTTGCGGATTTCCGGCGCTTTGTCCGGCTCGACCAAAGTCGCTGTCAGGTATTCCTGCAAGCCTATGACGACCGGCGTGTCGGGTTGCTTGTACTCGTCCCCCATGAACTTGGACAATTCCTGCGCGGTCTTGCGATGGCGCACCGTCACCTCGTCAAAGATCACGCCGCGCACCTTTTCCGAGATGGCGCTGTCCGGATCGACGACGCGCGTCGAGATCAGGTTTTCCGTCCCCAAAGCCGCGTGGGCGTAGCCGACAAGCTGATCCTCGGTGAAAAACTCGATCCCCAACACGGCGCCAACCGCCAGCACGGCGGTGACAGTGGTCCCCAGAACCGGGATGCGCTTCCAATAGGCGGCGGTGTTCCATTTCGGGCGCGCCTCGGCCTGTGCCTTCAGCAGTTTTTCGTGCCGATCGGCAAACACCGCGGCAAAATCTTCGCCCTCGGTCAGCGCCTTGATCAACTCCTTGCGCATCTCGGGGTCGTCGAGAACCTTGTCGAACCGGTCCCGGTAGAGCTCTGAGAATGCAGAGGACTCGCGCAACGCACTGACCATCGTGTTTTGCACATGCGGCGACTCGCCGATGGCTCCGGCCACCTGATCGTCGAACTCGGCCATGAACGCCTTCCTTTCAGAATATCAGGGTCATTCAAATTCTCTGGTTCGAATGTAGCTGCGCAGCACCGGTTCATCGGTCACAAAGCCCGACACGGTCTTGTCCCGCGTGTCGACACATTTGGCCGCGATCAGCGCGTTCGAGCAGTCATAGCTTTCCAGCACCGGGCGTTCGAAACTGTAATCGGTGAAATCCTGGACCGGGACGACACCCAGCTCGATCTCCAGACCGTCGATCCGCATCGGTTCATCCCCGAACAGGGTATTGGCGAAGGCACGCCCGATCTGTTCCTCGGTCAGGGTGACCGGCGCGCTGCCGGTGCCCCCGGCCCGAAGCGGGAACCCGATCAGCGTATCGACGGACTGCCCAAGCCCGGCAAAGCAGGCCGGATCATCCGTCTGGATGCAGGCAACCGCCTGTTTCTTGAGCGAATTGACGCGCGTTTCTTCGCCAATGGGGGTGTCGACACCATAGACGACCTCCCAATTCCCATCCGCAAGGTAATCATTGAGCAGATCGGTGGACTGGGCCTGCGCCGGGCTTTGGGCAAGCCCGCCAAGAGCGAAAACCATCAGGGCGGAAAACCCGGAAATGAGAGAGCGGAAAACAGTCATTGATTGCAAGCCATATCGCGAAATACGCGCATAAGTTTACCACGAATCGAGGCGCCTGTCATCCGTGTGCCCCGGGCTTCTGCCTTTTGCGGATCGACAGAGTCGGCCAGCGGGCCTAGGGTCCCCCGCCATGAAGGAGCCACAGATGCCAAACCAGACCGATGCAGACATTCAGGCCGAGCGCCGCAAATACGCGACCCTGCGCTGGTGGCGCGGCGTCTGGGCGGGCCGCGAGACGCTGGGCGAGACGTTCTGGACGGGCAATTACCTGTCCGCGCTGGTTGTCGTGCCTTTGATCGTCATTCTGCTGGTCATCCCGCCACTGATCCCGCTGGGCGCCGCGCTGCTGGGCCTGTACGGCCTGTTCCTGCTGGCGCTGACCACAGCGGTCGCCCTCGCCAGCCCGAAGGGCGGTGGCTGGACGTGGTGGAAACTCCCAGCCGTTCTTCTGACCCTTCTGAACGCAGCGACCGCGCTGGGCCTGACCGCACAAATCTTGTCGGCCTGAGGCACATGCCGCCAGCAAGGTGGTCGATATGTCCAGAACCTGATCGCGCCAACATCGGCGCCAACAAAAGGGGCGGCATCAAGTATGGCGCCGCCCCTTGCGTAAGCGCCTGAATCATACGTCGGCTGGCTTTCCGGTCGAAGACTTGTCTTCGGACAACGTTGATTTCGTGGCGTCAGGATCGTGGCGCCGGTCTTCGATCCTTTTCTTGCTGACAAGAGCAAAGACCGCTACTGCACCAAGCGTGACGAGAAAGAGAATTACGACGATATCTGAAGCACCCATTTGAGTTCCTCCTATTCCATTAGCTTACTGAACACCGACGGCACGCCCGACGTTCCCGGTGTGCGACAACCTGCCGTGTTCTTGATCCACGGGCCAGCAAACAGGACCTCCGGATAATGCCCGAAATCACCACGCGCAGTTGGCTCATGGTTACTGCACTCGGGCTCGTCTGGGGCGCGACCTTCCTGTTCATGGAAATCGCCCTGCGCGGCATGACCCCGTTCTGGCTGGCCGCTGGACGGATCGGTTTCGCGACCCTGCTGACCGTCGCGATCTGGCTGGCCGTGGGTGGCAAGCTGTTCCTGACGGAGGACCGCGCATGGGGGCCGATGATCCTGATCGGGATCGGCTCGACCGCCCTGCCCTTCATGCTGCTGTCATGGGGGCTGCAATATGTCACCTCCGGCTTTGCCGGGGTGTCCATGGCCAGCGTCGCCCTGATGGTGCTGCCGCTGTCGCACTACCTTGTCCCGGGCGAGCAGATGAGCCTGCGCCGCACCGCCGGGTTCGGGATCGGCTTTGTCGGGGTGGCGATCCTGATCGGCCCGGAGGCGTTCGCCGCAACCGGCGACGCGTTGGAGCCGGTGGGGCGTCTGGCCTGCCTCGCGGCAGCGGCCTGCTATGCGGTCAGTTCCGTCGCCATGCGCCGCTTGCCTCCGGTCGATCCGATCGGGCTGGCCGCCGTGCCGCTGATCGTCGGCAGCGCCTTCGTCATCCCGATGGCTTGGCTGCGCGAAGGTGCCCCCGTCATGCCCGACAGCCAGACCCTGCTGGTGGTCGCGGTCCTTGGCCTGATCCCGACCGCCGGCGCCAACCTGCTGCGCGTGCTGGTGATCCGCAGCGCCGGGCCGGTCTTCATGAGCCTGACCAACTATCAGGTTCCGCTCTGGTCCGTCGTCCTCGGGATCGTCGTTCTGGGCGAAACCTTCCGCCCGTCGCTGCTGGTCGCGCTCGTGCTGATCCTGTGCGGCGTGGGCCTGAGCCAAGGCGCTGCCCTGCGCCGCCTGTTCACCGGGCGCGCGTGAGCGCGGAGCGACCAAAATCTCGTGCCACAGGGGCGCGCGCGGTCAGCATGTAGTGGATTTCCCATCTTGACCAACTGAGAAATATGCCGTCATTTTTTCGACATATTTCACTGGAGTCACTCGATGGCAGTCATTACGGACGCAACACTCGTCAACGGCGGTACGGTTACACCGATCGATCCGGCAAGCGCACAACTTTTCCTGATTGTCGGGCAACCGGGAAGCGTGGAACAGGTCAACCCTTCGTCGCCCTTTCCGGTCCCCGATCCCTTCAACCCCGGACAGTTCCTAGACCACCTCGGCGGTATCGTCGTCGCCATTTCGGCCAGCGGACTCGAGGGGACGGTCACAGCAACGCAGGCACAGGCACCGACATCGGACCCGGTGATCGACCTGAACCAGCCCGTGGCCTTGCTGGTCTATACCTTCGAACAGCCCGATGGCAGCCAGTTGGTGGTGCGCACATCCTATACCCAAGGCGAAGGCCCGACCCTGCAAGAGGTGCTCGACGGCGGCTATCGCTTCGACGACATGATGGCGGATGTCGATATGCTGAACGGTTCGCCCTTCACGCCGCCGTTTCAGGTCGTGCCGGTCATCGGAACCAGCGGTGACGACAGCATCCCCGGCGATCTGGTCAATCCCGACTCCATCGACGGTGGCGACGGCGATGACACGATCGACGCGGGCCACGGTGACAACACCATCATGGGCGGCACCGGCGCGGACAGCATCACCACCGGTGACGGTAATGACAGCATCGATGCGGGCCGCAATCAGGACTGGGTCTGGGCCGGCAATGGCGATGACTTCATCAAGGGCGGCGGCGGCGGCGATTACCTGCATGCCGGGTATGGCAATGACACGGTCATCGGCGGCACGTGGAACGACCAAATCCTCGGCAGCACCGGGGACGATTTCCTGTTCGGCAACCGCCACAACGACACGCTGAACGGCGGCGCGGACAATGACTATCTCAACGGCGGCGGGGATGACGATGTTCTGATCGGCGGTCTGGGCAACGACCTGATGCATGGCGGCTCTGGCGCGGACGAATTCTCGTTCGGCCATGTCGATCAGGAATTCGGCAACGACACCATCGACGATTTCCATGTCGGCGTGGATCAGTTGACCTTTGCCAACCCGGCAGCCGATGGCATGACCGCGCAGCAGTTGGTCGATGGCGCGACGGTCACCGCGCAGGGCGTGCTGATCACCGTGGGCACCAACACCTTGCTGCTTGAGGGGCTGGTCACGACCGACGGACTGGTGGATTCGATCGTGGTCGAACCACCCATCCTCTGACGCCCTGTCCGAGACCTGAAAGGCCCGCGCGCTCCGTGCGGGCCTTTTGCATGGGGCCGCGAAAGCGCCTCTTTCCCGGGCAGCGTTAACCAAAGATGCGCGTTCCACCCCAAAGTCAGGAAATCCTGACTGCCCCTACGTCACGCGAATGTGTTAAGAAAGCCTTACCGGCGGCGTATTGGCCGGACGCCTCAGCAAAGTTCGGGGCACGACCATTGGATTGACCACACATGCTTTCAGTCGGGGGGCTTGATCCCTTTTCTTTACCTGATATCGGGGCGGTCTTCGGATCGCCCCTTTTTCCTGTGACCGGGATGGCATGCATTCACACGATGCCGAGAATTTTATGCGCCGCCCCCTGTAAGTTTACCGCGAAATGTCTAAACTCTGGCGTCCGAGTCGAATAGAGGTGCCAAATGAGCAAATCCGATCCCTTCGGTTTCGACATGTCCGTGAAGTCCGCCAAGAAGAAAAACCCACGTGGGCGGAGGGGCATGACCGGTGAGCAGGAATTCTCGCAGCGGGTCTGCGAGCATGAGGGATGCAATGAGCCCGGCAAGTTCCGTGCCCCCAAGGCGCCCGACGTGCTGGATGATTTCTACTGGTTCTGCAAGGACCATGTCCGTGAATACAACGCCAAATGGTCGTTCTTCGACGGCAAGACCGAAGCCGAGATGAACGCGCAGACCAGTGCCGACAAGGTCTGGGAACGCAAGACCAAGGACTGGCGCGACCCCGAGGCCAAGGCTTGGGCGCGGCTTGGCATCGAGGACCCGCATCAGGTGCTGGGCAACAATGCCACGCGCAATCCCGGTCGGGCCAAGCCCGGCGGCGGTCGTCGTCTGCCGCCCACCGAAAAGCGTGCGCTCGAAATCCTCGAGGCCGAGACCGCCGAGACCAAGGCGGATATCCGCAAGGCCTACAAGAAGCTCATCAAGGTGCTTCACCCGGACATGAACGGTGGCGACCGCTCTCAGGAAGACCAGTTGCAAGAGGTCGTCTGGGCTTGGGATCAGATCAAGGATTCGCGCAGCTTCAAATAGGCACGAGCCCGGCGGGAAACCGCCGGACTGCCCGAAGGATCGGCAAGTCTGTGCAGATTTCGCGGTGACGGAAGGTTATCACTGGACCCACCCGCGAAAGTTGATACATATGAAATGAACCTAAGGCACGGTTACCACGCTCACGCGAACAGCGGGCATTCGGACCACATCTCCGAATGCCCGTTTTTCTTTGGTCCGTGTCGGGTCTGGCTGTGCGCCGTATCAGGCTGGCTGGAATGTCAGCGAGACGCCGTTGATGCAGTGGCGCTTGCCCGTGGGCGGCGGACCGTCATCGAAGATATGCCCAAGATGGCTGGCGCAACGGCGGCAATGGCATTCGGTGCGCACCACCAGAAAGATGCGATCGGGCTTTGTCTCGATGGCGTTGGGCAGCGCCTCGGTAAAGGACGGCCAGCCCGTGCCGCTCTTGAACTTGGTCTCGGATGAGTAAAGCGGCAGGTCGCAGCCCTTGCAGTGAAAGGTGCCCTTCCGCGTCTCGTCGTTCAGCGGCGAGGTAAAGGCACGTTCCGTGCCCTCTTCCCGCATCACCTTGAATTCGAGATCGGTGAGCATGGCGCGCCATTCGGCTTCGGTCCGGGTGACCTCGACAGCGCCGGCGGGCAAGGCCGCCGCCGCCAGGATGGATGTCAGAAATGTACGTCGGATCATGGGGTCCTCCTTTCAGGAAGATGCGCCCCCGGCGGAACCGGGACAAGCCGGGGGCGCGCACGATTGCGCGAGCAAATTCGGGGACGCTCGCGCAATGTCTGGTGGCTTTATTGCGCCGGCAACAGCACGCGGTCGATGACGTGGATCACACCATTGGACTGATCCACATCGGCGATCGTCACGGTCGCCTCGCGCCCGTTCTCGTCGGTCAGGATGATGTTGCCGCCGCGCATGCTGGCCTGCAGGGTGCAGCCGCCGACGGTCGGAACCGCATGCACGCCGCCATCATCGGCGATCATGCCGGCAATCGCGCCGGACATCGCCTCGGCGGCGACGACATGACAGGTCAGGATCTGCTGCAACTGCGCGCGCGCCTGCGGCTGCATCAAGGCGTTCAGGCTTGCGTCCGAAATCCGGTCGAAGGCCGCATCGGTCGGGGCAAACACGGTGAACGGGCCTTCGGAGTTCAGCGTGTCGACAAGGCCTGCGGTCTGAACGGCGGCCACCAGCGTCTCGTGATCGGCCGAATTCACGGCATTCTCGACGATGGTCCGGTCGGCAAACATCGCCGCGCCCCCCACCATCGGGTTTTGCGCCAGCGCGGCACCGGCGGTCAGTGCGGCTGCGGTCATGAAAGTGGCAAACGTCTTCATTGTCGTGTCCTTTCCCTGTGTATTCGCCGGTCCGTCTGGCCGGCCTGTCCCTCAAGTCACGCAGCCACGGGGACAAAGTTTCAGGCTTTGCGAAAATTTCCCTGCGGCGCGCCCAACACGTGCCCAAATTTCAATCGGCCCACGCGGGCCTGCGCGTGCCGCAGGGCCGATTTCGCCGAGAACCGCTTGATGTCGCCCTGACGATGGCGCATCTCCTCCTCATGGGTGCCAAACTGACAGTCGTCGTCGTCGAAGAGGATCGCGATCGTGCCATCGCGATCGTCGACGCATTGAAGGCCGCGACCGATTGCGAGGTGGTCGTGATCGGCAACAGCAGCGCGCTGGCCCGGCGCATCGCGGCGCATGAGCCCGACATCGTTCTGATCGACATCGACAGCCCCACCCGCGACATGCTTGAGGAACTGACGCTGGCCTCCGGCCCGCTGGAACGGCCCGTCGCGATGTTCGTCTCGAACTCGGCGGGCGGGCTCGCACAGGCGGCGGTCGAGGCGGGCGTGTCTGCCTACGTGGTCGACGGGCTGGCGCCGCAACGGATCAAGCCGGTGATCGACACCGCCATCGCCCGCTTTCGCATGGTCCGCCAGATGCGCACCGAACTGGCCGAGACCCGTCGCGCACTGGAAGAACGCAAGGTCATCGACCGCGCCAAGGGCCTTTTGATGAAGGCCAAGCAGATCGACGAGGACGCGGCCTATGCGCTGTTGCGCAAGACCGCGATGGATCAGGGCCGCCGCGTCGCCGATGTGGCCGAGGCGCTGGTCACCGCATCGGAGCTGCTCAGATGAAGACCGTCACCCTGCCCGTCGCCTACATGCCTTTGGTGGATGCGGCACCGCTGATCGTCGCGCAGGAAATGGGCTTTGCCCAGACCGAGGGCATCGCGCTGGACCTGATCGCCGCGCCCTCGTGGTCGTCGGTGCGCGACATGCTGGCCTTTGGCCGGGTCGATGCGGCGCATATGCTGTCGCCCGTGCCCGTCGCCATGGCGCTGGGGCTGGGCGGCGTGGCGACGCCCGTCTCGGCGGTCATGGTGACATCGGTCAATGGCGACGTGATCGGCGTGGGCCGCGCGCTGGAGGCCCGGTTGCGCGCGACCGGCTTCGGCTTCGATTTCGCCGACCCGCGTGCGGCGGCGCGGGCCTTGGCGCAGGTCACCGACGGGCCGCTGGTCTTTGGCGTGCCCTTCCCGTTTTCCATGCATGTGGAACTGCTGCATTACTGGTTCGACGGCACCGATCTGGGCGGAACCAAGGTCACCATCCGCACCGTCCCGCCCCCGCTGATGGCCGAGGCGCTGGCCGCAGGCGATATCGACGCCTTCTGCGTGGGCGAGCCCTGGGGCTCGGTCGCGGTCGATCAGGGGTCCGGGGCGCTGTTGTTGCCGGGCAAGGCGATCTGGTCCTTCGCACCGGAAAAGGTGCTGGCGGTGCGCACCGACTGGGCCGAGACCGAACCCCATCTGTTGCGGCGGCTGATGCGCGCGGTCTGGCGCGCGGCGCAATGGCTGGCCCGCCCCGATACCCGCACCACCGCCGCCGAGATCCTGTCGCGCAAGGCCTATCTCGACGTGCCGCCGGAATTGATCGACCGCGCGCTCAACGGGCGTTTCACCATCTCGGGTCAGGCGGAGCAACGCGAGGTTCCGCGGTTCCTCGAATTCCACGATGGTGCCGCCAATTTCCCGTGGCGCAGTCAGGCCAAATGGGTGGCCCGGCGGCTTGCCCTGCGCCACGGCCTGCCGGTGGCCGAGACGATGGCGCGCGGCTCCGAGGTCTATCGCAGCGACCTGTTCCGCGCCCACATGCCGATCGAGGCCGATCTGCCCGGCGCGTCCGAGAAACTCGAAGGGGCGATTCCCCACGACACCGCCGTCGCCTCGCAGAAAGGTCACCTGACCTTGCTGGCGGATTCGTTCTTTGACGGCGCGATTTTTGATCCCGACCTGCCGGACTGACTAAATTTCAGGCGGATTTTTCGACCCGCCCGGCAGGACGCCGCATCGCAGCGAAAATATCTGGAATTTTGTCACCTTTGCATCAAAGCTGATCTTGTCGGGCCGCAATGGCGCG
The DNA here is from genome assembly GCF_003667315.2 of Tropicibacter alexandrii. Classification (GTDB taxonomy): domain Bacteria; phylum Pseudomonadota; class Alphaproteobacteria; order Rhodobacterales; family Rhodobacteraceae; genus Tropicibacter; species Tropicibacter alexandrii. The sequence continues at coordinate 273,698 of NZ_RCTZ02000003.1, read as the reverse complement.
GTTCGACACGAAATTTCTCCCTATGGCAGGGATATCCCGAGCAAGGCCGCTCGCTTTCCGTTGGTTCCTCCCAACCCACGGACGGTGAGCGGCCTTTTTTTCGTTTCGCAGGGCGTGATGCCCAAGAAAGGACAGATGATGAAGACTCTCCTCCTCGGCCTTGCAGCCACGACCGCACTGATCAGCCCCGCCATGGCGCTGGATCTGGAAAAAGACGAACTGACCTTCGGCTTCATCAAGCTGACTGACATGGCCCCCTTGGCCGTGGCCTACGAGCAGGGCTATTTTCTGGACGAGGGGCTGTTCGTCACGCTCGAAGCACAGGCCAACTGGAAGGTGCTGCTGGATGGCGTGATCGGCGGGCAGTTGGACGGCGCGCATATGCTGGCCGGTCAACCGCTGGCTGCGACCATCGGCTTTGGCACCGAGGCGCATATCATCACGCCCTTTTCCATGGACCTGAACGGCAACGGCATCACCGTCAGCAACGAGGTCTGGGAAAAGATGCTGCCGCATATCCCCAAGATGGACGATGGCCGCCCGCAGCACCCGATCAGCGCCGAGGCCTTGGCCCCGGTGGTCGAGGAATTCCGCGCCGAGGGCAAGCCGTTCAACATGGGCATGGTCTTTCCCGTCTCGACCCACAATTACGAATTGCGCTACTGGCTGGCCGCCGGTGGGCTGCATCCGGGCTATTATTCGCCCGAGAATGTCACCGGCCAGATCGGCGCGGATGTCTTCCTGTCGGTGACGCCCCCGCCGCAGATGCCCGCCACGTTGGAGGCCGGCACGATCTACGGCTATTGCGTGGGCGAGCCGTGGAACCAGCAGGCGGTCTTCAAGGGGATCGGCGTGCCGGTCATCACCGACTACCAACTGTGGAAGAACAACCCCGAAAAGGTGTTCGGCATCACCGCCGAATTCGCCGAAGAGTACCCCAACACCACGCTCGCCGTGACCAAGGCGCTGATCCGCGCCGCGATCTGGCTGGATGAGAACGACAACGCCAACCGTCCAGAGGCTGTCGAGATCCTGTCGCGCCCGGAATATGTCGGTGCCGATGCCGAGGTGATCGCCAATTCGATGACCGGTTTCTTTGAATTCGAGAAGGGCGACAAGCGCGACATACCCGACTTCAACGTGTTCTTCCGGCACAATGCGACCTACCCGTTCTACTCGGACGCGATCTGGTACCTGACCCAGATGCGCCGCTGGGGCCAGATCGCCGAGGCCAAGCCCGACAGTTGGTACGACGAGGTCGCCAAATCCGTCTACAAGCCCGACATCTACCTTCAGGCCGCGCGGATGCTGGTCGACGAGGGGCTGGCGAACGAGGCGGACTTCCCGTGGGACAGCGACGGCTACAAGGCGCCGACCCCGGCCGAGGACATCATCGACGGCATCGCCTATGACGGCCGTTTCCCGAACGCCTATCTCGACAGCCTGCCGATCGGCCTGAAGGGCGAACAGACCGTCGTCGGCACCGACGTGAAGGGCTGACGACCAAGAGGCCCCGGGTCACGGCCCGGGGCGTGTTTCACTCCCTGACACCGCAGCCCGGGCATCTGACCGGGGCCTCTCCCTCCGAAAGAGGACCATGACATGACAACCGTCGATCCGAACTTCACCGCCACCGATCCCGACCGCGAGGCCCGCCGCGCGCGCCTGTTCAGCCGCATCACCACCGCCGACAAGTGGTTTCAGGTGCTGGGACTGGCGTGGATCACCCCGATCCTGCGCGCCGCCGCTGGCGACAATCCCCGCGCGCAAGGCAAAGAAATCTGGCGTCTGCTGGTCGTGCCCTTGCTGGCCATCTGCGCCTTTCTGCTGATGTGGGGCACGCTGGCCCCCAAGGTGCAGACCAGCCTTGGCGCCGTGCCCGGCCCCGCTCAGGTCTGGGAAGAGGTGGTGAACCTCCATCAAGATGCCCGCGCCAAAGCCGAAAAGCGCGAGAAATTCGAAACGATGGTCGAGAAGCGCAACCAAAAGCTGATCGAGGCGGGCAAGGCCGACGAGGTCAAGACCATCGCCTATACCGGCGCGCCCTCTTACTACGAACAGATCTGGACCTCGATCAAGACGGTGTTCTTCGGCTTTTTGCTGGCCACGGTGATCGCCGTGCCGCTGGGCATCGCGGCGGGCCTGTCGCCGACCGCAAACGCCGCGATCAACCCACTGGTGCAGATCTTCAAACCGGTCTCGCCTTTGGCATGGCTGCCCATCGTCACGATGATCGTCAGCGCGGTCTATGCGACGAATGACGGGCTGTTTGCCAAGTCCTTCCTGATCTCGGCCATCACCGTGACGCTGTGCTCGCTCTGGCCGACGCTGATCAACACCGCGCTGGGGGTGGCCAGCATCGACAAGGATCTGGTCAACGTCTCGAAGGTCCTCAAGATGAACACCCGGGTCAAGATCACCAAGCTGGTGCTGCCCTCGGCGCTGCCGCTGATCTTTACCGGGCTGCGTCTGTCCTTGGGCGTGGGCTGGATGGTGCTGATCGCGGCAGAGATGCTGGCGCAGAACCCCGGCCTTGGGAAATTCGTCTGGGACGAATTCCAGAACGGGTCCTCCTCGTCGCTCGCCAAGATTATGGTCGCGGTCTTCACCATCGGGATCATCGGCTTCTTGCTGGATCGGGTGATGTTCGCGCTGCAATCCCTGTTCACCTTCACGAACAACCGGTGACTCGCGCTCAAGTAGCGACGCGATAGCGCAAAAAGGAGTTACTCATGAGTATTCTCGAATTCAAAAGCGTTTCCAAAAGCTTCGGCTCCGGTGTTCATGCAACCCATGTGCTGAACGACATCGACCTCGACGTTCAGGAAGGCGAATTCCTCGTCATCCTCGGCTTCTCAGGCACCGGCAAGACGACGCTGATCAACCTGATGGCGGGGCTTGAGACCCCGACCAAGGGCAGCGTCACCTTCAAAGGCGCACCGATCACCGGCCCCGGCCCGGAACGCGGCGTGATCTTTCAAAGCTATTCGCTGATGCCGTGGCTGACCGTGGCGGGCAATGTGGGGCTGGCGGTCGACACCGTCTTTCCCGGACTGTCGCGGGCCGAACGCGCGAAGAAGGTCGCGCATTACGTCGACATGGTGGGCCTTGGCCACGCGGCCACGCGCCGTCCCGCCGAATTGTCCGGCGGGATGCGCCAGCGGGTCAACGTCGCCCGTGCGCTGGCCATGAACCCCGAGGTGCTGCTGCTGGACGAACCGCTCAGCGCGCTCGACGCGCTGACCCGCGCCAACCTCGCGGACGAGATCGAAGCGATCTGGGACGCGGACAAGAAGACCTGCGTGCTGATCACCAACGACGTGGACGAGGCGATCATCCTTGCCGACCGGATCATCGCGCTGAACCCGGATGGCACGCTGGGGGCCGAGTTCACGGTCACCCTCCCCCGCCCCCGCGACCGTGTTGCGATGAACACCAACGAGACCTTCAAGCGGCTGCGCGCCGAGGTCACCGGCTACCTGATGGATGTGGGCATCGAGGCCCGCATCGAAGGCGCGCGCCAACTGCCCGACGTCACCCCGATCCATGGCGTTCCGGCGGCGGTGAAGGACGCCCAAGAGGGCCTGATCGACGACCGCTTTCTGGATTTCAGCCAGTTGCACAAGATCTACCCGACGCCCAAGGGCCGGCTGACCGTGGTCGAGGACTTCAACCTGAAAATCGACCGGGGCGAGTTCATCAGCCTGATCGGCCATTCCGGCTGTGGCAAATCCACCGTCCTGACCATGGCCGCCGGTCTGAATGGCATTTCCAAGGGCGCGATCAAGCTGGATGGCCGCCATGTCGAGGGCGCCGATCCCGAGCGCGCCGTGGTCTTCCAGTCGCCGAACCTGTTCCCGTGGCTGTCGGCGCGCGAGAACTGCGCGATTGGCGTCGACAAGGTCTATCCCCGCGCATCTCAGGCCGAACGGCAGGACGTGGTGGACTATTACCTCGAACGGGTGGGCCTTGCCGATGCGATGGACAAGCCCGCCTGCGACATGTCGAACGGCATGCAACAGCGCGTCGGCATCGCCCGCGCCTTTGCCCTGTCGCCGAAACTGCTGCTGCTGGATGAACCCTTTGGCATGCTCGACAGCCTGACCCGGTGGGAGCTGCAAGAGGTCCTGATGGAGGTCTGGTCCCGCACTAGGGTCACCGCGATCTGCGTCACCCATGACGTCGACGAGGCGATCTTGCTGGCCGACCGCGTGGTGATGATGACCAACGGCCCGCAGGCCACCATCGGCAAGATCACAAAGGTCGACCTGCCGCGCCCGCGCACCCGCAAGGCGCTGCTCGAACACCCCGATTACTACGCCTACCGGCAGGACGTGCTTGATTTCCTTGAGGAATACGAACACGGCCGCACGCCAAAGCCCGCCTCTGGCGGGACACCCAAATCCAAACCGAAACCCCAAGCCTTGGCCGCGGAGTGAGGGACATGAAACAGAAACTGGTCATCATCGGCGCGGGCATGGCCTCGGGCCGCCTGATCGAGACGCTGGTCGAGACGGCCCCCGACGCCTACGACATCACCCTGTTCAACGCCGAGCCGCGCGGCAACTACAACCGGCTGATGCTGTCGCCGGTGCTGTCGGGCGAAAAAACCTATGACGAGATCGTCACCCATGACGAGGCGTTCTACGACGCCCATGGCGTGACCTGCCGCTTTGGCGAGTGGGTCACCGGTATCGACCGCGCCGCCAAGGTCGTCACCGGCACGCATGGCCCGGTCGCCTATGACAAGCTGGTCATCGGCACAGGCTCGCTGCCCTTCATCATCCCGCTGCCGGGGCACGATCTGGACGGCGTGATCGCCTATCGCGACCTCGAAGACACGCAGCGCATGATGGCCATGGGCGCTGGTCGCCGCGTCGTTGTGATCGGCGGTGGCCTTCTGGGGCTGGAGGCCGCGGCAGGCATGGCCGCGCGCGGTGCCGACGTCACCGTGGTGCACATCATGGGCCACCTGATGGAACGGCAACTGGACGAGGCGGCGGGTTATCTGCTGAAGACATCGCTGGAGGACAAAGGCATCACCGTCCGCCTGCAGTCGAACTCCAAGGAGATCCTCGGCGAAAACGGCCATGTGAAGGCGCTGATGCTGGACGACGGCACCGAACTGCCCTGCGACCTGCTGGTGATGGCGGTGGGCATCCGCCCGAACGTGGCGCTTGGCAAGGAGGCCGGTCTGGCCGTGGGCCGGGGCATCCATGTGGATAACCAGATGGTCACCTCCGACCCCGATATCCTGTCGGTCGGCGAATGTGTCGAACATCAGGGCGCGGTCTTCGGCCTTGTCGCGCCGCTTTACGAACAGGCAAAGGTCGCGGCCCAGACTCTGTTGGGGCAAGAGGCGGCTTTTGTTCAGAAATCCCTGTCGACCAAGCTGAAGGTCACCGGCTGCGACCTGTTCAGCGCGGGCGACTTTGCCGATGCGCCGGGCCGCGAGGACATCGTCTTTCGCGACCCGTCGCGCGGCGTCTACAAGCGGCTGGTCATCGAGAAAGACCGCCTGATCGGTGCCGTCATGTATGGCGACACCGCCGACGGGGCATGGTTCTTTGGCCTCATCAAGGACGGTACGCCCATCGACGACATGCGCGAGACGCTGATCTTCGGCCCGGCCTTTCAGGGAGGTGCCCAAGCGGACCCTCTGTCAGCCGTTGCAGCCTTGCCGCCTGAGGCGGAAATCTGTGGCTGCAACGGCATTTGCAAGGGCACCATCACCGAAGCCATCGCGGGCGGCGCGCATGATCTGGCGGCGGTCAGGTCCACGACAAAGGCCAGCGCGTCCTGCGGCACCTGCACAGGGCTGGTGGAACAGGTGTTGCAGGTCTCGCTGGGCGACGCCTTCCAGATGCCCACCGCCCAGCCGATCTGCGGCTGTTGCGACCTCAGCCACGAGGACGTGCGGCGGCTGATCAAGGCCAAGGCGCTGAAATCCCAACCCGCCGTCTGGCAGGAACTGGGGTGGAAGACGCCGAACGGCTGCCATGTCTGCCGCCCGGCGGTGAACTTCTACCTGCTGGCGGACTGGCCGTTGGAGTATCGCGACGATCCGCAAAGCCGCTTCGTCAACGAACGCAAACACGCCAACATCCAGAAGGACGGCACCTTCAGCGTCGTGCCGCGCATGTGGGGCGGGATCACCACCCCGGACGAGCTGCGCGCCATCGCCGATGCGGCGGACAAATACGCCGTGCCGACCGTCAAGGTCACCGGCGGTCAGCGCATCGACCTGCTGGGCGTCAAAGGCGAGGACCTGCCGCATATCTGGGCCGATCTGAACCGCGCGGGGCTGGTGTCTGGACACGCCTATTCCAAGGGGCTACGCACGGTGAAAACCTGTGTCGGCACCGATCATTGCCGCTTTGGCACACAAGACTCGACGGGTCTGGGGATCAAGCTCGAACAGGCGCTGTGGGGGTCGTGGACCCCGCACAAGGTCAAGCTGGCAGTGTCCGGCTGCCCCCGCAACTGCGCCGAGGCGACCTGCAAGGATGTGGGCATCGTCTGCGTCGACAGTGGCTATCAGGTCGGCGTCGGCGGGGCGGCGGGCATGGATGTCAAGGAAACCGAGCGGCTGATCGACGTCGCAACCGAGGCAGAGGCGATTGCCGTCACCGTGGCCTTTGTCCAGCTGTACCGCGAGAACGCCAAGTATCTCGACCGGCCCTATAAATGGCTGGGCAAGGTCGGGCTGGACTGGGTGCGAGAGCGCATCCTTGATCCTGCCGAAAGGCAACGCTTGGTCGACGCCTTTGAACTGTCCCAATCCATCTACCGCAAGGACCCGTGGGCCGAACATGCCGCGCGCCCCCGCGCCTACGCCCCCCTTGCCGACCTCACCTTGGAGGCTGCGGAATGAACGGCGCGACACCCGCCCCGGGCTTGACCGGGGGCCTCCCCCTCAACGCGCCCCGACCCAAAGGTCCCGGGTCAAGCCCGGGACGGGTGGGGCAAGACTGTACGGTCTGCAAGGAGCCGACGCCATGAGCTGGATCGACATCGCCGCCATTGACGACATCCCCGAGCGCGGCGCGCGCGTGGTCAAGACGCCGGTGGGTTGCATCGCGCTGTTCCGGACTGCCGTGGCCGAGGTCTTTGCCGCGTCCAACACCTGCCCGCACAAGGGCGGGCCTCTGGCCGACGGGATCGTCCACGGGCAAAAGGTCACCTGCCCGCTGCACAACTGGGTCTTTGACCTCAACACCGGGCAGGCGGTGGGCGAGGATGCCCGCATCGCCACCTACCCGGTGCGGATCGAGGCGGGCCGCGTGCTGCTCGACGGCATGGCCGTCGGCAAACGGAGCGCCGCGTGATGGACGGTGCGGGCTTCCCCGAGACCCGCTCGACCTGCCCCTATTGCGGGGTGGGTTGCGGCGTGTTGCTGCGCGCCGATGGCCAAGGCGGGCTTGACGTGCGCGGCGACCCGGACCACCCGGCGAACCGCGGACGGCTGTGTTCCAAGGGCTCGGCGCTGGCCGAAACCGTGGGGCTGGAGGGCCGCCTGCTGGCGCCACGCATCGACGGGCAGGATGCAACATGGGATGATGCGCTGACCTTGGTGGCCGACAAATTCCGCGCCGCCATCGACACGCACGGGCCGGACAGCGTCGCCTTCTACGTCTCGGGGCAGTTGCTGACCGAGGACTATTACATCGCCAACAAGCTGATGAAGGGCTTCATCGGCTCGGCCAATATCGACACGAATTCAAGGCTGTGCATGGCGTCGACCGTGGCGGGGCACCGCCGCGCATTCGGCACCGACACCGTGCCCGGCACCTATGAGGACCTCGACGAGGCCGATCTGGTCGTGCTGGTGGGCTCCAACCTCGCATGGTGTCACCCGGTGTTGCACCAGCGCGTGCTGGCCGCGAAACAGGCGCGCGGCACCAAGATCGTCGTGATCGACCCGCGCCGCACCGCGACCTGCGATGGGGCAGACATGCACCTGCCGCTGCAACCTGGCAGCGACGTGGCGCTGTTCAACCGCCTGCTGGTGACGCTGTATGAAGGCGGCGCGCTGGACAATGCCTATCTGCGGCACACACAGGGCTTCGACGCGGCGCTGGACGCGGCGTTCAACGACAAGACCGCCGTCACCGGCCTGTCCGACGCCCAGATCGACGCCTTCTGCCAGCTGTGGATGCGGACCGAGAAGGTCGTGACCGTCTTCAGCCAAGGGGTGAACCAGTCCTCCTCCGGCAGCGACAAGGTCAACGCGATCCTCAACTGCCACCTTGCGACGGGGCGCATCGGCCAGCCCGGCATGGGGCCGCTTTCCGTCACCGGCCAGCCCAACGCCATGGGCGGGCGCGAGGTTGGCGGCCTGGCCAATATGCTCGCCTGTCACCTCGATATCGAGAACCCCGATCACCGCGCCGCGGTGCGCGACTTCTGGCAGGCCCCCGCCATGCCCGAGGCTCCGGGGTTGAAGGCCGTCGACATGTTCCGCGCGGTGGGCGATGGGCGGATCAAGGCGCTGTGGATCATCCACACCAACCCCGCCGTCTCGATGCCCGATGCCGACGCCGTGCGCACCGCGATCAAGGGCTGCGACTTCACCGTGGTCAGCGACATCACCGCCCAGACCGATACCGCGCGGCTGGCCGATGTGCTGCTGCCCGCGACCGCATGGGCCGAAAAGGAGGGCACCGTCACCAATTCCGACCGCACCATCAGCCGACAGCGCGCCGTGTTGCCCGCGACGGGCCAAGCGCGCCCCGACTGGGCGATCCTCGCCGAGGTGGGCGCGCGCATGGGGTTTGCCAAGGCCTTCGACTATGCCACGCCCGCAGAGATCTTTCGCGAATACGCGGCCCTGTCGGGCATCGCCGGGCGCCTTGGGCGCGATTTCGACATTTCCGGGCTGAAGGGGCTGACCGATGCGGGCTACGACCGGCTGACGCCGACCCGCTGGCCGGTGACCGAGGCCCGGCAGGGCGGGCGCTTTTTCGGGGATGGGGCGTTTTTCCACGCCGATGGCAAGGCGCGCCTATTGCCCGTCAGCCACCGCGCACCTGCGGCAAAGACCGCGCCGCGCTACCCGTTTCGGCTGAACACCGGCCGGGTGCGCGACCAGTGGCACACCATGACCCGCACCGGGCTCAGCCCGCGCCTGTCGGCGCATCTGGCCGAACCATTCCTTGACATCCATCCCGACGACGCCCGCGCGCAGGGCATCGTCCCGGCCGACCTCGTCCGCGTCACCAGCCCGCAGGGGCGCGCCATCCTTCGGGCCCGGATCACCGATGCGGTGCAGCCCGGGCAGGTCTTTGCGCCGATGCACTGGACGGGCGAGACCGCGCCCTCGGCCCGGATCGATGCGCTTGTGGCCCCGGTCACCGACCCGGTTTCGGGACAACCCGAAAGCAAGGCCAGCGTGGTCGCCGTCCAGCCCTTTGCCGCCGCATGGTACGGCTTCGCGGTCTCGCGCACGGACATGGTGCCGGACTGCGCCTATTGGGCGCGGATGCGCACGCAGGCGGGCTGGCGGGCGGAACTGGCGGGGGAGGCGCCGGTCGCCGACTGGGAGGCCGAGGCGCTGCGCTTGTTCGGCCTGCCGCAGGGTGAAACGGCGGTGATCCTCGACGCGGCGCGTGGCATCGCCCGCGTCGCGGTCTTTGCAGGCGGGCGCTTGCAGGGCGCGCTGTTTGTCGCGCCAGAGCCGGTGGCGGTGATGCGCGACCACCTCGCGACGCTGCCCGGACAGGAGGCCCATGGCGTCCTGTCAGGCCGCCCGCCCGCCGACATGCCCGATCCCGGTCCGGTGCTGTGCGCCTGCTTCAACGTGGGCGTGGGCACGCTGCTGCGCGCGATCGAAGGCGACGGGTTGCTCAGCGTCGACGCCGTGGGCGCGGCGCTTCAGGCCGGGACGAATTGCGGATCGTGCAAGCCGGAAATCGCGGCGCTTCTGCGCGCGGCGCAGGTCAGGGAGGCGGCGGAATGAGCCTGTCTGACCATGTGCGCACGCTGGGGCGCGGCCCGGGCCGGTCGCGGTCGCTGACGCAGGACGAGGCGCAGGACGCCATGCGCCTGATGCTGGACGGCGCCGCGCCCGAGGCGACAGGCGCGCTGTTGATGCTGCTGCGCATGAAGGGCGAGACCGCCGCAGAGATCGCGGGCCTTGCCGGTGCGGCCTGCGCGGCGCTGCCGCAGATGCCGCCGGTCGACCTCGATTGGCCCAGCTACGCGGCGGGCCGGACGCGCGGCCAGCCGTGGTTCCTGCTGTCGGCGCGGCTGGTGGCGCAGGCCGGTCATCGCGTGCTGATCCATGGCTGGAACGGCACCGACCCGAAGGTGCGCGCGGGCCTCGCGGCGGCGGGGATCGCCGTGGCCCGCACCCCGGCGGAGGCCGCCGATCTGCTCGACCGCGACCGCATTGCCTACATGCCGCTCGAAGCCCTGCACCCGGCGCTGTTCGCCCTGTTGTCCCTGCGCGATGTGCTGGGCCTGCGGTCCTGCATCAACACGGTCTGCCGCATGCTGAACCCGGGCCGCGCGGCGGCCAGCGTGCAGGGCGTCTTTCACCCGTCCTACCGGCTGCTGCAGGCGGAAGCCGCGCGGCTGATGGGCTGGCAGGACCTGTCGGTGATCAAGGGCGGCGGCGGCGAATTCGAACGCTACCCCGCCAAGGCCATCGCCGCCTTCGGCCTGCGCGACGGCACCCCGTGGGAGACCACCCTGCCCGCCCGGATCGATGAGGCGCGCCGCCTGTCCGATACCGCCGCGCTGCCGCTGGACCGCCAGACCGCCACGGCCTTTGACGTCGAAACCGTGCTCGGCACCGCCGAGCTTGCCTTGGACACGTTGGGCCGGACCCAGCCCCGAGGCCTTGCCTCCGAGCTTTGGGCGCGTGGCGCCCGGCCCCACGCCGCCTAAAAGGACCCCGCACGATGAAAGCCCTCGCCCCGTCTGCCCGCCCCGTGACCCTTGCCGGGTTTGCCGCCTTGCGCGACCGGCTGGGCCGCGATCTGGCCCCGCGCCTGCACGCCGCCTTTGCCCGCGCGTTCCAGCGTGATCCGCAAGCGCTTTGGCAGCAGGACCGCGACCGGTCCACGCCCCGGTCTGCCGAGGCAACCTGCCCCGCCAACCGCCGCGGCGAGATCGCCCTCGTCGGGGCCGGTCCCGGTGCGCGCGACCTGCTGACCCTGCGCGCGGTCGAGCGCATTCAGGCCGCCGACGTGATCTTTTACGACCGGCTGGTGGATGACGACGTGCTGGACCTTGCGCGGCCCGGGGCCGAAAAAGTCTTTGTCGGCAAGCATGTCGGCGCACATGCGTGGCCGCAGGCGCGGATCAATCGCGTGATCGTCGCCGAGGCCCTCAGGGGGCGGCGCGTGGTGCGGCTCAAATCCGGCGATCCGGGGATCTTTGGCCGCGCCGGAGAGGAAATCGACGCCGCCCGCGCCGCCGGCATCGCGATAGAGCTGGTCCCCGGGGTCACCGCCGTTTCAGCGGCGGGCGCCGCCTTGGGGCGGTCGCTGACCGAACGCGGCGTGTCCAACACGCTGGTGCTGGCCACCGGCACCGGCAGCGCCGAGGACCCCCTGCCCGATTGCACCCGGCTGGCCGGGCCGGGCACGACCACGGCCTTTTACATGGCCGCGCGTCAGGCCGATCGGATCGCCCGCGCGTTGATGGCGCGGGGGCTGCCGCCCGACGCCCGGATCGACGTGGTCGTCGATGCCTCGAAACCGGGGCAGCGCCAGTTTTCGGCACCGGTCGCGCAGCTGACTGACATGATGGCCCGCGAATCCGTCACCGGCTGCGCGATCCTGCTGTTGACCTGGCCCGAAGCGCGCGCGCCGCTACCAAGCCACCTGCCCATTGAGCGCCATCCAGCCCTGATGGAGGCCTGACCGGCGTCAGGCCCACCCGACAGATCGGCCATGGGCGCTCGGGCCATGCCGCCCCGCAGCGATTGGCTTGGTTGCCCGCCGTCGAGGCGCGCAAAGAAGCGGACACGCGTTGCGCGGTCCGCATCATCCCCCTCTCCTGTCCGAGACCAGCGTTGGATGACCAACGCTGCACGGCATCCCGCCAAGGATCGACATGTGGCCGGAAATATGGGGGTCGCCCTGACGCGGATGCACCCTATAAAAGGGCGTGGGCACCATGGTGGCCTGTCCGCACAGCCGGGACTGACCAAAGCCGATATCGCCGGGATCGCACCCGATAAGCGCTTCGGCGCACCAATGGCACAAACGAGGAGATGCGCATGAAACTGACCCGCAGGAGCTTTTGCGCCGGGATGGCCGGTGTCGCCGGGATGGCGCTGGCCCGCCCCGCCTTGGCCGCCCCCGAGGCGCTGACCGCGCGCAAGGCAACCGTGCAACTGGCTCCCGAAGGGTATCCCGCGACCGAGGTCTGGTCCTATGACGGGACCATTCCCGGGCCGTTGATCCGCGTGCCGCAGGGCGGGCGCGTGACCCGGCAACTGGTGAACGACCTGGACGTGCCGACCTCGATCCATTGGCATGGCATCCGCATCGACAATGCGATGGACGGGGTCGCGGGCCTGACGCAGGACCCCGCCGCGCCGGGCGAGACCTTCGACTATGACTTTGCCGTGCCCGATGCCGGAACCTATTGGTATCACGCGCATAAGAACTCGATGGAGCAGGTCGCGCGCGGCCTGTCCGGCGTGCTGATCGTGGATGAGGCCACCCCGCCGGACGTCGACCGTGACGAGGTGCTTATGCTGGATGACTGGCTGCTCGACCCCGAGACCGGCGCGTTCGCCGAACCCTTCGCCCACCCGATGATGATGAGCCATGGCGGGCGGACCGGCAACCTGATCGGGGTGAACGGGCAATATGCCTATGCGATGCAGGCCGAGACCGGCGAACGCCTGCGCCTGCGGCTGATCAACGCCGCCAATGCCCGGATCTTTGGCCTGAAGCTGGAGGGCATGACCGGCTGGACCGTCGCGCTCGATGGGATGCCGCTGGACGCGCCCGAGGAGGTGAGTGGAGAGATCGTTCTTGCCCCGGCGCAGCGCGTCGACCTGATCGTGGATGTGACCACCAGCGACGGCCCCGCCGGGCTGCTGATGTCACTGGACGGCGACAGCTGGGAGGCGCTGGTGGAGATCGCCGTGACCGGTGCGCGCGCCCCGCGCAACACCGCCCCCGCGCCGCTGCCCGCCAATCCGAACACCGCTTTGCCGGACCTGTCGAACGCGCGCCGTTTCGACATGGTGATGGAGGGCGGCGCAATGGCGGGCATGGACGGCGCCACCTACCAAGGCGAGCAACTGGATTTCCGCGCGCTGATCGAAAAAGGCCAGTTCTGGGCGCTGTCCGGTCAGGCGGGCCTGTCCGACACGCCCTTTGCCGCCCTGAAACGCGGCGAGGTGGCGCGGATCACCTTGACCAACCGCACGGCGTTTCCGCACGCCATGCACCTGCACGGCATGCATTTCCGCGAGGTCCGCGCCGATGGCACCATGGGCCCGCTGCGCGACACCATCCTGTCCGTCCCGGACGCGCCGCTCGACATTGCCTTTACCGCCGACAATCCCGGCAAGTGGCTGATGCATTGCCACATGCTGGCCCATGCCGCATCCGGCATGAACACGTGGATCGAGGTGGCATGACGGTTTTCAAGACAAAGGAGAACGGGACATTGAAAAAGACAGTCTTCGTCGTGGCATTGGTGGCCCTCGGCAGCGCCGCGCTGGCGCATGGCGGGGTCAGGAACGAGGACGTGCTGGCGCGCATGGAGGTCATGAAGGCGATCGGCGACCAGATGAAGATCATCGGCGCGATGGCCAAGGGCGAAGCGGCGTTCGACGCCGTCGCCGCCAACGACGCCCTGACCAAGATCGCCGCGCAATCGGCGCAGATCGAACCGTCGTTCGAGACCCGCGCCGACGATCCCAAATCCGAGGCGCTGCCCGCGATCTGGCAGGATTGGGAGGACTTTGTGCAGCTCGCCTCGGCCACGGAAACCACGGCCGAAGGGTTGATTGGAACGGTTTCGGCGCAAGTCGATCTTGGCCCGGCATTGGGGAAATTGGGCGGAACCTGCAAGGCCTGCCATTCGAAATACCGCAAGTAACCCAGCCGCGCCCAGTTCACTGTGGCGCGCCGTCACGGCGCCACCGACCGGCTGATGCTAGGCCACCGGCTTTGCATCCAGCGACATCCCGCCCGCCTTCTTGAAGCAACGCTTCAGGAAACTGTCCGTGTCCAGAACCATGACCGGGCCATGCGCCGGGCTTTGGATGCATCCGCCATCATCCTCGACGATTTGCAACTGGGTTCCGCCTTGCTTGATCGTCATCTTGTCGGACACCCGGTTCGCCGTCGTGTTGACGATCTCGTCCACGGAATCGACGAGTATGCCGTATTTGCGACCGTCGTGAAGAAAGATCAGGACCTTCGCCCCGGTGCGGTCGATATCCGGCAAACCGTAAACCTTGCGGGGGTTTATCAGGGTGATGAGTTCCCCCCGGAGGTTGATGATGCCATCGACGAAGTCGAGCGCATAGGGTGGCCGCAGCAGGCTCTTGGGGTAGGAAATGATCTCGCTCACGGTCTGCGAGTTCAACGCCGAGCGTGTCTCGATCATGAAGACGATGAAGGTCATACGGGCGCCTGTTGCCCCCTCGAACCGCGCGGCCTTGGATTTGCATTCGCCCGGATGCACCTCGCGGCAGCGCAGCGCCGTGTCGACCAGCATCCGGTCGCGCTTCAACACCTCGTGGTCGAGCATCAGGATGATCTCGTCGCTCTTGTTCACGAGACAACCCCGGATCAGGTCGGCGCGTGGCAGCGCGAGCTTGGTGAATTGCAGGATCTCGTCCTCGAAACAGCTCATGATGCTGTCGATGGAATAGACCAGCACGCCGACAAGGCCGCCCTCGGTGCTGATGACCAGCATCTTTCTGGAGGGCGGGTAAACCTCGCTCGACTTGATGCTGGCGCGGTCCCCCATGAAGTTGCGCGCATCCGCCACCGGGATGATCTGCCCGCGCAGGTTGGTGACGCCGATGAAACAGTCATGCACCAGCATCGAGTCATTGATTTCGGGCGCATCCATCACCTCTTCGACGTGGCGCAGATCGATGGCGCAGGTCGTATGGCCGAACTGGAAGGTGATGCAGTTGAAACGCTGGCCGCGATGGGCGGTGCCAAGCAGATGGTTGCGACGGGCCAACGCCCCGGCGCGCGGCACCTTCTTGAGGTTCAACAGAAGATGCGGATCGAGGATCTGCACGATGCGTCGCCCGTCGTCGAGCTTCAGCAGGCCCTGAACGACGATATCCTTGAGCTCGCCATCGCGCGGGCGAAAATCGACATGGGCAGCGCCCTGAATGTTCAGAACCTCGCCGGTGCGGTCGATCGTCAGGCCGATGCAGACATCGCCATCCTCGACGATCGCCACCTTGCGATCCGTCACCTCGCGGTCCGGCAGGCCTAGAAGGCGCCGCAGGTCGATGATCGGAACGATCGTGCCGCGCAGGTTGAACAGCCCGAGCATATAGTCGGGGGCAAGCGGCATCGACGCAAGCTGCTCCGGCAGGCCGACCACTTCTAGGATGACCGAGGCGTCGAGCGCGAATTCCGTCCCGTCCAGCCAGAACGAGCCGAATATGGCGGGCATCCTGTCCCTCGCGGGCGGCGTGCCCGCTGCATCGGTGGGGGCTTCGGGCTGGCGCTCGATCGTGGTCCCCTGCATCTGGTCTGTTGGCTGCACGGACATGGCTATCCCCCGACTCGTGGAATTTGAATGACGTCAACCTCACCGGAGGTGCAATCGATGGTCACCTGTCGCCCCAGCGCGCCGCCCGTATCCATGTGGATGTTGCGCAGGCCCAGCTTGCGCACGGCCTTGTAGGCACTGTTGGCGTTGATCGTGCCGACAAGGCGCGAGGGGTCGGTATCGACGGGCATGGTCATGTTGGCGCCGCCGACGACGATGGTCCTGACCTTGCGCAGGTCCGCAGGCCCGATTTGCATCAGCGACACCAGCGAGTGCAGGGCCTGATCCACGTAGCGCCCGCTGATCTCGTCGCTGGCCGCGCCCGAGTCCGCCAGCAGGCAATGCGCAAGTCCATAGCTCTGCCGATGCGGATAGAGCAGGCCCAACCCGATGCACGAGCCGAGGATGGCGGTCAGCACCTCGCCCGGCTTGCCGGTCTTGACCTGCCCGATCTGGACATGGATCTTCGTCACCGTGCTCATCGCGCGGCCCCGCTGGCCGGGCGATAGATGATCGGCGCGACCTGTTCGAATTCGGTCGCGATATGCTTGAGCGACTCGCTTTCCCCTATGTAAAGCACGCCCTCGGGATGCAGCGCCTGCCGCACATGGCGCAGGATCCGTTCCTGGTCCGGCGGGGCGAAATAGATCAGCACATTGCGCAAGAAGATCACGTCGAAGGGCGCGGTATCGCGCAACGGGCCCAGCAGGTTGTGCTTTTGAAAGCGGATGCGGGTTTTGATCGCGGGGCGCACCTTCCAGCCCTCCACATCCGAGCCGACCATGAAACGCGCAAAGAGGTCCGGCTGCGCGGCCTGAAACCGCGCAACGGGGCGCCCCTTGTAGTGCCCCTCGGTCGCGATATCGAGCACGCGCGAGGAGATGTCAGTGCCCAGCACCGAGTAATCGAACGCCGAGACGCCCTGCCGGGCCTCCTCGAGGAAGACGCCAGCGGTATGCGCCTCTTCGCCGGTGGATGCGGCGGCGGACCAGACGCGCAGGGAACGCCCCATGGCCTTGTCTGCAAAGCGCCGCACGACCTCGTCGCGGAAATGCGTCCAGATGCGCGGGGTGCGATAGAAATACGTCTCGTTCGTGGTGACCCGATTGGTCAATTCCTGCCGTTCGGACGGATCCGACCGGACGCGGTCGATATAGGCCTTGTAGCTGTCGATCCCCAGTTCGCGCAGCCGTTTGTTCAGCCGCGACACCAGCATCGACTGACGCGTCGGCCCGATGGTGATCCCGGTCTGGTCGTAGATGAGGGCGCGCAGCTTGGCGAATTCGGCCTCGCTCATGGGGGTGGAGACGTCCAGCATGGTCGCCCCCAACTGTCGTGCCGGTTCCATGGTCATCCCTTGTCCAGCTTGGCGATTTCGGCGTTCAGGCCCACCGCCCCCTGCCGCAGCCCGTCGGTCGCCGCCGCGATCGAGTCGGAGGCCACAACGGATTGCTCGGACGCGTTGGCGATGGCTTGGATCGCCTCGGCCACGTCGCGCGCGGCGGTCTGCTGTTCATTCGCCGCGACCGAAATCTGCGCGATGGAATCGGTGGTCTCTAGGATGCCCGCAAGGATCTTTGAAAACGCCGCGCCCGCCTCGCGCGAGACATCGCTGCCCTGCGAGACCCGCTTGACGGTTTCCGAGATCAGCTTGGAAATCTCCTTCGTTGCCTGCGAGGACCGTTCGGCCAGTTTGCGGACCTCGTCGGCGACGACAGAGAAACCCAGCCCGTGCTCGCCCGCGCGCGCCGCCTCGATCGCCGCGTTGAAGGCCAACAGGTTGGTCTGGCTGGCGATCTCGCTGATCACCTTGACGATCTCGTTGATCTCTTCGGACGACGCATTGATCCGGTCCATCGCCTCGATCGACCGCTCGATGGCCTTGGCGCCGATATCGGCCTCGTCCTTGGTGCGCTTGGCGACCTGATCCGACAGCGTGCTGTTCTGCGCGATGGAATCGATCGACGCGCTCAATTCCTCGACCGAGGCGCTGATCTCTTCGGTGGTGCAGCCCAGCGTCTGGGCGCCCTCCGCAACCCGGTGCGCCTGCTCGGCGATGTCCTGCGACTGGCGCTGGAATTCGTCGGCAATGCGCGAGACGTTCTTCTCGATCTCCTTCTGGCCGGTGATGTCGGTCGCGAACTTGACCACCTTGAAGGCCTTGCCCCGGGCGTCGAAGATCGGGTTGTAGGAGGCATTGATCCACACCTCCTTGCCGTTCTTGCCAAAGCGCTGGAACTGGGCGGCGACGACTTCGCCGGCGGCGAGGTCCGACCAGAAAGCTCTGTATTCGGGGCTTTGCGTATAGGCCGGATCGCAGAACATGCGATGATGCTTGCCGCGAATCTCGTCCAGCGCGTAGCCGGTGACGGCAAGGAAATTCTCGTTCGCGTCGAGGATCGTGCCGTCGAGATTGAATTCGATCAGCGCCTGCGCGCGGTCGAGCGCGGCGAGGACCCCGGAATTGCGCCGCGCCTCGGTGACATCGGACCATTCGAGGCTGTTGCCCACGTAAGCGCCGCCATCGTCGAAGATTGCCCCGACATTCAGCGCGAACTTGAAATCGCCAATCGTGATCTCGGTCTTGAACGGCAGATTCGAGGGATCGGCCAGCAGCCGGCGCTGATGGGCCGGGTTCTGGTGAAACTGGTCAATGCAGGTGCCGACGATCCGTTTGGGATCGAAGGACGGCCAGACCTTGGCAAAAACCTCGGCGTTCTTGGTCAGCAGGTCCCGCGTGGCGGCATTGACCTCGGTCACGATGAGATTGCGGTCGACCATCATCATCGCCGCGGCGGTGTTCTCGAACGCGGATGTCTTGCGCAGCAGCACCGCATCGCGCGCGTGCCGGTCGGTGATGTCGGCGGCAAAGGCGATGACCTTGGACAGCTGGCCGTCGGCGCCCTTGACCGGGTGGCATGACAGGCTCACCCGGACCTGTTTGCCGTTCTTGCCGAACAGCTGGAAGTCCTGATGCGTCGGCTGGCCCATCGCCAGTTGCATCCAGAAGTCGCGGAAGGAATCCGATGCGACGACCTCCGGATCGAAGAGGGTGCGGAATGGCCGCCCCCCGATTTCGTGCGGTTTGCGGTCCAGCATCTGCGCGAACGTCTCGTTCGCCGAAAGCACCCCGCCATCGAGATCGAACTCGATCACCGCCATGGCCTGATCGATCACCTCGGCGACAGCGGACAGGCGCGCGGCCTCGTCTTCGGTTGTTTCAGTTGCGACTGCGTTTTCTTTACCACTCATGGTACCACCCCAAGCTAGCCCCGTTCCCGCGACCACCTTGGCGCACAAACTTTAACGCGGTTTTTACACCCGACGCCGCAGCACCCGGAAATTGCTTGCGATTTTCCTCAAGCTGAAAACAGCGGATCGCGTGCCCTGCCCCCTGCCCGAATAGCGGCGCGGTCGCAAAGACCGGTGCCCCCCAAGGCTTGCTTAGGGCCCCAAGGTGGCATCGTCGTGGACGGCACGGGCCTGCCGCACGCGCCGCTGCCGGTACGGGCGGGCCGAACGCTCGGCCCATCGTCACAGGATGAAATCGGTCTCCGCCAGCGCCGTTGCACCGCGCACCACGAGGTCGAAATCCGACATGCCGTCGCCATCGATATCCGCCTGCACCAGCTCGCTGACTGCGGTCGAGGTGATGCGCAGCTCGCCCGCCTGCCCGCTGAACGCCGCGCCGCCGACAAAGACAAAGCCCTGATCGCCCGTCTGCGTGGTATCCGCGTCGATGGCCGACAGGTCGATCCGGTCCAGACCCTCTTCGAAGGCCATGATGATGTCACGCCCGTCGCCGCCCAGCCGCGACTCGGCCACGTCGGCATAGACGAACACATCCGCCGCGCCGTCGCCGACGAAGGCCCCGCCGACATAGTCGCCCCCGACAAGGATATCCCGTCCGAGCCCCCCGGTTAGCACATCCTCGCCGGAGCCACCGCGCAGCTGGTCGTTGCCCCCCCCGCCGTCCAGCGTATCGTCATCGTCGCCGCCCAGCATCGCGTCGCGCCCGGCACCGCCGGTCAGGCTGTCGAACCCGGCGCCGCCGATCAGGTTGTCATTGCCGTCCTGCCCGTCGATGGTGTCATCCCCGCCAAGGCCAACCAGCGTATCCGCGGAGTCCCCTCCGAGCAGGCTGTTCCCGTCGGTGCGCCCGACAAAGCGGTCTGCGTGGTCGCCACCGATCAGCCCCTCGATGCCGATCAGCCGATCGGTCCCCGCGCCCCCGGTATATTGCGCCGCGGCAAGGTTCAGATTGACCGAGATATTCCCGCCAAAGCCGGAATAGACCGCCACGTCGAACCCCGTGCCACCGTCCAGCAGGTCGTCGCCATAGCCACCGATCAAGGTATCCTCGCCCGCCTCGCCATACAGCGAATCCGCCAGCAGCCCACCATCGAGCAGGTCGTCATCGGCCCCGCCATGCAGGGTATCGGCCCCGAAATCGCCCCGGATCGTGTCATTGCCGCCGTCGCCATGGACAAGGTCCGCCGAGGAACTGCCATCCACGAGGTCGTCACCGGACAGCGCCGACAGCGCCCCGGCAGCGGTCAGCGTGATCCAGTCGTCCAAGGCCGATGGCCCGTTCGAGGTCAGCGCCGCGACCGCAACATGCACATCGTCGAAGCCGAGATATTCGACCCCCGAGACCACCGCATCGGCCAAGCCCGACAGCACCGACCATTCCCCGCCGACCAACTGCGTCAGGCTGAAATCCGCGAACAGGCCCGCAAACAGGACGTGATCCGTGCCGCCGCCGCCCTCGATGCTGTCCAGCCCGGCGGCGCTGAGGATCGTGTCGTCGCCCTCGCCGGCTTCAACCGTGTCGTCCCCCAGACCTCCGTCGATCAGGTCGTTGCCATCGCCGCCGTTCAGGCTGTCATCGCCCTGCCCGCCATCGAGCGTGTCGGCCCCCAGCCCGCCGAACAGGTCGTCGTCATAGCTGACCTGCCACAGGGTGCCCTGCCCGGTCGTCACCCCGCCGCTGGCCGTCATGTCGGTGCCGCCGGGCAATTGCGAAACCAGCGTGCCGCCCTGCGCGGTCCAGTATTGCACCAGCCCGGCCTCGCCTTGCGGGTCGGTCAATGCAGTGCCCCAACCCGCCTCGATCTGCGAAGCGTCCAGCGCGTAATCGTAGATCCGCACATCGCCGACCAGCCCCTCGTCGGCAAAGCGCACCGTGCCATCGGCAGGCAGCGCCCCGCCGGTCGCCGCGCCGCCACGGGTGCCGGGGGTCAGGTCCTCGGCATCGACGGCAATGCCATCGACATAGACCCGGAAGGCCCCGGTGGTGTCGTCATAGGTAATCGAAATCCGGTGCAGGTCACCATCGGTCATGGTCGTCGGGATCACGCCGTAAAGCCAGTTCTCCTCGGTCGCGTCCCAGAAGTTCACACCCAGCGCGCCATCGTCGTAGCGGTAGATCGCGAAGCCCGGAAAACGAAAGCTGTAGGCCTGATTCACCAAGGCCGTCTGCTGCCAGAGGAACTCGATGGTGAAGGAGCCGGTGGGAAACACATCCGTGGTGGTGACCTCGACTTGACTGCTGCCCGCGACGCCGACCAGATCGAAGATTTCGGGCGCGGCGCGGGTGTCCTCCCCGTCGCCCACCAGCAGGTCGTTACCCACCCCGCCATAGATCGTGTCATCGCCCTCGCCACCGTACAGGCTGTCGGAATCGGTGCCCGGCAGGACCGCGTCGCGCGTGTCATGCGCCAGCGCCCCGCCCTGCACCACAAGGTCGGCTGTCTGCGCGGCGCTTCCCTGATCGGCCACGACAAGCGGCGCGGCCCCGTCCACAAGGCTATCGGTGATCCAGTTGTGGATCAGCCCCGGCTCGCTTCCGGTCTGCACGTCAAGGGCGTTGGCGGCGATGTCGGCGCCGTCCAGCGCGCTGTCGAAGACGCGGATGTCGCCGATGGTCCCCTGCAAGACCTGCCGGTCGTCGAACCAGCCGCCCACAGTGTCCTGTTCCTGTCCGAAGACCAGCGTGCCGCCGGTGCCGATCGCATGACCGGCATTCAGCGTGCCGCTCGCCGCCAGCGCCCCGTCCACGTAGAACCCGACGGCCCCCGTGTCGCGATCCCATGACAGCGACAGGCGATGCGCATCGCCATCCACCAGCGTCCGGGTCAGCACCCCGGTATCCAGCACCTGCCCACCGATATGGATCAACACGGTGCCGTCGCGATGCCCCTCGATCAGCACATCATTGCTGCTGACCGAGGACGCATAAGAGGCAAAGGCCACCGTGTCGGCCGGGATGCGGATCACCTCGACCATGAATTCCAGTGTGAAGCCATCGGCACGGGACAAGCCGTCAAAGCCCGCAACGCTCAGGTACTGGTCGCGCTCCTGCGGGTCCGCGTTGAGGGTGATCCCGGTAAAGGACACGGCGGTATCGGGCAAGGCAGTCTCGTAGCTGCCCACGATCAGGTCTGCGCCCCAGCCGCCGTGGATTTCGTTGTCCAGCCCGTTGCCGCGCAGGGCGTCGCCGTAATTGCCGCCGATGGCATTCTCGATCTGCGCGCCATAGGCGACGGCGATGTTGTTGACATGCCCCGCCGAAGAGCTGAACCCGCCCTCGCGCAGGTCGACCCGGATCGCGCCGCTCGAACCGGACATGTCCAGCGTGTCGATGCCCGCACCGTCCCAGATCGCAAAGGCCAGCGCCTCGGTCATGCCGAGGTCGTATTGCGCCCCCGCCGTGGTGTTGAAGCCATAGACCGTGTCACCGGCATGGGTCGTCAGGTTGGCCCCGTACTCGATCTGGAGCGCGAGGATGTCATGCAGCAGCATGGTACTTTCCTGACCGATCACCCCGCCGGTATTGGACGCGTCCCAATAGGACATCAGCGTGAACTGGCCGCTGTCGTTCCAGTGATCGGCCTCGCCCGCATAGCCATTGTTGGGCGTGCCGTTATAGTCGCCGGGATGCGCGATGCCCAGCGCGTGGCCGGTTTCGTGCAGGATCAGGTTCCACGCGTAATTGCCCGGCGCCGCAACGGGCGCCCAGCTGGTATGGCCGAGATTGACGATCCCGCCCCCCGCCGAAGGGTAATTCGCCCAGCCGCCGCCATTGGTGGTGCCGATCTCGAACTGATAGGTGATGTCGGGGGCCTCGCCGGGGGCGAGATCGGCGCTCGTGACCTCGACGAAGCTGATATTGACCAGCGATTCGAGATAGGCGAGCACGTCGCGCACGGCCTGCTGGTTGGCCGCATCCAGCGCCTCGCCCTCGGCTGTGAAATAGGCCGCGTCGAAGCTGTAGCTGATGGTGATCCCGCCGCTCTGGTCATAGGCGTGATCGGCCCAAGTGCCGCCGGGTCGGACAAGATGCGCCGCCGTCTCGTAGGCGGACCAGATCGGCAGGCCATTGTCCGCAATCGTTCCGACCTCGCCCGATTCCGGGCTCGACGGGTCCAGCGTGTAATCGGTGCCTGCCGACACCGTGGCAAAGGTGTCGATCCCGCCGCCTGTCGCTGCGTCAGAGGCCGCATCGTCTGGTGCGTGCGGGTCCGGGGTCTGGCTGTCGGGATGGGTTGGCATGACCTGCACCTCTCACGCGAGCAGCCCTTCCCATCGCCAAGTCAGGCGAGGCGCGACCCGGACGAGACTTGCAGATCGTCGGCGCCGGGGAATGGCTAAGGATTCGAAACGTGCCTATAGCCAAGCGCATCCCGGTCTGGGTGTCACTGGAAAACTGTCTTCATTTTGGTGATTTGGCCGATGGTCGCCCGCGCCGCGCTGGCCCTGTGTGACCCGAACGCCCGTATCGGGCGGCCTGCGTCGCGGTGGGCTTGCGGCGGGCGCGGCACAATGCCAACTTGCGGGAAACAATGTCAGATCAAGGCAGGTTCGCATGACCAGACCCATTACATTTCTCACCGGTGCCCTGTGCTTGATGGGGCTGGCCGCCTGCGAGCCCATGCCCGGCGCGACCGAGGCCGGCACGCCCGTCGCGGTGCCCGAGTCCGTCTCGTCGATCGCCGCGCCCAACCAGGACCTGAGCACGGCGCGCATCCGCATGTCGGATGGCTGCTACTGGTACACGCATGAAGGCCCGGTCGAAACCACCGAACTGCCCCTGCGCACCCCGGGCGGGAACCCGATCTGCACCCGCCCCCAAAGCTGAGCAGGCCTTACAGCCTGCTGCCATCCGTCGGATACAGATAGGCGGTCACGCCCGTATCGACCTCGTCGTAGAGCGCGTTGATATGCGCCATCACCATGCGCACGCAGCCAGAACTGGCGCGCGTGCCGATGGAGCGCGGCGCAGGCGTGCCGTGGATGCGCAGATAGGTGTCGCGCCCGCCCTTGTAGAGATACAGCGCCCGCGACCCCAGCGCGTTTTCCGGCCCCGGAGGCATGCCACCGGCCCAACGCGTATACTTGTCGGGCTCGCGCCGGATCATGGTCGCGGTGGGCGTCCAGCTCGGCCACTTGGCCTTGCGCTTGATGGTGTAGACGCCCGGCGTGTACAGCCCGTCGCGGCCAATGGCCACGCCGTAGCGCATCGCGCTGCCGTCATCCTGAATGTGGTACAGGTAGCGCGCCACCGCATCGACATGGATGTCCCCGGCCTTCAGCCCGGGATTGGCCGAGACCTGGCGCGGCAACAGGCGGGGATGCAGCCCCCACGGGTTCGAATTTTCCAGTGTGAAGTTCTCGGGCGTGACCTGCGCATCCCACGCCTCCCAGCTGCCGGGGGCAGCAAGGGCGGGGCTGACCAGCGCGGGCGCCGCCAGGGCCGAGAGACCGGCAATCATGGTGCGTCTCGTGAGCATCTTGGACCTTTCAGACATGATACGGGCAGACATTGACAAAGGGCGCAAAGCCGCGCCTTTCCTTCATGAAACGGCCAAAACGGTCAAAGGTTCAAACGCATTCTGCGGCAACCGCGCTATTTTGGTCACGCTGCGGCACCTGCGCCGCGCCGCGGGCTGCTCAGCGCAGCCCGTGCCGGTCGAGAAAGTCCAGGATGTGGCCCGCCATCACACCCGCCACCTCCGGGTCGAGGTGAAAGTGATGGTCGCCCTCCAAATCCAGCGTCTCGTACCGGGCGATCAGCCGCGCACCGAGCTCGCCCAGCGCAAAGGCCGGGCGGCTGACCTTCAGCCCGTCGCTGGCCCAGATGTTCAGGACCGGGCAGGAGATGGCGCGCAGGACCGCCTCGATATCCGCCGCATCCAGCTTCATCGCGGAACTGGCGAACAGGCGGCGGTCGGCATGCATGACATAGCCATCCGGGCCTTTGGTCAGCGCGCGCCGGGCCAGCGCCTCGGACACCGGTTGCGAATTGCCCTGCGCGCGGCGGCGCTCGACATAGGCCGCAACGCTGTCGAAGGCGCGGGGCGGACGGGTGGTCTGGCTCCGCGTGTCCAGCAGGAACGCGCGCAGGGTCTCGACCGCCGTCTTTTCATTCGGCGCAGGCACCAGCGCATCAAGCGACACCATCGCCCGCACCCGTTCCGGCAAGGCAGCCGCGAACAGCGCCGAGATATTGGCCCCGCGCGAATGCCCCAGCAGCACGCAATCGGCCCAGCCCAACTGGTCCAGCACGCCTGCGATCTGCGGCAGGTCATCCCAGATGTTGTAGGTCGCATGCGCCGCGCGATGCGCGCTTTGCCCCTGCCCGCTCAGGTCCAGCGCCACGACGCGGCAGCCTTCCAGCAGCGGGGCGAGCACGGCAAAGCTGTCGGCATGGTCCATCCAGCCATGCAGCGCCAGAACCGGCGTGCCATCCGCCGGCCCCCAAGCCAGCCCGGCCAGCCGCAGCCCGTCGATCTCCCAGACCTGTTCCGTTGCCGTCATTCCGCGATCCCTCCGTCATCCCTACCTGACCGAATACCCGGCACCGTCCCCAAAGGAAAGCGGCGGCGCTCTGATCACCGCTTGGCACCGGGCCGCAACCTGATACCGATAGGCGCGGATCACCACACCGGGACACGACATGACCCTGACCTTGCACTACGCGCCCGACAATGCCTCGCTGATCGTGCGGCTTGCCCTCGAAGAGGCGAACCTGCCCTATCGCACCGTTCTGGTCGACCGAAAGACCCGCGCGCAGGACGGCCCGGCCTATCGCGCCCTGAACCCCGCCGGGCTGATCCCGGTGCTGGAAACGCCCCAAGGCCCGATCTTCGAGACCGGGGCGATCCTGCTGTGGCTGTCCGAACAGGCCCCCGGCCTTGCGCCCGCCCCCGGCGACGCGCGGCGCGGCGCCTTTCTGACATGGCTGTTCTTTACGTCGAACACGCTGCACACTGGCTTGCGGATGACCTTCTATCCCGAGAAATATGCAGGCCCCGACACTCAGGCACAGGCCGCGCTGCGCACCACGGTCCAGACACGCCTGACCGGCGATCTTGGCCTGATCGATGCGGCCTACGGCGCTGAGGCGCCCTTCTTCATCGGTGACACGCCCTGCCTGCTCGACCTCTACCTCGCGCCGCTGTTGCGCTGGTGCGCGCTTTATCCCGACGGGCAGACCGGCTGGTTCGACCTCGCCCGATACCCCCGTCTGGCGCGCATGGTCCACGCGCTGGAACAGCGCCCCGCCACCCATGCCGCGCAACGCGCCGAAGGCTTGGGCCCCGCGCCCTTTACCGCCCCGATCCACGCCAATCCCCCCGAAGGCAGCGCCACCTGACGCAACCCTCGCGGCGGCGGTCGCTTTTGAAACGGGCAAGCGCGCGCAAAAGGCGTATGCGACGGGCAAAGCTTCGAAGGAGCCATCATGTTCTTATCCGTCTTCGACATGTTCAAGGTGGGCGTCGGCCCGTCATCGTCCCACACGATGGGGCCGATGGTCGCCGGGGCGCGTTTCCTCGATGCCTTGCGCGCCGCGCCTTTTAAGGCGCACGGGCTGCGGGCATCCTTGCATGGCTCGCTTGCCTTCACCGGCGTCGGCCACGCCACCGACCGGGCCACGGTGCTGGGTCTGGCGGGCTTTCGCCCCGACACCTACGACGCCGAGGCAGCAGAGACCACGCTGGCCGCCATCGCCGAGAGCAAGCAGGTCACGCCCGAGGGCCTGCCCCCGCTTGCTTTTGATCCGACAACCGACCTGCGCTTCGATTTCGAGCGCGCGCTGCCCGGCCATGCCAATGGCATGATCCTGATGGCGACCGACGCGCAGGGCGACGTGATCCTGCAAGAGGTCTACTATTCCGTCGGCGGTGGCTTCGTCCTGACCGAAGGGGAACTGGCCGCTGGCAAGGACACCGATGATGGCCCCGCCGTCCCCTACCCGTTCAAATCCGCTGCCGAGATGTTGGACATGGCCAAGGCCTCGGGCCTGTCCATCGCCGAGATGAAGCGCGCCAACGAGGTGTCACGCGGCGGTGCGGCCAATCTCGACAAGGGTGTCGCCCGGCTGTGGGACGTGATGGAAGGCTGCATCGAGCGCGGCCTGACCACCGACGGCATCCTGCCCGGCGGTCTGTCGGTCAAGCGCCGCGCCAAGAACATCCACGACCAGTTGCAGGCCGAGCGCGGCATGAACCAGCAGGCCCCGCACACGATCAACGACTGGATGAGCGTCTATGCCATGGCCGTGAACGAGGAAAACGCCGCCGGTGGGCAGGTCGTGACCGCGCCCACGAATGGCGCGGCGGGCGTGGTGCCCGCGGTCATCCGCTACTGGCTGGATCATGTACCGGGTGCCACGCGCGCGCGCATTCCGGACTTTCTGCTGACCGCCGCCGCCATCGGCGGGCTGGTGAAATACAACGCGTCGATCTCGGGCGCCGAGGCGGGCTGCCAGGCCGAGGTCGGCAGCGCGGCGGCCATGGCGGCGGCCGGTCTGTGCGCCGTGATGGGCGGCACCCCCGAGCAGATCGAGAACGCCGCCGAGATCGCGCTGGAACACCACCTCGGGATGACCTGCGACCCGGTCAAGGGGCTGGTGCAGGTCCCCTGCATCGAGCGCAACGGTCTGGGCGCGATCAAGGCCGTCTCGGCGGCCTCTCTGGCCCTGCGCGGCGACGGCACGCATTTCGTGCCGCTCGATGCGGCGATCGAAACCATGCGCCAGACCGGGCGCGACATGCACGAACACTACAAGGAAACGTCTCTGGGCGGCCTCGCGGTGAACGTGCCGAACTGCTGACACGGTCGGGCCGGGGCTCTGCCCCGGCTTCGCTCAGGCCATCACGGTGAACAGAAAGAACTTCGACCCCTGCCCCTTTGCGGTCAGGAAGCGCAACTGGCCATGCCTGCGAAAGCGCAGCACGTCGCCCGGGCCCAGCGAATGGCCCTCGGTTTCCAGTTCAACCCGCATAAAGCCCGAGATCATCACGAGGTGATGCTCCAGCCCGTCGACCTGACCGGCATCTTCGAACACATCGCTGCCGGGCGTCAGCTTGCATTCCAAGACCTCGCCCGCCAGCGCGCCCGCACCGGGCGAGACCACCCGCCGGGACAAGCCGCCCTCGCCGTCGCGCCACGTCGCCTGATCGTCGCGCCGGATATGGGCGACGATGCCATCCTCGACCAGCGCCAACAGGCGCGACAGCGACATGTTGTGCGCATGCGCCAGCTTGTCCAGCACATCCGCCGACGGTGACACCTCGGCGTTTTCCAGACGTGACAGTGCGGCACGGCTTACCCCGCTGGCCCCGGCCAACTGATCCAGAGTCCAGCCCTTGGCAGCGCGCAGCCCCGCCAGCCGTTTGGCCAGCCGGACCGTCAGGTCGCTCTTCATGACATCCCCCCCGGGAAATCTTTCTCTGATCCGAGAGTAAGCGGCTTTGCCCCCGGAAGGCAAACAGATTCAAGGCCCTGCGCGGGAATTCCCACGGCCCGGAAACGACAAAACCGGGCCAATGGCCCGGTTGTCGTATCCCTCAGAGGGGGTGGTGCGGTCGAAAGGACTCGAACCTTCACGGGAGTTACCCCACAGCGACCTCAACGCTGCGCGTCTACCAATTCCGCCACGACCGCACAGTCTGTGACTTGGTGAGGCGCTCATTATCGAAGGGGACCCGCCTTGCCAAGAGGAAAATCACGCCGATAACCGCTTTCTTGTGGTTGCCCCGGGTAGGACGGGTTCAAACCCATCCTACCCAAGGTCCACAGGCCTCAATCCGAAAAGTTGAACACCGGCACACCGTCGACCTGCGCCGCCGGAACCGGCGCGGCCAACGCAGCGCCACCGCCCCCGGGCAGGGCCGACACAGCCGCCTGCAACAGCGCCGGGCGATCCGCCTGCGCCGGAGCAAAGACCGGCTCGGTTCCCGAGGCCAGCGCCTCTGTCGCCACGCCGTACCAGTCCAGCGCCAGATCGGCGCGTTCGGGCATCCCGAAGCCTTGGCTCAGATGGTGACCCAGCAGCTCCGCATAGGGTGCCTTGCCCAGCGCCACCAGCAGCAGCGCGGACCCGACCGCCGTGTTCATGTCATCGGTGCGATAGCCCGAAGCAAGGCAGACCAGCGCCGTCTGCTCCAGCTGCTGCGGCGCCATGCCCAGCCCCAGCGCAAAGCCGCCCACCTGTTGCAGGACCTGCGCCCGCGGTTGCAGCGCAGCGGCACTGACATGGGTCTTCAGCAAGTCACCGAAGCCAGCGCATTGCTGATCGACCTGCGCCACCGGCACGCCGGCCATGCCCTCCATCAACTGGTCTCCGCGCGCGATGGCATAGCCCCGCGTAAAGCAGAGCTGCTCGGCCAGCACCCGCGAAGGGTCCTGCATGTTGGCCACGGTGGTGTAACCGTTGGTCGAGGTCATCAGGTTGATCATGTTGCATTGCGAGGCCAGCGACGGCGCGGGCGCGGCATTGCCGAAGAATTGCGGCACCTGCGGCGCGGCTGCGGCCATCTGAGCCGGCGCCTTGACCGCCGGCATTGCCGAGGGCACCGGCGCTGCTGCCATCTGCGCACCGGGCGCCTGCGGGACAGGCTGCGGCGCGGCTGGCACCGGGGCCGCCGCCATCACAGGCGCGCCGTCATTCACCTTGTTGCACAGGCCGCGCTGGCACTCGAACATCGCCGGGGTCACATTGAACGCCTGGAAATCGTTGCGCTCGTACCCGGTCGGTGTCGAGACGAAGACCCGAACCGCGCAGGACTGTGCCGAGCACCAGAAGGCCGAACCCGTCACCGAGGTGTCGAGGATATAGTCGGTCTGCCCATCGCCGTTCATGTCCGAGAGCTGGACAAAGCCAGCCCGGCTGACCAGTTGCTCGGCCGAGGGGTCCGAGGATTTCGCGATCTCGTTGACCGAGGCCGCCACGACCGCGGGTAGCCCGTAATGCCCAGCGATTGCGCCGCCGCCGCCCGTGCCGTTCATCTGTTCATCGCGATAGGTGATCAACAGGCCGCGCACCCCTTGCGGGTTCTGCGCGATCAGGGCCGCCGTGGCGGGGCCGCCGGATTGGGCGCGGTGGTAGGACCCGACGAGGAAATCCCGCTCGAACTGGGTCAGCTGCCCGGTTGCGGGATAGCCCAGATGCGCCTGATACGCGGAAATCGCGGCGCGCGATTTCGCCCCGAGCACGCCATCCGCCCCCCCGGCATTGAAGCCGAAATAGTTCAGCGCGGTCTGGGTCTCGCGATTGGCCGTGCGCTGCGCGCTGTTGGCCGAGTAGCTGCGTTGCGGGCTGGCACTGCGCTTGGGCTTTTGCTTGGAACCATTGACAATCGCGGCGCCGATCATTCCGCCCACGATGCCTTGCACGAGGTCATTGGCCAGCACGGGCGCGGGCGGTGCGGCAACGGCGGTCATCAAAGCCATCATTAATATGTGTTTTTTCATAAATCGCACTCCGACAAGGTGAATTATGGAAAATACAAGCATGCGAAACGATTCGGCACAAGCGACGGTATCAACGTGGTAAACGCGCCACCATTGGTTGTCAGAGCGCCTTTCGTCGGCAGATCACCGCCGACACTGCGGGCTGCGCAGCGGTCGCCTTGATGGGTCCGCCCGGCGCGCCGGTCCTCAGGCCGGTCGCATCTGCCCCCGGCGCTGGCGCCACACATCCCACAGGATCAACGTCAGGATCAGCGCCAACGGCACATAGCCCAGCTCGCGCGTCTCGTCGAAGAACGTCCGGTTGATGACCCGCCCCGGCAGGAAGTTGAACGCCGCCGCAACCAGCAGCCCGCGCCAGTAGAGGCTGCGCATCGCGTCGCGATGCCCGGCCACATCGCCTTTCCAGATGCGGCTCATGCCGGTCCAGATCGACCAGAGCGCCAGCACGGACAACAGGTGGATCGGGCTGAACGGGCCGATCATCGCGAAATCGGTGATGCCGAATGACGACAGCGCCGCGCCGCCCATGGCCAAAACCCAGACATAGCCAAGCACCTTGTGCAGGCGGTCGCGGCGGCGTCGCGCAATCAGCACCGGCCCGAGGATCAGGGCGATCATCGCGCCAAAGGCATGCAGTTGCACGAGCAGGGATGCGGTCAGGAAAGGGGTCGAGGTCATGTCGTGTCTCCCGGTCTGGGGTGTGAATGTCTGACCCGGTTCTGGACAAGACACCCCGGCCCGTGCCATGCGACATGCGTGAAAATAAGGGAGTTGCGCGTGAGTGACGGTGATCCGCAATCGGCGCTTCGTGAATGGCGGCGGCATATGCGCCACCCGGTCACCGGTCTTGCGCTCGCTGGCGCAGGGGCGGCATTGGGAATCGCCGGACCCTTCGGCACCGTCGACCTGCTGCCCATCGTGCCGCGCATCGCCTACTGGCTGGTCACAGCGTTTGCGACCTATGGCGCGGCGAGCCTGTCATCGGAACTGATGCGCGGATGGCTCGGCGGGCAAAGCCCGGCGCTGCGGATTGGCGCGATGGGGATCGCGACCGGGCTGGCCGTGTCGCTGGTCGTTCTGGGGATCAATCTCGTGAGCTTTGGCTGGTGGCCCGACCTGTCGGAACTGCCGGTCTTTCTGGGGACCTTGTTTGCGATCTCGATCATCGTGACCACGGTGATCGCCTTTGCCCAAAGGCACGCAGCCTCGGTCCCGCCTGCGCCCGCCGCCCCTGCGCCCGAAGCCCCCGCCCTACTGGCCCGTCTGCCGCTGGACAAGCGCGGCGCACTGGTGGCCTTGTCGGTCGAGGATCACTATACCCGCGTGCGCACCACGCGCGGTGAGGAACTGTTGCTCATGCGCCTGTCGGATGCGATCCGCGAGGTCGGCGCGATCCCTGGCGCTCAGGTGCATCGTTCCCATTGGGTGGCCTTCGATCAGGTCACACAGGCCCGCCGAGAGGGCGATCGCGCCATCCTCACCCTGACTCATGGCGCCGAGATTCCGGTCAGCCGCGCCAACCTGCCCAAGATCAAGGAGGCGGGGCTTCTGCCCCGGTAAGCCATGGAATGGAAGATCAGCGACGGCCTGACCCCCTATGAGGAGGCCCTGACATTTATGGAGGCCCGCGCCGAGGCCATCGCCCGTGGCGAGGCCGAAGAATGTGTCTGGCTGCTGGAGCACCCGCCGCTTTACACCGCCGGGACCTCGGCCCGGATCGAGGACCTGAAGGAGCCCGACCGCTTTCCCGTCTACACGACGAAGCGCGGCGGCCAGTATACCTATCACGGCCCCGGCCAGCGCGTCGTCTATGTCATGCTCGACCTCAACACGCGCGGCAAGGATGTGCGCCGCTTTGTTCAGATGCTTGAGGAATGGGTGATCGCCACGCTAGGCGAATTCGGCCTGACCGGTCACATCCGCGAGGGCCGCGTCGGCGTCTGGATCGAACGCCCCGACCGGCCCCTGACCCCGAGCGGCCTGACCGCCGAGGACAAGATCGCCGCCATCGGCATCCGGCTGCGCAAATGGGTCAGCTTTCACGGCATCTCGATCAATGTCGAACCGGATCTGAGCCATTTCGCAGGCATCGTGCCCTGCGGGATCACCGAATACGGCGTCACCTCGCTGGTCGATCTGGGCCTGCCTGTGACGATGGAGGATGTCGACGTGGCGCTGCGCCGCCAGTTCGACCGGGTCATGGGCCAAGCCCCCCTACCCGAAGCCTCCTGACCCACCGGAAACGCCAAAGGGGCCGCGCGGGCCCCTTGCAATGCGATGTGACATACTTTGGTAAGCGTCCCCGGACCGGGCCGTCAGCGCGCCGGGCGCTGTGAAAAGACATGCATGACGATGTTGTCGCGCGCGATGCCACGGGCCGCCAGTTCTGCATCTGACAGCGCGCGCAGTGCCTCGATCCGGGCGGCGCGGGCGCGCACCTTACGGTCATGCGGTGTCTCGAACAGGCGCGCCACGCGGTCGCGCAGGGTGGTTCGGGTCTCGTAGCTGTTGTCAAAATATGCCATGTTGGGTCCCCCCGGGATGTGTCTTGTTTCGTCCTGTGCAGCATTGCCAAAACCCTAGAACGCAACAAAAGTTCCCTCCAGTCAGGTATGCCCGACCCCGCCGCGCTCGCCGGGTCGGGTATTCCGGACCCCGCACGCTTCCAAGGCCCGCGCGCCGGGTGCGACAAAAGTGTTTGATCTGCGTCAAATTCCTCCATTGCCGCATCAGGTCTCACATTCTAAAACGCCAAAGGATCAACGCGCGCGTCTGGGGATTCCCCTTGGCGTGAGCATAAAGGACACTCAGCAGGAGGCATTGAAATGGCAGACGCCGCCATTCATGGCCACGAGCACGAAGACAACCGCGGGTTCTTTACCCGTTGGTTCATGTCGACGAACCACAAGGACATCGGGATTCTGTACCTGATCGTCTCGGCTCTCGTCGGTCTCGTTTCGGTCATGTTCACCGTTTACATGCGTTTGGAGCTCATGGAGCCCGGCGTTCAATACATGTGCGCCGAGGGCGCGCGCCTGTTCGCGACCGAGGTCGCAAACTGTACGCCCAACGGCCATCTGTGGAACGTGCTGATCACCGGCCACGGCATCCTGATGATGTTCTTCGTCGTCATCCCGGCCCTGTTCGGCGGCTTCGGCAACTACTTCATGCCGCTGCAGATCGGCGCGCCGGACATGGCGTTCCCGCGGATGAACAACCTGTCCTTCTGGCTGTATGTCGCAGGTACGTCGCTGGCCATCGCCTCGGTCTTCTCGCCGGGCGGCAACGGTCAGCTGGGGTCCGGTGTGGGCTGGGTCCTGTACCCGCCGCTGTCGACGACCGAAGGCGGTTACTCGATGGACCTCGCGATCTTCGCCGTGCACGTATCCGGTGCCTCGTCGATCCTTGGTGCGATCAACATCATCACCACCTTCCTGAACATGCGTGCCCCCGGCATGACCCTGTTCAAGGTGCCGCTGTTCGCATGGTCGATCTTCATCACCGCATGGCTGATCCTGCTGTCGCTGCCGGTTCTGGCCGGTGCCATCACCATGCTGCTGACCGACCGTAACTTCGGCACGACGTTCTTCGATCCGTCGGGCGGCGGTGACCCGATCCTGTACCAGCACATCCTGTGGTTCTTCGGTCACCCCGAGGTGTATATCGTGGTCCTGCCGGGCTTTGGTATCGCCAGCCACGTCATCGCCACCTTCTCGCGCAAGCCGGTCTTCGGCTACCTGCCGATGGTCTGGGCGCTGATCGCGATTGGTGCTCTGGGCTTTGTCGTGTGGGCGCACCACATGTACACCGTCGGCATGTCGCTGACCCAGCAGAGTTACTTCATGCTGGCGACGATGGTCATCGCGGTGCCCACCGGGGTCAAGATCTTCTCGTGGATCGCGACCATGTGGGGCGGCTCGATCGAGTTCAAGACGCCGATGCTTTTCGCCATGGGCTTCGTCTTCCTGTTCACCGTTGGCGGCGTGACCGGCATCGTGCTGAGCCAGGCAGCCATCGACCGGGCGTACCATGACACCTACTACGTCGTGGCGCACTTCCACTACACCATGTCGATGGGCGCGGCCTTCACCATCTTTGCAGGGGTCTACTTCTACCTGCCCAAGATGACCGGCCGCATGTATTCCGAGACGCTGGGCAAGCTGCACTTCTGGATGTTCTTCATCGGTGTGAACATCACCTTCTTCCCGCAGCACTTCTTGGGTCGTCAGGGCATGCCGCGTCGTTACATCGACTACCCGGAAGCCTTCGCAACCTGGAACTACGTGTCGTCCTGGGGCGCCATGCTGTCCTTCGCATCGTTCCTGCTGTTCTTCGGCATCGTGATCTACACCGTCTTCGCCGGTGCCCGCGAGACCCGCAAGAACCCGTGGAACGAATATGCGGACACGCTGGAATGGACCCTGCCTTCGCCGCCGCCGGAGCACACCTTCGAGCAGCTGCCGAAGCGTGAGGACTGGGACAAGCAGCCCGCCCACTAAGGCACCTGTATCCTGAAATACCGAAAGGCCCCGCCATGTGCGGGGCCTTTTGCTTGGGCGGGTGCATGCAGTTTGAGCCAGGTGGCTCGAATTGAGCATGTTTCCTGAGCGGCCCATTAAATCCAAGGCGTTAGACCAGCGGGAACCGTTGACGACACGAGGATTCCCATGCCCACCATTACAGGCACCAACAACGCCGATACCCTGACTGCGACCGATGCAGAGGACCGCCTGTTCGGGCTGGACGGCGATGACAGCCTGACCGCGACCGGATTGCCCGCCAACGATCCCTTCGATTTCATGCTCATGCCACTGGAGATGAGCGGCGGGGCCGGCAACGACACCCTTGATGGCAGCGTCAACGACGACCAATTGATCGGCAATACCGGAAACGACCTGATCCGTGGCAATGATGGCAGGGACACGATCGACCTTGGCATCGACGGCTCCGATGGCGGCGCGCCCAGCGGCAATGACACCGCCTATGGCGGCGCGGGTGACGATACCTTTGTCGCGGGGGATGGGGATGATGTCATTTCCGGCGGCGACGGCGACGACATCCTCGAAATCGACCTGACCGCCGAGGCGGGTGCAAGCACCTTCACCTTCGACCTCTGGCGCGACGGCAGCCTTGTTCACACCAATGGAACGGTCGCTTTTGACGGCATCGAGGGGATCGAGATTCAGGGCGCGGCGCATCTGGCATCGGTGACACTGCTGGGCGTGCCCGCCGAGGTTTCCGACTATTTCTACACCGTCACGGATGTCGACACCGCCATGTACGGGTTTGGCGGCAATGACTTCCTCTACAGTTGGACCGGAAACGACACCCTGTTTGGCGGGACCGGTGATGACGCATTGGCAGCACGGGACGGAAACGACGTTCTGAATGGCGGCGCGGGGGCCGACTTCATGCTTGGCGATGGTGGCGACGATCTGCTGATCGGCGGGGCCGGTGTGGATACCTTGCGGGGCGGCGCGGGCCGGGACGTGATGTATGGCGGCGAGATCGCTACGCCCGATGGCGAGGCGGACGAATTCCGCTTCTACAGCAGCGATGTGGGAACCGGGGCAAGCCGCGACGTGATCCGCGATTTCGAAAGCGGGATCGATCGTCTCGATCTGTCCGGCTTCTCCGGCACCTTTACCTTCATCGGCGCAACCCGCTTCACCGGCGCCGGGATGGAGATTCAGGCCGGTCAGCTGGGCAGCGGCAACACCCTGATCCGCATCGACACCGACGGCGACCAGATCCCGGATGGGGAGATTCTGCTGATGGGCGCGCACATGCTGACCGCCGCCGATTTCGCGCTGTGACGGTTCCGGGCCTTGTTTTTGCCCCCGGTTCGAGGCGGTTACAGGATTTCAATCGTGATAAAGACCTTGTTCATAACTTTGTCTTACGACTGACCGGGCCACAGACAGAGCGAGGCCCGGAATGCCCTTGATCTTCGGAACCAACATTGCCGAGACCCTGACCGCCTCCACGCACGAGGATACGCTGCATGGCCATGACGGCGATGACAGCCTGAACGCGTCCGGCGTGGGCTATGACCCGTTCGGCTTCATGCCGATGGAACTGCATGGCGGCGGCGGACACGATACGCTGAACGGCAGCGTCAACAATGACTACCTGTTCGGCAATACCGGCAATGACCTGCTGTTCGGCAATGACGGGCGCGACACGTTCTTCATGGGCGTCGAACTGTCCGATGGCGGGGCGCGTAGCGGCAACGACACTGCCTATGGTGGCGCTGGCCGCGACACCTTCATCGTCGGCGACGGGTTCGACGTCGTGCATGGCGGCGACGGCGACGACAGGATCGAGATCGACCTGTCGGCCGAGACCCCCGGTGGCCGCTTCGTCTTCAACCTGTGGCGCGACAGCAGCATCGCGCATGCCAACGGCTCGATCAGCTTCACCTCGATCGAGGGGATCGAGGTCAACGGAAGCGGGCATCTGTCCGGCGTGACCCTGCTGGGCCGGCCCGGCGCCCGGGACGAGCTGACCGTGACCTCGGATGTCGATACCCGCATGTACGGCTTTGGTGGCGACGACATTCTGTATAGCTGGGGCGGCAACGACACCTTGATGGGTGGTCATGGCGACGATGCCATGAACGGCCGCGACGGCAACGATTACATGGATGGCGGCGACGGCACCGACCTGATGTTCGGCGGCTCGGGTGACGATCTGCTGGTGGGCGGCGATGGCACCGACATCCTCTATGGCGGCGACGGGCGCGACGTGATGTATGGCGGCGATCGCAACGCCGCCGATGGCGACGCGGACACGTTCCGCTTCTTTTCCGGCAATCTCGGCACCGGCGCCGACCGCGACGTGATCCGCGATTTCGAAACCGGCATCGACCGGGTCGACTTGTCCGGCTATACTGGCACCTTCACCTTCATCGGCGCCACACATTTCAGCGGTGCCGGGATGGAGGTCCAGGCAAGGGAACTGGGCAGCGGCAACACGCTGATCCGGATCGACACGGATGGCGACCGCATCCCCGATGGCGAGTTGCTGTTGTGCTGCGCGCAAGGCGTCTCTGCCGACGACTTCATTCTCTGACCATGGCCGCCCGGGCCCCAGCGTCCCGGCAAGTGTCGAAAATCCGACGCTTTCCCACTGTCCTTTTTCGGCGGGCGCGATATTTTCCCCGGCATGCCATACACATGGACCGAGACTCATCACCCCACCCCCCGCCAGGAACTGCGCGCCTGGCCGCATAACTCGCTGTCACCTCATGGCTTTGCGGTGATGATCCTGGGCTTTTACCTATTCGCGACGATCCCGCTGTATGGGCTGATCGGCACCCGGCTGTTCTGGGGGCTGCTGCCCTTCCTGCTGGTCGCCCTCGCGGGTCTCTGGTACGGCCTCAGACGCAATGCCCGTGACCGCGAGATCCTCGAAGTGCTGACCATCACCGCCGCCGACACCCACCTGTGTCGCACCAATCCCAAGGGCGACACGCAGGAATGGCAGGCCCATACCTATTGGGTTGCGCCGCAGCTGCACCTCAAGGGCGGCCCCGTGCCCTATTACGTGACGCTCAAGGGCAACGGGCGCGAAGTCGAGATCGGCGCATTCCTCTCGGAGGACGAGCGCAAGGCACTGCATGGCGAATTGCAAAGCCGTCTGGCCCGCGCCGCGGCGCCGGACGGGGGCTGAGATGGCACAGGAGCCCGCCACCTCCAAGCCGCACCGCGCGGCGCTGCGCCTTGCGGCGCGTCTCGAAC
This sequence comes from Tropicibacter alexandrii, assembly GCF_003667315.2. GTDB lineage: Bacteria > Pseudomonadota > Alphaproteobacteria > Rhodobacterales > Rhodobacteraceae > Tropicibacter > Tropicibacter alexandrii. The sequence goes on along the minus strand of NZ_RCTZ02000003.1, from coordinate 235,476 downwards.
GGCCGGGCGTGATCGACCGTCTCGGGCCGGTCACCTCCGAACGCGCGGCGCTGGCCCTGCGCGAGGCGCTATCCGGTAAGGTGACGCCGCGACGCAAGCAGGTTTCCTTTCTCATCCCGCTGGTCTCTCCCGCGCATGTCACCGACTGGACCGCCGTGACCGAACGGCTGAACGCGACGCTGCACTGCATGATCGCGCAGGACGATCCGCATTGGCATGCGATGATCTGCTGCCAAGAGCGCCCGCCCCTGCCGGAGGATGAGCGGATTTCGTGGCTGCCCTTCGACGATCCGACGCCGGGCAATGACAAGTGGCGCAAGCTGGGCGCGCTGGTGAACCGGCTGGCGCGGCTGCCGCTGCCACCGGGCTATGTCATGAGCTTCGATGCCGATGATTTGCTGCGGCAGGGGGTCGTGTCCGAGATGCTGCGGCGGCAGGCCCCGGGCGGGTATCTCGTCGAATCGGGCTACGTCATGGACGATGCGACGGGGCGCATCGCGCTTGCGGACCGGCCGACGCTGTCGCAGCCGCTGCGCAAACCCTTCTGGAAGCTCTGCGGCTCCTGCGCGGCGCTGGCCCATGACCCGGAACTGCCGCAAAGCGCCGAGTTCCTGTACCACATGTTGCAGCACGAGCACCGGATGTTTCCGTATCTCGCGGCGCTGTCCGGTCAGGCGCTGGCGCCACTGTCGCGGCCGTCCGTGCTGTACGTGTTGAACCATGGCGAGAATTTCGGCGCGCGGCGCGGTCGGGTTGGCTACAAGACCCGCTTCGTCGAGCGGTTTCGCATCGACGACCCCGCCGTGCTGGCCGAACTGGCCGCCGGTTTCCCCGATCCCGGCGGCGCGTGACCTGCCGGCGCGGCTGCGCCGCCCTCTTTCCTCTGGGGGTCATACCCCAGACCCCCGATATAGGGGCTCCGCCCCTCGCGCGGGCCGCGCTCACCCCGCGGGATTTTTGGCCAGAAGATGCCTTGACGCTGTGCGCTTGACCCTGCCGGTCGGCTGCGAGATACCACCGGCAAAGGAGCCGACATGACCCTGATCACCGACAGCCATTGCCATCTGGATTTTGCCGATTTCGACGACGAGCGCCCGGATGTGATCGCCCGCGCGGTCGAGGCCGGCGTGGCGCGCATGGTCACGATCTGCACGAAGCCCGGGAACGAGCCTCAGGTTCGGGCCATCGCAGAGGCGCATGATCCGGTGTTCTACGCCTATGGCGTTCACCCGATGAGCGCGCATCAGCAGCCGGTGGTCGATGTCGATCATCTGGTCGAGGTGGCGCAGCACCCCAAGATGGTGGGAATCGGCGAGACCGGTCTGGATTACCACTACACCGCCGAGACGGCGGAGGTGCAGAAGCAATCCTTGCGCGTACATATCGCGGCGGCGCAGGAGACCGGCCTGCCGCTGATCATCCATGCGCGAGATGCGGATGACGACATGGCCCGGATGTTGACCGACGGCTACCGGGAAAAACCCTATGACTGCGTCATGCATTGCTTTTCCTCCAGCGCCGCGCTGGGGCGGGCCGCGCTGGATCTGGGGTTCTACCTGTCGATGTCGGGCATCGCCGCCTTTCCCCGCTCGACCGAGCTGCGCGAGATTTTTGCCAGCGCGCCCTTGGACCGCATTTTGGTCGAGACCGACAGCCCGTATCTAGCCCCGCCGCCGCATCGCGGGCGGCGCAACGAACCGGCCTATGTGGTGAACACGGCCAAGGTGGGGGCTGAGGTGTTCGGCGTCAGCTATGAGGCGTTCGCCGCCGCGACCGAAGCGAATTTCGACCGGCTCTTTGCCAAGGCCGCCGCGTGGTCCGCGCATGGCTGAGCTGCGCTTCACCATTCTCGGCTGCGGGTCCTCCGGCGGTGTCCCCCGCATCGGCGGCCATTGGGGCGATTGCGACCCGTCGAACCCCAAGAACCGCCGCCGTCGCTGCTCGATGCTGGTCGAGCGCGAGACCGAGGCCGGGACCACCACGGTGCTGATCGATACCGGCCCCGACCTGCGCGAACAGCTGATCTCGGCCGGTGTCGGGCGGCTCGACGGGGTAGTCTGGACCCATGCCCATGCGGACCATACACATGGGCTGGACGACCTGCGGCAGGTGGTCTTCAACATGCGGTCGCGGATCGATGTCTGGGCCGATGGCGACACCCAGAACGACCTGATCGCGCGCTTTGGCTATGCCTTCGTGCAGCCCGAAGGCTCGCCCTACCCGCCGATCCTGAACCTGCACAGCATTGCCGACGCGCCGTTCAGCGTTTCGGGCGCCGGGGGCGACATCACCTTCACCCCGTTCAAGGTCAATCACGGCAGCATCGATGCGCTAGGCTTCCGGATCGGCGATCTCGCCTACCTGCCCGACGTGGCCAAGATGAACGACGCCGCGTGGCCCATGCTGGAAAACCTCGACTGCTGGGTGCTGGATGCGCTGCGCCGCGACCCGCATCCGACCCATGCCCACTTGGCCCTCGCACTGGACTGGATCGCGCGCGCCGACCCGAAACGCGCCGTCCTGACCAACATGCATATCGACCTCGACTACGACACGGTCGAGGCCGAGACCGCGCCGCATGTCACGCCCGCCTATGACGGCATGGTCATCCGCTATGAGGTCTAGCACCGCGCCCTTGTTTCTTCTTGGCCCCAATACCCCCGCCGGAGGCTCCGAGGCCAGCCTCGGGCGCTGCGGCCCGACAAGGTGTAGCACGCCCCCATGCAGGCCCTGATCGACGTCATCCTGCCAGTCTTTCTGGTCATCGCCGCAGGCTACGGCGTGGCGTGGCGCGGCTGGATGTCCGAGGCCGCCATCGACGGGGTGATGGCCTTCACCCAGACCGTCGCGGCACCGGCCCTGCTGTTTCTCGCGATCTCGACCCTGCATCTCGAGGCGCACTTCGATCCGTGGGTTCTGGTCAGTTTCTATACCGGGTCGATCACCTGTTTCGTCGTCGGTTTGCTAACCGCGCATCACGTCTTTCACCGCGACTGGGAAGATTCCGTCGCCATCGGGTTTACCTGCCTGTTTGCCAATTCCCTGCTGCTTGGCCTCTCGATCACCGAGCGCGCCTATGGCGTTGACGCCCTTCAGGCCAATTACCTGATCATCGCCCTGCATTCGCCGATCTGCTACGGCATCGGCATCACGGCGATGGAAATCGTCCGCGCCAAGGGCACGCCCGCCCGCCATCTGCCGTTCAAGGTCTTGCGGGCGATGTTCCGCAATGCGCTGGTGATCGGCATCGTGCTGGGCGCGCTGGTCAACCTGTCGGGCCTGCCGCTGCCGAAACCAGCCTCGGACGCGGTGGCGATGCTGGCGCGCACCACCCTTCCGGCGGCGCTGTTTGCCATGGGCGGCGTGCTCTTCCGCTACCGTCCCGAGGGCGACGGCCGGGTGATCGCCTTTGTCTGCGCGGTGACGCTGCTGCTGCACCCGGCCATCGCATGGACCATGGGCAAGCTCACCGGCATCTCGACCGAGGCGTTCCGCTCGGCTGTGCTGACGGCGGCGATGGCGCCGGGGATCAACGCCTATGTGTTTGCCAATATGTATGGCCGGGCCAAGCGCGTCGCCGCGACCTCGATCCTGTTGTCGACCTCGCTGTCGATCCTCACCGTCTGGCTCTGGCTCACCGCCCTGCCGTGACGCCCCCGGTCGGTTGGCCCGGACGCGACACCGCCCGTCGCATCCGGCGCAGCCCGCCTGCCCCTTGCATCCGAGTGTAGGGCGGGGTTAACCCGACCCTACCCCAAGTCATCGAGGCCCAGCATGGACAACAGCAAACCGACCCTCGGCATCCTCTTCATGCTGGCCTTCTGCATCTTTGCGCCGATGATGGACGCGATGGCCAAGGCCACCCCGACCGACGTGCCGGTCACGCAGATCCTTGCCGCGCGCTTTGCGGTACAGGTCATCGTGCTGCTGCCGGTTGCGCTGGTCATGGGCTACAGCCTGCGCATGAGCGCGCGCGATGCGGGCTTGCATCTAGGCCGGGCGGCGGCGCTGCTGGCGGCGACGGGGTGCTTTTTCACGGCGCTGCGATACATGCCGATTGCCGACGCGATCTCGATCTTCTTCGTCGAGCCGTTCATCCTGACCTTGATGGGCGCCCTCGTCCTCAAGGAAGCGATCGGCTGGCGGCGTCTGACCGCCTGCCTCGTGGGGTTCGGCGGGGCGATGCTCGTGATCCGCCCCAGCTTCGTCGATCTCGGGCCGGTCAGCCTTCTGCCGCTGGGCACCGCCTTCCTGTTTGCGATCTACATGCTGATGACGCGCGCCATGTCGCAGCGCCTCGCCCCGATCCCGCTCCAAGGCCACACGGCCTTGGCCGCCTGCCTGCTGATCGTGCCGCCGCTGGTGCTGATGGAGGGCAGCGGCGCGGTGCTGTGGGACCCGGTCTGGCCCGAGGGCAAGGCGGTCTGGACGCTGGCAGGGGTGGGCATCATTGCGACCGTCTCGCACCTGTTCCTGACCTTTGCGCTGCGCTTTGCCCCCGCCGCGACGGTGGCACCGCTGCAATATCTCGAAATCGTCGGCGCGACGGTGATCGGGTATTTCGTCTTCGACGATTTCCCCGAACCGCTGGCGTGGCTGGGCATCGCGATCATCGTCGGCGCGGGGCTGTATGTGTTTGCGCGCGAGCACCAGCAAGAGCGGCGCGCGCGCAAGCCCCTGCCACCGGTCTGACCCGATCGGGACACCAACCGCACGCGCGACACAGCGCAAGCCCTGTGCCCCCTCTGGACGCGCGCCCGCCAGCGCCGTAGCCTGACCAAATGCAACCCGATCGTCCCCTCCTTGGCATCGCGCTCATGCTTGGTTTTTGCGTGTTGGCCCCCTTTGCCGACGCGCTGGCCAAGCTGCTGGGCCCCGAAATGGCCACCGGCCAATTGCTGACCCTGCGCTTTGCCATCCAAGCCGCCATCCTCGTCCCGCTGACGCTGGCCACCGGGCGCAGTTGGCGCATGGATCGCCGCACCACCCTGCTGGTCGTCGCGCGCACGCTGCTGCACATCGCGGGCATCGCGCTGGTCTTTACCTCGCTCTTGTACCTGCCGCTCGCCGATGCCATCGCCATCGCCTACGTGATGCCCTTCATCGCGCTGCTGCTCGGCAAACTCGTCCTAAACGAAGAGGTCGGCCCCCGCCGTCTCACCGCCTGCGCCGTGGGTTTTGCAGGCACGCTCATGGTCGTCCAGCCCGCCTTTCAGGATGTCGGCTGGCCTGCGCTGCTGCCCTTCGGCGTGGCGCTGGTCTTTGCGCTGTTCATGCTGGTCACCCGCATGATGTGCGCCGCCGATCCCATCGCCATGCAGGCCACGTCCGCCCTGATGGCGCTGGTGGTCCTGATCCCGGCCATGGCGCTGATCCCACATGCGCAGCTCGACTGGCGCGCGCCCACGACCACCGGCTGGGGGCTGATCGCGCTGATGGGTCTGGCGGGCACCTTTGCCCATCTGCTGATGACATGGGCGCTGAAATACGCGCCCTCGGCGACGCTTGCACCCATGCAATACCTCGAAATCCCCGTCGCCACCTTTGTCGGCTGGCTGATCTTCTCTGACCTGCCCGGCCCGCTCGCCACACTCGGCATCGCCGTGACCATGGGCGCGGGGCTCTACGTCATATGGCGCGAGCAGGCCAGCGGGGGGCCTCCGCCAGCCCCGCAAGCAACGCATTCAGGCACGCCACCGGCAGGATGAGCAGCATGGATGGGCCGTCCATCTCCAGCGTAACCGGCCCCGAAACCTCGTTCGAGGTCCCGACCCGTCCGCCCGGCGCAAAGCCGATCCCGTCGATCGGCCAGCGCAGCCCGGTGCTGCGCCCCGTGACCGGCGCCATCGGGAAAAGCGACACGCGCGCGCCCAAGGGCAGATCCAGCGCCAGCCGTGGCGGCGCCACGCAGACCACATCCTCGGCCCCGACCAGAACACACAACCGGTCCGCGCGCCTGACCAGCACGGTCATCGCCGCCAGTTGATGGTCCAGCCGCGCCCCCAGAAAGCCGTGCCCCAGCACCAGCGGTGCTTGGACCATGCGCAGACATTTGTCGAAATCCGTGCTATCTTGTTCGGTGATGCGATGCAGAACTCCCTCCGGCAAACGCGCCGCCAGATCCGGGTCGAGCGAATCCATGTCGCCGATCACCGCGTCGGGCACCCGCCCCAGTTCAAGGCAGTGCGCCGCGCCGCCATCCGCCGCCACGACCGTCTTTGTCACCGCCAGCGCGTCAATCAACGCCGCGCGCGGACATTCGCCGCCACCGACCAACAGAACCGGGGCCGAACTATCTACAATTTGATTTTTCATGGCCGATTAATGGCCCTTTGCGAAACAGATCACAATCCGGACACGAAATGATACGGTCTTCGGCACAGATTCGATAAACTTACGTCTCGGTCCTCATGGTAAACACACTGTTGCAGAACGTATGAAAGTGAGCAGGCTATGGTGAGTTCCAGCAAGATTCTGACCGTCTCCTACGGGACGTTTTCCTGTACGGCCGAAGGGTTCGAGGATCCGCTTGCCGTCGTCAAGGAAACCACCCATTTCTTCCGCGGTGTCGTCGGAGAGGACCGGTTCTTTGGCGCGGAGCCACCGCAATTCGATGCCGACCTCGCCACCGAGATGATGCGCGAACGGCTCTCGCCCGAGATGGGCAGCGGCACGCTGAGCCTTGGACAGGCGATGGCGGCGGGGGCCACCTCGTCCGGGGCGCTGGCCTCGGCGCTCGGGGCAGGCCCGTCGCGCGCTGCTGCGCCTGCGCCCGCGCAGGACAGCCTGCCCGACGATGACACGATCGAGGCGACCGCCGTCCTGACGGAGCGTCCGATCACCGCCGACACCGATCTGCCCGACGCGCCCGAGGCGCTGACCGCCCCCGAAGCCAGTGATGACGATACGGACGCGCCTAGCCTTGCCGCGCATGACATGGACGATACCGATATCGAAGATTTCGACATCGGTGCGCTTGCCGATCAGCCGCTGGCTGCCGCAGCCGCGCCCTCGGACGTGGCGGCCAAGCTTGACCGGATTCGCGCTGTGGTCGCTGGTCAGACCAGCTTGAACGAGCCCGAAGAGACCGATTTCGACCTGCCCGAGACGACCGGAGAGGACAGCGGCGACGGTGTCGACGACGACGCGCTCGCGGCGCTGCTGAGCGAATACGAGGACCAGACCGCCGACGATTTCGAGCCCGAGGCAGCGGTCGAGGCCGAAGACGCGCTTGAAGACGATCTCGAAGACGGTCTTGCCACGGTCGCGCCGACCGGGGCCGATGACAACCTGTTCGCAGACACGCTCGCCAGCCTGATGGCCGACCAAGAGGCGCGCGACACCGCGCCCGAGGCCGCGCTTGAATTGCCCGACATGGACGCCGCCTTTGCCTATGACGACGCCGAGGAGGACGAGGAGGACGACGTTTTCGCCGACGAGGACACCGCAGCCGGCCAGCTCGCCGGGGGCAGCGAGGTGTTCGCCGCATGGGATGACGATGCCGAGGACGATCAATTCGGCCATGACGACACGGCGCCCGAGGCCGAGGAAAGCTTCCTCGACGAAGACGAGGACGATGCCGCCGAGGGTGCCATCCAGACGCCCCCGCCCCCGCCGCCTGCCGCGCCGAAACCGGCCATCCGCGCCCGCGTGGTCAAGGTCAAGCGCACGGTCTTCGAAGAGGCCGTGAAATCCGGCCAGCTTGAGGAAATCGAGGATGACGCGGCCCCGGTCCCTGGCGAAAGCTCGCTCTCGCCGCAGGAGGAGGACGAACTCGCCCGCGAACTGGCTGCGGTGACCGCCGAGCTGGATCAGGGTTGGGACGAGGACGACGAGGACGATTTCCTCGACGACGAAGAGGCGGCTGCCCCGGCGGCAGAGGACTTCGACGACTTCGAGGACGAGCTTGATGAGGATGACGAGGAAGACGCGCCCGCGCCGTTCCGTCTCGACAACCCCGTGAACCGCCCCGCCGCCCACGCCTGGGAGGAGGACGTGGACACCATCGCCGCGCGTGCCGCCGACCGCGTGCCCTCCTCGCGCCATTCGGATGAGTTGGACGAGGACGATGACGACGAGGATGCCTCGCTGGAGGCGCTGGTGCGCGACAGTGCCCGCAAAGCCGTCAAGATGGCCAGCCCGGCCCGCGCCATGCTCACCGAATCGACGGTCGAGGATGGTGACACCTCGCGAATCCTCGACGAGACGAACAAGGAACTGGACGAGCCCGAGGGCAGCCGCCGCCGCACCGCGATCGCGCATCTGCGCGCCGCCGTGGCCGCGACCCGCGCCGACAAGCTTCTGGGTCGCAAGGCCGATGCCGACCGCGAGGCACAACCCTATCGCGAGGATTTGGCCAACGTGGTGCGTCCGCGCCGCCCGCAGACCGCGCCCGTCACCCGGTCCGAGCGCCCGGCCGAACCGGCCACGCGCCCCGCGCCCCTCAAGCTGGTGGCCGAGCAGCGCGTCGGTGACCGTCAGCCCGAGGCAGCCCCAGCGCAGGTGAGCCCGGTCCGCCCGCGCCGCATCCGCCGCGACGCCGCCGCCCGTGCCGAGGCCGCCCTCGAGGAGCCCGCGGCAGAAGGTGGCTTCGCGGATTACGCCGCATCTGTCGGGGCGGTCGACCTGCCCGAATTGCTGGAAGCGGCTGCGGCCTACATGTCCTTCGTCGAGGGCCGCGAACAGTTCTCGCGCCCGCAGCTGATGACCACGGTGCGGCAGGCCGAGCAAAGCGAAAGCTCGCGCGAGGACCGTCTGCGGAGTTTCGGCCAGCTCTTGCGCGAGGGCAAGATCGAGAAGACCAGCGGCGGGCGGTTCACCGCCTCCGAGCGGATCGCCTTCAAGCCGGACCGCGCGGCCGGGTGACACGATCGAAACCGGGTTTCATGGGGTAGGATGGGTCTGGACCCATCCTACTTTTCGTCAGGCGCCCCGGCTTCCGGATCGGCTTGCCCGACCCCGCGGAACACGAACTTGAACGGCAGCGCCCACAGGATGCCCAGCCCGACATAGACGCCCAGTTCCGCAAGGATCGACGGCCGCTCGAACAGGCTGACCACGTAGAGCGCCGCCGCGATGTAGAGCGGCAACCCGATCAGCAGGATCACCAGAGACCAGCGGCGTCGTGCCTTGTAACTCAGTGCCATGCGCGCCTCCTTGGGCGGGATGGGGTCGACCCGATCCCGAAGATGGTCAGTCCGCGAACGGATCGGTCACGAGGATCGTGTCGTCGCGTTCCGGCGAGGTGGACAGTAGCGCGACCGGGCACCCGATCAACTCCTCGACCCGGCGCACGTATTTCACCGCCGCCCCCGGCAGGTCCGCCCAGCTGCGCGCACCTTCGGTCGATTCCGACCAGCCTTCCATCTCTTCGTAGATCGGCTTGCAGCGCGCCTGCTCTTCCGAGGCGAAGGGGAGGTAGTCCAGCGTCTTGCCGTCCAGCTCGTAGCCCACGCAGATCTTCAGCGTTTCGAACCCGTCGAGCACGTCCAGCTTGGTCAACGAAATCCCGTTCACGCCCGACGTCGCGCAGGTTTGGCGCACCAGCACCGCGTCGAACCAGCCACAGCGGCGCTTTCGCCCGGTGGTCGTGCCGAATTCATGCCCCCGCTCGCCGAGACGGTCACCATCCGCGTCGAACAGCTCCGACGGGAAAGGCCCCTCGCCCACGCGGGTCGTGTAGGCCTTGACGATGCCCAGAACGAAATCGATCGCGCCCGGCCCGATGCCGGTGCCGGTGGCGGCCTGACCGGCGATCACGTTCGACGAGGTGACAAAGGGATAGGTGCCGAAATCGATGTCCAGCAGCGCGCCTTGTGCGCCCTCGAACAGGATGCGGTCGCCCGCGCGGCGCTTTTCGTTCAGCACTTTCCAGACCGGCCCGGCATAGGGCAGGATCTGCGCCGCGATGTCCTTCAGCTGCGCCACCAGCGCCGCCCGGTCCACAGGCTCGATCCCAAGCCCCTTGCGCAGCGGGTCGTGATGCTGAAGCGCCCGGTCCACCCGCGCCTCCAGCGTTGCGTCATCCGCCAGATCCGCCACGCGGATCGCGCGACGACCGACCTTGTCCTCGTAGGCCGGCCCGATCCCGCGCCCGGTGGTCCCGATCTTGGTCCCTTTCGAGGCTGCCTCCTCGCGCGCCCGGTCCAGCTCGCCATGGATGGGCAGGATCAGCGGCGTGTTCTCGGCGATCATCAGCGTCTCGGGCGAAATCTCGACCCCCTGCGCGCGCACCGTCTCGATTTCCTTGATCAGATGCCAAGGGTCCAGCACCACGCCATTGCCGATCACCGACAGTTTGCCTTTGCGCACAACACCGGACGGCAACGCGTGCAGCTTGTAGACCTTGCCGTCCACGACCAGCGTATGGCCCGCATTGTGCCCGCCCTGAAAGCGGCAGATCACGTCGGCCCGGCTCGACAGCCAGTCCACGATCTTGCCCTTGCCCTCGTCGCCCCACTGGGCGCCCACGACCACAACATTCGCCATCTCGGTGAGTCCTTTCGGTGATCCCAAACCCGCGCCCGTATAATGAACCCCACGCGCCAGCGAAACCGGAAAATCACTGAGACGGTCGAGCGCGCAGGGGCGTAACGCCGCAACCCCGCGCCGGGCTTGACCCGGCGCCTCGCCGGTGGGACATCTGGGAGGCCCCGGGTCAGGCCCGGGGCACGGCTCACCCCAGACAGGAGCGCCCGCCCCATGTCCTTCTTCCTGCGCTGGCTCTTTGCCTTTCTGCTGCTCGCCGCGACCTACAACCCGACGCGATGGAACTTCACACGCTGGGCGCTGGCCAATTGGGAAACCAACCTGTCACTGACCGTGCTCTTCGGCCTGCTGCTGTTGGTTGGCTACATCATCTACCTGCGCGCCACGCTGCGCTCGATCGGGGCGTTCGGAATGATCCTGATCCTCGCGCTCTTCGGCGCGCTGATCTGGGTGGCGACGGATTTCGGACTGATCAGCCTCGCCGATCCCGGCTTTGCCACGTGGCTGGCGATCCTCGCCGGGTCGCTGGTGCTGGGCATCGGCCTGAGCTGGTCGATCATCCGCAAGCGCCTGTCCGGACAGGTCGACATGGACGATGTCGAGGAGTGACCGAAAGTAGGATGGGTGATCACCCATCCTACCCGCTCTCACACACCGCACCGATGGGCTGGCGGGTGGGCGCTTTTCGGCGCAGCCGGAACAGAGCCACCCGCCAGCCCGACAATCGCTTGCACCCCGGCCCCCCTTCCCTTACATACCCGCCGAAACGACAAGCGCACGCAGGTCCCATGGAAAACGTCATCCTCATCATCCACCTCCTCCTGGCCCTTGGCCTGATCGGCGTCGTCCTGCTGCAACGCTCCGAAGGCGGCGGCCTCGGTATGGGCGGCGGCGGAGGCGGCGCGATGAGTGCGCGCTCGGCGGCCACGGCCTTGGGCAAAGTCACATGGCTTCTCGCCATCGGTTTCATCATAACCTCGATCACGCTCACCGTGATCGCTGCACAAAACGCCTCCGGCTCGTCGATCCTTGACCGCCTCGGCGACGCGCCGGCGGCAGCCGAAGAAACCGCCCCCGCCGACATCGACACCGACTCCCTGCTGCCGCCGCCCTCGGGCGACGCGGACGCACCACTGGTGCCGCGCGCAGACTAAGACCACAACGGATGGCCCCCAAGGCCATCCCCCGCAACAGCATCTTGCGGCGCACTGGACAAATCCAGACGAATCCTCTATGGCTCAAATCCCGTGATGCTGCCGCCCGCAAGGCGGCGGGAGAGCATTTCATTGGCCCAAGTCAGCCTGCCTGACGGGACCGAAACGACAGGCAAAATCACGGGGTTGCCCATATGGCTCGCTTCATCTTCATCACCGGCGGTGTGGTCTCCAGTCTTGGCAAGGGGCTGGCCTCCGCCGCCCTCGGCGCCCTGCTGCAAGCGCGCGGCTACTCCGTCCGCCTGCGCAAACTCGACCCCTATCTGAACGTCGACCCCGGCACCATGTCGCCCTTTGAGCATGGCGAGGTCTTCGTCACCGACGATGGCGCGGAAACCGATCTCGACCTCGGCCATTACGAACGCTTCACCGGTGTGCCCGCGCGCAAGAGCGATTCCATCTCGTCGGGCCGCGTCTACACCAACGTCCTCGAAAAGGAACGACGCGGCGACTACCTTGGCAAGACCATCCAAGTGATCCCCCACGTCACCAATGAAATCAAGGACTTCATCTCGATCGGCGAGGATGAGGTCGATTTCATGCTGTGCGAGATCGGCGGCACGGTCGGCGATATCGAGGGCCTGCCGTTCTTCGAGGCGATCCGCCAGTTCTCGCAGGACAAGCCCCGCGGCCAGTGCATCTTTATGCACCTGACGCTTCTGCCCTTCATCAAGGCCAGCGGCGAGCTCAAGACCAAGCCGACCCAGCACTCCGTCAAGGAACTCCGCTCCATCGGCCTCGCCCCCGACATCCTCGTCTGCCGCTCCGAGGGGCCGATTCCCCAGAAGGAACGCGAGAAGCTGGGCCTCTTCTGCAACGTCCGCCCCGATGCCGTGATCGCCGCGCAAGATCTGCGCTCGATCTACGAGGCGCCCATCGCCTATCACCGCGAGGGTCTGGATCAGGCCGTGCTCGACGCCTTCGGCATCCATCCCGCGCCCAAGCCCAATCTCGACAAGTGGGAGGACGTCACCGACCGCGTCCACAACCCCGAGGGCGAGGTCACCGTGGCCATCGTCGGCAAATACACCCAGCTCGAAGACGCCTACAAATCCATCGCCGAGGCCCTGACCCATGGCGGCATGGCCAACCGGGTGAAGGTCAAGATCGAATGGGTCGATGCCGAGCTGTTCGACCGCGAGGACGCCGCCCCCCATCTCGAACCCTATGACGCGATCCTCGTGCCCGGCGGCTTTGGCGAACGCGGCACGGAAGGCAAGATCAAGGCCGCGCAATACGCCCGCGAGAACAAGATCCCCTATCTGGGCATCTGCCTCGGCATGCAAATGGCGGTGATCGAAGCCGCCCGCAACGTCGCCGGCGTGACCCGCGCGGGCTCCGAGGAATTCGACCATGAAAAGGGTGAAAAGCGTTTCGAGCCCGTGGTTTACCACCTCAAGGAATGGGTGCAGGGCAACGAGAAAGTCAACCGCTCGGTCGGTGACGACAAGGGCGGCACCATGCGCCTTGGCGCCTATGACGCGGTCCTGACCGAAGGCTCCAAGGTCGCCGAGATCTACGGCACCACCGCCATCGACGAACGCCACCGCCACCGCTACGAGGTCGACATCACCTACAAGGACCGCCTCGAAGAGGCTGGCCTGTGCTTCTCTGGCATGTCCCCCGACGGCAAACTGCCCGAGATCGTCGAATGGCCCGACCACCCGTGGTTCATCGGCGTACAATTCCACCCCGAACTGAAGTCAAAACCCTTTGACCCGCATCCCTTGTTCAGGGATTTTGTGAGAGCGGCGAAAGAGGTGTCGCGGTTGGTGTGAACTGTAGAAGCAGAGGAAGCCTGTATGAATAAGCGCTACGGACTTTATTTCTATTCAGCGGCTCTTATACTGGTAATTGTGATCGGTGCTCTTGCTGAGCTTGTAGGCCCTAATTTTCGGCAATGGTATTATCCGATCTCGAAGGATTTTGTTATCGGACTGATTGGGGCGTTCTTTGGGTTCCTATCGTCGGATGTGTTCAAGGATTAAAGTACATGAAAAATTTATGCTTTTTGCTGTGCATGGCTTGCTTTACCGTTGGAGCAGGGAGCGCTTTAGCGGAAAAACTTGAACTAAGTTCAGAAGAGCGCCGAGATTACATTGCCGCTTGTTTGTACGGCAAGATAGACAAGTATGATCGAGAGCTTAGAAAAGAAGGGGCGGGACAACTACTGGATAATTTCGGGGGAAGCTCTGTTGAGGTAAGCCCCGATCTCTTAGAAACGCTGCCCGACAACGAGCGGCTGAAATTTCTTGAAAAAGGTCGTGAGTGCATTCTCAAGCTTGCTGATGCCTTGAAGAGCACTCTGGTCGACGCACGCTTTAACGCGCGGAATGGCAACTACGGTGAGATTTACCTTACACCTGAGCAAACAGAGATCACACTTGGAATAATTTGTGAACGGCCTGACATTCAAATGCAGCTTCAGCTTGGCAGTCTTTTGACAGGTGGCTCGATTACTCCAGAGGTCATCGCTACCTGGGTAGGATTGACCGGAGCGCAAGCCAAAGATGCTTTTCGGGGGGTCGACCTGAACAACATCGATTGCTCCAAACCAAGGATATGCCAAATTCGCGGGAGCGTGCCGTTAGAAACTTCGGACTTGGCCGTAGACTACCTAGGCACTAGATTAGTGGGGGTTACACCGTTGGCCGGAAGTTGCAAGGGACAATTCGGATACTTAAACGAGCGCTTTATTGATTATTGACAAATTCATTTCCCGCGCCTCTCGTCCCGGGCTTGACCCGGGACCTCATACCCAATCCGCCCAGACCAACCGCCCCCGGCGCTGAGCGCGTGAAACCCTTGAACCGTCCCCCGGACGGTTCATCGCGCGTAGCGCGAACCGGGTTTCACCCCATCACAGCCAGCCACAAACACACCCAGCCGCTTGCTTCGGAACAGACCGAATGGCCGACCCGCTCGCCCATCAGGTACAAGAACCCCGAAAACGCGAACCAGTGGGTAAACAGCACCATCCGCGCCCGCCCGTCATGTGCCGTGCGCAGCAATGCGCCGTTCAGATCCGGGAACCCCTTGTTGTACCGCCGGAATTCCCGGCTCATGGTCACGGCGATGTCGTAATGCTGCCGCAGCGCCTGCGCGTTCACATAGGTAAAGGCCGCGATGGCCAGCGCAAACAGTGCCGCAAAGGCAAAGCCCATTTCCCCCGGATAGAAATGCAGGAACCCGAACAGCGGAATGTAGGAGGTGATGAACATCCCCCAGATGAAGTCGATCTTTTGCCAGATCATCACGTAAACCCGCAGGTATTCCAGCAACTCCTTGTCGCGGGCCTCGTGCTCGGCCAATGCCTTCATCAAACCTCTCCGTGCAATCGGACCAGACCTTACGACATGCCACGCGCCCTGCAAGACCCTCGCACCCGTTGCGCAACTGGCCTAGTAAGGCACAAACACCAAGACAAGCGGCCCTGCGATGCTCTCTTATCAACACGCCTACCACGCCGGAAATCTGGCCGATGTCCACAAACACGCGCTGCTCGCCAGCGCGCTCGATTACCTGACGCGCAAGGACAAGCCGGTCTCGTATCTCGAAACCCATTCGGGCCGGGGCCTGTATGACTTGACCGCGCCCGAGGCGACCAAGACCGGCGAGGCGCAGCAGGGGATCAGCAGGCTGGCGCAGGCTTTTGCGGCGGATCATCCCTACACCAAAGCGCTGCACGCCATCCAGAACCAGCACGGCCCCGCCGCCTATCCCGGCTCACCGATCATCGCGCAAACGCTTTTGCGCCCCTGCGATACGCTGCACCTCGCAGAGCTGCATCCGCAGGAATACGCCGCCCTGCGCAGCACCGTCAAAGCGCCGAACACCAAGACGTATCAACAAGATGGCTTTGCATGCGCGCAAAGCCTCTGCCCGCCCGATCCCCGCCGGGGGATGATCCTGATCGACCCCAGTTGGGAGGTCAAAACCGACTACGCGACCGTTCCGAAATTCACCGCGACGCTTGCGAGGAAATGGAATGTCGGCATCATCGCGCTGTGGTATCCGATCCTGACCGACGCGCCCCACGCACCCATGCTGCGCGCGCTCGAAGCCCAGCACCCGGAGGCGCTGCGCCACGAGGTCAGCTTCCCCCCGGCGCGCGAGGGGCATCGGATGGTGGGCTCCGGCATGTTCATCGTGAACCCGCCTTGGGGCCTATCGGATGAGGCCGCGCGGCTGACCAACCTGTTTCAAACCTTGCAACGGTAACGCGATTTTCCCCGTGGCGGGGGCGCGGACCCATGTTAGGTTTCCCGAAAAACGAGGGCCCGCATGTTCGAACGTCTGACACAGTTCTTTCACCGCAAGAGCGCACCCGAAGCACCCCTGCCGCCGCTGGATGCGCGCTATGCGCTGGGGGCGCTGCTGGTGCGGGTGGCGCAGGCGGACAACGCTTATCTCTTCGAGGAAATCGAGTCGATCGATCGTATCCTTGCCAAGGCTTACGGCCTGAACCCGATCGAGGCCGCCAAGATGCGGGCGGTCTGCGAAAAGCTGGCCCATGGCATCGAGGATGACGCGCATATGGCGGCGCTGATCCGCGATTCGGTCGACTACACCCACCGTCTGGAAAAGACGCAGGCCCTGTGGGAGGTCGCGCATTCCGATGGTCTGGTGGTCGAACGCGAGGCCGAACTGGTCCGGCTGGTCGAGGACATGTTGGGCGTCGCCCGCGCCGACAACGAGGCGGCCCGTGCCGCCGCCGTGATCCCCTGACCCATTGCCGCGCGATACGCGGCTGGCTATATCCCAGTCATGTTTGCTGATTTCCTCAAGCGCCTGACCGCGCCGCAACCCGCCCCCCTGCCCGACGAAGACGCCCGGCTTGCGCTGACCGCGTTACTGGTGCGGGTCGCCCGATCCGACGAATCCTACGACGACGAAGAGCGGCAGCGCATCGACCGCATCGCCGCGACGCGCTTTGGCCTGTTGCCCTTCGAGGCGTCGAAACTGCGCGGCGAGGCCGAGGCGCTGGAAGCCGAGGCCCCCGATACGGTCCGCTTTACCCGCGCCATCAAGGACGCGGTGGCCTACGAGGACCGGATCGGCGTGATCGAGGCGCTGTGGCAGGTCGTGCTGGCAGACGGGGTGCGCGACGCGTCCGAAGATGCGCTGCTGCGCCTTGTCTCGAACCTGCTCGGCATCAGCGACCGGGACAGCGCGCTGGCCCGTCAGCGGGTCGAAAAGGCGTCATGATCGCCGGTCTGCCGATGTATGACCGCCCCGGCACCACCGAGGCGAATGAGGCGTTCTGGGCGCTGATCCGCGACGAGTTGGGCTTTGGCCCCGTTGCCTTGACGCGCGATATCGACACTTGGGATCTTTGGCTGTCACCGGATCTTGTGCTGGCGCAGACCTGCAACCTGCCCTACCGGATGCGGCTGCATGGCAAGGTTCACCTGCTGGGCAGCCCGGATTACCGCCTGCCCGGCTGTCCGCCGGGCTATTACAACAGCGTCTTGGTGGCGCGTGCCGACGACCCGCGCAGCTTGCGCGAGCTTTTCGGCGCCCGAGTGGTGATCAACCAGCAGCACAGCCAATCGGGCCATGTCGCACTGACCGAGCATGGCAAGACGCTGGGCGTCGTGCCGACGATCACCGGCGAAAGCGGGGGCCATGTCCTGTCTTCGATCATGGTCGCCGAGGACCGCGCCGATCTTGCGGCGATCGATGCGCAGAGCTGGCGCCTGATCGAACGCCACGATCCGGACCGCGCGGCCCGGCTGCGCACGGTCGACCGGACGCAGCCGACCCCCTCGACGCCCTATATCACCAGCCTGTCGCAGGATTCAGACACCCTGCGCAGCGCCCTCATCCGGGCCATCGACCGCATGGACACGGAGTTGCGCGAAACGCTGTCGATCCACGGGCTCGTGCCCCTGCCCGAGCGCGCCTATCTGGATCTGCCCATTCCCGCGCCACAACCGGCCTGACGCGGCCTCACGTCGCGTCAGCTGCGTGGCCGATCGCTTTTCTACGTTGCATCCGTGGTCCGTTTCGCGTCAATCTGACCGCCAAGTCAAAAACTCGCAGGGTAGGACGTGAGCGCACAGAGCCCCGTCATCGAAATTCGCAACCTTCACAAGGCCTATGGCGAGTTGGAGGTCATCAAGGGCGTCAGCATCGCCGCGAAGAAAGGGGACGTGGTGTCGCTGATCGGGTCCTCCGGCTCGGGGAAATCGACGATCCTGCGCTGCTGCAACCTGCTGGAGGACAGCCAACAGGGCGACATCCTCTTCAAGGGCGAGCCCGTGACCTGGAAGGGCACGGGACATGCGCGGCGGCCCTCCGATCCGAAACAGGTGCTGCGCATCCGCACGAACCTGTCCATGGTCTTTCAGCAGTTCAACCTGTGGGCGCATATGACCATCCTGCAAAATGTCATGGAGGCCCCGCTGACCGTTCTGGGCCGCGACCGGGCCGAGGTGGAAGAGGCCGCGCGCGGGTATCTCGACAAGGTCGGGATCGGCGACAAATGTGACGTCTACCCGGCGCAGCTGTCCGGCGGACAGCAGCAGCGCGCCGCAATCGCGCGGGCCTTGTGCATGGAGCCCGAGGCGCTGCTGTTCGACGAGCCGACCAGTGCGCTGGACCCGGAACTGGAACAGGAGGTCATCAAGGTCATCAAGGATCTCGCCCGCGAGGGGCGGACGATGATGATCGTGACCCATGACATGAAGATGGCCGCCGATGTCAGTGACCACGTGGTCTTTCTGCATCAGGGCCTGATCGAGGAAGAAGGCCCGCCGGAGACACTGTTCGGCGCGCCGAAATCGGAACGGCTGCGTGGGTTCCTGAAGTCCACCACGCATGTCTGAAGCGTAGGATGGGTTCGGACCCGTCCTGCCGTAACCACACAGGGAGCAAGACAATGAAAAACCTGCTGATTGGAACCGCCGCATTGGCGATGATGGCCGGTGCCGCATTCGCCGAAAGCCACTCGGTCGTGCGGCTGGGCACCGAGGGCGCCTACCCTCCGTACAACTTCATCAACGATGCCGGCGAGGTCGACGGGTTCGAGCGCGAGTTGGGCGACGAGCTGTGCACGCGCGCGGAACTGACCTGCGAATGGGTGACGAACGAGTGGGATTCGATCATCCCGAACCTCGTTTCGGGCAACTACGACGCGATCATCGCCGGCATGTCGATCACCGCTGAGCGCGACGAGGTGATCGACTTCACCCAGAACTACACGCAGCCCGACCCTTCGGCCTATCTGGCGCTCGATGGTGCCGAGGTTGATCTGGAGGGCGGCGTGATCGCGGCGCAGGCCAGCACGATCCAGGCTTCGTACATCGCCGAAATGGGGGCCACGCTGGTCGAATTCGCAACGCCCGACGAAACGGTCGCGGCCGTGCGCAATGGCGAGGCGGATGCGGTGCTGGCCGACAAGGCCTATCTTCAGCCGATCGCCGACGAGAATGCCGATCTCGTCCTGCTGGAACAGGATGTGCTGATCGGTGGTGGCGTCGGCATGGGCCTGCGCGAAAGCGACGGTGAGCTTCGCGAGAAATTCGACGCCGCAATCCAGTCGATGAAGGACGATGGCTCGCTCAACGCCCTGATCGAGAAATGGGAGCTTGGCGCAACCTTCTGATCGAGGGGGGCGGGGCTTGTCCCCGCCCTGCACGCTGTCACAATGTTTGGTTTTTGTACCGATCCTTCGAGCCTAGACGGCCTCGCCTGGCTGGCGTGCTACCTGACCACGGGCAAGCACATGGCGATCTATTGGTCGGTGGGAACCGTGTTGCTGCTGCTGGCGATCTCCGCCCCGGTCGCGCTGGCCTTCGGCTTTGGCGCGGCGGCGGCGGCGCGGTCGCGCTTTCTGCCGCTGGCTTGGCTGGGCAAGGCCTATATCGCCATCGTCCGCGGCGTGCCGGACATCGCGTTTTTCCTCTTCTTCGTCATCGCACTGGATCAGGCCTTTGAATGGCTGCGCCACAAGGTCAAATGTCCCGACTGGGACCAGCCGATCCGGCAGGGCAACGACTTCGTCGTGTGTGCCGATGCCAAGCTGCCCTTGGGCAACGCGGCGCAATGGGTGCATGAGGTCTACGGGTTCTCGCTGGCGGTGCTGACCTTCTCCATCGTGTTCGGGGCCTTTGCCGCCAATGTCCTATACGGGGCCATGCGCGCCGTGCCGCGCGCACAGCTGGAAACGGCGGAGGCCTATGGCATGTCGCCGCGCCAGTCATTCTGGCGGATATTGGTGCCGCAAATGTGGGTCTATGCGCTGCCGGGCCTGTCGAACCTGTGGATGGTGCTGATCAAGGCGACCCCGCTGCTGTTCCTGCTGGGGGTCGAGGACATCGTCTATTGGGCGCGCGAATTGGGCGGGGCAAAGACTGCGCGGTTCACAGACTACCCGCATCCCGACTGGCGGATGTGGTACTTTTTCGCGCTGTTGGTGTTCTACCTTGGATTCACGAAGCTCTCCGAGGTGTTCCTCGACCGGCTGATGGCGCGGCTGACCCATGGGCAGGCCACCACGGGTGGCGAAGCACAAAGGAAGGCTGCGTGATGGTGCGGACCGGTCGAGGGGGGCTTTGCCCCCCGGCTCTGCGAGCCTCCCCCCACGGTATTTCGGGCCAGAAGAAACCGGGAGGCCATGCGTGAGTTGCTGGGAAACTATCGCCGATTACGGGTTGCGGTCGCTGGGCATCGGCGAGCGGCTCTTGCCGCGGGACAACTTCACGCTCTGCCAACAGGTCACGCTGATTGGTTCGGGAATGTTGTGGAACATCTATTTCGGTGTGCTGGCGCTGATGTCGGGCTTCTTTCTTGCGACGGCGGTGGCGCTTGGCAAGGCCGCGCGCAACCCGTTGGTCCGCAAGCCATCGGAATGGTTCATCTTTGTCTTTCGCGGCAGCCCGCTGTTCATCCAGTTCTTCTTTGCCTATTTCCTGTTTCTCAGCCTCAAAGGCGTCTCGCCGATCTTCGACCCGTTCAGCGCCGCGTGGCTGGGCGCGTTGATCGTGCTGTTCCTCAACACCGCCGCCTATTCCGGCGAAATCTTTTACGGCGCGTTGCTGTCGATCCCCAAGGGCGACATGGAGGCGGCGGATGCCTACGGATTTTCGGGACTGGCGCGGTTTCGCAAAATCACATGGCCGACGATGCTGCGATTGGCTTGGCCCGCCTATACCAACGAGGCGATCTTTCTGTTTCACGCCACGACGCTGGTCTATTTCTCGGGCTTTCCGGCATGGCGGCAACAGGGGGACGCGCTGTATTACGCGAGCTATTTCGCGGACAAGACCTTCAACCCCTTCGTGCCCTACCCGATCCTTGCGGGCTATTTCATCCTGCTGACGCTGGTCGTGATCAGCCTGTTCGGGCTGATCAACCGACGGCTCAACCGGCACTTGCCGCAACACGGGCGCGCGAGGCTGCGGATCAGACCCAACCTGATCAGGTAATGGGCAAGCTGCCTGTCTGCTGACATTCCACCCAAGATTGTGCGCTTGGAGCGGTCGGCTGTGACCGGGATCATAGCTTTTGGTGGATTTCAGACTTACCTCCTGTCTCGGACCCGCGCTGACAGAGGCTGTTTTATGACCATTGTTTTCTTTGCATATGTGCTGCGGCTGGCGCTTGTACTGGCGGCGTATTTCGCCGCGCGCGCCCTGCCCGCCTATTACGAAATGTCGATGACCAGACGCAGTTTGCTGTTCCTCGGCGTCACTGCACTGTTTCTTCTTCCGGTAGAGCTGGCCCTGGTGGCGTTGATGATGTGACGTCAGTGACCGCAAACCCCCTTGCCAAGCCCCCGTCCGCCTCGCTACCATAATTTGATCAAAATATGACGAGGCACCATGTCCACCCCCGAGAAATGGCTGCGCGACCATCCGCAGGTCCGCACCATCCGCGCCGCCGCCTGTGATCTGAACGGCGTGGCGCGCGGCAAGCGCATGCCCATCGGCTCGGCGCTGAAGACCCTGACCGAAGGCACGAAATTCCCCATGTCCGTCCTGTCGCTGGACATCTGGGGCGAGGATATCGAAGGCTCGCCGCTGGTGTTCGAGAGCGGCGACCGCGACGGGCTATTGTTCCCGACCGAGCGCGGGTTCGTCCCCATGCCGTGGCTGGAGGCACCGACCGCCCTGCTGCCGATATGGATGTTCCACGAGGATGGCCGCCCCTATGACGGCGATCCCCGGCAGGCGCTGGCGCAGATCTCGCAACGGTTCAAGGACAAGGGCCTGACGCCGGTCGTCGCGGTCGAGCTGGAATTCTTCCTCATCGACGATAGCGGGCGGCATTTGCAGGTGCCGATCAGCCCGCGCTCCGGCAAGCGCAGGCAGGCCGCCGAGATCCTGTCGATCCGGGCGCTGGACGCGTTCGACCAGTTCTTCACCGATCTCTACGATGCCTGCGAGGCGATGGACATCCCCGCCGACAGCGCGATTTCCGAAGCCGGTTGGGGCCAGTTCGAGATCAATCTGATGCATCAGGCCGACCCCCTGAAAGCCGCCGACGATGCGTGGCTGTTCAAGCAGATGGTCAAGGGGTTGGCGCGGCGGCATGGCTTTGCCGCGAGCTTCATGGCGAAACCTTACGAGGATTATGCGGGCTCTGGCATGCACGCGCATTTCTCGGTGCTGGACCGCGACGGCGTGAACATCTTCGACGATGGCACCGAGCGCGGCACCGACACGTTGCGTCACGCCATTCAAGGCTGCCTGTCGGCGATGCACGATTCGGCGCTGATCTTTGCGCCGCACCTGACCAGCTATGACCGGCTGGTGCCCGACGCGCATGCGCCCACGGAAATCTGCTGGGCCTATGAGAACCGCACCGCCGCGATCCGCGTGCCCTCCGGTCCGCCGAAGAGCCGCCGGATCGAGCATCGGGTGGCGGGTGGTGACGTGAACCCTTACCTCGCCCTGACCGCCATGCTCGGCGCGGCCTTGATCGGCATCGAGGATGCGCGGATGCCCCCCGCCCCGATCACCGGCTCGGCCTATGACAACGACACGTTGGCGTCGATGCCCACCGACTGGGCCAGCGCCATCGATGCGATGGACGGGTCCGAGATCATGGCGCGCATCTTTCCCCAGACCTTGATCGACAATTACCTGATGACCAAGCGTCAGGAATTGCGCGACATGGACGAGTTGACTCGCCAGGAGCAGGTGGAAATCTACCTCGATACGGTGTGAACTGGCGGGCAGAAGACAACAGGTGAACGATGAAAATCGGCATATTGCAGACCGGCAAGGTCCCCGATGAACTCCGGGACGAAACCGGCGAATACCCCGTCATGTTCGAAAGCCTTCTGGCCCGACAGGGGTTTGACTTTCAGACATGGGCGGTGGTCGACGGCGCGTTTCCCGACGCCCCTAGGGACGCGGATGGCTGGCTGATCACCGGCTCGCGCCACGGTGTCTACGAGGATCACCCGTGGCTGCCCCCGCTGGAGGCGTTCATTCGCGACATCATCGCGGCGGATGTGCCTCTGGTCGGCGTTTGCTTTGGCCATCAGGTGATCGCGCAGGCGCTGGGTGGCCATGTGGAAAAGTTCAAGGGCGGCTGGTCGATCGGTCCGCAGGTCTATGACTTTCCCGACGGGCAGAAGACGATTCAGGCTTGGCATCAGGATCAGGTCATCACCCCGCCCGAGGGGGCGCAGACCGTGGCGCGCAACGATTTCTGCGCCCATGCGGCGTTGCTCTATCCGGGCAAGGCCTATACCGTGCAGCCGCATCCCGAATTCGACGACGTCTTTCCTGCCGGGCTGATCGCGACGCGCGGGCGCGGCGTGGTGCCCGATGCACAGCTGGAGGCGGCGCAGGCGCGGCTGGGCACGCCGCTGGACCGGAACGATATCGCGCAGCAGATCGGCCTGTTTTTCAGGGAAAGGAAGATTTCATGACCAGCGAGTGGACCGACAGCATCCCCGAGGCCGCGCGGGAGTACCTTGCGGAACGGCGGCTGGATGAAGTCGAATGCATCATTTCGGACCTGCCCGGGATCGCGCGCGGCAAGGCGGTGCCCGCGACCAAGTTCGCGCGCCAGCCACATTTCCACCTGCCGGATTCGATCTTCTTCCAGACGATCACCGGCGATTGGTCCGATGCCAATGACGAGGACGGCTTTATCGAAAAGGACATGATCCTGAGACCGGACTATTCCACCGCGACCGCCGCCCCATGGACCGGGGACTGGACGTTGCAGGTGATCCACGATGCGTTCGACCGGCATGGTACGCCGGTCCCCTACAGCCCGCGCAATGTCTTGCAGCGCGTGGTGCAGTTGTATCGCGATCAGGGATGGGAGCCGGTCGTAGCCCCCGAGATGGAATTCTACTTGGTCGCGCGCAACATCGACCCGGCCAAGGAGATCGAGCCGATGATGGGCCGCTCTGGCCGCCCCGCCGCCGCGCGACAGGCTTACAGCATGACCGCCGTGGACGAATTCGGCCCGGTGATCGACGACATCTATGACTTCGCCGAGGCGCAAGGCTTTGAGATCGACGGCATCACGCAGGAAGGCGGTGCCGGTCAGTTGGAGATCAACCTGCGCCACGGCAACCCGGTGCGGCTGGCGGACGAGGTCTTTTATTTCAAACGGCTGATCCGCGAGGCGGCGCTGCGGCACAATTGCTTTGCCACCTTCATGGCGAAACCGATCGCGCAGGAGCCGGGCAGCGCAATGCATATCCACCACTCGATCCTCGACCGCGAGACCGGCAAGAACCTGTTCTCCGGGCCTCAGGGGGGCGAAACGGACGCGTTCTTTCAGTTCATCGGCGGATTGCAGACGCATCTGCCCTCGGCCATCGCGGTGCTTGCGCCTTATGTGAACAGCTACCGCCGCTACGTGCGCGACCATGCGGCGCCGATCAACCTCGAATGGGGGCGAGACAACCGCACGACCGGCATCCGCATTCCCCTGTCGGGACCCGAGGCGCGCCGGGTCGAGAACCGTCTGGCCGGGATGGATTGCAACCCGTATCTGGGGATCGCGGCCTCGCTGGCCTGCGGCTATCTTGGGCTGATGGAGGAACGCTGGCCGTCCAAGCAGTTCAAGGGCGATGCCTATGAAGGCGAAGGCGACATCCCCCGCACACTGGGCGAGGCGTTGGACATCTTCGACGAATCGGAGGCCCTGCACGGCGTGCTGGGACCGGATTTCGCCCGTGTCTACGGGATCGTGAAACGGGCCGAATACAACGAGTTCCTTCAGGTGATCTCGCCTTGGGAGCGGGAATTTCTGCTGCTGAACGTCTGAGGCGGTCGATCTGGCGGAGCGGCTGCGCCGCGCAGGTCGATCATGCGCTCGGGCCGCGCAGGCCTTGGGGGCTCTGCCCCCAAACCCCCGCGGTATTTTGGGCCAGAAGAAGCATGGGAGCGGATATGAATCTGCTGTTTTCCAACGATCGCACCGGGGCTTATCCCGACAGCTGGTATGCGGCCTCGACCGAGGCGCTGGCGCAGTTTCCCGCGATCGAGGGGGAGGTGCGCGCCGATGTCTGCGTGGTTGGGGGCGGCTATACCGGCCTGTCGGCGGCCTTGCATCTGGCCGAGGCCGGGCTGGATGTGGTGCTGCTGGAGGCGCATCGCGTGGGCTTTGGCGCGTCGGGGCGCAATGGCGGGCAGCTTGGATCGGGGCAGCGGCTTGACCAGATGAAGCTGGAAGGGTTGATCGGGCGGGATGATGCGCGCCGCATGTGGGATTTCGGCGAAGCGGCCAAGGCCTTGGTCCGCGATCTGGTTGCGCGTCACGGGATCGACTGTCACCTGCGGGACGGCGTGGCTTGGGCGGGGTCTTCGGACGGGTCGGTGAGGGACCTGCACGATTATGCCGAGCACATGTCGGCGCGCTATGGCTATGGGTTGGAGGTGTTGGGTCGCGAGGCGTTTCAGGCGCTGTGCCCCTCGCCCGGATTGGTCGGCGGCGTGCTGGACATGGGGGCGGCGCATCTGCATCCGCTGGCGCTGGCGCTGGGATTGGCGCGGGCGGCGGATGCGGCAGGGGCGCGGGTCTTTGAACGCAGCCTCGTGACACGGATCGAACACGGTACCAAGGTCCGTGTCGAGACGGCGCAGGGCGCCGTGATCGCCGATCACCTGATCCTCGGCTGCAACGGCTATCTTGGCGGGCTGGAACCGCGAGTCGCTACGCGCGTCATGCCGATCAACAACTTCGTCGTGGCCACAGAGCCGCTGGGCGCGCGCGCGCAGGAGGTCCTGACCCGCGATGTGGCCGTCTGCGACGACCGTTTCGTGGTCAATTACTGGAAGCTCAGCCATGACGGCCGCCTGCTGTTCGGCGGCGGTGAAAGCTATGGCTACCGCTTTCCGTCGGACATTCGCGCGACCGTGCGCAAGCCCTTGACGCAAGTCTATCCGCACCTGCGCGACGTGAAGCTGGACTATGCGTGGGGCGGCACGCTGGCGATCACCATGAAGCGCCTGCCGCATCTGGCCCGCCTTGCCCCGAACGTGCTGTCCGTCTCGGGCTATTCCGGGCACGGGGTCGGCAACGCGGTGCAGGCCGGGCAGTTGATGGCCCGCGCCGTGCAGGGTCAGGCCGAGGGGTTCGATGCCTTCGCCGCCCTGCCCGCGCCCGCCTTTCCCGGCGGCGCGCGGCTGCGCTCGCCCTTGTTGGTGCTGGCGATGAGCTGGTTCGCCCTGCGCGACAAGCTGGGGTTCTGAAGGCACACACGCCGATCGTGACGCGATGTCGCAAAAGTTTCGTTGGCCTGCACCTGCGGCCTGTTTTACATTTCTGAAAATCGAGATTTCAGGAATCGAAAACATGCTTCCGAATATGCACCATGCCGAGCCCATCCCCGAGGACGCCCGCGCCGAGATCGACCGGCTTTTGCAGACCGGCGACCTGTTCCGCTACACCGCGCCCGAGGATGCTCCGGTTGCCTTGCTGGAGGCCGAGTTCGCCGCAGAGATGGGCGTGAAATACGCGCTGGCCGTCAGCAGCTGTTCGGCGGCGCTGTTCCTGTCGCTCAAGGCGCTGGGGCTGCCGCGCGACGCGCGTGTGCTGATGCCGGGCTTTACCTTTGCCGCCGTGCCCTCTTCGGTCGTGCATGCGGACTGCATCCCCGTGCTGTGCGAGGTGGGCGAGAATTACCGCATCGATCTCAAGGACTTCGAGGCGCAGCTGGACGGCGTTCAGGCTGTGATCGTCAGCCATATGCGCGGGCACACATCCGACATGGACGCGATCATGGCGCTGTGCAACGCCCGCGACATCCCGGTGATCGAGGACGCGGCGCACAGCCTTGGCACCACATGGCACGGGCAAAAGATCGGCACGATCGGGCGCATCGGCTGTTTCAGCTTTCAAAGCTACAAGCTGCTGAACGCGGGCGAAGGCGGCATCCTGATCACCGACGATGCGGATGTGGTGGCGCGCGCGGTGATCCTGTCGGGCGCCTATGAGCACAATTGGCGCAAGCATCTGGCGCGCGGCGACAATTCCGCCGAATTGGAGCAGGCCTTTGCCCGCTGGCAGAACAAGCTGCCGCTGTATAACCTGCGCATGTCGAACCTGTCGGCGGCGGTGATCCGGCCTCAGATCGCTCAGATCGCGCGCCGGGTGCGCGATGGCCGTCGCAATCACGATCAGGTCGCGGCGTTGATCGAGCAGAGCCCGTGGATCTCGGTCCCCGCGAAACTGCCGCCCGAAGAGCGCGCGCCGGATTCGCTGCAATTCAATCTATGCGGGATGAGCGACGCAGATGTGCGCGCCTTTGCCGAGGCCGCCGAGGCGCGGGGCGTCAAGGTTCAGGTCTTTGGCCTGTCGACGGACAATGCGCGCGCCTTCTGGAACTGGCAATTCCTGCCCGAAAGCCGCGAGTTGCCGCGCACCCGTGCCATGCTGATGCGCGCCTGCGACACCCGCCTGCCCGCCCGCCTGACGGAAGCCGAGTGCGACGCTGTCGCCGCCGTCTTGATCGCGGCGGCCGAGGATGTGATGGGCGAAACCCGCGCATACGGCACGTGATCTGCGCGGTCTAAAGCGTTTTCGATGCAATCGGCAGTTGGCTGACGGGGATTGCCATCGACAGCCGTGGACGCGGGCGATAGCTGAGGATCAGCGTGACGCCGATGGCCGCAAGGATCAGCATGGGCGCGGCGACCAGCGCCATGCGGTCGCCGGTCAGGCCGATGACGCCCGCCCGCCAACCCAGCGCCACGGCCACGATCAGCGCGAACCAGCCCAGCAGATGCTTGGGCCAGTCGGGCAGCCGCCCCTGTTCCAGTTGGGCCGGAACACCGGACGGCAAAGCCGCGACGATCGCGCTCAGCAACCGCTCGAATGCCGGCTGCGGTTCACCTTGGGGACCGGCGCAGGTGACCTGCCACGTCCCGTCGGGATGGCTCAGGATCAGGTCGCGGTAGACGGTCCCGTCGGCGCGGCTGACCCGCAGCGTGACGTTCTGGACCGCGCCCAGATCGCAAGTCCCTTCGGGACCGGTCAGGATCGCGTTCCGCAGCACCCAACGTAGCGGCAGCGCGCCCGGACGCCGAGGAAACGCGGCCTCGATCACCTGCGCTCTGGCCTCAGAGCGCACGCCAGCCGATGTCACGGCGGCAGAAACCTTCGGGCCAATCGATGCCGTCGACCAGCGCATAGGCGCGATCGCGCGCTTCGGCCAGCGTTGCACCGCGTGCCGTGGCGTTCAGCACGCGGCCCCCGGTCGCGGTGATCTTGCCGTCCTTGGCCTTCGTCCCGGCATGGAAGGTCATGTGAAAGCTGTCCTCGGGCAGCTTGTCCAGACCCTTGATCTCGCTGCCCTTTTCATAGGAACCGGGATAGCCCTGCGCGGCCAGCACCACGGTCATGGCGTGATCGTCGGCCCATGTGACCCGCGCCTCGGTCAAGCGCCCCTCGGCGCAGGCCTGCATCAGGTCGAGCGCCTGCGCGCCAAGGCGCAGCATCAGCACTTGGCATTCGGGGTCGCCAAAGCGGACGTTGTATTCGACCAGCCGCGGCAAACCGTTCTCGATCATCAGACCGGCATAGAGCACGCCCTGATAGGGCATGCCGCGCCGGGCCATTTCCGCCATGGTGGGACGGATGATCTGGTCCATGGCGATCTGCGCGATCTCGTCGGTCAGGACAGGCGCGGGGGAATAAGCGCCCATGCCGCCGGTATTCGGGCCGGTATCGCCCTCGCCCACGCGTTTGTGGTCTTGAGCCGTGCCGATGGGCAGGCAGGTCTCGCCATCGACGAGGATGAAGAAGGAC
This sequence comes from Tropicibacter alexandrii, assembly GCF_003667315.2. GTDB lineage: Bacteria > Pseudomonadota > Alphaproteobacteria > Rhodobacterales > Rhodobacteraceae > Tropicibacter > Tropicibacter alexandrii. The sequence continues at coordinate 206,545 of NZ_RCTZ02000003.1, read as the reverse complement.
GCCTCTTCACCGGTCATGAATTCCTCGATCACCACCTCGGCCCCGGCTTGGCCGAAGGCCCCGCCGAACATGTCGTCAATCGCGGCGCAGGCCTGATCGACGGTCTCGGCGATGATCACGCCCTTGCCTGCGGCAAGACCATCGGCCTTGATCACGATCGGCGCGCCTTGGCCGCGGACATGCGCCTTGGCCGCGTCGGCATCGGTGAAATGACCATAGGCGGCGGTGGGCGCGTTGGCGGCGTCACAGATTTCCTTGGTGAAAGACTTCGACGCCTCAAGCCGCGCGGCGGCGGCAGACGGACCGAAGGTGGCAAAGCCCGCGTCGCGCAGCGTGTCGGCCACCCCGGCGGCCAGTGGCGCCTCGGGGCCGATGATGACCAGATCGATGCTGTTCTCGGCGCAGAATTCGGTGACGGCGGCGCCATCCTCGATGTTCAGGGTCGCGCACTCGGCGATCTGCGCGATCCCCGCATTGCCCGGCGCCACGATCAGCTTGTCGCATTTCGGGTTCTGCAGCGTCGCCCAGGCCAGCGCATGTTCGCGCCCGCCGCTGCCGAGGATGAGGATATTCATGGGTGCGCTCCTTGTGTTCGGTCGGACCGGGGGTCAACCCCCGGACCCCCGAGGTATTTTTGGACCAAAGAAGCCTTGGGGGTGGTTTTGCAGGATTTGCGCTTGCTTTAAGGTGATGCGGGCACAAGGGCAAGCGAGCGGTGACATGGATCTGATCGACGAAGGACCTGACGGCAATACGCCGGAATTTTCCGTTTCCGAACTGGCGGGCGCGGTGAAGCGCACCATCGAGGGGGAATTTTCCTACGTGCGGGTGCGCGGCGAGGTCGGGCGCGTGTCGCGTCCGCGGTCGGGGCATGTCTATCTGGACCTCAAGGACGACCGCGCGGTCATTTCCGCCGTGATGTGGAAAGGTGTTGCCGCGCGTCTCGACACCCCGCCCGAGGAGGGGATGGAGGTCATCGCCACCGGCAAGATGACCACCTTCCCCGGCCAGTCGAAATACCAGATCGTGCTGGATGACATCCGACCGGCGGGCATGGGCGCGCTGATGGCCATGCTGGAAAAGCGCAAGGCGGCGCTGCAGGCCGAGGGGTTGTTTGCGCCCGAGCGCAAGCAGCGCCTGCCCTATCTGCCGGAGATCATCGGGGTCGTGACCTCGCCCTCCGGCGCGGTGATCCGCGACATCCTGCATCGCCTGCGCGACCGCTTTCCGCGCAAGGTGCTGATCTGGCCGGTCGCCGTGCAGGGCCAAAGCTGCGCGCCCGAGGTGGCGCGCGCCATCGAAGGGTTCAACCGGATGACACCCGGCGGCGCCCTGCCCCGGCCCGACCTGCTGATCGTCGCACGCGGTGGCGGCTCGGTCGAGGACCTGTGGGGCTTCAACGAGGAAATCGTCGCGCGCGCGGCGGCGGCCTCGGAGATTCCGCTGATATCCGCCGTCGGGCATGAGACGGATACGACCCTGATCGACTATGTCAGCGACCGGCGCGCGCCCACGCCCACGGCAGCGGCGGAACTGGCGGTTCCAGTGCGGCTCGACCTGCTGGGATTCGTGGGCGACATGGGCGCGCGGATGACCCGCGCGATGGGTCAGCGGATCGAGGCCCGGGGCCAGCGCCTGCGCGACGTGGCGCGCGCCCTGCCCCGGGCCGAGGAATTGCTGACCGGGCCGAGACAGCGCCTCGACGTGACCGGGGATCGGCTGCCGCAGGGCTTGCGGCGGCTGGTGGATCGGCAGCGGTTGCGGCTGAGCGAGGGCGCGGGCAGCTTGCGGCCTTCGGTGCTGGTGCGTGCGGTCAACGTCGAACGTGGGCGGCTGACGGACCGCGCCGCGCGGCTTGCGCCCGCCCTTGACCGGCTGGCGGTGCAGAAACGCGACCGGCTGGGGGCCGTCGCGGCGCGGCTGAGCCCGCGTCCGATCCGGCGCGAGGTTGCGGCGGGACAAGAGCGGCTGGCGAACCTGTCGAAACGGCTGGACGCGGCGCAGACGCAGCGCGTGGGCGATCTGGCCAAGCGGCTCGATGCGCTGGGACGACTGGCCGAGACGCTGTCCTACAAGGCGACGCTGGACCGGGGCTATGCGGTGGTGCGGGGCGATGGCCACGTCGTCACGACGAAGGCCGGGGCAGAGGCGGCCTCGGGCCTTGAGATCGAGTTCAAGGACGGCACCCTGCGGCTGGGCGGCACCGCTCCGAAGAAGGCGACAAAGCCCAAACCGCCCGAACAGGGCAGTCTTTTCTGATTTCAACTCAAGACCTTAACCAGACGGTCGGACAAGGCCGGAACGGGCTTTCCTTTTGTGCTGCACTCGCATAGGCTTTTTTCTGCATTGCATCATTGCGAGGGGGAGGAGAGCCTGTGGCCACCAAGGACAAACCGCTGCTGATCAAGCGCTACGCGAGCAGGCGTCTCTATAACACGGAGACCTCTGACTACGTCACGCTTGAGGATATCGCGGGCTTCATCCGGGACGGGCGCGACGTGCAGATCGTCGACCTGAAATCCGGTGATGACCTGACCCGGCAATACCTGCTGCAGATCGTCGCCGAGAACGAAAGCAAGGGCCAAAGCGTCCTGCCGATCAACGTGCTGACCGATCTGGTACGCAGCTACACCACCACCGCCACCAGCGCCGTGCCGCAATTCCTTGCGGCCAGCTTCGAGATGTTCCGTGACAGCCAGTCCAAGTGGATGGAGAACATGGGCGGCAACCCGATGATGGCCAACAACCCGATGGCCAAGGGGTTCGAGGCGATGCAGGCGCAGCAAGAGGCGTTTCTGAAGGCGATGACCGGCGGCATGGCCGGATCGACCGGGCCGTCGCGCGACGAACCGCAAGAGGGCGAGGACCTCGACGCGATCAAGAAACAGCTGGCCGAACTGCAATCCAAGCTGAACAAGCTCGACAAGTGAGCGCCGCCCCTGTCCGTCAGGCCCCGCCCGTCAGGTGCCGGGGCTGATGACAGCGGTTTCCGTCACGATCATGTCCAGCGGCTGGTCCGTGGGTTCCAACGGCAGATCGTCCATTTCCTGAGCAGCAAAGGCAAAGCCGATGGCCAGCGTGGGACGCTTTGCCCGCAGCATTTCCAGCGTGCGGTCGTAGAACCCCCCGCCATAGCCCAGCCGCCCGCCGCCCCGGGAAAACGCCACCAGCGGCACGATCAGCAATTCCGGCTCGAAAAACTCCGGCTCCGCCGGGATCATCGCACCGAAAACGCCCGGCACCAGCTCCATTCCCGGCTCCCACCGGGCAAAGCGCAGCGGTTGCCCCGCCGCCTCGATCACCGGGATGCCCACGGGTCCGTGGGCGGCGGCCTCTTCCATCGCGGGCAACGGGTCGATCTCTGTGCGGATCGCCATGTAGCCCGACAGCGGCACGCCGCGATGACCCGCCAGAACCTCGCTCAGCTTGCCCGCCTCGCCGGGGGCGCGTGTCTCGCAGGCCTGCTTGCGCGCGGCAAATGCCCGCTTGCGCGCCTGCGCCTTTTTCTCTTCCAGCATCACAGCAGCACCACTACGGCAAGACCGAGGAAGGCGAAAAAGCCCACCACGTCGGTCACGGTTGTCACGAAGGCCCCCGAGGCCAGCGCCGGGTCGACCCCGGCCTTTTCAAGCAACACCGGAATCACGATCCCCGCCAGCCCGGCCACGACCAGATTGATGACCATTGCGGCAGCGATCACGCCCCCCAGCGCCGGGGAGCCGAACCAGACCAGCCCGACGATGGCCATGATAATGGCAAAGGCCAGCCCGTTGATCAGGCCCACCATCGCTTCGCGTCGGATCACGCGCCAGATATTGGCGCCGGTGAGGTCTTTCGTCGCCAAGGCGCGCACCGCCACGGTCAGCGCCTGCGTGCCCGCATTGCCGCCCATCGAGGCCACGATCGGCATGAGCACCGCCAGTGCCACGACGGTCGCGATCGCCTCTTCGAACTGGGCGATGACCAGCGAGGCCAGAACGGCGGTGACAAGGTTCACCGCCAGCCACGGGAAACGGCGTTTGGTCGTCTCGTAGACCCGGTCGGACAGCGAGGATTCCTCGTTCACACCGGCGAGGCGCAGGATGTCCTCCTCGTTTTCCTCGTCCAGCACGGCCATCGCGTCGTCGATGGTGATCACGCCGACCAGCCGGTCGTTTTCATCGACCACCGGCGCCGAAATCAGGTGGTACTGGTTGAAGGCATAGGCCACGTCGCCCTCGTCCTGCGTCACGCCAAAGGTGTGGAACGTCTCGGAGGTGATGGATTTCAGCAGCACCTCGCGCCGCGACGACATCAGAGCGCCCAGCGTCACATTGGCCACCGGGCGCAGTTTCGGATCAACCAGTACGATGTGATAGAACTGGTCTGGCAGGTTGTCGGAATTGCGCAGGTAATCAATCGCTTCGCCGACATTCCAGTATTCCGGCGCCATCACCACCTCGCGCTGCATCAAGCGCCCGGCAGAGAATTCCGGGTAGGTCAGCGATTGCTGGACGGCGGCGCGGTCACTGTCTTCGAGCGCGCCAAGGATGGCCTCTTTCTGCGGGTCGTCGAGATCTTCGAGCAGGTCGACCACGTCATCGGAATCAAGCTCGCGCACCGCATCGGCCAGAACCTGCGGATGGAGGATGTTGATGACCTCCTCGCGGATCGTCTCGTCGAGTTCGGACAGGATCTCGCCGTCGAATTCCTTGCCATAGAGGCGGATCAGCCGCATCCGGTCAAAGGCGTTGATCTGCTCCAGAAGGTCGGCGATGTCGGCCTGATGGAGCGGCTCCATCAAGTCGACAAGCGTGTCGCGGTCTTCGGTATCGACCGCGTACATGACCTGCGCCAGCAGCTTGCGATCCAGCACGTAGGTGTCTTCGCGCTCGGCGTCCGCTGCGAGCTGTTCCATTTCTTCCGCCATGCGCTGCCCCCGCTTGTTGTGGTCCTGAATTTAGGGGAAGTGCTTCAGAAGCAACAGGGGTATCGGCGATTTACCTTTGGCTTTTCCCCGCCTACAGTCGGGGAAATTTGACCATCCGGACAATCGCATGACCGACACGCTGCATCTGGGGCAGACCCTAAGTTTTTCCGGCAATCCCTTCGATGACGGGCCGGATGCCGCACATCATGAACGCCGGGGCGGCGTATTGGTTCACGACGGACGGATTTCTGACACCGGGTCTGCGGATCACCTGCGGCGCACGCATCCCAAGGCCACGGTGGTCGATCACGGCGATGGGCTGATCCTGCCCGGCTTTGTCGATGCCCACGCCCATTACCCCCAAACCGGCATCATCGCCAGCTGGGGCAAGCGGCTGATCGATTGGCTGAACAGCTATACCTTCCCCGAGGAAATGCGCTTTGGCGATCCGGATTACGCCGCCGAGGTGGCCGGGCGCTACCTTGATCTTCTGCTTGAGCATGGCACGACAAGTGTCTGTTCCTACTGCACGATCCACCCGGAATCGGTCGATGCGCTGTTCACCGCCGCCGCGGCCCGTGGGATGCGGGTTTTCGCGGGCAAGACCTGCATGGACCGCGACACCGCCCCCGAGGGCCTGCGCGACACGGCGCAAAGCGCCTATGATGACAGCAAGGCCCTGCTGACCCGCTGGCACGGTCAGGGGCGCGCCGAATACGTGATCACCCCGCGCTTTTCGCCCACCTCGACGCCCGAGCAATTGCGCGCCCTCGGCGCGCTTTGGGCCGAACATCCCGACTGCCTGATGCAAACCCACCTGTCCGAACAGACGGACGAAATCGCCTGGGTGAAGTCCCTCTATCCGCAGGCGCGCGACTATCTCGACACGTATGAGGCCCACGGGCTGCTGGGCGGGCGCGGCCTCTATGGCCACGCCATCCATCTCGAACCGCGCGAGCGTGACCGCCTGCGCGAGGTCGATGCGGCGCTGATCCATTGCCCGACCTCGAACACCTTCATCGGCTCGGGCCTGTTCGATATGGACGGGCTGATGAAGGACGGGCACCGTGTCGGGCTGGCGACGGATACCGGGGGCGGCTCGTCCTTTTCGATGCTGCGCAGCATGGCCGCCGCCTACGAGATCGGCCAGCTGCGCGGTCGCGCCCTGCACCCGTCCGAACTGCTTTGGCTGGCCACCACAGGCGCGGCCCGCGCCCTGCGCGCCGAGGACCGGATCGGCAATCTTGCCGCCGGGCTGGAGGCCGACTTCACCGTTCTGAACCTCGCGTCGACCAAGGGCATCGCGCAACGCAGCGCCCGCGCCGACGACATATGGGAAGCCCTGTTCCCGACGATCATGATGGGCGATGACCGCGCCATCACGACGACGGTGGTCGCCGGGCACACCGTTCACAAGCGCGCCGATGCGAATTAGGCCGGGGCTATCCCCGGCCGCCCGGTTCAACAGCCGCCGCGGCCCAGAACCAGCACCCAGATTTCGCCCGGAGCTTTGACCAGCCCGTACTCCGTCACCTCCGGCAGCAGGATATTCGCCCGGTGCGACGGCGAGGCGACCCAGTCGCCCAGCACCTCCACCAGATCGGCCTGCCCCTGTGCGATGTTCTCGGCCACGATGCAGGGCCGGTAGCCCGTCTCGCGCACCCGTGCGCCGACATCCGACCCGTCCGATCCCTCATGCCCGAAAAAGCCGTTCTGCGCCATGTCGACCGCATGCGCCATCGCCGCCGATTCCAGCCGTGGCGACGCCTCGACCGGGCCAAGCCCCTGCTCGGCGCGCGCCCCGTTCAGCATTTGCCGCACCTGCTGCGCCTGCGCCGCCCCGCACGTCAACAGGACACAAATTACCAAAGCCAAGCGCATCGGCGCCTCCTCAGACCTGTTCCGCGAGCCTTCTGGCTAGCCGGTTCTGGTTAACAACTGCTTTCTCTAGGTCAAAGCTGACCACTCGCCCGTTGCGCACGATCTGCCGACCCTCGACCAACAGATGCCGCACCCGCGCCGGCCCTGCAAGGGCCAGCGCCGCGACATCCCAACTGCCCGCGCTGTCGATGCCGGAAATGTCCCACAGCGCCAGATCGGCGCGCTTGCCCACGCTGACCTGCCCGCAATCGTGCCGCCCCAGCACCGCGGCCCCGCCGCGGGTGGCGATCCGCAGCGCCTCGCGCGCGCCCATCGCATCGGCACCCAACGCAACGCGCTGCAACAGCATCGCTTGCCGCGCCTCGCCAATCAGGCTGCCCGCATCGTTGGAGGCCGAGCCATCGACGCCCAGCCCCACCTTGACCCCCGCATCCTGCATCGCCCGCACAGGCGCTATGCCCGAGCCAAGACGGCAATTCGAACACGGGCAATGCGCCACACCAGTCCCGCTGCGCGCGAACAGGTCGATCTCTTGCCCGTCCAGCTTGACGCAATGCGCGTGCCAGACATCGCACCCGGTCCAGCCCAGTTCCTCGGCATATTGGCCGGGGCGACAGCCGAATTGCGCCTCGCTATAGGCGATATCCTCATCATTCTCGGCCAGATGTGTGTGCAACATCACGCCCTTGTCCCGCGCCAGAAGCGCCGCATCGCGCATCAACTCGCGACTGACCGAGAACGGCGAACAGGGCGCGATGCCGACCCGAACCATCGCCCCCTCGCGCGGATCGTGAAAGGCATCGACCACGCGGATGCAATCGTCGAGGATCGCGGCCTCCTGTTCGACAAGACTGTCCGGCGGCAGGCCACCCGCACTTTCGCCGATGCTCATCGCGCCGCGTGTCGGGTGAAAGCGCAGACCGACCTCCTGCGCGGCAAAGATCGTATCGTCGAGCCGGGCACCGTTCGGGTACAGGTAGAGGTGGTCCGAGGACATGGTGCATCCCGACAAGGCCAGCTCTGCCAGCCCGATCTGCGCCGAGGTGAACATTTCCTCGGGGCCAAAGCGCGCCCAGATCGGGTACAGCGTCTTGAGCCAGCCGAACAGCAGCGCGTCCTGCCCGCCCGGCACCGCGCGGGTCAGGGTCTGGTACAGGTGGTGATGGGTGTTCACCAGACCGGGCGTGACAACGCATGTCCCCGCCTCGATCACCTCGCCCGGGCTGGTCAGGCCAGTGCCGATCTCGGCGATGACGCCGTCGGTGATGCGGATGTCACAGGCGCTCAGCTCGGTGCCGGCATCATCCATCGTCAGAATGGTATGCGCGTTGCGGATCAGGGTCTCGGACATGTCGGCTCCTCTCATGTCGACCCTTTTCGGTGAGAGGAGCACAGCGCCAGAAAAGGGCGAAGGACGCGCTGCGCGACCGTTTTAGCCGGTCGCGTTCAGCAGTTCCAGCGCCGCGGCATGGATTGCGGGATTGGCCGCCGCGATGACGCGGCCGCCCTGATGCGCCGCCCCGCCCTGCCAATCGGTGACAAGGCCACCCGCCGCCTGCACAACGGCCATCGGCCCTTGGATGTCATAAGCCTGCAAGCCGGCCTCGATCACGAGGTCGATCTGCCCCATCGCCAGCAAGGCATAGGCGTAGCAATCGGTGCCGTAGCGGGTCAGTTTCGCCTGCGCGGCCACGCGTTGGAAGGCCATGCGCTCTTCGGTGGTGCCGACCTCGGGAAATGTTGTGAACAGGATCGCGTCAGACAAGGCCGTCGTATCGCGCACCCGCAGCGCGCCGCCGCCATGCGGGCCGGTCCAGTCGGCACGGCCCAGCCCGCCGACGAAGCGTTCGCGCGTATAGGGTTGATCGACGATGCCAAGCGCCGGGCCATCCGGCCCGCCCACGGCGATCAGCACGCCCCATGTCGGCGTGCCCGACAGGAAGCCGCGCGTGCCGTCGATCGGGTCCAGCACCCATGTCAGCCCGGATGTGCCGTCCGACCGGCCAAATTCCTCGCCCAGGATTGCATCCTGCGGACGGCGTTCGGCGAGAACGGCGCGCATCGCCTCTTCGGCGGCGCGGTCGGCGATGGTGACAGGGTCAAAGCCCCCTGCCTGCTTGTTGTCGGCAGACAGGCCGCGCGACCTGAAATGCGGCAGGATCGCCGCGCCAGCAGCATCGGCCAAGGCCTCTGCGGTCGCAATCAGGTCATCTGCGAGTTCTGAAGAAATTCTTTCCATCTGCCCCTCCGCGTTCTGGCGGAAGGGCTACAGCAGCATGCGCCGTGGCTCAAGCCACGTCGGACAGCACGCGCGCAAGTTCGAACAGGCGGCGGCGCTGGTTTTCGGGGATCGCATAGTAGGAGCGCACGAGGTCCAAGGCTTCCTTGTCGCCAAGGATGTCGGCCGGAATGCTCTCGGCAGTCTCGGTCGTCTCGCCATTCTCGGCCTCGATGCCTTCGAAGAAGAAGCTGACCGGCACGTCAAGCGCATCGGCAATATCCCAAAGGCGGGATGCACTCACACGGTTCGCACCGGTCTCGTATTTCTGGATCTGTTGGAACTTGATCCCAACCCGTTCTGCCAGCTGTTGCTGGGTCATACCCACCAGCCAGCGGCGGTGGCGAATACGTTTACCGACGTGAACATCAACGGGATGCGCCATCTGTGTCTTCCTGTTCTGTGGGTCGTGCTCTCAGTGTCCTGCCCGGGGCTTTGTTGCCTTTGGCCGTGTCTCATCTTGCACGTGTCATGGCCAAACGTGCTACATCAAAATATGCACAAAAATCAAGTCAATCGAGCGACCGAAGATGGTAAATCGTCAGAGAAAACACCACAAAGTTGAAATACCTGTGGAATTATGCATATGTTAACAACTGACGTTGCGTCACCCTAGCCTGTCAGTCCGCTGTTTGTTCGATTGGACAGGAAAAATCCTCCGGAGTTACCGATGCGCGCCTACCAGCTTACCACACACGATTCTCTCCCCGAATTCGCCGACCTTCCGGTGCCTGCACCCGCATCAGGCGAGTTGCGCCTGCGCATCGCGGCCTGCGGCCTGAACTTTGCCGACCTGCTGATGCTCAAGGGCACCTATCAGGACACGCCCGCCCTGCCCTTCGTCATGGGGATGGAGGTGTCCGGGATCGTCGATGCGGTGGGGGACGGTGTGACCGGCTTCCAGCCCGGCGACCGGGTCGCGGTCTATGGTGGCCGGGGCGGGCTTGCGGAATACGGCTGTTTCGACGCCTCCCGCGCGGTCAAGCTGCCCGACAGCATGGGCTGGGTCGATGCGGCGGCGTTCCAGATCACCTATGGCACCTCGCACCTTGCGCTGGATCACCGCGCGCGGCTGCAACCGGGCGAGACGCTGCTGGTGCTGGGGGCCGCCGGAGGGGTGGGCCTGACGGCTGTGGAAATCGGCGCGCTCATGGGCGCACGCGTGGTCGCCTGCGCCCGCGGGGCCGAAAAGCTGGAGGTCGCCAAGGCCGCAGGTGCGCATCATGTGATCGATGCCTCGACACAGGATATCAGGACCGAGATGAAGGCGCTTGGCGGGTGCGACGTGGTCTATGACGCCGTGGGCGGCGCGCAGTTCGACGCCGCCTTCCGCTCCTGCCGCCCCGAAGGGCGCATCCTGACCATCGGCTTTGCCTCGGGCGAGGTGCCGCAGATCAAGGCGAACCACCTGCTGGTCAAGAACCTGTCGGTTCTGGGGCTTTACTGGGGCGGCTACCTCGCGTTCCGCCCCGAGGTGCTGACCGGCTCGCTGGCGCAACTGATCGCGTGGCATGGCGAAGGCCGCCTCAAGCCGCATGTCAGCCACGTCCTGCCGCTGGACCGGGCCGCCGATGGGATGGACCTGATGCGCACCCGCAAGTCCACCGGCAAGGTCGTGATCACCATCGCCGACCTGTGAAACATCAAGTAGGATGGGTGATCACCCATCCTACCGCAGGTTTCACGCGGTCTCTGCCGCCCAGACCATGTCGATCATAGCCTGCGTCCCGCGCGAGAATTCCAGCGGGCACGGATAGGCCACACCATCCAGCACCGACGCGTTGAAGGCCTCGACCTGATGCACATAGTGGTTCGCCGCCGGGAACCGCCATTGCTGCACCGTCAGGTCCGCGCCCTGCACCTCGACCGTGGCCTGTCCGTAGACCTGCGCGTTGAACGGGGCCGACAGCCGCATGACCCCGGCTTCGCCGTGAAAGACCACCTCCTGCCACGGCGCCATGCGCATCGACACCACGCCCGTGTAATGGAACGAGGGGAAGCGCGCCGTCACATGGCTCCAGACATCGACGCCGTTCTCGCGCTTGATCTCGGTCGACAGGATCGCCTCGGGCTCCTCCCCGGTGACAAAGCGCGTGGCCCCATAGATATAGACGCCGATATCGGGGATCGCCCCACCGCCCGTGTCTGGCCGGTTGCGGATATTGTCGGTCTCTTCGCGGTTGTCATAGGAAAACGCCGCCGAGACCCGGACCAGCTTGCCGATCGCACCCGCCTCGTACAGCGCCTTGGCCTTCTGCCATTGCGGGTGATGCACGATCATATAGGCCTCCGCCGCCAGCTTGCCGCTGGCCTCGCGCGCGTCGATCACCGCGTCAAAGCCCTCGGCCTGCATCGCCAGCGGCTTTTCCACCAGCACATGCTTGCCGGCCGCCAGTGCCTTCAACGCGGCGTCCACATGCATGTGGTTCGGCAAGGGCACGTAGATCGCGTCGATCTCGGGATCGGTGACCAGCGCCTCGTACCCGTTGTCCGACGACAGGACCCGCAGCCCCGGAGCAAAGGCCTGAAACGGCGCGGCCTTGTCGGGCGACGAGGTCGCCACCGCGGCCAAGCTGCCCCGCCGGGCCATGTGGATGGCCGGTCCCATATGCTCTCGCGCGAACTTTGCCGCGCCCATGATGCCCCAACGTACGTGTTCAGTCATGTTCGATCTCCCTGTTGGCGCTACCCTACCCGGACCACGCCCTGCTGCAAGCACCCGAACAAAAAACCCCCACCGCGTGAGCGATGGGGGCAAACCCGTGCCTTTGAACGAATGAGGGAAGTCTTGGGCCGGGTTGTTCCGGACCAGCCCCCGCAGGGTCAGGCGCTGGTCAGCATACCTTGGTCGCGCGCCAGTTCGCGCATGCGCTTCTGCAGTTTCTCGAACGCGCGCACCTCGATCTGGCGGATGCGTTCGCGTGACACGTCGTAGACGCTGGACAGGTCTTCCAGAGTGACCGGCTGATCCGACAGACGGCGCTGCACCAGAATGTCGCGCTCGCGTTCGTTGAGCACATCCATCGCCTCGGTCAGCAGGGCGCGGCGCGCTTCCAGCTCGTCGCGCTCCGCATAATCCTCGGCTTGGTTGGCATCCTCGTCTTCGAGCCAGTCCTGCCACTGCATGGTCCCCTCGCCCTCGGAGCCGACGGTCGCGTTCAGCGACGCGTCACCACCCGACAGACGCCGGTTCATGCTGATGACCTCGTCCTCGGTCACGCCGAGATCGGTGGCGATCTTCTGCACGTGTTCGGGGCGCAGATCACCGTCCTCGAGCGCACCGATGCGCGACTTCGCTTTGCGCAGATTGAAGAACAGCTTCTTCTGCGCGCTGGTCGTACCCATCTTGACCAAGGACCACGAGCGCAGGATGTATTCCTGAATGCTCGCGCGGATCCACCACATGGCGTAGGTCGCAAGGCGAAAGCCCTTTTCCGGGTCAAACCGCTTGACCGCCTGCATCAGGCCCACATTCGCCTCGGAAATCACCTCGGCCTGCGGCAGACCGTAGCCGCGATAGCCCATGGCGATCTTCGCCGCGAGACGCAGGTGCGAGGTGACCATGCGGTGCGCCGCCTCGGTGTCCTCGTCCTCGACCCAGCGCTTGGCGAGCATGTATTCCTCTTCCGGCTCCAGAAGGGGGAACTTCCGGATTTCCTGCAAGTAGCGCGACAGGCCGGCCTCCGGCGACGGTGCCGGAAGGTTCGCGTATCTGCTGACGTTACTCATGTCCCTGTCCCTCCAATGTTACGGGGCTTAACATCCCATGTGGGAAGCCACTCGGGCGGTTTCAAGTCTTGATGTGCTCTCAACCGTTAAAACGCAGTTAAGGTTTCTCTCCGTCGCTGAACAGGTTGTGAAACGTGCGCTCACGCACAGATGAGGCGCTGTAATATGTGTCAGCCGAGGGGGATGTGACCTGCATCACTGGACAGAGTTAGCCCTTTGTTAACTACTGAAGACGGCGCCCTTGCAGGTTTCGGCCACCGCCGACGACCGCAGAAATGACATTTCAGAGCCGGGAGTTTTTCAATGCCGACCTATCTGACCAATTCGAACCAAACCACGACCCAGACCATGACCAACGGGGAGCAACTGACCCTGACCCCGCTCGGCAACATCTTTGCCCAAGGCACCGGCATCGCAGCCTCGAACGACGGACGGATCACGGTTTCGGGCGGTGTTTACTCTGGGTCGAATACGATCGATCAGTCCAGCACCGTCGCCGATGGCGTTCTGGAAATCCTCGTCACCCGCACGGGCAGTATTCTGGCCAACAATGTGGCGATCTATGCATTCGACAGCTCGAACGAGCGCATTTCGGTGACAAATGCGGGGCAGATCATAAGCGCCAGCACGCCTTTCTACCTGATGGCTGACACAATCGATATCGTGAACACGGGCGAAATCCACGGCGGTGGCTCGCCCTATTCCGGGGCCCTCTGGCTGACCGATACCCGCGTGTACGAAGCGGCGGCCCCGGCCGGTCGGATCACCGTGCAAAACACCGGGATCATCTCGGCGGTCAATACGGACGCCAACCCCTACGCGACAATATATGCGTGGTCGGCAGCGGAATTCGTGCTCAACAATTCCGGAGACATTCTGTCGGATCAACATGCCGTCGCCTTCACGGATATCGACACCGCACGGATCACCAATTCTGGTCTGATCGACGGGCGGATCCGCGCAGAGGTGGGCAGCGATACCGTGATCCTCACCAACACCGGGACCATCGGCGCCGACGACACCGGGCGTTCGCTGTGGATCGAAAGCGTTTCGGCCCTGATCAACAACGCGGGCACCCTGACGGGCTCTGCCGTTTTCAACGCCAACACCGCCGCCGGGTTCACCAATACCGGGCAAGTCCTTGGGGATGTGGAGTTCGGCAATCAGGATGACGTCTATCTGTCGAGCGGGGCCGGGATCGTCACCGGCACCGTCTATGGCGGCGGCGGCGCAGACCTGTTGCGCGGCGGAGAGCTGGACGACCGCTTTGACGGAGGTGACGGCAATGACACGCTGCGCGGCGCGGGCGGCGATGACGACCTTTATGGCAACAACAACGACGACCGCATGTTCGGCGGCGATGGCAACGACACGATGAACGGCGGCAACGGGGCCGATACGATCATCGGGGATGCGGGCGACGACCAGCTTCTTGGCCGTGCGGGCGATGACTTTGGTCGCGGCGGCGATGGCAACGACATCATCTATGCCGGGGCCAACAATGACTGGTTCTATGGCGGGTTCGGCAATGACACGCTCTATGGCGAGGGTGGCGACGACCGGCTCTATGGCGACGCGGGCGACGACGAGATCGACGGAGGCGCGGGCCGCGACGTGATCTATACCGGCGACGGGCTGGACGTGATCATCTTCAACTCTGCCGCCGACAGCGCCGTGGGCGCGCAACGTGACGTGATCTACGATTTCGAGCAAGGGTCCGACCTGATCGACGTCACCGGCGTCGTTGGTGGGCTGTTCAGCTTTGTCGGCACCGGGGCCTTCACCGGCACGGCAAACGAAATCCGCCTGATCGAAAGCGGCGGCTCGACCCGTGTGCAGATGGATACGGATGCCGATGGCACCGTGGACAGCGAGATCTTCCTCAAAGGCGCGGTCGGCCTGACCGCCGACGATTTCCTTTTGTAAGGGCCGGCGTGGCGTCGGCGCCGGGTCGCGCCCGGCTCCGCCCCGGTCGCGGCTCACGTGCCGCACCTTGCGAGAAAGTCATTAACCAGCTTTCCCGTCCAAGTTGCCACCACTCGCGTTCCCTGTTAGCTTAACAAAGTATTAAGAAAATGGTTGGCTTCTGATGGCTTATGTCTATTCCAGCGCAAATCTGACGGCGGGCCTCGCGCCGACCACGAACATCAGCTACATGCTGCGCGACGTGCATTCGATCGTGACAACCGGGTCCGCATTCGACCTGAGCATCCCTGATTATGCCAATATCAGGATCGATGGTGACATCACCGCCGGCACCCATGCCTTTACCGATGCGGGTTCGACCGACATCTTTCAGTCGTTCCGGATTCATGTGCTGCCGACCAGTCTGATCCAGACGCAAGGCTATGCGATTTCTTTGGGGGCCACCGATTCCCTGCCACTGTCCGGCGGGCGCTTCCGGCTGATCAACGAGGGCGAGATCATCTCGGCCGATGGCGGCGTGCGGGTCTTTGGCGGCACGATGACGCTTGCCAACAGCGGGCAGATCACCAGCGTCGACGACTCGGCCGTTGCGCTTTATGCCAGCAACCGCAATCCCGGCAATTTCTTCCTCAACAACTCTGGTACGCTTGCGACCACGTCGACCGGGCCGGGCAGGTCCGATCCGACGGTCCTGCTGAATGCCAGCGAATTCGGCCGGGTCTGGTTCGTCAACGATGGTTTGATCGAGGCCGATGAGGGGCGGGCCATCTCGGTCACGGCCTCCTATACGCGGATCACCAATAGCGGCACGATCGACGGTGGTATCGAGGTGCACAGCAGCGCCGACACCGTCCGGATCGTCAATTCCGGCGCAATCGGCGTCAATGACAACGGCGTTTCACTGTACCTGCCCGCAGACGATGTCTGGATCAACAATTCCGGCGTCGTCGAAGGCAATGTCATCGCCCAAGGTCTCAGCGTCGGCACCGGACAGGTCACCATCCTCAACAGCGGCATCTTCTTTCAGGACGTGACGCTTGGCACCGAGGACGACCTGTATCAGGCATATGGCACCGGGTCGGTGGTCGGCACCGTCTATGGTGGTGCGGGCTTCGACCGACTGTTTGGCGGCGACCTGAATGACCGGTTCGATGGCGGTGCGGGCTTCGACACGCTGCGCGGCGGCGCGGGCAACGATTCGCTGACTGGTGGGCATGATCCCGATATGATCTCGGGCGGGGCGGACCATGACACGCTGGATGGCGGCTTTGGCGAGGACACGCTTTTGGGCGATGCCGGGGACGACCTGCTGCTGGGCGGCACCGAGGACGATTTCGGACGCGGCGGCACCGGCAATGACGTCATCTTTGCCGGGGATGACAATGACTGGTTCTATGGCGGCTTCGGCAACGACACGATGTATGGCGAGGACGGCGATGACCGTCTTTACGGCGATCGCGATGACGACGTGATCGATGGCGGGCTGGGCCGCGACATCATCCATACCGGCCAGGGCGCCGATGTGATCGTCTTCAACACGGTCGCCGACAGCGCGGTGGGCGCGCAACGCGACGTGATCGAGGATTTCACGGTGGGCATCGATACGATCGATGTCTCGGCCATCATCGCGGGCACGTTCGACTTTGTCGGCACCGGTGCGCTGACCGGCACCGCGCCTGAGCTGCGTCTGGCCGAGATGGGGGGCTCCACCGTGGTTCAGATGGATGCCGATGGCGATGGCCTCGCGGACTCCGAGATTCTCCTCCGCGGCGCAACGGGCCTGACCGCCGACGACTTCGTGCTTTAGGGTGGCTCAGCCGCGCACCGCCGCCAGAAGTTCGGCCATGTCCTGCGGCAAGGGGGCCTGAAACAGCATGTCCTCGCCCGTGGCCGGATGCTCGAATCCCAGTTCGGCGGCGTGCAAGGCCTGCCGGTCGAAGGCCTGCACCGCGGCAACGGCGATTTCGGGCAAGGCCGATGCCGCGACCTTGCGCCGCCCACCATAGACCGGATCGCCGACCAGCGCATGGCCCGCATGGGCCATATGGACGCGAATCTGGTGGGTGCGCCCGGTTTCCAGACGACATTCCACAAGGCTCAGCGTCGGGGGCGTGCCAAATGTCTCGATGACCTTGGCATGGGTGATCGCATGCCGCCCCTGCCCGTCGAAGAACACCGCCTGCCGCTGCCGGTCGGTCTTGTGCCGGGCCAGACCCGAGGTGATGGTGATTTCCCCCTGCCCTCCGGCAGAAATCCCACGCGTCCCCATCAGGCGCGGATCGCCCTTGTCGGGCACCCCATGCGCCAGCGCCAGATAGGCGCGCCGCGCGGTGTGTTTCTCGAATTGCTTGGCCAGCCCGTGATGCGCCCGGTCGGATTTCGCCACGACCAGCAGGCCCGACGTGTCCTTGTCGATGCGATGCACGATGCCGGGGCGCTTTTCCCCGCCGATGCCGGACAGGTTGCCGCCGAAATGGTGCAAAAGCGCGTTGACCAGCGTGTCCTTGGGCGACCCCGGCGCGGGATGCACGACCATGCCCGCGGGCTTGTTGACGACGATCAGGTCGTCATCCTCATAGGCGATGTCCAAAGGGATGTCCTGCGGGAGAACATCGTAATCCTCGGCCTCCGGCACGGTGATGGCGATGGTATCGCCCTCGGCCACCTTGGCCTTGGCGTCGGTGACGACCGCGCCGTTGACCGTCACGGCCCCCTCGGCGATCAATTTCGACAGGCGGGTGCGCGACAGCGCGGCTTCCTCTGGCACATCGCGGGCCAGCGCCTTATCAAGGCGCGCAGGCGGGTCTTCCGCCAATGTCACGTGAAGGATCGTCATGTCGTCCGCCCCCGAGCCTGAAGACCAGCCCGAACCGCCCGGCTTGCGCTTTTTGCGGCTGCTGGTGACGGTCCTCACGGGCGTGATGATCGCCGGGATCGTGCTGATCCTCGGCCTGATCTGGGCCCGCTATAACAATACCCGCGCGCCGCTGCCAGAGGTGATCACCCTTCCCGACGGCGCACAGGCCACAGCCTATACGCAAGGGTCGGACTGGTACGCCGTGGTGACGGCAGACGACCGCATCCTGATCTTCGACCGGGCCACGGGCAGGCTGCGGCAGGAAATGCGGATCGACCGCTAGGGCAAGGGTGGGCAAAAATCTTCGAAGATTTTTGACATCGCCCCGTCCAGCCGGATCACGTCACGTGGCAAGAGCCACCGCCGGAACCGGGCGCCCAAGAATTTTCGAAAATTCTTGATCCAAATTTCTTCGAAGAAATTTGCCCGCGTCAGGCAAAGCTGATCTCCACATGGCCGAACGCCCCGAAATCCGCCTCGACATGGCTGCCCGCCGGGCATTCGACAGGCCGGATGAACGACCCCGACAGGATCACCTGCCCCGGTTCGATCCGCTGGCCGTACTGCCCCATCCGTTCGGCAAGCCAGACGATGCCCATCACCGGATCGTTCAGCACCCCCGCGCCCAACCCCGTTTCTTCGACCTCGCCATCGCGCGTCACGATCGCCCCGGCCCAGCGCAGATCGACCAGCCGCGGGTTGTGCCGCGCCTCGCCCAGCACGATCCCGGCATTCGCCGCGTTGTCCGAGATCGTGTCGGCGATCACCCGCGCCCGTCCCGTCGCCGGATCGGCGCGCAGGATGCGCGTATCGAGGATCTCCAGCGACGGCGCCACGTAATCCGTGGCGGCAATCACCTGCGCGCGCGTCACCCGTCCGTCCAGCGGCGCCTTCATCACAAAGGCGATCTCGGCCTCGACCCTCGGCTGGATGAAGCGCCCCTCGGGCACCACGCCCCCCGTCTCGAAGTTCATGTCGTCGAACAGCACCCCGCTATCGGGCGTGTCGATCTTCAACGCATCCTGCATGGCCTTCGACGTCAGCCCGATCTTCCAGCCGATCACCTTGCGCCCGGCGGCAAGCTTGGCCCGCATCAACGCCGCCTGCACCGCATAGGCGTCGTCCATCGTCATGCCCGGATGGGCCAGCGACAACAGGCCGATCTGCTCTCGCCTGTCCTCGGCACGCAGCAGGGCTGCCGCCGCCGCTGCGATCTCGTCCCCGGTCATGTCAGCCCCTTCGCGATCTCGTCGATGACGTCCACCGCCATCATCACATCCGCGCGGGTCGTGTCGAACTGGCCCACCTGAAAGCGCACCACCTTGCGGCCCGCGAACAGGCCTTGCGTCACGTAGATCCGCCCATCCGCGTTGATCGCATCGACCAGCCGCTGCTGCGCCGCGTCGTCGCCCGGACCACGGAAGGTGAACAGCGACAGGATCGGCTCTGTCACGATCTCGTAGCCCCGGTCCCGCAGCGCTTCGCAGACCTCCCCCGCCCATGTCACATGGTTGCGGATGCGGGTCCGCAACCCCTCCAGCCCGTAGGAGCGCAGCAGGAACCACAGTTTCAAAGCGCGGAACCGCCGCCCCAGAGGGATCGTCCATTCCGAGTAATTCACCACCTCCGCGCCGGAGGTCTTGAGGTATTCCGGTTCGATCTTCAGCGTGTTCAACTGCTGGATCGGGTCCTTGAGGAACTGCACAGAGCAATCGAACTGCGCGCCCAGCCACTTGTGCGGGTTGAAGACGACCGAGTCGCACAGCGCCACACCCGGCCAGAAGGCTGCGCGGAATTCGTCGCAGATCATCGCCGACCCCGCCCAAGCGGCATCCAGATGCAGGTACAGCCCGGTTTCCTGCGCCACGGCGCCCACCTGTTCCAGATCGTCGCAAGCGCCGATCCCGGTGCCACCGGTGATCGCGATGATGCCTGCGGGCACATGCCCGGCCGCGCGGTCCGCCGCGATTGCCGCGCGCAGGGCCGCGACATCGACGCCGTGATAGGGCGCGCCGGTGGTGGGCAGCTTGACGAGGTTCTCCTGCCCGATCCCCGCCACCCAAGCCGCGCGGTCGATCGAGGAATGCGCCTGCTCGGAACAATAGATCCGCAGCGCGCCCTTGCCCGACAGGCCCTCGCGGTTGCCGGTCCAGCCGGTCGCACGTTCGCGCATGGTCAGCACCGCCGACAAGGTCGCCGAGGACGCCGAATCCTGAATCACCCCCGACCAGCCTTCGGGCAGGCCCATGGCCTGCCGGAGCCAGTCGACCATCACCCCCTCCATCTCGGTCGCCGCCGGAGAGGTCTGCCACAACATGCACTGCACGGCCAACGTGCTGACCAGCATTTCCGCCAGCATCGAGGGCGGCGCGGCATTGGCAGGGAAATAGGCGAAGAAGCGCGGATGCTGCCAATGGGTCAGCCCCGGCAGCACGAAGCTGTCGAAATCGTCGAGGATGGCCTGCATGCCCTCGCCCGCCTCGGGCGGGGTGCGGGGCAACTGCGCCGCAATCTCGCCCGGCGTCACATCGGGACGCACGGGCCGGTCCCGCAATCCCTTGTGATAGGCCGCACCGCGTTCGGTGATGTCATGCCCCCAACGGGCGAATTCGTCCCAATCCATCGTGCCATTTCTCCCGCGCGGACCCCTGCCCCAGAGCGCAACAACACCCCGCCGACATTTCCGTTAACATGTTAATATAACGCGCCCGGGTCAAGACCCATCGCGAATCTGGCTCAGCGTGCGGTCCACGGTCAGGCTTTCGGGATCGATCAGCAGGTGCAGGATGGCCGGTTTGCCGCTGGCCATCGCGCGCTCCAACGCGGGGCCGAACTCTTCGGTCCGCTCGACGCGTTCGCCATGCCCACCGAAGGCGCGCGCATAGGCGGCGAAATCCGGGTTCTTGAGCTGCGTGCCGGATACACGCCCGGGATAGTCCCGCTCTTGGTGCATGCGGATCGTGCCATACATGCCGTTATCGACCACGATCACGAGGATCGGCAGATCGTATTGCACCGCCGTCGCGAATTCCTGCCCGTGCATCAGAAAGCACCCGTCCCCCGCAAAGGCGACGCCCAAACGTCCGGCGCGCGCCGCGGCCACTGCCGCTGGCACGCCATAGCCCATCGAGCCCGAGGTCGGTGCCAATTGCGTGCCCCAACGGGTGAACCGGTAGAACCGGTGCACCCATGTGGCGTAGTTGCCCGCGCCGTTGCAGATCACCGCATCGTCCGGCAACATCGCGTTGAGATGCTCCATCACCGCGCCCATCGCCAAGGGGCCAATGGGCTGCGCGGGGATCGCCCGTCGCCGCGCCAGCGCCTCGGCACGCTCGGCCAACAGGGCGCCGCGATCCGGCCCCGCCGGTGCCTCGGCCAAGGCCGCCGACAGGAATTCCGGCGCGGCGCAGCAGATGGCCTGCGCGGGTTGATAGACGCGGCCCAACTCCTCTGGCCCCGGATGCACATGGATCAGGCGTTGTTTCGGCACGGGAATGTCGAACACCGTGTACCCCTGCGACGGCATCTCGGAGAACCGCCCGCCAAGCAACAGCACCACATCCGCCGATTTCGCATAGGCCACGAGGTTCGGGTCACCGCCAACCCCAAGGTCGCCCGCGTAATTCGGGTGATCGCCGGGAAACAGCGTCTGGCGGCGGAACGAGACGGCGACCGGCAGGTTCATGCGCTCCGACAGGGTTACGAGGTCGGCCACCGCCGCCTCGGACCAGCGCGAGCCTCCGGCGATCACCAAGGGCCGCTCGGCCCCCTGAAGCGCGCTCAGCGCCGCTGTGACATCGGCCATCAGCGGCGCAGGGCGTGCCACCTCTACGCGGGCCGCATCGACCGCCTCGGCGGTCTCGGTCAGCATGTCCTCGGGCAGCGCCACCACCACCGGGCCGGGGCGGCCCGACATTGCAACGTGGAACGCGCGGCTGACCACCTCGGGCACGCGGGCCGGGTCGTCGATCTCGACGGCCCATTTCGCAAGACTGCCAAAGACCGCCCGGTAATCCACCTCCTGAAAGGCGTCGCGCCCGCGCATCCAGCGCGCGATCTGCCCGACGAACAGCACCATCGGCGTCGAATCCTGCTGGGCGATATGCACGCCCGCGCTGGCATTCGTCGCCCCCGGTCCGCGCGTGACGAAACACACGCCCGGTCGGCCCGTCAACTTGCCATCGGCCTCGGCCGTGATCGCCGCGCCGCCTTCCTGACGGCAGACGGTGATCCCGATCCCGCTGTCATGCAGCGCATCGAGCACCGCAAGGTAGCTTTCCCCCGGCACGCAGGACACCTGCCCGACGCCCTGAATCTTCAACTGGTCCACAAGGATTTGCGCGCCGGTTCTCATATCTGCCTCCACGGATGCCGCCCTGCCTGTATCGGCCGCCTCTCCCGCGACCTCCGGCCCAAGCTATAGCCGTCCGACAGGCCGGGAAACAACCGCCCGCGCTACGCCTGTCCGCCCACGCCCAGCAGCAGGCGGCCAAGGGTGCGCGACAGGACGGGCGCCGCGACCGGCTTTTGCAGGAAGGCGTCGAAGCGCTGCGCGGCACCGTCTTCTTCGTTGTCCGGGTAGCCGGACATCATCACCACCGGCAGGCCCGGATGCTGCCTGCGCGCCGTCTCGGCCAGTTCAAAGCCGCTTTCGCCGCCCCGCAGCACCACGTCGAGCAGGCACAGATCCGGCCGATCGTCCAGCAGGGCGCGCGCTTCGGACAGGTCAGAGGCGCAATCGACGCGGTAGCCCAGACTTTGCAGCATACGCCGCAACGTGCGCTGCACCGGCGGGTCGTCCTCCAGCAGGAGGATGCGCTCGCCCCGGCCCGAAACGCTCAGCGCCGGGGTCCCGAGGCCGCGTTCGGCGGCGACGCCCGCGCGCGGCAGGCACATCGCCACGGTGCATCCCGCGCCATAGCGGCTCTCCAGCCGCACATCGCCGCCCGACTGGCGCGAAAAGCCAAAGACCATGGACAGGCCCAGACCGCTGCCCTTGCCCACATCCTTGGTGGTAAAGAACGGCTCGAAGGCGTGCTGCAACGCCGCCTCGGTCATGCCAGACCCGGTATCGACGATCCGGAACTCGACATAGTCGCCCGGCTCGAGATCGTAGCCATCCGGCGCCTGCGCCCCGACGGTCAGGTTCGCGCAGCTCACCCGCAGCGTGCCGCCGCCGGGCATGGCGTCGCGCGCGTTGAGCGCGATGTTCAGAACCGCGCTGTCGATCTGCGACGGGTCGGCGTAGACAGTCCAGAGATCCGGCGCAAGGCTGACCTCGACCTCGATCGCATCGCCGAGCACCCGGAACAGGTTGTGGCGCAAGGTGGTCATCAGCTCGCCCACGTCGACGCTGCGCGGGTTCAGCGGCTGCTTGCGCGAATAGGCCAGAAGATGCCGCGTCAGCTGCGCCCCGCGCGCGACCGCCTGCAGGATCGAGCCGGTCAGGTCGTGATCCACCTCGCCGCCAAGGTCCAGCAGCTCGGCATTGCCGCCGATCACCGTCAGCAGGTTGTTGAAGTCATGCGCCACGCCCCCGGTCAGCCGCCCCACCGCCTCCATCCGCTGGGCCGCGAACAGCGTCGCCTCCAGTTCCTTGTGGCGGCTGATATCCGTCATCAACCCGACCGACCGCACCGTCCGACCATCGGCCCCCGCCACCGCGATGCCGCGCAGGTTGAACCAGCGCGGCGCGCCGCCCGCAGCGAGCAGGCGCACATCGTGTTCCCATGTCTCGCCCGGCGATTTCAGATGCGCAATCAGGGCCGCGCGATAAGCGGCGCAATCTTCCTTGGGCAAAAAGGCGCCTTCGTGCTGGCTGGCCACCATCGCCCGGAACGTCTCGGTATCGTAGCCTAGGGTCTCGGCCAAGCGGGGCGAGACGAACAGGGTGTTGTCATCGGCTTGCCAATCCCAGATCGCCGCCGCCCGCGTCGCCAGTTCATACCGCTCCTCGATGCGCCGCAGGCTTTCCGTGCGCTCGGCCACCTTGGCCTCGAGCGCGGCATTCATGTGTTCCAGTTCCCGGCGCAGTCGGTGCGCCTCGGTGACGTCCTCCTCGGTCAGGACGATGACGTCATCACCCGACACCGGATCGCGGCCGCGGCGCGCCACGATGCGGTGACGACGCGCCGCGTAAAGCCCGCGCACCTCGCACTCCTGATCGAAGGTCCGGTTTTCCATCACCGCAGCGATCAACGCAGGCACGAGATCCCGGTCGGCCAGCCGCGTGTCCAGATCGGTGCGCGGCCCGCCGGGTGGGCCGTAGACCGCCTGCGCTTCGGGGTTCTGCGCCAGAAGCTGCCCCTGCGCAGAGAAGGTGGACACCATCAACGCCGCCGTGCGGATCGCCTCGAGCATGCGCAGCGCCTCTTCCTCGCCGCTCATGTCGAGAATGCGGTTGATCTCGACCAGCAAGGCGTTGCCACCGTCCTCGATGACGACGGGCTGCAAAGTGACCACCGCGGTGCGCGGCTGCCCACACGGGTACAGCGTCCATGTGTCCGTCACGGTGCTGCCCGTCACATTGGTGTCTACGATCTGGCGCAACCGCGTCCGCACATTGGCGCTGTCGCCCGAGAAATCCCGCGCCCTGAGCGCGTCCAGCGTCTCGGCCCGCCAAAAGGCCAGCCCGGCCCGGTTGGCCCACCAGACACAGTGATTGTCCACGTCGAATACCCAGATCGGCGTGGCGAGGCGACCGAACTGCCAAAGGCTGTCCTGGTCGGGAAAATGAGGACGTTGCGTCAGCACGGGATGGGGTAACCTGTTACGCTTTGCCGGAGGTTACGCGCTTTACGTGGTTTGGAGCAAGCGTCACGCAGCATTCTTGGCGCAATGCAACTTGAAGCTGCGTCCGATAAAGTCCGACCCCTACGCCGCGCCTAAAAACCGCGCTCGATGGAACGATTAAGAGGCCAAACGTCAAGCTACAACGATGTCGGAAGGGTGGTACCACCTCCCCGGCTCGAACGGGGGACCTCCTGATCCACAATCAGGCGCTCTAACCAACTGAGCTAAGGCGGCACTGGGCGCGAATTACAAAAAGCGCCAATCGAATGCAAGACCCGATTATCGGTTTTTTCCGCTCACAGGTCAATCTCCCACGCCTGCTCGACAAGGTCGACGCCAAAACTGCGCACCGGTTCGGACCGCACCAGCCGCCATCCGGCGCTGGCATAGAGCGCACAGGCCGCGCGGTGGCTTTTATGCGTCCACAGCCCCATGCGGCGATACCCGGCCTGCCGCGCGAATGCCATGCAGTCGGACAGAAGCCGGCGGCCCAAGCCATGCCCGCGCGCCTCGGGCACCAGCAGGAACAGCCGCAGCTTGGCCACGTCGGCCCCGGCGGATACGCAGAAAATGCTGCCCAGCCGCTGCCCCTCCCGCCAAGCGATGAAGGCCCGCTCGCGCGCCGGGTCATGCCCGGCCTCGAACGCCTCGAGAATGCTGCGCACCAGCACCGGAAACGTCTCGTCGAATCCCTCGTCGCGCGCGTAAAGCGCGCCGTGCTGCGCCACCAGCCAGTCCACATCCCCGGGGCCAAGCCCCCTGATCTCGATCGTCATGGAACCATGAAACCGTGGCCGCGCTTGCAAATCAAGCGCACGGGCGCTATCGCACGACAGCTTTTCACGGGAGCCGGAACCATGGGCATCAACGACGAACGCGACATCGAGGCCAACCTGCAGATCGGCCCGACCGACCAAGGCATGGTGCGCCTGTTCATCACCGCGGGCGATCTGGAAATCCCGATGGATTTCACGCCCGACGAGGCCGAGGAAATCGCCGAGGAAATCCTGTCCTCCGCCCGCCTCGCCCAGAAAGCCGCCGCCAAGGGCAAGAACAAGCGCTGAGTCTGCCCCCGAGGGACGCCTAACCCAACCGCGCCTCCGGGTCCCTCAGGGCCATCAGCCGCCGCGCCGCATGCTGCGCAAAGCGCCGCGTCTGTTTCGCCCGCCGGGCACCCGCCAGCTTGTCCTCCGGTCCCATCCGCAGGATTTCCGCGTCGTAGCCGTCGGCGATGATCAACCCGGTCTCTTCCGGTAAAAGCTCCACCGGGAAATCCGTATCCACCGCCCAAAAGAACCGGTCGCAATAGGGCAGATACCCCTGCCACTTGCTGTCGCTCATGTAATCCGCGCGGCTCGACTTGCATTCGACGCACCACAACTCGCCCTTCGGTCCCAGCGCCAGCACATCCATGCGCAAGCCCCGGTCCGGCACGAATTCCTCGACCGTGACAAAGCCGTGCCCCGCAAGGTGGCGACACACCCCGCGCGCCAGCACCTGCCCCGGCATCCTCTGATCCAAGCTCAATTCCATACCGATATCTTGAACAATACGTGAACATTTGCAACCCCGCTTCACATCGCCGCGCCAGCACATAGGTTAATCCGAAATTCATGAGGAATGCCGATGTCCGACTCCCACCTGTCCCGCGCCGAGGCGCGCGGGGTGCGCCACGCCCGCGAACTCGAAGGTCACCTGACATGGCTGGAAACCTTCTCCGGCACGGCGCTTGGCGTTCTGGCCGTCGCGTCGGGCATCTACACCTATCTCGGCGTCTCCTCCCTGCTCGATGAGAACGGCGCGATGAGCGTCTTTGCCGCCATCGCCTATTCCACCGCCGTCTCCGTGGGCATCTTCGTCTTCTGGTCCTACCTGATGCGGCTCTTTCCCGCCGTACGCACCGCCCGCGCCCGCGCCGGTCTGCTGACCGCGATGGGCGCGGGCAGTCTGGCCATCGTCGCCATGTCGTCGTGGTTGAACGCAGCCGCGCTGGCCGGGTCGGCGGCGGTCGAACAGCACCTCGCCGAGACCGTGCAGGACTACCAGCAAAGCCTTGAACGCGCGCATGAAATCGCGCTTTCGGCGCAAGGTCTGGAACGCGACGTCGCCCGCACACGGCAGAGCTTCGAGGATCTGTCCGAACAAGAGGCCGCAGGCAGCCTCTCGGGCCTTGCCGGGCGCGGCGCGGTGTTCCGTGTGTTGCGCCAGAAGGCCGCCGAGTTGCAGGCGCTGGAGACCCAGATCGCAAGCCAGACGCCGCTGGTCGAAAGCGCCTTTGTCGAGGGCAACACCATCCTGTCGCGCATGCGCGCCCTGACGGTCGAGCCCGGCAATGTCGAGGCGCGCTCCGTCGAATTTTCTGAGGCCGCCGTGCGCCTGCAAGGGCTCATCACGCAGCTGCGCCAACTGTCGGTCGCCCCCTTGGTCGAACGCGCCGCGCAGGATCTGGCGGCTTCGGTCGTGCTGCCAGAGCTCGACAGCAGCACCGCGCAAGGCCGCTCCGATCAGGCCGCAACGATCACCTCGGTGCTCGAAGTCCTCGGCCAGCGCGCCACCACGCTCGAACGCGCCGCGCAGAACGTGCAATCCATGCAAAGCCCGATCGAGGTGACCTATACCCCGGTCTCCTCCGCCGACGCGGTGATCCTGTACGCCCGCAACTTCGTGCCCTCTTGGGCGGGCGCCATCGCCATCGATCTGCTGCCTGCCGTGCTTGTGTTCATCCTCGCCATCACCCATGGCGCGATCCGTCAGGGACGCGAGGGCGCAGGCATCGAGGACACCCTGACGCTGGCCGAACTGCGCGCCGCCGTCACCGCCCTGCGCGAGGTCGAAAGCGAGATGGCCATGGCCAAGCAGGACAAGCCAGACACGCCCGAGATCACCCCGCTCAAGGACAAAAGCGCATGACCCGCCAAACGCACGACCGCCGGGGATGGTGGGCGGGGCGCTGCTGGCGTCCCGGGCTCAGGCCCGATCAAGCATCGCCGGGCGCGTTCGACCGAAGGGAGAGGCAGCGTTCGGCGATCCCGCTTTGCCCAGGGCGCCTTTGGCCGAAGGCCGAACAGCGCCGTCCCACCCTCCCGGAGGGTCTAAAATGAACGCGAAAAACATCGCCCGCACCCTCTCGGCCGTGCTGATCTTTCAACTGGGTATCGGCGCGCTTCTTGTCTTTGGGGACATGAAGAACGGCAGCCTCGGCCTGCCCTCCTTCGCCCCCGACGCCCCCCGCCTGTCCGAACCGATCCGGCCCGGCGACCAGCGCCGCCAGTTCACCCCCAGCCGCGACCGGCCCACCACGCGCCCCGCGCGCGACGCAGGCCCCCTGCCCGACCGGCTGACCCTGACCCGCGAGGACGGCCAATGGCGTCTCGAAGGCCAGATCGAGGATGGCGACGCCGACCGACTTATCCCGCAACTCGACGCCGCCGATCCGGCGATCACCGAACTGATCCTGCAAAGCCCCGGCGGCGCCGTTCGCGACGCGCTCGCCCTTGGCCGCCACCTGCGCAGCGCCAATATCACCACCCGCGTCCTCGCCGGTGAAATCTGCTACTCCGCCTGCCCCTACCTGCTGGCGGGCGGCCCGACCCGTGACATCGCCGAGGACGCCTCCATCGGCGTGCATCAGCACAGCTTCGACGCCAACACCTTGCTGCCTGCCTTCATCGCCATCGACTCCATCCAGCGCGGCCAGTCCGAACTGATGGCCTACCTGATCGAGATGGGCATCGACACCCGCGTGATGATCCCCGCCATGGCCACGCCCGCCGAGGAAATCTACATCCTGCTGCCCGAGGAACTGCGCGACTACAAATTCGTGACCGAGGACAGCTGACCCCTTGTTTTCCCCCCGAACCAAGCCTACCTCGGGCGTGACGGGTTCTGCCCTTTCCGTGAACGGGTACATTCCGGTGGCCTTAAGCAAATCCGAGGGAGCTGGCTCTGCTCAGACCGTGGTCTGATTACCTGGCGCCCACCTGTATATACAGGTCCTCGGGAATGCGTCACCCACACGTTCGAGGTGGTTCCCGTCGCACACGCCTTGGCCTGTGCGCCTCGGTGCGCTGATCGTCAGTCCGGCGCGACTGCGCACTGAACAGCCCGACAGACCAGCAAAAAGGCCCCCGGCAATCGCCAGAGGCCCCAAAACGCGGTCACGCGCAGATTATTGCAGAGCCTTCAGGGCCTTCTTGGCCTTTTTCAGCTGCGTCTTGCGCTTCTTGACGTCCTGCTTTGCAGCTTTGATCTCTTTCTTCTTGGCCATGATGGCGCTCCTTTTCATATCCGTCCGAGCAATCAGCCCTTGTCGTCATGCTCCGCAAGAAACCCGCGGATGAACCGCCGGATTTCCCGCGCGGCAGATGTGTCGAGCTCATCGCAAAGCGCAACAAAGCGGTCCCGCTCGGACTTCTTGATACGCAAGACCAACTGGGCGTCGTTGGTCTTTTTCTTCTTGCCGTCTTCCGTCACTTTGCGCTCGACCTCATCGACGATATGGTTTTGATATCATATGCACAGCGGATGTATATACATTTATCCGCCGTCTTTGGATTTTTCTTGGGCCCCGCGTCCGTCCCACCAGCCCCAAACGAAAAACGGCGCCCAAGCCGGACGCCGCACAGGATCGCAGATCCGACAGCCTAGCGCCGGATGAAGCGCATCGCGCTCTTCTCGTCCCGCGCCTGAACACGCACCGGAACCGGCTGGAAGACCTGACGCTTGCCGCCCGCAGGTGGTTCATCCTCGCCCATGCGCATGATCGCGATACCGAACTGCACACCCGCAAAGACGATCCCGTTGAACACCCACAACATCGCCACGGCGACGAGGCCCACATCGGACCCGCTGACCAGATGCCACAGGTTGGCCACGTTGAACCACATCAACGCCCCCACGAACAGGGCCGACAGGCCAAAGCCCGCAATGACCTGCGTGATATACATCCGGATGAGTCGCGGCATGACAGCCCCCTTTTCACATTCCACTCAAAGAATAGGTCACCACCCCCCAAACGCAACCCCCGACTTGCACATCCACCAAAGCTGACGCTAACCTGACCACACGTCACGGGAGTATCAGTATGGAGAACCTCGCGCTTTGGGCCAGTATCATAGGTCTCCCCATCGGCGGGCTTGGCCTTTGGTTCGGCTGGAGATCGGTGCGCACCCGCAAGCCCCACACCACGAACCACGCCCACAACGTCAAACGCGTCAAGCAATCCGGGGCAAAGGACCGCACGACCGACAACCGCGCCGTCGACAGCGAAGATCTGGAACAAAAAGGCTGATGCCCTTCGAACGCACCGACAACTCCGTCGAAAACGCCGAAGGCGTTCAGCAGGCGGGCCGCGACATTCACGGCATCTCCCCCGCCGAGCACCGCCGCATCGTCGAGGGCCTGATTGCCGACAAACAACGCGAACTGACCGCGCAACAAGCCCTGCTCGAACGCGCCCACGCCGCCGAACTGGGGGCCGCGCAATCTCAGATCACCCTTCTGACCAACCAGATCACCGAACTGCGCCGCAAGCTGTCCAATCCCGACGCCGCCTATGCCGAGGACACCGCCCGCGCCGCCGACATCGCCGCCCGTCTCGACCGCGAAGCCAACCATCTGGGTCAGGAAAAGATCGCCGCCGCCAAAGAGGCGCTGCAACGGCTGGACTATTCCAAGGCCGACGCCCTGTTCGAAGAGGTCAAGGCGCAAAACCAACTCGCCCTCGAACAGATCGCCCGCGCCGAGTTTGGCCAAGGGGAAATCGCCGAAGCTAAGGTTGATTGGCACCGGGCAGCCCTACACTATGGTAGGTCCGTTGAACTGCAGCCGAGTTTGGAGACGTTGCCAAAAGCATACGAGTTTTTTTGGCGCTCAGGCAACTATTCACGCGCGCTGTCAATCTGCGAACAAAACCTAGAATTGGCAAGGCAGGAAGGAACAACAAGACAGCTCTCCAGCGCACTCAACGATCTCGGCCTGATAATGAAGTACATGGGGCGCTACGAAGAATCTGAGACACTGTACCGCCAAGCCAGCGCACTCGACAAGACAGAGCTCGGGGAGAGCCATCCGGAATACGCTATTGACGTCAATAATTTAGCTAGCCTTCTCGAAAGCATGGAGCGTCTAGATGAGGCAGAATGTTTATATAGGCAAGCAATTGCAATTGGAAAGGATACGATAGGAGAGACCAATGCTGTTTACGCAAATAGGCTCAACAATCTAGCAGGCCTGCTTAAGACCAAAGGAGACTACACCGAAGCTGAAGAGCTACTTCGTAAAGCCATCGCAATCGACAAAGAGGTTCTCGAAGAATTCCACCCGGACTACGCGATACATCTTAACAACTTAGCGAACTTGCTGGATCAAGTTGAGCGTCACGCGGAGGCAGAACCTCTTTACAAGCACGCTATAGGCATCATCAAAACAACTTTGGGAGAGTTGCACCCAGACTATGCCGTCCAACTCAATAACCTTGCTGTGCTCTACTACAGGTTGGGAAGATTCGTCGACGCTGCAAGGCACTCCGAAAAAGCTTTAGCAGTCCTTGAAACCGTGCTTCCAACTACACACCCGAATGTTATGATTGCGCGAAACGTATTCGAAACAATTCGAGAAAAACTCAACTGATAAGCCGTGGCCTATTCCGCTGCTCACCAAGGCTTTATCGCCCAGCAACAGCTGTCAAAGCCTCAGAACGCCTCGGGGCGGGCTTCGCGGGCCATGTGGTCGAGCACGGCATTGACGAATTTCGGCTCGCGCCCCTCGGGAAAGAACGCCTCGGCGACGCCCACATATT
Source organism: Tropicibacter alexandrii (assembly GCF_003667315.2). Lineage (GTDB taxonomy): Bacteria > Pseudomonadota > Alphaproteobacteria > Rhodobacterales > Rhodobacteraceae > Tropicibacter > Tropicibacter alexandrii. The sequence goes on along the minus strand of NZ_RCTZ02000003.1, from coordinate 175,374 downwards.
CCACGATCGCCACCTTCGGCGGGGTGTCCAGCGCCACCATTTCCGCCCCCGCCGCGCGGAACAGCGCGCGCAGAACCGGGTCGATGCGGTCGATCTTCCACTTCGCCACGATGGCGCGGTCGGTCATCTGGTCGATCTTGCCCTGATAGCTGACCGCAGTCTCAAGGATTTGGGAAAACAGGGAAATATCCCCGTCCAGCATCTCATCGCCCTCGGGCGTCACGGCACCAAAACGGTGTTCGAGGAACTCCTGCCGCACCCGGTCAAGGCCCGCATCGGACTGCTCCATCTGGAACAGCGCCTGCGTGGCATACAGCCGCGAGGCGCTTTTCATCTTGCGTTTCTGGTTGCCGGAGAGCTCGGTCATGCGGTGTCGGTGCCTTTTGCGATCTGGTATTCGTCGCGCGCCGGCTGGAACCCCACGCCGCGCCGCGAAGCGCCCCATTTACGGCTGAGCGCCAGAAGATGCAAGGCCGCAGCGGCCGCCCCGCCGCCCTTGTTTTGTCCCTCCGCCTCGGCCCGCACACGGGCCTGTTCGTAAGTCTCGACCGTGAGGATGCCGTTGCCGATGCACAGGCCCTGCAAGCCCAGCAAGGTCAGCGCCCGCGACGAGTCATTGCAGACCGTGTCGTAATGCGTCGTCTCGCCCCGGATCACGCAGCCCAAGGCCACGTAGGCGTCGAAATTCGACATGCGCTCGGCGATGCCGATGGCGGTCGGGACCTCCAAGGCGCCCGGTACCTGGATGCATTCGTGAAAGCCGCCACAAGCCTCGATCTCGGCCTCGGCGCCTTTGACCAGTTGGTCAGCGATGTCCTTGTAATAGGGGGCCACGACGATCAAGACCTTGACCGGCTTGTCGAATTCCGGGCGGTCCAGCGTGTGGTGAGTTTCCGTCGATGCCATCAGCCCAGCTCCGAGATCTTGCGCGTTCCGGTGATTTCCAGCCCGTAGCCATCCAGCCCCACCACCTTCGGCTGCGCCGAATTGGTCAGCAGGGTCAGTTTCGACAGGCCAAGAGAGGACAGGATCTGCGCGCCAAGCCCGTATTGCCGCAGCGTCTTGGGCGACACGTCCGAGGCATCCAGCTGCATCGCCGTATCACGCAGCAGCACGACCACGCCGCGCCCCTCTTCGGCGACCAGCTTCATCGCCGTATCACGCAGCAGCACGACCACGCCGCGCCCCTCTTCGGCGACCAGCTTCATCGCGTCGCCGAATTCCGCCGCGCGACCCTTCGGACCGGTGCCGACGATGTCCAGCATCGGGTCGAGCGCATGCATCCGCACCAGCACCGGATCATCGCCCGACACATCGCCCTTGACCAGCGCGATATGCTCGTCGCCATGGGCCGTGTCGGCATAGACCCGCATGGTCCACTCGCCGCCGAATTCGGACTGGATCACCTCTTCGGACTTCACCTGCACGAGGTTGTCGTGGCGGCGGCGATAGGCGATCAGATCAGAGATCGTGCCGATCTTGAGCCCGTGTTTCTTGGAAAATGCGACCAGTTCCGGCAGACGGGCCATCGACCCGTCATCATTCATGATCTCGCAGATCACCCCCGCCGGGTTCAGCCCCGCAAGGCGCGCGTAATCCACCGCCGCCTCGGTATGGCCCGCGCGGACCAGAACACCGCCGTCGCGCGCGCGCAGCGGAAAGATATGCCCCGGCGTCGCAATGTCCTGCGCCCCCTTGGAGGCGTCGATGGCCACCTGAATGGTCCGCGCCCGGTCGCCTGCGGAAATGCCTGTGCTGACGCCCTCGCGCGCCTCGATGGACACGGTAAAGGCCGTCTCGTGGCGCGAGGAATTGTTGGTGGACATCAGCTCCAACCCCAGCTCCTCGATCCGCGCGCGGGTCATGGACAGGCAGATCAGGCCGCGCCCGTACAGCGCCATGAAGTTCACCGCATCCGGGGTCGCCCATTGCGCCGGGATCACCAGATCGCCTTCGTTCTCGCGATCCTCGTGATCGACGAGGATGAACATGCGCCCGTTGCGCGCATCCTCGATGATGTCCTCGACCGGGGAAATCGCGCCCTTGAGGTTGGCTTCGACCGGACCGGGCGTTTCGTAATCAGACATGGCGGACCTCTCGTGACTTGCCCCCGCCCAATACGCCTTTCGAGCGCCATTTGCCAGAGCCACAAGGTTTCGCTCAGTCAAAGATATCCTCGATCAGGTCAAAGGCCTCGCCCAGCAATTTGCGGCCAAGGCTCTTTTTCTTCTTCAGCTTTTTCGGCTTGGCCGATTTGTGCGCCTTCGTGGGTTTGACCGGCTTGGCCTTGTGGACCTTGGGCGGCGTGTCCGGGTGCAGCTGCTTCATCTCGTGCAGCGGTGCACCGCAGGCGGAACAGGCCAGTTCGTGCCGGGTCTCCCCGGTCAGGACCAGCGCCGCGCGGGTGCCGCAATAGGTGCAAGTGGCGATCTTGGTGTTTGGCATGTCGGGAAGATGGGGGCTTTCGCCCCCGATCACAAGCCGGTCAGGCGCGCGCCGCGTACAGCGCCACGGCCGCCGCATTCGACACGTTGAGCGAGCCGAATTCACCGGCAAAGTCGATCTTCACCAGTTTGTCGACGGTTTCCTTGGTCTTGGGGCGCAGGCCCGGCCCCTCGGCGCCCAGCACCAGCGCCACGGGCATGTCACGCTTGCCCTCCAGCGCCTGTTCGATGGTCTCGGTCGCCTCGCCGTCGAGCCCCAGCACCAGATAGCCCAGCTTCTGCAACTGCTCGATCGTCTCGGCGAGGTTCTTTTCCCGCAGGTAGGGTTGCCGTTCCAGCGCGCCGGATGCGGTCTTGGCCAGCGCCCCGGTTTCCGGCGCGGCGTGATGCCGCGTGCCGATCACTGCCTGCGCGCCGAACACCTCGGCAGAGCGCAGAATCGCGCCGACGTTATGCGGGTCGGTCACCCGGTCCAGCAGCACCAGCCGCAAGGCGCCGGTGGCGGCAATCGCCACATCCTCCAGCCGTCCCCAGTCGAGCGGCTTGACCTCCAGCGCGGCGCCCTGATGCACCGATTGCGGATCGATCGGCACCGTGAAGCGGCGCGGGTCCTGAATCTCCGGCTCGATTCCCCCTGCAGCGATGGCATCGGTCAACTTGTCGGCGGCGTTCGGCGTCAGCACCAGACGCAATTTCTCGCGTCGGGGGTTCATCAGGGCATCGCGCACCGCGTGCAGGCCGAACAGCCAGACGGTCTCTGCCGCCGAGGCCTTGCGGGCCTGTTCCTTTTCGACCACCCATTTCGGTTTCTTCGCCATATCGCCGTCTCCCATGCGCGCCCCGTGGCGCGTGTCCCCCCTTCGCATCGCGGCGCGGCAATTTCCAGAAATTTTCTGGTTGACGGGGATGAAAGCCGCTAGTAAATCCGCCCCCACGCCGACAAGATCGGCGCACGGTGGGCGACAGGCCGCAAGGTGTGGCAGGGGACTGTAACTCCCTCGAGGCGACTCACGCCTGGTTCGATTCCAGGGTCGCCCACCATTTTATTCCATACAGATCAATCAGTTCGCCCCTTTGGGGCGTGGTCGTGCAGCGGCATGCCATCAGGTCGGCTGATGACGGTCGCGCCGCCCTTCGAAGACCGCCAGCGTCACGCCCGCGCCTTCCAGTTTCGACCGCACGGCGCGTGCGATGGCCAGTGCGGACGGGCCGTCGCCATGCAGACAGATCGTGTCCACCGCCGCCGGGATCGGATCGCCCGCCTCGGGCAGGATCGCCCCGGCCTGCACCATGCGCAGCACGCGCTCGGCGGCGGCGTCCGGGTCGTGGATCACCGCGCCGGGCAGGCTGCGATCGACCAGCGTCGCATCGGCGTTATACGCCCGGTCGGCAAAGATCTCGCCCGCCCAAAGACACCCCAGCCCCTCGACCGCGCGCTGCTGTGCGGTCTCGGCCAGCACCATGACGATGATATCGGGCGCGACCTCCAGCGCGGCCTCGTAGCAGGCGCGCGCCATGGCCTCGTCCTCGGCGGCCATGTTGGCCAGCGCGCCGTGCAGCTTCAGATGCCGGACCTGCGCCCCGACCGCGCGGGCCATGCCCAGCGACGCCCCCAGTTGATACTGCACCATCCGCCGCAAGGACGCGTCGGACAGCTGCATCCGCCGCCGTCCGAATCCCTGTAAATCCGGGAAACCCGGATGCGCCCCGATCCCCACGCCGCGCTGCGTGGCGACGGTCATGGCCTCGGCCATGACTTCGGGGTCGCCCGCGTGGAACCCGCAGGCGATATTGGCCGAGGTCACGACCTCCAGCACCTCGGCATCGCGGCCCATGACCCAAGGCCCAAAGCTTTCGCCCAGATCGGCGTTCAGATCGACCCTCATGACAGCTCCTCTCCGGCGGTGACGCCGCTGATCAACGTGTAGGACAACAGGTCCGGCAGGTCCGCCGGATCGCGGATCAAGGGCTGCGCCGCCTTGGCCAGCCCCGCGATCCGCGCGCGATGTTTCGTCTCGGCCTCAAGCGCCTCGGTGCGGGTGACGAACCGAAACCGCAGGGCCGCCCCCGGCCCGGCCTGCGCGACACGCGGCAGGTCGCAGGGCAGCACGGTGCCGATGCGGGGATAGCCCCCGGTGGTCTGGCATTCGCTCAGCAGGACATAGGGCGCGCCGTCGCCGGGGATCTGGATGTCGCCGGGGGTGATCACCTCGGACAGGATCGTCTGGCCCTGTTCCAGACCAAACCCCGCGCCCTCGGGCCGCAGGCGCACTCCCATCCGGTTGCCGCGCGTGTCGCGGGTGAAGGTCTCTGCCTCGAAGCGCTGGCGTTCCGCATCGGGGTAAAGCCCGGTCTGCAGGCTCGGCAGGACGCGCAGCGTGCCGCCGCCAAAGCGGTCGTCCTCGGGCAGGCACAGCCCCGTCGGCCCGCCCGGGTCATCACCCAAAGGCAGGCTGTCACCCACCTCCAGCACACGGCCCAGCCCCGCTGCCAGATGCGCGCCCTGCGCGCCCAGCCGCATGGGCAGGGCAAAGCCGCCGCCAACGCTGAGGTAGCCGTAAACGCCTTTCGACGCGCCGCCGATCTCGAGCGTGCTGCCTTCGGGGAGGCTGTGCGAGGCGTTCCATCGCAGCGCCTGACCGTCGAGGCTGGCGCGCATCGGCGCGCCACTCAGCGCGATCCGCGCCGCCCGGTCAAAACGCAGACGCCCCCCCATGCCCGCCATCTCCAGCGCCGCGCCAACCGCCTGCCCCAGCAGCGCCGCGCCCTCGGCCAGCGCGAGCCGGTCGGCGGCCCCGCCGCGCGACAGGCCTTGCGCGAGGAAGCCGGGACGGCCCGGGTCCTGAATCGTCACGCCGGGGCCACAGGACAGCACATGCAGGCTCATAGCGGTGTCACCTCGATCCCGTCCTTGCCTTGCCCGCGCATGTTCTCGAAGGTCTCGCGCGAGACCTCGGGGAAGGCGACCTCGTCACCCGGACGCAGCAGGAAGGGATCGTCGCTGTCAGGCCGGAAAAGCCGCGCATGGGTCTGGCCCACATGCCGCCAGCCGGTTGGTGTGGTCACCGAGAACAGCACGAATTGCCGGATCGCCACCACCAGCGCGCCCACCGGCACCCGCGGTGTCAGCGCGGTCTGGCGCGGGATGTTCCACGCCTCGGGCAAGGTGCCAAGGTAGGGCTGGCCGGGGGCAAACCCGATGGTCGTCACGCGGGTGCGCGCGCCCGACAGATCCTTGACCGCGTCGTCCGGCGACATGCCAGCGGCCTGCGCGGCCTCGTCCAGCTGCGGGGCGAGCTCGGTGCCATAGACGGTCGGGATGCGCAGCAGGCGGCGGCCCTGCGGCAGATCGGCGGCGTACCAGTCACGGGTCGCCAGCAGGTGGCGGGCCTTGTCGGCCAGCGCATCCAGAGGCGTGGCCAGCGGGTCGAAGCGCAGGAAGGTCGAGACCAGCGAGGTGGCGGTTTCCTCGACGCCGTCCCATGTTTCACGGTCCACCGCGCCGCGAAAGGCCAGTGCTGCGCGGTTGGCCGGTTCCGACAGGCTGTCGGCAAAACGGATGAGCAGGCCGTCGAGGCCCACGGGATCGAGTCTGGGAAAAGCCGGTTCGGTCATGGCACGAGACTGGCCCGAGGCGCGCCCGGTGTCCAGCGGAGTCCGGGGGCTTTGCCCCCCGCCCGTTCCGGGCTCCCCCCACGGTATTTTTGGCCAGAAGAAACCGCTGGCTCAGGACAGGATTTCGCGGATCGCGGTGAGGAAGGTCTTGACCTCGTCGAGGCTGTTGTAATGGGCCAGCGAGACGCGGACGCAGTCGGGCTGGCCCAGCGGGGTCAGGATATTGCCGGAATAGTGGTCGGCCTTGCGGATATGGGTGCGGATGCCCTTTGCATTCAGGGCGGCGACGATCTCGGGCGTGGGGGTGGCGGCGTAGAAGGACACCAGCCCCTCGCGCGCGGGGTTGTCGGTGCCGCCGATGATCGTGACACCGGGAAGGTCGGCCAGACCGGGCAGGTTCCCGGTGCCGTGGATCATCGCCTCGGTCAGGGTTGATTCATGGGCGTGGATGGCGGCAGCGGCGGCCATGAGCCGGGCGCGCGGGTCGGTCGCGTCGCTGACGCGGCTGCCCAGCCAGTCGAAATAGCCGATCACCTCGGACATGGTGGCATAGGCCCCTGTGTCGCGGGTGCCCAGCTCCCACGCGCCATCGGGGCCGCCGACAAGCGAATCGTGGGCCAGCGCGGTCAGACGGTCCGACGCCCAAGCGACACCGTAGCCGTGACGCGAGAAAACCTTGTAGGGCGAGATCACGTAGCCATCGACGCCAGCGGCGGCGAGGTCGATCCCGCCATGGCAGGCGTGCTGGATGCCGTCGACGATGATGATCGCGTCGGGGGCCTTGGCGCGGATGGCGGCTGTGATGGCGGGCAGGTCCATGCCCATGCCGGTCACCGGCGAGGTGTGCAGGATCGTGGCCACCGCCGTCTCGGGCGTGACATGATCGGCATAGGCCTGCGCGCTGACCGTGCCGGTGGCGTCGTCATGCGGGATCAGGGTGTAGGCGCGCCCCGCCACCTCGGCCCAACGGGTGCAGGCCGAGCGCGAGGCGGGGTGTTCGACGGTCGAGCCCAGCACCGGGCCGGGACGCGCCCCCAGACAGGCGTCGCGGATCAGGCGGAACAGCAGTTCCGTGCCGCTTTCGCCAAAGACAACCTTGCCGCCCGGCGCGTTGAAGAAGGTCGCAATGTCGGCGCGCGCCTTGGCGATGATCTGCACCAGCGCCTGACTGGCGGGGTTGTCGCGCCCCTGATTGTCGGGGATGGCGGCAAAGCGCGCCGAGGTGTCCACGACCGACTTCAGGGTCAGCGCCCCTCCGGCGTTTTCGAAAAAGATGCGCGGCCCGGTGAAGGGGCAGTCTTCGACATGGGCAAAGCGGGCGCGGATTTCGGCCAGCAGGGGGGCGTCAAACATTCAATGGGGCCTGTTCTTCGGGTCGTTGAGGTGTTGTTCGAGCGCGTCGGCGGCCTTTTCGATATCCTCGGGATCGTCCGAGGGGATCGCATAGCCCTCGCCCAGCCACTTGGCCAGATCGACATCGGCGCAGCGTTTGGAGCAGAAGGGGCGATAGGCCTTGTCCCTGGGTTTGCTGCAGATCGGGCAGCTCATAGCAGACCTTTCAGCGCAATGCGGTCGCGCTTGCGTTGCAGTTCCAGCAGGCCGAGCGTCGTCCAGCCGGCGACGATGGTCTCGGTCGGTTCCCGCTTCAGGACGGATTTCAGCAGGCCCTCGACCTGACGACGGTCCTTCTTCGCGCAGGGGGCCGGGTCGATGACGATCTGTCCGCCGAGGCCGCGCAGGCGCAGCTGGCGCGGCAGGTCGCGCATGGCGGCCATGTTCGCCTTCAGCCCCGCAGCCGGAGAGGTGTCGTTGCCGGTATTGACGTCGATGGCCACCAGCGCCGAGGTCGGCTCGATGATCATCGTGTAGCCGCCCGGCAGGGCGACGCGGTCATAGGCCAGATCTTCGAGCGCGTCGGTGACGCCGTGGCTGTCGAAGGAGCCGGGTTCCGGGTCGACCTGTGCCGGGTCGGTCCATTCGCGCCACGCGAGCGCGTGTGGCCCGTCGCCCTCGACCAGAAGCTCGGGCGTGGTGCCGCTGTCGGACAGAACGGTGCTGGCCAGCGTCGCCATGGACAGGATGTCGTCCATGATCGTGTCGGCCTCGTCCGGATGGCAGGATGAGCGCAGGATCAGGCCCGCGCCCTCGGGCAGCTGGGTTTCGGTCAGCGCGTCATGGGCGATGGCGAGCAGTTCCTCGCGGACCTCCTCGTCGCGGATCTGGCGCGAGATGTTGATGCCCGGCGCGCCGGGGGTGACGATGGCGTAGCGCGACTTGAACAGCAGGCGCTGGGTGACGGGGATGGCCTTGCCCGGTTCGGCATAGCCCGTGACCTGCACGATCAGCGGTTCACCTGCGCGCAGCCCCTTGACCTGCCGCAGAAAGGCGGTGCCGTCCGGCGTGGTCAGGAACATGCCGCCCTGCCCCTTGACGGGGCGGTCGGCGATGGCGCGATAGATCGCGCCGGGGCGCGGCAGGTCGGCGTCGATCAGCACGTCGTAAAGCTGGCCGTCGACCATGAGAGCCGCGGCCTCGCGGCCGTTCACGTGATCCAACGCGATGACATTGCCCTTCATGAGCGATCCTTCCAAAGCGGGTAGCCAGCCGCGGTCAACAGTTGCGCGGTCTCGGCCAAAGGCAGGCCCACCACGGCGGTGAAACTGCCATTGATCCAAGGGATGAGGGCCCCGGCAGGGCCCTGAATGCCATAGCCCCCCGCCTTGCCGCGCCAGTCGCCGGAGGCGAGATAGGCGTTGAGTTCCTCGTTCGAGAGGCTCTTCATCTTGACCGCGGTGACGACGTCGCGTTCCCATATCCGGTCGCCCCGGCGCACGGCGACAGCGGTGATCACACGATGCCGGCGGCCTGACAGCCGGGTCAGAAAGTCGGCGGCCTCCTTTTCGTCGGCGGGCTTGCCGAGGATGCGGCGGCCCAGCGCGACGGTGGTGTCGGCGGAGAGGACGATCTCGTCGGGCTCGGCGGGAATGGCCTGCGCCTTTTCCCGGGCGAGACGGATGCAATAGGGGCGCGGTTCCTCGCCCTTGCGCGGATCCTCGTCGATCTCTGGCGGCCGGATGTCGGCGGCGGTGATGCCCAGCTGGGCCAGAAGCTCACGGCGGCGCGGGCTGCCGGAGCCGAGGATAAGGCGAGGTGTGTCAGTCATGTCCGCCGCTTAGCCGATCTTCTCGTGTCGCGCAATTTCAAGTAGGATGGGTGATCACCCATCCTACCCCACCCTGAGCCAAATCCATGTAGGATGGGTGATCACCCATCCTACCGAAACCCAAGCACATAAAAAAGCGCCGGGCAACGACCCGGCGCCTTCGCCCTGGTTCAGGGCCGCAATTCGCTTACTTGAAGCGGTAGTTGATCCGCCCCTTGGTCAGATCGTAGGGCGTCATTTCCACCTGAACCTTGTCGCCAGCCAGAACACGGATGCGGTTCTTGCGCATCTTGCCTGCCGTATGTGCTATGATTTCATGGCCGTTCTCAAGCTCGACCCGAAACGTCGCATTCGGCAGGAGTTCCTTCACGACACCGGGAAATTCGAGCGTATCTTCCTTGGCCATGGTCTCTCCTTAGTCACTTCCCCGGACTCGAAATCCGGGCGAGCTACCATATGGTCCCGTTTGCCCAATTTTTCAAGCCTTATGATGCCGCAGGCCTAGCGCAGGCGCTCGGGCGCCACCGGGGCCATGCGCGGCTCTTGCTCGGTCCAGTGCAGGCGGTTCAGCACCACCCCGTCGCGGCGCACATAGGCGATCTTGGCCGGGTCGATTTCGGCATGGGTCCAGCCCGGCACGTTCATCTGTCCGATCGAGATCACGCCATTGGCCGGAAAACCGGTATCGGGCGGGCCATAGACCCCGGCGCGCCCGTTGCTTTCGTCGATCACCTGGCTCCAGTCGGCGCGGCCCACCAGCGACGACATCACCGTCACGCATTGGTTTTCCAGCGCGCGGGCCTGCGCGCCGATGCGCACACGGGTGTGGCCCGCGGGGGCCTCGGTCACCGAGGGCACGAGGATCACCTCGGCCTCGGAGAGCGCGCGCCCCAGCAGCGGGAACTCCGAATCGTAGCAGATCAGCACACCGATCCTGCCGAGGCTCGTGTCGAACAGGCGCAACGGGCCGCCGGGGATTACATCCCAGTCCTCACGCTCGAAGCGAGTCATGATCTGCTTGTCCTGCACACCCATCGCGCCTGTCGGGGTGAACAATCGCGCCCGGTTGACCGGGCGGTCGCCAAAGGCGTCGTCGACGACCGGCGCCGAGGCGGCCAAAACATGGACGCCGTATTTCACCGCAAGATCGGAATGCAGGGCATCCGCGTCCGGGATCAGATCGGACACGGCGTGAATGCAGGCTTCGAGATCGTGGGCGATGTCTCGCCCTTTGAGCGTCGCCAGTTCCATGGCGCCGTATTCGGGAAAGACCAGCAGTTCGGCGCCGTCGCCGGCGGCGCGGGCGATCCAATCCTCGATCTTGGTGGCATAGTCCTGCCAGCCCTGCAGGAAATCGGTGTTGTAGGCGGCGGTGGCGACTTTCATGTGATGGCTCCTGTGGGTTGGCGAAGAGGGGGCTCTGCCCCCGCCCGTTCCGGGCTCCCCCGAGGTATTTGGGGACCAAAGAAGACCGGGTCAATCCAGCCGTCTGATCCAGAATTGCAGCGGCTTTTTCGTCGAGCTCGGTTGGTCGACATCCTGCCAGTCGAAATGGGCGATGGCGCCGGGCAGCGGGCGGTAGCCGCGTTTGCGCCAGAACGGATCGAGCGGCGCGTAACCGGCGGGCCGCAGCGGGTGGTCCTCGGGGCGGATGACGCCGCAAAAGGCGGTGTAGTGCGCACCGAGCGCGCGGGCATGGGCCTCGCGCAGGTCGAAGAAGCGGTGGCCGATCCCCCTGCCACGATAGTCGGGCAGCAGGACGGATTCGGCGCAGTAGAAGACCTGTGACAGGTCGTAGCCCTGCCCGGCAAAGGCCTCGGCGAAGTCCGACGCATGATCCTGCATGGGCGTGCCGGTGGCCGCGCCAACCAGCCGCTCGCCATCAAAGGCACCAACCAGCACCGCCTGATCGCTGTCGCGATAGGTTTGCAGGTAGCGCTGTTCGTATGCGAAATCGCCGTCATACAGGTAGGGAAACGCGCGAAAGACCGTGATGCGCAGGCGCGCCACGTCATCCAGCGCGTCGTCCAGCGCGGCGCCTGTGAGGACCTCGACCCTCATGAGACCTGTTTGATCCAGTCGGACAGATTGTAATAGGTCACGACCCGGGTGATCAGACCGTCCTTGAGGGAAAAGAACGATCCGGCTGGCAGGCGGTATGTCTGGCCGCGCGCCTCTGGCAGGCCCGCATCGGTCGCCTTATAGGTGCCGTTGACGATGAATTCGGCGGCGCCACGGGTGCCGTCCTCTGACGCGAAGATCACCATGTCGGTGAGCTGTTCGGCGTAGCAATGGCTCATATGGGCGCAGAATTCGGCGAATTTGACCTTGCCGACGCGGATATTGCCTTCGTTCACGTGGTGCTCGATATCGGGGGACAGGCAGGCCAGCATGGCCTCGGTGTCGCCAGCGTTGAAGGCGTCGAAATAGCGGGTGATGACGTTTTTGGCGGTCATGTGCGGCTCCGTTGTTTGGGCGCAGTCAAACCGCAAGCGGGGTGGATGCGCAAGGACGGTTGCGACCGCTCAGGCGCCGTCTGCGCCCCATTTCGAATCCATGCGCGCCAGCAACTGGTCGCGGGTCTGGCGATAGGCGTTCAGCTTTTGATCGCGGGTCTCGCCGATCCCCGTGGGGTCCATGACTGGCCAGTATTCCACCGTCAGGTGGTAGAAGCGCGTCAGGTCCAGCGCCCGGCGCTGGCTAGCGGGCGACAGCGTGACGATCACGTCGAAGCCCGACAGAGCCTCGCCCATCTGTTCCATTTCCTCGAAGGACCGCGACTGGTGACGCGACAGCTCGACGCCGATCTCGTCGCAGACCGCGATGGCAAATCCGTCGATCTCGAGGTCGTTCTTGACGCCTACCGACTGCACGTAGACATCGGTGCCAAACCGCTGCTTCATCAGGCCCTCGGCCATCGGTGAGCGAACCGCGTTGTGATCGCAGCAGAACAGCACGGACTGAGGCAGTTTCCCCAAAGATCAGCCCCCGAAATGCAGCACGCAGATGAGGGTAAAGAGACGCCGTGCGGTGGCGTCGTCGAGGTCGGCCTTGCCCTCGAGCCGTTCCTGCAGGATGCGCGCGCCCTCGTTGTGGATGCCGCGCCGGGCCATGTCGATCGTTTCGATCTGGCTGGGTGGCAGGGTCTTGACCGCGTCGAAATAGCTTTTGCAGATCTGGAAGTAGTCCTTGACCACCTGCCGGAACGGGCTGAGCGAGAGGTGGAATTCCGCCGCCTTTTCCGCGCCTTCGGTGGTGACATCGAAGACCAGCCGCTTGTCGCGGATCGACAGGGACAGGTTGTAGGGGCCCGACGGCACAACGCGGTCATCGCGATTCGGCAGGGAGAAGGAGTTCTCCTCCATCAGGTCGAACATGGCGACACGGCGCTCCTGCTCGATCTCCGGCGTGGGCGGCGGCAAGTTGGCATCGTCCAACTGGATATGTGCGATACGGCTCATGGGCGCGATCCTTGACTGACGGGACAAGGCTAGCAAGGGGAATGTATGCGCGCAATGCGACTTTTGCCGCAGCGCAGCATTCCGGGGCGCGCAAGGCCCTTCGAAGGGCCTTGGTCCACGCGTCTTCGAAGACGCGTTCCAAGCGCTTTCGAAAGCGCTTGCTCCAAGGCGCTTCGAAGCGCCTTGCATCGTGGGCCGCTAGCGATTCAGCCGGTCCAGCCGGGCGGTGACGCTCAGCCCGTGGGCTTCGAGGCTTTCGGATTTGGCGAGCGTTTCGGCAGCCGGACCGATGGCGCGGAGCGCTTCGGGGGTCATTTTCGCCAAAGTCGTCCGTTTCAGGAAATCCATCACCGACAGGCCGGACGAGAACCGCGCCGAACGCGCGGTGGGCAGCACGTGGTTCGGGCCGCCGACATAGTCGCCGATGGCCTCGGGCGTCCATTGCCCGAGAAAGATCGCCCCCGCATGGACGCATTTGTCCGCCAGCGCCTCGGGGTCGGCGACGCACAATTCGAGGTGCTCGGGCGCGATGCGATTGGACAGCGCCGCCGCCTCGTCAAGATCGCGCACGGTGATCACTGCACCGAAGTCGCGCCACGACGCGCCCGCAATTGCGCGGCGTTCCAACGTTTCCAGCCGCTTGTCCACCGCCTCGGCCACCGCCTGACCAAACCCCGCATCGGTGGTGATCAGCAGCGACTGCGCGCTCTCGTCGTGTTCGGCTTGGCTCATCAGGTCGAGCGCGATCCAGTCCGGGTCATTCTCCGCGTCCGCGATCACGAGGATTTCCGACGGGCCTGCGATCATGTCGATGCCCACCTTGCCAAAGACGCGACGTTTCGCGGCGGCGACAAAGGCATTGCCCGGCCCGGTGATCTTGTCCACAGGGGCGATGGTTTCTGTGCCATAGGCCAGCGCGGCAATCGCCTGCGCGCCGCCGATGCGATAGATCTCGTCCACGCCCGCAATGCGCGCCGCCAGCAAGACGGCGGGGTTCACCACCCCGTCCGGCGTCGGCACACAGATTGCCAGCCGCTCGACCCCCGCCACCTTGGCCGGGATCGCGTTCATCAGAACCGAGGACGGATAGGAGGCCAGCCCCCCCGGCACGTACAGCCCCGCCGCCGAAACGGGCGTCCAGCGCCAGCCGAGCGAAGCGCCTTCGGGGTCGGTCCAGCGCGCATCATCGGGCATCTGGCGGACGTGATAGGCGCGGATGCGCTCCGCCGCCTGCTCCAATGCCGCGCGCTCGGCCTCTGGCACGCGGGCGCATTCCGCCTCGATCTCTCCTTCAGAAAACCGCATCGTGTCCGCCGTCAGAGCCAACCGGTCGAATTTCGCCGTCAGCGCCAGCACCGCCGCGTCGCCCTTGCTGCGCACATCGGCGATGATCCCGGCGACAACATCATCCACATCCGGGCTGTCCTCGCGCTTAGCGCCCAGCAGCTGCGCAAAGGCGTTTTCGAAATCGGACCGGGTGGTGTCGAGAAAGACGGGCATCGGCGCTCTCCTGTTGTTGGCGCCTCTTAGCGCGGGCTTGCGCGGGTGGCAATTGGGCTTACCCTGCGCGACCGGGAGGACGACCATGACACGACTGTTTTCACACAAGGACCGCCCGGTCCACTTGGGCGGATACGCGCTGGAGCGTCTGGCCCGCGGGCCGATGCCGGACCTGTCGCAGGTCGCGCCTTTCGTGCCCCTGCGATTCGAGCGTGCGGATGACAGCCTAGTGAACGCCATGGCGGACCATCAGGCGATGATGGATGCGATCCGCGACGGGCTGGTCAATCGCGCACAGGCCGACATTCCCCCCGACCCTGTCGAGCGCGCCAACCACCTGAAGGCGTTCGGCTATTTCTCGGATGCGGCGATGGTTGGCGTCGGCCTGCTGCCCGACTCTGCGCAGCTGGAGACCCCGGTGGTGAATCCCGGGATCGCCGCCTTGGCCGAGGCATTGCGCAGCCGCCAGACGAAAACGTTGGCCTCGGGCATCGACATGATCATGGCCGATCTCAAGGAGTCGATGGAGACCCCGCCTGCCTCCATCGACAACCACAGCCATGTTCTGGTCTTTCTCTACGACTACAAACGCGATCCCGGCCCGGGCGAGGCGGGCTGCGACTGGATCCACGACATGCAGGCCGAGCGCGCCTGCCTGCGCGCGACGGAAACGGCGGTGGTGATCGCCAACTATATCCGCTTGCTGGGCTGGGACGCCAAGGCACATTCGGCGACGACCACGGATCTCGACCTGAACCGGCTGGCCGTCGCGGCGGGGCTGGCCGCTGCGGACCTGACTGTGCCTTGGCTGGGGCGGCGCTACGGGGTGGCTGCGGTGTCGACCACGCTGGACATCGCGGTGGACGCGCCGCTGGCCGCCACGCAGGATGCGCTGCTGACCGACGGGCCCGGCTGGCGGCTGGGCAGCCTGTCGCCGATGAGCCGCGCCACACGCGATGCCTTTGCCAAGCGGCGCTACCGCGACGGGCCGCATGCCTTCGAGACATTGAAAAGGGTCGATCAACCAACCACTTATCTGGACGAACCCAACATTCCCCGCGTGCCGAAACGCACCGACATGTTCGCCCGCGCACAGTTCGGCGATCTGGGCAAGAAGGTACAAAAAGGCGCGACGGGCGGGCATTACGCGCGCAAATCCGCGCCTTCGATGGCGCAGCGACGGATGCTCGGGGCCTTCGTGCTGTTGCAGGACGGGATCAGCGGGGACGGGGCACAGTTCCGGCCTGCGAACCCTCAGCACAATGCCGATTTGGTGAAGGCCAGCAGCTACTTTCTGGGGGTGGATGCCGTGGGGATCAGCCGCTGCCCGGACTGGGCGTGGTATTCCCATGACGCCACCGGCGCGCCTATCGACCCGCCCCATCCCAACGCCATCTCCATGATCATCGATCAGGGCTTCGAGACGATGGAGGGCGCGTCCGGCGACGATTGGATCAGCGTCGCGCAATCCATGCGCGCCTATCTGCGCTTTTCCCTGCTGGGCGGCGTCATCGCCGCGCAGATCCGCCGCCTCGGCTACAACGCCAAGGCGCATACGGTGCTCGACGGCGATGTCTTGCAACCGCCGCTTCTGCTGTTGTCGGGGCTGGGCGAGGTCAGCCGCATCGGCGAGGTCATCCTGAACCCGATGCTGGGGCCGCGCCTGAAATCCGGCGTCGTGACCACCGACATGCCGCTGGCCCATGACAAGCCCATCGATTTCGGGCTGCAACGGTTCTGCGAGGGGTGCAGCAAATGCGCCCGCGAATGCCCCTCGGGCGCGATCACCGCCGGGCCCAAGACCATGTTCAACGGCTACGAGATCTGGAAATCCGACAGTCAGAAATGCGCCACCTACCGGATCACCACCGAGGGCGGCGCGATGTGTGGGCGCTGCATGAAGACCTGCCCGTGGAACCTGCAAGGGCTGTTCGCCGAGGCCCCCTTTCGCAAAGCGGCCATGCACGCACCGTCTCTGGCGCCGTGGCTGGCGCGGCTGGATGATCGGGTCGGGCGCGGCGGGCTGAACCCGGCGAAGAAATGGTGGTGGGATATCGAACTTTATGAGGACGGCGCCTATCGCCCCGCCCGCGCGCCCGTGAACCGGCGAAACCTGCAACCGGATCTGGTGGTGCGCCCGCAGGACCAGACCCTTGCGGTCTACCCCGCGCCGCTGGCCCCGCATCCGTGGCCCTACCCGTTCCCGATGGACCGCGAAAAAGGGATCGAAGCTTGGCACGCGCTTGTCACCGCCGACGAATATCGCCGCAGGCGGGCGCAGGGCGATGACAGTGTCTTGCACAAATACGATCTATCCACAGAAAGCCCCGTCTTGCAGGTCAAGGTCAGCCTTGTCCGGCAAATGACGGCAGGCATCACCAAATTCGAGTTCACCTCGCTCGATGGCAGCGACCTGCCCGGATGGACCGCCGGCAGTCATCTCGACATCGTGGTTGCGCCCGAATACCTGCGGCCATACTCGTTGTCGGGCGATCCTGCCGACCGAAGCCGCTACCAGATCGCCGTCCTGCGCGAGGACCTTGGCCGCGGCGGGTCCAAACTGCTGCACCGGATCTTTGCCGAAGGGCGAAAAGTCTTTATTTCCAAGCCGATCAACCACTTTCCTCTTGTGGAAAACGCCGGCCACACGCTGCTGATGGGCGGCGGCATCGGGGTCACGCCGCTGATCGCCATGGCGCACCGGCTGCACGCTTTGGGGCGCGATTTCGCGCTGCATTATTCGGTGCACAGCCGCGCCGGCGCCGGGTTCCTCGCCGATCTGGCGCAGGCCCCTTGGGCGGATCGCGTGCACCTGCATATCAGCGACGAGGGCACCCGCGCCGACCTGAGCGCCCTGATGCGGAACGCCCCGAACGCCCACGTCTATACCTGCGGTCCCGACGCCTACATGCAGGCCGTCCTGTCCGCCGCCGAGGCGGCCAACATCCCCGAAGACCGGCTGCACAGCGAATATTTCGCCCCACCGGCAACACCGGAATCCACCAATTATCCCTTCACGCTCCACCTGAAGAATGGTCGGGAAATATCTGTTTCAGAAGAGGAATCTGCGGCTGATGCGTTGATCCGCGCAGGCATCCACATCGACGTGAAATGCGATGACGGCATCTGCGGGGTCTGCCAATGCGGCGTGCTCGATGGCGAGGTGGACCACCGCGATTTCGTCCTGTCAAAGGCGCAACGCGGCACACGGATGATCCTGTGCCAGAGCCGCGCCGCCCAGCCAGGCGGACGGTTGAAATTGGACCTCTAGACCCCGTGATCCGGCAACTGGCGCGAGGGCGCGACATAGGGCCGGGTCACATCGCGCAAGGAGACCTCCAGCGCCTCGACCCGCGCCCGC
Source organism: Tropicibacter alexandrii (assembly GCF_003667315.2). Taxonomy (GTDB): domain Bacteria; phylum Pseudomonadota; class Alphaproteobacteria; order Rhodobacterales; family Rhodobacteraceae; genus Tropicibacter; species Tropicibacter alexandrii. The sequence goes on along the minus strand of NZ_RCTZ02000003.1, from coordinate 157,830 downwards.
AGCGCGCCGTCCCCCGCCAGCACCAGCGTAACGAACCCCTCGGGCGCTTCGCCGGGCTCGAATTCGACCGCCAGCACCGACAGGACCATGTCCGCGTCGCTGCGATCCACGCCCTGTGACGACACACCAAGAACGTTGTCGATCACCAGCAGGGATTGCACCCGCTCGACCTGCGGCGCGCGTTCCTCGCGGCGCAGGCGGTTGACCAAAAGCGCCAGCCGACGCTGCCCTTTTTGCCACTTGATCTCGGTCACCGGCAGGACCGCGTCCTGCACCAGTGCCGAAATCACTTGCAGATCCTCAACATCCAGCGCGCCCAGGTTCAGCGGGCGCGCCGCTCCGTCCTCGAAACGCGCATCTTCGGTCATTGGCTCTTGATCCGTTCGATTTTGGCGCCCACGGCGCGCAGCTTGTCTTCGACATTCTCATACCCGCGGTCCAGATGGTAGACCCGGCTGACCACGGTTTCGCCCTCGGCGGCCAACCCCGCGAGGATCAGCGACACCGACGCCCGCAGGTCGGTCGCCATGACCGGCGCGCCCTTCAGCCGCTCGACGCCCTGCACCGTCGCCGTGCCGCCATGCACCTCGATCCGGGCGCCCATGCGGGTCAGTTCCGGCGCGTGCATGAACCGGTTTTCAAAGATCTTCTCCTCCAGCACCGACGCACCGTCGGCGGTGCAGAGCAGCGCCATCATCTGCGCCTGCAAGTCGGTCGGAAAGCCCGGGAAGGGCTCGGTCGTCACGTCCACCGCCTTGACCCGGCCATTGCGGCGCGCAACCTTGAGCCCCTTTTCGGTTTCCTCTACCGAAATCCCCGCCGCGTCCAGCTTTTCGCAGAAGGCCGCGACCAGATCGATGGTGCCACCAAGGCAGGTGACCTCGCCGCCGCAGATCGCGGGTGCCAGCATGTATGTGCCCAACTCGATCCGGTCGGTCACGACGCGATGCGTCGCGCCGCCCAGCCGCTCGACGCCCTCCACCGTGATCTCCGAACTGCCCTCGCCGCTGATGTGCGCGCCCATCTTGCGCAGGCATTGCGCCAGATCGACGATCTCGGGCTCGCGCGCGGCGTTGCGGATGACCGTGGTGCCCTTGGCCAAGGTCGCGGCCATCAGCGCGTTCTCGGTCGCGCCGACCGAGACCAGCGGGAAATCGATGACACCGCCACGCAGGCCGCCCGAGGGCGCCTTGGCATGCACATAGCCGTCGCGCAGGTCCATCTCGGCGCCCAGCGCCTCCATCGCCTTCAGGTGCAGATCGACCGGACGCGCGCCGATGGCGCAACCACCGGGCAGCGACACCTCGGCCTGCCCGAACCGCGCCAAAAGCGGCCCCAGAACGAGGATCGACGCGCGCATCTTGCGCACGATGTCATATTCGGCGCGCTGGCTGGTCAGGCCGTGGCTCGACATGGCCAGCACCTTGCCCTCCTGCAACGCCGTCACTTCGGCGCCGAGGCTTTGAAGCAGCACCGTCATGGTGCGGATGTCCGACAGCCGCGGCGCATTGGTCAGCGTCAGCGGCTCATCCGACAGCAGCGTCGCGGGCATCAGGGTCAGGCAGGCATTCTTTGCGCCTGCGATGGGGATATCCCCGCTCAGCGGGCCATTGCCCGTCACCAGAATCGAATCCATGCCTGTCAGTCCTCGTCACGTTCCTGCCGCTGGTCGCCCTTCTCCTCGGTGCGCGCGCGGGCCTGCGCCTTGCGCCGGGCGAGATTCGCCTTAAGCGCGGCCTTCAGCCGGTCCTCGCGCGTTTCGGTCTTGCGACCCTTATCCTTGGGAGAGCGATCCATGTAGCGCCTTTACCGCAGGGCCGGGGGCCGGTCCAGAGCGCAGTGGGTCATCAGCCGATCCTCGCCAGATGCGATTTTTTCAAAAAACCCTCTTGCACCCGAATTGGGCTTTGTCTAAACGCCCCTCACGGCGCTGCTGTAGCTCAGTGGTAGAGCACTCCCTTGGTAAGGGAGAGGTCGACAGTTCAATCCTGTCCAGCAGCACCATAACTTAGCGGTGTCATTGCCGATACCGCGCACAGCTTTCCGCACAGTTATCACCGGCCTCTCCTCTCAATCATCTCCCGCGCTTCGGCCTGATGAAGCGGGCTATGGTGCCAATAGTGCTGACGGATCGTTGCTGGTGATGTGTCAAAGTACTCCGCCGCCTGCTCCAGACCAAGGCCCTTCATGATCGGCCAAGTGATCGCGGTGTGCTTCAAGACATGGGGCGTCACACCGTCAATTTCGGCGCGGGTCGCGGCCATGGCGATACCCTTCTTAATGCTGGCCACCGGCTTGCCGCGAAACATGACAAGGTGAGTGTCGTGACGCCGTGCGGCGGGGCTAAGCGCCTCATGCATCCTCCGCCATCTGGCGAGATGCGCTCTGAGCTGGCGCGGCACTAGAACACGGCCACGGCGCTTGTTGGTCTCGGCCTCGCCTTCGTCGCGGAACCGGATAATTCCGCGCTCGAGGTCAACGCGGCTCCACGTTAGTTCCAAGATCGCGCTCGCCCGGCGTCCAGTGTAAAGCGACAGAATGATGAAGCGGCGGACGTGAGGCGCAGCATGGTGTAGCACTCTCGCAACCTCGTCTCTCGTCAGCCAACGCTCCCGCACCGCACCGGCCTGAGGCAATTCAACCGCGATAGGGTGAACCAAAACGCCCTCCCCGTGCGCATGATTTAGAGCGGCCTGCAAGACGCCCAACTCACGGCGGATCGTGCCAGGTGCCCTATCCCTGATGCGTCCATATTCACGACATGCGCTTCCTTTGACGTCCGCGCAGGACTTGTTTCCCCAATAGCTATTGAGCGCCGAAATTGAATAAATAAGCGTCTCAGGGGCGCTCATGTATGCGCCCTTGTCGTCAGCGTATGCGGCCAAGACTTCGCCCACGCTCAGCTCACTTGGGTGCGCGGGGCCGGATCGTTTCGGCTGTGCTTTGTTGCTGATGTAGTCGGCAAGCGCGACTTGAGCCTTTTCAAGCTCGCCTTCGCCAAATCCTGTCCGCTTATCGGTGCCGCCGTCTCGGATGATGTATTGCCCATCGTCTGGGCGCTGATAGAGGCGCGTGGGCTTTCGTTTGCGTGGCATTTCAGAAAGTCCTCAAGGTCTTCTTGGGTCACGTAGTAGCGATGCGTTCCAAACTTTGAGGCCCGCAAACGCTTTTCTCGCACGGCCTTCCTCAGGGTGTTGACTGTGAACGTGCGATGCAGTTCGGCGGCGGCTTCGGCTAGGGTCATGAGTCGCGGTTGGGCCATAATCAATCCACCTCCCAACCGATGATCTCGAAACCGATTTGGTGCAGCTCAGCAAGATTGATCTCCGCAGAGCGGTTTACTTTTGTGTTCGAGATGCGATGCATTGCTTCCCAGGAATCGAGAACAGTCCTGTTTCTCGGGTTGTCATTCGATGACGAAAACTGATCCATGACGGCCTGCCATTGCTCACGTTGATGGTAGTCTTGCCGCCCGCTGTCCGTCTCGATATGAGCATTTCCACGCTCGGATAGATGCAACTTCCCAAGGGAAATCTCTTGGTATGGCACTCGATTTGAAATGCACTCCAGAAGGGTATCTTCCAGTGTCTTGTCTTCGTCGATCCAAGCCAGACCCCAGTAGGAAAAAGCCTGTTCATCGCGGCGATCTGGCTTTAATGCTCCGAAATACTTCACGTCTCTTACCGCCCGGCTAGGCGACGGGGACGCAACTACAGCGATAACGACGCGAACCGCGTCTAGCGGCGTGATGTCCGGAGCGTTCACGCCTCGGGCACCTGTCGTAAATAGCCCAGCTTCCCGCAAGAGCCGCACGATCACGCGGATCGTCTTCTCTTCGACGCCGAGGCTTTCCGACATGAGGGTTATAAACTGAGCTTGCTTCATTCTTAATGACTAACGCTCCCTTAGGCCGCACGTCAACTCTAAATGTGAAAAAAGCATTTAGGAGACGGGATACCCGTCCTGGCCGGTGCATCCTCTCCACAGGGCCAGTATCAAGCGGCTTTCGTGGGTGTCGACCTCGCGGGCGAATTGCTCGGGGTCAGTAGAGCTTGGCCCCATGGTATACCATGCAAGCGCCGATAGGGCCGCGATCCCCTCAAGTGAGGTCGGTGTCTCTGTCAGCATCCGTTCTTCGGCTTCATATTCCCGTTGTTGCGCATCGAGCACGGGCGTGGTGTCGCCGTTGCCATGCTCGGGACGCCCCATCAAAGCGCCCCACTCACGACGCGCGGCCATCCAGTCGTGATAGGCTCGCACTACCGGGTCAGGGGCTTCTGCCGATGCCACAGAGGGCAAGGCCAGAGCTGCGCCGGTTGCGGGCATTGCGGCCAGCAGGGCGCGGCGGGTGAAGGCGGGCGTGGGTGTCCTGGTCATTTGCGGGCCTCGTGGTTCTTCAAGGTTTCAAGGTCCATTGCGAGCTGTTCGGCCAGTTTCCCAAAGGCCGCGCAAAGGGACGTAACCGGCCCGCCCCCCGGATCATCCAAAAAGGCTTTCTCGATCACATCGAAGCCGTCGCAGACTTGCAGGGAAATGTCATACAGGTCCGCGATTTCAGGCAAGGGGCGGCTGTTCCCGCTGGCGGGTTGGTTTGTCATTGTCAGGGTCTCCGGTTGTGATATGATCCGTTAGGATCAATATGCACATTGATCCCTATGGATCAAGAGGCATCATGACTGGAAACCAGCTTCGAGCCGCGCGCTCATTGATCGGTTGGACGCAAGCTCAGGTTGCTGCGGCAACTGGACTATCCGTTCCCACAGTGAAACGTGCGGAAGGTGCTGGCCAGTTTGGGGCCTCAGAGAAGGCTACCGCTGCGATCCGCGCGGCGCTTGAAAGCGCGGGTGTCATTTTCTTAGAAGAGAACGGTGGCGGTGCCGGAGTTCGATTGCGAAAGGTAAGTGATGAAGAAAGTTGCCAATAAAGAAGCTTTTGATGCAGTAAAAGACATGCATCGCGGGCTGCACATTGCCATGGACCACCTCATTACGCGCAACGATCCCAAAAAGGCCGAAGAAATACTGCGTGAATTGGATATTCACATGACCAATTGGGTAAACGGCACCAAAATAGCTCGTTAGATGGCGCGCCGCGCCCGCCGCTCAAGCGGGCCGCGCGCTGTCGGGGTTATTTCGGCACTCACCGACTGATCCGGGATGCTTTGGGGAAGAGGTTCCCAGGCGATCCTTGCCTTATTCTTTCCAGTCCACCATGCGCATGGCCCCGGACACGGCCTCGGGGCTGATGCCCGACTCCTTGGCCTCGGCCAGCGTCTTGACGATTGCGGACAGGGCGCGGGCGCGTCCGCCTGCATCGAAGGCTTGCAAGGGCCGGATCGTGTCAATCTCGACCGTCGCGCCCAGCTTGGCCGTTGCCTCATCGGCCAGCAGGGCGGCAATGGGTTGCAAGGTCCAGATCGCCAGTTGCCGCTGAGCCTCGCGGACTGCCGGGCCGGTGGCCGCGCGGTTTACCAGCGACGGCAAGACGCCATAGGCCATGAGGATGCCCTCACGCGCCGCTGCCAGCGTCTCGCCCGTCATGCTCTTGGACAGGTCCGGCGAAAGTTGGTCCGGCTTCTGGCCGATCTGGGGATTCATCCCCGCCGCCGTCGCCTGGGCCACGCCCTCGACCACAAGGGTTGACCCGCGCCTGCCCCGGAATGCTGCCCGCATGTTTGCCATGTCCTCGGCCCCGCTGTCCGGCAATGGCACGATCAGCGACCCCAACGGCGCATTCTCGAAGGTCTCGGCCAGCGCCGATTCAACCGCGTGAAGCATGGCCCCGGTGAGGCTGGATCGCCGCAAGGGCGCGGTGCCGATCCACGGCGACAGGGCGTCCGCGCCGATCCGCAGGTGAAGCACCTCTGCCGCAAGGGCTGTCATCGTCCGCCCGCCCCCGGCCTCGGGGATGGACAGGCGGTAAGCCTTGGGCCTGCCGTCGCGCGTGGTCACATCCCAATCGGTCGCGGGCACAAGGCCAAGGTCCGTCACCAGAAAGACAGATTCGCCGCCCAGAGCGACAGACCGGGCGATCATTGCCATGGTTTGCCGGGTCAACAGATCGGTGCCGGACACGTCCGCCATGGCGAACCCGCCTTCCCAGAGGCTCACGCAGCTCTGCACCGTCGCTGTCAGCTCGGCCACGCCGCGCCGCCCGCTGATGAAGCTGTCCCGCGCGGCCATGACCTGGGCGGTGTAGCCGCTGCCGCTGGATCGTTCCTCGATCGGGCGCAGCTTGTTGATAAGCCATCCCAGCATGATCACCTCCACCGGATGATAGCGGGGCGGTTCACGATACGCTTCGCCACCTCGCCAATGGGTTGCCAATTCCGGGCCTCGATCTGAGCCGCCGGATAGGCCGGTTTCGTCACGGCGCTGATCTCTATCAGGTCCGCCGCGCGGATCGTGCGCAGGATCGCGTTGCCGCGTTCCTCGACCGTCTCGCCACCGGGCCGAACCCGGAACCCCGGCGACAGGCCGCGCACCAGACCGGCGGCATGGGCGGACAGGAAGTCGCGGACATAGGACACTTGCGCCATGTCCGCGCTGATCGTCGCCTCGACCGTCAAGGCGTCGTCGCTTTCGGTCAGGGTCAACGTGCCGGCGGATCGCGATGCCAAGGGCTTGTTGAAGTCATGGCCGGACAGGAAATGCACGTCCTGTCCGCTGTCCAGCCGATCCGAGAAGGCACGGGCCGCGATCACTTCACGACGCTCACGCCCCCGGCCTATGGCCTCGGCCAGCACGGTTTCCCGGCCATAAGGAAAGGTTGCCCGAAGGCGGGTTTCCCCGCCTTCGTTGCGCAGCTCAAGGCTGCCGATGTGAGCGCCCCAGAGCATTACGCGGCTTCCAGCTCAAGGCCGGTCAGCAGTTCGAGCTGAGCCGGGCGCGCGACGGTCACATCCATGGTCGCAAGCGCGGTGATCCGCAGGCCACCCGATTGTGCATCCGAATACGGGTCGCGGATCATGTCCACCGCGCCCCATGCGCCGATGAAGATCGGGGCCACGCCGCCTGCCGAGGTGGTCAGCAGCGATTGCGTTGCCGAGGGGGTGCCGGACGGCGCGGCAAGGCCGTTGTTCGTCATGGCGATGTTGCCCGCCGGGATGTTCTTCACCAGACGGTCCCATTCGGTCACGCCCGTGCCGGTGTCGATGTAAACCCCGTCAAGGTAGTCCCAAAGTTCGGGGCGGATCAGCGCGCGCACATCGCCGGGCGAGCTGGCCGCGTTGGCGGTCATGAAGCGGGTCACGCCCGCCCGGAACGCCGCCCAGCTTGCCAGCGCATCCACCGCCGTTGCGGTGATCCCGTAGGTGGCCGCGCCGGTGATCACGCCGAGGGGCTGGCCATTTGCCCCGGTGCCGAGGAACGCCGCCTGATCCATCGCCGCGCCCATCGCGCCCGACATATCGCGCCGCACCGCCTGTTCCAGCGCCGTGCCGGACTGTTTCAGGGTCTTGCGGGTGATCCGCATCTGAATCCCGAGGTTGTGGTCCGGCGACATGGCGCGATCCGTGGTCGCATAGACGGTCGGGCCTGCGACGTTGGCGGTCTCGCCATCGGCCCAGCCCGCGGTGACTGCCGAGGTTGTCACCGGCCATTCCACCGCGCCCGCGTCGATGCTGATCATCTGGGCACCCATCCGCGCGGCCACGCTGCCGGGGAAAAGCCGGTCGATGATCGGGCGCGTCTGGATCGGGTTCGGGGTGCCGCTGGCGACGGTCTCGCCCGCCCGCACTTCGAGCGCCTGCCACGGCACGGGAATGCCCCGGAACCCGCCCTGTTCGCGCAGCTCGGACACGATTTCGGCCGTCTGGCCGTCCAGCGTCCGCCCTTCATCGAGGGCCAGCGCGACCTGGCGCATTTCAAACCCGGCCATGAGGTCGGCCCATTCCTGGGCAGAGCGGGTTTCCAGCTCGGACCCGGCGTCGCGGCGTTCGGTGTCCTCCGCGATCAGCGCCGCACGGTAGCGGGTTTCGTTGGACCGATACTCGCGGTCCAGGTCGTCCATCTTGCGGATTTCATCCTCGGACGGGGTTTCCTTGCCTGCCAATTCGGCAAGGCTCTGACGGATTTCCGACTGACGCCGGGCGATTTTCACAGACTCGAGCATTGGTTATCCTTTCTGCTCATTGGGGTTCTTTGCGGGCCGCGACAGCGACTCGACAGCTTGCCGCCAGTCCAGGCGGTCTTTTCGGGGCGGGGGATGCCCGCACTCGATTCGGGTTTTCCGGGCATGGCAACCGGGGCAAAGCGCCTGAAGGTTGGCCGGGTCATAGGACAATTCGGGATGCGTCCTGACGGGCTTGATGTGATCGACTTCGAGCCGCCCGCCGCAGCCGCAATCCCGGCAACGGTATTTGTCGCGTTCGAGGATCTCTGCCCGCAGCGCCTTCCAGCGTTTGGTGCGGGTGACATGCCGGGAAAAGCGTTGATGATCCTTGCGGATGCTCATGCCGCTTCCTCCGTCCAGGCCGTGATTTCGAGGAAAGCCCGGCTGTCCGGTATTTCCTTGATGCCGTCGATCTCAAAGGTGACGCCCTCATGCACAATCCGGTCAGTTCGCCGGATGCCGCGGGCAAAAGCCGTGGCGCGGATCACGAAGCGGGTCATAAGCCGGTTATCCCAAGCGCCCCCCGTCATGCGTTCCGCGTCCGAAAGATCGCGGCGACGGGCAAAGATCGGGCTGCCGTGGTCCGCCCAGGTGTAGATTGTGCCGCCGTAGCCATCCGGGGTGCCGGTGGCGCGCTGCACGTGAATCCGCCGGGTGAGGCTTGCTGCATTCAAAGCCATGCCAATCTCGCTTTCTGCTTGGGTTGCGCCGCGATCCGCGCGCCTTGGGCGACGGCCAGCACCGATGCCGCCGCCGCGTCGATCCGGCCATTCGACCGGGCCTTTGCCAGTTTCAGGTTGTTGGCTGGGTCGCGCAGGCAGACCGCATCCGCGAAGGCAGAGCGCAGCAGCAGCGACGGGCTGGCCTTCACCTGTCCGTCAAAGGCCGCGCGGCGAAATCGCTCACAATCCTCGCCGCCATCCCGGAACCCCTGACCGCGCCAGACCAAGGGCGCGCGGATGCCCGCCCGTGCAATGGCCTCGGACAGTTCGGCTTGCTTGTAGCGGTCCATGGTGATCGCGGCGACGGCCTCGCCCTCGACATGGCGCAGCACCTCGACCAGCCACGGCGCGACGGGCACGGTCTTGTCACCCAGCACCGACAGTTCGCCGCGCTCCTGCATCTCGACATAGCGTCCGGCCACGCCGTCTGATTGGCCGCGATCCAGCAGCGACGGCATAGAGGGGAAGGTGCCGAGGCATTCCAGCCGCCCGGTTTCCGGCCAGTAGAACGCCGCCGCCGTCATCGAGGCGGACCCGCCGAGGTCGATCCCGATCACAACGCCGCCCTGGCGAGGGGGCAAGGTCGCGGTCTCGCAGTTTAACCATTCGTCCAGGGTGATCAGCAGGTCACGTGACTCGCCAGACACTCGTTCGTTGCGGTTGTAGAGGCGGAAAGAGGTCAGGCTTGACCCGCCGCGCGCGATAGCGCGCTTGGCCTGGGCTTCGAGCCATGCCAGCGAACCGCCGATGCCATAGTCCGCGCCGGGGTTGGCGATCAGCAGGCTTTCCGGGTCGTCAGCGGGCAAGCCTGGCGCGGGTCGATGCTCTTGCACGTAGGTGCCCGGCAAGGGGTCGTCGATCCACCGGGAAAAGGGGTGCGTGTCGTCGCTGGCCGAGGTGCTGATCAGGAAAGCGCGGCCAGACCGCTTGCCCAGACCGGACAACAGGGCGTGTTCCAGCTCGTCGCCACGATCCAGCGCCCAGTGCCCGCGCTCATCGAGGATCGCCATCGTTGGAGCGCCGCCCAGAGCCGACTTGCCGTCCGCCGCGATCACGCGCAGAACGTGCCCGCCGCCGTCGCCAGTATACTCGATTTCCAGCCGAGGGGCGCGGCGGTAGATCAGTTGGCGCTGGATTTCGAGGGGCAGAGAGGCGGCGAACCCGGCCACAAAGTCCCAGATGATCCGGCCCTGATCCCGCGTCCGCGCGGCGGCGATGATTTCGCGCCGGGGCTGGCGATCCCATATGCCGATCAGACCGCCGAGGGCGGTGCCTGCCGTGATCGCAGACTTGCCGTTGCCGCGCCCGATGCTGAGAACCGCCGTGGTCACATCGTCGGCCATGGCCCCTTCGATGAAGCGGCGTTGAAACGGGGCCAAGCTGATCGGCTTGCCCGCGTTCGGCCCCTCGGGAACCTGCAACCTCTGCATAAATTGCATAGCTCGTTCCGCCGGGGCCGCGTTTTCCAACTCCCCGCCCGGAGCGAAAATTGTATACTCCAGAGCACGGTTACCCTGATCGGCAGAAATTGCGGCATTGGGACCATTTGCGAAGAGGTCAGCTTGCCCGAGGTCGGACGGCGACAGGCGAACGGGCGCGGGCGGCAAGGGCGATCCGTCCGCTTTCCTCCACTCCCTTTTTTTCGCCGTCTCGTTCATCGCTCAGTTCCTCGCGCGTATCTCTTCGTTCAACCGTTGCACTCTTCTCACCTGCTCAATGGTGAGGTTCGGAGCGAAGGGCATAGGACGACTGCCCACGGCGCGAAGCCGTGGCAGTCCCTACGCCCGCCGCGTGTCGTCCCTGCTCAACGGAGCCGGTCCATCGCTTTGGGCCCGTCCGGTCATGCGCTCCTGCCGGTCGGTCGGTTGCTGCTTGCGACACCATGAGCGCGGTGCCGGGGATCGGGCCTCAACCTTTCGGACTGCCCTTTGCCTGTGATCCCGCCCGTGGTAGGCTTCTCGCCAGTGGCGCCACCGTTGCTACCCCGGCCACCACTACGGCCCTGCGTTTGGGTGTGGCGCGCAGGGTCGCCGCTTTCCTCACCTCTCGATCACCTCCACGTCATGCGTGGGCGTCGTGCCCATCTCGGCCACCAGCCGCCGCATGATCTGTTCTTGCCGGGGCGTTGGTCGCCACGTTGCGCGCTTGCTGTGCCGTGCAATGGACCGCACAAAGCCCTTGAGCCATTCGTCAGTGCCCGCCATCACGGCGCGCAGCACAAGCGGCCAGCGGTGTTCGATGATCTCGTCCAGCTCTGCCGAGGTCATGCGAGAACCCCGCGATACTTGGCCCCCACGCGCGCCATATGCGGCGACGTGGTAAGGCTCTTGGCGTCCATCGGGGACCGCCCGTCATAGTGCAGCGCCGCCTGATCCATGAGGGCTTGCGCAAGGTCCGAGGGCACGTCATCCGCCGTCGCTCCAAACCCGGCCTGATAGGTGATCACCAGCTTGTCGGGCGACAGGTTGGCAACGTCCTCTGTCCACCAGATCAGCGCCGCCCTGCCGGGCAGGGCCTCGAAGCCGGTGAAGGCCACGCCGTCAAACGTGACGCTCACCGCCTCGGACGTATCCAGCGGACCCACCGGCAAGCGGATCGCATCGCCGGACAGATCGGGGCCGAGGATCGTCACCTGAATTGTCTGGGTCAGCAGCGCGACCTGGGCAAAGTGTTCAACGTCAGACGCCGCCGTGAGCGCGATGTTCCGGATTGCTGCATCCTCGGAATCGTCCGGTGCCCGCAGGTGCAGTTTCACCGCGTCCATATCGAAAGGATCGCCCGTCGCAACGGGTGTTCGCTCAACAAGCATCTTCATGCCGCGATCTCCACTTCGTTGATGTATCGAAAGAACGCCGCCTGATCCGCTTGGCTCATGGCCTCGAAAGCGGCGACGGCATAGCATTTGAGTTCCGCAGTCATGGCGGATCGCGCCCAGGTGCGGGCGGTGGTCATTTCATCGAGGAAGGCCGGAAGCGGCTCACCCGCCGCGCCCAAAGCCGCCGCAGCGGTCATTTCCGCATGGCGGGGGTGCAGGGACCGCAGAGCCGCAAATGCCAGCGCCGCGCGCTCCTCGATCGTCAGGCGGGCGGCTGCAACGTCGCTGAACCCGGACCATGCGTCGGACCTGCCCAGCATGAGGCAATAGCCCAGCATCTTGGAAAGACGCTTGTGCGACGGGGCCATGAAGCGGGAAAGGGCAGAGCGGGGTTTACGCATGACGCCCCCCCCGCACAGATACCGCACAGAAAAGCGCAAACATCGAAGGGATTGCGCCACATACCAACACGCTGCATTGCGTTGTTTTTATGGGGCTTTCGCTTTGTGCGCTGTCTTGGTAAGGGAGAGGTCGACAGTTCAATCCTGTCCAGCAGCACCATTCCCCCTCCGACGGATCGCAATACCACCGGGCAAGCCTCTGCCCTGCATGACCTTTTCGCGCCGTCTATTGGGGTAGCGCCTCGCAATCTTGTGGACAAATCTGTGGATAGATCGCGTATCCGACAGGATTGCCCCGCATTTCCCGACAGGATTGCATCATCACGTCGGGACAGTCCTAATCCCCGAATTGTCCGCGCCGGGTATCGCGATGCTGGACCCAAGGCCATCTGGCCTGTATCCGGGCGGGAAACGCACCTTAGGATCGGTCGCTCGTGCTCCTGTATCGCTGCCTTCTCAGCCTATTCGCCCTTGTCGTACTGGTCCGGGCCGCCCGTCGGGACGGGTTGGCCGGGCTAAAGGCGCGGCTTGGCCACGGTCCGGTGGTCGATGCGCCGCATGTCTGGCTGCATGGCGCCTCGAATGGCGAACTGGCCTCGGTCCGACCTGTTCTGACACGCTTGATCGCGGCGCGGCCCGATCTGCATTGGCTGATCACCACCAATTCCGCCACCGGACAGCAGATGGTGCGCACATGGGACCTGCCGCGCTGCTCCGTGCGACCGGCGCCGCTCGACCTGCAACGGGTCAGCCGCCGCATGATGCGCAGATGGGACGTGCGGGCCCATATCTCATTGGAATCAGAGCTTTGGCCGCATCGCTTTGCGGCCTGTCCCGGCCCCGTCCTGCTGTTGGGCGCGCGCCTCTCGGCCAAGACGGCCCGCGCTTGGTCGCGCATGCCGCGGCTGGCCCGACAGCTGCTGGCGCAGGTTCGCCTTGCCTCGGCGCAGGATGCCGACAGCGCCCGGAGACTGGCCGAGCTTGGCCTGCCCGACAGCGCGCAAGGGCCGGTCTTCGACCTCAAGGCGCTGTATGAACCGCCCGAGACAACGCCCGACGCCGCGCTGACGCACGCCTTCCCCCGCACCCAGACATGGCTGGCCGCCTCGACCCATGAGGGCGAGGATGCCACAGTGCTCGACGCCCATGCCGCCCTGCTGGATCACGCGCCCGAGACCCGGCTGATCCTTGCGCCGCGACATCCGCAGCGCGCCGAAGCCATCGCCCGCGCCGCCCAAGCGCGCGGCCTGACCGTTGCCCGCCGCAGCCTGCACGACGCGCCCGACGCTCAGGTCTATATCGCTGATACGCTTGGCGAAATGGCGCTATGGTACCGGTTGGCAGGGCGGGTCTTCATCGGCGGGACGCTGACCGACCGCGGCGGCCACACGCCGTATGAGCCCGCCAGCTTCGGCTGCGCCCTGATCCACGGGCCCGACACGCGCAACTTTGCCGCCCCCTTTGCCCGGCTGGCAAAGGCCGGGGCCGCCCGGCAGGTCGCGGAGGCCGAGGCGCTGGCTGAGGCGCTTCTTGCGCTCGGCCCGTCCCAGCACGATGCGGGTCTGCGCGCCCGCGAGGCGCTGCGCCAAGACAGTGCGCCGGGCGATTTCGTGGCGCGCATCCTCGCGACCCTGCCAGCTGTTGGGAAATCTTGAACCCTTCGCGATTTAGTCTACATCTTGACCATCTCGAAATGGACCAACGCATGATCCAGTACAGCCTCAAATGTGCCGACGGCCACCAGTTTGACAGCTGGTTCCAGTCCGCTGCGGCCTTCGACAAGCTTTCCTCCGCCGGGCACGTGTGTTGCGCGGTCTGTGGCGGCACGCGGGTGGAAAAGGCGCTGATGGCGCCGCGCGTGAACCAGAAACCGACGTCTGACGCGCCGCTGTCGCAGCCGCGCAGCGCCGCTGAACAGGCCATCACCGCCTTCAAGCAGCATGTCGAGAAGAACTCGACCTATGTCGGCGGCAAGTTCGCCGCCGAGGCGCGCGCCATGCATCTGGGCGAGGCGCCCGAGCGCCCGATCTGGGGCGAGGCCAAGCCGGACGAGGCCAAGGCGCTGATCGAGGACGGAATTCCCGTGGCCCCCCTGCCCTTTACGCCCTCGCGCAAGAGCAACTAGGCTTGTCGCCGTGATGTGGTCCGTTACGCTAGCCGCAACACGGAGGACTGCATGACCATTCTCATCACCGGCGCGAATCGCGGCATCGGCGCGGCCTTGGCGACCACCCTGACCGAGCGCGGTCACGACGTGATCGGCACGGCCCGCAGCACACCTGAATACGAGCCGCTCGACGTCACCGACCCGGCCTCGCAGGCGGATCTGGCGCACCGGCTCGAAGGCAAGCCGCTGGACGCGCTGATCTGCAATGCAGGCGTTTATCTCGACAAGGGACAGAATCTTGCGGGCGGCTACCCGGTCGACATGTGGCAAGACAGCTTTGCGGTCAACGTGACCGGTGTGTTCCTGACGATCCAGTCGCTGATGCCCAACCTTCAGATGCACGAGGGCGGCAAGATCATGATCATCTCGTCGCAGATGGCCTCGCATGAACGGGCCCCGGGCGGCAGCTATATCTATCGCGCGTCCAAGGCCGCGGCGCTGAACCTGGGCCGCAACCTGGCGACCGATCTGAAACAGATCGGCGTCGCTGTGGGCATCTACCATCCCGGCTGGGTGCAGACGGATATGGGCGGCGAGAGCGCCGAGATCACCCCGGTTCAGGCCGCCGAGGGGCTCGCCGACCGGCTGGAGGCGCTGTCACTGGACACGACCGGCTGTTTCGAGACATGGGATGGCCGTGCCCACCCCTATTGACACGCCCGAAGGCGTGCTACGCGCCTTCATCGACGCGTGGCACGCGCGCGACGGTGCGGCGATCGGGGCGCTGTTCACCCCCGACGGGGATTTCGTCAACGTCACCGGTCTGTGGTGGCATGGCCCCGAAGCGATCGCCCGGCCGCATCAATACGCGCTCGACAGCTTCTTTGCGCAGACCCGGCTGAAAGCCGGACGGACCGAGGTCAAGGACCTCGGCGACGTGGCGATCCTGCGGTCGCGGTTGCACCTGACGGGCCAGTTGACCCCGGACGGGAGTGCGGCCGGGCCGCGTCAGACCATCCTGACCTTGGTCATGGTCCGGACCGGGCAAGGTTGGCAGGTCACCAGCGCCCAGAACACCGACATCCATCCCGGTCAGGAAACCCATGTCGCGACCGAGGGCGACCTCGTCCCTACGCGCTACGGCACCGGACGCAACGCCTGAACCCGAGCGCAAGGCGCTTGTGACGCGCCTTGGACCAAGCGCCTTCGAAGGCGCTTGTCACGCAAATTCGAATTTGCGGAACCCAAAACTTTTCGAAAAGCCTTGCCCGCGCAATCACTCTTGCGCAGCGCCCCCCCTTGGCCTAAAGGCCCCCTGATCTGGAAGGAAAGGTGCGCCTGATGCCCGTTCTCGTGATGAAATTCGGTGGCACCTCGGTCGCCACGCTGGACCGCATCCGCCGCGCCGCCAAACGCGTCGGCGTCGAAGTCGCCAAAGGCTATGACGTTATCGTCATCGTCTCGGCCATGTCGGGCGAAACCAACAAGCTCGTCGGCTTCGTCGAGGAAACCTCGCCTCTCTTCGACGCCCGCGAATATGACGCCGTCGTGTCCTCGGGCGAGAACGTGACCGCCGGTCTCATGGCCCTCACCTTGCAGGAAATGGGTGTGCCCGCGCGCAGCTGGCAGGGCTGGCAGGTGCCGCTGATCACCACCGGCGCGCATGCCAACGCCCGCATCGAGGACATCCCGACCGACAACATCACCTCGAAATTCGGCGAGGGGATGAAGGTCGCCGTGGTCGCGGGCTTTCAGGGCATCTCGCCCGAGGGCCGCATCACCACGCTGGGGCGGGGTGGCTCGGACACCACCGCAGTCGCCTTTGCCGCCGCCTTCGAGGCCGAGCGCTGCGACATCTATACCGACGTGGACGGGGTCTATACCACCGATCCGCGCATTTGCGACAAGGCCCGCAAGCTGGACCGCATCTCCTTCGAGGAGATGCTGGAACTCGCCAGCCTTGGCGCCAAGGTTCTGCAGACCCGCTCGGTCGAGCTGGCGATGCGCTACAAGGTGAAGCTGCGGGTTCTGAGCAGCTTCGAGGAACAGTCCGACGAGGCCGGCACGCTGGTCTGCGACGAGGAGGATATCATGGAATCGAATGTTGTGGCCGGTGTGGCCTATTCGCGCGACGAGGCCAAGATGACCCTCGTCACCATCGCCGACCGCCCCGGCATCGCCGCAGCGATCTTTGGCACGCTGGCGGATGCGGGCGTGAACGTGGACATGATCGTACAGAACGTGTCCGAGCTGAATTACAAGGGGCACGAGGGCGGCGTCACCGACATGACCTTCTCTTGCCCGGTCAATCAGGTGAAGCGCGCCGAAAAGGCGCTGGCCGAGGCGCGCGAGGCGGGCACGCTGACCTTCGACAAGCTCGAATCCGAGGAAAACGTCGCCAAGGTGTCCGTCGTGGGCATCGGCATGCGGTCCGCCGCCGGTGTGGCCGCAAAGATGTTCAAGGTGCTCTCGGACGAGAACATCAACATTCAGGTCATCACCACCTCGGAAATCAAGATTTCCGTCCTGATCGAGCGCAAGTACATGGAACTGGCCGTGCAGGCGCTGCACGACGCGTTCGAGCTGGAAAAAGCGTGACCCCGTCGCGGGCCTGACCATGGCTTGAACCCCGGGGCCTCATGCCCGAACACGCCCTCGCAGACCGCTGCGGGGGCTTTTTCATGTGCCGTGCAGCGCGCCCGTGACCCGAAAAAGACCGCTTCGGGTCGCAGCCGGGCGAGCAGGTTGTGGAAAAAACGGGGTGTATGACCGCATCACAGCCGGAACGTCCCGATGCATGACCGCCGCATACCCGAATGGCTCCGCCACGCCCCCGCCCCCAGCGTGCGGGGCTTTGCCATCCTCGCCGGGACCGAAGCCATTGCCCGCGGCATCCTGATCTCGGTCTTTCCGATCGTCATGTATGACGCGCTGCGCGATGCGCGCATCGTCTCCGAGGTCTATTTCGCCACCGGCGCGCTGTCGTTGCTGATCGGGCTGCTGGTGCCCTACCTGATCCGCTTCGTGCCGCGCTGGTGGGTCTATGTCACCGGCGCGCTGATGTTCGTCTCGGGCGCCGCCGTGACCGTGCTGGAAACGCCAGGCGCGGCGATTGCCGGGCTGGCGCTGACGACCTTTGCCACCGCCACGACCTTTGTCTGCTTCAACGCCTATGTGCTCGACCACGTCGCCCGGATCGAGCTGGGCCGGTTCGAGACCTCGCGCCTGTTCTACAGTGCGGCGGGCTGGACCGCCGGTCCGGCGCTCGGCACCTTGCTTTACGGCCTCTGGCGCCCCGCGCCATTCCTCATTGCCGCGGCGGCGGCGCTGGCCATGCTGGCCATCTTCCTCGTGATGCGGCTGGGCAATGGCAAGCTGATCACCAAAAGCCGCCGCCCCCCCGCCAATCCGCTGGCCTATTTCGGACGCTTCATCGCGCAGCCGCGCCTTGTCACGGGCTGGATCTTTGCCGTGGTGCGGTCCTGCGGGTGGTGGGTCTATATCGTCTACCTGCCGATTTTTGCCGTACAGAACGGGCTGGGCCACCAGTTGGGCGGGATCGCCCTGTCGATCACCAATGGCGCGCTGTTCCTGTCGCCGCTCATGCTGCGCTTCATGCAGCGCAGTTCGGTGCGCATGGCGGTGCGCACGGGGTTCCTGATGTCGGGGGTGCTCTTTGTCGGCGCGACGCTGGCCAGCGGCTTTCCCGCCGGGGCGGTCGGGCTGCTGATGGCGGGGTCGATCTTCCTGATCCTGCTGGACGTCGCGGGCGGGCTGCCGTTCCTGCTGGCGGTCAAGCCCTCGGAGCGCACCGAGATGTCCGCCATCTATGCCAGCTTCCGCGATGTGTCCGGCATCGTCACGCCCGGCGTGGCGTGGCTGGTGCTTCTGGTGGCGCCGCTCTCGGCGGTTTTCGCGGCGGGCGGCGCGGGGCTGCTGGGGACTTGGGTGCTCGCCCGCAAGCTGCATCCCCGGCTGGGCCGCGCCCGCATCTCGATCGAGCGCCCCAGCCATGACCCCGCCGAACTCGCGACGGCGCTGGCCGCCCTGCCCCGCCGGATCACCGATGGCAGCGACCCGCGCCACATGCCGATCGATCCCACCTGAACGACTGGCACGGCGCGGGGTGCCTATTTGCCGGTCACTTGCCCAGCCCGTCAGCAGTGCCGGAAAAGCGCCATCTCGCTTATCGCTTTTCCTTCCCCCTCCAACTCGCCTATAGCTGGTTCTCGAGGGGACGAAACGGAGCAGCCATCCCATGCCGAACGGTCTTGAAAGCGAAAGCCGCAAGCTGCTGCGTCGCTTGCGCGACATCATGGCCGAAGAGGCCGAAGGTCAGGAGCGGCTCGACAAGATAACCCACCTGACCGCCGACAGCATGGGCACCGAGGTCTGCTCGATCTACCTGTTCCGCGATCCCGAAACGCTGGAATTGTGCGCCACCGAAGGTCTCAAGGCCGAGGCCGTCCACCAGACCCGCATGAAGCTGGGCGAAGGTCTGGTCGGTCGCGTCGGCCGCACCGGCAAGACGGTGAACTCCGCCGATGCGCCGTCCGAACCGGGCTTCCGCTACATGCCCGAGACGGGCGAGGAAATCTATTCCAGCTTCCTCGGCATTCCGATCCAGCGGCTGGGCGAAAAGCTGGGCGTGCTGGTCGTGCAGTCCAAGCAAAAGCGCGAATTCTCCGAGGACGAGGTCTATGCGCTCGAAGTGGTCGCCATGGTGCTGGCCGAGATGGCCGAACTGGGCGCCTTTGTCGGTGAAGGCGCGGCGCTGAAGGCGCGGCACACGCAGGCGGTGCTGTTTCGCGGCGCGACCGGGCAGGAAGGCAGCGCCATGGGCCATGTCTGGCTGCACGAGGCCCGCGTCGTCGTGACCAACATGGTCGGCGACGATCCCGACACCGAACGTCAACGCCTGCGCGACGCGGTCGACACGCTGCGCGTGTCGGTCGACCAGATGCTGGCCGGCGCCACGATCACCGACAACGAACAGGTGCAGGTGCTCGAAGCCTATCGCATGTTCGCCAATTCCAAGGGCTGGATGCGGCGCATGGAAGAAGATATCGGGCGCGGCCTGTCCGCCGAGGCCGCCGTGGAGAAAGAGCAATCCACCGCCCGCGCCCGCATGTCCCAAGTCACCGACGGCTACCTGCGCGAACGTCTGCACGACCTCGACGACCTGTCGAACCGCCTGCTGCGCATCCTGACGGGGCAAGGCCGCCAGACCGGATCGGAAATGCCCGCCGACCCGATCCTGATCGCCCGCAATATCGGCCCAGGCGAATTGCTGGAATATGGCAACACCCTCAAGGGCGTGGTGCTGGAGGAAGGATCGGTCGGCAGCCACGCCGCCATCGTCGCCCGCGCGCTCGCGATCCCGCTGGTGATCCATGCCGAACGGATCACAAACGAGGCGCTGAACGGCGATTTCATTCTGGTCGATGGTGATCAGGGCATCGTCCACCTGCGCCCCGATGAAAGCGTCAGCAACGCCTTTCAGGACAAGATGGCGATGCAGGCCAAGGCGCAGGAACGCTATGCCTCGATCCGCGACACCGATTGCGTGACGGCGGACGGGGTGCGCGTGCATCTGCACATGAATGCCGGGCTGATGGCGGACCTGCCTTCGCTGGCCTCGTCGGGGGCCGAGGGTGTGGGCCTGTTCCGCACCGAACTGCAATTCCTCGTGCGCAACCAGATGCCCCGCCGCGACGAACTGGCGGCACTGTATTCGCGGGTGATCGACGCGGCGACGGGCAAGCGCGTGGTGTTCCGCACGCTCGATATCGGCTCGGACAAGGTCCTGCCCTACATGAAGCCGCAGGAGGAGCCCAACCCGGCGCTCGGCTGGCGCGCGATCCGCGTGGCGCTGGACCGGCCCGGTGTGATGCGCATGCAGTTGCAAGCGCTGATCCGCGCCGCCAACGGGCGGCCCCTGTCGGTGATGTTCCCCTTCATCGCGCAATACGAGGAATTTGCCCGCGCCCGCGACGAGATGGACAAGGTCATCGCGCGCGAGAAACGGCTGGGCCACCCGATCCCCGAACGGATCGAAGTTGGCACGATGCTGGAAACGCCCTCCTTGGCCTATGCCTCGCTCAGGTTCTTCGAGGAGGTGGAGTTCCTGTCAATCGGCGGTAACGACCTGAAGCAGTTCTTCTTTGCCGCCGACCGCGAGAACGAGCGCGTGCGCCGGCGCTACGACACGTTGAACGTGTCGTTCCTGTCCTTTCTCGAATGGATCGTGATGCGCTGCCATGCCACCGGCACACCGCTCAGCTTTTGCGGCGAGGATGCGGGCCGCCCGGTCGAGGCGCTGTGCCTTGCGGCGATGGGCATCCATACGCTGTCGATGCGCCCGGCCAGCATCGGCCCGGTCAAATCGCTGCTGATGCGCTATCGGCTGTCCGAGGTCCGCGAGGTGATCGACACGGCGCGCGCCGAAGGCCAGCAATCGGTGCGGCAGGCGGTCATGGATTACCTGCGCGAAAACGGCTGAGTCCGGGGGCAAGGCGCTTCGAAGCGCCTTGAAACACGCGTCTTGCAAGACGCGTCAAAAAGCGCCTTGGAAGGCGCTTGGTCCAAGGCCCTTCGAAGGGCCTTGCGCGCTTGGGCCGACAGAAAGGCACCCGGTCCCGACGTTTTGTCAGGCACCGGGTGCAAAGTCGGCTCGTCTCTCGCATCTCCGGACTTCTGCCCGACGACACTGCCGGCGCGTTCTGCGCGGCATCGAGGCCCGTCCTGCCCGTAGCCATGCCGATACGCCTTCTGGCCAGCATGAAGATTTCGCGGGCGGCCCCATAGACTTCGAGGATTTCCTCCTCGGGACACCTTTCTGATACGCCCTTAACCTTAACAGGAGGTTAGCGAATCCGCTTCTTTTTCCGCGAAACTTCGATTTGATCTTTCAGTTCCGCAACAAGCGTCACGCGGTCGCGCCCGGACTGCTCGGACAGGCGCAACAGGCCGAAATGCACATGCGCCATGTTCTGGTAATAGCTGGTATAGGCATAGTTCGTCGCGGCCCCCGCCGCCGCCCCCAGAAGCGGTACCGCCTGCGCCGCAAGCTTCTGCCCCAGCACCGTCGCCAGCCGCGGGGCGATCCGGGCGATCAGCCCGTGCACCGTGGCCCCGGTCAGGGTCACGCGCGCCGACAGGAACGCCATCTCGGCCCCGTCATCCTCCGCCAGCGGACCGGCCGAGGAAAACACCGTCAGGCATTCGCGGGCGATCTGCGGGTCATCGGGGTCGAAACCGTATTCCGCCGCCACCGCCTGTATCGCCCGGAACAGCACCGTCACCGTCACCGGCAGTTCCGCCAGCGCCGAGGGCAGGCCCCCGACCCCGCCTGCTGCCCCCATGGCCGTGGCCAATGCCGTGGTCAGCCACGGCTTTTGATCCGGCACCACCTCGCGCGACCGCCGGGCAGAGCTCAGCGCCAGTTCCAGCGCGCGGGCAGTGGCGTCGTCGAGGCCGGACCTGACCGGCCCGGGCAGCTTGTCCAGCAAGCCCTCGGCGCGCCCGCCGACATAATTCAACACCTGCATGCCCACCGAGGATGCGGCCCGGTGGCGCCGGGCCAGTTCGGCCAGTTCGAGATCGACAGAGGGGGGGATCGTGGTCAGGTCGGTCATGGCGCACTCCTTTGTCTCAAAGATGTGCGCGAATTCGCGCGGTTCAAGCGGCGCGCGAGACCTCGCCCGTGACGCCCGCCCATGCGCCCGGCTGCAATTCAAGGCCAAGGATACGGTCCGGGTTCGTTGGCGGCGGCATCTCGACCCCGTCGAGCCGGGCGAAGCCGAACCGACTGTAGTACGGCGCATCGCCCACCAGCAGCACCCGCGCAAAGCCCTTTTCACCAGCGCGCGCCAGCGTGTCGCGGATCAGCGCCGCGCCCAGACCCTCGCCCTGCGCAATCGGGTGGACGGCAACCGGCCCCAGCAACAAGGCAGGCGTCCCGCCCACAAGCACCGGCCAGTAGCGGATCGCCCCGCCGATCTGGCCGTTCTCATCGCGCGCGATCCGGCACAGCGCCGCCACCGGCGGCACCTCGTCGCGCAACCGGTACGAGGACAGCGCCGTCCGCCCCGGCGCAAAGGCCAAGTCATACAGCGCCTCGACTTCCCACCAATCATCGGTGGTTTCCTGTGCGAGTGTGAACACATGCCCCCCGTGCATTTCGCGCGCGTGTGGCGTATCACGACGCAACCCCTTGCGCAAACAGGAGAACGCTCATGTTCTACCGTCCCGAAGACGGCCACGGACTGCCCCACAACCCCTTCAACGCCATCGTCACGCCCCGGCCTATCGGCTGGATTTCCAGCCGTGGCAGCGACGGGCATGACAACCTCGCGCCTTATTCCTTCTTCAACGCCTGCGCCTACGTGCCCCCGCAGGTGATGTTCTGCTCGACCGGCGCCAAGCCCGACCGCGACAACACCAAGGATTCCGTCAGCCAGATCCGCGAAACCGGCGTCTTCTGCGTCAATATCGTCGAATATGCCATGCGCGACGCGATGAACGCCTCGTCCGAGTGGTTCTCCAAAGAGGTAGACGAATTCGAGGCCGCCGGTCTGGAAAAGGCCGCCTGCCAGACCATCGACTGCGCCCGCGTTGCCGCAGCGCCCGCCAATCTCGAATGCAGGCTGACCCAGATCGTCCAGCTCGAAGGCCCGTCGAACTTTGCGGTCTTTGGCGAGGTCACGGGCATCCACATGCGCGACGATTGCCTGAAGGATGGGCGGTTCGACGTCTTGTCCTACAACCCGCTCTCGCGCATGGGCTATCGCGACTATACCGTGGTGCGCGAGCTTTTCGAATTGCAGCGCCCCGACGATTGAGCCAATCGCGCCTGTGTGCTACAAGCAGGGATCAACCGATGGAGGGTGCCGTGGAGCAGAACCTTTGAAATCCTGAAACGACCCAGATTTCCAAGGAGGCCCCATGGCTGCCCAACTGCCCCATGCGCACCTGACGCATCCCATCACCCTGCCCGATGGCAATCCCCATCCCGGCACCGTCTACCTGAAGAATGTGATCGACCATCCGCGGATGGAGATCGGCGAGTTCACCTATGCCAGCGACTTCGACCCGCCCCAGGACTGGGCGGCGCGGCTGGCGCCCTACCTCTTTCCGTTCAGTCAAGAAAAGCTGAGCATCGGCAAGTATTGCCAGATCGCGCATGGCGTGCGGATCATCGGCAGTTCGGCCAATCACGACAGCCAGGGGATCAGCACCTTTCCCTTTGCGGTCTTCGACCCGGACACGATGCTGGGTTACCAGCCCGACACGCGCGATACGGTGATCGGCCATGATGTCTGGCTGGGCTATGGCGCGCTGATCACCCCCGGCGCATCGATCGGCAATGGCGTGATCGTCGGTGCCGGATCGGTGGTGCGCGGGCGCATCCCCGATTACGCCGTCGTCGCCGGGAACCCGGCGCAAGTGGTGCGGATGCGCTTTTCCGAAGCCGAGATTGCGCAGTTGAACGCGCTGGCGTGGTGGGATTGGCCGCCGGAGAAGGTCGCCCGCGCCCGCCCCCTGCTGGAGGCAGGCGATGTCGCCGCACTCGTGGCGTTTGGCGCATGATCGCCTATGTGACCGTCGGCGCGGATGACATGATGCGCGCAAAGGCGTTCTATGCCGCGCTCCTGCCCGCCCTCGGCTATGAGATGACGGAAGGACCGGAGGGCCTCAGCTATGCCCTCCCGGTCCCGCAGGGCCAGCGGCCGGTCCATCCGGATTTCTACGTCAAGCCGACCTTTGACCGGCGTCCCGCCACGGCGGGAAACGGGGTCATGGTGGCGTTCGAGGCGCAAACCCAACAGCAGGTCCGCGAATTGCACGCGGCGGCCTTGGCCGCAGGCGGCAGGGACGAGGGCGCGCCGGGCTTTCGCGCCGCTTATGGCCCGCGCTTTTACGTCGGCTATCTGCGCGACCCGCAGGGCAACAAGATCGCCCTGTTTTCCAGCAACCCGGAAGACCCCGGGCGCGACGATTGAAAGACGATTGAAAAAGGCGGCCTTCCGGGCCGCCTTTTTGGGTCAGTGTCCGCCGAGAATGCCGGTCCTGACGTTGTAATCGACCGCCAGTTCGTAATCGGGGTCATCGTCGCTGTCGACCATCAGGTGCCCGGCCTTGTTCAGCAGGCGGTGACAATCGCGGCTGAGGTGACGCAGGCTGATCTGCTTGCCCGCGGCCTCGTATTTGATGGCGACCGCCTCGATCGCCTGAAGCGCGGATTGGTCCACCACCCGGCTGTCGGCGAAATCGACGATCACCGCCGACGGGTCGCTTTCGACCTTGAACAGCTCGGCAAAGCCGTCGGACGAGCCAAAGAACAGCGGGCCTTGCACTTGGTAGACCTTGGCGCCCTCGGGGGTGGTATAGGTCTTGGCATGGATGCGGCGGGCGTTGTTCCACGCATAGGCCAGCGCCGAGACGATCACGCCGACGACCACCGCGACGGCGAGGTCCTCGAGCACCGTCACCACCGTGACCAGCACGATGACGAAGGCATCCATCAGCGGCACCTTGGCGAGGATCTTGAGCGAGTTCCAAGCGAACGTGCCGATCACCACCATGAACATCACACCCACCAGCGCGGCCAGCGGGATCAGCTCGATCAGGCCGGAGGCGAACAGGATGAAGCTGAGCAGGAACAGCGCCGCGACGATCCCCGAGATCCGGGTGCGCGCGCCGGATTTCACGTTGATCATCGACTGGCCGATCATCGCGCAGCCGCCCATGCCGCCGAAGAAGCCAGTGACGATATTCGATGCGCCCTGCGCGATGCATTCCTGGCTCGCGCCCCCGCGCTTGCCGGTCATTTCGCCCACAAGGTTCAGGGTCAGCAGGCTTTCGATCAGCCCGATGGCGGCCAAGATCACCGCATAGGGCAGAATGATTTCAAAGGTTTCCAAGGTCAACGGCACCATCGGCACGTGGAACGGCGGCAAGCCCCCCTCGATCGAGGCAAGATCACCGACGCGCGGCGTATCCAGCCCCAGCCCGATCACCAGCGCCGCCACGACGGCGATGCCCGCCAGCGGCGCGGGCACCACCTTGGTCAGTTTCGGCATGCCCCAGATGATCAGCATAGTCAGCCCGGTCAGCCCCAGCATCAGGTAAAGCGGCATGCCCGTCAGCCATTCCCCGCCGCCGATCCCGTGGCCGGTGTTTTCCATCGTGCCGGGCACCTTGAACTGGCCCAGCTGCGCGAGAAAGATCACGATGGCCAGCCCGTTGACGAAGCCCAGCATCACCGGATGCGGCACCAGACGGATGAACTTGCCCCACTGCATGACCCCCGCGATGACCTGCAAGATGCCCATCAGCACCACCGTGGCGAACAGGTATTCGACGCCATGCTCGGCCACGAGGGCCACCATGACCACCGCCAGCGCGCCGGTGGCGCCCGAAATCATCCCCGGACGGCCGCCGATCAGCGCGGTGATCAGCCCGACGAGGAAAGCCGCATACAGGCCCACCAGCGGGTGCACCCCCGCGACAAAGGCAAAGGCCACCGCCTCGGGCACCAGCGCCAGCGCAACGGTCAGCCCTGCCAGCACCTCGATCCGCAACCGCCCCGGCGTCAGCTTTTCGTCCGAGGCAAGGGACAGGTCGGGCATTTCGATCCGGCCCGCGAAACGGGCCATCAGTGCTTTTCTCATCGGGGCAGTCCTTTTGTTCGCGCAAACGGCCCTTAGCGCATACACCCCCGAAAGGCCACCCGCCCGCGACCGTGCGCCGCGTTCAGATGTCGTTAAGGGCGCAGCCATCACGGTGACTGCAAGACACCGGTTGAAGCCTTTTGGGCGAGATGTCTTAAGATAGGGACAAAGTGACGGAGAGCGGCATGACACAAACCATGATCGGCGTGATCGGCGGATCGGGCCTGTACGAGATCGACGGCCTGCAAGACGCGCGGTGGCAGGATGTGGCCAGCCCGTGGGGCGCGCCCTCGGACCAGATCCTGACCGGCACGCTGGACGGGGTGAGCATGGCGTTTCTGCCCCGTCACGGCCGGGGGCATGTGCACAGCCCGACCGACGTGCCCTACCGCGCGAATATCGACGCGCTGAAGCGGCTGGGTGTCACGGATGTGATCAGCGTCAGCGCCTGCGGGTCCTTCCGCGAAGAGATGGCGCCCGGCGATTTCGTCATCGTCGATCAGTTCATCGACCGCACCTTTGCGCGGGAGAAATCGTTCTTTGGCTCTGGCTGCGTGGCGCATGTGTCGGTTGCGCATCCCACCTGTCCGCGTCTGGGCGAGGCCTGTTTCCTTGCGGCCCGGGAGGCCGGTGTCAATGTCCATATCAGCGGCACCTATCTGGCGATGGAGGGGCCGCAGTTTTCCACGCTGGCCGAGTCGCGCCTGTATCGCGAGCAATGGGGCGCGGATGTGATCGGCATGACCAACATGCCCGAGGCCAAGCTCGCCCGCGAGGCGGAGCTGTGTTACGCCTCGGTCGCGATGGTCACCGATTACGACTGCTGGCACCCCGATCACGGTGCCGTCGATGTCACTGACATCATCCGCACCCTGACCGGCAATTCCGCCAACGGGCGCGAGATGGTCCGCCGCCTGCCCGCCCTGCTTGGGGCCGAACGGGCGCCCTGCCCGCATGGCTGCGACCACGCACTTGAGTTTGCCATCATGACCGCGCCGGAAAAACGCGACCCCGCCTTGCTGGCGAAGCTCGACGCCGTGGCGGGCCGCGTTCTGTCGGGGGGCGCGGGGTGAAACCCCGCGCTACGATCACGATGCGTCTTTGGCTGATGATCGGGGCGTGCTGCGCGGCCCCGCTGCTGGCTCAGGACTATCTCGAGGTGGACGGCGCGTTGAGCGACGACGATTTCTATCGCCTCGTCGCCTGCGCCGCGCCGCCCGGTGAACCGTGTTCCAAGCCCTTTCTGCATTGGCCGACGGACACGGCGGTGACCGTTGCCTTGGCGCAGGTCGATGACCCGTATCTGGGCGGCAAACAGCGCCGGGCGCTGGCCGCCATCGAGCGGGCCATCCAGTACATCAACCGGGCCGAGGCCGGGCTCACGCTGGTCGAGGGCAACCCGGACGAGGCCGATATCCTGATCTACCTGATCGACACGGACGGCTCGGCGCCGATCACCGGCACCGGCATCGACGGGGTCGATGGCGCCACCGTTTCCGGCGCGCGCGTGGTCGTCTGGTCACGCTCCGACACCCATCAGATCAGCCACGCGCAGATCATCTTTTCCACCAACCTGCATATCAGCCAGTATGAATCGGCGATGATCGAGGAACTGACCCAGTCGCTTGGCCTGCTGACGGATATCCGCACACCCGTCTACGAGGGCGTCTCGGTGTTTTCGCAGGACAGCAACGCGGCCAAGGACCTTGGCCCGCAGGACATCATGGCGCTGCGCCGCCATTACCCGAAGGAGGGCCGCTGATGCCTCTCGACCTCTGGCTGGCCTTTCTGGCCGCCTCCGCAGCTCTGCTGCTGATCCCCGGGCCGACCGTCCTGCTGGTGCTCAGCTACGCGCTGAGCAAGGGGCGCGGCGTCGCCGTCGCCTCGGCCGCAGGTGTGGCGACGGGCGATTTCATCGCCATGAGCCTGTCGCTGGCGGGCCTCGGCGCGCTGGTCGCGACCTCGGCCCTGCTGTTCACCGCGCTGAAATGGGTGGGGGCGGCTTACCTGATCTGGCTCGGGTTCAAGCTGATCCGCTCTGCGCCGACCACCGGTTTGAACCTGCCCGAGACCCAAGTCACCGCAAAGGGCGTGTTCTGGCACAACGCGACCGTCACCGCGCTGAACCCCAAAAGCATCGCCTTCTTCATCGCCTTCGTGCCGCAATTCATCACGCCCGACCAGGCGCTGATCCCGCAATTCGCCATCCTGATCGCCAGCTTCGTCACACTCGCCGCAGCGAACGCGCTGGCCTATGCGCTGGCCGCAGATCGCCTGCGCGGCATGATCCGGCGCCCGTCCGTACTGACCGGGATCACCCGCGCCGGGGGCGCAACCCTGATCGCGATGGGGCTGGTGACCGCCAGCCTGCGCCGCGCAACCTGAGGACCCAAGATGAAACCCCAGAAAACCGTTCAGGACTACATCCGCACCATCGTCGACTTCCCGCACGAAGGCATCCTGTTCCGAGACGTGACGACCCTGTTCGCCGACCCGCGCGGCTTCCGCATGGCGATCGACCAACTGCTGCACCCCTATGCCGGGGTCCGCTTCGACAAGGTGGTGGGGCTGGAGGCGCGCGGCTTCATCCTCGGCGGTGCGGTGGCGCATCAACTGTCCGCTGGCTTCGTGCCGATCCGCAAGAAGGGCAAGCTGCCCGGTGCAGTGATCTCCGAGGAATACCAGCTGGAATACGGCGAGGCTGTCGTGGAAATCCACGACGACGCCATCCAGCCCGGCGAAAAGATCCTGCTGGTCGATGACCTGCTGGCCACCGGCGGCACCGCCGAGGCCGGGATCAAGCTGGTCGAACGGCTCGGCGGCGAGATCATCGGCTGCGCCTTCATCGTCGACCTGCCGGACCTCGGCGGGCGCGCGAAACTCGAAGCCCTCGGCATGGAAGTCCACGCGCTCTGCGCCTACGAGGGCCTCTGAACCGGCGCGGCCTTCACGGTCATCCCCGCCCTCGCCACGGGCGCCAAACGGCAAAGACCCGCCAAAGGCGGGTCTTTGCTTAAACTGCGCGCCGAAGGCGCTCCTTCAGGGAACAGCCGCTCAGGCGACGTTCGCCGCCTTTGGGGCGGGCATCGGCTTGTCGGCGTTCTGGTCGATGAAATCCAGCACCAAGGGCCGAATGTTGTCGCGCCAGCTCTTGCCCGCGAAGATACCGTAGTGACCGGCGCCCGGCTCCACATGGCTGGCCTTCTTTTCGGCCGGAAGCCCCGTGCACAGGTCCA
Organism: Tropicibacter alexandrii; assembly: GCF_003667315.2. Classification (GTDB taxonomy): domain Bacteria; phylum Pseudomonadota; class Alphaproteobacteria; order Rhodobacterales; family Rhodobacteraceae; genus Tropicibacter; species Tropicibacter alexandrii. The sequence goes on along the minus strand of NZ_RCTZ02000003.1, from coordinate 128,762 downwards.
GCGCGGCAATGCACTGGCCCGGCGCGGTGATGTCGTCCTTCGCGCCCTCGACCGTCTTGACGGCCACGCGGGTGATCTTGCCCATATCGACCTTGTGGCCCTTCACCACGAATTCGTTCTTGGCGATCTCGCACCGCTTGAAGATGCGGTCCACGGTCGACAGGTAGAATTCTGCCGGCATGTCCATGACCGCCAGGTATTCGTCGTAAAAGCGGTTATGCGCGTCGTGATCGGACGCCTCGCCGCGGCAGACCCGCATGATCTGGTCGCGGAACGCCTTGCCATGCCGGTCGGCATTCATGCTCATGAACGAGGCCAGCTGCAGCAGGCCCGGATAGACCATCCGGCCCACGCCTTTGTACTTGAAGCCGACCCGCTGGATCATCGTCTCTTCGAGCTGGCCCATGGTGACGCGGGCGCCGAAATCGGTCACGTCGGTGGGCACCGCGTCGGGGTTGATCGGCCCGCCGATCAGCGTCAGGGTGCGCGGCTGCGCCTCCGGGTGCAGCTCCGCCAGATAGGCGGTTGCGGCCAGTGTCAGGGGCGCGGGCTGGCAGACGGCGACGACGTTGGTCTCCGGTCCGAGGAATTTCATGAATTCCATCAGGTACAGCGTGTAATCCTCGACATCGAACTTGCCCGCCGACACCGGAATGTCGCGCGCATTGTGCCAGTCGGTGATGTAGACCTCGCAATTGACGATCAGCGACTTCACAGTCGAGCGCAGAAGCGTCGCGTAGTGGCCCGACATCGGTGCCACCAGCAGGATCTTGCGCGGCTGTTCCTCGCGGCCGACCACGTCGAAATGGATCAGGTCGCCGAAATCCTTTTCGACGACGGTCCGGACCTCGACGAGGTGGTCCTTGCCGTCCTCATGCGTGAAGGTGCGGATGCCCCAGTCGGGCTTTACCACCATTCGTTCAAAGGCCCGTTCCGTCACCTCGCCCCAAGCCGCCATCCAGTGCAGTGCCGGGTTCGGCACGGCAGAGAAAATCGGATAGGACGCCATGGTGCGCGCGGTCGCCCCCAACCATTGGTTGGTGTTCCGCATCGTTTCCATAAGATCGTAAGTCGCCATGTAGCGCATGAATGCACTCCCAAAAGTTGCAGGACCCGTGCTTCTCGGTGCACACTGGGTCCGGGCCATTTCGTCGCTTTGCCCATTCCATCCGGCGACGGTAATTTCTGCACAGCAGCGAAGATAGAGGGATTTCGTTAATATGACAACAAAAGAGGTGGCCGCAGGTGCAAAACCATCGCGGCTGGAGGAGAACCTCGAAAAGGTCGAGGAACTTTCCCAACGTCTTATCAATGCCTTGACACGCAGACATTCGACACCCGAGGCGCTCAACGCGCCGGCGCCGGACCTGTATGCCAAAGCCGCGCAGGCCTATGTGCAGGAATGGATGACGAATCCGGCTCGACTGGTGGAACAGCAGGTCAGCTATTGGGGCAAGACCGTCACCCATTTCGTCGAGGCGCAGCAGGCGCTCGCCAAGGGGCAACTCAAGGCGCCCGACGATCCCGGCCCCTCGGACAAGCGGTTCCGCAACCCGCTCTGGGACACCCACCCCTATTTCAACTTCGTCAAGCAGCAATACCTGATCAACGCCGACGCGATCCGCGAGGCGGTTGAGGCGATGGACGATCTCGATGAACGGGAAAAGCGCCGCATCCGCTATTTCGCGCAGCAGATCACCGACATGTTCGCGCCGACCAACTTCCTTGCCACCAATCCCGACGCCCTGCAGAAAGCGGTCGAGACCGAGGGCGAAAGCCTCGTCCGCGGGCTGGAGAACCTCGTCGCGGACCTCGAGGCCAACAATGGCCAGATGCTGGTCCGGCTGGTCGATGAAAGCGCCTTCGAAGTGGGCGAGAACATCGCAACCGCCAAGGGCGAGGTCGTGTTTCGCAACCGGATGATGGAGATCATCCAGTATTCGCCCACCACCGAGACCGTGCATGAAACGCCGATCGTGCTGTTCCCGCCTTGGATCAACAAGTTCTACATCCTCGATCTGAAGCCGCAGAACAGTTTCGTGCGCTGGGTCGTCGATCAGGGCTATACCCTGTTCGTCGTCAGCTGGATCAACCCCGATGGCGACTATCGCGACGTGGGCCTCGAAACCTATGTCGAAGAGGGCTACCTGAAGGCGATCGAAGTCGCCAAGCAGGCCTGCGACGTCGACAAGATCAACGTCATCGGCTACTGCATCGCGGGCACCACGCTGGCGCTGACCCTCGCGCTGCTGAAAAAGCGCGGCGACAAGTCGATCAAGTCCGCGACCTTCTTTACCGCGCTCACGGATTTCAGCGATCAGGGCGAATTCACGCCCTTCCTGTCCGACGATTTCGTCGACGGGATCGAGCAGGAGATCGACCAGGAAGGCATCCTGCCCTCCTTCATCATGGCGCGGACGTTCTCGTTCCTGCGGTCCAACGACCTGATCTACGGCCCGGCGATCAAGTCCTACATGATGGGCGAAACGCCCCCGGCCTTCGACCTGCTCTACTGGAACGGCGACGGCGCCAACCTGCCCGGCAAGATGACGATGGAATACCTGCGCGGCCTGTGCCAGCGCAACGAATTCGCCGGTGATGGCTTCGAGATGTTCGGCGAAAAGCTTCAGCTCAAGGATGTCGATGTGCCGCTGATGTCGATCGCCACCGAGACCGATCACATCGCCGCCGCCCGCGACGTCTATCGCGGTGTGCAAGCCATGGGGTCGCGCTCAAAACAGTTCGTGCTGGGCCAGTCGGGCCATATCGCGGGCATCGTCAACCCGCCGGGCAAGCCGAAATACGGGCACTACCTGAATGACGACCTTGGCCTCGACTTCGACGACTGGATGACCTCTGCCGAACATCACGAAGGCTCGTGGTGGCCGCATTGGCAGGCCTGGATCAAGAAGCGGTCGGGCAAGCAGATTCCGGCGCGCACCCCCGGTGATTCGACCTTCGAACCGCTGGCCCCTGCCCCGGGCACCTATGTGCGCATCAAGGCGAACAAGCTAAATCAGTGACTTGCGCGAATAATGCTGCGATGCAGAAATTTCACTTGAAATGCTGCACCGCAGCATCCATATTGGTTTCAAGCTGCAGAACAAAGGCGGGGTGGGCCCGCGGCAGTTGAACCAAAGGATTGACTACCATGGCACAGACTCAAGACTTCACCGCGATGATGAAAGAAATGATGGGTGCATTCCCGGTCGACACCAAGGCAATGGAAGGCGCGTTCAAGACCACCGCCACCATGAACGAAAAGCTGTCCTCCGTGGCTCTGGAAGCCGCTGAGAAGTCGACCGAGCTGTCGGCAAAGTGGACCAAGGACACCCTGTCCAAGCTGGCCGACATGTCGAAAGCCAAGTCCGAGCCGGCTGATTACGCCAAGGCGATGACCGATTTCGCATCCGCTCAGGCCGAAGTTGCCGCCGAGAACATGGCTGCCTTCGCCGAGATCGCGAAGAAGGTCCAGATGGACACCGTGGAACTGATGATGGCAGCTGGCAAGGACTTCTCCGAAGACGCCACCGCCGCCGTCAAGAAGGCCACCGACGACATGACCGCAACCGCGAAGAAAGCAACCGCGGCTGCGAAGTAATATCGGTCCTTCGGGACTGACACGGATTTTGCGCCCTCTCCTCCCATTCTGGCGCAAATTCCTGAGGCAGGTTCTTCGGAACCTGCCTTTTTTCATGCCATGAATGCCTGCCAGTCCGACGCGACCCGCAATGTCTGGTCAGAGCCCTTGATGACAAATGTTGCGCGCTCATTGAACGACGGCTATGATAGCAACGTCATGAAGTGGGCAAATGCCAATGGATAGAATGAAGCTGACATGCCCGCCTTCCCAGCCTATCGTTTGTTCATTGACCTTCCTTTGGACATTTTAAGCGGGCTATGAACGATATCAGGCTTGAGACTTGCGAAGAACTGCCAGCCAAGGACGAACTAAACGGCATTCTGTCGCAGTATTATGAGCTAATTGTACAGCGCATGCGGGCCATGGGTTTCGACATCGATCTTGCGGCGCCGAAAAGCGCACTCGCTGAATTTTGGGATAACTCGGATGACTACTTGCCTCCAAAGGGATGCTTGGTCATTGCCCGCTCTCCGGAGGGCGAGATCGTCGGCTGTGGTATGATGAAGTGTCTTGGGCCAGATACCGGGGAACTCAAAAGGGTTTTTGTCACTGAAAAAGCCAGAGGAACGGGCACTGGACGCGCGTTGATCGAAGCGCGTGAGAATGTTGCCCGGAAAATGGGTCTCAAACGGCTAATCGCGGACACGCTCACTCCAAATGTGGAAATGAGAGACCTGTACCCCAAGCTTGGGTTTGTGGAGTTGGACGCACCGGTAGAAACGACAACATATTTAGATCAACCAATGTTACGGCCGCATCTGCACTATTTTGCCAAAGACATTTGACACGTCCTCCGCGGTGAGGCTGCTTGCCACGGGCCTCCTGTAACACCTGCCGAAAGCAGCCATTGGCAAAGCGGCAGCGAATGCCCGGTCAGTCCGCACAGCCGACCTCCAACGCGAAACCTCCCGAAGAGACCTTCGGGAGGTTTTTTCGGACATGGCGTCCTGACCACAGGGTGTTCGGCCGTTCCGCGCTCCTCGCCCTGTCGCAGATCGCCGCGCCGGTCAGTGCGCCATGAAGACCGGCACCTGCGCCTGTTCCAGCATGTTGCGGGTTGCGCCACCCAGGATCGCCTCGCGGAAGCGCGAATGGCCATAGGCGCCCATCACCAGCAGATCCGCCTCGACATCGATGGCATGGCGCTGCATCACGTCCGAGATGCGCGGCATGGTGCGTGACAGTACGTCGATTTCGGCCCGCACACCGTGCCGCGCCATCCATGCCGACAGCGCGCCGCCGGGATCGGAGCGGTTCGGCCCGTGTTTCGGCGGATCGACCACCACCACATGCACCGCATCCGCCTGCACCAGAAGCGGCAGCGCCGCCCGCACCGCGCGCAACGCCTCGGCGCTTTCGTTCCAGCCGATCAGGATGCGCTGCGGCGCCACCTTTGGCGTGACATCGTCTGGCGTGACCAGCACCGGCACCTGCCCCTCGAACAAGGCGCCCTCGACCACCGGTTCCAGCTCTATGCCGTGACCCTCGCCATAGGGCTTGGGCAGCACCACAAGGTCTGCGAACCGCGCCCGCGCCGCCACGTGCCGCCCGATATCGGCCAATTGCGCCACGCCGCTTTCGACGCTCCAGCGCAGGTCGTGGGCCTGCATCCGCGTGCGCGCAGCCTCGGCCAGCGCCTCGGCCTCGGACGTGGCGCGAGCCAGCGTTTCCTGAAGCACCATCGCGTTGGCGCCCGCATAGTAGTAGCCGGTCTGGGTGCGATCGACGCCGAGACACAGCACGTCCAGATGCGCATCGTGCCCGGCGGCCACCGCCGCCGCGTGATCGAGTGTGCTGTTCAGCAGGTCCGCATCGGTGCAAACCGTCAGAATCGTCTTGTAGCTCATGGAATCCTCCTGCTCCGCTGACGTGACCCACGCTAACGTACCGGCGACCTGCGCACTTTGACGCGGGTCAAACACGCGGGCGACCTCCATTGATGCAGATCAATGTATCTTTTCGCCCCCCGCCCCAAACACGGACCAGTCAAAAACGCGCGCACGGGCGAAATCGAATCGTGTGCGTCAGACGAAGGGACGAAACATGTTGAACTATCTCAAGCTAATCGTGCTTGGCCTGATCGCGATTTTCGCCGCGGTCGCGACCAACTATGCACGAGATGTGGCTTACATGGTCCACGCGTTCATCATCCTGCTGGTTTCGGCGGGGATGTTCGTCTGGGTCTTGCGCCGCACCGATGAGCCGGTCGTGCCGGCTCCTCAAAACGAATATATGGACGGCGTCGTGCGTTACGGCGTCATCGCAACCGCCTTCTGGGGCGTTGTCGGCTTTCTGGTCGGCACGTTCATCGCCGCCCAGCTGGCCTTTCCCGCGCTCAACTTCGACTGGGCCGAAGGCTATGCGAACTTTGGCCGCTTGCGCCCGCTGCACACCTCGGCGGTGATTTTCGCATTTGGCGGCAACGCCTTGATTGCCACCTCGTTCTACGTGGTGCAGCGGACGAGCGCCGCGCGCCTGTGGGGCGGCAATCTGGCATGGTTCGTCTTCTGGGGCTACCAGCTGGTGATCGTGCTGGCCGCGACCGGCTACCTGCTGGGCTCGACCCACGCCAAGGAATATGCCGAACCGGAATGGTACGTGGACTGGTGGCTGACCATCGTCTGGCTCGCCTATCTGGCCGTCTTCGTCGGCACCATCGTGAAGCGCAAGGAACCCCACATCTACGTGGCGAACTGGTTCTACCTGTCCTTCATCCTGACCGTCGCCATGCTGCACGTGTTCAACAACCTTGCCATCCCGGTGTCGATCTGGGGCTCGAAATCGGTGCAGGTGTTCAGCGGTGTGCAGGACGCGATGGTGCAGTGGTGGTACGGCCACAACGCCGTGGGCTTCTTCCTGACTGCGGGCTTCCTCGGCATGATGTACTACTTCATCCCGAAGCAAGCCGAACGTCCGGTGTTCTCCTATAAACTGTCGATCATCCACTTCTGGGCGCTGATCTTCATCTATATTTGGGCCGGTCCGCACCACCTGCACTATACCGCGCTGCCCGACTGGGCCTCGACGCTGGGCATGGTGTTCTCGGTCGTGCTGTGGATGCCGTCCTGGGGTGGGATGATCAACGGCCTGATGACGCTGTCCGGCGCATGGGACAAGCTGCGCACCGACCCGGTGATCCGCATGATGGTGATTTCCGTGGGCTTCTACGGCATGTCGACCTTCGAAGGGCCGATGATGTCGATCCGCGCGGTCAACTCGCTGAGCCACTACACCGACTGGACCATTGGTCACGTGCACTCTGGCGCGCTTGGCTGGAACGGCATGATCACCTTTGGCGCGCTTTACTACCTCGTGCCGAAGCTGTGGAACCGTGAGCGTCTGTATTCGCTGTCGCTGGTCTCTTGGCACTTCTGGCTCGCCACCATCGGTATCGTCTTCTACGCCGCCTCCATGTGGGTGACCGGCATCATGGAAGGCCTGATGTGGCGTGAGGTCGATGCAAACGGCTTCCTCGTGAACACCTTTGCCCAGACCGTGGACGCCAAGTTCCCGATGTACGTGGTGCGTGCCTTGGGTGGCCTGCTCTTCGTCGCCGGTGGCGTGATCATGTGCTACAACCTGTGGATGACCGCGCGTCGTGCCCCTGCTGTCGAAGCAAGTGCCGCCGCCGCTCACGCCACTCCGGCCGAATAAGGAGGGCCGAGAGAATGGGTATCCTGAACAAACACGCGATCCTTGAAAAGAACGTCTCGCTGCTGGCCATCTTTGCCTTTCTGGTGGTGACCATCGGCGGTCTGGTGCAGATCGTGCCGCTTTTCTATCTCGAAAACACCATCGAGGATGTCGAGGGCATGCGCCCCTACACCCCGCTGGAACTGGCCGGGCGCGAAGTCTACCTGCGCGAGGGCTGCTATGTCTGCCATAGCCAGATGATCCGCCCGATGCGCGACGAGGTCGAACGCTACGGTCACTACTCGCTGGCTGCCGAATCCAAGTACGACCACCCCTTCCAATGGGGGTCGAAGCGGACCGGGCCGGATCTGGCCCGCGTCGGCGGTCGCTACTCGGACGAATGGCACCTCGACCACCTGCGCGATCCGCAATCGGTGGTGCAGGAATCGGTCATGCCGAAATACGCCTTCCTCGAAGAAAAGCTCATCGAGGGAGAGTATATCGGCGACCTGATGCGGACGCATTCTTGGGTCGGTGTCCCGTACACCTCCGAGATGATCGAAGCCGCACAGGCCGATTTCAAGGCACAGGCCGATCCGGACAGCGACTATGACGGTCTGCTGGAACGCTACGGCGAGAACGTGAACATCCGCAACTTCGACGCCGCACCCGGCGTTTCCGAGGCGGACGCGCTGATCGCCTATCTGCAAATGCTGGGCACGCTGGTCGACTTCTCGACCTTCACGCCTGACGCAAGCCGCTGAGGGAGGGGATCATGGAAACCTATTCCTTCCTGCGGCAACTCGCAGACAGCTGGGCGCTTCTGGCGATGTTCCTCTTCTTCCTTGGGATCGTGGTCTGGGCCTTCCGGCCCGGGTCCAAGAAGACCCACGAAGACGTCGCGAACATCCCGTTCCGCCACGACGACAAGCCCGCCGGATAAGGAGGCCGGGACATGGTAGACAAAAAGCAAGACGATCTCGACTACGAGACGACCGGCCACGAGTGGGACGGTATCAAGGAATACAACAAGCCCCTGCCCAAGTGGTGGCTGTACACCTTCTACATCTGCATCGTCTGGGGGATCGGCTACACCATCGCCTATCCCGCATGGCCGGGCATCACCGGGGCGACGCCGGGTCTGCTCAAATTCTCGACCCGCGCACAGGTGGCCGAAGAGATCGAGGCGGTCAGTCAGGCCAATGCCGAGATCAATGGCCAGTTGGCCGAGGCCGACATGGTTGCGCTCGCGGCTGACAGCACGTCGGACCTGCACGGCTATGCCGTCAATGCCGGTGAGGCGGTGTTCAACACGTGGTGCATCCAGTGCCACCAGACCAACGGCGCTGGCGCCAAGGGCTACCCTGCCCTGCTGGACGACGAATGGCTCTGGGGCGGCGATATCGAGTCGATCCAGACCACGATCACCGTCGGCGTCCGCCAGCCCTCGGACGAGGATTGGCTGCGCCAGTCGGAAATGCCCGCCTTTGGCCGCGATGGCCTGCTGGAAGACGAGCAGATCGATCAAGTGGTCAACTACGTGATGTCGCTGTCGGGCGACCCGCGTGACGCCGAGGCCGCGACCGCAGGCGAAGAGGTGTTCCTCGACAACTGCGCCTCCTGCCACGGCGAGGATGCCAAGGGCGACCGCGCCATCGGCGCGCCGAACCTCAGCGACGCGATCTGGCTGTATGGCGGCGACTACGACACGCTGATGGAGACGGTGAACAATGCCCGTTACGGTGTCATGCCGAACTGGAACGAACGCCTGACCCAAGCCGAGATCAACGCCGTGGCGATCTATGTCCACGGGCTCGGCGGCGGCGAAGCCACGCAGTAAGACGTCCCCTTCTGACGCACAGGATCAGGGCCGGGTTTTTCCCGGCCCTTTTCTTTGTCGAGCCCCGGCGCCCCGATGTCTGTCATGTGGGCGGCCTGCCTGCGACCCGGAAATCCATCGCCGGACCACTCAATAGATGCATCGAAATTATTTTTTGCGAACAAGGGATTACCGGCGGAAAACTTGACTCAGGTCAAAGTCGCAGGCGCGGGGCTGTCGCATGGTGGGCACATAGGCCGGGGCCCTCCCCCCGGTACGAAACACCCCCGCCTTCGGGCCGGGGCGTATGGCGCCGATGCCCTGTCCTGTTCGCGCGTTTCCTGGGGCATCGGCGCATTTTCATTCCCTGTCCGACATGGCAAGACAGCGGGCATGACGCTGCTCATCCTGTCTTCTTGCGCAACCCTTGCCTGCCTTGCGGGATTGTTGCGGCTGCGCGCCCGCCTGCGCCGCTTGGGCCTGCCCGAACACGAAATCGGGCGCCGCGCGCTGGCGACGCCCGTGGGGCTGGTCTGTTTCTGGGGGGCGATTCTGGGCGGCGCCGTCGCGATCACCGCCGCTGCCGTTCTGGTCGCCTTTCCCTGATCTGCCGGGGGCGCAAGACCCGCATCGGCACCACGACAACCGGATCAATCATTGCGCCGATCCGCAAAGCGGCGAAACGGCAGGTCCGCGTCCAGCCAGCGGGTGGGTTCCTTGGCCGGCGCGCGGCGGTCGTCGCTGCGCGTGGCAGTCATGAAGCTCTTTGCGAAAATGCCCAACATGGCGTGTCTCCTTTGTCGTCCTGAGGCCCCCTCACCTTGACGAAAACCGCCTTGCCATGCGACTCAGGAATAAATCCCATATGTAAGCTGGAATTACACATGAACTGGTCGACCCTGCCGCCCTTGTCTGCCTTGCGCGCCTTTGCCGCCTACGCGCAGACACGATCCGTCACGCAGGCGGGCGCGGCGCTGAATGTCAGCCATGCCGCCATCAGCCAGCAGATCCGCGCGCTGGAAAACCATCTGGGTCTGACCTTGCTCGACCGTGGCGCGCGGCAGGCCAGCTTGACCCCCGAGGGCGAGACGCTGGCCCGCGCCCTGCTCGACGGGTTCGGCGCGATGATGACCTGTATCGAGGCCCTGACAGGCGCCGATGCCGACCGACCCTTGCAAATTTCCACCACACCGACGCTGGCCGCCAACTGGCTTCTGCCCCGCTTGCCGCGATTTCACGAAAAACACCCGGATATCAGCCTGATGATCGACCCAAGCGCCAAGGTGCAACCGCTGGAGCCAGGCGGAATCGACGTCGCGTTGCGCTATGGCAATGGCGACTGGGCCGGGCTCGTCTCCGAGCTTCTGATCGCCTCGCCCATCGTCGTGGTGGCCGCCCGCAAACTGGTCGGCGACGCCCCGATCACCGATCTCGCGGACCTGTCCGTCTACCCGTGGATGCAGGAGCTGGGCACTTCCGAGGCCTCCGACTGGTTCACCGAAAAGGGCCTGCATGAAAGCCTGCCGAGGGTCATTTCCGCGATGCCCGGCAACCTGATGATCGAGGCGGCCCGGCAGGGTCAGGGCGTCGCCACCGTCGCCCGCGCCTTTGTCGAGCATGACATCGCTGCCGGACGCCTGCGCCTTCTGTTTCAGGACGAACGTAAGAAGGGCTATCACGTCGTCACGCGCCCCGGCGCGCCTCGTCCGCCCTTGCGCGCCTTTCTGACATGGCTGCGGCGCGAGGCCACGGGGGCTGTCGCGCCAAAAGCTTCAACTCAGATATAGAAATTGATGCAGGTCAAAGCCGCCTGCCCGCGCACCTGTGACAAGGGGCGCAACCAAGACCTTAACGGAGCGATATCCCGTGTCCGATTCACCTGCACCGCAGCTATACGCCGCCCGCGAGCCGATCTTTCCCCGGCGCGTCAGCGGCAAGTTCCGCAACCTCAAATGGGTGCTGATGGCGCTCATGCTGGGCATCTACTACATAACCCCTTGGATTCGCTGGGATCGCGGACCCCAACTGCCGGATCAGGCGGTGCTTCTGGACCTTGCGGAACGGCGCTTCTTCTTCTTCTGGATCGAAATCTGGCCGCATGAATTCTACTTCGTCGCGGGCCTGCTGATCATGGCGGGGCTTGGGCTGTTCCTGTTCACCTCCGCTTTGGGGCGCGTCTGGTGCGGCTATGCCTGCCCGCAGACCGTCTGGACCGACCTCTTCATTCTCGTGGAACGCTGGATCGAGGGCGACCGCAACGCCCGCCTGCGCCTGCACCGCCAGAAGAAACTGGATTTCCGCAAGATCCGTCTTCGGCTCACCAAGTGGACCGCGTGGTTCCTGATCGGTCTGGCCACCGGCGGGGCGTGGGTGTTCTATTTCGCCGATGCGCCGACCCTGCTGCGCGATCTGGTGACGCTGAACGCCCATCCGGTCGCCTATACGACCATGCTGATCCTGACGCTGACGACCTTCTTCTTTGGCGGGTTCGCGCGGGAACAGATATGCATCTATGCCTGCCCTTGGCCCCGTATCCAGGCCGCGATGATGGACGAGGATACGCTGACCGTCGGCTACCGCGAATGGCGCGGCGAACCGCGCGGCAAGGGCAAATCCCGCGAGGGGCTGGGCGATTGCATCGACTGTTACGCCTGCGTCAATGTCTGCCCCGTGGGCATCGACATCCGCGACGGCCAACAGCTGGAATGCATCACCTGCGCGCTGTGCATCGACGCCTGCGATGACATGATGGCGAAGATCGGCAAGCCGCGCGGCCTGATCGACTATCTCGCCCTGTCGGACGAGCCGCGCGAGCGCGAGGGCAACGCGCCGCGTCCCGTCTGGCAGCACGTCTTCCGCCCACGCACCATGATGTACACGGCGCTTTGGTCGCTGGTGGGCATCGGGCTGGTCTTTGCCCTGTTCATCCGCCCCGAGATCGAGCTGAACGTCGCCCCGGTGCGCAACCCGATCTTCGTCACGATGTCCGATGGCTCGATCCGCAACACCTATGACGTGCGCCTGCTGAACAAGCATGGCGAGGACCGGCCCTTCCGCATCTCGCTCACGGGCAACGAATTCCTGCGCGTCCAGTTGGAAGGCACACCCTATGAAACGGTCAATGTGCCCGCCAATGCGACGCTCAACCAGAAGGTCTACGTCGTGGCGCCCGCAGGCTCTCAGCCTGCCGCCGATGAACGGACCGAGTTCCGCTTCTGGGTCGAGGACCTGACCAATGGCGACCGCGCCTGGAAAGACACTGTATTCAACGGGAGAGACCAATGATGGCCGCAACAAAACCCGCGAAAAAGGAATTCCGCCTGACAGGCTGGCACGTTCTGGCGATCTTTGTCGGCGCTTTCGGGATCATCATCGGGGTGAATATCGCGCTGGCGGTGAATGCCGTGCGCACCTTCCCGGGGATCGAGGTCGAAAACGGCTATATCGCCAGCCAGACCTTCGATGATCGCCGCGCCGCGCAAGAGGCGCTTGGCTGGGATATCGAGGCGCGCATTCTGGAGGATCGCATCACCCTGTCGATCACCGATGAGACGGGCCGCCCCGTTCAGGCGGCCAAGCTGTCGGCCAAGATCGGCCGCCCCACCAACCAGTCCGAGGACCTGAACCCGGACTGGGGCTTCAACGGTACCGAATACGTGGTCTATGAAACGCTCCGCCCCGGCAACTGGGACATCTGGCTGACCGCCACATCTTTGGATGGCACGCTGTTCGAACAGCGGCTCGAAGTGAGCATCGGAGGCTGACATGACCGCGACGATGCGCCCCCCCGTCTCCGCCTGCCCGGCCTGTTCCGCTGCCCCGGCGGCGGAACGTCTGGCCGAGATGGACGCGCCGACCGAGGCGCATATCGTGTTGTCGCTGCCGACCATCCACTGTGCCGCCTGCATGGCCACGGTGGAACGCGCGCTTGGCGCGGCCCCGGGCGTGCGCTCGGCCCGCGTCAACCTGACGATGAAGCGGGTCAGCATCGAGGCCGACCCAGACCTGACCGCCGAAGACCTGATCCCCGTGGTCGAGGGCGCGGGCTACGAAGCGCATGAACTCGACACCACGGCGATGTCCGCCACCGCAACCGACCGCGCCGGGCGCGAGTTGCTGATGCGGCTGGCCGTGGCCGGCTTTGCCTCGATGAACGTCATGCTCCTGTCCATCGCCGTCTGGTCCGGGGCCGAGGGCCAGACCCGCGACCTCTTTCACTGGATTTCTGCGATCATCGTGGTTCCGGCGGTGGCGTTTTCCGCCCAGCCCTTCTTCAAGAACGCCTATACCGCGCTGAAGGCCCGCGCCCTGAACATGGATGTGCCGATCTCGCTCGCCATCCTGCTGGCGCTGGTGACGTCGCTTTGGGAAACCACCCTGTCCGGTGAACACGCCTATTTCGACGCGGCGATTGCCCTGACCTTCTTCCTGCTGACGGGCCGCTATCTGGATCACCGCACGCGCTCGGTCGCGCGCTCGGCGGCCGAGGAACTGGCCGCGCTCGAAGTGCCGCGCGCCTTCCGCGTGACACCCGAGGGCGAGGAGCAGGTCAGCGTGGCCGACCTGCGCGTGGGCGACCTGATCCATGTGCGCCCCGGTGGCCGCATGCCCGTCGATGGGGTCATTGCCGAGGGCACCTCGGAACTCGACCGATCCTTGCTGACCGGCGAGACCCTGCCGGTCTACGCCGCCCCCGGTCAGGATGTCAGCGCCGGTGAGGTCAACCTGACCGGCCCGCTGACCATCCGCGCCACCGCCGTTGGGCGCGACACCTCGCTGCACCGCATGGCCGATCTGGTGGCGGTCGCTGAATCGGGCCGCTCGCGCTACACCTCGCTGGCCGACCGCGCGGCCAAGCTTTATGCGCCGGGTGTCCATATCCTGTCCGCGCTCAGCTTCGTCGGCTGGTTCCTGTATTCCGGCGATCTGCGCGTGGCGCTGAACATCGCCGCCGCCGTGCTGATCATCACCTGTCCCTGCGCCTTGGGTCTGGCCGTGCCCGCCGTCACCACCGCCGCCTCTGGCCGGTTGTTCAAGAAGGGTCTGCTGATCAAGGATTCGACGGCGCTGGAGCGTCTGGCACAGGTCGACACGGTGGTTTTCGACAAGACCGGCACGCTAACCGCAGGCACGCCCGAACTGACCAATCTGGGCGATTTCACCCGCCGCGACCTGCAAATCGCGCTGGCCTTGGCGTTGGGCTCTGCCCACCCGCTGTCGCGCGCCCTGACCAGCGCCGCGCAAGACGCAGGCATCACGCCCGAGCAACTCGAAGACATCCGCGAGATCCCCGGCCACGGCACCGAAGCCCTTTGGCGCGGCCAGACCGTCCGCCTTGGCCGCTCCGCTTGGGTCGGTGGCGGCCAGACCGACCAGACCGCCGCGTGGCTGCGCATCGGCGACGGGCCTGCGCAAGCCTTCACCTTCACCGACCGGCTGCGCGACGGCGCCGAGGCCACGGTGAAGGCCCTGCAAGAGGCTGGTCTCGACGTGATCCTGATGTCCGGCGACACCACCGCCACGGTCGAGTCGCTTGCGCACCGGCTTGGCATCCAGCATTGGCTGGCCGAGGCCCTGCCGCAGGACAAGGCCGCGCGCATTCAGGCCCTGTCGAACGATGGCGCGCATGTGCTGATGGTCGGTGACGGGCTGAACGACACCGCCGCGCTGACTGCCGCCCATGCCTCGATCTCGCCCGCCTCGGCGCTGGATGCGGCGCGCGTGGCCTCGGATATCGTGCTGCTGGGCAGCACGCTGGCGCCGATCCCCGATGCCGTGCAGACCGCCCGCAAGGCCACCCGCCGGATCAAGGAGAACTTTACCATCGCGACATGGTACAACATCATTGCAGTGCCGCTGGCGGTGGCGGGGCTCTGCTCGCCGCTGATCGCCGCCTTGGCCATGTCGGCCAGCTCGATTACCGTGTCGCTGAACGCGCTACGCCTGAGGTAAGCATGAACATCCTGACCTACCTGATCCCGATTTCGCTCGTTCTTGGCGGGGCGGGGCTGCTGTTCTTCGTCTTCACCATCCGCAGCAACCAATATGACGACCCCGAAGGGGACGCCCGCCGCATCCTGTCCGGCGAATACGACGACAAGCCCAAACAATAGGCGCGACAGCCCGTAGGCCGGGGTTACACCCCGGCCCCCCGCAAGATCATATCCGCCGCCTTTTCGGCGATCATGATGGTCGGCGAATTGGTGTTGCCGCTGGTGATCACGGGCATCACGCTGGCATCCACCACCCGCAAGCCCCCGATCCCCTTGAAACGGCACTGCGCATCCAAGGGCGCGTCCGGCTCTACCCCCATCCGCACCGTGGACACAGGATGAAAGATCGTCGTGCCGATCTCGCCCGCCGCCTGTGCGAGTTCTTCGTCGGTCTCGAAAGACACGCCCGGTTTCATCTCTTCCGGCGCGTATTTCGCCATGGGCGCCTGCGCCATGATGTGGCGCGCCTGCCGGATCGCATCGGCTGCCACGCGGCGGTCGCCCGGCGTCGACAGATAGTTCGGCGCGATCTTCGGCGCGTCGCGGAAATCCCCCGAGCGCAGCGTCACCGTCCCCCGGCTTTCGGGGCGCAGGTTGCAGACCGAGGCCGTCATCGCTGGAAAGTCGTGCAAGGGTTGGCCGAACGCCTCCAGCGTCAGGGGCTGCACGTGGTATTCCAGATCCGCCGTCGCCAGCCCCTCGCGCGATTTGGAGAACGCCCCCAGCTGCGAGGGCGCCATGCTCATCGGCCCGCGCCTGCGAAAGACGTAATCCGCGCCGATCATCGCTTTGCCGATCAGGGTGCTGGCCAGCGTGTTGAGGGTCTTCGCCCCTGTCAGCCTCCATGCGCAGCGCAATTGCAGGTGATCTTGCAGGTTCGCGCCCACCCCCGGCGCCTCGTACTGCACCTCGATCCCATGCGCGCGCAGCTCGTCCCTCGGACCCATCCCCGACAGTTTCAGGATCTGCGGCGAACCGATCGCCCCCGCCGACAGCACCAGATCACCGCCACAGCGCGCCGCGTGCTCGACCCCACCCTGATCGTAGACCACGCCGACGCAGCGCCCGTCCTCGATGATCAGCCGTTTCGCCTGCGCGTTCACTTCGACCTGCACCCGGTCCTTCGGCGCGGTCCGCAAGAAGGCCTTGGCCGTGTTCATCCGCCAACCGCTGCGCTGGTTGACACGGAAATAGCCGACGCCCTCGTTGTCGCCGGTGTTGAAATCCTCGACCTTGGGCAAACCGGCGGCATGCGCCGCCTCGCGCCAGTCGTCGAGCACATCCCAATGCAGGCGCTGCTGTTCCACGCGCCATTCGCCGCCCGTGCCGTGCAGGTCGGAGGCACCTTCGGAATAATCCTCGGACTTCTTGAAATAGGGCAGCACGTCGTCCCAGCCCCAACCGGTCAGGCCCATCTGCCGCCAGCCATCATAATCCGCTGCCTGCCCGCGCAGATAAAGCATGCCGTTGATCGAAGAGCACCCGCCCAGCACCTTGCCCCTCGGATAAAGCAGCGCGCGGCCGTTCAGGCCCGGCTCTGCCTCGGTGCGAAAGCACCAATCGGTGCGGGGGTTGTTGATGCAATAGAGGTAGCCCATCGGGATATGCACCCAATGGTAGCTATCCTTGCCCCCCGCCTCCAGCAGCAGCACGCGCCGCCCGCCCTCGGCCAGACGTTTCGCCATCACGCAGCCCGCACTGCCCGCGCCCACGACGATATGATCCCAATCGGCCATCTGCCCCCCTTTTTTGCCGAACAATGGCCTGTGCGGGCGCCTATAGCAAGGCGGGCTCCCGGTGCGGCGTGACCCGGTTCGGCAAAAGCACCCGCGCCTCGGATCGTGTCAGGATCAGGCGGCACGGCTTGCGGCTTTCGTCGTTGAGTGCGGCGCGCACCGCCTCGCGGTCCTCCGGGGTCAGCAGGTCGCGCGTGCGCCAGCCGGGCAACAGGCTTTCGCAGGGCGCGCCCTCGCAGATCAGGATGTCATGCCGGTCGAGCAGGATATGCACATAGGTCACCTCGCGCCGCCGCATCTGTTTCACCCCCGCCCCATCCACAAGAGCGATGGCCGGCACAAGCACCTCGCGCGCGCCGAACAGCAGTTCCGCCTCGGTGCTGGCGATCAGGACGCGATGTTGCGGCGACAGCTTCAACGGCTTGAAATTGCCGATCGTGCCCACGTCGAAGCGCACCGGCGCCGCCGGGCCATCCGCCGCGACGCTGCGCTGCCCCACCCATCGCACCTGCTGCTTGCGGCCCGACCATGTGCAGACCCAATCCCCCGGTTTGATACGGCCCGCCGGGATCAAACCGCGCGGCGTGTGGATGCGCGCGGATTTTTCGAAACAGACGAATTCATGCGTGTAGGCCGCGTTCTGATCGGTGGTGAAGAATTGCGGTGGATTGCCCCCCGAGAAATTCGACCAATACCAGTTTTCCAGATCGAATCCCGGCGTCCAGATCACCTCGGCCAGATCGCCGTTTTCATCCAACCCCTCGAAGACGATGACGCCGTCGGTACCCACCGCGTCGCTGCGCGTCACCACCGCATCGGTGATCGTGCCGCCGCCACCCGTGCCAGCCCACGTGATCTCGTAAGTATCGCCGATCTCGAACAGGCGCGGGTCGGGGTCGCCGGCCTTCGTCGTGATGATCAGGTTCTGTGTCCCGTTCGGCGGATAGTCGAAGGACGACTGGCCCGGAGACACGCCGACATTGCTGCCGGTCGCCGTGGCGAATTCGTTGTCCTGACCATAGATCGAAAAGACCAAAGCGCGTACCCCCGGCGAACCGAATACGCCCGGAAGTTGAAAATCGCTTTAACCCCGATTCCGATCACCGGAGAAAATGCCGAGGAATTGTCTCAAACCGGCAGGGCCGTGGTCTTGAATACGGTGCGCAGGGCAAACGACGATTGCATCTGCGCCACCCCGGGCAGCCGCGTCAGGTATTGGCGGTGAATGCGGGCGAAATCTTCGGTGTTCTCGGCCACGACCTTCAGGATGTAATCCGCCGTGCCCGCCATCAGGTGACATTCCAGCACATCCGGCACGCGCGACACGGCGGTCTCGAACGCCTCCAGCACCTCGTCGGCCTGCGCGCTCAGGGTGATCTCGACGAACACCGTGGTCGGAAAGCCGAGCTTTCGCGCATCCAAAAGCGCCACGTAATCGCGCACATATCCTGCCTCTTCGAGCCGCTGCACCCGCCGATGACAGGCCGACGGCGACAGGTTCACCTGTTCTGACAGATCCGCGTTGGAAATCCGGCCCTTGCGCTGAAGCACCCGCAAGATACGCTTATCTGTCTCGTCCAGCACCATATGCGAAGAATCCTCCGGTCAAAGCGTTTGCGCGTCGAAGGATCGTGCGCGCGACTGTCGAACTGTGCCGCAGTCTCGGAGCCTATTGCAAGCATCCCGTGTCATCCTGTCGCAGTAAATCGCGAACATCCCCTTGGAGGAGGACACGCAATGAAGATCGGATGCCCCACCGAAATCAAGCCGCAGGAATTCCGCGTCGGTGTCACGCCGAACGCGGCACAAGAGGCCGTGACCCATGGCCATGACGTGCTGATCCAGAAGGGCGCAGGTCTGGGCGCTGGCTTTGACGATGCCGCCTACGAGGCTGCCGGTGCCAAGATCGTCGACAGTGCCGAGGAAATCTTTGCCACCGCCGACATGGTCGTGAAGGTCAAGGAACCGCAAGCGGTCGAACGCAAGATGCTCCGCGAGGGCCAGTTGCTGTTCACCTACCTGCACCTTGCCCCGGACCCCGAGCAGACCCGCGACCTGATGGCCTCGGGCGCCACTTGCATCGCCTATGAGACCGTCACCGACGATCGCGGCGGCCTGCCGCTGCTCGCGCCCATGTCCGAGGTTGCCGGTCGCCTTGCGCCCCAGATGGGCGCGTGGTCGCTGCAAAAGGCCAATGGCGGGCGTGGCGTGCTGATGGGCGGCGTGCCCGGTGTCGGCCCAGCCAAGGTGGCCGTGATCGGCGGCGGCGTCGTCGGCACCCATGCGGCGCGCATCGCTGCCGGGATGGGCGCGGATGTCACCGTTCTGGATCGCTCGCTGCCGCGCATGCGCTATCTCGACGATGCCTTCGGTTCGGTCTTCAAGACCCGCTACGCCTCGGGCGCGAACACCGCCGAGATGGTGGCAGAGGCCGACATGGTCATCGGCGCAGTGCTGATCCCCGGTGCCGCCGCGCCCAAACTGGTCAGCCGCGCGCAACTGTCCACGATGAAGCCCGGCGCGGTGATCGTCGACGTCGCCATCGACCAAGGCGGCTGCTTCGAGACCTCGCGCGCCACGACCCATCAGGACCCGATCTACGAGGTCGACGGCATCGTGCACTACTGCGTCGCCAACATGCCCGGCGCAGTGGCCCGCACCTCGACGCTGGCGCTTGGGAACGCGACCATGCCCTTCATGCTGGCGCTCGCCGACAAAGGGTGGAAGCAGGCCTGCGCCGACGATCCCCACCTGATGAACGGGCTCAATGTCCATGCCGGCCAGATCACCTACGAGGCCGTGTCCAAGGCGCTGAACCTCGCCTACACAGCCCCGTCCAAGCTGGCGGCGTAAATCCGTCCCTGTGCCCCCGACCCTTCCACGGGGGCACATCGCGGCGCGGCACCCTGGGTCTTGCGCATCCCCTTGCGCCCGAGGTGCCGCGTCGTTGGTTATTTCCACCGTGCAGGTTTCTTCTGGCCCGAAATACCGCGGGGGCGGCGCGTCAGCGCCGGGGGCAGAGCCCCCTTCCCGTTCGTCTCAAAGCACCACGATCCCGGTATGCTTGGCTTTGTGGTCCGGCTCCACATGGATCGTCACCCGCGCCCCGAGAATCTCCGCTTTCAGCGCCTCTTCGAGCCGGTCGCAGATCTCGTGCGCGGCCTCGACGGTCATCTCTCCAGGCACCACCAAATGGAACTCAACGAATGTCGCGCTGCCCGCGTGTCGCGCCCGCAGGTCATGTGCCTCGACCGCGCCATAGGCATTGGTCGAGATCACTTCGCGCATCGCCGAAAGGTCGCTGTCCGGCACGCTCTCATCCATCAAGCCACCGACCGAAGAGCGCACCACCGTCCAGCCTGACCACAAGATGTTGAGGGCGACCACCGCCGCAAGCGCAGGATCGAGCCAAGCCCAGCCGGTCAGCACGGCGGCGACGACACCGATGGTCACCCCGACCGACGACACCACGTCGGACAAAAGGTGCTTGCCATCCGCCTGCAAGGCGGGCGAGCGATAGCGCCGCGCCGCCCGCAACAGCACCCAGCACCAGACCGCATTCACCACGCTGGCCAGAAGGTTGACCCCCAGCCCCTGCCACGGCGCATCCAGCATCTGCGGCGCCCGCAGGCCCTGCCACGCCTCGTTGAGGATGAAGACCGCCGCGACGACGATCAGCACGCCTTCGAGCACCGCGCTGAAATATTCCGCCTTGTGATGGCCGAACGGGTGGTCGTCATCCGCTGGCCGCGCCGCCAACCGCACCGCCAGAAATGCCGCCACCGCAGTGGCCACGTTGACGATGCTCTCTGCCGCGTCCGAAAGCAGGGCCACCGACCCGGTCATGGCCCAGGCGAGGGTCTTGATTCCAAGAACCAATGTTCCGACAGCCACGCTGCCGAGGGCGAGTTTCTCGGTTCTGGTCATGCGTCCCTCGGCAGCTCATGCCGCGCCCTGATAGCCAAAAGGCGCCCGGTTAGGCAACCCGGGCGCCTGTCAAAGAGGATGGGTTTACCCCCCTCCTATGCGATGCGTCACTTCTTCAGCGCATCGCGGATTTCCAGCAGCACATCCAGCTGCGAGGGCCCCGTGGGCACCTCGGGGGCCACATCGTCGGGCTTTTCCGCCGCCGCCTTGACCCGGTTGACCATCTTCACAAGCATGAAGACGACGAAGGCGATGATGAAGAAATTCACGACAGCCATGACAAAACGCCCCACCGCAAAGACCGGCGCGCCCGCCTCTTCGGCCGCCGAAAGCGACGCGTAGTCATTGCCGTCCAGCGCATAGAACCAGCCCGAGAAATCGATCCCGCCGGTGAACAGCGCGATGATCGGATTGATCAGATCCCCCACCAGCGACGAGACGATCGCCGTGAAGGCCGCCCCGACGATGATACCCACCGCCATGTCCATCACATTGCCCTTGGCAATGAAATCCTTGAATTCCTGAATCACGTCCCAAGCCCTTTTCTTCAGACACGAGCCCCCACCGGGCCCATCAAGAGTTAACAACACGTTTGCGTCTTTGCACAGAGCCGCCCCTTTGAAACCGGGAAACCCGGCTTACCTTTCCCCCGTCTCCTGAAAGGACCCAAATGACCTTCCCAGACGATTTTCCCATCACCCGCCGCTGGCCGGCCCGGCACCCGAACCGCATCCAGCTTTACAGCTATCCGACGCCCAACGGCGTCAAGGCCTCGATCATGCTCGAAGAAACCGGCCTGCCCTACGAGCCGCATCTCGTGACCCTGTCCGACGACGATGTCAAAAGCCCGGAATTCCTGTCGCTCAATCCCAACAACAAGATCCCCGCCCTCATCGATCCGAACGGCCCCGACGGCACACCGCTGGCCCTGTTCGAAAGCGGCGCGATCCTGCTGTATCTCGCCGAGAAATCCGGCGCGCTTCTGGGCAACACGCCGGGCGAGCGGCACACCATCACCCAATGGCTGATGTTCCAGATGGGCGGGGTCGGCCCGATGTTCGGACAGCTTGGGTTTTTCTACAAGTTTGCCGGGTCCAAGGTCGAGGACCCCCTGCCCCGGGACCGATACGTCAACGAAACGCGGCGGCTGCTGACCGTGCTGGAAACGTCTCTGGGCGATCGGGACTGGATCGCAGGTCCCTATTCCATCGCCGATATCGCCCTGTGTCCCTGGCTGGCGATGCTCGAATACTACGGGGCGCACGAGGCCGTGGGCTGGTCGGACTACCCAAGGGTCAACGCCTATCTCGCCCGCTTCATGGACAGACCCGCCGTGCAACGCGGCAAGTCCATTCCCGCGCGCGACACCTGACCCGGTGCGGGGGCCGCCCCCCGTGTCAGGACGGCAGCGCCCCGGTCAGCACGTAACGTAGAACCTGCACGACCTGATCCGGCGTGCGGGCCACGGCGAGCGCCGCCGCATCGACCTCCTTCAAGGCGTGGTCGTGCTCTTCGGGATGCAGGGTGATGACCGATTTGCCCATGGCGGCGGCCATCCCCGCATCGAAGGCCGCGTTCCACTGCTTGTATTTCTCGCCAAACCGCACCACGACCACATCCGCATCCGCGATCCCCTTGCGGGTGCGGATCGCGTTGACCTGCGCGCCCTTGCGGTCATGCCAGAACTTGTCCGTCTCCGCCCCAAGGATCGCCACGCCGCAATCGTCAGACGCCGCATGATCGGTCACCGGCGCGTTGAAGGTCACGTCCAGACCCTGCGCGCCTTCGATGATCCGCTCCCGCCAGTCGCTGTGAATTTCGCCCGAGAGATATACGTTCAGCCCCATGCCGCTGCTCCTTCTTCCGCTGGATCGGACCCTAGCGGCCACGGCCCGGAAGGCAACCCGCGCCGACCGCATTGACCGGGACAATTGCCCGCGCCCGCATGGCAAAAGGCGGGGCGCATTGCACACCCCGCCCCTGTCTTCTTTGGTCCCGAAATACCTCGGAGAGCGCGAGAGGCAGAGCCTCTCGCACGCCGTCAGGCGTCAGCCGTCCTTGCGGATCGTCTCGTTCTTGGGGTCGTAGGGGCTGTCGCAGGTGACCACGGCGTCCCACAGTTGGTCGAGGATCTTGACCTTCAGCTTGGTGCCTTCCACGGCCAGCTCGGGCTTGACATAGCCCATGCCGATCGACTTCTCGAAGGCCACCGAATAGCCCCCCGAGGTCAGACGACCCACGCGCTCGCCCTCGGGCGTATACAACACCTCGCGGCCCCACGGATCGGCATCGGCCGGTCCGTCGATCAGCAGCGTGCAGCACTTCGACCGGATGCCCGTGGCTTCCATGGCCTCCTTGCCGTGGAAGTCCTTGGACAGGTCGATGAAGCGCGGCAGATCGGCCTCGGCGGGGGTCGCATCGCGGCCCAACTCGTTGCCGAAGGCGCGATAGGATTTCTCCTGACGCAGCCAGTTCTGGGCGCGCGCGCCGACCAGTTTCATGCCATAGGGCTCACCGGCCTTTTCCAGTAGGTCGAACAGGTAGTTCTGCATCTCGATCGGATGGTGCAGTTCCCAGCCCAGCTCGCCCGTATAGGCCACGCGGATCGCGTTGACCGGGCACATGCCCAGTTCGATCTGGCGCGCGGACAGCCACGGGAAGCGCTTGTTCGACAGCGCCGTCTCGGGATCGGCATCCTTGATGACCGATTTCAGGACGTCTCGCGACTTCGGCCCGGCGATGGCAAAGACGCCCCACTGGGTCGTGACGTCCTGGATCTCGATATAGCCGAACTCCTCCATCTTGTCCTCGGCCGCCTTGCGCAGGAAGTCGGCGTCATACTCCGTCCAGGCGCCAGCCGAGACGAGGTAGTAATGGTTCTCGCCATTGCGGACGATGGTGTATTCGGTGCGGGTCGTACCGGCCACGGTCAGCGCGTAGGTCAGGTTGATGCGCCCGACCTTCGGCAGCTTGTTGCAGGTGAACCAGTCGAGGAACGCGGTCGCGCCGGGGCCCTTGACGACATGCTTGGAAAACGCGGTCGCGTCGATCAGGCCGACGCCCTCGCGGATCGCCTTCGCCTCTTCGACCGCATATTGCCACCAGCCACCGCGACGGAACGACCGCGCGTCATGGTCGAAGGTCTCGGGCGCGCCGACGGGGCCGTAATAGTTCGGGCGTTCCCAACCGTTGACGAAACCGAACTGCGCGCCGCGCGCCTTTTGACGGTCATAGGCCGGGGCGGTGCGCAGCGGACGGCAGGCTTCGCGCTCTTCGTCGGGGTGGTGCAGGATGTAGACGTGGCTGTAGCACTCTTCGTTCTTGCGCGCGGCGAATTCGGTGGTCATCCAGTTGGACGAATAGCGCTTGGGGTCGAGCGAGGCCATGTCGATCTCGGCCTCGCCGTTCACCATCATCTGGGCAAGGTAGTAGCCCGTGCCGCCCGCAGCGGTGATCCCGAAAGAGAAGCCCTCGGCCAGCCACATGTTGCGCAGACCCGGTGCCGGGCCAACCAGCGGGTTGCCGTCGGGGGTGTAGCAGATCGGGCCGTTGAAATCGTCCTTCAGGCCGCTTTCCGCACAGGACGGGACGCGCTCGGCCATCGCCATGTATTGATCGGCGATCCGGTCCAGATCCAGCGGAAACAGATCAGCGCGGAAGCTGTCCGGCACGCCATATTCAAAGCGCGCGGGCGCGCCATGCTCATAGATGCCCAGAATCCAGCCGCCACGCTCTTCGCGGGCATAGGATTCGTTGTCGGCATCGCGCACGACCGGGTGCTCGGGGTTGCCGGCGGCGCGCCATTTGACCAGCTCGGGGTCCTGATCCATGACGATGAACGTGTGCTCGACCGGGATCGCGGGCATCTTGATGCCCAGCAGCTTGGCAGTGCGCTGCGCGTGGTTTCCGCTCGCGGTGACGACATGCTCGGCGGTGATGACGACCTGCTCGTCGGACGGGATCAGGTTGCCACCCTTTTCCACCATCTTGGTGCAGGTGACTTCCCAATGCGTGCCGGTCCAGTGGAAGGCATCGGCCTGCATCTTGCGCACGATCTCGACACCGCGCTGGCGCGCGCCCTTGGCCATCGCCTGCGTCACGTCGGCGGGGTTAATGTAGCCGTCCTCGGTGTGGTAGATCGCGCCCTTCAGATCGCTCGTCTCGATCAGCGGCCAGCGCTCCTTGATCTGCTCCGGGCTCAGCCACTCGTATTTCACGTCGCAGGTCTCGGCAGTGGACGCGTACAGCATGTACTCGTCCATACGCTCTTGCGTCTGCGCCATGCGCAGGTTGCCGACCACGGCGAACCCGGCGTTCAGGCCGGTCTCTTCCTCGAGCGTCTTGTAGAAATCGACCGAGTACTTGTGGATGTGGGTTGTCGCATAGGACATGTTGAACAGCGGCAGCAGGCCAGCCGCATGCCATGTCGAGCCGGAGGTCAGCTCGTCACGCTCCAGCAGCATGACATCGTCCCAACCCGCCTTGGCGAGGTGGTAGGCAATCGAGGTGCCGACGGCGCCGCCACCGACGACAAGGGCTTTGACAGTGGTCTTCATGGATCAGGTCTCCCGAACGTGTTGCGTGACGCATACCGCGCGCCACGACACACCACCGTTCCGGCCCGACCTAGTGTCGCTGAAAAACGACTTGCACCGGGGCGCGGCTTGGAGGGCGGGCCGCTGAGCGCCCGAAAGGGCGGCGAAGTCGGGGCGTCCGGAAGGCCCGCCCTAGCAATTGTACATGTAGGTGAACACCAGCACGTCCTCGGTCCAGCGCCCGGTCGGCTGACAGTTCTGATGCACTTCGCGGCGGCCCGTCACCTGCACCCTCAGAGGGTTCTGCAAGACCGGGCCCTCGACCCAGTATTCCAACGGGTTACCCGGGCAGGCCGAGGAAAACACCCGCGCCGTCCCGCTGTACCAATCGCCGCTCTTGGTGCCGCTGAACAGCCAAACGCCCGGCTGTATCCCGGTCCCCCACAGGCTCTGGCGTGGCTGCTCGTAGAGAAACGTCCGCGCCGCCCCCGCATCGGTCAACCGCATCACCGACCCGTTGTGATCCCAACACGAATCCGCGAGCGCCGAACTCGCTGCAAGCAGCCCGGCCAGACATCCCGAAACAAAGCGCATCGTGCAATTCCTTCTTGTGACAGGCAATTCCCACATGCTCCGCCCGCCCCACCCGACCTGTCAACGGAATTCCCCGCGCATGGGTGATCCCGCGCACAGGCGGATGCGGCGATTCCCCGCTGATTTGCCCGTTTGCCACCCTTTTCGTTTCAGACAGCCGCTCCTATAAGGACGAGCGCCCGGGCTCCACAGAGTCGCGGGTTTCACAGGCAATGGGGCAGACGCAATGTTTGGAATGGACAGACTTATGGGCATGTTCTCATCGGACATGGCCATCGACCTCGGGACCGCGAACACGCTGGTCTACGTCAAGGGCAAGGGCGTCGTCCTATCGGAACCCTCGGTGGTCGCCTATCACATCAAGGACGGCCAGAAAAAAGTGCTGGCCGTGGGCGAGGACGCCAAGCTGATGCTGGGCCGCACCCCCGGCAGCATCGAGGCGATCCGCCCCATGCGCGAAGGCGTGATCGCCGATTTCGTCGCCGCCGAAGAGATGATCAAGGAATTCATCCGCAAGGTGCACCGCCGCTCGACCTTCTCCAAGCCCAAGGTGATCGTCTGCGTGCCCCACGGTGCCACCCCCGTTGAAAAGCGCGCGATCCGCAACTCGGTCCTGTCCGCAGGCGCGCGCAAGGCCGGGTTGATCGCCGAACCCATCGCGGCGGCCATCGGTGCGGGCATGCCCATCACCGACCCGACCGGCAACATGGTCGTCGATATCGGCGGCGGCACGACCGAGGTCGCCGTCCTGTCGCTGGGCGACATCGTCTATGCCCGCTCCGTCCGCGTCGGCGGCGACCGCATGGACGAGGCGATCATCAACTACCTGCGCCGCCAGCAAAACCTTCTGGTCGGCGAATCCACCGCCGAGCGGATCAAGACCTCGATCGGCACCGCCCGCATGCCCGACGATGGCCGGGGCTCGTCGATGCAAATCCGTGGACGCGACCTGCTCAATGGCGTGCCCAAGGAAACCGAGATCAGCCAGGCTCAAGTGGCCGAGGCGCTTTCGGAACCCGTTCAGGCGATCTGCGAGGCGGTGATGACCGCGCTCGAAGCGACCCCGCCGGATCTGGCTGCCGACATCGTCGACCGGGGCGTCATGCTGACCGGCGGCGGCGCGCTGCTGGGCGATCTCGACCTCGCGCTGCGCGAACAGACCGGCCTCGCCGTGTCGATCGCCGACGAGTCGCTGAACTGCGTGGCGCTTGGCACCGGAAAGGCGCTGGAATACGAAAAGCAACTTCGCCACGCCATCGACTACGACAGCTGACATCAAGGGGCCGCTGCCACGGCCCCTTTGACCGTCAGCCTGCTTGGCATAAACTCCGCCAACCCCCGTCTCTTCTGTTCGAGAGGACCGATTGGCCAGCAACAGCAACAATTCAGAGGATTTCGCCACACCGCTGAAGCGCCTGCTTCTGGTGATCCTTGCCCTGTGCCTGTTCGGCCTGTTCCTGCTCTGGCGGATCGACAGCCCACGCGTCGAACGGTTCCGTGCGCAGGTGGTCGATCAGGTCGTGCCGCGCATGGATTGGGCCATGGCCCCGGTCAACGGCACCGTGCGCCTGTTCCGCGACTTCCAAAGCTATCGTCAACTGGCCGAGCAGAACGACGAGCTGCGCCGCGAACTGCGCCAGATGACCGCGTGGAAAGAGGCGGCACTGCAGCTGGAGCAGGAAAACGCCCGGCTGCGCGACCTGAACAATGTCCGGCTCGACCCGCGCCTGACCTATATCACCGCCGTGGTGCTGGCCGATTCCGGCAGCCCTTTCCGTCAATCCGTTCTGATCAATGTTGGCTCCCGCGACGGGATCGTTGACGGCTGGGCAACAATGGACGGGATCGGCCTTGTCGGGCGCGTCTCGGGTGTGGGGCGCAACACCAGCCGGGTGATCCTGCTGACCGATGCCACCAGCCGCATCCCGGCGGAAATCCAACCCTCGGGCCAGCGCGCGCTGATCGTCGGCGACAACACCTCGGCCCCGCCCATCGATTTCCTCGAAAACCCCGACCTCGTGCGCCCCGGCGACCGGATCGTGACGACCGGCGATGGCGAGGTCTTCCCCCCAGGATTGCTGATCGGTCAGGTCGCAGAGGACCCGGGCGGGCGTCTGCGCGTGCGCCTTGCCGCCGATTACGAGCGCCTCGAATTCCTGCGCGTGCTGCGAGATCACGGCGCGCGCCGGGTCGACAACCCCGCCGGGTTGATCCTGCCCGAGGACCTGCCCGATGCCGGGCCGGCCCCGGATACGGCCAGCGAGCCGGAGCCGGAAACCGATGGCTGAGCTGCGCCCGGGCAAGCTTTGGGCGATGCGCCTGACCTATGTCGGGCTGGCGCTGCTGATCGTCTTCGTCCACCTCCTGCCGCTGAGGCTGACGCCTGCGCGCATCGCGGGGCCCGACGTGCTGGTCGCGCTGACCTTTGCATGGGCGCTGCGCCGTCCGGCCTACGTCCCCGCCATGCTGATCGCCTTGGTGATGCTGATGGCCGACCTGCTGCTGCAACGCCCGCCGGGGCTGTGGGCCGGGCTGGCGCTGCTGTCGGCGGAATGGCTCAAGGGCAAGGCCCGCCACCTGCGCGAGAACACCTTCGTCGCCGAGTGGCTGACCGTGGCCGGCACTTTATTGCTCATCACCGCTCTCTATCGCGTGATCCTTGGGCTCTTGATCGTGGCGCCGGGAACCTTTTTCATGGCATTGATGCAATACGGGCTGACCGTGGCCGTCTACCCGGTGGTGGCCGCGATCAGCTACATGGCCTTCGGCATCCGCAGGAAAGCCCGAGGCGAATTTGAACAACCCGGACGCAGATTATGAGACGCAGCCCTCGTGAAACCCATGAAAGCGCCGTCCGCATTTCGCGGCGCGGCCTGCTGCTGGGCTCTGCACAGCTGGCCTTTGCCGGCGCCTTGGCGCTGCGCATGCGCTACGTGCAGGTCGATCAGGCCGATGAATTCCGCCTGCTGGCCGAGGAAAACCGCATCAAGTTCGAGTTGCTGCCCCCCGCACGCGGGCGGCTTTTCGACCGCAACGGCGCGATCATTGCGGATAATGAACCGACCTATCGCATCGTCATGGTGCGCGAGGATGCCGACGATGTCGACAGGGTCATCGGACGCCTCAGCCAGCTTGTCGAACTGGACGAAAGCGACCTGAACCGTGCCATCGAGGAAATGGCCAAGACCCGTCCCTTCATCCCGGTCACGATCGCCGATCGTGTCAGCTGGGAGGATATCAGCCGCGTCGCCGTGAACGCCCCCGCCCTGCCCGGCGTCAAGACCGAGGTCGGCCTCAGCCGGGTCTATCCGCGCGGCGACCTTTTCGCCCATGTGGCGGGCTATGTCGGCCCGGTTTCCGAACGCGACCTGTCCCGCTACGAGGACCCGCCGCCGATCCTGCGCATCCCGCGATTCCAGATCGGCAAGGTCGGCGTCGAAGCCAAGCACGAGGAAATCCTGCGCGGCACCGCTGGCACCAAGCAGCTTGAGGTCAACGCCGTCGGTCGCGTCATGCGCGAACTCGGCCGCCGCGAGGGCGAGGCCGGGGCCGATATCCAGCTGACGCTGGACAGCGATCTGCAGGACTATGTCAAGGCGCGGCTGGGCGAGGAAAGCGCCTCGGTCGTGGTGATGGATACCACCCACGGGGACTTGCTCGCCGTCGCCTCGGCGCCGTCTTATGACCCGAACAAGTTCGTGCGCGGGATTTCCGTGGCCGATTACGCCTTTTTGCGGGACAACGACCACCGCCCACTGGCCTCGAAGACGGTACAGGACGCCTACCCGCCCGGCTCGACCTTCAAGATGGTCACCGCGCTGGCGGCGATGGATGCCGGGCTGGTCGCTCCGGACGAAACCGTCTGGTGCCCGGGCCATCTGGAGGTCGGCGGTCGCCGCTTCCACTGCTGGAAAAGCGCGGGCCACGGGCATATGAACCTCGAACAGTCGCTGCGGGAAAGCTGCGACGTCTATTACTACGATCTCGCGCTCAAGGTCGGGATCGAGCGGATCGCCGAAACCGCCCGCCGTCTGGGGCTGGGCGAGTCGCATAACGTGCCGATGTCCGCCGTGACCTCGGGGCTGATCCCCGACAAGGACTGGAAGCGGCGCGAACGCGGCGCGGACTGGGTGATCGGCGACAGCGTCAACGCCTCGATCGGACAGGGGTTCGTGCTCAGCTCCCCCCTGCAGCTTGCGATCATGTCGGCCCGTCTGGCGACCGGACGCTCGATCACGCCGCGCCTGATCAAAAGCATCGACGGGCTGGAAACCCCGTCGCAGGCTGGCGCGGATATGGGCTTCAACCCCAATCACCTGCTGCAATTGCGGCGGGCGATGTTTGCGGTGTCCAACAACCGGCGCGGCACGGCCTATGGCAGCCGCATCATCGCCGAATCCATGCGCATGGCGGGCAAAACCGGCACCAGCCAGGTTCGCAACATCACCGCCGCCGAGCGCGCGCGCGGCGTGACCTCGAACGCCGACCTGCCGTGGAACCGGCGTGACCACGCGCTGTTCGTGGCCTTTGCGCCTTGGGACGACCCGAAGATCGCCGTGTCGGTCGTGGTCGAACATGGCGGCGGCGGCTCGACCGCGGCGGCCCCGATTGCGCGGGACGTGGTGCTTCAGGCGCTGTACGGAGAGGATCCGCCGCTCGACGCCTACCCGACCAAGGACCGCCGCCGCATCGAGGCCCAGCAGGAACGTCTGGCCCGCGAACGCGAGGCCCGTCAGGCCGAAGTGTCGAGCCGCGCATGACTTGGCTTGAATATTCGGTCAAGACGGTCCCGTCGGGCTGGCGCAAGATCCTGTACCTGAACTGGCCGCTGGTCGTGCTGCTGAGCGCGGTGGCGGGCATCGGTTTCCTGATGCTCTACTCGGTCGCGGGTGGCAGCTGGAGCCCATGGGCCGAACCCCAGATGAAGCGCTACGCGCTGGGGCTCGCGGTGATGTTCGCCGTCGCCATGGTGCCGATCTGGTTCTGGCGCACCATGAGCCTCGTATTCTACATGACAGGCCTCGGCCTGCTGGTCATGGTCGAATTCTTCGGCTCCGTGGGCATGGGGGCGCAACGCTGGATCGATCTCGGCTTCATGCGGCTGCAACCGTCGGAGCTGATGAAGATCGCCTTGGTGATGTTCCTCGCCGCCTATTACGACTGGCTGCCCAACAACAAGGTCTCGCGCCCGCTTTGGGTGATCCTGCCGGTGCTGATCATCCTGTTGCCAACTTTCCTGACGCTGGCGCAGCCGGACCTTGGCACGGCGCTGTTGCTGATGATCGCAGGCGGGTTGATGATGTTCCTCGCGGGCGTGCATTGGGCCTATTTCGCCACCGTGATCAGCGCCGGTGTCGGGACGATCTGGGCGGTGTTCCAATCGCGCGGCACCGATTGGCAGCTGATCGAGGACTACCAGTTTCGCCGCATCGATACGTTTCTGGACCCGACCACCGACCCGCTCGGCGCCGGATATCACATCACGCAGGCCAAGATCGCCATGGGCTCGGGCGGCTGGACCGGGCGCGGCTTCATGCAAGGCACGCAATCGCGCCTGAACTTCCTGCCGGAAAAGCATACCGACTTCATCTTCAACACACTG
Source organism: Tropicibacter alexandrii (assembly GCF_003667315.2). Taxonomy (GTDB): domain Bacteria; phylum Pseudomonadota; class Alphaproteobacteria; order Rhodobacterales; family Rhodobacteraceae; genus Tropicibacter; species Tropicibacter alexandrii. The sequence goes on along the minus strand of NZ_RCTZ02000003.1, from coordinate 97,280 downwards.
GCCGAGGAATTCGGCTTTGTCGGAGGCGTGTCGCTGCTGATCCTTTACGTGCTGATCCTCGTCTTCTGCATCATCTCGGCGGTGCAGAACAAGGACAGGTTCTCGTCGCTGCTGATCCTTGGCATCGGGCTGACCTTCTTCTTGTTCTTTGCCGTGAACATGTCGATGGTGATGGGCCTCGCCCCCGTCGTCGGTGTGCCGCTGCCGCTGGTCAGCTATGGCGGCTCGGCGATGCTCGTTCTCATGCTCGCCTTTGGCCTCGTCCAAAGCGCCCATATCCACAGGCCCCGCTGATGACAGAACCCAAGGACGCCGCCGAACGCCGCGCCATCGCGCCGGTGATCTGCTACCCGAATGACACCCTGCCCGTGCCGGATATGGCGCTTTATGCGGCCGCTCTGGATACGGCGCGGGTCAGCGAGACGGTTCTGGCCGCCCCGCGCGACGCCTGCGCCTTTCGCGTGCCGGCGGGCAGCTTTTTCCGGATCACCTCGGTCGAGGGGCCGCAGGTCGGCGACCTGAACCTGTGGAACGCGCACGACCTGTCCGAACGGTTCTATTCCGGCAAGACCCGCGCCCTGCATGGCACGCATGTCACAACCGGCGAACGGCTGTGGTCGGCCTTCCCGCATTTGCGCCCGATGGCAACCATCGTCGAGGACACGCTGGACTGGTACGGGATCGACCCCTACGGCGGCTCTGTGCATGACGTGATCGGGACGCGCTGCGACCCCTATACCGGCAATCTCCTGTCGGGGAGCCAATATCACCACTGTTGCCATTCGAACCTGACGCGCGCGCTGAGCACAGCCACAGGCCTGCCTCTGCACGATGCGGAACCGCACGTGCATGACGTTCTCAACGTCTTCATGTGTACCGGGTTCACGCGCGACACGGGGCAATATTTCATGAAGGCCAGCCCGGTGCGGCCCGGCGATCACCTGACAGTCTTTGCGGAAATCGATCTGCTGGGCGCGCTCAGCGCCTGCCCCGGTGGCGACTGCTCGTCCGAGCACAGTTCCGACACGGCCGCCTGTCATCCGCTTCAGGTCGACATCCTGACCCCGGATTCGGCGATGCTGGGCAATTGGCAGCCGCCACAGCGCAACGGCTACGACCGCAGCCACGGCCTGTAGGGCGGGGTCATACCCCGCCCCACTTTTCAGGCAAACGCCGCCTCCAAGGCAATCTCGACCATGTCGCCAAAGGACCGCTCGCGATCCTCGGAGGGCAAGGCCTCGCCGGTGAGCAGGTGATCCGAAACGGTCAGCACCGCCAGCGCCCGTACGCCGTAGCGCGCGGCGAGGATATACAGCTCGGCCGTCTCCATCTCGACGCCGAGAATACCGTGCCGCACCATCTGCTCATTCAGATCCTTGCGCTCGTCATAGAACGTATCCGAGGAATAGATGCCGCCCACATGGAAAGGCGCATTTCCTTTTTCCGCCGCAGCCACCGCCGCGCGCAACAATCCGAAATCGGCATTGGGCGCGAAATTCAATTCGCGGAAGATGCTGGATGACGGCGTGCCCACGGTCGAAGAGGTCATTGCAAGGATCACGTCCCGCACTTTGACCTTCTCCTGCATTCCGCCGCAAGATCCGATGCGGATCAACGTCTTGGCCCCGAAATCACGGATCAATTCATTCACGTAGATCGACAGGCTCGGCATCCCCATGCCCGAGCCGTGAATCGTCACGCGATTGCCTTTCCATGTCCCGGTGTAAGCCAGCATGCCGCGGACGCGATTGACGCAGACAGCGTCCTGCAAAAACGTCTGCGCCGCCCATTCCGCCCGCAAAGGGTCACCCGGCAACAGCACCGTTTCAGCAATATCCCCGGGTTTCGCGCCGATATGGACCGTCATCAGAGCGCCAGGTCGTCCAGAGATTTGCCGGACTCCAGTGCTTCGATCACCCAATTGGGTTTGCGACCGCGACCTGTCCAAGTCTGCGACGGGTCTGCCGGGTTTGCGTATTTCGGGGCGCCCTTGCTGCCCTTGGCACCGGCTTCCATGACCTCATCCAGAGAGAAGCCATATTCCTTTGCCGCCAATTCCGCTGCGCGCTTGGCCTCTGCCTTGCGGCGGGCATCCACGGTTTTCAGCGCCTTTTGTGCATTGGCGATCAGTTGCGACAGTTCCTCGCGCGAGAGGTTATCAAAATCAATATTCATCGTCTTCTCCAAGCCTATTTCCGCTATTTCCCGCGTCCAAGGTATAATCACAAGATATATTTTGTGTCATTCTGCGGCGCAAAGAAAATCAGACCCGACAATCGTCAATTAATAGTTAACAAGTCTTAACAATCCAAGATTGAAAAGGGCGCCGGCTTTTGCCGACGCCCTTGCCCTATCCGATTGATCTTTCGAATTATTCCGCAGCAACCGATTGCTGATCCACCAATTGGACAATGTCTTGCATGATGGTGTTCAGCTCGAAATCTTTCGGCGTATAGACGCGCGCGACGCCCATTGCCCGCAACCTTTCCGCGTCATCCTCGGGGATGATGCCACCGACGGTAACGGGAATATGCCCCAAACCGGCCTCGCGCATGCGGCGCATGGTTTCCTCGACCAGCGGGATATGCGAGCCCGACAGGATCGACAGGCCGACGACATGGGCGCCGTCCCGGGCCGCTTCGACGATCTGTTCGGGGGTCAGGCGGATGCCCTCGTAATCGATCTCCATGCCGCAATCACGGGCGCGATAGGCGATCTGTTCGGCGCCGTTGGAATGCCCGTCCAGCCCCGGCTTGCCGACGAGAAAGCGCAAGCGCCGTCCCAGACGGTCGCTGACCGCGTCGACAGCGGCGCGCAGGTCATCCAGCCCCTCGGTCTTGTTGCTGACCGATTTCGACACGCCGGTCGGGCCGCGATATTCGCCATGCACGGAGCGCATCTGCGCCGCCCATTCGCCCGTCGTCACCCCCGCCTTCGCGCAGGCGATCGAGGCAGGCATCACGTTCTCGCCCTTGGCCGAGGCTTCGCGCAGCGCCGCCAAGGCCGCATCCACCGCCGCCTGATCCCGCTCGGCGCGCCATGCTTCCAGCCGCGTCACCTGATCGAGTTCGACCGACGGGTCGACGGTCATGATGCCGCCATCCTCGCCCATCAGCGGGCTGGGTTCGGTTTCGGTCCAGCGGTTGACGCCGACGACGATGGTCTCGCCACGCTCGACCTTGCCGACGCGCTCGGCATTGGAATCGACCAGCCGCGCCTTCATATAGTCGATGGCCCCAATCGCACCGCCCATGCTGTCGATATTCGCCAATTCCGCCCGCGCGCCCTCTTTCAATTCAGCGACCTTGCGATCCACCGCCGGGTTGTTGTCGAACAGGTCGTCATATTCCAGCAGGTCGGTTTCATAGGCCAGAATCTGCTGCATGCGCATCGACCATTGCTGGTCCCACGGGCGCGGCAGGCCCAGCGCCTCGTTCCAGGCGGGCAACTGCACGGCACGGGCGCGGGCGTTTTTCGACAGGGTCACTGCCAAAGCCTCGATCAAGATGCGGTAGACGTTGTTTTCCGGCTGCTGCTCGGTCAGGCCAAGGGAGTTTACTTGCACCCCGTAGCGGAAGCGACGATATTTCGCCTCATCGACGCCATACCGCTCCTTCAGAATCTCGTCCCACAGATCGACAAAGGCGCGCATCTTGCACATCTCGGTGACGAAGCGAATCCCCGCATTCACGAAGAAGGAAATGCGCCCGCACAGGGCCGGGAAATCCGCGTCGGGCACCCGAGGTTTCAACTCGTCCAGAACGGCAATCGCCGTGGCCAGCGCAAAGGCCAGTTCCTGTTCCGGCGTGGCGCCTGCCTCTTGCAGATGGTAGGAACACACATTCATCGGGTTCCATTTCGGCACATGCGTATAGCAATACTCGGCCACGTCCCCGATCATCTTCAGCGACGGTTTCGGCGGGCAGATATAGGTGCCGCGGCTGAGGTATTCCTTGATCAGGTCGTTCTGCACGGTGCCTTGCAATTTCGAGACATCCGCCCCCTGCTCCTCGGCCACGGCGATATACAGCGCCAGCAGCCACGGTGCGGTGGCGTTGATCGTCATCGAGGTGTTCATCTGCTCCAGCGGAATGTCCTGAAACAGGGTGCGCATATCGCCCAGATGGCAGACCGGCACGCCGACCTTGCCGACCTCGCCTTTGGACAGCACATGGTCGCTGTCATACCCCGTCTGGGTCGGCAGGTCGAAGGCGACGGACAGGCCCGTCTGCCCCTTGGCCAAGTTCGACCGATACAGCGCGTTCGATTTCTCGGCCGTCGAGTGGCCAGCATAGGTGCGGATCAACCAGGGGCGGTCGCGGGTGGTCTCGGTCATCGGGGCCTCCGTCAGGCGTGAATCGGAAATGCAATCTTGTTGCGTTTAGCATGGTGTATGCGAAATATTATGACTCTGTCAATTCGCCGCGTCGCGGCAGAGCAGATGCAGCATAGCCGCTCCCCGCCCCGGGGAGGAGGGCAAAGCGCCCTGCCCCCGCGCCTGCGTCTTTATGTGCTTCGGATGTGCATGGGTTGTGCAAGGAATGTCCATCGGGGTTAATGGCCGAATGACGAACCCGGTGACACTTCCCCTTTGGCTGTTCGTGTTGATCGTCCTGTTTGCGACGGTCACCTTTGCCTCGCACTTCCTGTTCCCCTCGGTGCGTTGGTTCTTTCGTCGCCGGATGGAACGCGCGGTGGCCCGCCTGAACACCCGCCTGCAACGCCCCATCGAGCCGTTCAAGCTGCTGCGGCGCTACGACCTGATCCAGAGGCTGTGCTACCATCCGGACGTCACACAAGCGATCGTCGACCAAGCCCGCGAAACCGGCGAACGCGAGGACGTGGTCTTTGAGCGCGCCCGCCGCTACGCCCGCGAGATCGTGCCCAGCTTTTCCGCGCTGGCGTATTTCGGTTGGGGGGTGCGCGGCGCACGGCTGCTGTCCAACGCGCTGTATCATGTCGAACTGCACCATCAGGCGCCCGAGCGATTGGCCGCGATCGACCCGGAGGCGACCGTGATCTTCGTCATGAACCACCGCTCCAACATGGATTACGTGTTGATCACCCATCTTGCCGCCGATCGGTCGGCCTTGTCCTATGCGGTGGGCGAATGGGCGCAGGTCTGGCCCCTGTCGCGGCTGATCCGGGCCATGGGCGCCTATTTCATCCGCCGCAAATCCCGCAACGCGCTGTATCGCCAGATATTGCGGCGCTATGTGCAGATGGCCACCAATGGCGGCGTCACGCAGGCGATCTTTCCCGAAGGTGGGCTCAGCCTCGATGGCGCGTTGCAGCCGCCCAAACTGGGGCTCTTGTCCTATATGCTGGACGGTCTGGACAAGACCGAGCGCGAGATCGTCTTTGTCCCCGTGGCGTTGAACTACGACCGGGTGCTGGAGGACAAGGTCCTCGTCAACGCCCACAAGTCGGGCACGCGCCGGTTCGACGCATCGATCACCCATGTCACGATCGCGACCCTGAAACAGGTCTGGCAGCGCATCACCGGACGCTTTCGGCGCTTTGGCACGGCTGCCGTTTGTTTCGGCACCCCGGTGTCGCTGGCTGACGTACCCGAGCTTGCACACAGGCCAGAGGCGCTTGCGGACCTGTTAATGACGCAGATCGCCGGCATCGTTCCGATCCTGCCCGTGCCGCTGGTGGCAAGGCTTTTGCAGGCGGGACCGCGCAGCGTCGCAGAGTTGGTCACAGCCGCAGCGCGTCACTGCGACACCCCCGAAGAGACCGTGCGCGCGGGCCTGCGCCCGCTTATCGCGCGCGGCATCGTCACGCCCGGCGAACCGCACCGGATCACCGATCACGGCCGCGAGCTTGCGGATTTCTACGCCAATTCGATCCGCCATCTCGGTTAATGTTTGCCGCATGCGCAAAGGATTTGCTGCAACCGCTCGGTTATAAAATTTCAAAAACATCAATCAATGTGTTGCAATGTTGCGCGCAGACACGTATCTCACTGGAAAGCGCCGCACGATTCTGCGCTGCAGTATCGAGATATGTTAACGAACGGACCTGAAGGAGGCCGACCATGGCACTGGACACCGCAACGGGCATCGCCCAGTACGACGCGCCGGAAAAAGACCTCTACGAGATTGGCGAAATGCCGCCCCTCGGCTACGTGCCGAAGAAGATGTACGCATGGGCGATCCGCCGTGAACGCCATGGCGACCCCGAGCAGTCCTTCCAGAAGGAAGTGGTCGACACATGGGAGATCGACAGCCACGAAGTGCTGGTTCTGGTGATGGCGGCAGGCGTCAACTACAATGGCGTCTGGGCTGGCAAGGGCGTTCCGATCAGCCCCTTCGACGTGCATGGTCAGGACTACCACATTGCCGGGTCCGACGCGTCGGGCATTGTCTGGAAGGTCGGCAACAAGGTCAAGAACTGGAAAGTCGGGGACGAGGTCGTCATCCATTGCAATCAGGACGATGGCGACGACGAGGAATGCAATGGCGGCGACCCGATGTTCTCGCCCACGCAGCGGATCTGGGGTTATGAGACCGGCGACGGCTCTTTCGCGCAGTTCACCAAGGTGCAGGCCCAGCAGCTGATGCCGCGCCCCAAGCACCTGACCTGGGAAGAGGCCGCCTGCTACACGCTGACGCTGGCCACCGCCTACCGGATGCTGTTCGGCCACCACCCGCACGAACTCAAGCCCGGCCAGAACGTGCTGGTCTGGGGCGCGTCGGGGGGCTTGGGCTCCTACGCGATCCAGCTGGCGAACACCGCCGGGGCCAATGCGATCGGGGTGATTTCCGACGAATCCAAGCGCGACTTCGTGCTGGCGCAGGGTGCAAAGGGCGTCATCAACCGCAAGGACTTCAATTGCTGGGGGCAGCTGCCCGTCGTGAACTCGCCCGAGTATAACGAATGGCTGAAAGAGGCCCGCAAGTTCGGCAAGGCGATCTGGGAGATCACCGGCAAAGGCGTCAGCGTCGACATGGTGTTCGAACACCCGGGCGAGGCCACCTTCCCCGTGTCCACGCTGGTGGTCAAGAAGGGCGGCATCGTGGTGATCTGCGCTGGCACCTCCGGTTTCAACTGCACCTTTGATGTGCGCTACATGTGGATGCACCAGAAGCGTCTGCAGGGCTCGCACTTTGCGAACCTCAAGCAGGCCGCAAGCGCAAACCGCCTGATGTGCGAGCGTCGTCTGGACCCCTGCATGTCCGAAGTGTTCCCGTGGGACGAAATCCCGCAGTCGCACACCAAGATGATGCGCAACGAGCACAAGCCCGGCAACATGGCCGTGCTGGTCCAGTCGCCGAAGGCCGGCCTGCGCACGTTCGAGGACGCGCTCGAAGCCCGCAAGTAAACCAAAGGGCGCCTCGAAAGAGGCGTCAAAAACCGTCCGAACGCCCGCGAATCGCTGAAAAAGCTTCGCGGGCGTTCTCGTTTTGTTTACATCTTTAGTGTTATCAGGATCTTGCCGCGACCCGGCCTCGCAGTTTCTGGGGAGTAGAATCCCGTGAATTTCGCGACGAACCCGGCAGTGGTAGAGTTGTCTTAATCGATCATTAACCTTCTACTGATGAGGCTTGTTATGGGACATGACTGGATTTTGGACGTACTGACCGACCTGAAGACGTTTGCACGCGCGAACGGCATGCCGTCGCTGGCCACCCAGCTCGACGATGCCTCGCTGGTGGCACAGGTGGAGATTGCGTCCCTTGCCGAAGGAAATGGCATTGGGCTTCTTGGGAAACGCGCCGCGGTTGGACGGGCTGATCGAGCGGTTGGAATCCGCTAACGGGCTGGATGATCTCCAGATCCTCATCGAGGAACTGCGCGATCAATACGGTGTCGATCATATCATCTATCACTGGGTCAACAGCAGCGGCGAACAATATGGCTGCGGGACCTACGACCTCGAATGGGTCAACCGATATGTCGAAAAGGGGTACTTGCGGATCGATCCGGTCATCCAGGGGTGTTACCAGCGGTTTCACCCGGTCAACTGGAAGCGATTGGACTGGTCCTCGAAATCCGCCCGCGCCCTGATGAAGGATGCCATCGAACACGGAATCGGGAATCAAGGGTTTTCCATCCCGATCCGTGGTCCGAACGGCCAATTTGCCCTGTTTTCGCTAAGCCACAATTGCAGCGACGCCGAATGGGAGGAATTCACCGAGACGAACCGACGCGATCTGATCCTCGTTGCTCACTACTTCAATCAGAAAGCACTGGAATTCGAACCCGGTCGCACACCGGAACCCGCACAACAGCTGTCCCCACGGGAAATCGAGGCGATGACGCTTTTGGCGATCGGATATTCAAGGGCCCAAGCCGCCGATACGCTGTCGATTTCCGAACATACCTTGCGGGTTTACGTGGAAAGCGCCCGGTTCAAACTTGGCGCGATGAACACCACCCATGCGGTGGCTCGGGCGCTGAGCCGGGGTTTGATCGTCGTATAGGATGCGCTTTCGTGAAGCGCGTCTTTACCATGCGTACGCAATTGCTGAAATCCGTTAACCACTGACGGTGAAAGTCGTCCTCAGAGCAACACACTCACGAGGATGAGCAACATGATCCGCTACGTTTACGCCGAAGACCAGCACAAGTTTCCGAAACTGGCCCGTTCCATGTTCCTGGACCGCGCCGACCAGTTCAAGACCCGCCTCGGCTGGGCCGTCACCGTCGATGCCCAAGGCTATGAGCGTGACGAATACGATGACGAAAACCCGCTCTACGTGATCTGGGAAAATGCCGACGGCACCCATGGCGGCTCCATGCGCCTGCTGCCCACCGTAGGCAAGACCATGGTCAACGATCATTTCATCCACCTGACCGATGGCGTGCGCATCCAGTCGCCGCTGATCTGGGAATGCACCCGGTTCTGCCTGTCCCGCGGTGCCACGCCCGGCGTCGCCGCCGCCCTGATGCTGGCCGGGGGTGAGGTCATGCAGGAATTCGGTGTCGAACACTATGTCGGCGTCTTCGATGCCCGCATGGTCCGCATCTATCGCCGCATCGGCTCGTCGCCCGAAGTGCTCGGCAGCGAAGGCACGGGCCGCGAGCAGATCAGCGTCGGCCTGTGGGAATTCACACCGGAAGCGCAGGCTTCGGTTTCCAAGAGCGCCGGCATCACCCCGGAAATGTCCAAGCGCTGGTTCGAGCTGTCCTTTGGCGGGCGCGTCGAGTTGAGCGACCAGATCGCCGCCTGAGCCCTGTTACGTCCCAAAAGGCGCGCGCCCCGTCGGCGCGCGCTTTTGCTTTGCACTCTAGCGCCCGCCCCGCCGCAAGGATAGGGTGCCGCGCATGAACCTTCCCGTGCTGCAATTCTCCGACGATCAGGCCGTAGCCCATGACCGCGTGGCCGAATTGCTGCGTGCTCATGGCGTGGATATCGAAGACGGATTCACTCAGCCGCCGCAGGACCGCCCCGGCACCGTGATGGCCCTGATGGGCAAGGCGGGCAGCGGCAAGACCATGCTCCTGTCAGAACTGGTCAAGGCGCTGCAAAATGCCGGGGTCGAGATCGTCTCTGGCGATTACGAGGGCAAACGCCAGCGCGACACGCGCACTCTGGCCATTCTTGCGCCGACGAACAAGGCTGCCTCGGTGCTGCGCATGCGCGGCGTGCCCGCCACCACGATCCACCGAATCCTCTACACCCCGGTCTACGACCCGGAATACGAAAAGCTGGCCGAATGGTTGATGGGCAACGAAGAGGCGCCCGAGATCGAGGAGCTCACGCCCGAGGCACTGGCCCGCGCGCAGGCCAGTTACGAGGTGCACAAGTCGATTCCGGCGGCCCTCGCGGCGGCGGGCCTGCGCGGCAGCGATTTCATCACCGGCTGGAAACGGCGCGAGGAAGAACTGGATATCGGGTTTGTCGACGAGGCGTCCATGTTGGACGACCGCCAGTTCGAGGACCTACAGGAGATCTTTCCGACGCTGGTGATCTTTGGCGACCCGGCGCAGCTGGCCCCGGTAAACCAGTCGGGCAAGATGGTGTTCGACCACCTGCCCGCAGAGAAGAAGATGGAGCTGAGCCGCATCCACCGGCAGGAGGCGGACAACCCGATTCTCGACCTCGCCCACGCTCTGGCCGATCCGCAGATCGGCTTCGAGGATTTCGAACGCCTGATCGAGGAAGCCGCCCGCAAGGACGACCGCGTCGTCTGGGGGCAGCGCGTCGAGGTCGACCTGATGGCGCGCTCGCCCGTTCTGGTCTGGCGCAATGCCACGCGAATCCGGCTGATCAACGCCTTTCGCGCGGTGCATGGGGCGCCGATGGACAGCCTGCTGGAAGGCGAGCCGCTGATCTGCGACGGCATCGAACTGCCCTTGAAACACCGCAAGAAACGCCTTGATCTGGAGGCACGCGGCCTGATCAAGGGCGCGCAGGTCATCTATCTTGGACCGGGGCGCAAACCGGGCTTTTCCCGCCTCCACGTGGTCGGCGCGATCGAGCCGCAGGTCTCGGCCGCCTCCATCGTGAAGATCGAGAAACCCGACGAGGAAGAGCCGTTCATCCCCTTCGCGGCGCGTATGGGGGCGACCTTTCTGCACGGCGCGGCCGTCACGATCCACAAGGCGCAAGGCTCGCAATGGGATGCGGTGCAGGTGTTCGCCCCCGATCTCTATGCCGCCGCGCGCATGGGCCGGACCGAAGCGGGCCAGCCGCTTTGGAAACGGCTGGCTTATGTTGCGATCACGCGGGCGCAATCCCGGCTCTATTGGATCGTGCGCAATCGCTTGTCCCGACCGTCCGGGCCCCTGCGGATCGACGATCTGGGCGGCGCCCCTGCCCCGCTGGAGCTGAGCGCCGATCCGCAGATGGACCTATAGCCGAATCAAGGTCTTGCCGGTCATGCCACCTTGCAACATGTCGATGAAGGCCTGAGGCATGTTGTCGAGCCCATCGGTCACGTCCTCCTCGTAGGCGATCTTGTCCCCGGCCACCATCGGCGTCACCTCGTTCAGGAATGTGGGGTAGTCGTCCCAATGGTCGAAGATGATCAAGCCATTGACCGACAGCCGCTTGGTCAGGATTGATCGCCAGACCATGGGCAAGGTGTTTGGCCCTTCGGGCGTGGCGCTGTACCACGCGATGGTGCCACAAACCGGAATGCGGCCCGCGACATTCATCAGCGGCACGACCGCCTCCAGCACCTTGCCGCCCACGTTTTCCCAATAGATATCGACACCATCCGGCGCGACCTCGGCCAAGGCCTTGCGCAGCGACGAGGCATCCTCATGCGCCTTGTGATCGATCGACGCGTCGAAGCCGAACTTGTCCACCGCCAGCGCGCATTTCTCTGCGCCCCCGGCAATCGCCACGGTGCGCAGCCCTGCGGCCTTGGCCAGTTGCCCGACCATGGACCCGACCGGGCCGGTCGCCGCGGCGACCACCAAGGTCTCGCCGGATTTCGGACGGCCATAGGCGCGCAGGCCCGCCCAAGCGGTGAAGCCCGGCATGCCCAGCACGCCCAACGCGGTGCTTTCCGGCAAATCGCCGTCAAGCTTGCGCAGATCACCCGCAGGCAACAGCGCGTGGCTGGCCCAACCGGTCATGCCCGTGACCACGTCGCCGGGCGCAAAGCCGTCATCGCCAGAGGCCAGAACACGGCCCACGCCCTGCCCGACCATGACCTCGCCCAGTTCGACGTAGGGCGCATAGCTGGCCACGGCGTTCATCCGCCCGCGCATATACGGATCGAGCGAGAGCCACGTCACCTCGACCAGAACCTCACCCGCACCCGGCTTGGGCAAAGGCTGGGTTTCAAAGGCGAAATCCTCGGGAACCGGCAGCCCGTCCGGCCTGCGGGCCAGCGTGATGCGGGTCATTTGATCTGTCATGACGTCTCCTTGCGGCAATGTGTCGAAAAGCGGTTGCAGAACCGGGCTTTCGCGGATCACTCTAGGCGCAGAACGGCGGACGGCAAGGGAGGGCCAGATGCAAGGCATGATGATGCACATACCGCTCAGGATCATCGAGATCCTGCGCTACGCCGCAGAGGCGCACCCGGGGGCAGGCATCGTCTCGGTGCGGACCGAAGGCGACATCCACCGCGAAACCTATGCCGAGGCCTATCAGCGCGCGGCGCAACTGGCGCATGGGCTCGCCGGGATCGGCATTGCCCCGGGCGACCGGGTCGCCACGCTGGCCTGGAATGGCTACCGCCATTTCGAACTGTATTACGCGGTTTCGGGCATGGGCGCGGTCTGCCATACGATCAACCCGCGCCTGTCTGCCGAACAGATGCTGTATATCATCCAGCATGCGGGCGACCGGGCGCTTTGTGTCGACCTGACCTTCGTGCCGCTGATCGAGGCCTTGGCCGAGCATCTGCCGGACGGGTTGCGGCTGATCCTGATGACGGATCGCGCGCATATGCCCGAGAGCAAGGTCGACTTCCTCTGCTACGAAGAGCTGCTGGACGGGCAATCCACCGACTATGACTGGCCGGTGATGGATGAAAACGATGCGGCGGCGCTGTGCTATACCTCCGGCACGACGGGCAACCCCAAGGGGGCGCTTTATTCCCATCGGTCCACCGTCCTGCATGCGATGCAACTGGCCCTGACCATCCCGCGCTCGCTGCACGAAGGCGCGCGCATCCTGCCCGTGGTGCCGATGTTCCACGTCAATTCATGGGGCCTGCCCTATGCGGCGCCGATCGTCGGCGCGTCGCTGGTCATGCCCGGGGGCAAGCTGGACGGCGCCTCGCTTTGGGACCTGATGGAGGCAGAGCAGGTCACGGCCTCTTGGGGTGTGCCCACCGTCTGGCTGGGCTTGCGCGCCGAGATCGGGACGCGCGGTCAGGCCCCGGCGGCGCTGGATCAGGTGGTGATCGGCGGCTCTGCCGCGCCACGCAGCATGATCGAGGGCTTCGAAAAGCTTGGCATCGATGTCTGCCACGCTTGGGGCATGACGGAAATGAGCCCGGTCGGCACCCACGGCCAGCTATCCGCCTCGATGGACGGTCTCGACCTCAAGGAAAAGATCGACCGCAAGTGCAAGCAAGGCCGCCGCATCTTTGGCGTCGATCTCAAGATCGTCGACGAACACGGCGCACGCCTGCCGCATGACGGCAAGGCCGTGGGCGAATTGTATGTGCGCGGCAATGCCATCATCTCCGGCTATTTCAACAACCCCGAAGCGTCCGAGGCCGCGATGGATGCCGAAGGCTGGTTCGGCACCGGCGACGTGGCCAGCATCGACCCGCATGGTTTCCTGTATATTCAGGATCGCGCCAAGGACCTGATCAAGTCCGGGGGAGAGTGGATTTCCTCCATCGATCTGGAAAACATCGCCATGGCGCATCCCAAGGTCGCCAATTGCGCGGTGATTGCCCTGCCCCATCCGAAATGGGACGAACGTCCCCTTTTGGTTGTCGTGCCGAAAGAGGACAAGCCGACCTTGGGGGAAATCCACGACATGATGCTGGAGCATTTCGCCAAGTGGCAATTGCCCGATGACATGGTCTTTGTCGACGAATTGCCGCTGACCGCCACGGGCAAGGTGTCCAAGCTGACCTTGCGCGAACGGTTTGCCGATCACGTGTTGCCCGATGCTGGCTGAAGACCTGCGGGCCCTGCCCCCGCGCGAAACTCCGTGGTTCGAGATGGACGCGAAGCGGGTGCAGGCCTTTGCCGACGCCACCGAGGACTGGCAGTTCATCCATCTCGATCCCGAGCGCGCGGCGCAGACGCCATTTGGCGGCTGCATCGCCCATGGGTTCCTGACGCTGTCGATGCTCTCGGCCATGTCCTATCACGTGACCGAGGGGCTGGCGGGCGTGGCCTCCAGCGTGAATTACGGGTTCGACCGGATCAGGTTCGTGTCACCGGTGATGGTGGGCAGCCGCATTCGCGGCGTGTTCACCGTCGCCTCGGTGGACGAGTTCGACACCCATCTCGACGTGCATTGGGACGTGTTGATCGAGATCGAGGGCGCGGATCGCCCCGCCCTCGCCGCCAACTGGATCACGCGCCTCTATCTGGCCTAGGCCAGCGCGGCGCGGATCGCGCGCATGTTCTCGCCATAGGGCGCGGGGTTTTCGACGGACCCGCCGCGGAACACGGCAGAGCCCGCCACCAGGACATCCGCGCCCGCGTTCACCACCAAGGGCGCGGTGTTCGGATCGACACCGCCATCGACCTGAATATGGATCGGGCGGTCGCCGATCCAGTCGCGGATGGTGCGGATCTTGGCTGTCATGTCGATGAACTTCTGCCCGCCAAAGCCGGGGTTCACGGTCATGACCAGCACCATGTCGGCAAGCGGCAGCAGCTCGCGCACGGCCTCGGCGGGCGTGCCGGGGTTCAGCGCGATGCCCGCCTGCATCCCGGCGGCCTTGATCGCCTGCAGGGTGCGGTGCGGATGCGCGCCGGCCTCCACATGCGCGGTCAACATGTCGGTGCCTGCCTCGGCATAGGCCTCGATATATTGATCGACCGGCGAGATCATCAGATGCACATCCATGAAGGTTTTGACGTGCTTGCGGAACGCCTTCACGGCGGGCGGGCCGAAGGTGAGGTTGGGCACGAAATGCCCGTCCATCACATCCACATGGATCCAGTCCGCACCTTGCACCTCGACGGCCTGAATCTCGCGCCCGAAATCGGCGAAGTCGGCAGAGAGGATGGACGGGGCGATTTTCACGCTGCGGTCGAAGGTCATGGCGCGTCTCCTTTTGACACCCGCTTAATAACCGGCGGCGCGATCGACAAGATGCAGAAAGGGCGCACCTGCCTCGCCGCGACGAATGTTTTCGGCGATGACCCGCGCGGCGCTGTCGGGCCGCGTCTCGGATGCGATATGCGGCGTGACCGTGACCTTGGGGTGGTGCCAAAAGGGATGCTCGCCCGGCAAAGGCTCGACGCGGAAGGTGTCCAGCGTGGCATGGGACAGGTGCCCGCTGTCGAGCGCATCGAACAGCGCCTGTTCGTCGATCAGTGGACCACGCCCGGGGTTCAGCACGACGGCGCCCGGAGCCATCCGCGCAATCGCCTCGGCATCAAGGATGTCATGGGTCGCCGGGGTGTCCGGCAAGAGCAGCACGACGATCTGCGCGCCATCGAGCGCCGCATGGAGACCGTCATCGCCGGAAAAGCATGGGAAGGCGGTCTCCTTCGCCGTGCGCGACCAGCCGGTGACAGGAAAGCCCAGCATTGCCAAGGCCTTGCCACATGCCAGACCAAGAGTCCCAAGCCCGAGGATCGTGACCGGCCTGTCCCGCGACAGCGGCGGCGCCTCCGGGTGCCAGCGATGATCCGGGTTGACGATATGCGCATCCATCCCGAGATGGTGGCGCAGCACATGGCCCGTCACCCATTCGACCATGCCTTGGGTCAGGCCCTCTTCATCGACCATGCGAGCGAGCGGGACGGTCAACGTCTCATTCCCAACAACCCCCTCGACCCCGGCCCAAAGGTTCAGGACGGCCTTCAACCGGGTATAGGGGCCGAAGTCCTGCACGTCGGAATTCGGCGCGTAGACGATGTAATCCACCTCTTCCGGAGCGAACTCCGTCGATAGGGTATAGTCCAGTTCCAGCGCATCCAGCGCGGTGGTCAGAGGCTGTTCATACTGGGCCCATCGGTCGGCATGGGCGGCGAAAAGAATGTTGATCATCTGGCATCCTGCGTGATTTGCACCGCAGCATGACAAAGGCCCGGATGATTTGCAAAGCGCCTAGGCTCGATCGTTCCGAAAGCAGGATTTCGGCTTTTGCCCCAACGGCTTGTAGACCTCTGCCCCACATTGGATGCAGTGCCAGCGGACGCTGTCCCCCTGACGGTATTCGCGCCAGCGACAGGCCCGCGTCGCCGGGTTGGAGAACACCGCGATCAGGATGAAGGCAATCAAAAGGCCGGCGACATAGATCATGCCCCCGGCCTATCGCGTCTGACACGCAGCATCAATGCCGCGTCAGGCTGCCAGTGGCAGGTCCTCGTAGACCGGGCTTTCGCTGGGTTTGCGCGGCTCGGGGGTGAAATAGGCCCAAGCCTGCTCCAAGGCCTCAAGCGCCAATTCGGCCGGTGTTTTCTGCTGCTCTTTCATGGGGTTGCCCTTTCGATTGCGGCGTCCTCCCGTGCGCAAGAGATATGCCGACGGGGGCGGGCTGACTTCCCCGAAAGAGCGCAAGATCGGGTTGCAGATGACGCATGACGACGCAACGTCAACGAAAAATGCGGACCCGAGGGCCCGCATTTGCATTCCACACAAGAGACCAATGATCAGATCGTGCGCTCGACCATCATCTTCTTGATCTCGGCGATTGCCTTGGCCGGGTTCAGACCCTTGGGGCAGGTCTTGGCGCAGTTCATGATCGTGTGGCAGCGATACAGCTTGAACGGATCCTCAAGCTGATCCAGACGCTCGCCCGTCGCCTCGTCGCGCGAATCGATGATCCAGCGATAGGCGTGCAACAGCGCGGCCGGTCCAAGGTAGCGGTCACCATTCCACCAGTAGGACGGGCACGCCGTCGAACAGGACGCGCACATCACGCATTCATACAGACCGTCCAGCTTCTTGCGGTCCTCGATGGACTGACGCCATTCCTTGGCCGGGCGATTGGTCTTGGTCTCCAACCACGGCATGATCGAGGCGTGCTGGGCATAGAAATGCGTCAGGTCGGGGATCAGGTCCTTGACCACCGGCATGTGGGGCAGCGGGTAGATCTTCACGTCGCCGTCGATCTCGTCGAGGCCATAGATACAGGCCAGCGTGTTGATCCCGTCGATATTCATCGCGCAAGAGCCACAGATCCCCTCGCGGCAGGACCGGCGGAAGGTCAGGGTCGGGTCGATCTCGTTCTTGATCTTGATCAGCGCATCCAGAACCATCGGCCCGCAGTCATCCATATCGACGAAATAGGTATCGACACGGGGGTTCTGACCGTCATCCGGGTTCCAGCGATAAATCTGGAATTTGCGGACATTGCCGCCAGACGGCTTGGGCCAAGTCTTGCCTGTACGGATCTTCGAATTCTTGGGGAGAGTGAATTGAACCATGGCTCGCTCCTATCGCAGCAGCGCCGGCAGGCCCTCGGCCGCCAAGCAGGTTAGGGTCTCGGGTTTCGAGACGATGTCGGTGACGATCTGCGCGGTGCTTTCGGTTGCCCCAAGCACCGCGTCGGCGGCCAGCGCATTGATCTGGGCCGCGTTCGCATTGTCGATGATGCAGTCGATGGCCGGCTGCAACGGGACGCCGGGAAACCGGTCCTGCACCACGGGCGTAATGGCGGACCGGGCCGCATTGCGCGCGATCTGGTCCTGCGCCTGCGGCGAGCAGGCCGCCACGGACAGGCAGAGCAGCAAGGCGACCGGTCGTTTGCGCATCAGTTCCGGCAATACAACGTTCCTCGATACATGAAGGGCGCGTTGGGCGGGCAATAGCCAACGGTGACATTGTGCCCGCGCGGTTGCCGGAAATTCGGTTGGGCGGCAGCGTAGTCGGCGCGCTGGTCCATGCAGGCCTGGTAGGCCGCAGTATATTGTGCCGAATAGCTTTTCGCCCCCGTATAGGCGAGACTGTTTGCGTAGGCGTGACACTCCTGCACCCCGTAGCCTTGGCCATTGGCCAGAAGCGGAGTTGCGGTTGCAACCAAAATTGCCGTCAGAAGTGCCACGATGCGCATCAGAATGTCCTCGCCTTGGGTGCGATTGTCTTGAGGCTGATGCCGCCCTCGTCCTCGGTCGTGAGCGGATCAACGATAACAGGACGATAGCTCAGATCGACGCTGTTTCCAGCGACCCGCGCAACGGTATGGACGCGCCAGTTCTCATCATCCCGCTCGGTGTAGTCCTCGTGCGCATGCGCGCCGCGGCTTTCCTTGCGGGCCTCGGCCCCGACGATGGTGGCCAGCGCGTTGGGCATGAGGTTGGTCAGCTCAAGCGTTTCCATCAGGTCGGAGTTCCAGACCAGCGAGGTGTCGGTGACCTTGATGTCATCCATCTTGCCCGCAATGGCGGTCATCGCCTCGACACCTTCGGCCATCGTCTTGGCGGTGCGGAAGACGGCGGCGTCACGCTGCATGGTCTTCTGCATTTCCAGACGCAGTTCCGCGGTGGCGACGTTGCCCTTGGCATTGCGCAGCCCGTCGAACCGGTCAAAGGCCTTGTCGATTTCGCTGACAGGCGCCTTGGGCACGCTGGTCGACGGATCGACGACCTTGCCGGCACGGATCGCGGCGGCGCGGCCAAAGACCACGAGGTCGATCAGCGAGTTCGAGCCCAGACGGTTCGCCCCATGCACCGACGCGCAGCCCGCCTCGCCCACGGCCATGAGGCCCGGCACGATGGCGGTCGGATCGTCCTTGGTCGGGTTCAGCACCTCGCCCCAATAGTTGGTCGGGATGCCGCCCATGTTGTAATGCACCGTGGGCAGAACCGGGATCGGTTCCTTGGTCACGTCGACGCCGGCAAAGATCTTGGCCGATTCCGAGATGCCCGGCAGGCGTTCCGCGAGCGCCTCGGCAGGCAGGTGAGACAGGTTCAGGTGGATGTGATCCCCGTCCTTGCCGACGCCGCGCCCTTCGCGGATTTCCATGGTCATCGAGCGGCTGACATAGTCACGCGGCGCGAGGTCCTTGTAGGTGGGCGCGTAGCGTTCCATGAAACGCTCGCCCTCGGAGTTGGTCAGGTAACCGCCCTCGCCGCGCGCGCCTTCGGTGATCAGGCAGCCCGAGCCGTAGATACCGGTCGGGTGGAACTGCACGAACTCCATATCCTGAAGCGGGAGGCCCGCCCGCGCCACCATGCCGCCGCCGTCGCCGGTGCAGGTATGGGCGGACGTTGCCGAGAAATAGGCACGGCCATAGCCACCCGTGGCC
Source organism: Tropicibacter alexandrii (assembly GCF_003667315.2). Classification (GTDB taxonomy): domain Bacteria; phylum Pseudomonadota; class Alphaproteobacteria; order Rhodobacterales; family Rhodobacteraceae; genus Tropicibacter; species Tropicibacter alexandrii. Next base: position 78,474 of record NZ_RCTZ02000003.1, on the reverse strand, counting down.
AGCACGACCATCTTGGCGTTGAAGACGTGGAAGGTGCCGTCATCAAGCTTCCAGCACAGGACGCCCTTGCACTCGCCATCTTCCATCAGCAGGTCGATGGCGAAATATTCGATGTAGAATTCGGCCCGCTGCTTGAGCGACTGGCCATAGAGCGTGTGCAGGATGGCGTGGCCGGTGCGGTCGGCGGCGGCGCAGGTGCGCTGCACCGGCGGGCCTTCGCCGAATTCGGTGGTGTGGCCGCCGAAGGGGCGCTGGTAGATCTTGCCCTCTTCGGTGCGCGAGAACGGAACACCGTAATGTTCCAGTTCGTACACGGCCTTGGGCGCCTCGCGGGCGAGGTATTCCATAGCGTCGGTGTCGCCGAGCCAGTCCGAGCCTTTGACGGTGTCATACATATGCCACTGCCAGTTGTCCGGGCCCATGTTCGACAGCGAGGCGGCGATGCCGCCTTGCGCCGCGACGGTGTGCGAACGCGTCGGGAAGACCTTGGTCACGCAGGCAGTGCGCAGACCCTGCTCGGCCATGCCCAGCGTGGCGCGCAGACCCGCGCCGCCGGCACCGACGACCACGACGTCATAATCATGCGTCTCGTATTCGTATGCAGCCATTTTACTTACCTGTTCTTAGAGCGCGAGCTTGGCGATGGCGAAGATGCCGACAGCGGCCGCCCCGTAGGACAGGCAGGTCATCAGCAGGATCGCGATTTTCGACGCCAGACCGTGGACGTAATCCTCGATCAGGACCTGCACGCCCATGTTGAAGTGGTGAAAGCCCACCAGGATCGTCAGGGCCGCGATCAGCGCAGGCCAGGGACGGCTGTAATAGGCAAGGATTTCCTCGTACGTGCCGCCAAGGGCGCTGCCGAAGGTGAAGACGAAGAACGGGATCAGCAGCAGAAGCGCAACGGACGACTTCTTCATCGCCCAGAAATGCCCGGTGCCGGTCTTGGAGGCGCCACGGCCCACGGCGCGCTTGCGGTCGGTCAGATATGCCATGTCAGCCCCCTCAGACAACGATCACGGTGAAGATGGTCAGCAGGCCGGAGCCGATGACGACCAGCCAGCCCAGCATCTCGGCGCGGTCGATTTCCAGCATCATGGCATTGTCCCAGATCAGGTGCCGGATGCCAGCCAGCGTGTGGTACCACAGCGCCCAGACCGACAGGAACATCACCAGATCGCCGAACCACGAGGTCACGAAGCCATTGGCGAACTGGAAATACTCTTCCGAGGTCGCAGCCGCCAGAAACCACCAGACGGTCATCAGCGCCGCGACCAGCAAGGCGTTGCCGGTGATGCGGGTGAGGATCGAGGTGATCGAGGTCAGTTGCGGGCGATAAACTTGGAGATGCGGGGACAGCGGGCGGTTGCCCCGGTTCACGTCGGCCATATCAGATGTCCTTTCGGTTCCGTTGCCTCGTGTTTTATCGCTTTTTGCGCGCCTGTCACCTGTGCCACGCCTGTAAAGGCGCGGTTTTTTGGCGCAATTCGCAGAAATCTTCTATTTTGTGATCACACCTTGGCGAGGCGTGATCACATCTTGCTGAAAGCTTAAGCGCTAACGGTATGCAATGGCGTACATGACAGATTCTGTCGGAAACAGCGGGCAAAGCGCCGCTTGCACCATCGGGCGATGCTGTCAGTCGGGGAAGCCCAAATGCGCCAGAGCAGCCTGCGCGCGTGCGCGAAGCGCCGGATCATCGGCACGCAAGCGACTGTTGATCCGTTGCATCAGCGGAGAGAAGGCCCGTTTTCGGATCAAAGCCCGGATCATCTCCGGCACTTGGTCCTTTGGCGTTTCAAGTACATCGACGCACGTCTTGGCGATGGGCATGACAGTCATGTCGCCCCCCTTTTGTCCCAGGTCCATCCTCGTTCCGCGAAGAAGCGTAAACAAAAAGTAAAGGCGGGAGCAAAGATTCGTTTCCGCGCGGGGCCGCGTCATCGGCGGCCCCGGCCCGGATCACATCGGCATCAACGCCCAATAATCCAGATCCAGCAGGACGCTAGGATCATAGCGCCCGTCCTCGCCCTTGTAGGCAAACGGCGCACCGCCCTTGGACGCAACCAGCCGCAAGCGGATCGCGCCGACGCCGGGGGCGCTGGTCTCGGCCTTGTCCAGCACCTCTGTCCAAGCCTTGACGGTATCCCCCGCGAAACACGGGTTCGCATGCGCGCCGCCGTTCAGGCCCACGATCATCTGGGCATTGGCCAGCCCGTTGAAGGACAGCGCCCGCGCCATCGAAATCACATGCCCGCCATAGATCAGACGGCCCTCGGGACGGAAGCTCAGGTCGAAATGCACCTTGGCGGTGTTCTGCCAGAGGCGCGTGGCGATCATATGCTCGGCTTCCTCGATGGTGACGCCGTCCACATGGTCGATCTGCTCGCCGATCTCGTAATCGCCCCAGCGGTGCGGCTCCCCGGCCAGCGTGAAATCGTAGTTCGAGAAATCCAAGCCCTCGGGGATCACCAGATCATCGACCGACAGCGCCTTTTTCAGATCGGGCAGGACCGTCTCGGGCGCGGGCGCGTCGAGGTCGTTCTTGCGCACCATCACCCAGCGGCAGTACTCCATAACCACCTCGTCGCGCTGGTTCAGACCGCGCGTGCGGACATAGACGACGCCGGTTTTGCCGTTGGAGTTCTGTTTCAGGCCAATGACTTCGGAGGTCGAGCGCAAGGTGTCGCCGGGGAACACAGGCAGCAACCAGCGCCCCTCGGCATAACCCAGATTTGCCACCGCGTTCAGCGACACATCCGGCACGGTCTTGCCAAAGACCACGTGGAACGCCGCCAGATCGTCGATCGGCGAGGCGGCCAGCCCGCAGGATTGCGCGAACTGGTCCGAGGAATACAGCGCATGGCGCGCGGGGTAGAGCGCGTGATACAGCGCCCTCTCCCCGCCAGAGACCGTCCGGGGCACGGCATGGTCGATGGTCTGACCGATGGTATAGTCTTCGAAAAAGCGGCCCGGATTGGTCTTTGCCATTTTTACTGTTCTCCCAGTTTCACGTCGGGTGTGTAGGTGCCCTCGACCTCTTTCACCACGGCCTGACCGCAGCGCATGACGCCATTGGCAGCGTCGAAGGCATAGGTCGGATCGCCATGCAGCGCCCAGCCCTTGTTGAGCGCGTCAGTGACCTTGTGGCAAAAGGCAGAAGTGTCGTCCTCGGAGAGGAAGCGATAGAGTTTCATGTGTCTCTCCCGTGGGTTAGCCGAAGGCTGGGTAGCCAAGCCATGTATGGACAAAGCCGATCACCACCAGCAGCACGACCGAGGCTGCGACAAAGATCGCGTCCTTCTTGATGCTGCCCTTCGCGTGCGGCGTCCAGTCCGGCTCGGCGCGGTTGATCACGACCATCTCGGCAATCGCCCACAGGCCCAGCCCCCCGAACAGAACAAAGGACGGCGTGTCGCCGTTCACCAGCAGGTGCGCGACGGTCCAGAGCAAGAAGCCCGTCAGCATCGGGTGGCGCATCTTGTGGAACAGCGCCCCTTTGCGCGGACCGGGCGACATGAAGTACAGCGCCGCGATCATCAGCAGGTTGTTGATGCCGACGGTTGCCGGGTGCCGACCCCAGAAGAATGCACCATCGGCCATGCGGTAGCCAAAGATCATCAGCAGGATCGAGGCGGCAAGCACCAGCGCGATCACGCCCTTCCCCTTGTCGCCCATATTCGCACGCGCGCCCGGCGCCACGCGCTTGAAGAAATGTCCGCCCCACCAGAGCGCAACGCCGAGAATGAGAAGTCCCATGTCCGTCTCCCTTTATGTCCCGGCGCCAGTTAGGGCTTATTCCGCCATGGCCGCAATGGTTTCAGCCTTGGCCAGCAGCTTTTGCGCAGTGTCGACATGCAGGTTCTCGACGATCTTGCCGTCGACCACGGCCACGCCGCCGCCCTGCGCCACCGTCTCTTCGAAGGCGGCGATCTGGCGCTTTGCCAGTTCGATATCGGCCTCGGATGGGGCGAAGCACTCATTCGCGATGTCCACCTGCGCCGGATGGATCAGCGTCTTGCCATCCATGCCCATGTCGCGGCCCTGTTCACATTCGGCGCGCAGGCCGTCATCATCCTTGAAGGCGTTATAGACGCCATCGACGATCACGACGCCCTCTGCCTTGGCGGCCAGCAGGCACAGTCCGATCCCCGGCAGCATCGGCAAACGGTCGGCGCGGAACCGACTGTTCAGCTCCTTGGCCAGATCGTTTGTGCCCATGACGAAGCCCTTCAGACGCGGATGGGCGGCAATCTCGGCAGCGTTCAGCATGCCGCGCGGGGTTTCCATCATCGCCCAAAGCGGTTTGTCGGTCAGCGCAGCCAGTTTGTCGAGCTGGGCTGCGCTTTCGACCTTGGGCAGCAGCACCGCGTCGCAATCCATGGCATCGGCGGCCTTGGCATCGGCCTCGCCCCATTCGGTGTCGAGCCCGTTGATCCGCACGATGCGGGTGCGCTTGCCGTAAGAGGTCTGCAAGGCCGCTTTCAACGTCTCACGCGCGGCCAGTTTTTCGCCCGGCGCGACGGCGTCTTCGAGATCGAAGATGATCGCATCGACGGGCAATCCACGGGCCTTTTCCAAGGCACGCTCCTTGGAAGCGGGAATATACAGAACCGAACGATACGGGCGGGCAGCCATGTCCATGAGACTCTCCTGCGTGATGCGTTGAGTAATATTGTTGCGCGAGACAGGCCATTTTTTGCGGAAAATGGCAAGGGGTTTCTGCCGCATTGCAGCAATTGCCTGCGGAATGGGCAGGAGGATCGGCAAAATTCGCTCGCATTCGAACGACCGCGCGCAGCGTTAACCTCATTTAAGGGGCTGAAGACGGAAGCTGTTTGCAGGCCGAAAAGCGGCCGGGGCGGGACGGTCAGGGCCGACGCCCGGGATCTGAGGGGACCCAACCGATACCGGCAGGCGGCAAAGCCGCCCCATCGCCGGGATCTAGCCGAAAGGTGAAGTTATGACTGAGAAAATGATGAAACTGGGCATCCTGTCGGCCGGTCTGCTGCTGGGCGCCGCCACCCATGTCCATGCGCAGAACCTGCAACACTGCGCCCCCCGCGATCAGGTTGTCGACCGTCTCGCCACGAAATACGGTGAAAGCCGTCAAAGCATGGGCCTTGGTTCGAACAATGCCGTGATGGAAGTGTTCGCCAATGTCGAAGGCGGTTCTTGGACCATCACCGTGACGATGGCGAACGGCATGACATGCCTCGTGGCGTCCGGTCAGGCCTTCGAGGAACTTGCCGAGGCCCTGCCGCCCAAGGGGGACGATGCATGACCTGAGGGGGAGACGGTCTTCATCGAAGATCGTGGCAGCCTGTTCCGCAATGCGGCTCCCCTATGTCAAGGCAACCCAGATCAGACGCAGCCCGGTCGCAAACAGGGCAACATAAGTGATTGAGAAGAAGACTTTTTCAGACACGTACTGATGGGCGCGGATGCCCAGCCAAGCGCCGAACACGGCAAATGGCGCCAAGGCGACATTCATCAGCAGGCTCTCTTTCGTGAAGATGTCCATGCCCGCGTAGAACCCGCATTTCAACAGGTTCACGGCCCAGAAGACCAGCACGGTCGTGGCTTGAAAGCGCGTCTTCGACAGCCCCTGCCCCAGCAGGAAGATCGCCGCCGCCGGGCCGCCCGCATGGCTGACGAAGCTGGTGAACCCCAGCGCCAGCCCGGCCCCCAGCCCCACGCGCGGCCCGAAATGCTGCGTCCCAAGCCGCACGACGCCGCGCTGCACCGCCGCCTGCCACAGCACGAAGGCGACGGCCACCGTGCCGATGATCAGCCGGATCGCGTCCGGATCGGCCCAGGCATAGAACAGCGCCCCCAGCAGCGTGCCCGGCACTCCTCCGATCAGCAGCACCCGCGCGGCAGGCCAGTCCCACTTGCGCCAATACGCCGGAAGGCTGGCCACATCGATCAGCATCAAGAGCGGCAGCATCAGCCCCAGCGCCATCCCCGGATCGATCACCAAGGCCAGAATCGCGGCGCTGGCAAAGGCCACGCCGGACCCGAAGCCCCCCTTGGAAATACCCGCGAAGACGACCGCCGGAACGGCCATGGTAAAGACGGGCAGGGAAAAAAGCTCCACGCCGGTCTCCTTCCAACTACAGTTAACCCCTCGTTTATCCCGCTGAAAGATAAAGCGATAGCCCTAACGGGTAAACGCGCCGCAGCGCAGCACTCTTGCGCGAAGCAGCGTAAAGGCGTAGCCACTCGTCCAAATTCACGAAGGACCGGAGAGAAATCCATGGCCAGACCCAAGATCGCCCTGATCGGCGCGGGACAGATCGGTGGCACGCTTGCCCACCTTGCTGCAATGAAGGAACTGGGCGACGTCGTCCTGTTCGACATCGCCGAGGGCACGCCCGAAGGCAAGGCGCTGGACATCGCCGAATCCGGCCCCAGCGAAGGCTTTGACGCCAAGCTGAAGGGCACGCAGGACTATGCCGACATCGCCGGTGCCGATGTCTGCATCGTCACCGCCGGTGTGCCGCGCAAGCCGGGCATGAGCCGCGATGACCTGCTGGGCATCAACCTCAAGGTGATGAAGTCGGTTGGCGAAGGCATCGCCGCCAACGCGCCCGACGCGTTCGTGATCTGCATCACCAACCCGCTCGACGCGATGGTCTGGGCGCTGCAGAAGTTCTCGGGCCTTCCCGCGAACAAGGTCTGCGGCATGGCGGGCGTGCTCGATTCGGCCCGCTTCCGCCACTTCCTCGCCGAGGAATTCAACGTCTCGATGAAGGACGTGACCGCGTTCGTTCTGGGTGGCCATGGCGACACGATGGTGCCGTCGGTGCGCTACTCCACTGTCGCCGGTGTGCCCCTGCCCGACCTGATCGAGATGGGCTGGACCACGCAGGACAAGATGGACGCGATCGTGCAGCGCACCCGTGATGGCGGCGCCGAGATCGTCGGCCTGCTGAAGACCGGTTCGGCCTTCTACGCGCCCGCGACCTCTGCCATCGAAATGGCCGAAGCCTACCTGAAAGACCAGAAGCGCGTTCTGCCCTGCGCCGCCTATTGCGATGGCGATCTGGGCGTGAAGGACATGTATGTGGGCGTGCCCACCGTGATCGGCGCTGGCGGCATCGAGCGCATCATGAACATCAAGCTCAACAAGGAAGAGCAAGAGATGTTCGACACCTCGGTGAACGCGGTCAAAGGTCTGGTCGAGGCCTGCAAGGGCATCGACGGCTCGCTCGCCTGATCCCGTCAAGACGCACAGCAAAAGCCCCGGTCCCCGTGCCGGGGCTTTTTCGTTAAGGTGGCCTGCGACGCATCACGGTGCGAATCCGACAGCGGCAGACTACTATCGCTAACAAAAAGTTGCTTGTGATCACACGTCGCAAAAGTGTGATCACAAAACCCGGAAAAGCGCGGGTTTTTCGCATTTGCGGCAAGAAAACAGTTCCCGTGCCGCGCGAAACAGGCGTAGACCCTTTGCCAAACCGCAGCAAAACGGGGGTTTACGACCCATGAATATCCACGAATATCAGGCCAAGGCTCTTCTGCGCTCTTACGGTGCGCCGGTGTCCGATGGCCGCGCCGTCCTCAAGGCGGCCGATGCCAAGGACGCGGCAAGCCAGCTGAACGGCCCGCTCTGGGTCGTCAAGGCGCAGATCCATGCCGGTGGCCGCGGCAAGGGCTCCTTCAAGGAGGCCGAGGCTGGTGAAAAGGGCGGTGTGCGTCTGGCGAAGTCGGTGGAAGAAGCCGCCGAAGAAGCCAAAAAGATGCTGGGCAAGACCCTCGTGACCCACCAGACCGGCCCGGCCGGCAAGCAGGTCAACCGCATCTATATCGAGGACGGCTCGGATATCGAGCGTGAACTCTACCTCGCCCTGCTGGTCGACCGGGTGTCGTCCCGCGTGTCCTTCGTCTGCTCGACCGAGGGCGGCATGGACATCGAAGAGGTCGCAGCCTCGACCCCGGAAAAGATCCTGTCCTTCTCCGTCGATCCCGCCACCGGCTACCAGCCCTTCCACGGTCGCCGCATCGCCTTCTCGCTGGGTCTGGAAGGCGCGGCAGTCAAGCAATGCGTCAAGCTGATGGGCATCCTCTACAAGGCCTTCCTTGAGAAGGACATGGAGATGCTGGAGATCAACCCGCTGATCGTCATGCCCGGCGGCGACCTCAAGGTTCTGGACGCCAAGGTCGGTTTCGACGGCAACGCGATCTATCGCCAGCCCGACATCGCCGAGCTGCGCGACGAGACGGAAGAGGACCCCAAGGAACTCGCCGCGTCCAAGTACGACCTGAACTACATCGCGCTCGACGGTGAAATCGGCTGCATGGTCAACGGCGCGGGCCTTGCCATGGCGACGATGGACATCATCAAGCTGTACGGCGCCGAGCCCGCCAACTTCCTCGACGTGGGCGGTGGCGCGACCAAGGAAAAGGTTACCGAGGCGTTCAAGATCATCACCTCTGACAAGAACGTCAAAGGCATCCTCGTGAACATCTTCGGCGGCATCATGCGCTGCGACGTGATCGCCGAGGGTGTGGTTGCGGCTGTCAAGGAAGTGGGCCTTCAGGTGCCGCTGGTCGTCCGTCTGGAAGGCACGAATGTCGAGGAAGGCAAGGCCATCATCAACAATTCGGGCCTGAACGTCATCGCCGCCGACAACCTCAGCGACGGGGCCGAAAAGATCGTGAAGGCTGTGAAAGGCTGACGGTCATGGTCTCGCACGAGCACAGGTTCATCTTCATACACATCGTGAAATGTGCCGGCACGAGTATCGAAAAATACTTTGGCCATCACGATGAGTACGAGGGGTGGAACATGCAGGACCATCGGACGATCCGCGATCTTGAGCGGCCCTTGTCCGTGGCGGCCTTCCGCTCCCGCGAGAACCTGCGCCTCGTCGCGAGACGCAGCCTGAAGCGCAACCCGACCCCAAACCCCCGCAACGGGCGCACGGTGACGGCACAACAGTTCCGCGACTACTACAAGTGGACGGTTGTGCGTGATCCGTGGCACCGGGTGCGGTCCTGGTACATGGGCTTGGCCCGCGACGCGCGTATGCTGAAGGACGGCGAGCGTTTGCCGGATTTCGACCGGTTCGTGCAGGAGCAGGCCGGGACGCGCGAATTGCGGCCCGTCCATCATTGGCTGACCCGGTTCGACGGCAGCCTTGCCATGGACCGGATCGTACACTTCGACGCGCTGGACGAGGGGTTGCATCAGGTTGCCCAAGATCTCGGCCTGCCCCCGATCCAATTGGGGCATGAACTGAACTCGACGGCGATGAAGACACCGAAGCCGCAATTCACACAGCGGACCATCGACCGGATCTCGGAGGTATATGCCGCCGAAATCCGCGACTTCGGCTTCGCGCCTCCGCAGGTCGGGGCATGAGCGCCGCGCAACAGACACACATCCGGGTTCGGTCGCAGGCCGATCCCGCCGTATCGCAAGACTGAGAAGGAGCCGACACATGGCCATCCTAGTAGACGAAAACACCAAAGTCATCTGTCAGGGCCTGACCGGCTCGCAGGGGACGTTCCACTCCGAACAGGCCATCGCCTATGGCACCAAGATGGTCGGCGGCGTCACCCCCGGCAAAGGTGGCTCGACCCACCTTGACCTGCCGGTCTTCAACTCGGTCCACGAGGCCAAGCACGTGACCGAAGCCAACGCCACCGTGATCTACGTGCCGCCGCCCTTCGCCGCGGACTCGATCCTCGAAGCCATCGACGCCGAGATGGAGCTGATCGTCTGCATCACCGAGGGCATCCCGGTGCTCGACATGATGAAGGTCAAGCGCGCGCTCGAAGGGTCGAAATCCCGCCTGATCGGCCCGAACTGCCCCGGTGTCATCACCCCCGATGCCTGCAAGATCGGCATCATGCCCGGCCATATCCACAAGCGCGGCAGCGTCGGTGTCGTGTCCCGTTCGGGCACCCTGACCTACGAGGCGGTCAAGCAGACCACCGATATGGGTCTGGGCCAGTCCTCCGCCGTGGGTATCGGCGGCGACCCGATCAAGGGCACCGAGCATATCGACGTGCTCGACATGTTCCTGTCGGATGACGAAACCCAGTCGATCATCATGATCGGCGAAATCGGTGGCTCCGCCGAAGAAGAAGCCGCCGACTTCCTCGCCAACGAGCGCAAGAAGGGCCGCTGGAAGCCGACCGCCGGGTTCATCGCCGGGCGCACCGCGCCTCCGGGACGCCGCATGGGCCACGCGGGCGCGATCGTCGCCGGTGGCAAGGGCGGCGCCGAGGACAAGATCGCGGCCATGCAAGAGGCCGGGATCGTCGTCGCCGACAGCCCCGCCACGCTGGGCGAGGCCGTGATGAAGGCCATCGAACTGGGCTGAGGCCCCTCGGGCCCCGTCAAAGGGGCCCGGATACCAAATCTCAATGGGTTGGAGAGAGGGTGACCCCGCTTTCCAACCTTTCTGACAAAGGACAGACCGTGCCGGTCCCACGTGCAACCGCCAAGGCAGACCCCGCGCAGCGCCCCGCGCTGCGGTGGGCGGCGTTTTGCCGGGAGGTGCGCGCATGACCCTTGTCAGCCACGACCACCGCTTCATCTTTCTCAAGACGCGCAAGACGGCGGGGACTTCGGTCGAGATGTATCTACAGCCTTTCTGCACCCCCCCCGGCACGCCGGTCGAGGAATGGGGAGAGGCGATCATCAGCGATCACGGCATCGTCGGGCAGCGCCTCGGCCGAACCGGTCGGTCCGCCCCGCCGCCCCCCGGCGCGGTTCGGGACACGTGGTATTCCCATCACGCCGCCGAAGACCTCAAGGCGCAGTTGCCACCAAAGGTCTGGCGCCGGTACGAGAAGATCACCGTGGTGCGCAATCCCTTTGCCAAAGTCCTGTCCGGGTTCTTCTGGCGCAATCGCGGGCAGACGCTTTCGGATCATCCCGACCAATTGATCCCACGGTTCCGCAAATCCGTGCGCGACGGCAATGTCAGCGACGACCGCAAGATCGTGTTCGTCCGCGGCTGGTTGCGGCGCGACAAATTCGTGCCGGACACGGTGCTGCATGCCGAGCGTCTTGGACCCGATCTGGCCCGGCTGACGGAGCGGCTGGGGCTGGAGAGCAGCCGGACATCGCTGCCGGTGACCAAATCGTCGGGCAACAAGGCCCGCGTCCTGCCGCTGACGGAATGGTATGATGACGAAACCGCCGACATCGTGCGCGACCGCCTGGACTGGATGTTCCGTGCGGGCGGCTATTCGCGCGAGGTGCCGGAATGATGCGGATCGAAACCCGTGGCGGGCCAGCTGCCCGCAACGATTTGCCAAAGGAGGGGATGGCATGACGAACGCTATACGGATCGCCCTGGGACTGGGCATTGTCTCGCTGGTCGCGGGGTGCGGCTGGGGCCGAAGCGCGCAAATGACGCTGGCCGAGATGGATGGCCAATGGTTCGTCATCCCGCAACACCGCTCGAAAGAGGCATTGGCCGACCCGAACACCGCGCCGTCGATCATCGCCGAAGAAAACGCCCGCCATTGGGACGCGCGCCCGAAGGTGACCACCTACTACGACGACATCGCCTGTCAGCACCCTGACGCGCCCTGTCTGAACTGATCCGAGCAGAGGTAGCCGCATGCTCCACCTTCAGCATTGTCTTCCGACCCTCCGGTGCGCGATCCGGGCGCTGAGCGGCGTGCTGCTGGCGGTTGCCAGTGCGGCGCCTCAGGCGCAGGCGCAGGTCGCCGAGGCATTCAACCTGTGTCAGGACATGTCTGTCGCGCAACAGGACCGCGTGGCGGCGCTGACCGATCTGGGCTTTGTCCCGGCCACTGCCGAGCAGACCCGCATATTGGACAATGCAGCCGCCCTGGACCGAAGCTTGTCCTCGGACCGTCGAATGGGCACGCCCTTGATCCCCCTGCTGGAAGAGGGCCGCTTTGACGAGCCTTTCGAAGCGCCGCCGGGTTTCTCTGAATCGCAGACAGCCTTGTGGCATGAGAGTGCCATGGGGGTTCTGGTGCAGCACGCGCGCGGGCCGTTCCTGACCGGCAAGATCGACATGGTGATGCGCGGTTGCGTGATTGCCCTGACGCGCGATTACACCGGAACAACCGGGCTGTTTCGCATTCCCGAAATGCCGAAACCCTTCGAGACGGATTTTGCAAGCGTCATCGCCTATGTCGGCGACCGGCCCTCGCCGTTTGCCCGGGAATTCCGGGGGGACAAGTCCGGGACATTCCGTGCGCATATCATCGCCATTTCCGCAGACGCGCCTTTGGGCCCACGTTGGTCGGATCTGGAACACGTCTACAAGGTTGAGCTGACAGACGACCGAAACCCGGACACCGACCCATGACCCGACACACCAGATCCAGCCAGACCGGACCGATTTCACGCGCGCCCCGGCCAGCGTCTGGCAAAGAATATCGTCCCAATTTCTGTGGAGGTACGACAGAATGAACGACCAAAGCCCCAACGACCTTTTCCACGCCTCCAGCTTCATGCAGGGGCATAACGCGGAATACCTCGAACAGATGTATGCCCGCTATGCCAACGATCCCAATGCCGTAGATGCCGCGTGGCAGGACTTCTTCGCCCAACTGGGCGATGCGGACATGGACGTGAAGGCCGAGGCGCAGGGTCCCAGCTGGGCGCGCGCAGACTGGCCCCCCGCCCCCAGCGATGACCTGACCGCTGCGCTGACCGGCGAATGGCCGATGCCCGCCGTTCCCGCCGAGGCCAAGGGCGCAGGCAAGAAGATCAAGGAACAGGCCGCCGCCAAGGGGATCGAAGTTTCCGACAGCGCCATCCAGCGCGCCGTTCTCGACAGCATCCGCGCGCTGATGATCATCCGCGCCTACCGTATTCGCGGCCACCTTGCCGCCGATCTCGACCCGCTGGGTCTGCGCGACACGTCGAACCACCCGGAACTGGACCCGAAATCCTACGGCTTCACCGAGGCCGACATGGATCGGCCGATCTTCATCGACAACGTTCTGGGCCTGCAGATCGCCTCGCTGCGCGAGATCCTGTCGATCATCAAGCGCACCTATTGCGGCACCTTCGCGCTGCAATACATGCACATTTCGGACCCGGAACAATCCGCGTGGCTGAAGGAACGGATCGAGGGTTTCGGCAAGGAAATCCAGTTCACCCGCGAGGGGCGCAAGGCCATCCTGAACAAGATGGTCGAGGCCGAGGGCTTTGAAAAGTTCCTGCATGTCAAGTACATGGGCACCAAGCGTTTCGGTCTGGACGGCGGCGAAAGCCTGATCCCCGCGATGGAACAGATCATCAAGCGTGGCGGCAATCTTGGCATCAAGGAAATCGTCATCGGCATGCCGCACCGTGGCCGTCTGTCCGTGCTGGCGAACGTGATGAACAAGCCCTACAAGGCGATCTTCAACGAATTCCAGGGGGGCAGCTTCAAGCCCGAGGATGTCGACGGCTCGGGCGACGTGAAATATCACCTCGGCGCTTCGTCGGACCGCGAATTCGACGGCAACACCGTCCACCTGTCGCTGACCGCCAACCCCTCGCACCTCGAGGCGGTGAACCCGGTGGTTCTGGGCAAAGTCCGCGCCAAGCAGGACCAGATGCACGACACCAACCGCACGCAGGTCATGCCGATCCTGCTGCACGGCGACGCGGCCTTTGCCGGTCAGGGTGTTGTCGCGGAATGTTTCGCCCTGTCCGGTCTGCGCGGGCACCGCACCGGCGGCACCATGCATATCGTGGTGAACAACCAGATCGGCTTCACCACCGCGCCGCACTTCTCGCGCTCTTCGCCCTACCCCACCGACAACGCGCTGGTGGTCGAGGCACCGATCTTCCACGTCAACGGTGACGACCCCGAGGCCGTGGTCCACGCCGCCAAGGTCGCGACCGAGTTCCGCCAGAAGTTCGGCAAGGACGTCGTGATCGACATGTTCTGCTATCGCCGTTTTGGTCACAACGAGGGCGACGAGCCCATGTTCACCAACCCGGTGATGTACAACAAGATCAAGAAGCAGAAGACCACGCTGACGCTGTATACGGAACGGCTTGTCAAGGACGGCCTGATCCCCGAGGGCGAGATCGAGGATATGAAAGCCGCGTTTCAGGCCCACCTGAACGAGGAATTCGAGGCCGGTAAGACCTACAAGCCGAACAAGGCCGACTGGCTGGATGGCCGCTGGTCGCATCTGGATCGGCAGAAGCAGGGCAAGTACCAGCGCGGCAAGACGGCAATCGCCGAGGACACCGCGCGCGAGATCGGCACCGCGCTGACCCGCATTCCGGATGGCTTCCCGCTGCACAAGACCGTGGGTCGCCTCGTCGAAGCGCGCGCGCAGATGTTCGAGACCGGCAAGGGCTTTGATTGGGCCACGGGCGAGGCGCTGGCCTTTGGCTCGTTGCAGCTTGAGGGCTACCCGATCCGTCTGGCCGGGCAGGACAGCACCCGCGGCACGTTCAGCCAACGCCACTCGGCCTTCATCGATCAGGAAACCGAAGAGCGCTACTACCCGCTGAACAACATCCGCGAGGGGCAGGCCCGCTACGAGGTGATCGACAGCGCCCTGTCGGAATACGCGGTGCTGGGTTTCGAATACGGCTATTCGCTGGCCGAACCGAACGCCCTGACCCTGTGGGAAGCGCAGTTCGGCGACTTCGCCAATGGCGCGCAGATCATGTTCGACCAGTTCATTTCCTCGGGCGAATCCAAGTGGTTGCGCATGTCCGGCCTCGTCTGCCTGATGCCGCACGGCTTCGAGGGTCAGGGGCCGGAACACTCCTCGGCGCGTTTGGAACGCTTCTTGCAGATGTGTGGTCAGGACAACTGGATCGTGGCGAACTGCTCGACGCCCGCGAACTATTTCCACATCCTGCGCCGCCAGTTGCATCGCTCCTACCGCAAGCCGCTGATGCTGATGACGCCGAAATCGCTTCTGCGTCACAAGCTCTGCGTCTCGGAACTGGCGGATTTCACCGAAGGCTCGTCCTTCCACCGCGTTTTGTGGGACGATGCGCAGCACGGCAATTCCGACACGCAGCTGGTCAGCGATGACAAGATCAAGCGCGTGGTCATGTGCTCCGGCAAGGTCTATTTCGACCTGCTCGAGGAACGAGACGCGCGCGGGATCGACGATGTCTATCTCCTGCGGATCGAACAGTTCTACCCCTTCCCGGCGCTGAGCCTCGTGAAGGAGTTGGAACGCTTCAAGCAGGCCGAGATGATCTGGTGCCAGGAAGAGCCCAAGAACCAGGGCGCCTGGACCTTCATCGAGCCGAATATCGAATGGGTGCTGGGGCGCATCAACGCCACCCACAAGCGGCCGGTCTATGTCGGTCGCGCCACTTCGGCCAGCCCGGCGACGGGTCTGGCCAGCCAGCACAAAGCACAGCAAATGGCGCTCGTGGACGAAGCGCTGACGATCGTAAAGGACTGAAAACATGACCGAAGTACGCGTCCCCACCTTGGGCGAATCCGTGACCGAGGCCACCGTGGCGACCTGGTTCAAGAAGCCGGGCGACAGCGTCGCGGTTGACGAAATGCTCTGCGAGCTGGAAACAGACAAGGTCACGGTCGAGGTCCCCTCGCCCGTCGCCGGAACCCTGTCCGACATCGTCGCGAACGAGGGCGACACCGTGGGCGTCGATGCCCTGCTCGCCAATATCTCCGAAGGCGACAGCGCTCCCGCCCCGAAAAAGGCCGAAGCGCCGAAGGAAGAGGCGCCCAAGCCCGCTTCGGGCGGTGCGTCCGTCGACGTGATGGTGCCGACGCTGGGTGAATCCGTGTCCGAGGCCACCGTCTCGACCTGGTTCAAGAAGGTCGGCGACAGCGTTACGCAGGACGAAATGCTGTGCGAGTTGGAAACCGACAAGGTCTCGGTCGAGGTCCCTGCCCCGGCGGCGGGCACCCTGACCGAGATCGTCGCAAACGAGGGCGACACCGTGCAGGCCAATGCCAAGCTGGCGGTGATCTCGGCTGGCGAGGGCGCCGCAGCCTCGGCCCCGAAGGACACCCAGTACGAAACGCCGCCCGCCGGCAATGGCGGCCCGGGCAAGGACATCAAGGACGGCCCCGCCGCCGAGAAAGCCATGGCCGAAGCGGGCATTTCCCGCGATCAGGTCACCGGCTCGGGCAAGGATGGTCGCGCCACCAAGGCCGACGTGGCCGCCGCGGTGAAGGCGGCGTCGCAGCCGTCTGCCCCCGCGCCCGCGGCCTCGGCCCCGCGCGCGCCCGTCAGTGCCGATGACGCCGCCCGCGAGGAACGGGTCAAGATGACCCGCCTGCGCCAGACCATCGCCCGCCGCCTGAAGGACGCGCAGAACACCGCCGCGATCCTGACCACCTATAACGAGGTGGACATGACCGAGGTCATGGCGCTGCGCAGCGAATACAAGGACCTGTTCGAGAAGAAGCACGGCGTGCGTCTGGGCTTCATGTCCTTCTTCACCAAGGCCTGCTGCCACGCGCTGAAGGAGGTCCCCGAGGTCAATGCCGAGATCGACGGCACCGACATCGTCTACAAGAACTTCGTCCATATGGGCATCGCGGCGGGCACCCCGCAGGGTCTGGTCGTGCCGGTGATCCGTGACGCGGATGCGATGTCCTTTGCGGAAATCGAAAAGGCGATCAACGAAAAGGGCAAGCGCGCCCGTGACGGCAAGCTGTCCATGGCGGAAATGCAGGGCGGCACCTTTACCATCTCGAACGGTGGCGTCTATGGCTCGCTCATGTCCTCGCCGATCTTGAACCCCCCGCAATCCGGTATCCTTGGCATGCACAAGATCCAGGACCGTCCGATGGTCATCAACGGCGAGATCAAGATCCGCCCGATGATGTACCTCGCCCTGTCCTACGATCACCGCATCGTCGACGGCAAAGGCGCGGTGACGTTCCTTGTCCGTGTGAAAGAGGCGCTGGAAGATCCCCGTCGCCTGTTGATGGATCTGTAATGAACAGGGGGGCGGGGCACAGCCCCGCCCTACCATGTGTCGCACCAGTTTCTTGTGGTCGGCAGCGGCAATTCCGGATGTGATTTGTGACCACCGCCCTCGCCTCCTGCATGCGCAACGAAGGGATCTTCGTGCTGGAATGGCTCGCCTATCACCACGGCATGTTTGACCGGGTGATTGTCGTGACCAATGACTGCACCGATGGCTCGGACGCGCTGCTGGACGTGGCGCAGGAGATGGGGCTGTGCACCCATATCCGCCAGACCGTGCCCAAGGGCGGCTCGCCGCAGGACCTTGGAATGGACCATGTGTTACGGCTTTGCCGGGCCGAGGGCATCACCCATGTCCTGCACATCGACAGCGACGAATTCCTATTTCTGCCCGAGGGCGATGTGACCGACCTGTTGAACCGCACCCATGACGCCGACGTGATCCCGATCCCGTGGCTGCCCATGGGCGATACGGGCGTCACCGACTGGACCCCCGGCGATCTGGTGGTCGAACGCAACATCCGCGCCGCCCCCGGGCTTGAGCCGGGCGAGACCAAGTTCAAATGCCTGTTTAAAGTGGCCAGCTTTGCCCGTGCCACCGATCACAACCCGCTGGAGCCCTTGGTCGATGACCCGCAAGTGCGCTCGCCCGATGGCAAGAAACTGCGCAACGCCACCTTGTACCAACCCAAATCCGCCCGGTTTCGCCCGCTTGGCAAAGCCTGCGAGGTCACGACCGCCTTCCTGTTCCACTACGCGGTGAAGTCAGAGGACGTCTTTCTGATGAAGAACGACCGCGGCGACGGACAGGGCAAGGACAGCACCAAATACCATCTCGGCAGCCATTGGCACCGGCAGGCCAACCGCAATGACGTGGATGAACACAGCCTTCTGCTGCAAGCACCGCGCCTGCGCGTGCGTCTCGAGGAATGGCGCCGCTCGCCTGCTCTTGCAGAGGCTGAACAGGCCTGTCACGCTTGGTTCATGGACCGCCGCACCCAGATCCTGACACCGGAAAACCGCGCCCTGTGGACGCGGGGAAAGGCCACCGCATGACACCCGAATTGACCATGCTGACCCTCGCGGCGCTGTTGCAGGTGTTGATCTTCTTCGCCTATTCCGTCACCGCGCAAAAACAGGTGGGCAGCAAATATGCCGCCTCTCCGCGCGACGAACCGCGCCAGCTGACCGGGTATGCCGGGCGCTGGCAGCGCACCATGAACAACCAGTTCGAGGCGCTCATCCTCTTTGCCATCGGCACGCTGGTCGTCACCTTTGCCGACAAGGCCAACGAGCTGACCGCGCTGGCCTCGCTGCTGTTCCTCATCGCGCGGGTTCTCTATGTCCCGGCCTATGTGCTGGGCTGGGCGCCGTGGCGCTCGCTGATCTGGTTCGTCGGATTTCTGGCAACCGTCTTCATCCTGATCAAGGCCCTCTGGCCGGTCTGATCAGCCCGCAAACCCGGCCCTCCGGGCCAAAACGTGTTGATGGCCGGGCACCGGCCAAAGGAAAGGAACCGAAATGTCCCAATATGACGTCATCGTCATCGGCGCGGGCCCCGGCGGCTATGTCGCCGCCATCCGCTGCGCCCAGCTTGGTCTCAAGACCGCCTGTGTCGAAGGCCGCGAAACGCTCGGCGGCACCTGCCTGAACGTCGGCTGCATCCCGTCCAAGGCGCTGCTGCATGCCAGCCACCAGTTGCACGAGGCCGAGCACAACTTTGCCAAGATGGGTCTCAAGGGCAAGGCCCCGTCGGTCGATTGGAAGCAGATGCTGTCCTACAAGGATGACGTAATCGGCCAGAACACCAAGGGCATCGAATTCCTGTTCAAGAAGAACAAGGTCGACTGGATCAAGGGCTGGGCGTCGATCCCCGAGGCGGGCAAGGTCAAGGTCGGCGACGAGACCTATGACGCCAAGAACATCATCATCGCGTCCGGCTCCGAACCCTCGCCCGTGCCCGGTGCCGATGTGACCGTCGACAATGACAAGGGCATCGTGGTGGACAGCACCGGCGCGCTCGCCCTGCCCAAGGTCCCGAAAAAGATGATCGTGATCGGCGCAGGCGTGATCGGGCTTGAGATGGGCTCTGTCTATGCGCGTCTCGGCGCCGAGGTCGAGGTGATCGAATTCCTCGACCACATCACCCCGGGCATGGACTCCGAGGTCTCGCGTCAGTTCCAGAAACTGCTGCAAAAGCAGGGGCTGAAATTCACTCTGAACGCCGCCGTGCAGGCCGTGACGGTCAAGGGCGGCAAGGCCACCGTGACCTACAAATCGCGCAAGGATGACAGCGAGAACGAGGCGCAGGCCGATGTGGTGCTGTGCGCCACCGGGCGGCGTCCGTTCGTTGACGGCTTGGGTCTAGAGGCGCTCGGGGTCGAGATGACCAAGCGCGGCCAGATCGCCACCGACGACCATTGGCGCACCAGCGTCAAAGGCATCTACGCCATCGGCGACGCCATCGAAGGGCCGATGCTGGCCCACAAGGCCGAGGACGAGGGCATGGCCGCCGCCGAGGTGATCGCGGGCAAGCATGGCCACGTCAACTACGGCGTGATCCCGGGCGTGATCTACACAGCGCCCGAGGTGGCGAGCGTCGGCAAGACCGAGGAACAACTCAAGGAAGAGGGCCGCGCCTACAAGGTCGGCAAGTTCTCGTTCATGGGCAATGGCCGGGCGAAGGCCGTGTTTCAGGGCGAGGGCTTCGTCAAGCTTCTGGCCGACAAGGAGACCGACCGCATCCTTGGTGCGCATATCATCGGCCCGGCGGCGGGCGACCTGATCCACGAGATCTGCGTCGGCATGGAATTCGGCGCCTCGGCCGAGGATATCGCGCTGACCTGCCACGCCCACCCGACCTTTTCCGAGGCGGTGCGCGAGGCGGCGCTGGCCTGCGGCGACGGCGCGATCCACGCCTGACCCGTATGCAGGACACGAACAGGCCCCCGATCGGGGGCCTGTTTGCGTTGGATCACCACATACGCGGCTTGGCTCTTTCCACGTAGTTTGCGTCGTAATCCGGGCCACCCTCGCGGCCATCGGTCATCTCGGCCATGATCTGGCCAACCGTGGGGACGCTGTCGCGGTCGTTGCGCGACCACAGGCCCGAACGCAGCAGCGCCTTGGCACATTGCGTATACACTTCGTGCACATCGATCACGATCACCGTCTTGGGCAGTTTGTCCTTGCGGGCAAAGCTGTCACGCAGCGTCGCGTCATCCGTCAGAAACGCCGTCCCGTTGACCCGGACGGTCGTTGTCGAACCGGGCACGAGGAACAAAACCGCCACGCGCCCGTCCGTCACGATATCCTTGAGGCAATCCAATCGGTTATTGCCCCACCAATCCGGCATCATCAGGGTCTGGTCATCGGCCACACGCACAACCGGGCCATCGTCGCCACGCGGCGAGCCGTGCACGCCCTCTCGACCGACAGTCGAGAGGATACAGAAGCGGCTGCCCTGTATCCATTGCGTATACAACGGCGTCAGACGGTTTGCGACCTTGTCCAGCGACAAGGGAACCGGCGCCTCGTAGAGCGCGGTCAGCGCCTCCAGATCAAGCTTGCGCATCGAAACCCGCCTCTGTCAGCAATGCGTTCGAGGCCGCCTCGACCTCGTCCTCCAGTCGTCTCAGAAAGGCCTCGCGTTCCAGTCCGGGTTCGATCCGTGGCAGGAACTCGACCACCGCAAGGCCCGGCTTGCGCAGGATACCGCTGCGCGGCCAGAACACCCCGCAGTTCGTCGCCGCCGGCACGCAGGGCTGGCCGGTCTGCTCATACAGCAGCGCCGCGCCGACCTTGTAGGGCTTGACCACCCCGGGCGCGACCCGCGTGCCTTGCGGATAGATGATCAGCTGGCCGGGATCGGCGGCGCCCTTTTCGACATCTTCCAGCATCTTGGCGATGGCCTGCCCGCGCTTGCCACGATGCACCGGCACACAGCCCACGCGCCACGCATAAAGGCCGATGACCGGCGTCCAGAGCAGCTCGCGCTTCATGATGAACTTGGCCGAGGGGCATTCGCCAAAGATCATCATGATGTCGAGAAAGGATTGGTGTTTGGCGGCAATCAGGACTTCGTCCTGCGGCACAGGCCCGCGCACCTCGGTTTTCAGGCCGATCATCCAGCGCGCCGTCCAGCGCACCCAGACGGTATATGACCGGCAGGCCGCCCGCGCCCCGCGCGGCGAAACCAGCGCCCAAGGCAGAAAGACGATGCCCAGCACCAGCATGGCCACAGCGTTCTGAATGACAAAGACCAGCGATTTCAGCCATTGCATCAGGCCAACCCTCCCAAGACGCGGCGCGCCGCCAGTTCCGTCGCGACAAAGGCCACGAGCGCCGCCAAAGGCGGAACGATCATCGGCAAGACCCAGTGCCAGCCCTGAAAGCGAAGGCCCGTCAGGAAGCCACCGGCAGCCTCACCGCCCGGCATGATGAACAGCGCCACGACGCCCAGCAACGTGCCCGCCCCCGCGCCGATCAAGGTCCGCATGGTAAAGCGCCGCACGAAGGCGCGCGCGATATAGCCATCCGTCGCGCCCACGAGGCGCAGCACCGCGATGACCTGCGCATTCGCGGCCAGCGCCGCGTTTGCCGCCAATGTCACCATGCCTGCCGTCGCCCCGCCGATCAGCAGGATCGACACCCAGCCCAGCAGCTTCAACCGCGAGGCCGCCGCCGCCAAGGGGCGCCGCCAGCGCGTGTGTTCGTCCAGCACCGCGCCGGGCACTTCGGCCTGAAGGCGCAGGCGCAGGCCCTCGCTGTCATAGCCCTCGGGCCCTTCGATCACCGCGATCAGTTGCGGCACCGGCAGGCTCTCGACCGGCAGGTCGGGGCCGAACCACGGCTCCAGCAGCGCCTGCTGTTCCTCGACCGACAGCGCCCGGGCAGAGGCGACGCCCGGTGTCTGTTCCAGCACGCGCAACGCCGCCGCCGTCTGCGCGTCCATCTGGTCCGCCGGGGCCGAGATGCGCAGCGTCGACTCGCGCGCCAGTTCCTCGCCCCATGTGGTGGCCAGCCGGCCCGAGGCCAGCGACAGCGCCAGCGCAAAGATCGTCAGAAAGGCCATCGCCGCACTGGTGAGCACGGTCAGCCGCGCAGTGAACCCGGTCGGCGGCACCACGCGATCCGCGCCCGCATCCTGCGCCAACAGGGCGCGCGCCTGATCCAGAAGCTTCACAGATCCGCCCCCGCCGCTTGCAGCGTCCGGTTCGCGATCCGCAGGATGCGCGCGGGCACCATGGATTTCGCGGCCCGGATCAGCATCAGGTCATGGGTCGCGATCATCACCGTCTTGCCCATCTTATTCAATTCGACCAGCAGGCGCAAAAGACGCTGCGACATCTCCCAGTCGACATTTCCCGTCGGCTCATCCGCAAGGATGACATCCGGCGACAGGATCAGGGCGCGCGCCAGCGCCGCACGTTGCCGTTCGCCCCCCGACAATTCCGGTGGCAGCGCGTCGTATTTCTCCGACAGGCCAACCCAAGCCATCAATTCGTTGAGGTTGTCGACCTGATCCGGCGAGGCCTGCCCGGACACGGTCAAAGGCAGGGCGACATTCTCGGCCACCGGCAGATGATCTAGGAACTGGCAATCCTGATGCACCACCCCGATCCGCCGCCGCGCCATCGCAACGTCGTCGCGGCTCATATCGGTCACGTCATGATCAAAGATCCGAACCCGTCCGCCGGTCGGCTTCAAAGCGCCATAGCACAGTTTCAGAAAGGTGGTCTTGCCCGCGCCCGACGGTCCGGTGAGAAAGTGGAACGCCCCCGGCGCCAGTTGCAGCGACATGTCCGTCAGAAGCGCATCCCCGCTGTAGGAATAGGCCACATTGTCCAGCTCGATCACGGCCTGCCCGCCCCTGTTTTACCTGTCACCGTTTTGCCCGACCCGAGGCCCGCATGCAACGTCCGGCTCGGTTATGAATTGGACTTTCCGCCGTGTTTCGTGCAGCTTAATGTGGAAAACAAGCCTTGGGGATGGCGAGGAGTACGACGTGAGCAGGATGCGGCTGATCTGCCCGAATTGCGGGGCACAATACGAGGTGCCCGTGGACGTGATCCCGGAGGGCGGGCGCGACGTGCAATGCTCCAGTTGCGGGCATACTTGGTATCAGCGGCATCCCGACGACGATCCCGATCTGGCCGAAGAGCTGAACGAGCCGCTGCCGGATCGCGACTGGACACCCGAGGATGACGCCGCCCATACGGCGCAGCCGGATCCCACCCCCGAACCAGCACCGGCGGCGGTCGATCCTGCGGAACAGGCAGATTTGACCCCGCGCCGTCAGATCGATCCGCAGATGGCCGCCTTGTTCGCCGAGGAACGCGACCTCGAAGTGCGCAGGCGGCAGGCCGAGACACTTGAGACCCAGCCAGAGTTGGGCTTGGCCGAGCCGGACGAGGACGAACAGGCCCGCCGCGCCCGCGAGGCGCGCGAGCGCATGGCACGCCTGCGCGGCGAGGATCCCGAGGGTGATGCCCCGCGTCCCGCCACCCCCCGCCCCACCGAGGTCGAACCGCCCGAGGATCCCGGTCGCGCCGCCGCCGAGGCCGCCGCCGCCGCCGCAGCCGCAGGGTCTCGGCGCGACCTTCTGCCGGATGTGGACGAAATCAACCAGACGCTGCGCGGCAGCGAGTTGCGCCCGGACCCCACAGCAGAAGACAGGCTCGCCGCGGCACGCGAACGCCCGGGCAAGACCGAGAGCGGCGGCGGCTTTGCGCGGGGCTTTTTCATGGTTGTCGTGCTGGCCGCCCTGTGCATGGCCATTTACGCCTATGCTCCGCAGATCAAGGGGACCGTCCCGCAGGTCTCTCCGCTGCTCGATGCCTATGTGGCGCAGGTCGATGCCGGGCGCATCTGGCTCGACGCACAAATCGGCGCCTTGCTGCAATCCCTCGATGGCATGAGCAGCGAGGCGCGTTCGGCGGACTAACCCCTTGGCGGACAGACACGCCGGGTCGTAGCGCGGGGCCGATGCGCCCCGCGCGCCTTCGGGATCAGACGCGCCCCTTCCAAGGCACCAGCGCCTTTTCGGCCAGCCGCATCAGGATATCGATGCCAAAGCCGATCACCCCGATCAGGATGATCCCCATGATCACGATATCGGTCAGCTGAAACTTCGACGCGACCATGATCATCATGCCCGCCCCCTTTTCGGCGGCCACCAGTTCGGCCGCGACGACCGTGCCCCAGCAGACCCCCATCGCCACACGCGCACCGGTGAAGATCTCCGGCAGCGAGTTCGGCACGATGACATGGCGCATGATCTGCCATTTGCTCGCGCCCAGCGAATAGGCCGCGTGCACCTTTGAAATGGCCACGCCCGACACGCCCGCGCGGGCCGCGATGGCCATGATCCACAGCGCCGCGAGGAACAGCAGGATGATCTTGCCGGTCTCGCCGATGCCCGCCCAGATGATCACCAGCGGGATCAGGGCCAAGGGCGGCACCGGGCGCATGAACTCGACGATCGGGTCGAACCAGCCTCGGAACCAGTTGCTCAGCCCCATCGCGTAGCCCAGCGGAATGCCCACCAGCGCACCGAATGCGAAGCCGACGATCACCCGGAACAGGGACCAGCCCAGATGCTCCCACAGGGTGCTGTCACGATACCCATCGCTGGCGATTTCGTTCAGACGGGACCAGACCGCTTCGGGGGGCGGTAGCCAGATCGGCTCCATCTGCCAGCCCTTGGCTGGCTCGAAATTCAGCGTACCCTTGGGCGACATGCCGACCCGACCGAATTCCGTCTGCACGGACCCGCCCGGCGCGATCGGTTGGCCGTTCACGGCAACCACGGTGTGGCCGTCGTCGCGGCCCAACTCGTCGTTCCGATCCACCCGGATCAGGCCAGACCGCCACGCGCCGACCGTGTCGCTGTCATTCTTGGCCCAGCCATCGCCCGGCTCGACCTCGGGTGCATCGACATCGGTGCCGACCTCGAAGACCCGCACCGTCACGGTGGCATCGTCGCGCTGGCCATCCGCCTCGGCAGTGTAGGTGAAGACCGCATCCCCCATGAATGGCCCCGGCGCATGAAGGAAGCCCGGCACCAGTTTTGACCCGGTGAACGCCCCCCACAGGAGAAAGATCGTCAGGACGGAGATGACGCTGGCGATCCGGTTCGGCCGCACCGCGCTTTCGTCGCCAAAGGTCACCGTCTTGAGCGAGGTGAAATCGGTCGCGGCCTTGGTCGCCACGAACTTCACGACGACAAAGGAGACGACGAAAATAACTGCATACAACAGGAATACGATCATCTCAGGCCTCCTCTGCCCGGCCCATGATTTCTTCTTCCATGTCCCAGATCATCGACAGGATTTCCTCGCGTTTGACGGCAAAGTCCGGGTGCTTCTTGACCTCGCGCAGGTCCTGCCCGACACCCAGATCGGCAAAGGGCAGCCTGTATTCCTTGTGTATACGTCCCGGACGCGGCGCCATCACCAGCAGACGCTCGCCCAACAGCAGCGCCTCTTCGACCGAGTGGGTGATCAGGATGATCGTCTTGCCGGTCTCTTTCCACAGCTTCAGCACGAGGCTTTGCATCTTTTCCCGGGTCAGCGCGTCCAGCGCGCCGAGCGGTTCGTCCATCAGGATCACGTCGGGATCATTGGCCAGACAGCGCGCCAAAGCCACGCGCTGCTGCATGCCGCCGGACAGCTCGTAGACCGCCTTGGATTTGAAATCCCGCAGCCCGACCACGTCCAGCAGGTGGTCCACATGTTCGGCCCAGTCCCGTTCGCTGCGTCCCGCCATGCGGGGACCAAAGCTGACATTGGCGCGCACATCCATCCATTCGAACAGCGCACCCTGCTGAAACACCATGCCGCGTTCGGCGTCCGGCCCCTTGACCGGGTGGCCATTGAGCACCAGCCGCCCCTCGGTCGGGGCCAGAAAACCGGCCACGATGTTCAGCAAAGTCGTCTTGCCGCAGCCCGAGGGCCCGAGCACGCTGAGCAATTCGCCCTCGCCCAGATGCAAAGAGACATCCTTGAGCGCCTGCACCGAGCCGCCATTCGGCAGATCGAACCGCATCGAGAGGTTTTCGATGGTTAATCCACGTGTCGTCATGTCTTGAAGTCGTCCTTCCCGCACGATCCGGGCTTGCAAGGCCCTTGGAAGAGCCTTGCAAAGATCTTCGAAGATTTTTGGCCGCCCGGGGGAAAGGTCGCGCCCCCGGGCGGGCAGGTCACTCGGCGGCTGCCGTCAGCGGCCCGGTGTTGACGTTATCGGCATAGCTGTCCAGCGCCGCGTCGATCGACCCGGCCTCGACGAACACATCCGCCACGCCCTTCATGAACTCCTGCGCGCCGCCGCCCAGCCATTTGGCCGACAGTTGGTCCTCGACCGTCGGGAAGACAAAGGTCGAGATCGTCGCGCGCGTGGCTTCCAGATCCATGCCCGCATCCTTGGCGATCACCGGCAGCATCTTTTCATGGTTGGCCTCATCGGCCCACATGGCGTTCGCCTCGGCGGTCACCTTGAGGAAGGCGGTGACCAAGTCAGAATTCTCGGCCACCCAGCCCGCCGGGCCGGAGGTCACGTCGAAGACCAGAATGCCCAGTTCTTCCTTTTCGGCACCGGTCAGCAGCACGTTGCCGTGCTCTTTCATACGGCGCAAGCTACCGCCCCAGCCGCAGGCCATGTCAACGGAGCCTTGCGCAATCGCCGCCGCACCATCCGGCGGCGCCATGTCGACGATTTCCATGGTCGAGATGTCGACGCCGAAATGGCTCATCTGCTTGAGGAACCCGTAATGCGCGGCGGTGCCTAGCGGCACGGCGACCTTCTTGCCCGCCAGCTCGCCCGCGCTGTCCTTGTCGATTTCGAGGTCTTCGCGCACGACGCAGTTGTCATTGTCGGAATAGCTGACCGCGACGTCGAGGATCTGAAGATCCTGCCCGGCGCTGGTCGCCACGACGAAAGGCGGCACGCCCTGTGACACGCTCAGATGCACATCGCCCGAGGCCATCGCCGCACTCATCGCGGTGCCGGTGTCGAAGCTGACCCAGTTCACCGTGACGCCCATCGCCTCGTCATACATGCCTTCGGCCTTGGCGTATTCGAACGGCATCGGCCATTCGAGGAAATAGGCCACGGTGATCTCGCCCCCATGGCTGCCCGCCTGCGCCATGCCCGCCACCAGCGCCAGCGCCGCTGCGCCCGTCATTTTCGTCCTGATCGTCATACCTTCGGCTCCCGTGTTGTCTGTGGTGTGATGCCTCGTTCCGGGCATCCTGCCTTGATCCGACCGGAAAACAGGCATTGGATCAACGGTTTTTCCCGCAACGCAGCCACACCGGCTCGCACGCCCGCACCGGGCACCGCGCCATTCCGGGGCACAAGCCCTTGGACAAACGCAAGAATAGTGCTTTGACGGCGGTCAGATGCCTTTGCGTCACCGACAGTCTGGACATATAGGGATGACGTTTCTGGCCCTATCCGCTGCTCGAAATTCCGGCGCATGTGCTACTATCATCGCATCCGACCTATTGCAGGAGCAAAGCCATGGACGGCACCTATAGCCAAAACGATCTGACCCGCGTGGTCGAGGCCGATAAGGCTCATGTCTGGCACCACCTGATCCAGCACAAGCAGTTCGAGTCCAAGGACCCGAACATCATCATCGAAGGCAAGGGTATGCGCGTCTGGAATCAGGCGGGCAAGGAGCATCTCGATGCCGTGTCCGGCGGCGTCTGGACGGTCAACGTGGGCTATGGCCGCGAGCGCATCGCCAAGGCGGTCTATGACCAACTGGTGCGCCTGCCCTATTTCGCAGGGTCCGCCGGGTCTGTCCCCGGTGCGCTGTTCTCGGAAAAGCTGATTTCCAAGATGCCGGGCATGTCCCGCGTCTACTACACGAATTCCGGCTCCGAGGCGAACGAGAAGGCCTTCAAGATGGTCCGCCAGATCGCGCATAAGCGCTATGGCGGCAAGAAGCACAAGATCCTGTTCCGCGACCGCGACTATCACGGCACCACCATCGGCTGCCTCTCGGCGGGCGGGCAGGAGCAGCGCAACGCGCAGTATGGCCCCTTTGCCCCCGGTTTCGTCGCCGTGCCGCATTGCCTTGAATACCGCTCGGGCGATCAGGGCGCGCCGGTCGAGAACTACGGCGAATGGGCCGCCGACCAGATCGAACGGGTCATCCTGCGCGAAGGCCCCGACACCGTGGGCGCGCTGTGTCTGGAACCCGTCACCGCCGGTGGCGGCGTGATCGTGCCGCCTGCGGGCTACTGGCAGCGCGTGCAGGAGATCTGCCGCAAATACGACATCCTGCTGCATATCGACGAGGTCGTCTGCGGCGTCGGTCGTACCGGCACGTGGTTCGGCTACCAGCATTACGGCGTCGAGCCGGATTTCGTCACGATGGCCAAGGGCGTCGCCTCGGGCTATGCGGCGATTGCCTGCTGCGTCACGAACGAGCGCGTCTTTGACCTGTTCAAGGACGATGCGGAGGACCCGCTGAACTATTTCCGCGACATCTCCACCTTTGGCGGTTGCACCGCTGGCCCCGCCGCCGCGCTGGAAAACATGGCCATCATCGAAGAAGAGGGCCTGCTCGACAACACCACCGCCATGGGCGACTACATGCTCGACCAACTGGGCGCGCTGCAGGACAAGCACGCGGTCATCGGTCAGGTGCGCGGCAAGGGTCTGTTCCTTGGGGCCGAACTGGTCAGCGACCGGGAAACCCGTCAGCCGATGGACGAAAAGCGCGCGCAGGCCGTGACCGCCGACTGCATGGCGCAGGGCGTCATCATCGGCGTCACCAACCGCTCGGTCCCCGGCTACAACAACACGCTGTGCTTCAGCCCGGCGCTGATCGCCACCAAGGACGACATCGATCAGATCATCTCGGCGGTCGACGGGGCCCTGACCCGCGTCTTTGGATGAGCCACCGTTTGAATGAGCACGGGCAACCCATCGGGTTGCCCGTCGATCTGCCCCTGCCCCGCCCGATCCCGGATCACCGGGTTCTGACCGGAGCGCATGTCACGCTGGTGCCGCTGTCGCCGGACCATGCCCCGGGCTTTTTCAGTGCGTTCACCGACCCGGCGGGCTGGACCTATCTGGGCGAGGAAACGCCCTATCGCGACCTCGCCGATGCGCAGGCCCGTACCGCGCGCCACGCACAAAGCCGCGACCCGCTGTTCTACACGCTGATGGTGAAGGGTCAGCCACTTGGCTTCCTGTCGCTGCTGCGGATCAATCCGCAGGCGGCAAGCATCGAGGTCGGCTTCATCCACTATTCCCCCGCCCTGCAAGGCACCCGCGCCGCAACGGAGGCGCAATATCTGCTGATGCGCCATGTGTTCGACGATCTGAGCTACCGGCGGTACGAATGGAAATGCGACGCCCTGAACGCCCCCTCGCGCCGCGCTGCGGAACGGCTGGGCTTCCAATACGAAGGCACGTTCCGACAGGCGCTGGTCTAC
This sequence comes from Tropicibacter alexandrii, assembly GCF_003667315.2. Lineage (GTDB taxonomy): Bacteria > Pseudomonadota > Alphaproteobacteria > Rhodobacterales > Rhodobacteraceae > Tropicibacter > Tropicibacter alexandrii. The sequence continues at coordinate 49,135 of NZ_RCTZ02000003.1, read as the reverse complement.
AAGGGTCGCAACCGTGACACGGCATGGTATTCCATCCTCGATAGCGAATGGCCTGACTTGAAGTCCCGCTTCGAACGCTGGCTTGCGGATGGCAATTTCACCGGAACCGGCAAGCAAATTAGTCGCTTGATCGATTTTTAGGCAAAACTGGGTGATCTTCAGCCACACCCTTCAATCGACGGGGTGGTTCATGCCAGCCTTTTCTCATTGGATTAAGAGAAAGGTTGAACCGCTATGCCGACTTTTAACATTCCCCAAGATTTCAATAACTTGCAAGCCGCACTCGACTCTGCCCTACCCGGCGACGTGGTCATCACCGATTCGTCCGACCTGACGAATGAAAGCTATTACGTTTTTACCGACCAATTGACCGTCGACGGTAATCTGGCCCCCGGAGACCTCTTCAGGGTCGACACGTTCATCTTGGGCAGCGACGTAGCCGAGTTCACCTTGACCGGAGATGGCATTACCCGTGTCGTTGACAATCCGGGCAATACCACGCTTGCATTCGGCGACGGCAGGACCTTCGTCGAGCAGGCTGCCGGACAGAACACCATCGATTTCGGCGGCGGCGACGACCAGTTTCACGGCACCACCCGGTCGATGAGCCTGATAGACATGGGCGACGGCGACGACCGGTATACCGCCGTCGGCGGACACGATACAGTCCAAGGCGGTGCGGGCAGCGACACGCTCGATTTCGTCCGCGCGCAATCTGGCGTGTCCATTTCCTTGGTCGACGCAGGTCCGCAAGCCTTGGGATCCGGAACACTCGTAGCAAGTGGTTTCGAGAACATCCGCGACAGCCGCTTTGACGACGTCTTCATCGGCTCGGGGCAGGATAACAGCTTCGAACTATCCGGTGGATCGGACACGGTGATCGCGCTTGGCGGAGACGACACTCTATCGGCACAGATTGCATCGGGCGACCGCGTCACCTTTCTGGCCGGGGCAGGCGACGACCTCATCCGGGCCGAAGGCGACGGCGACCTGCGCGTCCTGGGCGGGGCCGGGAATGACACGATCTCCAGCTTTGCAGACGCCGATACCCTGATCGGCGGCGCCGGTCGCGACATCATAGAATTCGGGGCTGGTCGCGACGTGATCTTCGGTGCCGATGTGGACGGTCTCGGCGATGGCGAACGGGACGTGTTCGTCTGGCAATCGCTTGAGACCGGCAGCGACCGATCGGTCATCCGCGATTTTGAACAGGGCACGGACCTGATCTCGCTCGACCTACAGGCACCCAGGGGGGGCACGGTCGGCAATCAGGGGCACTATGACTTCATCGGGTCGGCCGCGTTCTCCGGAACGGCAGCCGAAGTCCGGGCCAGCACGGTTGGCGCCTGGACCTTGGTGCAGATCGACCAGGACGGCGATGGCACGGCAGATGGCGAATTGCTACTGGATGGATCGATCACCCCGACAGCGGACGACTTTCTGCTGTAATCCGGGCGCAACAGCCCAAGGGATGGTGGGCGGGGCGTCTTCGAGGCGTAGCCGAGAACAGCGTCCGCCCCATCCCAAGAAACAAAAAGGGCCGCGAAACGCGACCCTTTCAGTCAAATCCATCGAAGGGATCAGCCGTTCACGCTGTCCTTCAGCGCCTTGGCGATGGTCATCTTGACCTGCTTGTCGGCTTCCTTCTTGAACTGCTCGCCGGTGGCGGGGTTGCGCACCATGCGCTCGGGGCGCTCTTTGCAGTAGATCTTGCCGACGCCCGGCAGGGTCACGGCACCACCACCCGACACTTCGGAGGTGATGATCTCGATCAGCCCGTCCAGAGCCGCATTCGCGGTCTTCTTGTCCGCGTCCATCTTTTCGGCCAGCGCTGCGACCAGCTGAGTCTTCGTCATCGGTTTATTCGCCATTTCATGGTCTCCTTTGCGAGCGCCACACATCTAATTTCGTGGCGCGCCTTCACTGCCCGGTCTGTTGGGCCCCTGAGCGCGGATAAAACAGCATCTAGACAGGGAACACAATAATTCGTGGGCCGAAACCCCAACGAAACAGGCATTTTGTGGCCCATTCAGGCCGGTTTCGCGACGTCACAGGAACGCGGTTTCCTCGAAACTGCGCAACTTCCGGCTGTGGATACGCTCCAGCGGCATCTCCCGCAAGGCCTCCATGGCGCGAATCCCGATCATCAGGTGCCGGGCGACCTGCGTCTTGTAGAAATCCGAGGCCATCCCGGGCAATTTCAGTTCGCCATGCAGCGGCTTGTCGCTGACGCACAAGAGCGTTCCGTATGGCACCCGAAAGCGAAACCCGTTCGCCGCGATCGTCGCCGATTCCATGTCCAGCGCGATGGCCCGCGACTGCGACAGGCGCTGCACCGGGCCGGTCATCTCGCGCAGTTCCCAGTTGCGATTGTCGACGCTGGCCACCGTGCCCGTCCGCATCACCCGTTTCAGGTCATAGCCCTTGAGCTGGGTTTCCAGCGCCACCGCCTCTTCCAGCGCGATCTGGATTTCCGCCAGCGCCGGGATCGGCACCCAGACCGGCAGGTCGTCATCCAGCACCTTGTCCTCGCGCAGATAGGCATGGGCCAGCACGAAATCCCCCAGAGACTGGGAATTGCGCAGGCCCGCGCAATGCCCGACCATCAGCCAGGCATGCGGGCGCAACACGGCGATATGGTCGGTCGCGGTCTTGGCGTTGGACGGCCCCACGCCGATATTGACCAGCGTGATGCCGCCCCCGCCCTCGCGCTTGAGGTGGTAGGTCGGCATCTGCGGCATGCGCTCGGGATGCGGGATGGGCGTCGTCGCATCGGTGATCTCGACATTCCCGGTGCTGACGAAGCCGGTATAGCCGCTCTCGGGATCGGCCAGTTGCGCGCGGGCATAGGCCTCGAATTCCGAGACATAGAACTGGTAGTTGGTGAACAGGACGTGGTTCTGGAAATGCTCCGGATCGGTCGCCGTATAATGCGCCAGACGGGCAAGGCTGTAATCCACGCGCTGCGCGGTGAAGGGCGCCAGCGGGCGTTCGCCCAAAGGCCCGGCCTCGGCCACGCCATTGACGATGTCGTCATTGGTGCTGTCCAGATCCGGCACGTCAAACACATCGCGCAGGGTAAAGCTGCCCGCGCCCTCTTGCGGGACGGTGATATGCGGGTAATTCGCCACGGCGAAATGCACCGGCATCGGCGTATCCGAAAGCCCGATCTGCACCTTGACCTGATGGTTGTGCAGCAACAGCCCAAGCTGCTGTTCGAGGTAGGAACGGAACATCTTCGGCCGCGTCACCGTCGTCGCATAGATCCCCGGCGCGGTCACATGGCCAAAGCTCAACCGGCTGTCGGTCTTGGAATAGCTGGTCGTCGCCAGCCGGATTTCCGGGTAATAAGCGCGGTAGCGCACGCCGGGATGGCCGCTCTCCATGGCCGCCAGAAAGGTATCGCGCAGGAACTCCGCCGCTGCATCGTAGAGCTCGCACAGCCGCGCCACGGCGGCCTTCGGGTCATCGTACAACTCCGCCCCCGGCACCCGCGGCGAGACGACTTCCAACTGACCTGCCTGATCCTGCATGAACATACCCTTTCTTTTCTTGTTATTGCGCCAGCCTGCCAGCCTTCTGTAACCGGTTCAAGACGTCCCTCGCGTCGCTTGACAGTCAGGCCCGCAGCCGTCCCAATGGCCGCAACGAAAAGGAGGCCACAATGACCGCACCTCAAACCCGTGCCAACCTCGATTTCTGGCAGGAACGCGTCGACCTCGCCGCGGCGTTTCGCTGGACCGTTCGCCTGAACATGCACGAAGCCGTCGCCAACCATTTTTCGCTGGCGATCAATGACGACGGGACGAAGTTCCTGATGAACCCCAACCAGATGCATTTTTCCCGGATCAAGGCGTCGGACCTGATCGTGGTGGATGCCAACGACCCCGAGACGCTGAACCGCCCCGGCGCGCCCGACCCGACCGCATGGGGGCTGCATGGCGGGCTGCACCGGGCCTGCGCCCATGCGCGCTGTGCCATGCATGTGCATTCGCCCTATGCCACGGTGCTGGCCAGCCTCAAGGACAAGCGCCTGCCCCCGATCGACCAGAACGCCGCGATGTTCTTCAACCGCGTGGCGATCGACGACAATTACGGCGGGCTGGCCTTCGAGGAAGAAGGCGCGCGCTGCGCCGAATTGCTCCAGGACCCCAAGGTCAAGACCCTGATCATGGGCAATCACGGCGTCATGGTGATCGGCGACACCGTGGCCGAGACCTTCAACCGGATGTTCTATTTCGAACGCGCGGCGCAGAATTACATCATGGCGCTGCAAACCGGCCAGCCGCTGGACGTGCTGCCCGATGATGTGGCCGAAAAGACCGCGCATGAAATCGAGACCTATCCCGAACAGGACATCCGCCACCTCGCGGAACTTCAGGCGATCCTTGACGAAGAGGGCTCGAATTACGCGACCTGATGCCGGGCGGGATCAGGCGCCCTTGCGGAACGTGGTGACGCGGCTCAGGTCCCCGGCATGCGGGCCGGTCGCTGCGTCGCCGTAGATGCGCTGCTCTCGCACCGTCAGGTCCGTGATCTGCGCGCCCAGCGCGTCAAATGCCGAATCATAGCCCTGCGCCACCCAATGTTCCGCATTGATCGACAGGGCGATGACCGCGCCCGGGGCCACGACGCGCAGCACCTCGCCCAGCGCCTCCGGCCCCACATGTCCATGCGTGAAGGTCCCGGAACTGACGATGCCGCCATAGGTGGCGTCCTCGACAGGCAGGGTTTCAAGCATGTTGCCAGTGAACAGGCGCCGATAGGCGCCCTTTTCCGCGGCCACGTCCAGCATCTCCTGCGACAGGTCGCAGGCATCGACCGCGTCGAAGCCCAGCGCCTTCAGCGCGACGCCGCACAGCCCCGTGCCTGCCCCGAGGTCCAGCACCGGCCCGTGACCACCCGCCGCGCGAAACGCCTCGGCCACACGCAAGGGCAGGACATAGTCCATACCTTCGGCAAAATCCTGATCATAGCTCTGCGCCCAATCGCGATAGAGCCTGAGATTGTCGTCGGGGGTTTCAAGCCCGTAGGCGCTGTCCAAATCCGTCATGGATCAACAGTAGCACCCGCGCCGAGGGGTGCAATTCAAAGTAGGATGGGTTAAACCCATCCTACCCGATCTCACCCCGGACGCAGCCCGGTCTCGACCAGCAGACCTTGCCGCTTGGCCTCGTAGTAATAGCCCTTGGCATACCACATGATCGCCGCGTCCTCGTTCCCCTTGGCGACCAAATAGGCCCCGCGCAGATACTTGAGCGCGTATTTCGCGTTGGTATCCGCATCCAGAAGATCCTCGTTCCGACCGGAAAAGCCCATCGTCCGCGCCGTGGCAGGCAGGATCTGGAACAAGCCCCAATAGGGCCCATTCCGCGCCCAAGGGCGATGCGTGCTTTCGCGAATGGCCAGACGGTGTACCAATCGGCGCGGCAATTCATAGTGATCCGCCCACTTGTTCAGGATCGCCCGCAATTCCGGCGTCTCGTTCGGGTAAAGCGGCGGATCGATCCGCACCGGTTCCGGCTCCGGCTGGGCCGTACAGGCCGCCACCGCAAGGCAGGACAGGATCATCGAACGACGTGTCAACATGGGGCCATCTCCGGCAAACTGCCGTTCCAATGCCCCATCGCCCCGCCAAAGGGGAGTCCCGCCAGCATCGCTCGGCAAAACCCCGCCCAGTGGTCAGCTTTCGTCGAAATCCAGCACAAGGCTGTCCGACACCGGGCGCGCCTGACACGCAAGGATGAAACCCGCCTCCAGTTCCCACGGCTCCAGCGAGTAATTCACCGCCATCTCTGCCGCGCCCCCGGCCACCTTGCAGCGGCAGGTGCAGCACATGCCGCCCTTGCAGCTATAGGGCAGTTCCAGCCCGGCCCGCGCCGCCGCATCGACGACGTTGTCATCCTGCGCCTCGAAGGCAAAGCTGCGCCGTGCGCCGTCCAGAACGACCTCGACCTGCACCCCGGCCTCGGCGGCTTTCTCCGCCGCAGCCGAGCGCGCCGGACGCGGGCCATCCTCGGTATAGAAGCGCTCGAAATGCACGCGCTCGGGCGGAACGAGCCCCTCCAACGCCTGCGCCACATCCTCGATCATCTCGCCCGGACCACACAGAAAGACCCCCTCGGCCCCGGCCAGATCGATCGCACCGGCCTTGGCCAATTCCAGCAGCTTCGCGCCCGAGACCCGCCCGTTCAGCAGGTCCACATCCTGCGGCTCTCGCGACAGCACATGGATCAGGGTGAAGCGCTCCAGATACCGGTCCTTCAACTGCTCCAACGCCTCGCGGAACATGATAGAGCCGGAATTGCGGTTGCCATAGACCAGCGTCACCTCGGCCCCCGCCGCCAGCCGCTCGGCGGCAATCGCCACCATCGGCGTCACGCCGGACCCGGCGGCGACCAGCACCACGCGGCCCTCGCCCTTGCAGGTAAAGCGCCCCTCGGGCGGCATGACCTGAATCGCGTCCCCGACCTTCAGCGACTGCGCAAAGGTCGAAAACACCCCGCCTTCGACGCGCTTGATGCCTACGGTCAGGCCGCGCCCCGGCGCGGTCGCGATGGAATAGGACCGGCGCAGATCCGCGCCATCCACATCGGCCCGCAAGGTCAGGTACTGCCCCGGCGCAAAGGCAAACGCCTCGCGCGCGGTCTCCGGCACGTCAAAGGACACGGCCACGGCGCCATCGCCTTCGGGCCGGACTTCGGAAATGGTCAACTGGTGGAACATGCGCCCCTCCTCAGATGCATTTGAAATAGTCGAACGGCTCCGCGCAGGCCTTGCACTGGTAGTGCGCCTTGCACGCGGTCGAGCCGAACTCGCTGATCTTCATGGTGTTTTCGCTGCCGCAACGCGGGCAGCAGACGGTCGGACTGTCGAACAGGGCCGCCTTGCCCGCGCCCGCGACCGGCGGGGCGATCCCGTAGGCGCGCAGCTTCTCGCGCCCCGCGTCGGTGATCCAGTCGGTCGTCCATGCGGGCGACAAGACCCGCTCGATCCGCGCCTCGAAGCCCGCCTCCAGCAGCGCCGTCTCGATCGCCAACTCGATCGCCAAGGTCGCCGGGCAGCCCGAATAGGTCGGCGTCACACCGGCCACGGCCACGCCACCCTCCATCCGGACCCAGCGCAGGATGCCCAGTTCGGCCACGCTGACGCAGGGCACCTCCGGGTCGGGGACCGAGGCCGCCGCCTCCCAGGCGCGGGTATCGTCCAAGACTACCATGTCGCGCCGATATGCGCCCGGTGCAGCGACTGCATCTCGGCCAGCAAGTGGCCCAGCCCCTCACCATGCTCACCGCGCCGCCCGCCGGACAGCGCAATCGCGCCCTCGGGCATGTCCAACCCGGCCTCGGCAAAGATGCGCCCCACGGTGTCCTCCCAAACAGGCCGCATCGCCGCCCGCGCGGGCAAGACCCCCTCGGCGGCACCCTCCTCAAACAACTCGCCGGTATACAGGTGCAGCGCATCGACCGCTTCGCGCATCCGCCGCGCGCTCTCCTCGGTGCCGTCACCCAGCCGGATCACCCATTCGCCCGCATGGCGGATGTGATAGGCCATCTCCTTGATCGCCTTGCCCGCGACGCCGCGCACCACCTCATCCTCGTGGTCCAGACAGGCCTGCCAATAGGGCTCCATGAAGGCGGCAAAATACAGTTGCCGCAGCATGGTGTGGGCGAAATCCTCATTGGGGCGTTCGACCAGCAGCAGGTTGCGATACTCCCGCTCGCCGCGCGTATAGGCCAGCGCATCCTCGTCGCGCCCGGCCCCTTCCAGCTTGCCCGCATGGTCATACAGCGTCCGTGCCGTGCCGATCAGGTCCAGCGCCATGTTCGGCATGGCGAGGTCTTCCTCCAGCATCGGCGCATGGCCGCACCATTCCGACAGCCGGTGCCCCAAGACCAGATGATCGTCCGCCAGTTCCAGAATTGCGTCGAAAAGGGCCATCACATATGCCCCACTTCCTCGGGAATCTCGTAGAAGGTCGGGTGGCGATACACCTTTCCCGCCGTCGGCTCGAAATTCTCCGCCGCCTGATCCGGGTCCGACGCCACGATATCCGCCGACCGGACCACCCAGATCGAGGTCCCCTCACCCCGCCGCGTATAGACATCGCGCGCCGCCTGCACGGCCAGCACCTCGTCGGCGGCGTGGATCGAGCCCACATGCTTGTGCGACAACCCGTTGCGGGGCCGAATGAAAACTTCCCAAAGCGGCGTCTCGGCCATGTTCATTCCTCCAAAAGTCTCGAAAGGGCCCTGCTTCTTCTGGCCCGAAATACCGCGGGGGTTTGGGGGGCAGAGCCCCCATCGCGCCGCAGGCGCGCAACGCGGGCGCAGCCCGCGCGGGTCGGCCCGGGCGCAGCCCGGGGCGAAACCCTATTCCGCGGCCATCGTCTGCTTGCGCGCCCGACGCTTCTCCGCATGGGCCAAGGCCGCCTCGCGCACCCAAGCGCCGTCGTCCCAAGCCTTACGCCGCGCCTTGATCCGGTCGCGCGCCATCGGGCCATGGCCTTTCACCACGCGCCAGAACTCGTCCCAGTCGATCGGCCCGTGGTCATAGCCACCCTTCTCCTCGTTCCATGTCAGGTCCGGGTCGGGGATCGTCAGGCCTAGATACTCCGCCTGCGGCACGGTCGCGTCGATGAATTTCTGCCGCAGCTCGTCATTGGAGAAGCGCTTGATCTTCCACGCCATGTTCTGATCCGAATGCTGGCTGTCGCTGTCATGCGGTCCGAACATCATGATCGACGGCCACCACCAGCGGTTCAGGGCATCCTGAACCATCTCGCGCTGCGCGTCTGTCCCGCGCGCCAAGGTCATGACGATCTCATAGCCCTGCCGCTGGTGGAACGACTCCTCCTTGCAAACCCGGATCATCGCGCGGGCATACGGCCCAAAGGAACAGCGGCACAGCGGGATCTGGTTCATGATCGCCGCGCCATCGACAAGCCAGCCGATGATGCCGATATCGGCCCAGGACAGCGTGGGATAGTTGAAGATCGAGGAATACTTGGCCTTGCCCGACAGCAATTCCTCGGTCATCTGCTCGCGCGAGACACCCAGCGTCTCGGCGGCGGAATAGAGGTAAAGCCCGTGCCCGCCCTCGTCCTGCACCTTGGCCAGCAGCGCGGCCTTGCGGCGCAGGGACGGCGCGCGGGTGATCCAGTTGCCCTCGGGCAGCATACCGACGATCTCGGAATGGGCGTGCTGACCGATCTGGCGCACCAGCGTGCGGCGATAGCCTTCTGGCATCGCGTCATTCGGCTCGATCTTTTCCTCGGCATCGATACGCGCCTGAAAACGCTCCAGAAACTCTGGCGTTTCCTCGGTCCGGCTGTCCGCGCCGATCAGTCCTTGGGAATACATGCGTCTTCTCCTCCGTGAACCTGCACCGGCAGTATATGTTACGAAAGGCATACAGAAAAGAACTTTTTGTAACGCTTGCCTTTCACGAGGCGCAGCGCCACCTATAGCGCATGGAAAACACGCTGTTATCTCTGGGACATGGCTATTGCGCGCAGGCGCTGGCCCGCCGCCTGTTGCCGCAAGGCTGGACCGTTCTGGGCACCACACGCGATCCGGCGAAGGCCGAATCGCTGCGCGCGCAAGGGGTCACGCCGGTGCTATGGCAGCCCGAGGCCGTGACCGAGGCCCTCGCGGATGCCAGCCATGTGCTGGTCTCGGCCGGTCCGCAGGACGGCGACCCCTCGCTGGCGCTGGTGGGCGATGCCATCTCCGCCCGTGCGCCGGAGCTGACATGGGCGGGCTACCTCTCGACCACCGGCGTTTACGGCGACCACCAAGGCGGCTGGGTCGATGAGACCACCCCCCTCGCCCCGTCGACGAAGCGCGGCAAGGCCCGCGCCGAGGCCGAGGCCCAGTGGCAGGCGATCACCGATCTGCCGCTGCACATCTTTCGCCTTGCCGGGATCTACGGCCCCGGCCGCGGCCCCTTTTCCAAGCTTCGCAACGGGACGGCGCGGCGCATCATCAAGGGCGGCCAAGTGTTTTCGCGCATCCATGTGGAGGACATCGCGCAGGCGTTGGAGGCCTCGATCAAGGCCCCCCGCCCCGGTGCGATCTACAACCTGTGCGACGACGACCCCGCGCCGCCGCAAGACGTGATCGCATATGGCGCCCGGTTGCTGGGCCTGCCCGTACCGCCCGCGATCCCCTTTGAGGAGGCCGATTTCACGCCGATGGCCCGCAGCTTCTACGCCGAAAGCAAGCGCGTCTCGAATGCGCGGATCAAGCGTGAACTGGGCCTGACCCTGACCTACCCGGATTACCGCAGCGGCCTTGCCGCGCTGCTGGCGCAGGAGCAAGCCGCAGATGACGACCGAGCCTGAGGACAGGCCCTCGCCCGGTTCGTTGACCGAACTGCTCGACGCCCTGCGCCCGCATGAGAGTCAGGACCAGATGTCCGTCCACGACATGGTCGAACGGGTCGGCGGGCGCTCCTTTCCGGCGGTGATCCTTGTCCCGGCCGTGTTGCTGGTGTCGCCGCTATCCGGCATCCCCAGCGTGCCCACCTTGGGTGGGCTGCTGATCACCCTGATCGCGGCGCAGGCGCTGTTCGGGCGCAAACACCTGTGGCTTCCGGGCTTTCTGATGCGCCGCTCGGTGTCGAGTCGGCGGATGAGCAAGGCGCTTGATTGGCTGGCAAGGCCATCCTCCTGGATGGATCGGTTTTCGCGCCCGAGATGGCGGCCGCTCAGTTCCAAAGCCGCGCAACCGCTGACCTATTTGAGCGTGATCGTACTGGCGATCGGTTGGCCCGTGCTGGAGCTCTTGCCGTTTGTCACGTCATTCGGCGCGGGGGCCGTGTCGATGATGATGTTCGGGCTGATGACCCGCGACGGGGCGTACCTGCTGGCCGGCTATCTGCAAGGCGCGGCGATCTACCTGATCCTGCTGACGATTTGGTCGGGGCTGATCTAAAGTAGGATGGGTGATCACCCATCCTACCTCAGGCGCGCTTGTCCAGAACACCCACACCCAGCACATCAAGCACTTTGGCCTCGATATGCTCGGCATTCATCGCCGCCGTGTCGTACATGTCCTTGGGCGAAGACTGGTCGATGAAGATATCCGGTAGCACCATCGACCGATACTTCAACCCGTGGTCAAACACGCCTTCCTCGGCCAGCAACTGCGCCACATGCGAGCCAAAGCCCCCGACGGCCCCTTCTTCGACAGTGATCAGCGCATCGTGACCGGCGGCCAGCTTCAGGATCAAGTCCCGGTCCAGCGGCTTGGCAAAGCGCGCATCCGCCACAGTCGGCGTGATGCCACGCGCGCCAAGCGCCTCGGACGCCTTCATCACCTCGCCCAGACGGGTGCCGAAGGAGAGGATCGCGACGCGGCTGCCCTCTTGGATCATCCGGCCCTTGCCGATCTCCAGCGGGATGCCGCGGGCGGGCATCTCGACGCCCTCGCCCTCGCCGCGCGGGTAGCGGAAGGCAATCGGCCCCGCGTCATGCGCGACAGCCGTCGCCACCATGTGTTTCAGTTCCGCCTCATCGGCGGCTGCCATCACCACGAACCCGGGCAGGTTCGCCAGATAGGCCACGTCGAACGACCCGGCATGGGTCGCGCCATCGGCCCCGACCAAGCCCGCGCGGTCGATGGCAAAGCGCACCGGCAGGCGCTGGATCGCCACATCATGCACGACCTGATCATAGCCGCGTTGCAGGAAGGTCGAATACATTGCGCAAAACGGTTTCAGCCCGCCCGCGGCCAGACCGGCGCAGAAGGTCACGCCATGCTGCTCGGCAATGCCCACGTCGAAACAGCGCGAGGGATACCGTTCGGCAAAGAGGTCCAGCCCCGTGCCGTCGGGCATCGCCGCCGTCACCGCGCAGACCATGGGATCGTCGGCGGCCTCCGCCATCAGCGCATCGGCAAAGACCCGGGTATAGGACGGCGCGTTCGACGGCGCCTTCTTCTGCTTGCCGGTGACCACGTCGAACTTTGCCCGCGCGTGGCCCTTGTCGGGGGCGTGTTCGGCATGGCTGTAGCCCTTGCCCTTTTTCGTCAGGGCGTGGATCAGGATCGGCCCGGTCGCGCGCTGGCGCACGGTGCGCAGGATCGGCAGCAATTGTCCCAGATCATGCCCGTCGATGGGACCGAGATAGCTGAAGCCCAACTCCTCGAACAAGGTGCCGCCCACGGTCATGCCCTTGAGCATCTCCTTCGCGCGCTTGGCGCCCTCGCGGAAGGGTTCGGGCAGCATCGACACCGCGCCCTTGGCGGCAGCCTTGAAATCCTGAAAGGGCGCCTCGGCATAAAGCCGCGACAGGTAGGAGGACAGCGCGCCGGTGGGCGGCGCGATGCTCATCTCGTTGTCGTTCAGGATGACGATCAGGCGCTTTTTCAGATGGCCCGCATTGTTCAAGGCCTCGAAGGCCATGCCCGCGCTCATCGCGCCATCACCGATCACCGCGATCGCATCGCCATGGCCGGTGTCGCAATTGCCGCCCAGATCGCGCGCCACGGCAAAGCCCAGCGCCGCGCTGATCGAGGTGCTGGAATGCGCCGCGCCGAACGGGTCATAGGGCGACTCGGACCGCTTCGTGAAGCCCGACAGACCGTCCTTCTGGCGCAGGGTCCGCATGCGGTCGCGCCGCCCGGTTAGGATTTTGTGCGGATAGCACTGGTGGCTGACGTCCCAGATGATCTTGTCACGCGGGGTGTCAAAGACGCTGTGCAAGGCCACGGTAAGTTCAACCACCCCCAGCCCGGCGCCCAGATGCCCGCCGGTCTCGGACACGGCTGATATCGTCTCTGCGCGCAATTCATCCGCCAGACGCAGAAGCTCGGCATCGGAGAAATGCTTCAGGTCGGCCGGGCTGTTCACCCGGTCCAAAAGCGGCGTTGCGGGCCTGTCGGACATGTCGGTCCTTTCGAAATTAGCTGTCGCGCGAGATAACGAAACGGGCGCAGTCCCGCAAGCCATCAGCCTTGTCACCGTATACATCTAGGGCTGTGCAGGCTTCGTGCACGAGATGTGCAGCGCGTCGTTTTGCCTCTTCGAGGCCCAGCAGGCTGACAAAAGTCGCCTTGCCGCGGCCCGCATCCTTGCCCACGGCCTTGCCGACGGTGGCGGCATCCCCCTCGACATCCAGCACATCGTCCCAGATCTGAAAGGCCAGCCCCACCGCATCGGCATAGGCCGTCAGGGGCGCGATATCCGCCTGCGCCAGCCGCGCGCCCGCCTGCGCGGACCACGTGATCAGCGCACCCGTCTTGCCCGCCTGCAACGCGGTGATCTGGTCGAGCGTCAGCGGGCCGTCGGCGGCTTCGGCAGCCATGTCCAGCGCCTGCCCCAGCACCATCCCGCGCGCGCCAGCGGCGCGGGCAAGGCTCAGCGCAAGATCGGCGCGCACGCCTGCCTGCGGATGTCCCGAGGGGTCAAGGCACAGTTCGAAGCCCAGCGTTTGCAGGGCATCACCTGCCAGAACGGCTGTCGCCTCGTCCCATTTCCGGTGGAGGGTGGGCAGACCCCGGCGCAGGTCGTCATCATCCATGCATGGCAAGTCGTCATGGACCAGCGAATAGGCGTGAATGGCCTCGATCGCCGTGGCTGGCCATATTGCATGCACAGGGTCGACATCATGTATACGCGCGCTTTCGAGCACGAGATAAGCCCGCAGCCGCTTGCCACCCGAGGCGGCATAGCCCATGGCCTCGACGACCGGCAGCGGATTGTATGCATCAAGTATACGTTGAAAATGCGCCTCGACGGCCCGCGCGGCAGCCGCCAGCCCGTCGGGAAACTGCATCAGAGCCCCTCGACCGGCTTCGTGCCCGTCGGGTTGCCCTCGGCGTCCAGCGTGATCGCGTGAACCTTTTCCTCGGCCTCTTTCAGCTTGGCCTCGCAACGCTTGCGCAACTCGGCCCCGCGTTCGTACAGCTTGATCGACTCCTCCAGCGCCACATCGCCGCGCTCCAGCGCGCCGACGACGCGTTCCAGCTCGGCCATGGCCTGTTCAAAGCTCATCTCGTCAACCGGTGTCTCGCTCATGCGCTGGCCTCCATCAATGTCTCGACATGCGCCTTTGCGCTGGCGCTGAGCGCGGACAAATCATAGCCGCCCTCCAAAGTCGAGACCACCTTGCCCCCGCAGATATCCGCCGCGACATCGCACAGCCCGCGCGTCACCCAGACGAAATCCTCAACCTGCCAGTTCAGCTGCGCCAGAGGGTCATCCGCATGGGCGTCGAACCCGGCCGAGATCACGATCAGCTCTGGCCTGAAGGCCCGCAGCCGGTCGAACGCCGCGCTCCACGCCGCGCGCATCTCGGCCCCGCCCGAGTCGGGCGGCAAGGGCATGTTGACCACGTTGTCATGGGCGCCGCGCTCCTCCGCGCTGCCCGTTCCGGGCCAGAGCGGCATCTGGTGGCTGCCTATGAACAGCGCGCGCGCCTCGTCCCACAGCAGGTCCTGCGTGCCATTGCCATGATGCACGTCGAAATCGACGACGGCCACACGGTCCAGCCCACGCTCCAGCGCGTGTTTCGCCGCCAAAGCCGCCGTGCCGAACAGGCAAAAGCCCATCGGGGTCTCGCGCTCGGCATGGTGGCCCGGCGGGCGCGTCGCGCAAAAGGCATTGCCGACCGCGCCATCCAGCACCAGATCGACGGCCAACGCCGCCCCGCCCGCCGCGCGCCTTGCCGCCCGGACCGAGCCCGGTGACATCCACGTATCGGCGTCCAGCTGATGGATGCCCTCGGCGGGTTCTGCCGCGACGATCCGGTCGATATAGCGCTGCGGATGGCAAAGCCGCAGCAGGTCATCCCCGGCTTCGGGCGCGCTTTCGCGCTTCAAATCCAGCCCGGCCAGCGCATGCAAGACATGTTCCAGACGCGCGACCCGTTCCGGGTGGCCCTCGGGCGTGCGGTGCTCCAACCCGTCGGCATGTGTGATCAATGCGGTTGTCATGGCTCCCCCTTCCGATTTTCCCTGAAAAATCGTGGCTGTGTTCAATCCGGTGCCAGCATGTATCCGGCACCGCGCACCGTCTGAAGATAGCGTGGCTGTTTCGGGTCCGCCTCCAGCTTGCGGCGCAGGCGGGTGATCTGCACATCGACGGCGCGCTCCTGCGCCTGCCCCTTGTCGCGCCCCAACTCCTCGACCAATTCCGTGCGGCTGAGTGCCACGCCCGGTCGGCTGGAGAAAATCCGCATCAGCTGCGCCTCGGTGGCCGTCAGGCGGATCATGTCCTCGCCCTGCCACATCTCGCCGCGCTCGATGTCATAGCGGATGTCGCCAAGGGTCAACAGCTTGGGTGCGCTTTCCTCCGGTTTGGTTTCCGGCATGCGGCGGAGGATGGCGTTGATCCGGAGCAGCAGTTCCTTTGGCTCGAACGGCTTGGCGAGGTAATCGTCCGCCCCCGCTTCCAGCCCCTTGATCCGGTCCTCGGTTTCGGCCCGGGCGGTCAGCAGCAGGATCGGCGTGGTCCGCGTCTCGCGGATGCCCGCGGTCAGGCTGACCCCGTCCTCGCCCGGCATCATCACGTCGAGCACGATCAGGTCAAAGTCGAGCCCCGCGAGAATACGCCGCGCATGCGCCGCATCCCGCGCGGCGCTGACCAGAAACCCGTTCCGGATCAGGAACTTCTGCAGAAGGCCCCGGATCCGCTCGTCGTCATCGACGATCAACAGATGCGCATCGGCATCGCTCATCCTCGTCCCTCCCTCAGTTTCTGATAGGCCCGGCGCATGTCCGGATCCATCATCGCCTCCAGTACCTTGCGGAAGCCTGCGACCGCCTCCGGCCCGGCCTGTCGATAGGCCGCGCGCATGCGGGCGCGTTGCGCATCCGACAGGTCGCGCTCCAGCGCAGCGCCGGCCTCGGTCAGATAGAGATGCCGTTCGCGCTTGTCGTTTCGCCCGACCCGGCTTTCGACCAGACCATCCTCGACCAATGTACGCAAGACACGGTTCAGAGATTGCTTGGTCACCCCCAGAATACTGAGCAAATTGTTGACCGTGGTGCCCGGCGCGCAATTGATGAAATGCAGCGCGCGATGGTGGGCGCGCCCATAGCTGAGCCCGGCAAGGATGCGGTCGGGATCGTCGGTGAACCCGCGATAGGCAAAGAACATGGCCTCGATTCCCTGCCGCAACTGCTCATCCGTGAGATATAGCAGCGTCTCGCCTTGCAAATTCTGGCTTTCGGCCATCGACCTCGTGCCCCTTGTCGCCTTTTTCGGCAGTTTAAGTCAGTCTTGTTGACATTCCAAGTGAGGATTGGTAGAGAATCTCAGTTTTGGCGCAACATTATGTCCGTTTCGGACCTGTCTGGCGCAACAAGTGAAAATCGCCCTGAGGAGAACTGCGATGGCTGATGGATCATATGACGACCGCGACGGCAAGATCTGGATGGATGGCCAACTGGTCGAATGGCGGTCGGCGCAGGTGCATGTCCTGACCCATGCGCTGCACTATGCCTCGTCCGTCTTCGAGGGCGAGCGCGCCTATAACGGCAAGATTTTCCTGTCGCG
Organism: Tropicibacter alexandrii; assembly: GCF_003667315.2. GTDB lineage: Bacteria > Pseudomonadota > Alphaproteobacteria > Rhodobacterales > Rhodobacteraceae > Tropicibacter > Tropicibacter alexandrii. Next base: position 32,632 of record NZ_RCTZ02000003.1, on the reverse strand, counting down.
CGAGCATTCGGAGCGGCTGCATTTCTCTGCCGGTGAGCTGGGCTTCCAGATCCCCTACACCGTCGATGAAATCGAAGCGGCGAAGAAAGCCACGCTGGAGGCCAACGGCCTGACCGACGCCTATGTGCGCGCTGTCGCATGGCGCGGGGCCGGTCCCGATATGGGTGTCGCTTCGGCACGCAACCCGGTTCGCCTCGCCATCGCCGTTTGGGCTTGGGGCAACTATTATGGAGACGCCAAGTTCAAGGGCGCGAAGATCGACATCGCCAAGTGGAAGCGCCCCTCGCCCGAAACCATCCCCGTGCATGCCAAGGCCGCCGGCCTTTACATGATCTGCACCCATTCCAAGCACGAGGCCGAGGCCAAGGGCTGTTCGGATGCGCTGTTCATGGATTATCGCGGCTACGTCGCGGAATGCACCGGCGCCAACATCTTCTTCGTGAAGGATGGCGAGGTCCACACGCCCAAGCCCGATTGCTTCCTGAACGGGCTGACCCGTCAGACCGTCATCCGGATGCTGAAGGAAAAGGGCATCACCGTGCATGAACGCCACATTATGCCGGAAGAGCTGGAAGGGTTCGAACAGTGCTGGCTGACCGGCACCGCCGCCGAGGTGACCCCTGTCGGCCAGATCGGCGACTACACCTTCGAGGTCGGCGCGCTGACGCGCGACATCGCCGAAAGCTATGAAAAGCTGGTCCGCAGCTGATCCAAAAATGGGCGGGGATCAGCCCCGCCCGACATTTGCCGATGGCTCAGATCAGCGTGCGCAGCATCGCCGTATTTGACTGGATGACGGAGTTCAGCTCGACGATCCGGGCCAGACGCTTCTCGATATCCGTCTGACAGGTGTCGAGTTGTTCGACGATCCCCGCGAGGGCCGTCCCGCTATCCCCCAGAGCCGCGCTTTCGATCTTGCACATCATCCGCGTCGAACTGAGCCCGGTCACGTAACGCTTCATGTCCAGAACAGACCGCGCGAACCGCTTGGCCTCGGCTTCGACATGTTCCAGCGACTGGGTCATTTCCCGGCTGAACTGCTGGCCAAGCGCCTTGAGTTCGCGGCTTTCGCGGGCGATGTCGATACGTTCGGGATAGTCCCCGTCGGTATCCTCGAAGAGACGGTGCATTTCGCACTGCAGCGCTTCGGCAAAGCTCAGGAACTGGCCGCGCAGGATGGCATCGCGGATGCGGGCAAAGACGCAGTTGTCGCCATCGACAAAGGTATCGACCCAAGTCGACATTTCTTCAAGCATCTGGCTGTAGTTCACCGAAATCGCGCTGATGGGTCCCCCGGCATTTTCCAGCCGCGAGGCGATGATGCGCATGTTCATCGGGACGGTGCGGATCGACTTGAACGCCTCGGTCAGTTCCGAGGTTTCGACCTGCACCTGCATGATCGCCTGACCCATCTCGACGAAACGGCGTTGCAGGGTTTCGCCGGTCCTCCCCAGCGCCTTGTTGCGCGCTGCGTATTCGGTTGCAAGCGCGTGGCTCTGGAAGGTTTCGTAATTGGCAAAGCCTAAGTCGCGCACGCGCTCCAGCAGGATGCGGGCGCTGTCGGACGGGCTCAGCCTGTCGCGAGCCTCTGCCTCCAGCAGGTCCTTGTACAGCTCTTGCACCGTGTCGAAGATCGGCGTGCTCGGCTTCATCCGGGTCGAGATGAAACCACCCTCGATCGGCACCACAAGCGCGAAAACCCAGTAATAGCGCCCGGACTTGGCCCGGTTCTTGACATACGCGCCCGTTGCCCGACCGGCGAGGATATTGTCCCAGAGCAGCTGGAACACCCCCTTGGGCATGTCCGGGTGCCGGATGATCTTGTGCGGCGCGCCCAGCATCTCGTCCCAGTCGAAGCCGGCCACCCGCTGGAACACCGTGTTCCCCGCGGCGATGACCCCGCGCCGATCCGTGCGGGAATAGAAAAGTTCCGACAGCTGAAACGTGGCCTCGTTGGCCGACGCGCCTGTCGCAAGGCTGAAATTCGACGTCATGTCAGTCATTGCAGCCCCTCCTCATCGCACGCCCCTCACAGCAAGGTCCCCAGCATCGAGGAATTCGTCTGGATGACCGAATTCAGTTCCACCACTTTCGCAAGGCTGCGCTCGATGTCCTTTTGACACTGGTCCAGCTGCTCGACGATCCCGGCCAAGGACTTGCCCTCATGGGCGAGGGCCGCGCTTTCGATCTTGCACATCATCCGGGTCGAGCTGAGGCCGGTCACGTAGCGTTTCATATCGAGCACGGAGCGGCCAAGGCGGCGCATCTCGGTATCGACGAGCTTGAGCGAGTCCCGCGCGGCGGCTTGGTACCGCTCTGCCTCGCGCTCCAGCGTTCCCTTGTCTTCCAACAGGCGCGTGGCGTCTGCGATCCCTTCGAGATCCTGTGCGAACTGGGTCGACATCCGGCTTTGGACAGACGAGGCGCAGACAAGGAACTGCCCATTCATGATCGCCGCATGGATGCGCGCGTAGGTGCTGTCCGGGCCGTCGACGAATTTCTGAACCCAGGTCGACATCTCTTCGAGCATCTGGCTGTAGTTCACGGAGATGGCGCTGATCGGCCCCCCGGCATTTTCCAGCCGCGAGGCCAGAATGCGCATATTCATCGGCACCGTCCGGATCGAATGGATGACACCGACGAGCGAGTCGATCTCGGCATTCAATTCGCCAATCGTCTCATCCATCGCGAAAAAGCGCTTTTCGACTGGCGACAGCGCCTCGCCGGTCAGACGTTTCAGCGCCTTGACCTCGGCGGTCAGGGCATCCGCCATGAAGCTTTCATAGTCGCGATAGCCCATCTCGCCGATGCGCTTGAGCAGGAGTTCGGCGCTTTGCTCGGGCAACAGCCCCTTGGTCTTTTCCGCCTCGCGCAGGTCGGCATAAAGGGCCTGCACCTTGGCGAACAGGTCCGATGTCGGCTTGATCCGAACGGAAAGATACCCTTCCTCGATGGGCCATGTCAGGGCGAGAACCCAGTAATACCGCCCGTCCTTCGAGCGGTTCTTGACATAGGCCACCATGCGTTTGCCCGCCTGCAGACGTTGCCAGAACAGGCTGAACACACCCTTGGGCATGTCCGGGTGCCGCACCAGCTTGTGCGGAGCGCCCTTGAGTTCGCTCCAGCCATAGCCCGAAACACGGCGGAAGGTGCGGTTCCCCTCGATGATGACACCGCGCTTGTCGGTGCGCGAATAAAAGATCTCACCCGGTTCAAAGGGGACCTCGCCCGTCAGGCTACGCGCCTGCGCTACGAGGGAGTCGTCATGCTGGCTCATCCACCCACTCCTTGCATGATGCCGATGGGCCGAAGATGACGGAACACAGTTGTCAAAAAATGAAAAACCGGCAGCCATGACCGCCGGTTTTAAGTCGATTTTAAATCGATTGCCCTATCAGCCCGGGCTCATCCCGCGCAGGCGTTCGGACCGGCGCCGCAGGATTTCCACCGTCGTCAGCAGCGCGATGGAGATGCCGACAAGGATCGTCGCCGCCGCAAGGATCGTCGGGCTGATCTGTTCGCGCAGACCGGTGAACATCTGCCATGGCAGCGTCTGCAACTCGGCCGAGCCGACGAAGATCACGACGACCACCTCGTCGAAAGACGTGATGAAGGCGAACAGGCCACCCGAGATCACCCCCGGCAGGATCAGCGGCATCTGCACCTTGAAGAAGGTCGTCACCGGATCGGCCCCCATATTCGCCGCGGCGCGGGTCAGCGAGCGGTCAAAGCCCACCAGCGTTGCCGTCACGGTGATGATGACGAAGGGAATGCCCAGCACGGCATGCGCCAGAACGATGCCCACCCACGTCCCCGTCAGGGTAAACGGAAGCTCGATCTTGCCGAACGGCGTCGGGATGTAGGGGTTCGAGTAGAAGAAATACATCCCCGTGGCGGAAATGATCAGCGGCACGATCATCGGCGAGATCAGGATCGCCATGATGGCCCGCTTGCCCGGCACGTGGGATTGGCTCAGGCCGATGGCCGCCAAGGTCCCAAGGCTGACCGACACGATGGTCGCCGGGATCGCGATGGTGATCGAGTTCCAGACCGCGCTGGTCCATTCCGAATTGGTCAGGAAGTCCCGGTAATGCTTCAGGCTGTAGCCTTCGGGATCGAGCCGCAGCATTTCCGGCGTGAAGGTAAAGAAGTCCTCGGCGTTGAACGACAGCGGCATGACCACGATGATCGGCGTGATCAGAAAGACGAAGATCGCCCCGCACAGCACCCGGAACCCGTAATGCCACAGCACCTGCCCCGCGGTCAGGTAGGGCACCAGCGGCATGCGGTAGCGCCGGTAACCGATCCAATAGATCACCCAGCCAAAGAACCAGCCGAACAGCCCGCCGACGATCAGCCCCATGACACCGCCGGCAAGGAAGCCGCCGATCGCCATCAGCGCCGCGATCCCCCAGCGGGTCGGCTTTTCCTGCGCCTCGCCCATGATCCCGACACCGACAAAGGCCAGCGCGGCGGCGATGACGAAGCCAACCACGATCCCCAGCAGAGACGATCCAAAGACCGACGCCCCGACGAATATCCCGGCAAAGGCCCCGAAGGCCCCCACCACGGGCAGGGTAAAGCTTAGCGGCATTTTCTTTTTTGCAGTCAGAACAGCCATGTCTCTTACCCCAGCTTCACGTTGTCGATGCCGACGATCTTGTCATAGGCCCAGTAAAGGAGCAGCACGACCGCCAGCAGGATCGTCCCCAGCGCGGCCGCAAGGCCCCAGTTGAGCGAGGACGAGATGTGATAGGCGATCCGGTTCGAAATGAACGTGCCCGTGGTGCCGCCGACGATTTCCGGCGTGATGTAGTAGCCGATCGACAGGATGAACACGAGGATCGAACCCGCGCCGATGCCCGGAATGGATTGCGGGAAATAGACCCGACGGAAGGCGGTGAAGTTTGTCGCCCCCATCGACTTGGCCGCGCGCACATAGCTGGGCGGGATCGTCGCCATGACCGAATACATCGGCAGGATCATGAAGGGCAGCAGGATGTGGGTCATCGCCACGATCGTACCGAACTGGTTGTTGATCATGACCAATCGGTTCGCATCGTCCACAAGCCCGATCCAGACCAGCACGTCGTTGATGACACCCTGCTGTTGCAGCATCACCTTCCAAGCGCTCGTCCGCACCAGAAGCGACGTCCAGAAGGGCAGCAGCACGAGGATCATCAGCAGGTTGGCGGTGCGCGACGGCAGCGTCGCCAGCAGGTAGGCGATCGGATAGGCCAGCGCGATACAGCTGAAGGTGATGACCATCGACATGAACAGCGTGCGCTTGAACAGCAGGCCGTAGATGCGTTCGTCCTCGTCGCGCAGGGCCGGACCTTCGGGGGTCTTCTGCATGTCGACGGCGTTCAGGAAGTAACCCGAGGTGTAATTCGGCGAATAGGTCTTGATCGTCTGCCAAACCTCGATGTCCAGCCAGTCCTCGTCGATCTCCTCGAAGACGGCGCGGATATCGGCGGTCTCGAAATCGGGCGAAGCAACCAGGTCGGCCGCGGCCTGCAATTCCGCCGCGTGCGGGCCGGAATAGCCAGACACGTCACCGGCAGAGAGGTCTTCGTACAGAGCGGTATGGACCAGCGTCCAAGGCTCTTCGTCAATCAGGTTTTCCTCGTCTTCGACACGGGTGAAGCGCGCAAAGTCCTGATAGGCGGCAGAGGTGCGGGGCAGCAGGTCGGCCATGCCCTCGCGCAGTTCGAATTCGGGCAGCGGCTGCCCCTCCTGCCAGCCTTGCGCATCCGCAAGCCAGCTGTCCGACCCCATCAGTTCGGCCCAGAACAGGCCCTCGTCCCAGTTCTCGTTCAGGTCCTCGAACTGGTCCTGATAGACTTCGCCGATATCATCCAGCCCACGGCCAGATTTACGGAACAGCGAGGACACGCCGGTCAACTCATAATTGAGGCGCGTGCCCAGTCGGGTGTGCAGCTTGTATTCCGCCGCAAGGAAGATGTCCTCATATGCCGCGCGAAACACCGGGTCGCCGGGCAACTCTCCGGACGTGCCATCCCAGTCTTCCAGCACCACGACGGTGCGCGGCAGGGTCTCGGACACGATCTGGTTCTCGACCGAGCGGAACAGCATGTCGAGGATCGGCGCGATGAACGTCACAAGGACAAACAGCAGCAGCGGCGCGATCAGCATCAGCGCGCGGATCTTCTGACGGCGCAGGGCGCGCGCAAGGCTGCGTTTCAGCGGTGTGCCATCGGCGGCCAGCATCGGCCCCGTCTTTTCTGCGGCGGCGAGGCCCTTTTCGGGCGTCGGCCCTTCCATCTGGGCGGGGTCGTTGGATGCGTCGCTCATTTATGTCCCCTCGACAACCAGGATCACGCTGTCCGCGGTGCGGCGGCGGATCTCGGCGACTTCCTGATAATTCGGATCATTATAGGCGGCCAAGGCCGCGTCGTAGCTGGGAAACTCGATCACCACGTGACGTTGCAGGGTCTCGCCCTCCATCACCTGTGCCTGTCCCCCCCGGACGATGAACTTGCCCCCAAGGCCCAGAAGGATCGGCGTATCGCGATCGATATACTCCTGGTAGGCGTCCGGGTCGGTGACGGTGATATGTCCGATGATATAGCCCTTGGGCATGCCGTTTCCCTACGGTGAATCCGCGGCGGCCTGTCACTGACATCCGCCACGGATCGGAATAAAGCGTAGGGCGGGGCTGACCCCCGCCCCCGTTTGGATTACTGCGCCAGCCAGGCCTGGAACTTCGCGTCGATATCGTCGCGATAGTCAGCCCAGAACTCGTAGTTGTAGAGGAACGTGTTCTCCGCGTTGGCCGGGTCGGTCGGCATGTGCATCTTCATGTCTTCGGGAACCTTCGGTGCCGAAGAGGCACGCGCCGGACCGTAGGAGATGTACTTGGCCTGATCGGCCAGACGCTGGGTGTCGGTTGCGAAGCGGACGAAGTCCATCACGCGCGCCAGACGATCCTCGGGCAGACCGGCGGGGATGATCCAGCCGTCAAGGTCGAACACCTGCGCGTCCCACATCATGCCGATCGGCTGATCCTGCTCGACGATGGCCGAGTACAGACGACCGTTATAGGTCGAACCCATGAAGACCTCGCCATCGGCCAGCAGCTGCGGCGTGTCGGCGCCGGCATTCCACCAGACGACCTGATCCTTGATGGTGTCCAGCTTCGCCAGCGCGCGGTCCTGACCTTCTTCGGTCTCCAGCACGTCATAGACGTCGGCCTTTTCAACACCATCGCAGAGCAGAGCCCATTCCATGTTGTTGATCGGGCGCTTTTCCAGCGCGCGCTTGCCCGGATAGGTTTCCAGGTCGAAGACCGAGCAGATGTCGGACGGCGCATCGACGCCTTCCGGAACCATGTCGGTGCGGTAGCCGAAGGTGGTCGAGTAGACGATCTGCGGGATGTAGCAGTCGGAGACGATCAGGTCGCCGAAGTCGTCGGACGCGTCCGAACCGTCATCGCCCGGCGCCAGCATCTCGTCATGGTCGATTTCCATCGCCAGACCTTCGTCACACAGGCGGATGGCGTCGGAAGCCACCACGTCCACGAGGTCCCAAGTGATGTTGCCGGCTTCGTTCATGGCGCGCAGCTTGGCCACGGCCTCGGCCGAGCTTTCGTCCCAGGAGACCGACACGTCGGGATGCATCTCGACGTAAGGCTTCACATAGGCGTTATCCTGCGAGGACTGGTAAGCACCGCCCCAGGACACGAGCGTCATGCTGTTCGCCATGTTGCCATGGCTCTCTGCCACTGCGGCACCTGCTGCAACAGTCAGCGCCGTGGTCGCAAGAAGAGTCTTGGTGAGTTTCATATTCATACTCCCTAGTTACCCGTTTGAGTGCGGAGGCCGGATCCGGGTGTCAGCCGACCCCTCGTCGTGACCCTGCACCGCCCATAAAGGGGGTGCAAGGAATTCGAGTGTCAGGCGTCCAGCGCGCGGCAGTCGGAGGGCAGCCATCCGATATCGATCTGGGTTCCGGGCTTCAGGCGCACCTGATCCGGCGCGTTCCGCGTCTTGATGACGAAGTCATCGTTGCCCGCGACCCGCAGCCGTGTCCTGAAGATATCGCCCATGTAGACGAATTCCAGAACTTCGGCCTTCAAGGTATGCGCGCCCTCTTGCAGGCGCTCCTTGTTGATCTCGACGCGCTCGGGGCGGATCGAGACCAGCGTGCGGTCGCCGACCTTGGACACGTTGACCGGCTTGGCGTCGATCACCTGTCCATCGTCCAGCTTGACCATGCAGGTATCGCCCTTGATCTCCGTCACCACGCCTTCCAGCGTGTTGTTCTCGCCGATGAACTGCGCGACAAAGCTATTCTTGGGCTCTTCGTACAGCGTATCCGGCGGATCGAGCTGCTGGATGCGGCCATCGTCGAACACCGCGACGCGGTCCGACATGGTCAGCGCCTCGGTCTGGTCGTGCGTCACGTAAACGGTGGTGATGCCCAGATCATGCGCAAGGCGGGTGATCTCGAACTGCATGTGTTCGCGCAGCTGCTTGTCCAGCGCGCCCAGCGGTTCGTCCATCAAGACCAGCTCGGGCTCGAAGACCAGCGCGCGGGCGAGTGCGATCCGCTGCTGCTGACCACCAGAAAGCTGCGCCGGACGGCGGCCGCCAAAGGCGCCCATCTGCACCATGTCCAAGGCGCGCTTGACCTTCTTCTCGCGCTCGGACTTGCCCAGCTTGCGGACTTCCAGCGGGAAGGCGAGGTTCTCTGCCACCGTCATGTGCGGGAACAGGGCATAGTTTTGAAAGACCATGCCGATGCCGCGCTTGTGGGGCGGAATGTTGTTGATGCTGACGCCGCCGATCTTGATCTCGCCATGCGTGGCGGTCTCGAAGCCCGCAAGCATCATCAGGCAGGTTGTCTTACCAGATCCGGACGGCCCTAGCATCGTCAGGAATTCGCCTTTCGGCATGGTCAGGTTGAGATCTTTGACGACCAGTGTCTCGCCGTCATAGCTCTTCTGCACGCGCTCAAAGGCGACAAACGCGTCGCCGGTGTCCGTCTCGGCCAAAGCAGGCTCCCTGTTTGTTGCTCGCGGTTTTGGCACCGCTTGTCTGGGCACAAACTAAACCGACAACCGCATCAGGTTGCAACTGCTATGCCGAAAAAATGCTTGTCCTTTGTGCGACTAAGGGTGGACCGGGCAGAAAATCGGCACTTCGCCGAACATTTGCGTCATGAAAAAGCGCCGTTCGGGAATTTGACCTTTTGGAAAAGCGCCTATTTTTCACTCAATCCAGATCGAAGCGGCGGGTTGGCAGTGCCGACTCGCCCCAGCGTCATATGCTGTTCTACCTATGCGCGCAGGCCGATCTCGCCGATTTCCAGCCCCCGGAGAATCGGCGCAGGCCACCGGCCCTGCGATCCGCATGGTGCCTGCGCGCCGCATTGATGTGCACAGCGGCGGCCATGGCGCCCAAAAATACAGCCACGATGTCCCTATGAGACCGGTCATGTCGCTTTTCGACAGCCATAGATGTGCACAACTGTCTATCTGGACTCACAGCCGCCCCGAACGGCCCTCCCCTATTTCACGGAGACAGCGATGCGTCAGCACCGTTTCGACAAGGACATCCCCTTTACCGAGGCCGAGTATATGCGCCGCCTCAATCTGACCCGCGCCGCGATGGACGCCAAGGGCATCGAGGTGCTGCTGGTCACGGACCCGTCCAACATGGCGTGGCTCACCGGCTATGACGGCTGGTCCTTCTACGTCCATCAGGGCGTGCTGGTCTTCCACGACCGCGATCCCAGCTGGTGGGGCCGCAATCAGGACACCAACGGCGCGCTGCGCACCGTCTGGATGGGCGACGAGCGCGTCATGGGTTACGAGGACACCTATGTCCAGAACCCCGAAAAGCACCCGATGGAGGACCTCGTCCTGCGCCTGAAGGGCATGGGGTTCGAGGCCCCGCGTCTGGGTGTCGAGATGGAGAACTACTATTTCTCCGCCAAGGCGTATCTGGCCCTGAAAGAGGCCGCGCCGGGGATCGAGCTGATCGACGCCACAGCACTTGTGAACTGGCAGCGCGGCATCAAATCCGCCGAGGAAATCACCTTCATGCGGCGCGCGGCGAAGATCTCGGAAAAGATCGTCGACATGCTGTTGGAAAAGGTCGAGCCGGGCGTGGCCAAGAACGAAGTGGTCGCGCAGATCCAGCATGACGCGATCATGGGCGCGGATGGCCATTGGGGTGATTACGCCGCCATCGTGCCGCTGCTGCCCTCCGGGTCCGACGCCGCCGCGCCGCACCTGACATGGGATGGCCGCCCCTTCAACAAGGGCGAGGCGACGTTCTTTGAAATTTCGGGTTGCTATCGCCGCTACCACGCGCCGTTCTGCCGGACGATCTTTCTGGGCGAGCCGCCGGAAATCTTCCGCGCCGCCGAAAACGCGCTGGTCGAGGGCTTGGAGGCGGGCCTCGAAGTCGCCCGCGCCGGGAACCGCGCCTGCGATATCGCGCAGGCCCTTGCCGCCCCGCTGGAGCGCGCCGGGATCGAACGCGGCGCGCGCTGCGGCTATCCGATCGGCCTGTCCTACCCGCCCGACTGGGGCGAGCGCACCGTGTCTTTGCGCGCCGAGGACGAAACCGTGCTGCAACCGGGCATGACCTTCCATTTCATGCCGGGCCTGTGGATGTCGGATTGGGGGATGGAGATCACGGAATCGATCCTCATCACCGAAAATGGCGCGGCAGAATGCTTCTGCGACCGCCCGCGCAAGATGTTCGTCAAGACCTGATCCAAGCCGGGGCGCGCGATCACGATTGTCGTGCGCCCCCTGCAAACCCACCCTTTCGACGTTAGGTATGCCTGTATGACCTCGCTGAAACAGACCGAAACGCTGCTGCGCGACCTGATCGCCTTTCCGACCGTGTCGACCGACAGCAACCTCGACATGATGGCCTATATGGCCAACTGGCTCGAAGGCTTTGGCGCGCGCGTCGATCTGTTCCACGACGAAACCGGGCGCAAGGCGAACCTCTGGGCGACCTTTGGCCCGGCCACCGATGGCGGCGTGCTGCTGTCGGGCCATTCCGACGTCGTGCCGGTCGAGGAACAGCCGTGGAGCCGCGACCCGTTCGGCATGTGGGAAGAGAACGACAAGCTTTTCGGGCGCGGCACGTGCGATATGAAGGGCTTCATCGCCGCCTGTCTGGCCATGGGTCCGCAGTTCGCCAACATGAACCTGCGCCGCCCGGTGCATTTCTGCTTTACCCACGACGAAGAGGTCGGCTGCCTCGGCGCGCGCGCGTTGGTGCCGGAACTGGAAAAGCGCGGCATCCGCCCGACGATGGCGATCATCGGCGAGCCGACAGAGATGCGCATCATCGAGGGCCACAAGGGCTGCTGCGAATACACCGCGCGCTTCACCGGGCTGGAAGGCCACGGGTCAGCCCCCGATCGTGGCGTGAACGCGGTGAAATACGCCGTCCGCTACGTCGCCCGCCTGATGGAACTGGAAGAAGAGCTGAAGGCGCGCACGCCCGCCAATTCCCGCTTCGATCCGCCATGGACCACCGTGAACATCGGCCGTCTGGCCGGTGGCGTCGCGCATAACGTGATCCCCGGCCGCGCCGAGGTGGAATGGGAAATGCGCCCCGTCGCGTGGGACGATGCGGATTTCGTCAAGGCGCATATCAACAGCTTCGTCGCCGACACCCTTTTGCCCGCCATGCGCTCGGTCTACCCGAAGGCCGACATCCAGACCGACGTGATCGGCGAGGTCGTGGGACTGGAGCCGATGGAACATAACGAGGCGCGCGACCTTGTGCGTCGTCTGACCGGGCAGAACGCCTGCGAACTGGTGCCGTTCGGCACCGAAGCCGGGTTGTTCCAAGGGCTTGGCACATCGACCGTGGTGTGTGGCCCCGGTTCGATCGCACAGGCGCACAAGCCCGATGAGTTCATCGCCCGCTCGGAACTGAAGGCCTGCATCGACATGCTGCACGGGCTGGCCGGAAACCTCGCCGCATGACCACCGAGGCCGCAGCGCGGTTTCAACGGCTGTATCAAGAGTTGCGTGAACGCATCTGCCTGCTGGATGCACCGCCGGGCACGCGCCTGTCCGAAGAGGCGCTCGCCGCCGAGTTCGGCACGTCGCGCACGCCCTTGCGCCGGGTTCTGGCGCGATTGGAGGACGAGGGGCTGGTCGAAAGCCGCCATGGCGTCGGCACGCTCGTCACCGATGTCGACCCCGAGGAACTGCGCGAGGTCTATGCCCTGCGGCTGGAACTGGCCGGGCTGGCAGGTGTTTTGTCCCCCCTGCCCGTCACGGATGAGACGCGGTCGGACCTCGAAAGCTTCATCCTGCGGGCCGAGGATCTGGCCCGGCATCCCAGCCCGCGCGGCTTTGCCCGGCTGAACATGGAGTATTTCGCCTTTGGCCTGTCGCTGACCGGCAATCGTGCGCTGCGCGAGGCGTCAGAGCGGCTGTATTTCCGAACCGCGCGGATCTGGCTGCAATCCATTCCCCGCATGGACCTTGCCGCGGAATGCGAGACCTTCGTCGAGGAGTTGCACCAGACCCGAACGGCGCTTGCGGCGGGCGATGTGCAGGCGGCGGCCCTGATCCGGCGCGCGCATATCTCGATGAGCATGGCGCGGCTTTATGCCTGAAGGGGCGCCGGGGCCCAGCCCCGGCCTACGCACACGACTCAGGTGCGCGACATGGTTGCAGGGACGATCAGGCGCGTTGCCGGGGTGATCCGGCGCACGATGCTGTGCAGGTCGTCAGGCGCGAAGGCGATGCAGCCTTCGGTCGGAAAACCCGGCCTGCGCCAGCGGTGCAGAAAAATGGCCGACCCCCGCCCGCGCACGGCTTGCGGCCAATTCCAGTCAGTCAATAGCACAAGATCATAGAGGGGGTCGGCCCGTCGCAACCGCTCATGCGAATGCGGATAGGGCGACCTCACCATGAGGTTGTAATCCGCATGGGTCGGATCGTCGGACCATAGATCGCCCGGGCGGATCGGAACGGCCCATGGCACGGGCCGCACCGTCCGATCCGGACGATAAAGGCAGCCGGTGATCGCATGGATGCCGGCCGGGGTCGCGCCATCCCCTTCGCGCTTGCGCGTCGATACACCGCCGCGCCCGATGGTGCAGGGCCAAAGTCGACCGGCGAACCTCAGGCCCAGCGGCGTCAGGGCCATGTCGCGACCGCTCATGCCGCCTGCGCCACGCCCTGCATCACCTCTGCCGCGATCTCGAACGAGCGCAGCCGGGCGGCATGATCGTAGATGTTGCCGGTCAGGATGATTTCGTCGGGACGATACTGTGCCACGAAGTCGTTGATCTGCGTTGCAACCTGCCCTGCAGTGCCGACGGCCGTCACGCGCAGGCTGTCCTCGACGGCGGATTGCCAAGCGGCCGGGATGACACTGTCCAGATCTGCGACCGGCGGCGGCAACTTGCCGCGCTGATTGCTGCGGAGCCTGTAGAACGCCTGCTGCTGGCTTGTGCGGACGTAATGCGCCTCGGCCTCGGTATCGGCGGCAAAGACGTTGATGGCCATCATCGCATGTGGCTTTGGATGTGCCTCGGACGGCTGGTAATAGCGGCGGTAGACGGCCAGCGCCTGCTCCAACGCCGCCGGGGCGAAATGCGACGCAAACGCATAGGGCAGCCCGAGCAGCGCCGCAACCTGCGCCCCGTGCAAGGACGAGCCGAGGATATACAGCGGCACACCCGTCCCCTCGCCCGGCAGGGCGCGGACGGCGCGGTCGGGGTTCGGCGGGCCGAACATGTCGCGCAGGTCTGCCACCTCTTCGTGAAACCGCTCGGACCGGCTGGGATGCACGCCCAGCGCCTGCATCACGGCCCCGTCCCCGCCCGGCGCGCGCCCAAGGCCCAAATCAATGCGACCGGGATAAAGCGTTGCCAAGGTGCCAAAGGTCTCGGCCACGGCCAGCGGCGCGTGGTTGGGCAGCATGATGCCGCCCGCGCCAACCCGCATGGTCCGGGTCAAGCCAGCCACGTGGCCGATCAGAACCGGCGTCGCGGCCGAGGCAATGCCCGGCATGTTGTGATGTTCGGCCAGCCAGTAGCGATGGTAACCCCAACGCTCGGCATGCACGGCGAGATCGCCGGTGTTGCGAAAGGCGTCCGCCGCATCGGCGCCTTCGCGCACGGGCGCCAGATCGAGCAGTGAATAGCGCATGTTTCCCCTTGACCCTGTGTAGGATGGGTGATCACCCATCCTACTCTTCAAAGCATGTGACCGGACTTCGCAGCCTTCACCGCAAGATAGCGCGCATTGTAAGGCGTCTCGCCGACCTTCAGAGGCACGCGCTCCGAAACCGTGACACCGCTGCGTTCCATCATCGCGATCTTCGCGGGGTTGTTCGTCATCAAGCGCACCGCGCCGAAGCCAAGCTCACCCAGTATCTGCGCGCCAAGGCGAAAGTCCCGTTCGTCATCCTCGAACCCCAATCTATGATTGGCTTCGACCGTGTCAAACCCCTGATCCTGCAAGGCATAGGCCCGCATCTTGTTGGCCAGCCCGATCCCGCGCCCCTCTTGGTTCAGGTATAGCAGCACGCCCGCCCCCTCCTGCCCCATCTGGGCAAGCGCCGCGTTCAACTGTGGGCCGCAGTCACATTTCAGCGATCCCAGCAGGTCGCCGGTAAAACAGGCCGAATGCAGCCGCGCCAGAACCGGCGCGTCCCGGTCCGGGCGTCCGATCTCGATGGCGTAATGCTCGTCCGAGCCGTCCTCGGGGCGAAAGATGTGCAGCCGCGCGTCTTCGGCCGCGCGCAAGGGGACCTTGGCCGAAACCACGTGATCCAGCGGCGGAAGCTCGGCCATGCGCGGTGCAGCCTCGGCGGCGGCGACCTCGATCAGCCCGTGCTGCGCCGCAAAGCCCGGCGCAACCTCGACGACCAACGCGGCGGGCAACAGCCGCGCCGCCTTGCACAGGGCCAAAGCCAGCCGCTCCAACGCAGGCTCGCCCCCGCGCAGCGCACGGAGCGGCCCTTTCATCGGATAGTCCAGATCATCCGCCGGGTCCGCCAATTGCCGCACCCAGCCCAGACCCGCGCCCTCGGGCACCGCGATGCGCGCAAGGTCGCCATCATAGGCGATCGCCTTCAGGGTCGTGGCCCGGCGTGCGGTCAGAACCAGCACAAGATCGTCGAGGTCGGCCATCAGGGTCATGCGATCGGGCGCCACCGTTTCTGCGCCCGCCATCAGGACGCAACGCCCGGCTGCGTCCGCCAGCACCACCGGCACGCCCATGCGCAGGTCGCCACGTGCCCGTGCGAGCGTCTCGTTCAGATCAGCCTTCAGGCCCACGACGCGCCCCTTCTCATTCCAAATCTCTGCAATTGCTGTAACAATTCGCTCTACAGGACACGAGACCGTGAGCGGGATGCAGCATTTCTTGCCCAAGGCGCAAAATGTCCACATCTCGACGAAAAGGCAACACGAGGAGTGCGCTTTCATGGCACAGCTGAGAAACATCCTGCTTGTCGATGACGACGACGACCTGCGCGAGGCGCTGGCCGAGCAATTGGTCATGACCGAGGATTTCGAGGTCTTCGAGGCCGAAAGCGGCGCCAGCGCGATGTCCCGGTCCAAGGAACAGATCTACGACCTGATCATTCTCGATGTCGGCCTGCCCGACACTGACGGGCGCGAACTGTGCCGCCTGATGCGAAAGCAGGGGATCAAGGCGCCGATCATCATGCTGACCGGGCATGACAGCGATGCGGACACGATCCTTGGCCTTGATGCAGGGGCGAATGACTATGTCACCAAGCCCTTCAAGTTCCCGGTCCTTCTCGCGCGTATCCGTGCCCAATTGCGGCAGCACGAGCAGTCCGAGGACGCGGTGTTTACCGTCGGTCCTTACACGTTCAAACCCTCGATGAAGATGCTGATCACTGAGGATGACCGCAAGATCCGCCTGACCGAGAAAGAGACGAACATCCTCAAGTTCCTCTACCGCTCGACCGAGGGCGTGGTGCCGCGCGATACGCTGCTGCACGAGGTCTGGGGCTACAATGCCGGGGTCACGACCCACACGCTGGAAACCCACATCTACCGCCTGCGCCAGAAGATCGAGCCCGATCCCTCGAACGCACGGCTTTTGGTGACGGAATCAGGTGGCTATCGGCTGGTCGCATGAAAGATGCATGCGTTTGACACAGATCAAAGTCGCATTGCGTCATCACCTTTAAACGTCGATCATAGAGACGACCCGGGCGCGCTTGCGGGTGATCAAGCGCAACCTCCCTGTTGGACTGGCCGGGCCCTGTGCCCGGCATTTTTATTGGCGGTTGTCGAGATAGTACCGTACGGCGTCCTGCACGTGGCGAAACCGGTCGCCGCCCAGATGCTTGCCGCCATACCAGCGGGTGACCACGACGATCTCGTCTCGTACGTCGTCGCGTTCCAGCATCCGCAGGATCACCATGCCCGCGCCGCTTTCGCCGTCATCGTTTTTCAACGGGCCATCCGCTGTCAGGCAAGCCCATGTGTTATGGGTGGCCTTGGCGAATTTCTTTTTCCGCTTCAAGGCTTTGAGGAAAGCGGCCGCGTCATCGGCATTGGCGCAGGCGCCACCGGACACCGCGTAACGCGACCCCCGGTCGGATATGATATTCTCGAAGATCAGCACGCCCACCTGCTTACCCCCAGCTCCGCCGGGTCGCAACAGGTCAGACATGGAATTGGGCCCTGACATCCCCATGCCAAGGCCCAAAGCGGGGCATCCCGTGAGTCGGCGAAGTACCGTGCCTTTGATGTTCCATTGCCGGCTTCGAGCTTGGCAGAAACATGTAAACAAAGTCCTAATTTTCCACGCAATTTCCGCTGGCGCCAAAAAGAAAAGGGCGCCCCGAAAGGCGCCCTCCTGTCGATTTGCAAAGGTGCGACCGATTATTCGGCGGTCTCTTCCTTGGCTTCTTTTTCCAGTTCCTTGCCGGTCTCCTGATCGACCATCTTCATTGCAAGGCGCACCTTGCCGCGGTCGTCGAAGCCCAGCAGCTTGACATAGACTTCCTGCCCTTCCTTCAGCACATCCGACGGATGGTTCAGGCGGCGGTTCTCGATCTGGGACACGTGCACCAGACCGTCGCGCTTGCCAAAGAAGTTCACGAAGGCGCCGAAATCGACGATCTTCACGACCTTGCCCTTGTAGATCTGGCCTTCTTCCGGCTCTGCCACGATCGAATAGATCATGTCATAGGCCTTCTGAATGGCTTCGCCGTTCGGGCTGGCGATCTTGATGATGCCGTCATCGTTGATGTCGACCTTGGCACCCGACAGTTCGACGATCTCGCGGATCACCTTGCCGCCCGAGCCGATCACTTCGCGGATCTTGTCGGTCGGGATCTGCATGGTCTCGATGCGCGGCGCGTGGACGCTGAATTCACCGGCCGAGGACAGGGCCTTGCCCATCTCGCCGAGGATATGTAGACGGCCTTCCTTGGCCTGAGCCAGCGCGGTCTTCATGATCTCGGGCGTGATGCCTGCGACCTTGATATCCATCTGCAGCGAGGTGATGCCCTTCTCGGTGCCAGCCACCTTGAAGTCCATGTCGCCGAGGTGATCCTCGTCGCCAAGGATGTCGGTCAGAACGGCATAGTCGCCATCGTCTTCCAGCACCAGACCCATGGCCACACCGGCCACCGGCGCCTTGAGCGGAACGCCCGCATCCATCATCGACAGCGAGCCACCGCAGACCGACGCCATCGAGGACGAACCGTTCGACTCGGTGATCTCGGACACGACGCGGATCGTGTAGGGGAAGTCGGTCGCCGCCGGCAGAACCGCCTGAAGCGCGCGCCAAGCGAGTTTACCGTGACCGATTTCACGACGGCCCGGGCTGCCCACGCGGCCAACCTCACCCACCGAATACGGGGGGAAGTTGTAGTGCAGCAGGAAGTTCGAGCGGTAGTTGCCGTGCAGCGCGTCGATGATCTGCTCATCGTCGCCGGTGCCCAGCGTGGTCACGACCAGACCTTGGGTCTCGCCCCGGGTGAACAGGGCCGAACCGTGGGTCCGCGGCAGCAGGCCGGTTTCGCACACGATCGGGCGGACCTGATCCAGCGCGCGACCGTCGATGCGGCGCTTGTTCTTGACCACGTCCGAGCGCAGAACGGTCGATTCCAGCTTTTTCAGGGCCGAGCCGAGATTGGTGTCGGCCAGCTGCTCTTCGGTCAGCGCCGCCTTGATCCCTTCCTTGGCGGCGGAAACCGCGGCAACGCGTTCCTGCTTGTCGGTGATCGCGTAGGCGGCCTTCATCTTGTCCTCACCGGCGGCCTTCACGGCAGCGTAGAGGTCAGAGTAATCCGGCGGGGTGAAGTCGAAGGGTTCCTTGGCGGACTCTTCGGCCAGATCGATGATCAGGTCGATGACCGGCTGGATCTGCTCATGCGCGAACAGAACCGCGCCCAGCATCTCGTCCTCGGTCAGCTCATAGGCCTCGGATTCCACCATCATCACGGCGTCCTTGGTGCCCGCGACGACGAGGTCCAGACGCTGCTCGGGGTTGTTGCGCAGCTGGTCCATGTCTTCGACGGTCGGGTTCAGGACGTATTCGCCATCCTCGAAACCAACGCGCGCACCGGCGATCGGGCCCATGAAGGGCGCGCCGGAAATGGTCAGCGCAGCGGATGCGGCGATCATCGCGACGATGTCGGGATCGTTGACCAGATCGTGGCTCAGCACGGTGCACATCACCAGAACTTCGTTCTTGAAGCCGGGCACGAAGAGCGGGCGAATGGGACGGTCGATCAGGCGCGCGGTCAGCGTTTCCTTCTCGGTCGGGCGGGCTTCACGCTTGAAGAAACCGCCGGGCACCTTGCCCGCGGCATAGTATTTTTCCTGGTAGTGGACGGTCAGCGGAAAGAAGTCCTGGCCTTCTTTTTGCTGCTTGGCGAACGTCACGTTCGCCATGACCGAGGTCTCGCCCAGCGTGGCGATCACGGAACCATCGGCCTGACGGGCAACCTTGCCCGTTTCCAGTGTGAGCGTTTCCTCGCCCCACTGCATCGTCTTCTTCACTTCTTTGAACATCATGTATCCTCTTGGAGGCGCTCCGGCCCCTGCCGGTCCTCCGATCCAAATGGCGGCCCCATTGCCGCCGACCCCTCTCAATCATGTCATGCGCCGGGGTCCGGGCGTCACGTCTCAGATGTGCCTGCGCCATACAGGTTTTCAAGGCGTTTGGAAAGCATTGCCTGCGGTTCGACGCACCGAAAAGCCGCCGTTTGGCCGGGTCGAAGCAAAAGAAAACGCCCGCCTGCCGGTCTGGCAAGCGGGCGTCCGTCCCTCGACGGGGTCCATCACACCTTAGCGGCGGATGCCCAGACGCTTGATCAGGTCCTGGTAACGGGCCTCTTCCTTGCCCTTCAGGTAGTCCAGCAGCTTGCGGCGCTGAGCAACCAGCTTCAGAAGGCCACGACGCGAGTGGTTGTCCTTCTTGTGGGTCTTGAAGTGCTCGGTCAGGGTGGAAATGCGCGAGGTCAGAATGGCAACCTGAATTTCGGGCGAACCGGTGTCGCCTTCCTTGGTTGCGAATTCCTTCATCAGGCGGTTCTTTTCTTCCGCAGTGATCGACATCGGGGTCTCCTTTCGAGAAAAGGGGTTATGGCGCAAGCCGGGATGTCGTCCAGCAAGGCCCTTGGAGAAGTCCGCGAGTGCGGATGTGCGCCCATACGCGATTCGGGCGGATTTGAAAAGGGATAAAGCCTAGAAGGTGCCCATCTGCAGGCTACCCGCGACGCTTTCGCCAACGAGCACGATCATGTCAGGCGATGGCGCATGCGCTGTGGCGACAGTGCCCAACACCTGCCCGTCGACGACGATCTCGGACAGGGCCGGATCGGCCTCGGAGATACGAATGGTCAGGTCCGGATCGGCCTCCGTATCGCTGTCATCGAACACGATCACGATCTGGTCCTCTGCCGCGTCGAAGTCCCAGAGTTCCGCGGATTGGTCGGTGATCCAGTCCCCGAGGACCAGCGTATCGCTGCCATTGCCGCCGCCGACGACATCGCCGTTGCCCGCAACGATCATGTCATCGCCATCGCCACCGTTGAGATAATCGGCCACGTCCCGGTCAACGCCGTCGTCGTCGCGTTCGACCCCGATCAGCAGATCGTTGTCCCACCCCCCGAACAGGGTGTCGGCCCCGTGACCGCCGATCAGCGTATCTGCCCCCTCGCGCCCATGCAGAGCATCCGCCTCGCCGCCGCCGCTTGCAAAGTCGTTGCCAAGCCCGCCTTCGAGGGAATCCCGGCCCTCACCGCCGTCAAGAACGTCATTGCCATCGTAGCCGTAAAGCGTATCGGCACCGCCAGCCCCGCGCAGCGAGTCATTGCCCGACTCGCCGTGCAACGTGTCGTCGCCATCGCCGCCGTCCAGCGTGTCGAGGCCCGAACCGCCGGTCAGTTCATCCGAGCCGCCCGCCCCCGACACCACGTCGTCCCCATCGCCACCACCAAGGAAATCCGTGGCCTCCGTCCCGTCGAGCGTGTCGTCGTCCGGTCCGCCGACCTCGGTCAGCCCCGGTTCCGGTGCGTAGAAAGGCCCATCCTCCGGGTCCTGCAAGGCAGTTTCGTCGTCTGGGCTGGGCTCGGGCGAGACCGTCTCGTCCGGACTGTCATCCGTGTCGTCCGTCAGACCCAGTCGCGCAAAGAGCGAGGTGTCATCGGATGGGTCCGCCTCGGCGTCGTCGAAGTAATCGGACCCCGACTGCCCCACCCCGTCTTCACCGGGTTCGTCCATGTCGTCCTCGGCGACGGTCGTGCCCAGGATCGCAACCGATCCAAGCGCCATCATGCCCAGCAAGCCCGTCAGAAAAAACATGTGTCCACACCATCCAGTAAGACCCGGCGACTATCTCAGATCGCCCTGCGCCGAGCAAATGAATTGCCCGGATTAGGTTAACGAATCTTGCTGCTCCGGGGTCAATTCGACTCTTGGATTTCCTGGATGATGCGCCCCGCCAGATCGCCCAGATAGGGGACGAATTCGAACTGAGCCAGCACCAAGGCGACCAGCGACACCAGCGCGGTCGCGCCGATCGCGGTGCCCAGCCCAAAGGCCAGACCGCGCGCAAACTGGAACATCACCATCCGCCCGGGCCGGTTGTGCAACCGTACGAAGCGGTGCTTGTTCAGGGTTGCGACCTCGTCGGCCAGACGATTGATTTCGCGGCTCAATTCCTGTTCGCTTGCCATACCCTGCCCCTTTACGAAATGTCCTTTGCGCAGGTATTGACTTACGTCGTCCAGCGCCACGGTCAACCATCTCGGCCTGTCGGTAGGGCCAGTGCCCCGAGCCGCGCCCCGAAAGCGCGCAATTGACGGGGGCAATTGGCATCGGCCCACGGAAGGGTGCTCCGGACCGGATGAAATGTCTCGAATGCCTTGGATTTTCCCGGGCCGGACGGCCGGGTCATGCCTGCTTGCGCAACTCTCGATACAGCCCGAGGTCCTTGGGAATATCGGTGTTTTCCCAGTAGATGCCGCGCCCGGACAGGATTTCGGTCAAGCGGGACACCTGCACCGGCTTGCCGATGAAGGTGTCGAAGTCGCAGGCCAGCGCCGCAGACCGCGCCTGCTCGGACAGGTCGCCGGTCATCATCACGGTCACCGCCTTGCCACGCAACCCCAACTGCTGGATCTGCCGCACGAAGTCGGCGCCCGCCTGTCCGGGAAGGTGCTGGTCGACGAGGATGAAATCATAGCTGCCCTGCGGCAGCCCGGTGATCAGCGCAAGCGCGGCCTCTGCCGTGGCGGCAAGATCGACCTGTGCCTCGGGAAAGGCGCGCCGGATGCTCCGATCAATGAACTTTGCGTCGATCCCGTCATCTTCCAACAGCAAGACCCGCATACCCTACTCCATTTTATGGCCACGCGTTCCGCGTAATACTTTGTTACCCTTAATGGACGGTTAATTTTGGCCTCGGTCGTCACCAATTGCGGCGCCCGGCAGCGGCAGGTCCACCCGAACACCGCCGCCCTCGTCTGTCGCGATGATCCGTATCTGGCCGCCCATGCGCGTCACCAGCGCGCGCGCCACGCTCAGCCCCAGCCCCGCCCCCTCGATCTCGGATTTGGGCCGCAGCCGGTGAAACGGGGCAAAGACCGCCTGCGCCTGATCGTGGTCGAGACCCGGCCCGCGGTCACGCACGAGGATCACGCCCCACCCGTCCTCCGCGTGGGCCGTCACATGCGCGCACCCGCCCCCGTGGGCAAGCACGTTGCGGAACAGTTCGGCCAGCACCTGCGCCAAGGCCCTCGCATCGGCTTGCACGCGCAGATCGACATCGCACGACAGGTCGCCAGTGCCGCCGCCGACATCGCTCCAGACCGTGGCACATAGCGGCGCAAGGTCCACCGGCCCGCAGTCGAGCGGGTCCTCCAACGCGGCCACGAGGCGCCGTAGGCCGGCCAGCAGGTCCGTCGCCCGCGTCGCGGCAACGCCCGCCAAGTCCAGCAAGTCCCGACGCTCGTCCTCTGGCATCTCGGGGTCTTGGATCATCGCAAGAACGGTCGACATCCCGCGCACCGGTTCCGCGAGGTCGTGGATCGCGCGGCGCGTGACGCGCAAGAGGGTTTCTCTATCCCATGTCTCGGGGCTGTCTCGATCCATCGGGCACCTTGATGACAACGGCTTGTCCTGAACTTAAGCCGCTCTCGCCGCCGCGCAACGCGACACGCCCGCAGGGCCTGCCTAAATTATCGGCAATTCGACGCAAAGAGGACGGCAAATCAGGCAGATGGGTTTCGACGCGCCCGATGACGGTGTAGCTACCAAGGAGGGATCAGGAACGAACGCACCATGCCGAAAATCGCCGTAAAGCTCCGTCACCGCCTGCGGGACCTGTTGCAGCGCATTTATCTCGACCGTGACCCGGATGCCTTGACCGACGAGGTCCTGCGCGCCTTCTGGCCCGAGGGGCGCCACCCGCGCGCGCGCGCCCGCCGCGCCGAGGCGGTGCTGTGGTCGCAAAAGGATTCGGTGCTCATCACCTATGGCGACAGTTTGCGCGACGGGGTCTACAAGCCGCTCGACCTGTTGCGAGATTTCCTGAACACCCGGATGGCGGGCGTGGTGAACGGTGTGCACATCCTGCCCTTCTTTCCGTTCACCTCGGATGACGGCTTTGCCGTGACGGATTATCGCAAGGTCAACCCTTCCCTCGGAGATTGGCCCGACATCACCCGCATCGGCGAGGATTTCCACCTGATGTCGGATCTCGTGCTCAACCATGTCTCATCCCAAGGCACATGGTTCAACGCCTACCGGCAAGGTCAGGAACCCTACGACAAGTTCTTCTTCGAGGCCTCGCCAGACGACGACCTGAGCGCCGTCGTCCGCCCGCGCACCACGCCCTTGTTGCAGGAAATCGAGACGGTGAACGGCAAGCGCCATGTCTGGTGTACCTTCAGCCACGATCAGGTCGATCTGGATTTCCGCAACCCCGAGGTGCTGCTGGAGATCCTGCGCATCATCCGCCTGCACGTGGATATGGGCGTGCGGATCATCCGGCTGGATGCGGTGGCCTTCATCTGGAAGGTAGTGGGGACCCCGTCGATCCACCTGCCGGAGACCCACGCGATCATCCAACTGCTCCGCGTGCTGACGGATTTCGCGACAGAACCCGTGATCCTGCTGACCGAGACGAACGTGCCCAAGGCCGAAAACCTGTCCTATTTCGGACAGTGCAACGAGGCGCATTGGATCTACAACTTCCCCCTGCCGCCGCTGATCCTGCATGCAATGATGTCGGGCGAAGCGCGGCATCTGTCCAACTGGTCGCGCGCCATGCCGCCCGCGCCGCAGGGCTGCACCTATCTGAACTTCACCGCCTCGCACGATGGCGTTGGTATGCGCCCCGCCGAGGGGCTCTTGCCCGACGACCAGATCGCCAAGGTGATCCAGACGGTGCAGGAGGCCGGAGGCCTTGCCTCGATGCGCGCCCTGCCGGGGGGCGGGACCGCCGTGTACGAGCTGAACACCACGTGGTTCTCCGCCATGGCGCGGACCTATCAGGGGACGGATGATCACCAGATCGCGCGGATGCTGGCCTCGCAGACCATCGTCATGTCGCTCGAAGGGGTCCCGGCCTTCTACATTCACGCCATGCTGGCCACGCCCAACGATCACGAGGGTGTGGCACGGCGCGGCATGAACCGCGCCATCAACCGCCATCGCTGGGACTACCCCGAGTTGAACGCCCTTCTGGCCGACCCGGACAGCGACCAATCCATCGTGCTCACCGCTCTGTCGGACCGCCTGAAACTGCGCGCGAAACAGCCCGCCTTTCACCCCAGCGCGGTGAACTTCACGCTGAACCTCGATGATCGGGTCTTTGGCATATGGCGGCAATCGCCGGATCGCAGCCAGTCGATCTTTGCCCTGCACAACGTGTCGGCCGAGACGGTCGACCTGCCGCCGCGCGCGCTGAATCTGATCGCCGACGAGGACTGGTATGACCTGCTCTCGGGCGAGGCGATGCACCCCGAAGAGGATGGCGTGACACTGGCCCCCTACCAGTGCCGCTGGATCACCAACCGGCGCTGAGCGTCGCATGGGCGTTTCGCGCGGGCCGTGCTAGAGCCGGGGTAAAGGAGTCCGCCGATGCACATGCCCCTGCCCGATACCCAAGACCTCGTCCTGATCGGTGGCGGCCATACGCATGCGCTGGTGCTGCGCATGTGGGGGATGACGCCGCTGCCTGGCGTGCGGATCACGGTCATCAACCCCGGCCCCACCGCGCCGTATTCCGGCATGTTGCCGGGGCATCTGGCGGGGCACTACGACCGCGCCGCGCTGGATATCGATCTGGTGAAACTGGCGCGCTTTGCGGGCGCGCGGGTCGTGCAGGGCTCGGTCACCGGGATCGACGTTCAGGCGAAACAGGTGCATGTGCCGGGCCGTCCGCCCATCGCCTATGACTACGCCTCGATCGATATCGGCATCCACAGCCGGATGCCCGCCCTGCCCGGCTTTGCCGAGCACGCGGTGCCGGTCAAACCTCTGGCGCCCTTTGCTTCGGCTTGGGAGTCCTATCGCACCGGCACCGGCCCGGCCAGCGTGGCGGTGATCGGCGGCGGTGTGGCGGGCTGTGAGATCGCGCTCGCCTTCGCCCATGCCTTGGGGCAACGCGGGCGCGCGGCGCGCATCACCGTGCTCGAACGTGACAGCGCCCTGACCGCGCTGCGCAAACCCGCCGCGCGCAAGCTGCGCGCCGCCATGGCGGCCTACGGCATCGACCTGATCGAAGGCGCTCAGGTCGCGCGGATCGAAGATGGTCGGGTCGTCCTGCAAGACCAGACCATCGAGGCCGGATTCATCTGCGGTGCCGCTGGCACGCGGCCACACCCTTGGGTCGCCGATCTGGCGCTGGCGCAGACCGATGGTTTCATCAATGTCGACAAACACTTGCTGACCTCGGACCCAGCGATCTTCGCGGTGGGGGACTGCGCCCATATGACCGACCAGCCCCGCCCCAAGGCCGGGGTCTATGCCGTCCGTCAGGCCCCGATCCTGTTGCACAACCTGCGCGCGGCGCTGTCCGGCAAAGGCGCGATGAAACCTTACACAGCGCAGGAGGATTACCTGAAACTAGTCTCCCTTGGCGGGAAACGCGCGCTGGTGGATCGCTACGGGGTGGCGCTGTCGGGCGCGTGGCTCTGGCAGTGGAAGAACCATATCGACCAGAAATTCATGGACCAGTTCCGCCACCTGCCCCAGATGGCCACCCCCGCCCTGCCCGCCGACCACGCCGCCGGGATGATCGAGGCCATCGGACCGAAACCGATGTGCGGCGGCTGCGGGTCAAAGCTGGGCCAAGGCGCGCTGGCCCGCGCGATTTCCTGCGTCACCGCGACCCGCGATGACGTGGTCACCCTGCCCGGCGACGATGCCGCCTACCTGAAGACCGGCGGCGCGCGACAGGTGATGACCACCGACCATTTGCGCGCCATGGTGCTGGACCCGGTGGTGATGACGCGCATCACCGCCCTGCATGCGTTGGGCGACATCTGGGCCATGGGGGCAGACCCACAAGCCGCCACCGTCAACCTCATCCTGCCGCCGCAATCGCGCGCCTTGGCCGAACGCCAGATGGCCGAGATCATGGCCACCGCGCAAGAGGTCATGGCCGAGGCCGGCGCGCAGATCGTCGGCGGCCACAGCACGCTGGGCGCCGAGCTGACCATCGGATTCACCCTGACCGGGTTGTGCGCGCGCGAGCCGATTTCCCTGTCCGGCGCAAAGCCCGGCGATGCGCTGATCCTGACCAAACCCATCGGCTCGGGCGTGGTCATGGCTGCCGAAATGGCCGGTCGCGCCCGGGGGGAGTGGGTGGAAGCCGCGCTGAGCCTGATGTGCCAGCCCCAAGGCCCCGCCGCCCGCCTGCTGGCGGAGGCCCATGCCATGACCGATGTCACCGGGTTCGGATTGCTCGGCCATTTGCGCAATATCTGCCGGGCCTCCGGTGTCGGCGCGCGCCTCGACCTGTCGGAAATTCCGCTCATGCCCGGTGCGCTACCCCTGTCCGAACAGGGCATCCGCTCGACCATCTACCCCGACAACCGCGCGGCCCTGCCGGACCTGCCAGAGTCGCGCGTGAACGATCTGCTCTTCGATCCGCAAACCGCGGGCGGCCTGCTGGCCGCCGTGCCCGGGGATGCCCATGCGCTGCTTGATACCCTGACCGCGAGCGGCTTCGACGCCGCCATCATCGGCCAGATCACTGCCAACCCGGATCAGATCGACGTGGTCTGAACCACCTCTGCCACCCGGTCCGCCAGCGCCTCCAGTTCGGCCTGCCCGAGGCCCGGTGCCTCGACCCGTGCCAGCACCTGCGGGGCCACCGCCTGCATCGACTTGTCATAAGCCGGATCGTAGTGATCCGCCGCAAGCGACCGGCACAGCGCCACCATATCCCCCCCGGCCATCAAATCCTGCCAGTGATCGACCAAGGCATGCCCCCGGTGATACCGCAACGGCGCCAGCTTCTCGGTCAGGACATCATGGTCGGCCAGAATATCCGCATAGGCTTCGGACAGGTATCGCGCCCGTGCCTCCAACGGCGCGGCCACCTCGACCCAGGGCGCGGCCTTCATCCCGTCCCACAGCGAGGGCGGCAGGTTCAGCCCGCCGATCTTGCTGCTTTCGGCCTCGACCAGAACGGGGCGCGCCGGGTCGAGCCCGTGCAAGGCCTGCACAAGCGCCGTCTCGAACCCCTTCTGGCTGGGTTGCCCACCCGGCATGTCCCCCAACAGAGAGCCCCGATGCCGCGCCAACCCTTCCAGATCGATCACTTGCACGCCGCGCTTTGACAGAAGCGGCAGAAGTTGGGTCTTGGCCGTGCCGGTATAACCGCCAAGTTGCACGAATTGAAACGGCAGCGGGTCATCATACAGCGCGCGCGTCACCAGCCGCCGATAGGTCCGGTAGCCGCCCTCGATCAGCTCGGACCGCCAGCCGATTTCCCTGAGCATCCATGCAAAGGACCCTGACCTTTGACCACCGCGCCAGCAATAGACCAGTGGCCGCCAACCGCCCTCATGATGGGCCAGCGGCCCGGCGATATGATCGGCCGCGTTGCGAAAGACCAGAGCCGCACCGAGTTTCCGCGCGAGGAACGGGCTTTGCTGCTTATACATGGTGCCGACCCGAGCGCGTTCTTCGTTGTCGAGCACCGGCAGGTTGATGGCGCCGGGGACGTGATCCTCGGCGAATTCGGCCGGGCTGCGCACATCGATCACGGTGTCGAAACCATGGTCGAGGATCTGCGTGAGGGAGGACAAGGAAAGGGCCATGCGGTTCCGCTTAGCTTGGATCGTGAGGCTGTAAAAGAGTTGCCGTCGACGCAGGTGAAGAAAGTTGAAAAGAGGCGAAAAATCCTCTTGCCACCGGATTTCGGCTCGTTTAGACCGCGCCCTACCCGAAGGCGATGCCTTCTCCCGTGCCCGGGTAGCTCAGGGGTAGAGCAGTGGATTGAAAATCCTCGTGTCGGTGGTTCGATTCCGCCCCCGGGCACCACTTTTTCTGAAATACTACATAAGTATCAAGAGCTTAGGCGACTTATGTCACCGAGCAGGGTCCAGTTTATGGACCATTTTTGTCTCGATGGAGTCCCGCTCCACGTCGAATCTTTGAATTCAGCTTCAAGCATCCGTCCTCGCGGACGAATGGCTGCGAGCTGAATTTCTCTTGACACACATCATAATGTGTGAACCGTGACCGTTGGTGATTCGCTTTTTTGCTCCAGATCGGTTATAGTTCCGACAAACGAGCAGAAAGAACCTTCACCTCCATGCACTATACGATCTCCGGCCCCGACATCCGGGCTGTCCTTGGCGTCTCGCCGCAGACGCTGGTTCGGTGGTTCAAGAACCATCCGGAAGGACATCCACCTCACATCACCGACAAGAAGGTCATCTTCTATCGTCTCGACGACGTCGTCGCGCGGCTGCGCGGGGGAAATGGGTCGTCCGCCGATACCGGCCCCAAGAGTGTGCGCCCGCGCGGCCTCTATGGTGATGAGCTGGCCTCGCTGGTTCAGATCGACGCTGAGCGCCGCTTGGAGGCGATGCAGGATGATATGTACTGCGAAGGTGCGTCGCCGCTCCTGAACGTCCTGACGGACGCAGAGAATGAGCGACTCGCCGAGATGCGCGCAGCATTCAGGTACACCGCCGTGGCCTGCGGCTTTTCGCCCGACCTCTACATGGACCGCCTCGCCCGACATCCGGCGATCATTCGCTACGTTTTGACCGGTGACCGCTCTGAACTTCCGACGCTCGAAGGCTGGGCGTCGTGGTCCCGCGCTTTCTGCATCGTCAACGTCCCCAATCTTGCACAGGTAGCAGCATAAAATGAGCATCGAAAATATCCTCACCCACCTTTCGGACGAAGACAACGAGCGCTTCCGTCAGTCGATCTCCGCAATCGGACAGGCCTTCGAGGCGCAGACCGGCGTCGCCGTCGAGCCGGATGCGATCATCGGCCTCGCCGCCGTTCGCGATCACGTTCTCAGCGGCGGGGAGGTCGAGCTGGACCTCGCATCGGCGATGAAGGAGCTGCAGGACGTCCCTGCGGTCACGAACAAGCTGATCGCTGCACAGGTGAAGGTCGCAGAAGCGAACCGCATCGCCGAGGACACTAAGAACATGTCGCGCATCGAGCGGATGAACTACGCCCGCGAGCGTGGCCTCGACAAGCCGCGGCAGGATACCAATGACAGCCTGACGATGAACGAGCGGGAGGCCCTCCTGTCGTCACTTAACCCGCAGCAGCGTATCGCTGTCGCGCGCCAGCGCGGCTGGATTTGACCGTGGCTAAGAAGACCGCAGCCCTCCCCGAGGGCTACCTCGCGCGCGGCGTCCCCGGCGACTACGACGGGAGCTGGGAGCTGCCTGACGGCAAGCATGAAAAGTTCGCGCAGCTCGTAGCATCGGGGGCCACCTATGCCTCGGCGATCAAGCGCGCGCACCCCAATGGCGACAAGCTCGCCACCCCGATCCAGTCTGGGAAGCGCATCGCCGACAAGGAACAGGTCAAGCGGCGCATTCGCTGGTTGCGCGAAGAACGGGGTCGCACTTTCGCCTCCGAAGAGGGAATCTTCGAGGGCTTCATCGCCGCGACCGAGCGCACCATGGAGGCCATCGCCGAGCTGGTGGAGCTGTGCCGCCTCGAAGGTCTCGCTCGCGAAGCCACCGCTGCACGCGGCGCTTTGGGGTCCTTGGCGGGCCGGACGTTTACACATCGCGACAACATGACCAAGGCCGATCAGCAGGGGCGGTTCGAGACCCCGAAGGCCAAGGTCAGCTTGAAGGAGGTGCTGGGATGAGCGCTCTTTCGCTTCCTGAGGTGAAGCACATGCTGGACGTGCTCCTTGGCTCTCTGTCAGCCCTCGAAGAGCTGATGAAGGTCGCGCGCGCGGACAAGGACCCGTCCATCGTGCGCCTCGCTGTATCCGAAGCTGAAACCGCATCCAAGACCTGCGTGCGGCTCTCGCAGGCGATCTCCGCATACGCTGCCGAGAATCCTGCCGAGGTAAACAAGAACATCACCCCGCGCCGCGATCCCGAGCTGGATCAGATGCGCGACAACTTTTTGAACATCATGCGCGACGTCATGCCCGGACGCGAGGAGCGGATTCAGCATCACGTCGAGGCGCTCTCAGGCGACTGGCGCGAGGGCGACTACCAGCGCCAGCGCGATCATATCCTCGCGCCGGACGGAGACGTGCTTGATTTGCGCGACTGGTACGAAATCCTGCGCCGCTACCGCGGCCTCAATGAAGCAGAACAGGCTGACCTCCGTCAGCTCACTGGAGCAAAGAATGAATAGCCACATCATGGGCCGACTGCCCATCACCAAGAACAATAATGGCGAGCGCGTCCGGAACGACAATGCGCTCGTTTACGAAGCTGCTTCCGTCCTGCGCGGCATCATCACGCGCCAGAAGCGATGGTCCGCGGCTGGCGGGTTCCGCGCCGATTTTGACTGGTTCAAGCGCCACCTCGATGAGGATGAAGTGTTGACTCAGAAGGTCCTCACCGCGGCGGGCTTTGCCCTCAACAAGAGCGGGGATTGGGTGTGGCGGCGCGGGGTTTGGCCGCTGTCGAAGGTGGCTGACCTCGCCGATCTGGGCGACGCATTGGTCAGCCTCGTCGACATCCACCGCCCTCTTTAACAGAAAAGACCCACCGCGAACGGTGGGTCTTCAGCCATGAAATTCCGACGAGGCGGTGGAGCGCCGCCCGAAGGATTAACGATATAGACAGTGTAGTCGATTGACTCACATACGTCAAGTTACCGTGGTGATTAGGAGCAAAATTATCCTTGTGATATAATGCGCGAAAAGAGCACAAAGACGAGGCAAAAATGGCGAGTGTGTTTAAGATCGGCGCAGATATGATCTTCCGTTCACAGCAGGGCGAAGGCGACCTGCCGCAGCCGGTAGGCGGCGAGGCGCGCTGCTACATCATGGCGCAGCATGGCAAGTCGGACCCCCGACCGTATCGAAATAGGACCGACCTCGAAGAGGTGATCGCGGAGGAAATGCGCGCGATTCCGAAGGAAAGTCGCTGGTGGGACCCGCGAACTGGGCTTCGTGAGCTTGTTGAGTATTACGAAGACACCACTGAAAGCTACGCGGGGCGGCTCGCTAAGATCAACGCATGGAACAACGAGATCGACCGCCGTGGCGGTGATGATGGGCTGTACTCTCTTGCTGCCGCTCTGGCTGCATAATGTATTCGTAAGGGGCACTAATTGTCAACGCGGGGTGGGTCATGTGCTAAAACCCAAAGGGGATTGACAGCGTAGTAATATAGCGCACATAATTCGACCATCGCGTTCTATTCGGTCATCGCGAGAAGCGGGCATTCGCGCGCAGCAAGAAGAGACCGTTTTGTACGCCGCCGTTCGCTGCTGGCTCAGCGATGTAAGCACGGCCCCCGACGAGAGGCGCAAGCCATGGAAATAATAACGAATTAGCAGCGTCCAGTTGGACGCTGTCCAAACTGGAGCACAAACATGCCCTCAAATACCGCACACGGTATTCTTGTCGAGACGCTGTCTCGCTACATCTCAAACTATCCACATGCCATCATTGACGTTGATGATCTCGCAGATGTCATTGGCAGCAAGCGCCTCGCACGCCGTGTCGTGATCCTCGCCGACATGGTCCCCACGCAGGAAAACTCGCCGATCTGGTTGCGCGGCAACGCGGACGCGAGGTATCTCGCAGACCTGTCCGATGATCCTGTCGTCGCTGCCGTGGCCTCCGATTGGGGGGAGGCTATCAATGACTGAAGCACCGGCAATCCAGATCACGTCTTCGAAGCTCGGCAAGGGTGCGAAGGAGGTGCTCGACGACCTGTCTTACGAGTCTTGGAAGGATATCCAGAAGGCCCCCAAGAAGACCTATTCCGAGTTGAGTGGGACCGAGTGGACGACGACTCCCAAGACCCTTGATCTCGCGATCATGGCATCAAGTCTCGTTAAGGCGAAGGAGGGGAAGCACGTCGAGCAGAACTTCATCAATAATCTCCACACTCGCTGGAAGCTGCCGCGGCACTACCTCAATGGCCTCTTCGAAGCAGTTCGCCACATCCAGAAGGCGGACGAACGCGCTGAGGCCAAGGGTGGCACGACGAACGTCGTCGGAGAGGATGACTTCAAGATGCTGTGTAACTACGGCCTCAAGCGCTTGGAGACCGAGAACCTTCACGACCCCATGCTGTTTGAGCGGCAGGGCGAGTGGACGGAATTTCGCGACGGTGTGGCAATCCGTCTGGATCGGGATACTTTCGAGGCGCGGCTGAACCTGATCACGGACTGGCGCAAGGCGAACGGAGATGGACCGTATCTCGGCGTCAGCGCTCCTACTGACGTGGTAAAGCAGCTCTACGCTCACCCCGATAAGCCGGTGCCCGACCTCGTAGGGGTAGCGCATGCGCCCATGTTTACCGGACAGGGCGAACTGATCTCAGAGCGCGGCTATCACCGCAACTCGGGGTACTATTACGCGCCGCCGGAGGACCTGTACGTCGCAAAGCCTCCCCTGAGAACGTCAGTGCAAAAGTGAGCCACGGAAGTGGCGGGATAGTCTTGCTGCGGGCAGAGTAAAACTTTGCCACTT
>NZ_RCTZ02000039.1 GCF_003667315.2 Tropicibacter alexandrii | reverse complement strand
ACGCGAGCATAAATGCTCTTGATCACGTCGCCTAAGTTTTGAACAAAAAACTCTCCGGCAAACCCGGGGCGGTTCACTGATCGACATGCACTTCTGCTCCGCGCGCAAGAGATTTGGCAGACGGAACCACTCATCCGAAGGTCGCCGAAACCTGTGGACATATCCTAAATAGAGGCACAGAAATCGCCAAAATAGGCCAGAAGCGGTAATTTCTCTTTTATTAGGGTACTACGACAGCTGCCTTGCGAGACATGTTCGTAAGGGACGGGCTTGTCATCCTTCTCAAGATTTCCATCCAGTCGTACGCGGTTGCTGTCGCGTCGGCTGCGCATCTTTTTGCGTTCGGACTCCGGGAGCGTGACCTCCTGGTTGTGAAACGCCCGAACATCTGCACTGCAATCATACATGCTGCTCACCTCCTTTACGTGTTGATGTGTTTGCCTCGCATGAGACGAGTGTTTTGGTTGGCTCAAGCACCGGCAATGAGTCGAGCAGCGCCTTTATCTTGTTGCCTGACACGTCAGTCGGATCATCACACGCGCTCATGGTCAGGTCGGCATCCGTGTGCGCCTGGGTGGTCAACCGGTCCATGGCTTCGGTACGAGTGTCGTCCAAAGCCAGGTACGGCATCATGCTCGCCGGGACCGCCTTTCGAGGAAACCGGATCGTGGAGACTTCCCTTCCGCACTTTCCCAGTTGTATCGCGATGAGACGCGCCATGTTGTCATAGGCGAACTCTTGAGCGCTGATGGCCAACGGGGCGACATCTGCCCCGAGCCTCCACCCCAAAAGAGACCGATGAACGCTGTCTCCTGTGATGTGTTCACCTTCGGGGCGTGGGCACGTCCCGAGTGAGAAGATCTCGATCGGTTGTTCCGGATCAGCGATTGCCAAGGCGTCCGTCAGCGCCACCATGACCGGGTTGTTTGCCCAAAGCCCACCATCCGCAAAGACCTGCTTCGAGCCGACGCATTGGCCGGGAACATTTACGGCAGCCAAAGATCGATAAATCGGAGCTGCGCTCGTAGCCATACAAATGTCGACGAGGCTGTAATCCCGATCACGTTCGCCACTGACGGGAGTCTTCTTGAAGACCCATGAGCGGTGGTCGGATAGCAAGACAGCCGGAATGCTCATGTAGATTCCGCGATTTTCGTAGACCTGGGCCAGGGTCGTGCCCTCCAAGACGCTTTCAAGCGCAGCCCTCAGTGTATTGTCACCACGCCGGACAATGCTTCGCCCGCGACTGGCCCGATAGAGTGCGCTTATGGTTCCCTTGATACGGTGGGGGAAGATCTTCGGGCCATGGTCTCGATAGAGCGTGACCACCTTGCTCATCGGACACCCAACTGCAGCGGCGCAACCGACGATCGCTCCTGTGCTCGTCCCAACGATCAGATCAAACCCAAGCCCGAGGTCCAGGCGATCCACTCCTGCCCGTTTGGCCTGCTGCTCACAAACACGGTCAAGAAACGCGGCAGTATAGATGCCGCGCATGCCGCCTCCGTCGAGACTCAGGACCCGAAAGGGTCGGTTTACATGGGGCTCACTCATCATCGTCAGTTAGTTTAGCTGTCAACATGGTTGACCGTTAACCATTCCGGCGGCCTGTGTCAATGTCAATCTGGTTGACCTCCGCGATGGCGGCTGTTACACTCATGATGGAGACCGGTCAGCCGAAGGGAGGAAGGTTTGAGCGATGCCCTCTACAAGGCCCTTGGCGGAGCCATTCGAAGCCGTCGTGAGTCGTTAGGGATATCTCAATCTTCTTTGGCAAGACGCATCGGAGCGGCCAGAACTACTGTCACCAATATTGAGGCTGGTGGGCAAAGCATCATGGTCCATCAATTGATGGAAATTGCGAGAGCGCTCAGGATGCCGGTGTCTACGCTTCTCGATGTGATCGACGGTTTCGAGAATGAGCCTCAAGAAGAAGCCGTCGATCCCAAAATGGAGACTTTGCTTATGAAACTTACGACGCCAGTGAAGGCGAAGCGAATATGAGAGCTCCAAGACGCGCTCGCTACACCAAGATCGAGAAACTGGTCGAGGGTCTCCTGGAACAACACGGCGTAACTCAGGTGCCTGTTCCCGTAGAGAGCATCGTTTCGAGCTACGGGATCCATCTCAGAAAAGGTGATCTAGAAGACGTATCGGGTCTGATCGTTCGCGACGGTTCCTCCGTCACGATCGGTGTGAACGCAAAACAAAGTCGGACGCGTCAGCGCTTCACAATCGCGCACGAATTCGGGCATTTTTTACTGCATGACGGAATGTCGAGCCACGTCGATCACGACTATCGTGTTAACTTTCGATCTGAAACTTCATCGTTAGCTGTTGATGTAGAAGAGATCGAGGCGAACTTTTTTGCCGCCAGCTTTCTTATGCCAAAGCAGTTTCTTGACCAGGCAGATGCAATAGAGGCGCTGGACAGCGATACCGCTGTTGGTCAATTGGCAAGATCGTTCAATGTGAGCAGGCACGCTATGAGCCTCAGACTAAGCAATGTTTATAGAGAGCATTCTCCATTCTAAGTGTGACGTTCGCTCTTAGCTCGCTCATTTGTTCAGCAAATGTGGCAAAATCCGTCATCGGCATCCAATGCTGATTAAACCCGCATTTGGGTAGTCTCTACTCAACGCATAGGTGGTGGTTCAATTTGGTTGCAGCTCGGCAGCTGGCGACGATTGTCGCATAGGCCGACAGGCTTGTAAGTGAACTCTGGCAGTTTGCCAAACAAACATCAAATTTACCTGTCTCATATGCACTTTCGCTCTAGCGAGAATTGCGCCAGGCAGTCCAGTCGATTTCAGTCCCTTCAATCTCTTGCAGTTCGTCGAGGTCGCAGTTTTGCGGAAACACCACCAGGTTGGTACTTTCATGCCGTGCGTTTGGCACAAGCATTCCTTCAAAACCTAGGAAATTCACAGCTTCTCCGATCTTTTGTGTCCGATCATAGAGAATCTCTGTGTAGCGACCAAGGTCCACGCCTAGCCTAACCAAGAGATTCTTGTCGGTCAGATCGAGAGTACGGCCAAGTTGTGCTCTTAACCTGTACGCCGTTGAAGTAAGGCGGCTCGGGAAAACCGATTGTTGTCGGCTAATATGGAAGTGAATCTCCGACAATGCTCCATCCTTTTCGAGAGCACAGTATAGAACTTCGCTTTCCCGGAGATTCCAACGACCGGCACCTTTGGAACCGTCAATAGGCGATCTAGCCCCATTTACGACCCTCCAAAGGTCTCCTGTGAAAGGCACCTCGGGAAGCTCACTCAACGCATCGAGCAGCGTAACATCATGGCTCGACCGTCGAATGGACATTCAGAGATAAACTCCACTTTCCAAGCGGTCGATAATCTCCAAGACTTCGGCCGTGCGGTCTTCGTTGATCAGGTCGTAGGGCTTTTCTCCATCCAACTGCGGATGCCCGGTTTGCAGCCACAAGCGCGCTTCGTCCGGCTCGTAAAAATCAGAAAGGCGCTCTGCGACCCATCGCAGCTCTGCAATGACCTGCTGTTTCTCGATGGTCGGAGAGCCCTGGCCCTTACTCCAGCGATGCACCGTGGGCGGCGAAACGCCCACAATGTTAGCGAGGTCCACGTTCTTTAGGCCACCAAGTTGACGCAGCTCGTCGACCATACGAGAGACTGCCGTAGTTTTCTGAGCAACGGCACTCATGGCTTTTTCCTGGATGAAACACCCTGTGCAGCTACGGAAGACGGCAAAGTCGCTTCAGGTGCAAAGGGGATTTGTCCTATTTTTTGAAATGTTTGTTCGAGGGCAGTTGTCATTCTTGTGAGCCTAGTTGTCGCTTTTTCAGCTTTCTTGATGAAGTCTTCTGGTGCCTTTTTTAGCCGCGCAGAGCGTTCAGCCTTGAGCCGCATCGCATCCAGATGATTGTCTAGATAGTAGTCAGGGCGCAGAGCTTCGGGCACTTGGCTCAGATCAGCCAACGTTTTCTGCTGTTCGCGTAGATGGTGCGCTTCTGGTTCGCGCAGCATGGCCTCGATGTTGCTGCAGCACCCTGTATCCCTGCAACCGTACACAGAACGCGCAGTTGCAGAAGCGTCGAATAGCGCCTTCATCTCTTTTACTGACATACGACGATCAAGGCCCGACACGAAGACGGCACGATCATTACCGCCTCCCCCGCCACCACGCGGCTTGAGCCAACCTCCGGTCTGGAATCCATCTTTACCCTTCATGCCGTTCGTGTAGCCGCTGGTCACACCCAGAGAAGAAAGCGCCAGCGCCGTTTGCCCACCGAGGCGATCCATGATGATCGGAATACCCAGTTCGTGAAACTGGAGGACCGCACGTGCCATCTTGTCGACACCCGCACCTGTCGCGTCTACACCAAAGCCTGCGACCCGCAACCAGAGGGCGGCTATTGGCAAACCTTGTAGTCCCGCTACGATTCCTTTCACCAAGTCAGTATCCTTGATCTGAGCATTGTCCAGGATCAGCGCATAGTTAATGCCGACGTGACGCCCGCCCTCGCGGTCAAGGGCGTCTCGAAGAGACTGGCAACTGCGACGATCAACATCGAACCAAAAGAACTGATCCCCACCAAGGTAATGGGTCGGGCTCAGTATGGTGTGAAAACCCTTGGCGACGGCAAACCGGGAGATCGGTTCAACAACACTTCGGTTCGTTCCCGCCCTAAAATCTTCGGCTTCTAAAGGGCTGTCCTTCCGGGCCCATGGTGCATTCGCTACAGTTCCAGAGAAGCGCCCAACAACGCTTTGCTCCGCAATATTGGTGTCGAGGATCAACTCACTACCCTCAGCACGAAGGTCACGGATCAGGTCTGCCTGAGCCTCTGCGTGGCAGGCGTCGAAGACGAAACCTTGTTCTGCAAACCGGCCTTCGGCACGCATTCGGTCGCCCAGAACATGCTCCCGATAGCCTATCCGAAGGTAGTGAGCGATTTGAGGTGGTGGCTTGTGCAGATGGACAACATTGGACATGAGGCGCTCCTTCGCCAGGAAGGATACGAAAAAATTTCACCGATGTCTACCTGTGAAATGTTTTCGTACTTTCGGTGTACTTTTGGACCGAACAACAAGGGAGAGGGCTTGGTTCGTGATCTTAACTTGAAATCTACCCCCCTGTCGTATATGTCTCTGCTGTCGTCTATGATCGGGTGAGCGTAACAGCGATACGGCGACCTGCCGGCCTAGCCGGTCCCCAGTGGGGCGCAAGAGGATCCCGACCGGAGTGCAAGCTCCCGAAGTAGGTCCTGCGGGGCCTATTTTCGTTTCTAGCGACCGCTCAACGCCGCCTTATCTGCGCTCGTGGGCCAAGCGGTGTTTGAATTCCACGTGCAACCGAGTCGATGAGCCTGGGAAATTTGATCGGACTGGCCCATCGCGTCATCCCGTTTTTCTCATATGCGGAACGGACAATCACCGCTACATCCGTGTCGCTACGATTGGACCGTGTCGGTTCGAAAAACACTGCGTAGGGCGGGGTTCCTGCCGCACCGCGCAGAAAGAAGAAGTTGCGACCCATCGAATGGTATACGCTGTGACCGCCAATGGTGCGGAATAGCCCCGGCAAAGTCTGCGACTGCTGCCACCGGGCAGCGTCGAACGCGCGCCAGTCTCCTGATCTTCGGCTATAAACCAGATCGGGCGTATGAAGCCCTGGATCGAAAGCGGTGGTGAAGACATGGTCTTCAAATGTGACACGGACAGCATAATCTGTGTCGTCATGTGTCACGACGAAGCTGAATGGATCGAGGTGAGCCAGGTCAAACTCCTGACCTCCGATCTTCTTGTTCTTGAAGTACGGCATGGTCGTTCAGTCGCTATCTTTCACGACTCGCAGCTTGGGCTTGCCCTTCTTAGCCGTCTTGGCCTTCTTCTCGGCCGCCTTCGCTTCACGCTCCTCGATCTTTTCCTTGGCAAAGGGCATTACTTCTTTGATTAGCCCGTCAAAGGAGTATTCGTTCGTGAGGTTCCCCGTCTCCTTGTAGCTCCGCTGGTGCCGTTCGATAAGGCCTGCATCGACAAGACCTGTAATCACGCGGGTGACATGGCGCGGGCTGCGGCCGACAGCTTCTGCAATGGTACCGATTGCAGGGCGCGGCCGTCCATCCTTCGTCCACCAGAAGGTACAAAGGAACAGAAGAATATTCACCTCAAGAGGGTTGAGGCCGAGAGCTTTCTGCCGTTCAAGGATAACGCTCGGGAAAACAGTAAACCCGCTCTCCATGAGGGTCTTCGTCCACTTCTTCTCATTCTCGCGGAGCTGCTTTTCCTGCTCCTTAGGTCTGGTTTGTTGTGCCACAATGATACCTCTAAATCGCTGTTAATCAGTCATATGCACGCTCATTGCATCTCAATCAAATCCACCGGGGTGACGCCAGTGACAGGGGCTGAGGGGTACTCGGATAGTCCACTTGGGGTCATGATGGGGAATATGGTTGAATGGAATCTACTTTGGGCGACAGGTGCGACAGGGGGATTCCCGCCACAGACAGCAGGGGCCTACGACATAAATGTCGCCCCTACCTGACACCTATGTCGGTAGCTCTTGGGCATTTTCTAGGGTGGAAGCCAAAAAAGCCCGATTCAGCAGGGATTTACACTCATAGACCAGAAATCATCCGATAGCACGCTGGAAAGTGTTTCGGTTTTTCTGGCAAGAACCCACGGAGCCGGTGCTGTGCCCTAGTGTTCCAAGAAAACTCTAGCCGGGTACTTGATATCGGAAGTTTGAGAGAGTGTCCTGAGACAGGCAACTCAATGAAAATCCCGGCTCGGAAACAGCTTCTTGGCCTGCTCGCGCGGATGCCGGGCAGTTGATCCGCCGCCACCGCGGGTGGGGTGCCCCATTGCCCCTGCCTGACGATCGCCCGCGTCGGTGGCCGGTCGCCCGAACCGGCGCGAATTTCAACAACAAGCCGCCGCGTTGCCTCGCGTTGCTGGCATTCTGGCAAGACGCGGCAGTGCTATCTTGAGCCTGCACGAGCCTGAGCCAACAAGACCGTTTCAAAACTCGCAGAGGCTTTGTTCGACAGCGTTGAACTACTGAATTTCCGAGTGCCACCTTCGGGTATTGATCTTCCGTACCTTCTGAAAGTGAAAGCTGGCCTTGGGTCCGGTTGGATCCGGAGAAGGCGGGAAAGGGGTCAGGCGGGGTTCCGGAGGGGTCCTGCTCTCCCCCCCTCGGAACTGCTTTTCAAAACCGCTCTCCGATCCGCGCACGGTTGCCGTGCGCTCCTTCTGACATCGGAGACCACCCATGGCCAAGTCCAAGCCCAAATTCGACGCCGCCGCGTCGATCACGAACGAACTCATCCGGATCATCGAACGCGGTGTCCTGCCGTGGCGCAAGCCCTGGACGGCGGGTGGCAGTTCCCGGCCTCTGCGCGTGTGCGGCGAGCCCTATCAAGGGGTCAACAACTTCCTTCTGACCATGCGGACGACGGTGGCGGGCTACCGCTCGCCCTTCTGGATGACGATGCCACAGGCCAACGCCCTGGACGCCCGGATCCGCAAAGGCGAGAAATCCTCCCTGGTGGTCTATTACGGGCAGAGCCGGAAACAAGCGGAGGGGGGTGAAACGGCTGACGATGACGAGAGCGACGGCGCCCGCGTCTTCCGTTTCCAGAAATCCTACCGGGTCTTCAACGCCTGTCAGATCGAAGGGCTCCCGGACAGTTTCCATCCCGACCCCGAGCCCGTGCCGGATCATCCGGCAGCAGAGCCGATACCGCATATGCAGGCCTTCTTCGAGGCCATTGACATCACCACAGTGTTCGCGGGCGACGAGGCTTATTACATGCCTGCTGTCGACAAGGTCTACATGCCGCCCATCTCACGGTTCCAGGATCCGCGAAACTTTTACGGCGTTTGGGCACACGAATTTTCTCATGCCACAAAGGCGCCGCATCGCCTGAACCGCAACTACGGTCTGTCCCGGTTCGGAAACACGGCTTACGCACGCGAAGAAATCGTGGCTGAGCTGACGTCCTGTTTCCTGGGCCAGCAGCTCGGATTCACGGCGCATACGCTCGAGATGAACGCGGCCTACCTCTACAACTGGCTCCGCGTCCTGCGCTCGGATACCAATGCGATCTTCAAGCATGCGGCGGACGCGCAGCGGGCCTGCGACTACCTGATCGGCCGGTCGGAGGCGGGCAGGGCGGGGGATGCCGATCGGGCCGCGTGAGGTGATGTCTCAGAGCAAAGGGAAGGAAGGCTTCGGGTCTGGTGGTTTCAACCCATCCGGAAAGGACAGACCCATGAGCCATCCTGAACCCGCAGGCTATCCGCGACCGAACGCGGCTGTCATCGCATCCCTGAACGACGCCTTCCGCAGGTTTGCCTGCCTCGGCATTGCCCCGGATCAGCCGATCCAGGGCCGCCTCGTCGTAACCCAGTCCCTGATCGGGGCCGGCGATGGCTTCGTGACGGAAGCCGTTCAGGCCGCAGGTGCATTCGACACGTTCGAGCCCGAGAACGATCCCGCGGGCTGGCACGATTTCGGGGCCGTCACGATCCGCGGCGAGACTGTGTTC
The DNA here is from genome assembly GCF_003667315.2 of Tropicibacter alexandrii. GTDB lineage: Bacteria > Pseudomonadota > Alphaproteobacteria > Rhodobacterales > Rhodobacteraceae > Tropicibacter > Tropicibacter alexandrii. The sequence continues at coordinate 3,619 of NZ_RCTZ02000039.1, read as the reverse complement.
TGGAAACTGGATTTGTATGAAGCAGACTCCGACTTCCGCTACGGCGCCGAGGCTCCCGACAATCCAGAAACCACCATGCGCGTGCTGACCATCATGATGGCGCGTGACTGGTAGGGCAGGGCGCACCTACCTCTTCAATACCGAAAGGCCCGCTGACCCTCCGAAAGGGAAAGTGGGCCTCTTGTCCTATTGGTTCCCGGATCCGGGGATCGGTCGCGCGAAGACCCGCGCGGCCCTCTCAAACACGTCGAGAAGGACATGTCATGACTCACACGTTCAAACCTACCACCGTCGCCATCGGCGATCTTGTCGCCCATCCCGCGAATGTGCGTACCAATTCCCCCGAGACCTATGCCTCGGAGAACATCGCAAATCTGAAAGCCAGCATCGCTGTTCTGGGCCTCCTGCAGCCGCTGCTCGTCCAGAAAATCGATGGCAAGTTCGGGGTGCTCGCCGGTGGCCGGCGCCACGCGGCGCTCATCGAGCTCGTCGCGGACAAGACCGCCAAGGGCTTCACCAATCGCACGAAGGTCGATTGCCGTCTGGTGCCGGATGATTGCGATGTGACCACCGCGCTGTCGCTCGCCGAAAACATCACCCAGGCCCCGATGAACGCCATCGACGAGTTCGAGGCCTTCGCCCGGATGATGGAGGTCGACGGCCAGACCCCCGAGACCATCGCCAAGACCTTCGGCACGACCGTGGCGGCCGTGAAGGGCCGTCTGCGCTACGGGCTCATCCATCCCGACATCCGTGCCGCGGCGCGCGCCAAATCGATCACTCTCGATACGATGAAGGCATTCGCCGATCATCCGAGTCAGGAGGTGCAACGCGAGGTCTTCGAGGCGCTGACCAAAGAGGACAACCATGTCCAGGCCTACACGGTCCGCAACGCGCTGAAGTCCCGCGGCGTCCAGGTCAGCGACGATATCGGAGCCTTCGTGCGGAAGGACTACGAGGCGCGCGGCGGTGCCATCGCAGCCGATCTGCTGGATGAGCATTCAGTGCTTGAGGATTCCGCGTTGGTCGAGACGATCCTGCTGGAAAAACTCGCCGCCGCCGCCGAAGAGGCGCGGGCAGAGATCGGCTTTGCCTGGGCCGACGCGGTGATCCAGTACGACTTCGCCGCCATGGCGGACTACGGCCGGGTTTATCCCGGTCCGGTCGAACCCGATGAGGAGGGCTCGAGGCGCGTCGATGAGATCACCGCCGAACTCGAAAAGCTCGAACATGAGATGGAGAACGAGGAGCTGGAGGACGAGGCCTACAACGATCTCTATGATCGCGTCGATGCGCTGGAGGCCGAGGCACGGGATCTTCAGGAGACCTATAGCGCTGGGGATCTTGCGCGCTCTGGCGTGATCGCCGCCTGGTCGCATGGCAAGATCAGTCTGCATGTTGGCCTGGTGCGTCCTGAAGACAAGGCGGAGAGCTCCGGCAAGGCTGCTTCCACCGCGCCGGGCGAGAAAGGCACGGCGGATAGTGATGAGATCACCTATCCCGCCTCGCTGACCGAGGATCTGAAGACCGAACGCGCGATGGCGCTCGGCGCCGCCATGGCGATGCACCCGGAGGCCACGCTCGATCTCACGCTTTTCAAGCTCGTCACCGATGGGCTGGGCCACAGCATGAGCGTGACCGAAGCGATCAAGGTCGACGCCCGCCAGGAGTATCGCAGCCACGCGAAAATCGAAGAGATCGACACCACCTCGCTCGAGCAGGTGGCCGAGGCCCGTGACGCGCTCGACCTCTCCTGGGCAGATGACGCGAAATCCCCAGCCGATCAGTTCGCGCTCTTCCGGGCACTCGATGCGGGCGAGAAAGCAAAGCTCGTGGCCTTTGTCACGTCCAGTACGACACGACCCTGCTTTGCGCGGGACCGGAAGCGCGACAGCCTGATGCACGATTTCGAGGTCGAGATCATGCCGGACATCCGGGCGCATTGGACGCCGAACGCGGCACTCTTCAACCGTTTCAAGAAGGCCTGGCTCCTGAAGATCCTCGGCGAGGAGCTGGGGCTCGCACAGGAGGCGGTGACCCTGGCCTCTTCTACCAAGAAGCAAGTCGTCGAATTCTGCGACAAGCTTTTCGCCGAGCCCTTCGCCACGCTTACCGAGGCGCAGCGCGCGGCGGTCGCTTCCTGGTGTCCACCGATGATGCAGACGGCAGGCGTCGAACCGGCCGAGACGCCCGAAGACGAAACCGAGGTCGCCGAAGCGGCCTGATCGAGCAGGCGACCCGCTCCGACCGGCGCGGGTCGCACCCCTCCCTCCAACTCACAGGTATATCCCATGGCACTTCTCAGCTTCTCCGCGGCGAGCGTCGCGGCCCAGATCGCGCATGCGCGCGGCTGTTCCACCTTCCTGCCGAACTGGAACGGCCCGGTCGGGAAACCCGCCCTGATCCTGATCGTCGGCAATGGCGTCCATCTGCGCTCGAACGGGATCGATGGCACGTCGACACGGATCGTCACCACCGAACGCGCCGATCCGGCCCATGCCTTCGCCGAGGGCATCAACCCGTTCCGCGATCCGGACTGGATGGCGGCCCGGCAGGCGGCCTTCCGCGATCTGACGGGCCAGTTCTACACCGACATTCTCGACGACGTGCAGATGCTCATCGACCGGGGTCATAACACCATCCGGCTGGCGACCGATGGCCACACGATCCGCGTCTTCCTGCGCCGCGCCGCCGACTACCTGATCGGCGGCACTTATGACGTCCCCTCAGGCCTCGGTGGGACGTTCCGGGTGATCCTCAGGGACGCCAACGACACCCATGCGGTCGTGCAGAACAGCGGCAATTGCGAGGATTTCGACGAGATGCTGCCCTACCGGGTGCCGCTCGACGCGCTCATTGAGATCGATGACCGGAGGGTGGCATAGTGGGCTGGCTCTTCTACACCGATCGCCGCGTCAAAACCTACGCCGACGAAAAGGCTGAAATCGCCCGGCTCTGTACCTTCGAGACGGACACCCGCAAGACGGTGCTGCTCAAGGCCTGCAAGGTCGGCTCGACCTGGTATGCGGCAGCGAAGGTCACGAATGTCGATGGGTCGCCGGTCGAGGATGCGACTTACGCCACCGACCAGGACGGATCGATCACCTTCGGGGCCGTCTTCCTGACGCGTTACGACGATGGCTGCTGGGGCTACAAAGACATGGAGGAGAGCGCCGGGCCAGTGGAGTCGCGGGCGCCGCTCAGCCTCTTGGCCCTGCTCTCCGAGTTGAAGGACCCCGACAGCTATGCCCATGCCTGGCGCCAGCGCTGCCGAGACTGGGCGGCGATCCCGGACTACGAAGAGGGCGACAGAATCAAGCTCGCCGCGCCGGTCACGCTGAGCGATGGCAGTACCTGCCAGATCGTCACCGCCACCCACTACCGGCGCGGAGGGCAGAAGCGCCGGTGTTATCGCATCGAAGAGAAAGGCGGGCTCGTGCGGCTGTCGAAAGCCTCGCTCGGAGGGTCGGAACTCCTCAGCTCGGCGAAGAGTGCGGCGAGTCCGGTCCTGGCGGAGTTCTTCGCCGGGAAGGGTTCCTAACTGAACCAGACCGGGTTTACCGGAGAGCCAAAAGCTCGGAAGGTAAGCTATGGAAAAGGGAAACCCTGGGAACCGTTT
>NZ_RCTZ02000038.1 GCF_003667315.2 Tropicibacter alexandrii | reverse complement strand
GAAGTTCTGGCAGGCTTGATCACCCGCCACGATACGCCGCCCTCTCAAACCCCGTCACCCAGTTTCACGCATAGCTCGGCGAGTGGCAGGCCCGGAAGCAAGGTGTGCAAGGCCGTCGCCAATGGCGCAACGTCTATCTGGCCATCGACACCGCCACTTCGCAACCGCCCGATTTAGGCCGCCTTGGAATCCTCGGGCGGTGCTGGTGTCCAATTCCAGGGAAGCAATTCGTCGAGCCGGTTGATTTTGTGGTCGTGGATGCGGCTGAGAATATCAGCGAGGTAGGCCTGCGGATTGAGCCCGTTCATTTTTGCGGTTTCGATTATGGTCATGGCGCGGGCGATGGTTTCGCCGCCGGTGTCTGATCCGGCGAAGAGCCAGTTGCGGCGACCAACGCCGATTGGGCGCATGCCGCGCTCTGCTGCGTTGTTATCGATGGCCACGCGGCCACCGTCCAAGAACAGGGTGAAGGAGGACCAACGGGACAGTGCGTAGCGGAAAGCCTTGGCCAGAACGCTTTTGCCTGGGATGCGCGTCAGTTGAGCCTCGGCCCAGGCGTGGAAGGCCTCCACCTTTGGTTTGGTCTGTTGTTGCCGGACAGTATAGCGCTCGTCGGCAGGCGGGCCTTTGATATCGCGCTCGATATCATAGAGCTGGCCAATGCGGTCGAGCGCGCCCTTGGCGATCTCGGATTTGGTGCCGGTCCAGATGTCGTGGAAGTCCCGCCTGAGGTGCGCCCAGCAAGCCGCTTCACGGAATTGGGCGTTGCCATCGGCGCGTGTCTCATAGAGAGCTTTGAAGCCGGTGTATGCATCGGCCTGCAGGATACCCGTACTATTCTGCAAATGCTTGCGGGGATGTTCGCCCTTTCGGTCTGGCGAGCAGCAATAGACCGCCCCCGGCGGCGCTTGCCATGCCCATGGCCGCTGATCACGCACATACGTCCAAATGCGGCCCTGTTTGACGCCTTTTCCAAGCCCTTTGGATTTGGCGGCACGGTCGAGCACGCGGATTGGAGTATCGTCAGCATGCAGGATGTCACTGCCCATGATGTCGGCTTCAATGCGCTCGATCAGCGGTGTCAGGGTCCGCATCGCAGCCCCGCACCAATCGACCAGAGTGGTGTCCGGGATATCGGCGCCCATGCGCTCAAAAATCTCGTGCTGACGATAAAGCGGGACGTGGTCGTCGAACTTAGACGTGAGGATGTATGCCAGAAGGCCGGGTCCGGCCATGGAGCGCGGGATCGGGCGGCTCGGGGCTGGTTCCTGCACGATCTTTTCACAGCGGCGGCAGGACTTCTTGATCCGGGCGATCTCGATGACCTTCAGTTGGGCTGCGATCATGTCGATCAATTCACTCATATCCTCGCCCAAGACGCGCAGGTCACCGCCGCAATCAGGGCAACTGTCGCCGGGGTCGAGTTCCCGGCGTTCGCGCGGGGCATCCTTCGAGATACGCGGGCGGCGGCGCGGCAGTTTCTCTTCTGGGACGGCTTCGTTTGACGTGGTGATGTCATCCTCGACATACGCGTCCGGCCCCGCCGCTCCATCGGCCTCGGCCATGGCGACCTGCAGGTCTTCGAGCGCCAGCTCCAACTGTTCGATCTCGCGCTCGATCTTCTCAGAGCTTTTGCCGAAGGCTTGTTTCTGCAGCTTCGCGATCCGCGTGCGTCACGCCAAAGGCGTGCATCTATCATGCGCACCTCTGGTGCGACGTTCGCACCAACAGATCATGGGCGCGCAACTTAGCTGAGAGTTTGGCGTTCTCCGCCTCCAGAGAGGCAATGATCGCCCTCAAAACGGCAGCATCATTGGAGAGAGATGCGGCGTCTTCAGACATGCGCATGATTACCATGATCTGCTGCGAAGGGCCATAAAAACAAGCAATATCAGCGCGGTATTTTACCCAACCCGCGCAGGCGGCGCGCCCCAATCCTGACGTCGCCAATCGATGCCTTCCCAAAGCATCGCCAATTGTGACGATGTCAGGCGCATACCCCCATTTTTCGCGGATGGCCAGGGAAAGCGTCCTTTCTCAAGCACCCTGTAGTACAGGCAAAAGCCCCGACCATCCCAATAGAGCAGTCTGATCCGATCGCCCTTTCGCCCCTGGAACGCAAAAACCGCGCCACTCGTAGGACGTTGAAGCAGAACATCCTGCGCCAAGGCCGACAGGCCAGCGATCCTTTTGCGCATATCCGTCGTTCCGCAGGCAAGATACACACGGACACCCGTGCCGGGGCCAATCATGCCGTCGCCACCAACCGGATCAACCGCAGGATATCAACTTCAGCCATACCTGCGGGGCAGCGCAGAGTGTGCCCGTTTGCAAAACCGATCTCTGCAGGCTCACCGTAAGCGAGTTCCGGCTTGGAAGTCAGGGGCAAGTCTGGCGCGTCGAGAGCTAAAAACGTCATGCCCTCGGGCTCCGGCCAGAGCCCCTTATCCTTCATTTGCCGTCGCCACTGATAAATGTGCTGCCGCGTGAGGTCATGACGGCGGGCAACCTCGTTCACGGTCGCGCCACCCACGCCAACTTCCCGCAATATCGACAGCTTCATCTCATCTGGCCAAAACCGCCGACGCTCGACCCCAACGAACACTTCATGTCGCAAATTCTGCCCTCGCCGCATACGACGTCGTTATCCACGTCAGTAACGACGTCGTATAAGATCTACTAAGTCGGGTCTGAACAATGCCTATGCGGCCATTTCCGGGTGGCGCCACCCGCCGTCGGCCGCGGGTGACAGTCTCACGGCGTCGGCGATCCATGCCGCCAACATGGCCAAAAGAGCCCTGAGCCGGGCCAGGATCTTTCGGATGTTGTGCCCGCAGCCGCAGAGCACGGCGAAGATCGCATCGCCCCGGCTGCCCTTGAGCGGGCATCGCGCGAGGCGGCCGTCGGTTTTCATGTGGCCGATTTCCGGCTCGATCGCGCTTCGCCGCCGCAAGTGCGCCTTCAGCCCCTTCGTCAGCCCCCGGCGCATGCCCGAGATCAGCACCCGTGGACCACGGACATCGTGTCCGCGATAGCCGCGGTCCACGACGACGAGAGCGGGGCGCATGTCGGTGAGTGTCTCGACCTGTTCCAGCGCCTCGGCCAGCGTGTGGCCGTCATAGGGGTTGCCCGGCATGGCGCGCATGCCCACCACGAAGCCGCCATCGATGGTCGTGGCGACGCTGACCTTGCACCCGAACTCGTATCGGACGCGTGCTTTCCCCTTGGAGATGCAATCGACTTCGGGCTCGTGCAGGGCGTAGATCTTGCCCTTGGCCTTTGGGGCCTGGTGCAGCAGCTTCGACACCCGCGCCAGCATCTCGGCCACGCCGTCGCGCACCGCACCTTCGGGGAGGCCATCGAGCTGCCGGCGGATGTCGCGCATCACACGGCCTGTATAGCCACGCAATGTTCTCAACGCCTTGCGCATGCGCTTGAACTGGCGCGCATGGGCATAGCGCCCGATCTGCTGCGCCAGCCGTGGAGCCTTGCGCGCATAGGTCTGGCGCAGATCGATGCCGAGGTCCTTCGCCAGCGCGACCAGTTTGACGCGCGCCTTTTCGTAAAGCCGCGCATCGGTCGGATGCGCGATGGCCTTTTCCATCACCGTGGTATCGACCGACACCCGCGACAGGCGGTCGTCATCGACCACCCCGGCCGCGCGACCGGCCTCGATCGTCTTGGTCAGCAGCCACTCCGCGCCTTCCTCGCCGATGCGATCCCGCCAACGGCTGAGGGAGGACGGATGGATCGGCGGTTGATGTTGAAAGAACGTCTCGCCGGTGAAATGCTGAAAGTACGGGTTCTCGACCCACCGTGCGACAACGGCCTCGTCCGAGAGACCATGGGTATGCTGCAGATACATGAGGCCGGCCACGAGGCGGGGATGCGTTGCCGGTCGGCCTGACGCGGAGGGAAAGAACCCGGCCCATTCCCGCTCGAACCACTCCCAATCGATGAGGCCCGCGAGTTTCACCAGCTCGTGCCGCATGTCGATCATGTCAACCAGGCGCGGCCTCAGCAGGTCATCCTGTTCCGGTGTGCGATCTCGATGCTTCATGGCTGGATCCCGAACTGCAGGGTATCGACTGCCAGTCTACGAAACCCTGCAGTCAGCCGCGAGCAAAAATGCCGATTTTGCAAACGCGATCAACGGCATGAGGATTATTCAAGCCGGACTACTAAGCAAAAGCGGCAGGTGGTTCAAATCGGGCGGTTACGCCACTTCCGACATCCGCGCGGTCGAGTTCACCCCCAGCCGGGAAGGCCCCTCTCGTGGATATCCTGCGCAAACCACTGCCGGGCAGTGGACAGCCCCGTTTTGCCAGACCTGCTCGACCAGATCCCGGAAGACGAAGACATCGGCACCGTGATCGCAGACGGAGCCTACGACCAGGGGCTTCGCCCGTTCAGGGCAGAATTGATCCACTGGATCAATTCTGTGACGCCCTTCACCCCGCCGCTGCCATAGCGCCATCATCGCACACGGTGGCACTGCGATCATCCCGATCCGCAAGAACGGTCGGCCATGGAAAGACGACTGCCCAGTTGCCCGGGCGCGCAACGAAACCCTGCGCGCCACACGTCAATATGGCAGGGCGTTCTGGAAGCGGTGGACCGGATACCATATCCGGACCCGCGCCGAGGCCAAGATGCAATGCCTGAAGCTCTTCGGCGAGCGCATCGCCGCCAGAGACCTCGACCGCCAGACTCCCGAAATCCACATCCGCGTCGCCCTCATGAACCGCTTCAACGCCCTCGGCACAGTCGAGATCGTCCGCATGACCTGTACCTGACGGGGCAAGGGGCCCTCACGCCTCAGGACGTCGTTCTGCAACAACGCCGCACACCGGTAGCAAGGCGTCCCCTCATGAACTGCCCTTCATAAGCGACAAAGCGCGAGCCTACTTCTATTGCTTGCATCGCTGTTTTGCAGTCTGAACTCCCGATGCAAACGCTGAGGAAGGTTGCGGCATCCTTTGCGCCTTCGCTGCCTTTTCTACCGCGCACTTGAGACCGCCATCACGATGCGTGCATGCTTCCCCATTGCAATTACGTTTGAACCTTTGATTTCACGAATTTATACAATGGCCCTTTATAATTTGGGTTGTATCCAAGCTTGTCAATATACGGCTGAATGACTTCTTTGTGCGGCGACAAGTATTTGGAGTATCTTTCCCATCTATAAGCAGATTCTTTGTAAATTGGCTGTGTTACCTGCCTGTAGCTTGGTGTATTGATCTTATTTCTCGCCAATGCTGTGGCTCTGTAATCGGTCAGGGAAGCCTCCCATTTCAAATCGACGGACGAAAGCAGCTGCTTAACTTCCTCTCCAAAATTATTGACTATACTTTCATATCGGTACAGCGATATTTTAACGTCTGCATTTTTCAACGCGCCCTCAAGTGTTTGCATTGCAGCGCAATACAGTTCCGCAGCAGTTTGAAGCTTGAGCATACATGCCATTGCTTTATTTAGTTTGAAATTTTGCATGTAATTACTGAGTATCGCATCGAACGGGTGGCGCGCCGCAAAAATAATAGGCGCGTCTGGGAACATGGCATGAATGAGTGGCAATTCGAGCAGGTGCAAAGGAAGCTTGTCAAATACGAGCGACGAATTTTTCATTTCTTCAGACATTTCAAACTTGAGGTTCGACAGGTATCTCTCGCGACACAGGGCAATCTTACCGGTATCAAGATCATTTGATTCAAATCCATTGGGATACACCGTATCGATGGCGTGGCTGAGCATGGGCCTCTCCTCAATTACAGAGACCTTGGAGTGTGTACGGAGGACAGTATCAAGCAAAGTGGTGCCCGACCGAGGGTAACCGACAATAAAGCCGATTTGAGGTTGACCCTCAAGTTTGCTGAGACGGCTGGGAGCCGGAAGGGGATTTGCCATGTAGTACAAAGCACTCGACTTAACCTTTTGCAAAAACTCATGGGATTCCGTAACAATGTCAGCATCTATTTGAGAGGAGATTGCATTCATGGATTCGAACGAGGACATAGCTTCGTCGGGCTTTTTCAGTTTGTCTAGAACCTCTCCGAGCGTAGCGTAAAGTCTAACTTGTGATGAAGCAGACAAGGTGTCGGCGCGTACCGTTTCCAACTTTTCTAAAGCCAAATCGTATTCGCGTTTCCTGCTGTGCAAGATTCCCTCGAATAGTCTCAAGATGTTTGCATGTTCCGAAGAGCCGTGCAGTGGTTCCAATGCTTCCTTTGCTTTACTTAGCTGCGAGCGCAACTCAAAGGCGTTAAAGAGCCGCTCCGCAATACGTAACGGCTTATAGTTCCTTTCCTTCAGTTGTTCGTAGACTTTAATTGATTCATCAATTCTTTGAGCATGCTCCAAGCAAACAGCGTATTGATACCAATCGTCATCACTCACGATTTTTTCTAAATTTTGCTTAAATATATTAAGCGCATCGCTCTCTTTTCCGATTTTAATAAGTGCGCGCGCCAAGCCAAACGTTGCCTTCATGTCATCGGGCCTATAATTTAGAGAATATCTAAAAAACTCCACTGACTTAAGATAATCCCCTTCCGCATAATAAATGGCGGCAAGGCCTGCAAATGCTTCGGCATTTTTTGGATTTACAGTTAGAGCCTTGCTGTAATAAGCAGATGAATCTTTGTGCCTTCCCAGCTTCAAGCAAATCCATGCGGCGTTAATTAGGCTTTTTTCGTCTCGCGGATTTTTGGATAGGGCTATTTCTGTCGCGTCAAGAGCAGAGTCGTATCTCTTCATTTCAGCAAGTGCCGTCCCAAGAGAGAAATAATCTTTAAATGTAGCATCAGGCATAGTCACAGCTTTTGAGTAGCTCTGGTTCGCACTTTCCAACTGCCCAAGGTTAAAAAACGCAGCTCCCATAGCAGCATGGCTTTTGGCCAATTGAGGCGCCAGTGATACCGCCTTCTCCGCTGAAAAACGCGCATCTTCCAGTTCACCGATGTCTATTTGGCAATAGCAAATTGCAATCCAAACACGTACGTTATCTCTGTAACGGTTTGCAGCCTGTCGCAAAATTTCTACAGCAGCATGCTTTTCATGTGCGGCTTTAAGAGCGTTTGAATAGTTTATTAGAAAATTTGCGTCATTCTTCCCAAGCGTATGGGCAGCCTTATAGCTTTTCACGGATTCCTGAAACAAGCCCAAGTTATATTGGGCCGTTCCCAAGTTGTTGAGCGCATTGCTATCGCCCGGGTTGATTTGGTGTGCCTTTTTAAAGGCATCTTGTGCACCTTTATAGTCCTGAAGAGCCGTACATGCCGCACCCAATATCATTAATATGCTAAAATTTTTTGGATGCGTAAGCAGAAAAACTTGAGCCGCATCTTTGCAGGACGAAAGATTGCCAACTTGGTACAAATGAGCGATTTGTGCAGCACTCCCGGAGGAAAGAGGCAAATGTAACTTATTGTGGCTCGCACGATCAAAACGAACGCTACTTTTTTTTGTAGGCATTTTTGGCATGACTGACACCCGAATAGATGGACGACGGCCTAAGCCGTCGTCCTAGTTTTACAAGCCTTACAGGCCGTTCGAACCGCCCGTGGACGAACCAACGATGCCAGCAACAGCAGCGTCAACACCGGACACGATGGTACCGGTGTTAACTGCGCCGAGTGCCGTGGTCGACAGGTTGCCGATCGAACCGTTGACCTGCTCCATCACGTTGTTGATGGAACCGTTAACGCCGGTCATGTTCGACGCGACGTTCAGGACGATCGCACCGGTGTCAGCCGAACCACCCAGCTGGTTCACCACTGCCGAGATGGCGTTGGTGGTCGAGGTCGCAGCTTCATCAACCGCCGAGTTCACACCCAGCGTGATGTCGCCGGTGTTAACGGCGCCAAGTGCGGTGGTCGCCATGTCGCCGAAGTCGAAGGTCGGCATGTTCCACTCGATGGCGGACACGTCGATGTTTGCGATCGCTTCCTGGGTCGCACCGTTGATGCCGTCCAGGGTGTTGTTGATCGAGCCATCGATGCCCTGCAGGCCAGACACCTGAATCAGGTCAGCCGTGAAGTCGGCAGCGTAGTTGGTCTGCGCATTCGAGATTGCCGCCTGCTGGTTATTCACTGCGTTGTTGTATGCCGCCACAGCGTTGTTGTAGGCGTTTTGGTTCGCCGCGATGGTGAGATCACCGTAGTCCGCCGGATTGGGCTCACCGGCTGCAACGGTGGCCAATACACCGGCAGGCAACGCTGCAAGTGCTGCGTCCACTGCGTCCTGCAGACCTGCCTGATACTCGTCCTCAGAAACGACATTGCCCGTTGGGTTACCGGCGCCGTCGAGTTCCGAGTACACGGTCACGGCAGAACCGTTGCCGATGTTTTCGGCGATGTTCGCAAAGGTGCCGTTGACCGACGCCAGGTTGGTGGCGTTGTCGATCTGGCCCAGAACGCGCTCCAGCACGGACTGAGCGGATGCAGCGCCCGTCAATGCGACGAGGGCGATTGCGGAAGTAGCAAGAAGTTTGTTCACTTCACTCTCCATATGCTTACCGATCCTCCCGATCGGTTCGCCAGGGTTTCGCAGGGTTTCGTGGGAGGCCTGCCTTCTATCCGCTTGACACGCAGTCTTTAGCGGAATTCTTCAGGTCACTCGCGCGGTGCAACGGTCTTAGGATCCGTCGCAGCTGCTCGTGACCCGCTAATTTGTGGTCGGACGTCCGCATCTGGCGCGGCGCTGTTTGATGCCGGAACTTTGTCCGGCATGACTTTGGAAATGTTGGCTTCCCGGCGCTTGATCTTATTGCCCGCGTCCTGAACTTCCGTCATCGCCCGCTCCACCAAGACGGCAACAGCGTCACCCTCAGGTCCGCTCAGGCCGTTCCCCGCAGCTTCTCGCAAGGCTTGGATTGCAACTGCGAGGTACTGAGTGGCCTCCCTCACGAGGTCATTGGCTTTCTGCAGGTCAAGTTCGTTTCCTGCGGCCTGAGCCGTCACGATCGCTCGTCCGGCATTTGCAGTGGCGATATCCATCCGTTTGCGCAATTCCGGAGTAATCGGAACCGAGGGTTTGGCCTGCGGAACGCTGCGAACCTGTGGCTGAGCAGCAGCTTGTTGCTGCGGGGGCTCGGCGGACACTGCAGGCTTTCTGTTTCTCTCGAGCGCAAGCGAAACGAATTTCGTCAAGTCAGAATCGCCCCGACCATTTTCGGCAGACGGTTCCGCTGCCGCCGGGCTGACCATAAGCTGGCAGGGTTTGAATTCAGCAGACGGAATAAGCTGCCCAATCAATTCCAACGTCGCGTAATTCAGCATCTGCCGCATTGCAAAGTGTACAGCTTCACGCTTCATGCCGCCCGCCGAAAGGCTGATCAGCGTCGTTTCAAAGAAACGATCAGCCTCGACGCCATTTTCTCGAGTGAATATTTGCTTCTGCAGCGGCACGTTCGCGATTATACGCCCCGTGTAGGTATCGGTAAGGGAAAGGTCCAAGGCAATCAGTATCCTAGCTTGACGTCGTTTGACGCCAAAACCAGCAATATTCACGTCAAACCCGTCACCGGGAATGAAGTCCAAGCTATTTATCGATCCGGATATGTAAAAATTCGCAGGGGTTTGCTGTTTGATGTCCCTAATGCCCCACTGCGTCTCGACGACGGCAATGTTCGGGTCGCGCCTATTTACGACAGTTACGCCGGATCGAAAAAGCGCAGACTGAACCATCTCCCCGGCACCCTGCGAAAGCATTTTACCAGCGCCGCCATCAGAATAGGTTTCCTTTCCCGTTGCATCGATCACTTGCCCAACAGCAAAACTGATAGACGGATCAATTTTTCCTTTAATGCAATCCAGCGCTCTGTCGAATGGTGTGACAAGGTCAACGATAGCAGGGCCTTCCACAAGCCTTGCTTGCTTCGTTGTAGAAACAAACGCCAAGCTCTGCGGCACAGCACACCCGCTTACAGCTCCGCTTAAAAAAGCGAAGACAACAATCTTCGACATAAGTCGTGGCATTAGCGGTTACACTCGAGTCCTGAAATGCTGGGAAATGCGCCCAATGCGGACAGGCCTGGGACAATTCCGAGAGATGCAACTGCACCAGGAGTACCGGCAAAAGTCGCACCTTCGTTTGTCATCGTTGAGTTGTTCAAGACAGAACCATCAATGCACCCATCGTTGCTCGCAGAGTTTTCTGCAACGATGGAGTTTCCACTGCCCTCGATATCTATAGTAGTGTTGCCAGTATTCATGGAGCCGACAGCATTGGTATTTTGATCTATAGCATCCCCGATATGAAAATCGGAAGTAACTGCACCCTGTGTATTGATGTCGACATAATTGCTTCGGTTATCCGTCGCGTAATGATTATTGTAGGTGATTTCGGTTTTTGCAGGGCCCAACTCTGCACTACGAATAGCGTTGGCCCGGGCCAATCCGACGGATGTATCGTTCGCCGTACGGAACCCCCAACTGGCACCCCAGTCAGCCCCCGGAGTGCTCTGTGCACTCGCACTCCCTACAAAGGCTGAGCAGCACGCGAATGACGCGGCCAGCATTATCTGTGGTAACTTCATCATTTGCTCCACCTCGTTTATCAGTGGTTATTGGCTGGCTGCGGATGCACTGCCGCCTCCAGCTGCTACAGATGATCCGCCTTCAGCAGCGGACGCACCTCCTCCGCCGGCGGCGGATGCACCTCCGCCCGTAGCCGAAGCGCCGCCACCGCCGGCTGCCGCGGCTGAGCCGCCGCTGGACGCGGCTGCACCGCCGCCACCTGCTGCCGCGGCGGCACCGTCGCCAGACGCCGACGCCCCTCCACCACCGGCCGCCGCTGCGGCACCAGCGCCAGACGCGGATGCGCCCCCACCACCTGCAGCTGCCGCTACGCCAGTTCCAGAGGCTGAAGCGCCATTGTTGCCTGCAGCTGCCGCTACGCCGCCTGTGCCCCCCGAAGCCGGCGCAGCGCCGCCGGAATTGCCAGACGGAGCAGCCGGGCCATTTGTAGCGGCATCCACAGTCAAATTATTGTCATCCGCTTTACCACTTGCGACCGCCTTGGGTTTCTTCTGAACGTGAAAAACCCAGCAATCGACCGGCGATGAGAACTTGCCGCTTCCTACGATCGGATAGTCGCTGTCCACGCACCGCTCATAATCTGCAAGCTGGTTAACTGTAGGCAAGTTGTCCAATTTGGGCTGTGCTTCATCACAGGCGCCCAGTCCCAGCAGTATCAAAGCAAGAAAGGCGGTTTTTCGATGAGTCATTGTTAAGTCCCTCAGAATTCACGGCTTACGTACCACCATAACAATTCAAAACGCGATATCTCATTGCGCCCCAAATGAGTATCCTTGGGAAAGCTACCACTCCTTAAGGGTGAATTTGGTGTCGTTGGATACCTAGGGCGCAAAAAAAACTGCACCCAGAAACTGAGCGCAGCCATAGTTAGTGCAGTTAAGGGCAAGCTGCAAAGCGGTCAACTTAGCAGCGTCAAGCTCATATAGTAAACTCGCCGCGACACACATTGGCAAGGTGTGTTATGGGGATTTGCGGTTCGCTTTGACATCGATTTAGTGTGACCATATAGAAATTGCACCCACAGTTGCTAAAACGTTTATAAAAATATATTTAATAGTATCGTTAGATAATCAAGACAATCTTTTGGGGCGATCATGGGAAAGTGATAGCCCAATGTCGACCATTGGTCGGGTTGTCGGCCGGACTAGTAAGCACCACAATGTTAGAACAAATGCGACGCTGATACGGATTCGCACCAGTTTGCTCGGGATAGAGAGATGAAACAAGTCACGTTAGGTTGCCGCTCTGCATGGGAGCCAATCAGAACAAGCTTATCGCGCGCCGCGGTTAATCAAGAAGCAAAAGACGTTACATCGCAACGCGTCGTTGTAGAAGATGACGGAGCAAACACGCCATCTGGCGCCGTAGCAGTTTATTGCGTCCTTTCGTCCGTTGTCGGATGGCTTATCTTCTTTGTCGCTCTTGGCTTGGGAGCCAGTTTCTGGACGGCACTATTCTCTGGATTTTCGATATCGCTATTCGGTGGGGTTTTCGGATCGATATTGACGTATCTGTATGCCACGTCGGCTGAGGGGGTGAAAAGTTCTCTTAGCGACGACTTACTTCCAGAAGAGTCGCTTGATGTTCTCTTAGTGGCGTCTGAACGATTTGGCGCCATACACATTCATGAATTGTTCAACGAAATCGGCCATAGAGTGTATGTTCTGGACGATCTCGACACTGCGCTTAACGTGATCGCGAATGGATCCTTTGATTGGAGCGTCCTCGCGGTCGATCTCGACTGTGCCGGGGCCCTTGAGGACATAGTGGAGCAGCTTATCTCTTTCCGGGAGGAGAATCCACAAACCTGCGTTCTTGCTTTGACGGGCTGTACTTTGAGTGATGACCTCTCCGGCCACCGTAGACCGATATGTGACGCTACCGTGAAAATTCCAGCAACGCCAAGTCGACTGAGAGACGCGTTAGCGGCTGCGTTGGAAAACCACGGTTTCAGGTGAGATCTGCTCCTTACGGCAGTATGATGTTTTGCTGCGCTGTTTGCTTCATGTTTCGAAAAATCGATCATTGGCATAAAATAAATTTGGCGGACAGATGCACAAGTGTGACGTGTTGGTCCAATCTCACGAAGTGACACGGAAAGTTATGGATCGACGACAATTGGGTTTTGACATGATTCATCAGACTGTTTTTACAAAAGGGAATCACATCGGGCTTCGGGCGTGATTTAATCTGATATCTGCGATGGAGGTCAGCCTGGAACGAGGCTTGATGTCGGAGGAGGAATGGGCGTTCTATGAGCGGTTCATCCTGTCAGGCCGCGCGCCGAATGGGCGCAAACCTACCAACCACGGTCTTGTTCTTGATAGGATTTTCTGGATCGCGCGCACCGGCTCTGCCTGGCATGATCTCTTGCAAGAGTTAAGCAAGTGGTGAAGCGTCTACCGTAACCCTCCGGCGAGGACCGTCTGACCAGGCGGTGGCAGAGATGAAAAATCCGACGTTATAATCGACCTTACGGTCGCACCGCAGACCGAGATATTGTCCGCCGAGGATGTGCCACGGCGGGCACATCGGAGTGACGCGGACAAGGTCCGGGTGGTCGAGGAAAGTCATCGGGGACATCGCCAGGTTTCGTCGACCGCGCGGCGGCATGGCATCTGCCGTTCGCTTCTGACCATCTGGCGGCCACAGTATCGGAATGGCGAGCTCTCGGCCCAGGGCGGCCCGGCGTTCGTGCCGGTCGAGATGCCTAAGGAGATGGACACCCCGCCGCATCAAATCGCCCCGGCTGTCCAGATCGAGATCGTGTTGAGGGACGAACGGCGCTTGCTCGTGCCCTCGTTGGTGGATCCTGATGATTTGCACTGCTGCTGCCCGTTCTCGAGGGTAAATGATCGCTTTCCCGGCGGTGGTGCGCGTCTGGATTGCTGGTGGGGTGACCGATATGCGGCGCGGCACGAACACATTGGCGTTGACGGTCCAGCAAGGGCTCTGGCGAAACCAGAATGCTGGAGAGATTTTCTGCTTTCGCGGCCGTAAGGGCGATCTGGTCAAGCTGCTCTGACACGACGGCGTTGGCATGTCGTTCTACACCAAGCGGCTGGAGGTTGGGAAGTTCATCTGGCCGAGCAGCGGCACCGGCGAGACCGTGCAGATCTCGGCAGCGCAGCTCGGCTATTTGGACCTGTCGCGGTTTGATGCCGCTCCTTTGATAGCATTTACTGCGACAAAGGAGACGAACTATGAGCACGGTAAGAACGGATGAATTCCGCAAAGACGCGGTGCGAATTGCGCTGACCAGCGGGCTAACACGGCGACAAGTTGCGGATGATCTGGGCGTTGGGCTTTCGACGCTGAACAAGTGGGTGAACGCGCACCGTGACGC
>NZ_RCTZ02000037.1 GCF_003667315.2 Tropicibacter alexandrii | reverse complement strand
GCCCGCGACGCGCTGCGTGGCTCGGATGCCAAGGTGTCCGAAGTGGCGTTTCGCGTGGGGTATGAAAGCTCCGCCCAATTCTCGCGCGAATATGCCCGGAAGTTCGGCCTGTCCCCGCGCCGGGATCGGGCCGCGCTGGCTGCGGGGTGACTTTCGGAAATAGCACGTCCGGCCCAAACCCACCGCTCCCCACGGCCGCCTATGCTGCTTTGCAACCTCACCAAACCGGCCATTCTTCGGTCAAGCAGCATTTTCAAATGGTGGAGGTCGGCAGAGCGGACAGCTCTGATGATGACGAGAGAACAACCGCGGCCAAAGCGAAACCAAAGCCGCGGCCCTTTTTCATTCGGCTGCTTCTCGCACCGACCCGGCCTGGTCGTGTGGCGCGTCGTCCGACGCAACATCCCAATTGGGCGCATCGTCGAAGTTCAGCACCGGGCGCTGTTTCTTGCGGTTGATCAAAAGACGTGTGCAGTCACGCTTGGCGTAGTGCCCGGCGGGGTCGGCGGCGGCCTTGGCATAGCCGATCATGTGCAGGTCGATATCAGCATAGACGATGCCTTCCTGATCCTGCGGAACGCGCTCACCGATCTCGGACCCGTCGGGCGCGTAGATCGCGGTGTAGCCGCCGCCGACCGGGCAAAGCTTTTCCTTCTCCTCATCGCCCTGACAGACCATGTCCTGGATTTCCTTCGTCACCAGGGCGCATGGGCCAAGCACAAAACAGCCACCCTCGACCGCATACTGACGCGTCGCGCCGTTGTTGACCTGGTGCCCCAGCGCGTAGGCCGTGCCCTCGTACAAAGCGAGGTTCGGCCAGGCGGCGATGTGGACCTGCTCGTTCTGGGCATACATCGCGTATTTGGACAGGGGCTGGAAATGCTCCCAGCAGGCCAACTGCCCGATCCGTCCGAGGTTGGTGTCGACGACGTTAAGGTCGCTGCCATCCCCTTCACCAAAGACGGTGCGTTCTACATGGGTGGGTTTCAGCTTGCGACGGCGGTTGATAACCTTGCCGTTTTCGTCGAAATGCCACTGCGCGATGTAAAGAGACCCACCTTCCCGTTCGCTGACGCCGATGGACAGCTGGATATTGTTCTTGCTGCATGCCTCCGACAGCTTTTTCTCGTGTTCGGAGCCCGCGACGATGGAATTGTCGAAGTAGCGCCCGACGAACTGCATTTGCCACGCGACCGTGCCGAGCCAGATGTAGTTCGGATAGCCCGGCAGCCATGTTTCGCCGAAGGCCACGAGGCTGGCGCCGTTGGTGGCGGCTTCCTCGATATACCGGATGGCTTTCTCGACGCCGGCATCGAGATCGAGAAAGCAGGGGGCCGCCTGAACGGCCGCGACTTTGTATTGTGTTGTCATGTTATGAACCTCCATGTCCTGCCATTCTGGAGGCCAGCGGTGCGCGAGTCTTTCGTCGGCGCGCCAAAAAACTTGCGCTAATGGGCACCCATGTGGGACCCTTCGCCGGTCAAGAGACGGAAGGGATGGCCGAGACAGCCAGTTACAGCACGTCCAGTGTCGCTGCACGCGACCGAATCGCCTACTGGAGCGAGGCGGTCTGCGATACCTTCGTGCAACTGGGGTGCGATGCACCCCGAACCGCGCCTTTCAGTGGCTCTCTCCGGACCACGAGGCATTCGTCCCTTACCCTCTCGGAGGTCGACGGCGCATCGCACTCCGTGGCGCGGCGCAAGCGCGACATCCTCAGGGCGGACGGCGAATACTTCCTGCTCAGCCTGCAATGCGAGAACACCTGTGCGCTGACGCAATTCGACAATCGCGTGCTTCTGAAGCCCGGTGACATGGGGCTTTACGACAGCGCCCATCCCTATCTGCTCGAACTGTCGCAAGGTTTTTCGCAGACCGTTTTGCAACTGCCGAAACAGCGGCTGCTGGAACGGCTGCCCATGGCGCGGATGATGGGCGGAACCAGGATCGACGGCCAGTCGGCCCTTGGCAGGCTGGTGCGCGAAAACACGCTCGCGATTTCCGGCCACCTGGCTTCCAGTGACGGCGCGGTGGCGGCGCTGCTGCAAGAGACCCTGATCGACCTGATCGCAACCGGTCTCGCTGCAAGCCGTGGCGCGGAGGCAGAGCTTGCCCTTCCCCAGCAGCATGCGATCATGCGAGCCCGCGCCTTCATCGCCGAGAATATCGGCGATCCCGATCTCGACCGTACCAGGGTCGCCGCCGAAGTGGGCCTGTCGGTGCGTCGCCTGAACAGTATCTTCGCCGAAGCGGGCAGTTCCATCGCCGAGGAAATCCGCCGGAAACGGCTCGACACAGTTGCGGCGGCTCTGCGCGATCCACGTTTCGCGTCCCTGTCAATCAGCGAAATCGCGATGCAATGCGGGTTCAACAACCTGCAACACTTCTCGACAGTATTTCGTGGCGCATACGGCGTCTCTCCCAGAGCTTTCAGAAAGCGTGCCGAAGGCTGAAAGCCAGGCGTGGAGTGCCGGTTACGCATGGAAGCGGCGGCGGTAGTCGCCGGGCGTCAAGCCAACGATCCGGTGGAACACCTTGCGAAAGGAACCAGCGTCGGAATAGCCCATCTCCCAAGCGATGCGCTCGACCGGCAAGCGGCCGAATTGCAGCATCTCCTGCGCCTTGGCGATCCTCAGGCGTTGGGCATAGTCGGTGGTCGTCAGGCCGGTGGCCTTCTGGAAGCGTCGCAGGAAGGTGCGTTGTTCCAGACCGGCCAGATCGGCCAGGGTCGCAAGGCGCGCGTCGTGGCCTTCGGTCGCTTGCAGAAAATGCTGCGCCTTCAAGACTTCGGTATCGCCATGGGTCATCCGAGGGACAAAACCGCTGTAATAGCTTTGCGCGCGGCCCGGCGGGTCCACAAGCATCATCCGCGCGGTCTGCGCCATGACCACCGGGCCAAGGAAGCGATCCACCAGCTTCAGGCCCAGATCAGTCCACGACATCAGACCTCCCGCCGACAGAATATCACCCCCGTCGATGATCAGTCGGTCCGGGTCCAGGGGCACGTCGGGAAAGCGGTCGCGAAAGGCTTCGGCATAGGCCCAATGCGTCGTGACCGCCCGCCCCGTCAGCAGACCGGTTTCCGCCAGCAGAAACGCCCCGCCACAGACCGAGGCCAGCACCGTGCCCTCGGCATGGCGCGCGCGCAGCCAACAGGCCAGCGGGGCGGCGGTGTCGGGGTCGATGGGGTCTTCGAGAGATGGCGGCAGGATCAGCACGTGACAGGGGGCGGCCTCGGGCGTGCCCGGCGGCGCGTCCAGCATTCGGACCTGAAGCCGGTCCTTCTCCCCGGCTATCCGGCCAGCCACGTGGAACAGGTCCGCCAGCCCCATCGCCGCCGAGTTCTGTGCGCCCGGATACAGAAGGATGCCGATCCTGACCTGATCCATTTGTCGATATCGCCCCGCTTTATGTCGATTGCGCCAATAGATGCAAAGCTGGGCTTTGACCAGATTGAGGTCAAGACACGCCACAAGGGAAAGGCTGAAATCATGACCAGACGTGCAATCCTCGTCATCGACCTGCAAAACGAATACTGGCCGGACGGCAACCTGCCGCTTGAAGGGATCGACGCTGCCGCCGTGAATGCCAGCCGCGTCATCGCCCATGGCCGCGAGGCCGGCGACCTGATCGTCAACATCCGCCACGAAATGCCCGGCGCGCCGGTCTTCGTTCCCGGCTCGGACGGGGTGGAAATCAACGCGACCGTCACCCCCGCCGAAGGCGAGCCGGTGATCACCAAGAACTTCCCGAACGCCTTCCGCGAAACCGGTCTGAAAGCTTTGCTCGAAGAGAAGGGCATCGAAGAGGTCGTTGCCGTCGGCGCCATGAGCCACATGTGCGTCGATGCCACCGTCCGCGCGGCCAATGACCACGGCTACAAGACCGTGACGATCCACGACGCCTGCGCCACGCGCGAACTGGACTTCAACGGCACGGCCGTGCCCGCCGCCCAAGTCCACGCCACCATGATGGCGGCGCTTGCCTTCTTCTACGGCGAGGTCATCGCCACCGACGACTTCATCGCACGCTGATCAACGGAAAGGAGAGACCGTTGAAAATCCACCAGATCCGCAACGCCACCCTGATCGTGACCTACGCCGGCAAGCGTTTCCTCGTCGATCCCTACCTCGCCGAGAAGGACGCCTATCCCGGTTTCGAAGGCACGCTGAACAGCGAAATCCGCAACCCCCGCGTTGACCTGCAGACGCCGATGGACACGATCCTCGACTTCGATGCGCTGATCCTGACGCACTTGCATCCCGACCATTTCGACGAGGCCGCGATCAAGCTGCTGCCGCGCGACAAGCCCACGGTTGTGCAGGATTACTCGGATGCCGAGCTGATCAAGGCGCTTGGCTTCACCGATGTGCGCCCGCTGGGGATCGAGACCAGCTTCGAGGGTGTCACCCTGTCGCGCACCCGCGGTCAGCACGGATCGGAACAGGCCTATGTGTACGCCGCCGAACTCTTGGGCAACGTGATGGGCGTGGTGTTCCGCGCCGAGGGCGAAAAGACGCTGTATCTTGCCGGTGACACGGTCTGGAACCAGATGGTCGCGACCAACCTCGAAATGTTCAAGCCGGATGTGATCGTGCTGGCCGCAGGCGACGCGCAGGTGCCGGGACTTGGCTCGATCATCATGGGCACGGACGATGTGAAAACGGTGCATGACGCAGCGCCCAACGCGCAGATCGTCGCCAGCCATATGGAGGCCATCAACCATTGCGCCCTGAGCCGCGCTGACCTGCGATCCTTTGCCGACGCCAACGGCATGACCGACCGCCTGTCGATCCCGGCAGATAACGACATTCTGGAGTTTTGAACATGATCGACGCGAACAAGGCCACCGTCCGCAGCTACTACGAGGCCATCAACGAGCGTCGTTTCGACGACCTTGCGCAATTTCATCATGCCGATTTCGTTTTCTACAACCAGGTGGACACGCCGCATTCCGGCGTTACTGGGTTTCGCGCGTCCGAGGAAAAGAACTTCGCGGCTTATGACGACTGGAAGATGCCGCTGGTCGACATGATCGCAGAGGGCGATCAGACGGCCGCCTACCTCATCTTTGAAGGCACCCATGCCCGCGAACTGGATGGCATCCCTGCGTCAGGCCGCAAAGTTCGGTTCTCGCTCTTCATGAAACTGACGCTGAAGGATGGCCTCATCATCGAAAAGCGCGCGCATTTCGACCAGGCCGACATCCGGCGGCAGATGGCCGGTTAGGGCATCCACCGAGCGGAGGCCGCGGGACGTCGCGGGCTCTGCTCTCCGACCGGATGCGCTCCGACCAAGCCCTTCGCCTTTGTCTGATGCCGGGCGCGCGCGTTTCCCAAGCGCAGCAGACGCCACCAATCCGTCGGCTGCCAGCGAGGCTTTTGCCAGATCATTACGGCGACGACCCGCGCCTCTTGCCGACTGCAGAACGATCGTCGCTCGCGTCCTTGGCCGAGGTGGTCGTCACCTGTGCGCCTGCCAGCGTTTCGGCGACGAGCTCCGCATAATCGATACGGACGAAAGCATGTTCCCGCATCACCTCTTCTGCACGGACGCCATCGCCGTTCCGGATCGCGCGCAGGATGACTTGGTGTTGCGTATGCGCGATGAGGAGCCGGACATATTCCTGGCTGCTTTCCTTCTCCGGTGCCTTGATGGCGTGGATCATGCCGCTCGGAACGTTACTCATCTGCCGGATGGCGGCCTCGAGCTGGGGGCTGTCGCAGGCCCTGTGCAATGTGCTGTGGAACTCGGTGTTGAGCCGGTTGTAGGCGGCGGCGAAGTCCGGTCCGAAGCTATGTTCCTGAAAGAGCCGCGCCTCTTCCTCGAGGCATTCCGACAGCTTCCGGTCGATCGTGGGCTTGAGCCCGATTCCGGCGAGCCGCCGCACTGCCTCGCCTTCAAGGACACCGCGGACCTGTAGGGCGTGGCGCATGTCTTCGGGCCGGACCTGGCGCACGGCATAGCCCCGTGCGCCGGAACGGTCGAGGAATCCTTCCTTGGCCAGTGCGCGGATCGCAGCCCGGATGGGCGTGCGCGAGACGCCGAGATCCTCGGCGGTGCCAAGCTCGGTCAGGCGTGTGCCGGGCGGGTAGGTGCCGTCGAGGATGCGCATACGCATCTCGGCAAGGATGCGCTCCTGTGCAGTTTGTTCGCTCATGTCCGTCACGGGTACTCGCTCCTTTCCGACAGCCGTCTTTCGGGCATCCGCTCTCAATCCAGCAGGGTCTTCAAGACGTCGTAAAGAATATCGACCGCGAGGTCTGCCTCTTCAATTGAAATGACAAGAGGCGGGCAGAACGCGACCCGACTGCCTTTCCCACGGGTGATGAGACCCTTTTCCAGCGTGCGTGTCATGATCCGGCCCATCACCTCGGCCGGCAGCCTCTCCCGTGTCGACTTGTCGGCCACGATCTCGAGGCCGAGCATCAATCCGGCCCCGTCGATGTCGCCGACGATGGGCAGATCCATGAATTCCTCGCGGAAGCGGCCCGTCACATGGGCCGATATCTCGCGGACATGGGCAGCGATGTCGTCCTCCTCGTAGACGTCGAGGGCCGCATGGGTGGCTGCCATGGCCAGCGGGTGTCCCGAATTGGTGAACCCGCTCAGCGCCGCGCCCTCGATGCCCGCATAGACCTTGTCGGCCACTCCCACGGCGCCGCAGGGAACGTAGGTCGAGTTGATCCCCTTGCCCAAGGTGATCAGGTCCGGTTCGATCCCGTAGAGGTCGGAGCCGAACATCGCGCCAGTCCGGCAGAACCCAGTCATCACCTCGTCGACGATCAACAGGATGTCGTGCCGGTCGCAGACCTCGCGGATGCGCTGCCAATAGCCTTCGGGGGGCGCCATGTAGCCGCCGACCCCGATGATCGGTTCGGCGATATAGGCCGCCACCGTATCCGGTCCGTGCCACTCGATCACCTGTTCGAGCTGAGCCGCGCAGGCTGCGGCATATTCCGTCGGATCGCTGACGCCCGAGCGATACTGGTAGGGAGGTGGGATATGGACATTGCCGGGCATCAGCGCCTGCATGCCGGGCTGACCGCCCATGGCCATGCCCGTCGCGCTCATCGTGGCCGAGGTGTTGCCGTGATAGCCGTCGTAGCGGCTGACGATCTTGAACTTGCCCGGTTTCACCCGCGACCAGTAAAGCCGTGTCAGCATCAGCGCCATCTCGTTCGCCTCGGATCCGCCAGAGGTGAAGGCGATGTGATTGACCTTTTCCGGCAGCAGACCGGCAAGACGCGCGGCGGCGGTTGCAGCCTGTGGGTGCGTATATTGATAGAAGGTCGAGATGTACTGGAGCTTCTCGGCCTGCTCCTGGATTGCCTTGATCAGTTTGGGGTGTCCGTGCCCCAGGTTCACGCAGTTCAGTTGCGAACGCCCGTCGAGATAGCGGTTGCCCTCGGTATCATAGAGCCAGACGCCTTCGCCCCGCTCGATGGCGATGGTGGCGCCCTGGCCGACCTTGGTGTTGAACCGCAGAAGATGCGCAGCGTCGAGGGCAAGGATATCGTTCTGAATGGTCATGGGCTCACTCCGTCCGGCCCGGCGCAATGAGCCCGTCGCGCACAAGGGTGTCGAACTCTTTCATGACCGTTTCCGTGAAGATGTCATCGTTGATATGGGCGTCGAGCTCGATGCGGTTGCGCGCGTCGATCCCGCGGCGGAAGACCTCGACCTGCGCCGCATGGCCTTCCGGATCGTGCATGGGGCCGCCTTCGCGATCCCATTCATCAAAGCCCTGTAGCGGAAGGATGAACCGCAGCGGACCGGTTGCCTCGGCCAGCCGAGCGACGATCTCTTCGGCCGACCTGCGCCGCTGTTCGAGCGTCATCTTGGCCACGGAAATCAAGCGGTTGTGCGCATGGGTGTCCTGTCTTTCGCTGCCCGGCGGGATTCCGGCCCACGTCGCGAAATCGAGCCCGTCGATCGCGCCCGGTGCAACAATCTGGGGCACGCCTTTTCGCCCGGCGGTTCGGAGCCGGCTTTCCCCGCCCGTCACGCAGGAGCCCAAGGCGTCGTCGCTGACCTCGATCAACGCAAGGTCCAGCACCGCCACGAAAGCATCCTGGGCGATCAGCGACTCCATCGCCCGGCCGCCAATGCCGACCGCGTGGAAGACAATGGCGTCGTAGCCGCGCCGCGACAGTTCGGGTTCGAGCCGCTTCATGTATTTGAGGCTGGCCTGGCCGAGCGCCGACACCGCGACCGCGGGCTTGTCGAGGCGCACTGCCCCGTCCGGGCGGCACGCCCCGACGACTGCGCCCGCCGCCTGTTCCAGAACCGCGCGGCTGATCGAGTTCACGCCCCAGAGCCCGCCGGCCCAAAGGATCATCATGAGATCCGCCGCGATCCTCTCGGGCGGGACCAGATGCGAATAGGCCACCGAGGAGATGACCATTTTCGACACACCGATGGGCAAGGCCAGGGCCACATCAAAGGCAAGGTCGGTGCCCATTGTGCCGCCAAGCGCGATCATGCCATCAATCTGGCCATCCGCATGCAACTGGCGCGCCAGCGTCGAGGCGCCCTCTGCCATCGCGGCCATGGAGATGTTCTCGTCTTCCATGGCGATCAGTTCGGGGATCGTGCGGCCCGCGGCTGCGGCGACATCCTCCTTACGGATTTCAGGTGCGAAATCCGGCTCTCCGACGACGCCCACATCCATCATCAGCGCCTTGCCGCCCTTGGCCAGGATTGTTTCGCGAAGACACAGCAGCTCTGGCGTCTTGGTGTCGCCGGTGCCGATGACGAGGATGACGGGGGATTGCGGCATGTGGAACCTCACAAGGCGTTCGGAAGGAAGGTGGCGATGGCCGGAAAGAGCATCACCAGCGCGATGCAGACAAGCTGCAGGAGGATGAAGGGGATGGCGGCCATGTAGATATCCACCATGGTGATCCGGCTGTCGGGCGGCAGGCTTGCGCGCATGCAGAACAGCGCGAATCCGTAGGGCGGGGTCAGGAACGCGACCTGCATGTTCAGCAGGAAAAGGATTCCGTACCACAGGGGATCGAAACCCAGATCTGTCATCGCGGTCGAGAAGACCGGACCAAAGAGCATGATAAGCGCGAAGTCGTCGATGAACGCCCCGCCCACGAGCAGCACCGCCTGCGAAAACAGCAGGCTCGACCAGGCGCCGCCGGGTGCGCTGGCAGCAAGCTCTCTTGCCGTCGCAAGCCCTCCCAGGCTGTTGAACACGGACATGAAAATCCCGATGCCGATGAAGAGCCACACGATCATCGCGGTGACGCGAACCGTCATGGTCAAGGCATCGCGAAACACCGGGAAGGTCAGCCGGCGGCGTACAAGCGCGACGACCAGCGACAGCGCGACACCGACGGTTGAAGCCTCCATCGGGCTGAACGCTCCGGAATAGATTCCGACGATCAGGATCGCAATGATCCCGAAGGGCACGAACATGTTCAAGATCAGTCGGACTCGGTCTTCGGGTTGCTCCGTCTGGGCTGCCCCGGGTGCGAGTGAGGGGTTCAGTCGGCAACGGATGACGATGAAGACGATGTAGATTGCGGCAAGCAGGAAGCCTGGCAGGAATGCAGCGAGGTAGAGCCGCCCGAGGGACACGCCGGTTGAGGAAGCGTAGACGATGATCTCGATACTCGGCGGGATGATCAGGCCGAGAAGGGCGCCGGCCATGATCGTGCCCACCGCAAGCCGCGCGTCGTAGCCACGCCTGAGCATCGCAGGAAGCGCAAGCGTCGAGACCGTGACCAGAGCCGCGACCAACTCGCCCATGACGGCACCGAGAACAGCTGAGATCAGGATCGCCCCTACCGCGAGTCCGCCCGGAACGCGGCGCAGCAGCAGCTCCAGCCCGCCGAACATATCGTCGGCAATATGTGACTTTTCCAGAACCCAACCCATGAAAACGAACATCGGAATGGCGGCAAGATTGAGGTCCTGCAGATTACCGTACCCCGCCGTGGCGAGCAGTGCGAGCTTGGGGGCAGGGAAAATCATC
This sequence comes from Tropicibacter alexandrii, assembly GCF_003667315.2. Classification (GTDB taxonomy): domain Bacteria; phylum Pseudomonadota; class Alphaproteobacteria; order Rhodobacterales; family Rhodobacteraceae; genus Tropicibacter; species Tropicibacter alexandrii. Next base: position 10,638 of record NZ_RCTZ02000037.1, on the reverse strand, counting down.
AGCGCCACGATTCCCGCCACCGACCCAAGTGCAAAGGCGATCGGGACGCCAAGCGCGACCAGCACCAGCGAAAGCACCGGTAGCAGTATCAGGGCCAAATCAGAACCCATCCCGTCCTCCGTCCGTCCGTTTCAGTGCCCGGATAAGAAGAGCCACAGATTGCAGCAGCATCAGCCCTGCCCCGATGGCGAAGGCGAGCTTCTTGGGATAGATCGGCGCGCGGAAGACGCCCCAGCTCCGCTCCATGATGGAGACGGATTTCTCGGCCATCTCGCCCGCCTTCCAGGTCAGCAAAGCGGCGAGCGCAAGCAGCACAAGGGCGGTCAGAATATCCGACCGCCTTCGCGCCGCTGGCCCCCAGCGGACATAGAAAGCATCCATCCGGATGTGTCCCTGCCGCGCCGCCAGATCGGCGCCGGCAGGAACGACGGCGGCAATGAACAGGATCGAAACGAAGGCCGCTGCCCACGTCGTCGGCGCACCGAAGACGTAACGCGAGACGACTTCGTAGAAGCTGATGCCGAACATCGGCACCAGCAGCCATTTCGACAGCCCCGCCACGTTGTTGGACAGGGAATCGATCATTCGTGCGATCCGCATCATTGCGCTGGCCTGTTGATCAGCGTGCGAGGAAGTCGCGATAGGCGGACACCATCTCGGCCGCGGCCGGGCTGGCGCTTTCGACCTCGCTCCAGAAGCTGTCAGCGGCCTCCTGCATCGCTTTGAGGCTGGCCGGATCAACCTCGGTGAACTGCACGCCATATTCCTTGGCAGCTTCAACCGCCTTTGCGTCCACGGCCGCATATTCGGCCGCGATGTCCAGATGGGCCGCTTCCAGCCCCGCCTTGATGTCGGCCCGCATCTCTTCTGGCAGTTCGTTCCAGCGATCCTGGTTGATGATCAAGTGCGTCCCCGGCACCAGAAGCGCTGGCTGCAACACGTGTTTCACCGCTTCCTTGAAGTTGCCTGCCTCAAGCTCGCCCAGTGTCCATGTGAATCCATCGATCGTTCCGAGCCGCATGGCGGAGTACATGTCGAAACCGGGCACTTCAGCAGGCGCTGCACCGAATGCAGCCAGCCAGCTTGCGTTGGGAATCGTCCAGATCTTCTGGCCCGACAGATCCTCAGTGGTTTCGATTGGGTCAGAGCTCATGAAAACAAGCTGGCCGCTCGTCCCGATCCCAAGGACCTCGATATTCGAGGCGGCGTATTCCGCCGCCATGATGTCGAGAAGCCCTGCTTCGTAATGTAGCGCATGATGCTCTTCGGGGTTCTTCACGCCAAACGGCATTTCGGTACCGAGCACCGAGGGTGCCACGTTAGCCGCGAAACCGGCGATGATGTGCGCGCCGTCCACCGCACCGCTCGACACAGCTTCGACCACCGAATCCTCTCCGACCAGCGCGCCAACCGGGAAAATCTGCATCTCGACGGCACCGCCAGAGGCCTCTTCCACGACCTCTTTCATACGCGTTAGCGTTACGTACCAGTCCGCATCGGTCTCCGGCACCACAGACTGAACCTGCCACGTATAGTCGGCTGCCAGAGCCGTTCCGGCCGACAGCGCGAACGCAGCCGACACCATCAGACCACCAAAAATGTTTCGATCAAGCATGTGTCTCCCCATGTGCTTAGGCGATCGTTGATCGCGGTTATCCCTAATTTGGGATACATTGCCATCGCCAAGTCAAGAAAAAGTTGCGCCAGATAGGCGTATTTTTCTTGCAATACGCGCGGTATCCTGAAATTTTAGCAAAAAATGTGTCCAAAATTGTATCCCAAATGATGCCCACTCAAGAATCGCTCATCGTCGCTTCCGTAGATGCCGACATCGCTCCTGTCTGGAGGGCTGCGGCCGCTTACATGCGTGCGCGGAAGAACGACATTCATGTCCCGATCTCCTACGCCTTTGCCCGCCGCCTGATCGCCGCGTATCCTGAAGCCGATGCGCTGGTGGTCTCGCTCGCCATCGTGCTTCACGATATCGGCTGGCACGCCATCGACGAAGGGCGAATCCTGAACGAAGCGTTCGGGCCAGACATGATGGAGAGCGATGTTCGAATTCTCCATGAAAAGGAGGGGGTCCGACTGGCCAAGCCCCTGCTTCGCGGCCTTGGCTATGAGGCCGCGGTCATTGAAGAGGTTTGCAAGATCATCGACGGGCACGATACGCGACCTGATCCGATCTCACTGAACGACAGCCTCGTGAAAGATGCGGACAAACTCTGGCGATTCACACCGGCGGGCGTCGCAGTCGCCTGCGACTGGTTCCGCAAGACGCCGACCGAATACATGGCGCGGCTGGAGGCTAAGGTTCTTCCGGCGCTCTTCCGATGCCACTCCCGCAACTGGGCGCTCGAAGACCTCGCCGCAAGCCGGGCACTTCTGCAGGCCGATCTGATCTGAAGGACGACGACATGCGCATGTATATCGACGGCAACTGGACCGATGCAATCCGTGGCGAAGTGATCCCAGTGATCGACAAGTCCACGGGAGAGACGCTGGACACCGTCCCGCGCGGTCAGTCCGAGGATGCCGACCATGCGATCCAGGCTGCGCAAGCGGCGCTCCCGGGCTGGCGGGATACCGCGCCAGGGGTCCGGGCAGGTCTGGTTCGGAACCTCGCCGCAGGCATGCGCAGCGGGCGAACGGAGTTGGGCTACACGCTTTCCTCCGAGCTTGGCCGTCCAATGGAAGGCTGCCTGCGAGAAATCGACCGCGCGGCCGACCTTCTCGACTATTTCGCCGATACCGGAGAAGCGCTGTTCCGATCCTGGGCACCGAAACCCTCTGAAACCGCCTACGTCGTCCGCGAACCGGTCGGTGTCGTGGTTGCCATCGCCGCCTTCAACTACCCGATCGCGCTCATCACGGTAAAGCTCGGCGCGGCGCTTGTCGCAGGGTGCACCGTTGTCGCCAAACCGGCCGAGGACACGCCGCTCTCCACTCTTACGCTTGCCAGGATCGCGGAAGATGCGAAAATTCCCAACGGCGTCTTCAACGTCGTGACAGGGCTCGGCGGTGAGATCGGCGCGGCGCTTGTCGCGCACCCCATCCCGGCCAAGATCGCCTTCACTGGCGGGACCGAGGCCGGAAAGCGGATCGCACGCGAAGCGGTCGGCCAGATGAAGCGGATGACGATGGAGCTTGGCGGGCAATCGCCAGCGGTAGTCTGTGCCGATGCCGATCTTGATACGGCGGTCAAGGCGATCGCCAGGCACGGCTTCGCAAACAGCGGACAGTTCTGCTATCGCGTCGGGCGCGTGCTTGTCGCCGAACAGATAGCGGAGGAGTTCGAGGCGTGCCTCGTGGAGGAAACAGGCAAACTCAAGGTCGGGCCCGCCAGCGACGAGACCGTCGACCTTGGACCAGTTGTCGGGGAGCGCATTCTCGCCACAGCCGAATCCCATGTCACCGACGCGCGGGAGAATGGCGCGCGAGTCCTGACCGGCGGTTCGCGGCTTCGGGGCGGCATCTATGACAAGGGCTGCTACTTCCCACCAACGCTTCTCGCCGATTGCACGATGCGGATGCGGGTGATGATCGAAGAGGCGTTCTCTCCCGTCCTCGCCATCGCGCGGTTCCGGACCGAGGCCGAGGCGCTGGAGCTTGCCAATGGCACGGATTACGGCCTTGCCGCCTTCGTCTTCACAGCCGACTCTCAGCGTGCCCAGCGGCTGGTCCGGGGCATTGAGGCGGGCTCGGTCTGGGTGAACGACATCCAGCGAAGCCGTCACGACATGCCCTTCGGCGGCGTCAAGATGAGCGGTTTCGGGCGAGAGAAGTCGACACTTGGCATCGAGTCGTATCTCGAGCCGAAGACAGTGTATCTCTCGGCTTGATCAAGCGAGCGCAGCCTCGGCAAGTGGTTCGACGCCCTCGATCGGCGTCAGGTCGCTCGAATGGAATTCATCGCTGAAAGACTCCGCACTTGGACGCCTATTGGCCAGTTCAGAGTCGCAGTTCGGCTTGTCCATGCACGATCTTAAGAGCCTCGGCGTTGCCGACAGTCCACTGTCCTGAAGAACTGTCACGAAAAAGACACTTCCCGGTCTATCGCGGTGAAGGTCCGCTTTCGCGGTATCTGAAAATCCTCGCTGCGCAGCGGCGAATTCACACTTCCCGCCCTCCCTGTCGGGACGTCGGTACCGGCCCACAGCTGCCATTCAAACACAGCCAGGATGCCGCATCGCAACACGTTCAAGCGGACATGGACCCGAGCTGATGCTATTTCAGAACATATAACGCGCGGGCCGGACCCATGCCAGGGACAGTGCGTCAGTGGTTTAGCGGAACTTGGCTGCGTTCTCCGACGCAGCCGCGTCCGTGTCGCCCTCACCGAAAGCCGACGGTCGCGGCTCTGGCAGTTGCAGCGCTTCCTGGACCCGTGGCATGGCGTCAATGCGGTCGAGCCACGCCTGCAGGTGCGGCAGCCCGTCGACGCTCACCGTGGCCCAGAAGTAGCTACGCGCCCATGGATAGGTCGCAATATCCGCTACGGACATCTCATCACCGACCAGCCACTCGCGCCCGGCAAGCCGCGTGTCCAGCACTTCCAGCAGGCGGCGGCTTTCGTTCACGTAGCGGTCGATGGCGTAGGGCACCTCGTCGCCATTCGGCTTGGCGATCCGCTGGAAGAACATTGCCTGGCCCATCATCGGGCCGATCCCACCCATCTGAAACATTAGCCATTGCAGTGTCTCCGAGCGCTCCTTGGGGTTGTGGCTGAGGAAGCGGTCGTATTTCTCTGCAAGATACCACAGGATCGCGCCGCTCTCGAAAACTGCGAAGTCATCAGCGCCGCGATCCACGATGGTTGGGATGCGGCCGTTCGGGTTCAGACGCATGTAGTCAGGCGCCTTCTGCTCCTTCTCGCCGAAATTGATCGGCACCAGTTCATAGTTGATCTGTGCTTCGTGCAGGAAGATCAGGGGCTTCCAGCCGTTCATGGTGTTGGCGGTGTAGAGGACGATATCAGGCTGCGTCATTGACAAGCTCTCCGAAGGTCGTAGCAAGATGGGCATCGAAACGAGCGAGGTCGGTGGCCACGTCCGGGTTCTTCATCACGTCGAAGGCCCCAAATGTTGGCAGCGGAGTCATGCCGAAGAACCTGGCGTTCAGATGAACCGAGCGCAGGAGATCATCCAGCGACATGCCCTCGAAGAACGGCTCTGCCGGGTCGTCAAAAGCTTCAGCCGGGGCGTTCAGCGTCGCCGAGATCATGTAACGCGTGCCTGCAAGCTTGCCGCCCATGCCGTAATTCGCTTTCGGTGCGGCGGAGCTGCGACCGTCGCCGTTGCTGAGCTGCCCGCCCATGCCGACCGTGTAGACCTCATCCATGTATTTCTTGAATGACCACGGCACCCCCATCCAATTTACCGGGAATTGCAGAAGGATCAAATCCGCCCAGAGGTGGTGCTCTACCTCGGCTTGGATGTCGTAACCGGCTGCCACCGTGGTCAGACGGACCTCGTGTCCCTGCGCCTCAAATGTTGTCCTGGCGCGCTCCGCGAGCGTTTCGTTGAGTTTTCCCGGTGCAAATTCGTAAGGCTGTGCGCCGTTCAGGATGTGGATCTTGCTCATGTCGTCTCTTCCGTTGCTGCGCCCGCTTGACTTCGGCGGTGTCGGGGATGAGATGAACGTGGCGGGAAGTAAAAACAACCAGTATACTTTTTGTAACCTAATGCGTAGTGGATCAGCGGAGCGCAAAACGATGGATGCAAAGATCGAAATAGACGGTGCCGGCCGACGGAGCGCGGCCAATGCCTGCACCGAGCCCTGCGCCATCGAGCGAGGCATGCGGATCATCGGAGGGAAATGGACCGGCTCCATCCTATGGCATGTCAAGGATGGCCCGGTGCGGTTCAACGACCTCGCCCGGATGATCGGCGGCGCCTCGAAGAAGATGATCACGGAACGCTTACGGCAACTCGAAGAGCAAGGGCTGGTCAGCCGCGAAGTGTGCGACACCGCCCCGATCACGGTAGTTTACGAAATCACTGATTTCGGGCGCACCGCCTTGGGTTTCCTTGATGAACTGCGCAAGTGGAGTGAGGGCCTGCCAAAGGCCTTGACGGATGGAAAGTAATAGCCTGAAGATGGTGCGATCGGCCCACACCGACCATCGGGCAATCGGTTGCAGTGCTGCGACTGCAGCAGATATTGCCGACATCCGCTGCATGCGCAAAGTTGTTGGCAGAGTTGACTTGACCTGTCTGAAACGTTTTGAGCGTTTCCTGAGTGGGTTTTCCCCTCGCTTATGCCGCCATCAGGATTGGTTGCCACAGATTGAATTATGTTTTGGCGAGTGTATTTGCGCCCGGTGATGAATATGGTCGCCCTGAATTGTGGAATGCCAAGTGACGACGCTGGCGTCTGCGGTCTGCTGAGAACCTGTGACATGCGCGGAGTCAAACCGCCGGTTGTTGACGCCTTGATCTTGGTCAAGACTCGAAATCAGACTGTATTGCTCAACAGCATTTTCTGTTCGGAGAGAAAAGCACCGAACTTTTCCATGCTGAAGGGCTTGAAAAAGCTTTGGCTTATAGTGAGGTCGCCAGCTTGGGCGATCAGCCGAGCTGCAATCGCGTTCGAAGCTTCGCCTCCGGTCATCACACAAAACCTCATCCGCTTTGCATTTTCATGCCACGTGAGTTCACGGATGGCCTCGATACCGTCCAGGTTGGGCATGTTGATATCGACGAGAACGAGGGCGCTGCCCGTTTCGTGCTCCACGGCGGTCAAGAGTTCCTTTCCGTCTCGGCACAGAACAACGGTCCATCCTTCTTTCGCAGCCTTTCGGGCGAGCAGCTGCGCAAAGTCAGCATTATCATCCGCAACAATCAGCGTTGGTGTGTTCGTTGTCATCGGGCTGTATCTCCAGCATCGCGTCCGCCGGATTGGGCGCTGTTGTGCGTTTTGTCAGGCGGATCGTCGCGCAGGACACGTGCGACCGCAGCCAAGAAATCCATCCGGGCGAGAGGCTTCATCAGGCGGACGTCCGATGGCAGTAACCCGTTGCCGTGAACCGTTGCTTCCGACGCGTAGCCAGAAAGAAAAATGGCCTTGAGCTCAGGCTTCCTCGCGCGGAGTTCGCGAACCAGCTTTGGTCCCTGAAGCGTGCCGGGCATCACAATGTCAGAGACCACCAGGTCAAAGTCGTGGTCGCTTTCGAACACGGTCAGGGCCTCGTCGCCAGAACAAGCGGTGACCACGTCATATCCATTGCGACGCAGTGTTTTTTCCAGCGCTTCCAATACGTCTTGTTGATCATCGACGACCAGCAGGCGGTGATTGCCGGGTGGGGCCTCAATCGCTGGCGTTGTTCCGCGCGCATCGTCAGCGTCGACTTGATGCACGGCCGGAAAGAACAGCTTGAACGTCGTCCCGACACCAACTTCGGAATAGACACGCACAGTGCCATGGGACTGGTTCACAAAGCCCTGCACCATGGACAAGCCAAGGCCAGTGCCGCCGTCAGGCCCCTTGGTCGAGAAGAAGGGTTCAAAGACCTTTTGCAGGATGTCCGGGGTGATACCCGTGCCGGTGTCGCTCACGGCGAGCATAACATAGCGCCCGGGCGCGACTTCCTCTTCGCGGGTCTCAAGGTATTCTTGGTCGATCCGAAGGTTGGACGTTTCCAGCGTAATCTTGCCGCCGTCGGGCATTGCCTGCGCAGCGTTCATGACAAGGTTCAGGATCGCACTTTCGATGGACGTCCTGTCCGCATGGACGATCCAGAGGTTCGCCAGCAATGAGCATTCGAGCCGTATCGTCGCCGGCAAGGTGCGAACGGCAATCTGTTCCGTGGATTTCACAAGGTCGTTCAGATTCAACGGCTGTGGCTGGAGGGGCGCGCGCCGGGCAAAGGCCAGCATGTTGCGCGTCAGATCCGCCCCACGTTGGGCCGCGTTGAGCGCGCTTCGTATCATATCCGCCCGATCATCTCCCGGCGGCAAATTCAGTTCCTCGATAAGCAATTCGATATTGCCCATGATGACCGCCAAAAGATTGTTGAAGTCATGCGCGACGCCGCCGGTCAGACGCCCGATGCTTTCGTTCTTCTGCGCTTCCGCCGCGATGCGCCTTTGTTGTTCTTCCTGGGCTCGGCTGTCCTGCAATTCAGAAATGTCCTGCAAAGCCCCGAAAACGCCGATGATTTGGCCGCTTGAATCCCGAAACGGGTGTCCGATCGAACGTGCCCAGATATCACGATCCTTAGCAGTCTTGATCCGCGTCACGACGTCATAGGGCTCGCCGTATTCAAGACAGCGGTATAGCAGGGTTTCGACACGGTCCTGATCGTCCGGATCCAGATAGTCGACGCTGGAATGCGCATTCGGCGAATCTCCAGGCAGCACGTCGAAAATTGGGCCGACCTCGTCGCTCCATTCAAAACAATCAGTCAGTTTGTCATAGCGCCAGCCACCAAAGCGGGCAACCTCGCCCGCCATGCCAAGCAACTCAGCCTGCTGTGCCAGCTTTGCGCGTTGCTGTTCCAGGGTTTCCGTCAGGGTGACGAGAGACCGCCCGAGCACGGCGATTTCGTCCAATCCGCGGCTGTCGATCCGGGCCTTGAGATCGCCCTTGGCCATTTGTTCGGCGGCGGTCGTCATGCGCTTGATCCGACGCGTGACTATGGCCCAAACGACCAGCAACAGGCCGACACACAGTGCCGCGATCAGTCCGACGACTGCGATCAGGTGCCGCGTGGTGAAATTCTGCGAGACCGTTCGCCACTCAGCCAAATTGTATTCCACAAGAACGACGCCGCGCCCGGACGAAATCAACGCGCCGGGCTCCGGCGGCATTCGAAACGGGACGCCGGCCCAGAGCGCATCGGTTTCCAGATCGAACTGCGTGAAGTGCGCAATCTCCTGCTGCATCACCTCCAGCCGGTCAGCAAAACGCGAGGCGGCGGTCTGCCCGACGCTTGATCCGCGCACGTTCAATTGGCTTGAGAACATGACCTTCAGTTCGTCGTCGATCATATAGGCAGATCGGACAAGCGGGCTCAGGTTCAGGCGCTCCACGTGCCCACCGGCCTCTTCAAGCTGGCCGTTGCGCAATGCGCCTTGCAGGACAACGGCGATCACCTCGGTAAACTCGAGCGCTTGCCTTTCTGCAATCGTAAAGACCTGCTTTTCTGTTTCCCGTTGAAACAAGCCAAAACCGACAAGCGCAACCACCATGCCCAACAAGAGCGTTGTTGCGGCCACCAAGGTCAGAATGGACCGCGCTATCGTCACTCTTCGACCGCTTCGACATATGTCGGGTTCGCCATCTGGCTGACATCGGGAACGGCGTTCAGAAAGCCCAGTTCAACCATCTTTTGGGCATGCTCCTCCAGTCTTGCAGCCAATTTTGGGGTATTTCCTGACAACCACGCAAGATTGGTCATGTGATCAATCAACTCCACGCCGTCAAAGGAAGCCAGAAACTCGTCACTGGTCATGCCCTGCCGCTCCGCGACGCGGCTGGCCGCGTCTGAGGGATTCTCCAGAAAATAAACATACGCCTTGAACCACCCATCCACAAAGGCCTGTAGCTGGCGTTGCTTATCCTCAGAAAGGTGATCCGGCGTCAAAAGGACATCGAGGATTTCAAAAGGAATTTCCCGGCTGTCGAAAACGACGTTATGGCCGTCGCCCAGCAGCGCGGTCACAGTTGGCTCATATGTCACAACCGCGTCGACCCGCCCATCTTGGAAAGCAGCCTCGTGATTTTGCATGTCGATCGAAACGAGGGTCACGTCGTCTTTCGTCAGGCCGCTTTCTTCCAGCGCCCTGCTCAAGACATAGCCCCCCAGTGCGCTGGCTTCGTAGCCGATACGGCGACCGACAAGGTCTTGCATGGTATCTGCGGGGGCCCGTGCGACAACCGCGTCACCGCCAGTGGAATGGTTGATCATGAGAACAACTTCCTGCCGTGGGTCGGCGGCTTGCAACTCCAGCGCGTAGTCCAATGTGGTGCCCACGGCGTCCAGCGATCCTGTCTGGTAGACCACCATGAAATCCGATGGAGATCGGTAGTCGATCAACTCGATTGCGTGACCGTCATAGTAGCCGAGGTCTTCGGCAAGAAAGGCCATCTCATAGGGTGGCCATACCACCAATCCCACGCGGAACGGCGCGTCCTCATCCGAGCGACACCCCGCAACACCGAAAGCGATGGACATCATCAACAAGGGTATCGGTATGCGCCAGAACTCCATGAAATGCTTAATCTCCCAACCAATGAATCATCCGCTTTTCACTGCAGATGACGCGCATCGCGCAGTCAACCCAAACTTGCACAAGCCGCTGACGATTTTTTTTGAATGCCAGCGCTTCAACAAACGCTTCGGTCTTTATGCGGTAATCCTTCGCGTTTCTGGAATATGGCAGGTCCACCTTGGCATATCGAGGGCGTAGGTGGGGGCACAAAGTTGAAGCAGTGCAAGGCTTCCATGAAAATTATTTTGCATGAAGACTAAGGGTGCAGCGCACAGACACTCTATTTTCATTGTCTGCTTTTTATTGAGCTACACGTTTGTTTTGCTCCCGCAGCGAAGGTCGGCTCGCCGCCGATTCTGTGGAAAAACAACCCTTCGCGGCCGCAGAATATCGACGCCTGAACATGGCGCGAGCGCCTTTGTCG
>NZ_RCTZ02000036.1 GCF_003667315.2 Tropicibacter alexandrii | reverse complement strand
GAGGTCTCCGCCCTGCCCGGCTGCGCTCACGGCGCTCCAGGTGGGACATTTCTGCTTTGCCAACCACGCGACATTTCTACTTGGTTGCAACATCACCCACTTGCCCCGGCGGCCACGCCTTGCGGTGCAGTGCGCCCACGCTATCGTGTATGTAAGCATTTGACCTTGCCGCGTCAGCCTGCAACAGGTTGACCGAAATCATCCCTACATGGCCCTCAGGAGGGACGCATGAAGTTCCGCTTTCCCATCGTCATCATCGACGAAGACTTCCGCTCTGAAAACACCTCGGGCCTTGGCATCCGCGCGCTGGCGCAGGCCATCGAGGCCGAGGGATTCGAGGTGCTCGGCGTCACCAGCTATGGCGACCTCAGCCAGTTCGCCCAGCAGCAAAGCCGCGCGTCGGCCTTCGTCCTGTCCATCGATGACGAGGAATTCAGCGCCGGCCCCGAAGAGGACGCCGCCGTCACCAACCTGCGCAACTTCATCGAGGAAGTCCGCTGGAAGAACGAGGACGTGCCGATCTACGTCTATGGCGAGACCAAGACCAGCCGCCATCTGCCCAACGACATCCTGCGCGAGCTGCACGGCTTCATCCACATGTTCGAGGACACGCCGGAATTCGTGTCCAAGCACATCATCCGCGAGGCGAAATCCTATCTCGAATACATCCAGCCACCGTTCTTCAAGGCGCTGCTCGATTACGCCGAGGACGGATCGTATAGCTGGCACTGCCCCGGACATTCGGGCGGCGTGGCCTTTCTGAAAAGCCCGATCGGGCAGATGTATCACCAGTTCTACGGTGAAAACATGCTGCGCGCCGATGTCTGCAACGCGGTCGAGGAACTGGGCCAGCTGCTGGACCATAACGGCGCCATCGGGGAATCGGAAAAGAACGCCGCGCGCATCTTCAACGCCGATCACTGCTATTTCGTGACCAACGGCACCTCGACCTCCAACAAGATGGTCTGGCACCACACCGTCGCCCCCGGCGACGTGGTCGTGGTCGACCGCAACTGCCACAAGTCGATCCTGCATTCGATCATCATGACGGGGGCGATCCCGGTTTTCCTGAAACCCACGCGCAACCATTGGGGCATCATCGGCCCGATCCAGCACTCGGAATTCGAACCAGAAGCAATCAAGGCGAAGATCCGCGAAAACCCCCTGCTCGCCGATTACGACGCCGACAAGGTACAACCGCGCATCCTGACCCTGACGCAGTCCACCTATGACGGCGTGCTCTACAATACCGAGGAAATCAAACGCCTGCTCGATGGCTACGTCGAGAACCTGCATTTCGACGAGGCTTGGCTGCCGCACGCAGCGTTTCACCCCTTCTACGGTCAATACCACGCCATGGGCCGCAAGCGCGGGCGCACCAAACATTCGGTGACCTACGCCACGCAATCCGTGCACAAGCTGTTGGCTGGCATTTCGCAGGCCAGCCACGTTTTGGTGCAGGACAGCGAGGAAACCAAGCTCGACCGGCATCTCTTCAACGAAGCCTACCTGATGCACACCTCCACCTCGCCTCAATATTCGATCATCGCGTCCTGCGATGTGGCGGCGGCGATGATGGAGCCTCCGGGCGGCACGGCCTTGGTCGAGGAAAGCATCGTCGAGGCGTTGGATTTCCGCCGCGCCATGCGCAAGGTCGAAGAGGAGTACGGCAACGATTGGTGGTTCCGGGTCTGGGGGCCGGAGGACTTCCGCTCTGACGGCGACGGCATGGGCCGCACCCGCGACTGGGAGCTGAAGAAAACCGATGCCGACGGGGTCGAGACCTCGGGGGATGACAGCTGGCACGGCTTTGGCGACATGGCGCGCGGCTTCAACATGCTGGACCCGATCAAGGCGACGATCATCACGCCCGGTCTGGATATCGAGGGGCATTTCTCCGAGGACGGCATACCGGCCTCGATCGTGTCGAAATACCTCGCCGAACATGGCGTGGTGGTGGAAAAGACCGGGCTTTATTCCTTCTTCATCATGTTCACCATCGGCATCACCAAAGGCCGCTGGAACACGCTTCTGGCCTCGCTGCAACAGTTCAAGGACGGGTACGACAAGAACCAGCCGCTGTGGCGCTGCATGCCGGAATTCTGCGAGGCGCAGCCGCGCTACGAAAAGATGGGGCTCAAGGACCTGTGCCAGCATGTTCACGCCATGTACGCGAAATACGACATCGCGCGCCTGACGACGGAAATCTACCTGTCCGATCACCAGCCGCGCATGACGCCGTCGGACGCTTATGCCCATATCGCCCGGCGCAAGACCGAACGTGTCGCCATCGACGACCTTGAGGGGCGCGTGACGACCTCGCTGGTCACACCCTACCCTCCGGGCATTCCGCTGCTGATCCCGGGCGAAGTGTTCAACGGCAAGATCGTGGAATACCTGCGGTTCAACCGCGACTTCGCCCGCGAATGCCCGGGATTCGAGACCGATATCCACGGCCTCGTGCAGGAACAGGGCGAATTTGGCGAGACGCTGTATTTCGCCGATTGCGTCGCCGAAAGCTGATCTTTCGGCGGTGCGAAGGTTCGGGCGTGGTGGCGCTTGAAACCGCGGGGCTGCGCCTTTACCCAAGGGGCACCCCCGCGGCAGGAGACCCATCATGACCGAACTCCACGGCGCCCTGCGCCTGACCTATCGCGACGACATCGCCTTGATGGAGATGATCCGCCCGAAACAGTACAACCCGCTGTCCAACGACCTGAAGGCCGCCTTTGACGAGGCGCTGCGCACGCTGGAAAAGCGCGCTGACCTCAAGGGGGTGATCCTGACGGGGTCCGACGGAGTCTTCAGCGCCGGGGGCGACCTGAAGGCCATGCATGCGGACCATCAGGCCGGGACCTATGGCGGAGCCGAGGATTACCTGACCCGCATCCGGCAGGGCCATGCCTGGTTGCGTATCCTGCGTAACCTGCCCGTGCCGGTGATCGCCGCCGTGGATGGCGCGGCGGTGGGGGCGGGGCTGGCGTTGGCGCTGGCCTGCGATCTCGTGCTGATCACGGAACGGTCGAAATTCGGCGCGCCGTTCTGCAAGGTCGGCTTGGCCCCCGATTTCGGCCTGATGTACGCCCTGCCCCGCACGGTCGGCCTGCAGCGCGCGCGCGAAATGTTCTATACCGGGCGCACCATCGACGCCGAAGAGGCGATCCGCATCGGCATCGGGCTGGAAATCGTGCCGCATGCGTCGCTCATGGACCGGGCTTGGGACATGGCCCGCCAGATGGCGCAAAGCTCGTCCGCGGCCTTTTCCCTGACCAAGCAGATCTCGGCACAGGCGATGGAAAGCGATGCCGAGACCTTGCTGCGCATGGAACAGCAGGCACATGCGATCCTGCTGGCCAGCCGCTACAATGCCGAGGCCGCCGAGCGGTTCACCAACAAGGAACCCCTGCGCTTCAACTTTACCTGAAGCGCCCCTCAGTCCAGCACGATCTGCATCTTGACGTCCGCAGGCGGGGCGCTGGCCGCGATGTCGAAGGCCTCGACGCTGTCATCGAACCCGAAAGTCCGGGTGATCAGCGGTTTCACGTCGATCGCGCCGGAGGCCAGCATCCCAACGCAGCGCGGAAACACGTGGGCGTAGCGAAAGATGTTCTCGACCCGCGCCTCGCGCACCATCGCGGCGCCCGCATCGTAGGAAATCGGGTCTGGCTGGCCGCCGATCATCACCACGCAGCCACCGGGGGCGAGCGGTTCGAACACGCCCGCCGCCGCCTTTGCCTTGCCGGTGGCCTCAAAGACGATATCCGCACCCCAGCCCTCGGTCTCGTCGAAGATCTGTTGGGTGAGGGTTCCGGTGCGCACGTCGATGGGCGTGATCGCGGGGGACAGGCTGGCGGCGATGGCCAGCTTGGCCTCGGCCAGATCGGCGACCCAGACGCGGGCGCAACCGGCGGCCAAAGCGGACAGCGCCGTGACTAGGCCAATCGGCCCCGCGCCCAGCACCAGCGCGGTGTCGCCGGGCTTCACCCGCGCCTTTGTCGCGGCATGCACGCCGACGGCGAGCGGTTCGACCATCGCGCCCTCGGCAAAGCTGACGCTGTCCGGCAAACGATAGGTGAAATCCGCCGGATGCACGCAGGTCGGACGCAGGATGCCATGCACGGGCGGCGTCGCCCAGAACCGCACGGCCGGGTCGATGTTATACATGCCCAGACGCGCGGCCTTCGAGGTGGGATCGGGAATGCCCGGCTCCATACACACGCGGTCGCCTTCGCTTAGATGGGTGACGTCGCGGCCAACCTCGATCACCGTGCCCGCCGCCTCGTGGCCGAGGATCATCGGTTCTGTCACCACAAACGGCCCGATGCGCCCGTGGGTGTAGTAGTGCACGTCAGAGCCGCAGATGCCGACGGTGTGCAGCTTGATCCGCACGTCGCGGGGGCCAAGCGTTTCCTCGGCGCGGCTGATTTCGGGGAAATCGCGCAGGGACAGCGCGTGCTGCCGCTCCAGAACAAGGGATTTCATCGGGCTCTCCTCAAAAGGCCTGCGCCGCCGTGACCGCGCGTTTCCACGCGGCGTATTTCGCATCGCGGGTCGCGGCGTCCATATCGGGGGTAAAGCGCCGTTCCAGCGCCCAGCCTTCGGCGAAACCGGCCTGATCGGGGTAAAGGCCCGCGCGCTGCCCCGCCAGCCACGCCGCCCCCATGGCGGTGGTTTCCAGCACGTCGGGCCGGTCGACCTGCGCGTCGAGGATGTCGGAGAGGAACTGCATCGCCCAGTCGCTGGCGCTCATGCCGCCGTCAACCCGCAGGACCGCTTCGCTTGCGCCGCCCATGTCGGCTTGCATCGCCTCCAGCAGGTCGCGGGTCTGGTAGCCGACGCTTTCCAGCGCGGCACGGGCAAAGGCCTCTGGCCCACTGTCACGGGTCAGGCCGAACACGGCGCCCCGGCATTCGGCGTTCCAATAGGGCGCGCCAAGGCCGGTGAAGGCCGGGACCAGAACCACGGATTGCGCCGGGTCGCAGGCCTCGGCCAAGGGCTGGGTTTCCCGCGCCTCGCGGATGATCTTCAGCCCGTCGCGCAGCCATTGCACCACGGCCCCGGCGATAAAGATCGAGCCCTCCAACGCGTAGGTTGTCTTGCCGTCGAGCTGGTAGGCGATGGTGGTCAGCAGGCGGTTTTCGCTGGTCACGGGGGTGTCGCCGGTGTTGAGCAGGGCAAAGCAGCCGGTCCCGTAGGTGGATTTCAGCATGCCCGGTTTGAAACAGGCCTGCCCGATGGTCGCGGCCTGCTGGTCGCCCGCGACGCCAAGGATGGGGATTTCCGCGCCCAGAAGATCGGCGCGCGCGGTGCCGAAATCGGCGGCGCAGTCCAGAACCTCGGGCAGCATCTGCATCGGCACGCCGAGCAGGTCGCACATGTCCTGCGACCACGCGCCCTGCCGGATGTCATAAAGCATCGTGCGCGCGGCGTTAGTCGCATCGGTGACGTGCCGCGCCCCGCCGGTGAGGTTCCAGATCAGCCACGTATCGACAGTGCCAAACGCCAGCTCGCCCGCCTCGGCGCGCGCACGGGCGCCCTCGACATTGTCCAGCACCCAAGCCAGTTTCGTGCCCGAGAAATACGGGTCGAGCAGAAGGCCGGTGGCTTGGGTGACGCGCGGTTCATGGCCCTCGGCCTTCAGCGCCTTGCAGCGTTCCGAGGTGCGCCTGTCTTGCCAGACGATGGCGTTGTGAATGGGCTTGCCGGTGGCGCGGTCCCAGACCAGCACCGTCTCGCGTTGGTTGGTGATGCCGATCCCGGCCACGTCCGAGGCCTTGATCCCGGCCTTGTCCAGCGCCGCGCGGCAGGTGGCCGTGACCGTCGTCCACAAGTCGGACGGGTCGTGTTCGACCCAGCCATTGGCCGGGTAATGCTGCGTGAATTCCTGCTGCGCGGTGGCCACGACCTTCATCGCGCCATCGAACAGGATCGCGCGGCTGGACGTGGTGCCTTGATCGATCGCCAGAATATAACCCATGGAACCCTCCCCGTTTTCGTTATCGCTAGCAGGACAGCGCGCGGGGTGAAAGTCAAACCCGCGTCGGGGAATTTTCGCCGATACACGCGGAGGTCAAGGGACGCCCCAGCGAAGCGTGCTAGGCTCCGGGGTGACAAACCTCCGGAGGTCCCCTTGCCGATTCGCGCGCTGATTCTGATCCTTGCCCTGCTGCCCCTGCCCGCCCTCGCCCAGAACAAGAGCGCCGTGGAACAGCAGTTCCAGACATGGCTGGTGCAGGACATCTGGCCAGAGGCGCGGCGCAAGGGCGTGTCGCGCGCCACCTTCGACGCGGCCTTCGACGGGGTGCGGCTGAATTGGGACCTGCCCGATCTCGTCCCGCCGGGGACCAAGCCGCAGACACCGAAACGCCAGCGGCAGGCCGAGTTCGGATCGCCGGGAAAGTATTTCAACCGCGGCTCGCTGGACGGCGCGACGGCGGTGGGCAAGCAGATGATGCGCGCCCATGCCGGGACCTTGGGCGCGGTCGAGCAACAGACCGGCGTGCCGGGGCGGATCATCCTCGGGATCTGGGGGCGTGAAAGCGGCTATGGTCGCGTGCCGATCAAGCATGACGTGTTCGAGGTGCTGGGGACCAAGGGCTTCATGTCGACCCGTGCGCCCTATTTCCGCGACGAGCTGATCGCCGCCTTGCAGATCGCCCAAGCCGGGCATGCGCCCGAAAGCGCCATGCGCAGCAGTTGGGCGGGCGCGCTGGGGCAGCCGCAATTCATGCCGGCGAACTTCCTGAAATACGCCGCCGATGGCGATGGCGACGGCCACGCCGATATCTGGCGGTCCGAGGCGGACACGATCGCCTCGATTGGCCGCTACCTGCGTGAACACGGTTGGGTCTCGGGGCGCGACTGGGGCTTCGAGGTGCGGGTGCCGGACGGGGTCAGTTGCACGCTCGAAGGGCCGGATCAGGGCAAACGCATCCGGGACTGGGCCGCGATGGGGATCACGCGTGTCAACGGCAAGCCCTTCCCCGATCACGAGCTGCGCGGGCAGGGCTTCCTCTTGATGCCTGCCGGGCGGAACGGCCCGGCCTTCATCGTGACGCCGAATTTCTACGTCCTGAAGGACTACAACATGAGCGATCTCTACGCACTGTTCGTGGGCCATGTGGGCGACCGCATCCAGTACGGGATGGGCGATTTCACCGCCGGTTGGGGCAATGTCGGCGGGCTGTTGCGGTCCGATGTGGCGGTGATGCAGCGCGCGCTGGAACGCATGGGCCATGACGTGGGCGGGGCCGATGGCCTTGCCGGGTTCAAGACCCGGCGCTCCATCGGGCGCTGGCAGGAATCGCGCGGGGAACCGGCCACCTGCTTTCCCGAGGCAGGGATGAAGGCGGCGTTGCAGTGACGTGGTCCCAGGTGTGACCCGGGACCCCCTCTTCGGGTCCGGCGTGAATCAGTCGAAATGCATCCGGAACCGGGCGCGGATGGCCCGGTCAGTGGCGGGATCAACCGTGCAGGTCGCCTTGGACAGGATATCCTCCTTGCGCGCCCGCGCCTTGTCCAGCAGGCGCGGGCGCTGCGCCTCTTCCCATTCCTTGGGGCTCATGCGGTTGCCGACCACCGGGTAGACATATTCCGTCTGCATCAGCTTCAGCGTCTGGTCGGACCCAAGGTAATGCCCCGGCCCCTCCAGACAGACCTGCCGCATCGTCTCGATCGAGACACTGTCCTCGGTCACGTCAATCCCCCGCACCGCACGCATCGCCTGCCCAAGGATGTCATCGCCCAAGACCAGCGATTCAAGGCAATAGCCCAGCAGCGAGGCATGCATCCCCGCCGCCTCGTAGACCATGTTCAGCCCAGACAGACCCGCCATGACGTTGGTGATGCCCTGCTCCCACCCGGCCTGCATATCCGGCAGTTTGCTGTCGGAAATCCCCGCCGCAGCGCCCCCCGGCAGGCCGTAGAACTGGTGCATCTGCGCGCATCCGGCGGTCAGCAAGGCCTGCTCGGCGGAACCACCCGACATCGCCCCGGTGCGCAGATCGCTGACAAAGGGCCATGTGCCAAACACCGCCGGATGCCCGGGCGCGATGGCATTGACATAGACCACACCGGCCAGACATTCCGCCACCGCTTGCACGATGGCCGTGGCGATGGGCGCGGGCGCGGTCGCCCCCGCCTGCCCCGCGCTCAGTAGCAGCACCGGCATGCCCGCGCGAATGCAGCCCTCCATCACCAGACAGCTTTCGGTGGCAAATTTCATCGGCGGCACGACGAAGCAGTTGGAGTTCGAGACAAAAGGCATCGCGCGCCACGCGGCCTCGCCCCCCGCAACCTCGTGCAGGATCTCGAAACACGGGTCCACATGCGCGGGGTCGAAGATCGAGGTGCCCACGTGTTTCGTCGTGCCCGACACGCTTGCATAGAGCGTGTTGAGGTCCATTTCGAGGTTGTCCGTCACGTCACGGCAAACCATGGGCCGTTGAAAGAAATGCACATTGTCAAGGTGTTGCACCAGCCGTGCGGCATCGTACAGGTCTTGCGCCGTGCTTTCACGGTAGTCCCCCGTCACCGGGTCGACCATATGCACCGCCGCCCCCGCCGTGCCGAAATGCACCCGCGTGCCTTCCAGCGTCAGGTGATGCTTGGGGTCTCGACCATAAAGCGTGATGCCGCGCGCTGCCTTGGCGAGCATGTCCTCGACCAGCGCGCGGGGAAAGCGCAGGCGACCGTCGTCACCTTGCACAGCGCCCGCCGCGACCATGGCGTCGACGCCGGATTGAGGGGCTTGTGACAAGCCGATGACCTCCAGCGCCTCCAATGCGGCCTCGTGGATGCGGGCCATGCCTTCGGTCGTCAGCGGGCGATACTGCCCGCCTTCCATGCCAGCGCGAACAGGGCGCAGATCGTCGGCCAAGGGCGCGGCACGGGCGGCGCGGCGCGCGGCACGACCGCCGGTGCGCAGGGCCTTGCGCGGGGTCTCAACAGGTTGGGCCATGGCTGCACCTCCTCCTTACAGCTTCACCCGGGCCGAAGCCGGGTCATACATTGGCTTGAGCGAGGCGGTGACAGGCACCCGCCGCCCGGCGATTTCGATGGCGTAATCCGAGGCCAGCACCTGTTCGGCGCTCTCGCCCGCGCAGGGCACGTAGCCCAGCCCGATCCCCGCGCCCAAGTGATGCCCATAGGCCCCCGAGGTCACGTGGCTGACGATCTGCCCATCCCGCAGGATCGGCTCGTTGTGATAAACCATCGCGCCCGCGTCGCTGAGTTTGAACTGCAAGAGCCGTCGGGTCAGGCCGGTCTCTTTCTTGCGCAGCACTGCGTCGCGCCCGATGAAGTCGGGCTTGTCCAGCTTGACGGCAAAGCCAAGCCCGGCCTCCAGCACGTGATCCTCCGACGTGATGTCATGACCGAAATGGCGGAAGGCCTTTTCGATGCGGCAACAATCCATCGTGTGCATCCCGCACAGGCGCGCACCCATCCCCTGCCCTGCCTGCCAGATCGTGTCGAAGACATGCCCGGCCATATCGGCGGAGACATAGATCTCCCACCCAAGCTCGCCGACATAGGACACACGATGCGCGCGGGCGAGGGCCATGCCGATCTCGACCTCACGGGCATGGCCGAACGGATGCGCGGCGTTGCTGAAATCATCGGGCGACACGAGGCTCAGCAGGTCACGCGCTTTTGGCCCCATCACGGCCAGCACGCCCTCGGCGCTGGTCACATCGGTCAGCACGACGAAACGCTCGCCGATATGCCTGCGCAGCCACGCCATGTCGGCGGGCAGGGTCAGCGCGGGCGTGACCACCAGATAGGCGGTCTCGGACAGGCGGGTGACGGTCACATCCGCCTCGATTCCCCCGGCCCCGTTCAGGAATTGCGTATAGACGATGCGTCCCGGAGCCACATCCATCTGCGCACCGCAGACAAAGTTGAGGAAGGCGCAGGCATCGCGCCCCTCGACCCGGATTTTCCCGAAGGAGGACATATCGTACAGGCCAACGCCCTCGCGGATCGCACCCACCTCGGCCGCCGTATTGGCGAACCAGTTCTGCTTGCCCCAACTGTATTCATAGGCCGCGTCCTGCCCCGCTTCGGCATACCAATTGGCCCGCTCCCACCCGGCCAACTCGCCAAAGACAGCCCCCTGCCCCGCCAGCCGGTCATGGAAGGGCGAGCGGCGCACGCCCCGCGCCGTGGCCTTTTGCCGGTAGGGGAAGTGATCGGCGTAAAGCAGGCCCAGCGTTTCCTTGGACCGCTCGAACAGATAAGTCTTGTTGCCCTGAAACCGGTGCATCCGCGCGATGTTCACATCGCCCAGATCGAAGGGCTTTTCGCCCTTGTCCATCCACTCGGCCAAGGCCATGCCCGCGCCGCCCGCCGATTGGATACCGATGGAGTTGAAGCCTGCCGCGACCCAGAAATTGTCGACCTCCGGCGAAAGGCCCAGATGATAGGCGTCATCGGGCGTGAAACTCTCCGGCCCGTTGAAGAACGTGTGTATCCCCGTCTCGGCCAGCATCGGCATGCGGTGCACGGCGCGTTCAAGGATCGGTTCGAAATGGTCGAAATCCTCGGGCAGTTGGTCGAAACAGAAATCGTCCGGGATTCCTCCCATCCCCCACGGCTTTGCGTCCGACTCGAACGCGCCAAGCAGCAGCTTGCCCGCATCGCTTTTGTAATAGGCACATTCGTCGGGGACGCGCAGCACGGGCAGATCGGTCAGGCCGGGGATCGGCTCGGTCACGATGTAGAAGTGTTCGCAAGCGTGCAGCGGCACGGTGACTCCGGCCATGCGGCCCACCTGATGGCCCCACATGCCCGCGCAATTGACGACGTGATCGGTCTCGATCACGCCGGTTTCTCCGTCTTGCTCCCATGTCACCGCCCGCGCGCGCCGGTTGGCCACGTCGATGCCGGTGACCTTCACCCCCTCGACGACCTGCGCGCCGCGCATCCGCGCGCCTTTCGCCAGCGCCAAAGCGATATTCGCCGGGTCGCCCTGCCCGTCCGTCGGCAGCCAGACCCCGCCCTTGACGCCATCGAGGTTGATATGGGCATAGCGTTCCTTGATCTGCCCGGCCGAGATTTCCTCGACCGGGACACCAAACCCCCGCGCCATCGAAGCAGAGCGCAGCAGTTCCTCATGCCGCGACTCGGTCAGGGCGACCGAAATCGACCCGACCTGCTTCATGCCTGTCGCCAGCCCGGTTTCCTCCTCCAGCCCGCGATAGAGATCGGCGGAATACTTCGCCAGCCGGGTCATATTGGCCGAGGCGCGCAGCTGTCCGATCAGACCGGCCGCGTGCCATGTGGTGCCGCAGGTCAGCTGCTTGCGTTCCAGCAGGATCACATCCTGCCAGCCGAGTTTCGCCAGATGATAGGCGACGGAACAGCCGACCACGCCGCCACCGATGATGACCAGGCGGGCCTTTTGCGGAAGGGTCATGCGCGCAGCCTTTCGTTGGCCTTGTCCCAAAGCGGGCCGTCGCTGACGGTCGCGGGCATGCGGGTGCCGAACACCTCGACCTCCAGCTTTGTGCCCGGCTCCGCCAGATCGGCGCGGACCATGCCAAGCGCCACGCAGGTGCCCGCGCGATGGCCCAAACGCGCGCTTGTGACCTCGCCGACGATGGTGTCGCCCTGCCAGAGCGTGGACATATAGGGCGGGTCGAAATCGACCGGCTCGACGTCCAAGACAACGAAGCGTTTCGTCAGACCGGCCTGTTTCTGCGCCTGCAAGGCGGCCTTGCCAGGGAAGTCCTTGGTCCAGTCGATGAACCGTTCCAGCCCGCCTTCGAGCAGGGTGTAATCGGTGGACAGGTCGCCCTTCCACGCGCGATAGCCCTTTTCGACGCGCAGGCTATCCAGTGCGAACATGCCGAAAGGTTTCGCCCCTGCCCCGGTCACGGCGTCCCAGATCTCGGGCGCGTCGTCCGTCAGGCAGTGGACTTCCCAGCCCAACTCCCCGGCGAAGGAGACCCGCAGCAGGACCACATCCTTGCCGCAAACCTTGGCCTCTTGCGCCGACAGCCACGGCAAGGACAGATCCGCATCGGTGAGCGGCGCGAGGATGTCGCGTGCCTTCGGGCCGGTGATCAGCAGACACTCGTACTTGTCCGAGCGATCCGTGACGGCCAGCCCATCGGGCAGGCCTTGCAGCAGCACGTCGCGGTCATGCCATTGGGCGACAGCGGCGGTGATCAGCCAGATATTGTCATCGTCGCGCGGGATCACCGACATTTCCGTGACGATCCGGCCCTTCTGGTCGGCGAAATAGGCCAGCCCGACGCGGCCCGGCTGGGGCAGTTTCGACGCGGTCAGGCTGTTCACATGCACCCGTGCGCCCGGACCCTCGACCGCCAGCCGTGAAAACCCGCTGATCGCCAGCACGCCACAGCCGTCGCGCACGGCGGCACATTCCTCGGCCACGCGTTGGAACCACGGCCCGTCGCGCCGCCATGTCTGGGTGGCCTCCTCAGAGGTGTCATCGCCCGCAGCGGCGAACCAATTCGCCCGCTCCCAGCCGTTATACGCCCCGAATTGCGCACCGGCTGCCTCTAGCCGGCTGTGCAAGGCCGACAGCTTTTTCCCCCGCCCCGCAGGCCATGCGTGATGCGGGAAATGCATGCCGTATTCGTGGCCGTAGACCTCCATCCCCTTGGCGATGCAGTAGTCCTGATCGGTGAAGGCGGTGAAGCGGCGCGGATCGCAGGACCACATATCCCATTCGGTCGCGCCCTCTGTCACCCATTCGGCCAGCACCTTGCCCGCGCCGCCCGCCTGACAGATGCCAAAGGTAAAGACACAGGCCTCGAACGCGTTCGGCACGCCGGGCATCGGCCCGATCAGGGGGTTGCCGTCGGGTGTATAGGGGATCGGGCCATTGATGTTCTTGACCAGCGGGGCCTTTTCCAAAAGCGGCACGCGGGCCATCGCATCGCCGATATGCCATTCCAGACGGTCCAGATCGTCCGGATACAGCTGAAAGCTGAAATCGTCGGGCATCGGGTCGTCGGATGTGACCCAAGCCGCTTTGCAGTTGCGCTCATACGGGCCAAGGTTGAAGCCGTATTTTTCCTGCCGCAGGTAATAAGAGCTGTCCACGTCGCGCAGCAAGGGCAGCTTGTGGCCCGCCTCGCGCGACCATGCCTCGATCTCAGGCACGTTGTCGAACAGCATGTATTGATGGCTCATCACCATCATCGGCACGTCGCGGCCAAACCACTTGCCGACCTCGCGGGCGTAGTAGCCAGCCGCGTTCACCACGTATTCACAGCGGATCTCGCCCTTGGGGGTCTCGATCACCCACTCCTCGCCCTCGCGCCGCGCGCCGGTGGCGGGGCAGAAGCGCAGGATCGTCGCGCCCATATCGCGCGCGCCCTTGGCCAAGGCCTGCGTCAACTGCGAGGGGTCGATGTCACCGTCATAGGGGTCGTACAAAGCGCCGCTCAGGTCATGGGTTTCGACGAAAGGATAGCGCGCCTTGATCTCATCCTGGGTGAGGATGTCCAGATCCATGCCCTGATAGCGGCCCATCCCCTGCACGCGCTTGAATTCCTGCAGGCGTTCCTGGGAATGACCCAGCCGGATCGACCCGGTGACGTGGTAGTTCATCGGGTAGTCGACCGCCGCGCCGAGGTCGCGATACAGCTCGGCCGAATAGCGCTGCATGTTCATGATCGACCAGCTGGACGAAAACGTCGGCACGTTGCCCGCCGCATGCCATGTGCTGCCCGCGGTCAGTTCGTTCTTTTCCAGCAGGACGCAATCCGTCCACCCCGCCTTGGCCAGATGATAAAGCGCCGAGGCCCCGACCGCCCCGCCCCCGATGATCACGACCCGCGCCTGTGTGGGTATCTCTGCCATGCCGTCCTCCGCTATCGTCACGAATCAACAGACCCGAACAAGGGCGACCTTGTCTTGTCGTTTCGCGACGTATCGGCCGAGCCTTCGAATCGAGACAGGGGCGCCCAACAGGTCTTGCGGTGCGGGGGAAAGTGGCCGCAATATCTTGACATTGCCGGGCCAGACTGCCGGAAATGCCCTATTATCAAAGGGTTACGCGCCCCTCCCTGTCTGATTAAAAAATCGTTGTCTGGGGATAACTTGCGTGTCACAAGTGGACTTGTCGCAAGATCGCGAAATTTGCGCAGTTTGGCGACGAAACAATGATGACCCACCAAGAGGTCTTGAGCGGTATGAATGCAAAGACGGACCTGTCCGCCCCCTCTTCCATCGCGGCGTCGATTTCCGCGAATGCGCAGCGTCTGTCCGATGCGCTGAACCATCATATGCGCAACAGCTTTCAACCGGAAAGCCGGAAAACCCTGCGCAAGTTCCACCCCGCCGAAGTGTCGGAACTGACCGGCATCAGCATGTCCAACCTGCGCACCCGCCATCAGGAAGGGGACTTTCCCGAGGTAGAGACGGACTCGCGCGGGCGGCGCCTGTACACCGCCGAAGAGATCGACCAGATCCGCCATGTCATGGCCCGCACCGGGCGCAATGGCGAGGCCTATCTGCCGGGGCGTCGTGAGGGCGACGGGTTGCAGGTCATTTCCATCGTCAACTTCAAGGGCGGCTCGTCAAAGACCACCACCGCGATCCATCTGGCGCAGCGCTACGCCCTGCGCGGCTATCGTGTGCTGGCCGTGGACATGGACCCGCAGGCCAGCCTGACCACCATGTTCGGCTACCGCCCCGAGATCGAGTTTGCCGAAAGCGGCACGATCTATGACGCGCTGAAATACGAGGACCCCGCACCGCTGAGCAGCGTGATCCGCAAGACCTATTTCCACAATCTCGACCTTGCCCCCGCCGGCCTGCTGCTGTCGGAATACGAGACCGAGACCGCCTATGCGCTGCAACACAAGGTGGACCCGCCCTTTACCCAGCGGCTGGCCATTGCGCTGGACGAGGTCGAGGCGAATTATGACCTCGTGATCATCGACTGCCCGCCGCAGCTGGGCTTTACCACCATGACCGCGCTGCTGGCATCGACCGGGCTGTTGATTACGGTCGTGCCCAGCATGCTGGACGTGGCGTCCATGGCGCAGTTCCTTGAGATGGCTGGGGAAACGGTGCGCACCCTTGAGGAAGCGACCGGACCGATCGACTGGGCCTTCCTGAAATACCTCGTGGCGCGGTTCGAACCGACGGATGTGCCGCAGTCGCAGATGGCCGGGTTCCTGCGCTCGATCCTGCTGGATCAGGTGCTGACCACGCCGATGTTGAAATCCACCGCGATTTCCGATGCGGGCATGACGCAACAGACGATTTACGAACTCGACCCCGGTCAGGTCGTGAAAAAGACGCTGGATCGCGTTCTGGAAAGCGTAAACGGCGTGGCGGATGAATTCGAGAAGACCATTCAACAGGCTTGGGGACGGAGGGCTGACTGATGGCACGTAGAAACCTGTTCCAGCCCCCTCCCCCTCCGACCGAGGACAGCACGGCCAAACCGCGCTTTCCGAATACCGGTGCCATGAGCGGCGTGAAATCCACGCTCAAGGACCTGTCCAGCAACGCGGTCCGCGAGATCGACACGGCCCTGATCGACGAGGACGGGCCGCGCGACCGTCTGGCCTTTGACGATGCGGATGTGGCGGTGCTGGCCGACAGCATCAGGGCGCATGGCCAGCAAGTGCCGATCATGGTGCGGCCCGTGGCGGATCAGCCCGGTCAGTATCGCATCGTCTACGGGCGGCGGCGTCTGCGGGCGCTCCGCGCGCTCGGCCTGCCCGCGCGGGCTTTGGTGCGGACACTGTCCGACCAAGAGGCGGTCCTTGCGCAGGGTCAGGAAAACGCCCACCGGTTGGACCCGAGCTTTATCGAGAAGGCGCTGTTTGCGGCGGAACTGGTCGAGGGCGGATATGAGCCTGCGGTCATCATGGACGCGCTCGCCATCGACAAGCCGATGCTGTCACGCATGACAAAGGTCGCGCGGGTGATCCCGGTCGCCGTCATCCAGCAGGTCGGGTCCGCGCATGGCATCGGGCGCAGACGCTGGGAGGAACTGGCCGATCTGGTGCGGGACCTCGGGATCGATCTGGAGCGGGTCGCCACGGGGCTGGTGCTGACGGGCACCTCGGATGACCGCTTTGCCAAGCTGGTGGAGGCTGTGAAGCGTAAACCCGACGCCGCGCCCAAGCCCCCTGCCCTGCTGGTGACGCATGACGACGGCACCAAGCTGGCCGAGATCAAGGACACGCCCCGCGCGCTGACCCTGAAACTGTCGAAAACAGAGACACCCGCATTTGCAGACTGGCTGCGCGACAATGCGGAACCCGAGCTGAAGCGTCTTTACGAGGCGTGGAAGACGGCCCAACAGGCCGATTGAGCAACCGAGCAGAGCAACAAAAACAGGAGCACGACCCACAGCCGGAAAAAGAAAGAGCCCCCCAAGGTCATCCCCGGAGAGCCCAATCTGTCTTTAGCACCTTCAGATAACCCAGCTTCTCCGATGCAGTCAACAACAACCGATTCGGTTGAACGAAGATTTGCGACCTTTTTCCTGAGATAGACGAATCCAGCGAAACCCGGGGCTTTGCCCGACCTGCTGTCGTGGAAAAATCATGGCATTCATCCAAGCCGCTGCCCCAGTCAAGGGGCGACCCCAACAGCTGTTGTCCGCGGACAACGCGCGCCCCGAACGGCACATCCTGATCGAAACCCTGCGCCGGGCAGCCCCCTTGATGGGGTTGAAATCCACTGTCATCGCCACGCTCGACGCCATGCTGTCCTGCCTGCCGCCGAAGCGCCAGCACGACACGGTCTTTGCCTCGAACGAGACGCTGGCCTTTCGTCTGAACGGGATTTCCGACCGGACAATCCGCCGCCACGCCGCGATCCTTCAAGAGCACGGCCTGCTGATCCGGCGGGACAGCCCCAACCGCAAACGCTACATGCGCCGCAGCCCGTCCGAGCCCGTCGCCCTTCGCTTTGGGTTCGACCTGTCGCCGGTGTTCGCCCGCTTTGCGGAGATCGCCGCCCTAGCCGCAGAGGCGACGCGTCTCGATCAACAAATCGCCTATCTGCGTCAACAGATCCGCGCGGCAGCCAATGCCTTGCTCCAAGTCGCGCCCGACCACGCACAGGCCCTCGCCGCGCTGCGGATCCTGCGCCGCAAACTGGGCGTCCATGATTGCCGCGCGCTGCTCGATACGCTCGACGCGGCCGCTTGTCCCGTGGAAACCCCTGTGGACGATCCACAAGAGATGTCCGCCAATGACGGCCAAAATGTCCGGCACCATCAGAACTCAGAACCAGAACTTATTGAAAGAAAGACCCCTGAGGACATCGTCACCCCTCGGGAAATCACCTCTGCCTGTCGCGCGGCGTTGGATTTCACCGACGCGCCTGTGTCCACCGGGTCAGAGATCATCGCCTTGGCCCGAAAGCTCGCGCCGATGATGGGGATCACGTCACAATGCTATGAAGCAGCACAGCGCCAGCTTGGGGCGGAGCGCACCGCCCTGACGGTCTGGGTGCTGTTGCAGATGCAGGACAAGATAAAATCGCTGGGCGCGTATTTCAGGGCTGTGACCACGGGCACCCGGCGCGAAGCCTTTGACCCGGTGCGGGTGATGCGACGGCTGGCCCATGCGCCCGACCCGGCCTGACGCGTTGTCCGCGGACAATCCTCAGGCAGCATCCGTGGCAAAGGTCAGGCACCAGTTCAGGATTGCTTCTGGTTCGGGCTCGATGCGCTCCCCGAACTCGCCGGCGAAGTCGAGGAACCCCTCGACATTGCCCGCATTGACTGCCGTCAATACCGGGATGTCACGGGCCAGTGCCTCGCCGATCAAGGGTCGAAAGCCACGCCCGTCCAGTTCCTGCTTGCCGAACTTGTTGACGATCAGCAGGCCCGGGCTGCGGTCCAACGCCGCCGCCACGAGCCCAACCGCACTTTCGAGGCCCGCTGGGTCCAGACGGCAGCCCCGCGACAGCGCGCCAAGGTCCTGCGATATTCGCACGACATCATTGCCGGACAGGATATGCAGGTCCATGTCGCATTTCCGGGCCGGATCGCGTTCCGCGTTGACCTGCACCGCACCGGCCAGCGGCAGGCCCCGCGCCCTGAGCGCCATGGAGCATTGGTACAGCAACACGTCCCCCGCGCCTCGTCCTTCGGCAACGATATATCCCAGCATTCGCGCCCCCTTGCACCCCGCCCCAACGGCATACAAGATGCCGCGACACCGAGGAAGCCCATGACGTTGAAATTCCCCATTCTCCCCGATCCCAAGAACCCGAGACTGACCCGCCCGGTCTCTGGTGCCGATCACACCGGCGCGCCGGTTGAGATTCCCGTGGTCGAGGAACGCCCGCTCACGATCTACCTCAACCGGCAGGAAATCGTCACGGCGATGACCATTGGCGATTACCCGGAATATCTGGCGCTGGGGTTTCTCCGCAATCAGGGGATGCTTCGAGACGATGACGTGGTGACCCGCGTCGATTTCGACGAGGAACTGGAAACCGTCGTGGTGCGCACCGAGCGCGAGACCAGCTACGAGGAAAAGGTCCAGAAGAAGACCCGCACCAGCGGCTGTGCCGTGGGCACCGTCTTTGGCGACATGATGGAAGGGCTGGAGGGTCTGGACTTGCCTCAGACCGAGGTGCGGACCAGTTGGCTATACGCCTTGGCGCATCAGATCAACACGATCCCCAGCCTGTATCTGGAGGCGGGCGCGATCCACGGCACCGTGCTGTGTCAGGGCGACACGCCGCTGATCTACATGGAGGATGTCGGGCGGCACAATGCGGTCGACAAGATCGCCGGGTTCGTCTTTCGCCATGATATCCCGGTCGCGGACAAGATCCTCTACACGACCGGGCGGCTGACATCCGAGATGGTCATCAAATGCGCGCTGATGGGCATCCCGGTTCTGGCCTCGCGGTCCGGGTTTACCGCATGGGGGGTGGAGATCGCCCGTCAGGTCGGTCTGACTTGCATCGGGCGGATGCGGGGCAAACGCTTTGTCTGTCTGTCGGGCGAGGACCGGCTGCTGCGCGACATCGACCCGGCCAGCCTGCCCGACGAGGACCGCAAGCACCGCCGGAAAAGCGCGCAATGATCGGCACGCTGACCTTCGAGACGCGGCCCACCGACAAGATGCTCGCCGCCGCCATTGCCGAAAGCGGGCGGTCCTTCACCGGGGGCAAGCCTAGCTTCAAACGGCGCGCGCTGAGGGTTGGCGGATGGGTCGTGATCTTTCTGATCTTTCTCGGGCTGTTCCAGATTTACGATCCGGCGCTGACCGACACGCTCTCCATCGTGATGATGGCTGGTGCGGTTGGCATGTTGCTGGGCTTGGGCATTGCGGCGATTGCCCAAAGGGCGGTTCTGAACCGCATGGCCGCCGAAGCGGGCGCGTTGGGGCCTTGCGTCATCGAACTGAGCGAAACGCAGATCACCGAGCATAGCGAAGGCCAAGTCGTGTCGATGGGGCTGCACCGCGTCCGCCGCGTCTTGCGCATCGACGGCGGCACGGTGATCCGCTTTGCTGCCTTTCTGTTCCTCGTGCCCGATTCGGATTTGCCTGACGGAATGAATGCAGAGACCTTCCAGACGCTTCTGACAGAGCGCGTCACGCAGGCCGGAGGTGAGGTATGAAACCAATTGGCGTGATCCTTGCCGGGGGACAGGCAACGCGGATGGGCGGCGGCGACAAGGGGCTTTTGCCGCTGAAAGGCGCGCGGGTGCTGGATCATGTGATCGCGCGGCTGCGGCCTCAGGTCGGCGCAATGGCTCTGAACGCCAATGGCGATGCGGGGCGGTTCGATCTGGGGCTACCGGTGATCCCCGACAGCATCCCCGGGTTTGCCGGGCCATTGGCCGGTGTGCTGGCGGGCATGGACTGGGCGGCGGGGCAGGGGGCCGAGAGCATCGTGACCGTCGCCGCCGACACGCCGTTCTTCCCGACCGATCTGGTGGCCCGGCTGAGCGCCGAGGGATCAGGCATCCCGGTTCTCGCCGCCACCAAGGGGGAGGCGCAGACCAAGAGCAAAAGCAAATCCGGCTTGATCCGCCATCCCACCTTTGGCCTCTGGCCCGTGGCCCTGCGCGACGACCTGCGCGCGGCGTTGAACGAGGGATTGAAAAAGGTCGTCCTGTGGACCGACAAACATGGCGGGCGCGAGGCGGTGTTTCCGGACGAGAACGCCTTCTTCAACATCAACACGCCCGAGGATTTGATCCGGGCGGAGGGTCTGTAAATGCGCATCTACGGCGTGACCGGCTGGAAGAACGCGGGCAAGACGACCCTGATGGAACGGCTGGTGGCCGAGATCACCGGGCGCGGCTTTACCGTTTCTGCCGTCAAACATGCGCATCACGACACGGATGTGGACCAACCGGGGCGCGACAGCTACCGCCATCGCGTGGCCGGGGCAGGGCAGGTGCTGCTGGCCTCGCCCCGCCGCTGGGCCCTGATGACCGAGTTGCGCGATGCAAGGGAGCCCACGTTGGAGGAGTTGCTGCCACGGCTCGACCCGGTCGATCTGATCCTGATCGAGGGCTACAAACGCGCGCCCCACCCCAAGGTCGAGGCCTTCCGCGCGGTGAACGGCAAGCCGCCGTTGTCCGCGGACAACGATACGATCCGCGCGGTGGCGGCCTTGGGTGAGGTGCAGACGGACCTGCCGGTTCTGGACCTCGACGACGTGGCCTCGGTCGCGGATTTCATCTTGAGGGAGGTGGGGCTATGAGCACCGTCCTGCCGCCACGTCTGCGCGACGATTGCTTTGCCATGCCGCAGGGCGTGGCTTGGGTGCCGGTGGACGAGGCGCTGGGGCTGCTGCGCGACCGGCTGACGCCAATCGTCAGACAATTGACCGCCAAACCCGAGGTCGGGCAGGTGCTGGCCGGGGATGTGCATGCCCGCCGCTCCAACCCGCCACGCCCCAATTCCGCTGTCGATGGTTATGGCTTTGCCTTTGCTGCGACGGGGCAGGGGGTGCAGCGCCTGCCGCTGGTAGATGGGCGCGCGGCGGCGGGTCAACCGTTCGAGGGCGCCGTGCCTGCGGGGCAGGCGGTGCGCATCCTGACCGGCGCGATCCTGCCCGAAGGCGTCGATACCGTCGTGCTGGAGGAAGACACCGCGCTGGATGGCGCGACCGTGGTCTTTGACGGCCCGGTGAAACCCCGCGCCAACACCCGCAAGGCCGGCGAGGACGTGGTCGAAGGCGCGCTTGCCCTGCCCAAGGGCCACCGCCTGCGCGCACCTGACCTTGCGCTGCTCAGCGCGCTTGGCGTGGCAGAGGTGCCCGTCTATGCGCCGCTCCGCGTCGGCGTGCTGTCCACCGGGGATGAGATCATCGGCGATCCCGCGACCCGTGCCGAACCGCACCAGATCTACGACGCAAACCGCCCCATGCTGCTGGCGCTGGCGCGGGGCTGGGGCTTTGACGCGGTCGACCTTGGACACGCCCCGGACGATGCCGAGCAGATCGCGGCGAGGCTGGACCACGCCGCCGATGCGGTGGATGTCGTGTTGACCTCGGGCGGGGCCTCGGCAGGGGATGAGGACCACGTCTCGCGCCTGCTCCGCGAACGCGGCAACCTGACCAGCTGGCGAATTGCACTGAAACCGGGGCGCCCGCTGGCGCTGGCCATGTGGCGGGGCGTGCCGGTCTTTGGCCTGCCGGGAAACCCGGTGGCGGCGCTGGTCTGCGCGCTGGTCTTTGGCCGACCGGCGCTGTCGCTGATGTCCGGGGCAGGGTGGGTCACGCCGCAAGGCTTCACCGCGCCTGCCGCCTTCACGAAATCGAAGAAGCCGGGCAGGCGCGAATACCTGCGCGCGCAGCTGGGGCCGGAGGGGGCCGAGGTCTTCAAATCCGAAGGGTCGGGCCGAATCTCTGGCCTGTCCTGGGCGACCGGATTGGTCGAATTGCCCGACGGCGCGCTTGAGGTGACCCCCGGAACGCTCGTCACCTTCTACCCCTATGCCGCTTTCGGGATGCAGTGAGTCGTATCCCGTCTCGATAGAAAATCCTGATCGAATGACGGGATTTTCATATTGATCCTTTGCACGATGCTGACGCAGACAGGCGGGCGAAACAGGCCCGCAGGCGGAGGCTCGATATGGCATTGGATGAAGGCAAAGGCGTATGGCGCGCCGGGCGCAGCGGCGGCAAGGGTCGGAAGACGCCGAAGGGGCGGCAGTATGACGATGCGGCTTTGGCCGAGGTTCGGGAGCTGCTGGGTGACCGGCCGCGCGACCGGGATCTGCTGATCGAGTTCCTTCACCTCATTCAGGACGCATACGGGCATCTCTCCGCCGCCCATCTGCGCGCCCTGTC
>NZ_RCTZ02000035.1 GCF_003667315.2 Tropicibacter alexandrii | reverse complement strand
GAAAAGCCCCGTCGCTTTCGAGAGAAAAGTGGCCTAAACGAGCACCTGGGGCGGCACGAAAACGAGACAGGTCCACTGCTGGGGCGGTTCGATCCTCGCTCGGGGTTATTCCGGCCGTTCTGATGGCACGGCGGAAGAACAGTGTCGGCTGTTCGTAGATCCCTTGCTGACGGCGGGAGCGCTCTTGGCTTATGTCGAGCAGGACCTTGGTCGCCTCGTAGGCCAGCGCGCTCCAGTCCTCGTCGCTGTTGTCGAGTTCGATGCCGAGTCGCTCGGCAACGTGGTGCAACGGGCGCAGCGCTACCTGCCGATCGCCGAGGTAAATCGCCTGTCGCAAGGTCGTCTGCAGTGCCTCTTCACGTCGGAGATCTTGGGCGGCGGCCTCCGGACTGCGGGGAGCGGCCACGGCGCGCATACGCTCAAAGGCCTCGATCTCGAACCGAGCGAGGTTCTCCAACATCCGGACCTGAACTTCGGGCGCAATCGCCATCATCATCTCCGCGTCTGCGGCGAAGACCAAGTCGCTCATCTCGGTGAGACAGCGGGCCAGGATCTTCGCGTCGCGGAGGATTTGGTTGCGAAGCGAGAAGCACAGAAAAACTTTTTTCGGCCGCGTCGTGTCTTCTTCTCCCGGCAGGTCGGAGGTGGCCTCGCCCCGGTCCCGTAGGGACCGGGGTAGGCGTCTGCGCCAAAAGTAGCCAGCGCGGCGGATTTCGAGGTGGGGCGGCAAGCTCCGATTCCGGGGCATAGGCATGCCCTCCTGTGCACACGTTGTGCACCGCCATGTGCACCAGACTGTGCACCTCGTCGTCGAGCTCCGAATCTGGAACCCGAAAATCCAATGATTTCAGGGGGTAGCTGGTATTTTGGCTCCGGCGGTAGGGATCGAACCTACGACCAATTGATTAACAGTCAACTGCTCTACCGCTGAGCTACGCCGGAATTGGGGCGGTCTATAGCCAAGTCGTTTTGGCCCGTCCAGTGGCTTTTTGCCCTTTGCGGTAATTTTCTTGGCCCCGCGTCACAGTCGCGCGAATACGGCACGGGCCGACAAACCGCCCCGCGCCGTGACAAGGCCGCGTGTGCTGAGGTCGATCAGATGCGCAAGGACGTTGCGCTCGGCCGCGGCCAGAAGGGGGCGCGGCGTGTCGGTGTAGATCCGATGGGTCAGGGCCTCGGCGCTGGCCGGACCATCGCCAAGCGCGTCGAGAATCGATGCCTCGCGCCCAAGCCTATGGGCCAGAAGCTCTTGCAGGCGCATCGCGGGGTTGTCGACCGGGGCGCCATGGCCCGGATGCAGGACGGACCAGTCCTGCGCCTGAAGCCGCCGGACCGAGGCCATGAAGGCCGTCAGATCGCCATCGGGCGGCGAGACCAGCGACGTCGCCCAACCCATCACGAGGTCGCCGGAAAACAGCTTGTCGTCCCAAGCGAAAGCCATGTGGTTGGCCATGTGGCCGGGCGTGTGCAGGGCGCGCAGGCTCCAATCCGGGCCGTGCAGGATGTCGCCGTCCTCCAGCAGCTCGTCCGGGTCGAAGCCATGATCGACGCCTTCGCCACCGCCCACCAGACCGCTTTCGGCCAGCGCTTGCATCGTTGCGCTGCGGCCCGCCTCCGCATGGCCAAACGCGTAGACGGGGGCGCCGGTCGCGCGCGACAGGTCCCGGGACAGGGGCGCGTGGTCGAGATGCGCATGGGTGACGAGAATATGGGTGATGCGCGCGCCGGTGCTGGCCGCAAGGATCGCGTCGAGGTGCGCCGGATCGTCGGGCCCGGGATCGATCACCGCCAGTTTCGTCGTACCGACGAGATAGGTGTTGGTGCCGCGAAAGGTCATGGGCGACGGGTTGGGCGCCACGATGCGACGCAGACCGGGCGAAAGCGGCTCGGCCATGCCGGGGACGGGGCGGAAATCCGGTTGCGGGTCGTGCATCTTGGTCTCTTTTGGCAATGGTGCGGCGCGGCGCTTGGGATTAGAACTAGCGCATGTCCTTTGACTGGCTCAAACAGTATATGCCCCGCGGGCTTTATGGGCGCGCAGCGCTGATCCTCGTGCTGCCGGTCGTGACCTTGCAGCTGGTGGTGTCGGTGGTGTTCATCCAGCGCCATTTCGAAGGCGTGACCGAACAAATGTCGAGCGAATTGGCGCGCTCGGTCAATCTGGCGGTTGCGGGCCTGCCCGGGGACGCGTTGCAACAACCGCTGAACGTGCCCCTGACCGAAGTCCCCGAAAGCGCGCTGCCCGCGGAAAATGACCGGCGCTGGTTCGACCTGTCTGGGCTGGTGGTGATCCGCGAACTCGGCCGACGGGTCAAGGGGATCGAGCGGATCGAACTGCCGGACAACCGCACCGTCCGGCTATATGTCCGCAACGGCGAGGCGCTGTATCGTGCCGACCTGGAACGCGGGCGCGCCTCGGCCTCGGCACCGCACCAATTGCTGGTGAACATGCTGTTCTTCGGTGGCCTGATGACCTTGATCGCGTTTTTGTACCTGCGCAACCAGCTGCGCCCGATCACCCGGCTTGCGCAGGCGGCAGAGGCCTTTGGCCGTGGGCGCAACGTGCCATATTCGCCGTCGGGGGCGGTCGAGGTGCGCGCGGCGGGCCATGCCTTTCTCGACATGCGGGCCCGCATCGAACGCCATATCGAACAGCGCACCATGATGCTGTCCGGCGTCAGCCACGATCTGCGCACGCCGCTGACACGCCTGCGGCTGGGGTTGTCGCTGCTCGATGACGAGGACCGCGAGCCGCTGGAGCGCGATGTCGAGGAAATGCAGCGGCTGATCGATGCCTTTCTCGATTTCGCGCGGGGCGATGCCGAGACCTCGGCCTCGGAGCTGACCGATCCGGTGGCGCTGGTCACCGGCATCGTCGCGGATTGCCAGCGCGCCGGGCAGGACGTGACCCTTGGTGAGATGCCGGTGTCGCGCGAGGTGATGCTGCGGCCGCGCGCGCTGCGGCGCGCGGTGGAGAACCTCGTGTCGAATGCCGGGCGCTATGGCACGCGCTGCATCGTGTCGCTGTCGCTGACCGAGAAATCCCTGCGCATCCGGGTCGAAGATGACGGGCCGGGGATCGCGCCGGAGGATCGCGAAAGCGCCTTGCGGCCCTTCGTGCGGCTGGACCCGGCGCGCAATCAGGACCGCGGGTCGGGCGTTGGGCTGGGGCTGGCGATCGCCGCCGATATCGCGCGCGCCCATGGCGGGGTGTTGCGGCTGGGCGCCAGCGAAGCGCTTGGCGGGCTGCGCGCGGACGTGGTGATCGCGGTCTGAGGCGACCGCTAAAATGCTGTGCGATTGACATGGTTTCGCCACGGGTCCTGCACGCTTTGGTGAGGAATGGCGGGCAAGAACGACAAGAGGTCCAACGCATGGACCGTTTCGTTCGCACCGCCAAAGGAACCTTGCCCATGTCCCTGTCCACGCTTGCCGGTCTTGCCACCATCGGCCTTGCCTCGCTGACCACCAGCGATGCGGATCTGCCCAAGGACCATGTCCTGATGGCGCAGGCGCAACCCTATGTCTCGACCCAAGGCTATGTTGCCGTGCCGTCGGGCGACTACATGACGACCGCGCAGGGCTGCACCTATCGCCGGACCAAGGCGCCGGGCTATCCCGAGCGTTGGATCCTTGTCCTGAACCCGCATCATATCGGCAAGCCAAACAGTCCGCGCGGCTGCAAGGGGATGATGTAGGCGCCGTGACCTGACGGAGCGGCTGCGCCGCGCTCTACGTCCCGGGGGCGTTGCCCCCGGACCCCCGTTCGGGGCTTCGCCCCCTGCGCGTGCCGCGCATTCCCCCACGGTATTTCAGGCCAGAAGAAACCCCGGTCAGGACATGCCCGCCGCCACGGTTTCGAGGAAGTGGCTGAGCTTGTGGCGATCCATGGGCTTGGGAAGGAATTCGATGCCCAAGCTCTTGCAATCGGCGCGCAGGCCCGTGGACCGGTCCGCCGATACGATGGCGCAGGGCAGGGGGCCCATCTGCTCGGTCAGGGATTTGTATAGCGCAAGCCCTGTGGGACCCGGGCCCAGCTGGTAATCCAGAAGCAGCGCGTCGGGGACCAGTTGCAAATCGTCGAGCAAGGACAGCGCGCTGGCCGCGTCCTCGGCCTCGAGCACGTTGACCTGCCAACTTTCGAGCATGATCGACAAGGCGCGGCGCAGTTGCGGGTCGTTCTCGACCAACAGCGCCACCAGCCCAGCCTGTGCGAGGCCCACGGGGCGGGCGCTGCGGCGCCCGGTCGGGCTGCGTGGACCGGCCTGACCGGCAATCGGCACGTTGACCATGAAACACGAGCCTTGCCCGGGCTCGGACCACAGTCCCATCGGGTGGCCGAGCCGTGCGCAGGCCTGTTCCACGATGGCGAGGCCAAGGCCCAGCCCCTCGTTCCGGCTGGCCTTGGTGTCGAGCCGCTTGAATTCCTCGAAGATGGCGTTCTGGTCCTCTTCGGCGATGCCGGGGCCGGTGTCCCAGACCTCGATCCGGGCGGAGCCACCATTGCGGCGCACGCCCACCAGCACCTTGCCCGCCTCGGTATAACGGATCGCATTGGCCAAGAGGTTCTGCGCGATGCGCCGCAGGTAGGACGGGTCGCTTTCGATGATCAGGTTGGTATCGACATAGTGCAAGCTCAATCCCTTGCGCAGGGCCAGCACCTCCATCTCATCCACAAGCGGGCGCAGGATGTCGCGCAGCGCCACCGGGCGGATGTCGAATTGCACGCCGTCGCCGTCGAGTTTCGAGATGTCCAGAAGCGCGTCGATGATCTGCTCGGCGGAGGTCAGCGCGCTTTCGGCCTTGTTCAGGACCGACCTGTCGCTGTCCGCCGTGCAGCGATCCGCCAGCGAGGACACGTACAGCTTGGCGGCAGAGAGCGGTTGCAGCAGGTCATGGCTCGCGGCGGCGACAAATCGCGATTTCGAGGCATTGGCCCGTTCGGCGGCGCTGAGGGCATCCTCCAGCTCCAAGGTGCGCTCCATCACCCGCTGTTCGAGGATCTCATTCAACTCGGCCAGCTTGGCGGCGGCCTCGCGTTCGGCGGTGACATCCGTCACCGAGATCACGAAGCCCCGGTCGGGCATGCCCCGGCCAAAGATCTGCAAGACCGCGCGCTCTCCGCGCTGGATCTCGAAACTGACGGGGCCGCGCTCGGCATCGCGTGCGGCCCATCGCCGGAAGCCGTCGCGGTCTAGCCCGCGCGTGAAGGTCACGTCATCCGCCATCAGGTCGAGCAGCGTGTTGAAGCTGGCCCCCAGTTGCAGCCGTCGGGCGGGCAATTCCAGAAGGCCCGCCATCTTGGCGTTCCAGCCCACCAATCGCCCGTTTTCGTCGAAGATCGCAACGCCTTGGTTCAGATGGTCCAGCGTCGCGCGGATCATCCGCGCCTGCTTGTCCTTCAGCCGTTCGCGCTCGGCCCGTTCGAGCCGGATCAGGTCGGTGACGTCGGTTTGCAGGACGACGGTGCCGCCATTCGCCGTGCGATGCTCCGACACCTGCAACCAGCGCCCCTGCGCCAGTTGCACGTTGAACATGACATGCCGGTCGACGTGACGGCGGATGCGCTGCGCGGCCCAGGCCTCTGCCGTGGTGCCCTGCGGCAGCGCCAGATAGCGCGAGCGGCTGACCCGGTCGACATAGCCGGCAAAGGGCGTGCCGGGGCGCAGGTCGCGGGCCGTGTCGCGGAAATCCCGGCAAAAGCGCGAATTGCACATGACCAACACATCGGCCGGATCGAACAGGGCAAAGCCCTCGGACACGGTCTCGATCGCGTCGGCGAGGTTGCGGCGGGCGGCCTCGGTCTCGTCATTGGCGCGGGCCAGTTGGGCGTTGGATTCGTGCAGCAGGTCGAGCGTGCGCTCCAGCTCCAGTGTGCGTTCGCGCACCCGGCGTTCCAGCAGCGCGGCGCGCTCGAATTGCGCATAGGCGGCCGAGGATTGCTCGGACCCGTATTCGACGCGCTTCATCAGCGCCTCGGCGATGATTTGCAGCTTTGCGTTTTGCCGTTCAAGGCTGTCCGCAGGGTTGATCAGCGACATCTACACACCGTCCAAAGGGGGATAGATCGCCACGCCGGTCAGGGTCTGGTTGACGTGCAAGGCACCGATCTGCTCGCCATAGGTGGAAAAGCCGATCACGCGGTGGCGTTGCAGGATGTCCGAGATCTCGCGCGTCTTTTGCAATTGCCCGGCCTCGATCCGGCGCAGGATGCAATCGCAGCCAAGGATATGGTCCGGTGCGACGCCCCGCGCCAGCCGGGACAGGCCTGCCTCCAGATGGGCCGAGATATCCTCGTGATCGGCCAGCGACAGGACCATGCCTTCGTTGATCGCGGAGAAGAACACCAGATCGCCGTTCTCGCTGACCCGCTGGATGGCGCGCACATGGTGGGTGTCGCCAAGGCGCAGCACCACCGGATGGGCCGCGAAGGTGAAGGGATCAAGCTGGTTCGGGTCCTTGCCCAAAAGCCGCGCATATTCCAGCGCCGCGGTCTCGGCGTTGAGTTCGTGGACCACGCGCGCCTCCGGGTCGGCGCGGGTGACGACCATGCGCGTGTCCGTGGGAATGAGGTTGTCGAGGCTGAAGACCTTGACCCGGCAGCGCGACCGGACCAGCGCCAGCAGGGCCGCGTTCTGTCGGATCGTGCCGTTATGGCTGAGCCATGTGCTGCGGAACGCGGTGCCATCTCCGGACGATCCGCCGAACAATGGCATCGGCCCGAGGCCCGAGGCCAGCACGCCGGACAGGTGTTCCTCGCGCAGGGACAACCCGTCGACCATGAGAAAGGCGAATTCCGAGGGCATGTCGGGTGCATCCCGGTTCAGTGCCATACGGCGCTGGATCACCGAGTCGATGATGCGCTGGTCGTCCATGTGGTCGAGATCGTCGATCGCATAGGCCGAGACCGCGAAATAGGCGCGGGGAAAGGCCACGGCGATGATCTGCCCCTCTTCGTAGCCGTGTTCGCCCAGTTCACCGGCGGTGGTGCAGGCAAAGACATCGGCGCCGCGAAACGCGATATGCGCCTCGCGCGTCAGGTCGGCGAAATCGGCATCCGGCGAGGCAAACAGGCAGACAAGTGCAAACGGGCCATCGCCCAGCCGGTCGGCCAGTTCACGCCCCGGGTTCAGTGCGGTGATCGGCACCTGCGCTGTGCGCAGCGCTGCTGCACTCTCCTCCCTCAAGGCTCCGTCCACGGATCGCTCTCCTCCTGCGTCGGGTGGAAAGGATGGCGGTCTAGCCGTCGGTTGGCAAGACCCTCGCAAAGCGCGCCTCCTGCGCGACCAGAACCGCCTGCGTGCGTGAATGCACGCCCAGCTTGCGCATGATCGCGGTGACATGCGCCTTGACGGTGGTTTCGGCGATGGTCAGGTCGTAGGCGATCTGCTTGTTCAGCTTGCCCTCGCAGATCAGGTGCAGGATGCGGGCCTGCTGGTTGGTCAGGCTGGCCAGCCGGGCCAGCGCATCGTCGGGGTTGTTGTCCGAGCTTCCCGTGGGGTCGATGAACCCGTCGGGGACGAAGCTTTGCCCGGCGCTGACCGCCTCGAAGGCGCGGCGGAATACGGACCGCTGCGAATGCTTGGGCACGAAGCCGTCCGCGCCCGCCTTCAGCGCGTGGCTGATCATGGTGTTGTCCGCCATCGACGAGGCGATGATGATTCGGGCCCGCGCCGCGGCATTGCGCAGCCGCACCAGCCCATCGAGCCCGTTCACATCAGGCAGGTTCAGGTCCAGAACGATCAGCGACAGCGCGGGGTCCTGCGCCACCACGTCCAGCGCCTTCTCCAGCGTGCCCGCAGTGCGGATTTCATCGAAATCTGCGATCGATTGCAGCGTCAGCGTCAGCGCATCGCAAAACAACGGGTGGTCGTCGACCACCAGCGCTGTGCCGTGCGTGCTGTCAATCCGGACTTTGGCTGGGTCGGTCATGGCGGTCCTGCTCGTTGGTGTGGTCCCAGTCTACAGGCCCCGCCAATCCCGGTCTTTTACCCAAAGGTCGTATCCCGGACCAGTCCCGGCGCAGGCCGGGATTGGCCCTAGGCCCCCCGATGGGTCAGAACCAGCTTTGGACGGTACGCGCCCCGCCCGAAATATCCTTGCCGATCCCTTCGACCGTGCCGCAGCCCGCAAGGGTCAACGCCACGATCCCGAACAATACTGCTTTCTTCATCGTTTGCCTCTTTGCTCTTGTCTTATTCGTCCAGCCAGTACCAGACATCCGGCTGCCACTCGATCCAGTCGCCATAGATCGGGATGTATTCGGGGTGTTTCAACTCTTTCGCATGGGCCAGCCGCGAGATGTTGAATTCATAGAACGGGATCACGTAGCGCCCCGCGGTCAGAAGCCGGTCCAGCGCCTTGGTCGCCGCGCGGAAGTCCTCTTGGCTTTCCGAGTTCAGAAGCTTTCCGATCATCGCGTCGATGGCGGGCGATTTCACCCCCATATAGTTGCGCGATCCGGGTTGGTCGGCGGCTTCCGAGCCCCAATAGGCGTATTGCTCGTTGCCCGGCGACAGCGACACGCCGCGCCGATAGACCGTCATGTCGAAATCGAAATTATCCGTGCGCTCGCGATATTGCGGCCCGTCGATCGAGGTGACGGTGGCGGTGATCCCGAGGCGGTTCAGAGTTTCGACATAGAGATTGGCAATCGTGGTGTTCTCGACCTGACCCTGACCCAGCAGGATCTCGAATTCGAAGGGTTCGCCCGAGGCGTTCTTCAGCACGCCGTCCTGCACCGTCCAACCGGCCTCTTCCAGCAGCGCCAGCGCCGAGCGGATGTTGTCCCGGTTGCGCTCGCTGCCATCGCTGACCGGCAGGCTGTAACCTTCGATCACGCCCGGCGGGACCTGATCGGCGAAGGGTTTGAGGAATTCCAGCACGCGGCCCTCGGCGGGGCCGTGATCCATGCCGAGAATCGAGTTCGAGAAATACGAGGTGATGCGCGGCTGGGTGCTGCCGGTCAGGGTTTCGTTGATGAACTCGAAGTTAAACGCCTGTATCAGCGCCTCGCGCACGCGCCAGTCGGCGAACATGTCCTTGCGGGTGTTCATGACGAAACCGGTGATCCCGGTGGGGCGGCCATGGGGGATCTCTTCCTTGACGACCTCACCAGCGGAGATCGCCGGGAAGTCATACTGGGTTTCCCATTTGGAGGCGTTGAATTCCCGCATCGAATTCAGGATGCCACCCTTGAACGCCTCGAAAAACGCGGTCTCGTCGCCAAAGAATTCCAGCCGGATCGTGTCGAGGTTCTGCGTGCCGCGCCGGATCGGCACATCCTTGCCCCAATAGTCCGGATCGCGGGTCAGTTCGACAAAGCGCCCCGCTTCGAAATCGGTGATCGTGTAGGGGGCCGAGGTGATCGGGATGACGTCCAGACCGGATTCGGTGAAATCCTTGCCGTCCCATTGCGCCTTTTTCAGGATCGGGCGCATGCCGACCAGCAGCGCCAATTCGCGGTCCTCGGCATTGAAGGTGAACTTGATCTTGCGCTCGCCGGTCTGCTCCATCTTGTCGATCTTGCCCCAGACGCCGTGATAGCGCGGGTGGCCGACAGTGCCGAGCGTCTCGTAGGACCACATCACATCCTCGACCGTGACCGGGCTGCCATCCGAGAATCGCGCCTCGGGTCGGAGGGTGAATTCCACCCATTCGCGGTTCTCGCCAACCTCAATCGATTCGGCCAGAAGCCCGTAGAGTGAGAAAGGTTCGTCCCAGTTCCGGCCCATCAGGCTTTCGACACCAAGAAAGCGCAGCTGCCACGGCGTGCCGCCTTTGAGGATATACGGGTTGAGGCTGTCGAAGCTGCCGACCTCGCCGGTGGCGATATAGCCGCCCTTGGGCGCATCCGGGTCGGCATAGGGCAGGGACACAAAATCCGGTGGCAGGGCGGGTTCGCCATACATAGCTATGCCATGCTGGGACTCGGCCACGGCGAATCCCCCTGCGCCGATCAGCCCGCAAACCGCACTGGCCCGAAGCATTTTATGGAAAAAATTAACGCTCATTTCGGCGACAATCCCTGTATGACCCTGTTTTATTGGCCCTGAGCGTATAGGGGCTTTTACGCCTTTTCAAACTTTTAGCTTGGACTCGGGCGAGGGATTGCTTATAAGGAATGCACTGCTCGATAGGTTTCTTGCCTGTATGAAACCTGCCTCAATGACTTAACCCCGGCTTCGGCCGGGGTTTTTTTTCTGGGCACCCGGCCACCCGTCTTGGACGCGATTGCCCTTTCCTTCGACATGGCATGGCTTATGGTTGCTGCAAAGCAGCATAACGGGAGCATCACCATGTCACTGAAGGGCAAGACCGCAATCATCACGGGTTCCAATTCCGGCATCGGCCTGGGCGTCGCACACGAATTGGCGCGCGCAGGCGCGGATGTGGTCATCAATTCCTTCACCGATCGGGACGAGGATCACGCGCTGGCCGACGAAATCGCCAAGGCGCACGGCGTCACCTGCCGGTATATCAAGGCGGACATGTCCAAGGCGTCGGACTGCCGCGCGCTGGTCGAACAGGCCGGGGCCTGCGACATCCTCGTGAACAATGCGGGCATTCAGCACGTGGCGCCCATCGACGAATTCCCGCTGGAGAAATGGGATGCGATCATCGCGATCAACATGTCGTCGGCGTTCCACACCACCGCCGCCGCGCTGCCGATGATGCGCAAGGCGGGCTGGGGCCGGGTGATCAACATCGCCTCGGCGCATGGTCTGACGGCCTCGCCCTTCAAATCGGCCTATGTCGCCGCCAAGCACGGCGTCGTCGGCCTAACCAAGGTCACCGCGCTGGAAACCGCGCGCGAGCCGATCACGGCGAATGCGATCTGCCCGGGCTACGTGCTGACCCCGCTGGTCGAGGCACAGATCCCCGATACGATGGAAAAATACGGCATGGGCCGCGACGAGGTGATCGAAAAGGTCATGCTGGAACGCCAGCCCTCCAAGGAATTCGCCACGGTCGAGCAACTGGGCGGCACGGCGGTCTTCCTGTGTTCGGATGCCGCAAGCCAGATCACCGGCACGACGATCAGCGTCGATGGCGGCTGGACCGCGCTGTAAGGGCGGGTAGGGGGCTTTGTCCCCCTTGGCCTGCGGCCAATTCCCCCCAAGGTATTTTAGGACCAAAGAAGCAGGGGCGACAGAATGAGCGACAAGATCAGGATCAATCTCGCCCTGCAGGGCGGCGGTGCGCATGGCGCCTTCACTTGGGGGGTGCTGGATCGGCTTCTGGAAGAGGAGGATATCGAGATTGCCGCGATTTCCGGGACTTCGGCCGGGGCGCTGAACGGCGCGGCACTGAAGGCGGGCATGGTCCGCGGCGGGCGCGACGGCGCCCGTGCGTTGCTGGAAGAGACATGGGCCCAGATCGGTGCGCTCGACGATATCGCCTTGCCGCTATGGCTGCAGGCGTGGCTGCCCGATCCCGGCCTTGTCAGCCGGTCGCTGGAATATTCGGTGCCTTATATGTGGGGCGAGGCGGTGGCGCGCATGTTGTCGCCCTATGCTTGGGGGCCGCTTTACCGCAACCCGCTGGAGAAGGTCGTCGCAAGGCTCGACTTCGACGAAGTCTGCGCGGCGGCGGGGCCCGATCTGACGGTTTGTGCGACCCATGTGCGCGACGGCAAGATCCGGCTGTTTCGGGGCGATGGCATCTCTGGCAAGGCGATCATGGCTTCGGCCTGCCTGCCGACCCTGTTTCAGGCGGTCGAGTTGGAGGACCCGCTGACCGGGGTCGTCGAGGCCTTCTGGGATGGCGGCTATACCGGCAACCCGGCGCTGTTCCCGTTCTTCGAGCCCGAATTGCCGGGTGATGTCGTCATCGTCAACATCAACCCCCTGTATCGCGAGAAGGTGCCGGTGACGCCGCACGAGATCCAGAACCGGATCAACGAGATCAGCTTCAACTCGTCGCTCCTGCGCGAGTTGCGGGCCATCGATTTCGTGCAACGCTTGCTAGAACAGGGGGCGATCCCGGATGGCGCCATGAAGCGGGTGCGGGTCCACATGATTTCCGAC
Source organism: Tropicibacter alexandrii (assembly GCF_003667315.2). Taxonomy (GTDB): domain Bacteria; phylum Pseudomonadota; class Alphaproteobacteria; order Rhodobacterales; family Rhodobacteraceae; genus Tropicibacter; species Tropicibacter alexandrii. The sequence goes on along the minus strand of NZ_RCTZ02000035.1, from coordinate 12,506 downwards.
GATACCTTGATGAACGAATTGTCGGTGGCGACCAAGACCCTGCCGATCCCCTCGGTCCTGTCCCAGTTGAAGACCGCCGGACGGCGAGCGGCCGGCATGTTTCTTGCCGACCATCGCGACGCCATAGGCAAAAACCAGACCGCGGACCTGCGTGGCATGTTTAACTAGAACCGGGCGTTCGAGGTCGGATCGCCCGGCAAGCCGGGCGTTTGCTGCACGATTTCGGGCAGTCAGTTAGGACGCCTTGCGCAACATCTCTTCGACGCCTTGCTTGGCCTTCTCCTTGTTCGGATAGACAAGCCCCGCCGAGATCACCAGCTTGGCGGCGTCCTCGATGGACATGTCCAGTTCGACCACGTCCTCGTTCGGGAAGAACAGCAAGAAGCCGGAGGTCGGGTTGGGCGTGGTCGGCACGAAGACCGAGGTCATGCCGCCCATGGTGGGGGTCTTGGCAAGGATTTCGCCCTTGGCCTCGGTGGAGATGAAGCCGATCGCCCAGATGCCCTTGCGCGGGTATTCGATCAGGCAGGCCTTTTCGAAGCTGCGTTCGGATTGGGCGAAGACCGTTTCGGCCAGTTGCTTGATCCCGGAATAGATCGAGCGCACGACCGGCGTGCGTTCCACGAGGCTCTCGCCAAAGCGGATCATCGAGCGGCCGATCAGCCCCTTGGCGATCCAGCCGACGATGATGGTGAACAGCAGGAAGACGACGACGCCGAGGCCGCGCACGTTGACGATGATCTGGTCGTCGCCTTCCAGTCCCAGCGTGCGGTTCACCAGCTGTGTCGGGTGATAGGATTCCGGCACGAAGGGCCAGACGAAGCCGTCGACCCAGCCGATCACGGTCCAGATCAGCCAGACGGTCAGGCCGACAGGCGCAATGACCACGATCCCCGTCAGGAACGAGTTGCGCAGGCGCGTCAGGATGCCCGCGCGCTTGGGTTCTTTGTCAAAGGGATTGGTCATCGCCGGGTCCAGAAACGTGTTTCGGAGCGAAGTTAGGTGGTCCCGGCGTCCGGCACAATGGGCGCTGCCGCATAAGACATCAATTGCGAGGCAATGCGCCCAATTCACTGGCAATCGCGGCCGCAAGGCGCGCATTATTGAGAACCAGCTGGATGTTCGCATCAAGCGACCGGCCCTCGGTCAGCTCGTAGATGCGTTGCAGCAGGTAGGGGGTGACACCCTTGCCGGTGATTCCGTGGGTGTCCGCGTCGCGGGTGGCCTCGGCGATGATCGGGGCGAGCGTGTCGGCGGGGATTTCATGCGCGGCCGGAATCGGGTTGGCGATCAACTGCCCGCCGGGCAGGCCCAGCGTGGCGCGCATGCGATGGGCCCGTGCAATCTCGCCCGCGCTGTCGAGCCGCAGCGGTGCCTTGATCCCTGAGGCCCGCGACCAGAAGGCCGGCAGCTCGTCTTGGCCGACGGCAATGACCGGTACGCCATTGGTTTCCAGCACTTCCATGGTCTTGGGCAGATCAAGGATGGCCTTGGCGCCAGCTGCTACAACCGTGACGGCTGTCTGCGACAATTCGGCCAGGTCGGCGGATATGTCGAAGCTGTCCTCGGCGCCCTTGTGCACCCCGCCAATACCGCCGGTGGCAAAGACCTCGATCCCCGCCAGTTGCGCGGCGATCATCGTCGCGGCGACAGTGGTGGCGCCGGTGCCGCCCTGTGCCATGCAGACCGCCATGTCGGCGCGGGACAGTTTGGCAACGCCCTTTGCCTGAGCCAACTGTTCCAACTGTGCATCCGTCAGGCCGATATGCAGCGTCCCGTCCATCACCGCGATGGTGGCGGGCTCCGCACCGTTGTCGCGCACCGTCTGTTCGACCAGCCGCGCCGTTTCGAGGTTCTGCGGATAGGGCATTCCGTGCGTGATAATGGTCGATTCAAGCGCGACAACCGGGGTTCCGGCGTCCTTTGCGGCACGAATTGCGGGCGACAGGGTGTAGCAGGTCATGTGGCGATATCTCCGGAAACATGGGCGGCGGCGGCGGCCAGCGCGCGGTCGAGTGCGTCCTCACGGGGCGTGCCGGCACGCTCGGCGGCGATATGGGCCGCCATGAAGCTGTCGCCCGCGCCGGTGACCCGCGTGACCAGAACCGGCGGCGGGGTCCGGGTCAGGGTCTGATCTGCCGTGGCATCGGCGCAAGGCTGCCCGCCATTGGTGACCAGCGCCCGGGCCGCGCCGCGCGCAACCAGCGCATGGGCGGCCTCCGGCGCGGTGGCGAAGCGGGTCTGGCACAGCAGGCCCGCCTCTTCGAGATTGACGTATAGCGTGCCGCGCCCGGCATGGACAAAGGCTAGCAGCCGCTCGGCCTTGCCGGGGCTGGCGGGTGCGATGCGCAGATCAGCGCGGGCAAAGACCGGATCGGTGGCGATGCGGCTCAGCAGGTCGGTCGTCAGGTTGCCGTCCAGCGCCACGATCCCCTCATAGGGCCGGTCGGGCGCGCCGAGCGGTCCGCCTGTCACCGGCGTCAGGATCTTATCCCCGGCGGCCTCAAGCGAATGAGCGTCGGCGATGGCGGCGATCAGCCCGTTGGCCGCCTCGATCGCCATGTAGACATCGGTCGGCAGGTCCTCGGGCCGGTAGGCATAATCGGTGACAAGGCCCATGCGACGGCACTGGGCGATCAATTCCTCGCCCTCGGCATCGCGGCCAATGGCAGTCAGCAACGCCGGGGCAAGGCCATGCTTGGCCAGCCCCATGGCGATGTTCATGGCGACACCGCCGGGCAGGCGGGTGATGCGGCCGGGCCGGTCCGCGCCCAGCGGCATATGGCCGGGGCTGCGCCCGATTACGTCCCACAGGACGGAGCCGATGCAGAGAAGGTCGGGTTGGGTCATGGCATGGGTTTTGGACCGGTCGGTCAGGCGGCGCAAGGGGGGTCAACGCGGCAGCATCTCGTCTTCGATATGGCCGAGCCAGTCGATGAAGGCGCGCAGGGCTGGCGGGACGGGCCGTTCGCGCGGCCATACAAGGTGGTACTGGCCCAGCGGCACCGGCTCGGCCTCGGACGCGGCATGCAACCGGCCCGCGTGACGGTCCGCCTCGGTCAGGTCGTCGGGCAAAAGCGCCACGCCCAAGCCGTGCAGCGCCGCCTGCAAGAGCGTCGAGAACTGGTCGAAGCTGGTGCCCGACAGTGGCCCCTGAGGCGCGCCTTGCAGATCGAACCACCGCGACCATGCGCGCGGGCGGGACTGGATATGCAACAGCGGAAGCCGCGCGATTGCCTGCGGCGCAAGCGGCCGCGGCACCAGCGAGGGCGCAGCGACAGGGCGGCCCAACTCCTCAATCAAGGGCAGGTGATCGGTGCCGGGCCACGCTTCGGGGCGTCCGAAATGAATTGCTGCGTCAAAGGTTTCGGACGAAAAATCAAATGGATGCAGTCGTGTACTCATGTTGACGGTGATGTCGGGGTGACGGCGCGCGAAATCCGGCAGGCGCGGCACGAGCCAGCGCATGCCGAAGCTGGGCAGGATCGCAAGGTTCAGCGCGCCCCCGGTCGGATCCAGCCGCAAGGCCAGCCCCGCCTGCGCCAGACGATCCAGCGCGACACGCACGTCGGCCGCATAATCCATTGCCTGAGGTGTGAGGCGCAACACCCTGCGATCCCTCAAAAAAATCTCGACGCCCAGATGATCCTCCAGCGATTTCAACTGCCGTGACACGGCGCTTTGCGTCAGGTTCAGCTCTTCGGCGGCGCGGGTGGCGCTGCCCAGACGGTCAAGCGCCTCAAGCGCGCGCAGGGCGGTGATTGGCGGCAAACGCATGACATTTCCTCATGAATGCTTGCGGAATTATCGTTTTTCCTTGCGCTATGCGCAAGCTATGATGCCCCCAAATCAGGAGGACATGATGAACGAGATGAGCAAACCCGCCCTCAAAGCCAAGGACGCTCCCGATTTGGGCCGCTTCGACTGGGAGGACCCGTTCCGCTTCAACGAGCAACTGACCGAAGAAGAACGCATGCTGTCGCAAGCTGCGCGCGATTTCGCGGCGGAAAAGCTGGCACCCAAGGTCACCAACGCCTTCATGGAGGAAACCACCGACCCGGAGGTGTTCCGCGAGATGGGGGCCATGGGCCTGCTGGGCGTCACGGTGCCCGAGCAATATGGCGGGCTCGGCGCGGGCTACGTGTCCTACGGGCTTGTGGCGCGCGAAATCGAGCGGATCGACAGCGGTTATCGGTCGATGATGTCGGTGCAATCCAGCCTCGTGATGTACCCGATCTATGCTTACGGGTCCGAAGAGCAGCGCATGAAATACCTGCCGAAGCTGGCCACCGGCGAATGGATCGGCTGTTTCGGCCTGACCGAACCGGATGCGGGCAGCGACCCGGGCAGCATGAAGACCCGCGCCGAAAAGACCGATGGCGGCTACCGTCTGACCGGCTCGAAAATGTGGATTTCCAACGCGCCCATCGCCGATGTCTTTGTCGTCTGGGCGAAATCCGACGCGCATGGCGGCAAGATCCGGGGCTTCGTTCTGGACAAGGGCACCAAGGGCCTCAGCGCGCCGAAGATCGGGCAAAAGCTGTCCCTTCGCGCCTCGATCACCGGCGAGATCGTGCTGGACGGGGTCGAGGTCGGTGAGGAGGCGTTGCTGCCGCATGTCGAGGGCTTGAAAGGCCCGTTCGGCTGTCTGAACCGGGCGCGCTATGGCATCGCTTGGGGTGTGATGGGGGCTGCGGAATTCTGCTGGCACGCGGCACGGCAATACGGGCTGGACCGCAAGCAATTCGGGCGCCCGCTGGCCCAGACCCAGCTGTTCCAGAAAAAACTGGCCGACATGCAGACCGAGATCGCGCTGGGGATGCAAGGCTGCCTTCAGGTTGGCCGCCTGATGGATCAGGCGCAGGCCGCGCCCGAGATGATCAGCATCCTGAAACGCAACAATTGCGGCAAGGCGCTGGAGATCGCGCGCCACGCCCGCGACATGCATGGCGGCAACGGGATTTCCGCCGAATTCCAGGTGATCCGCCACATGGTCAACCTTGAGACGGTCAACACCTATGAAGGCACCCATGACGTGCATGCGCTGATCCTTGGCCGTGCGCAGACCGGATTGCAGGCGTTTTTCTGAACCCACCTTGCGCGGGGTCACCGGCCTTCGCATATGACGTGCGAGGGCCGTTTTCGTGCACGAATTGCCGTTCCCTCCGGGACCTGTGCGATATATGGTCCGCGAAATTCGCAAATCAGGGAGGTCCGCATGCCCCGTTATCGTTCGAGAACCAGCACCCATGGCCGCAATATGGCCGGCGCCAGAGGCTTGTGGCGCGCAACGGGCATGGGGGATGACGATTTCGGCAAGCCGATCATCGCCATCGTCAACAGCTTTACCCAGTTCGTGCCGGGCCACGTGCACCTGAAGGACCTTGGCCAGATGGTCGCCCGCGAGGTCGAGAAAGCGGGCGGTGTCGCCAAGGAATTCAACACCATCGCCGTCGATGACGGCATCGCGATGGGCCATGACGGGATGCTGTATTCGCTGCCGTCGCGCGAGGTGATCGCCGATAGCGTCGAATACATGGTCAACGCCCATTGCGCCGACGCGATGGTCTGCATCTCCAACTGTGACAAGATCACGCCCGGCATGTTGATGGCTGCCATGCGCCTGAACATCCCGGCGATCTTCGTCTCGGGCGGGCCGATGGAAGCGGGCAAGATCGACATTGCCGATCTGGATGTGAAGAAAATCGACCTCGTCGATGCCATGGTTGCCGCCGCCAGCGACACCTATACCGATGAGCAGGTCCAGCATATCGAGGAAAACGCCTGCCCGACCTGCGGGTCGTGCTCTGGCATGTTCACCGCCAACTCGATGAACTGTCTGGCCGAGGCGCTGGGTCTGGCGCTGCCGGGCAATGGCTCGACGCTGGCGACCCATGCGGACCGCAAGCACCTGTTCCTCGAAGCCGGGCGCAAGATCGTCGAGATCACCAAGCGCCACTATGACCTTGAGGACAAGGGGCTTTTGCCGCGCGAGATCGCGACCTTCGAGGCGTTTGAAAACGCCATGAGCCTCGACATCGCCATGGGCGGGTCCACGAACACCGTTCTGCACCTGCTGGCGATTGCCCGCGAGGGCGAGGTGAACTTCACCATGGACGATATCGACCGGCTGTCGCGCAAGGTGCCCTGCCTGTGCAAGGTCGCGCCGAATATCGAGAACGTCCATATGGAGGACGTGCACCGCGCGGGCGGGATTTTCTCAATCCTTGGAGAGCTTTACCGGGCAAACCTCTTGCACGGGGATTGCGCCACGGTCCACAGCGCGACCATGGCCGAGGCCATCGGGCATTGGGACATCAAGGTTGCCAACAACCCCGAGGCCGAGCGTCTGTTCAAGGCCGCGCCGGGTGGCGTGCGCACCACGCAGGCCTTCTCGACCGAGAACCGCTTCAAGGATCTGGACACCGACCGCGAGGGCGGCGTGATCCGGTCCAAGGAGCACGCGTTCAGCCAGGATGGCGGTCTGGCGGTCCTGTTCGGCAATATCGCCGAGGAAGGCTGCATCGTGAAGACCGCCGGGGTCGACGCCTCGATCCTGACCTTTACCGGCACCGCGCATGTCTGCGAAAGCCAAGACGCCGCCGTCAGCGACATCCTGACCGGCAAGGTCAAGGAGGGCGACGTGGTCGTCATCCGCTACGAGGGCCCCAAGGGCGGCCCCGGCATGCAGGAAATGCTGTACCCGACCTCCTATCTGAAATCCAAAGGTCTGGGCAAAGCCTGCGCGCTGCTGACCGATGGGCGTTTTTCCGGCGGCACGTCGGGCCTGTCCATCGGGCACGTCTCGCCCGAGGCGGCCGAGGGCGGCACCATCGGTCTGGTCGAATCCGGCGACAAGATCGAGATCGACATCCCCAACCGCCGCATCCATCTGGCGGTGGACGACGCGGTTCTGGCCGCGCGCCGCGCCGCGCAGGATGAAAAGGGCTGGCATCCCGTCGAGCCGCGCAAGCGCAAGGTCTCGACCGCGCTGCAAGCCTATGCGGCGCTGACCACCTCCGCCGCCAAGGGCGCGGTTCGCGACGTCACGCAGCTGAAGAAGTAAACCGCCGAAACGCAATCATGAACGCCGCCCACGGGAAACCGGGGCGGCGTTTTGCGTTTCGGATCACACCCTCAGATCACATCCTGTGCGTCAGGTATTTGCGCCAGTCGGGCGGCTCTGCGGGGCGGTTGTCGCTTTGATCGTGGACCCATGTTTCGACGGCGGCGCGCCACGCGTCCACCTGTGGTTTTTGCAGGGCATAATCGGCCTTGGCCCTGGTGATCTTCGCCCGCAAATCCCGCAGATCAGGGCCGCTTCCGATGAGGCGATCGATGCTGGCCGCGTGCCGGTCCGTCCCGTTCAGGTACAGATAAAAGACGTAAACCTGCCGGATACGTGACGCTCGCAGAACTTTGCGGTTCGCGACTTCGGTAAAGTAAAAGCTGAAATCCACCATGATTTCAGGCGGAAAGCAGGATTGCGCCAGTTGATGCAGCGCCCCGGCCAAGAGGGCATTGGGATGCCGGCACAGGCACGTGTCCAGTTCGGGGTTGCACACGTACCCACCCCGGCCAGAGACGCTCCACAGATGGGGGGCGTCGTCCCAGACCACGGCGTTCATTTCCGTGAGCATATCGCGCGGGGAGGGCAGCGAGAGACTGGCCAGAAACGGCCGGTGCCAAGACCGGATGCGCGGAACCACGATGCGCGGACGGCGGTAACGTTCCGTCGTTTCGGCAAGATCGCGGGCGAGCAGCGTCTTCCAATCGACGGGACGTTCGTCATCGCCGAGCATCTTTGCCAGCCCGCGATAGAGGTCTTTGACCAAACCCCTTGGATCACCTGTCATGCGTCTTCACCCGTCGATTCCCTTTGGGTCTGGATGCACGGCAAATTTGTCGATCTTTGGGCCGCGCACGTATGCCGGGAGACTTTCGTTGAACCTTGGTTGGAACATGTCGCACACCGACCAAACCGTCGGCAGTTTTCGCACACGCAGCAAATGCGGGCTTGTCCGGGGGCTGCAACGTGACATCTTGTGTCCCATCCTTGGTAAGATTAAGCCACGGGGAGCTAGATGAGGTATGTGACATGGGGCAGGGGGGCAATATCGGCGATACCGCGCAATTGATCGGCTGCCCGGTCTGCGACGAACTGCACCAGCTGTCGCGCCCCGACGAAGGCCATCGCGCGCTGTGCCGCTGCTGCGGCACCGTGCTGATCACCTCGCGCGACCGCGCTGGCATCAACATCCTCGCCCTGTCGGTCGCGGTCATGGTGCTGGTGATCGCCGCCACCATCTTTCCCTTTCTGTCGATCGACGCGGCGGGCATCGCCAATCGCGTATCGCTGTGGGACGTGGCCACCAGCTTTCGGTCCGGTCTGCTGGTTCTGGTGTCGGTTGCGACCGTCTTGCTGATCGTGCTGGTGCCGCTGATGCGCACGGCGCTGCTGGTCTATGTCATCGCGCCGCTGGAATTCGACCGCCCGCCGCTGCCACGGGCGCGGGGCGCGTTCCGCACCGCGCAGGCGCTGCGGCCTTGGGCCATGACCGAGGTCTTCTCGATCGGTTGCGCGGTGGCGCTGGTCAAGGTCTCGGACCTTGCGCATCTGGAATTCGGCCCGGCCTTCTGGATGTTCTCGGTCCTGTCGCTGATCGTGGTCGTCGCCGACCGCTACTTGTGCAGTTGGTCGATCTGGACCGCCCTCGAAGAGGCAGAGCCGACATGACCCGCGCCATCGACGCAGGTTTGGTGACATGCACCGAATGTGCCTCTGTCTGGCCACGCGGGCAGGGGACCTGCGGGCGCTGCGGCAATGCCTTGCAGTCGCGTCACACGCGCAGCCTGCAACGGGTCTGGGCGTTTTGGCTGACCGGCCTGCTGTGCTACGTTCCGGCCAACCTCTCGCCGATGCTGGTGACCTCGACCCTGACCGGAACCAGCGCCAACACCATCGTCGGCGGCGCGGTCGAGATCGCCAAGCACGGCGATATCGGCATCGCCGCCATCGTGCTGGGGGCCTCGGTCGCGATTCCGGTGGCCAAGTTCCTCGCCATCGCCTATCTGGCCGTGTCGGTGCAGCGCGGCTCGGCCCGCAGCCCGGCGGCGCGGCTGCACCTCTACGAGGCGGTGGAATTCATCGGGCGCTGGTCGATGATCGACGTCTTCGTCGTCGCCATCCTCAGCGCCTTGGTGCAGTTGTCGGTTGTCGCCTCGATCCGTCCCGGACCTGCGGCGCTGACTTTTGCCCTGTCCGTCATATTTACTATGCTGTCCGCCCGATCCTTCGATACGCGACTGATCTGGGACGAACACAACCGAAAGACGTGAATGACCCAAGACGACCCAACCCAACCCGGTTCCCTGCGCGAAGAGCCGATGACCCGCCGTCCCGGCTTCAGCCTGATCTGGGTGATCCCGGTGCTGGCGGTGGCCGCCGCCGTGGGCGTGGCCGTGCGCAACTGGTCCGAGCGCGGTCCGCTGATCGAGGTCATCTTCAATCAGGCCGAGGGCGTGCGTCCGGGCGAGACCGAGCTGCGCTATCGTGACATCCCGGTGGGTGTCGTCGAGACGGTCGAATTTTCCGAAACCCTCGATCAGGTCGTGGCGGGCATCCGGCTGGACCAGACCATCGCCCCCTATGTCGATGCCGATGCGCTGTTCTGGATCGTGCGTCCGCAGGTCACGGCACAGGGCGTGTCGGGGCTCGATACGGTGCTGTCGGGTGTCTATATCGCGGGCGCATGGGATGGCGAGCCGAGCGCCGCCGAGGCGCGTTTCATCGGTGCGGAAACCGCGCCGCTGCTGGCGCTTGGCGAACGCGGCACCGTGTTTACCCTGCGCTCGGATACCAGCCTGCCGACGGCCAACACCCCGATCCTGTATCGCGGCGTTCAGGTTGGCCGCATGGGCGAGGCCGAGGTCGACGGGCAGGGCTTGAGCGTGCGCGCCGAGGCGGTCATCCTTGAACCCTACGACCAGCTCGTCAGTTCCTCGACGCGGTTCTGGGACACGTCTGGGTTCAGCTTTTCGCTGAACGCATCCGGCGCAAGCCTTGATTTCAGCTCTCTGGCCTCGCTGATTTCGGGCGGCGTGACTTTTGAAACGCTGGCCTCGGGCGGCACGCCGCTGGAAAAGGACGCGGTGTTCACCCTGCACCCTGACGAAGCCACCGCGCGCGAGGATTTCTTTCTCGAGGGCGAGGGCGGCAGTGTCGACCTGATGATGATCTTCGACGAGAACCTCGCCGGGTTGCAGGCCGGGGCCGATGTCAGCCTCGGCGGGCTGAAACTGGGCGAAGTGCAGACCATTTCCGGCGTCGTGGATGCCGATCGCTTCGGCGATGACGAGGTGCGGCTGGTGGCCACCGCCCGGATCAATCCGGGTCGTCTGGGGCTGGCGCAGGACGACGAGGGCGCCTCCTTCCTGTCCTTTCTGGAACGGCGCGTGCAAGAGGGTCTGCGCGCCCGGCTGGTCACGGCCTCGCTGTTGACCGGCGGATTGAAGGTCGAATTCGTCAACCTGCCCGATGCCACGCCCGCCGCGCTGGACCGGCAGGCCGACCCGTACCCGATGCTGCCCACGGCGCCCGCCGAGGTCACCGATGTCGCCGCCTCGGCACAAGGGCTGCTGTCGCGCGTCGACAACCTGCCGGTCGAGGAACTGATGGCCGAACTGATCGGCTTGCTCGAAGATGCGCGCGGCGTGATCGGCTCCGAGGATGTGCAGGCCGCGCCTGCGGATCTGCGCGCGACCCTGCAAGCGGTGCGGCAACTGGCCGAAAGCGAGGAGATCGCGGCGCTTCCGGGGCAGGTGGGTCAACTGGCCGAAGGGCTGAACGATGCCTCCGCCAAGCTCAACGGGCTTTTGACGCAGGTCGAGGACCAGCAGGTCGTCGCGGCGGTCAGCGACTTGATCGCAGCCTTCGAAGACACGGCCCAAGCCCTGCCGCCCTTGGCGGACCGGGCCGGTGCGGTGCTGGACAAGGCCGAGGCGCTGCCGCTGCAACAGATCGCCGAGCAGGTCTCTGCGCTGCTGGGCAACGCGGATGCATTGGTCGCCAACGAGGATCTGGCGGCGCTGCCGGGCGATCTGCGCACGACTTTGGACAGTTTGCGCACGATCGTCGAATCCGAGGATGTCGCCGCGCTGCCGGGGCAGGTGGGCCAACTCGCCGAAGGGCTTCAAGAGGCCGCCGACCGTGTGAACACGCTGCTCGAACAGGCCCAGCAGGACCAGATCATGGCCAGCGTGTCGCGCCTCGTCGCGTCGCTCGACGGCACGGCGCAGCGTCTGCCGGGGCTGGCCGATCAGGCCAGCGCGGTGCTGTCGGATGCCGAGAACCTCGCGCTCGACGATCTGGCCGCGCAGGCGCGCGATCTGCTCGCCAGCATCGACCAACTGGTCGATCAGGACAGCACGCGCGCGCTGCCCGACAGCCTCAACGGTGCGCTTACCGAGTTGCGCAATACGCTTGAAGACTTGCAGGAAGGGGGCGTCGTCGACAATGCCAATGCCACGCTCGCCTCTGCGCGTCAGGCGGCGGAGGCCATCGCAGAGGCGTCGCGCAGCCTGCCGGGTCTGGCGGACCGGCTGGCCCGCGTTGCCGACCAAGCCGGATCGACGATTGCTGGCTACAATACCGACGGCACCTTTGGCCGCGAGTTGAGCCAAGCCATTCGACAAATCGAGGCCGCCGCGCAAAGCTTCGACCGACTCGCGCGCCAGATCCAGCGCAACCCCAATTCCCTGATCACCGGGAGATAAGCCATGAAATCCTTGACCCTGATTGCGCTGCCCTGCGCCTTGCTGATGACCGGCTGCGACACCGCCGAACCGCGCTTTGACGCGCCGGTGCTGACCGCCGCAGCCGCGCCATTGGAAAAGGTCGCAAGCCGGTATGCGCGGATCGAAATTGTCTCGGTCACCTTGCCGAGCTACGCCCAGGCCGAGGAAATCTATCAAAGCGATGCGGACGGCGCGATCCTGCCTCTGGGGCCGCTCTGGTCGGACGAGCCGGGCCGGGCGATTACGCAACAGGTGGCGCGCGACCTCGATGTGATCACCGGGCGGCTGGTTGCGCCCGAGCCTTGGCCATTCCGAGGTCTGCCGGATGTCCGCGTCGATATCCGGGTGCAGGATTTCTACGCAACCACGGCTGGGCAATTCCGTCTGTCCGGCCAGTACTTCGTCGCACCCGAGGAATTCGGCCCGGATCGCGCCCGGCAATTCGATATCCTGACACCGATCGGCGGAGAGGCTGGCCCGGGCGCCATCGCCGCGGCCCGCAACGCCGCCGTGTCCGAGCTGGCAGGGTTGATTGCGCGCAACGGCTTGCGCTGACCGCGCCAAGTTTGTTCTTTGCTGCAATGTGTTGCGGGCAGAAGGCCGGGCGACGGTGACGTAATCAAACGATGCACAATGTTGCAACCAAGTAGAAATGTCGCGTGGTTGGCAAAGCAGAAATGTCCCACCTGGAGCGCCGTGAGCGCAGCCGG
>NZ_RCTZ02000034.1 GCF_003667315.2 Tropicibacter alexandrii | reverse complement strand
GTCTTGCCGTGGTCAACGTGACCGATCGTGCCGATGTTGCAGTGCGGCTTGCCGCGTTCAAACTTTTGCTTTGCCATTGAAGTGGCTCCCTTTTTTCTTGTGGGAGGCGGGGGAACCCCCGCCCTACGAGGATGGGTAGGGCGGGGTTGTCCCCGCCATCCCGTTTATGCGTATTTCGCCTGGATCTCGTCAGAGATGTTCTGCGGGACCGGGTCGTAATGCGAGAACTGCATCGTGAACTGAGCGCGGCCCGAAGACATCGAACGCAGCGTGTTGATGTAGCCGAACATGTTGGCCAGCGGCACGTTCGCAGCAATCGCCACGGCATTGCCGCGCGGTTCCTGGCCGGACACCTGGCCACGACGCGAGGTCAGGTCGCCGATGATACCGCCGGTATATTCTTCCGGGGTCACGACCTCGACCTTCATCATCGGTTCCAGCAGCTTCGCGCCGGCCTTGCGGAGACCTTCGCGCATGCACATGCGGGACGCGATTTCGAACGCCAGAACCGAGGAGTCCACGTCGTGGAACTTACCGTCGACCAGCGCGACCTTGAAGTCGATCACCGGGAAGCCTGCCAGCGGACCGGAGTCCATGACCGACTTGATGCCCTTTTCGACGCCCGGGATGTATTCCTTCGGCACGGCACCACCAACGATGCGCGATTCAAACGAATAGCCTTCGCCCGGCTCGGTCGGCTGGATGTCCAGCTTGACTTCGGCGTACTGACCCGAACCACCCGACTGCTTCTTGTGGGTGTAGGTGTGCTCGACCGCGTGACCGATGGTCTCGCGATAAGCCACCTGCGGGGCACCGATGTTGGCCTCGACCTTGAACTCGCGCTTGAGACGGTCGACCAGGATGTCCAGGTGAAGTTCGCCCATGCCCTTCATGATGGTCTGACCGGACTCGAGGTCGGTCTCCACCCGGAAGGAGGGGTCTTCGGCTGCCAGACGGGCCAGACCCGCCGACATCTTTTCCTGGTCGCCCTTGGTCTTGGGCTCGACCGCGATCTCGATCACCGGCTCGGGGAAGGTCATGGTTTCGAGAACCACGGGTTCCTTCGCGTCGCACAGGGTGTCACCGGTGGTGGTGTCCTTCAGACCCGCCAGCGCGATGATGTCGCCTGCAAAGGCTTCCTCGATTTCCTCGCGGTTGTTCGAGTGCATCATCATCATACGACCGATGCGCTCTTTCTTGCCCTTGGTCGAGTTCAGGATGCTGTCGCCCTTCTTCATCACGCCGGAATAAATCCGGGTGAAGGTCAGGGAGCCGACGAACGGGTCGTTCATGATCTTGAACGCCAGACCGGCGAAGGGCATCGAGTCATCGGCGCGGCGCGGGATGTCACGGGTTTCCGTTTCATCACCCGGCTTGAAGCCCATGTAATCGACGACGTCCAGCGGCGACGGCAGGTAGTCGACAACGGCGTTCAGCAGGGGCTGCACACCCTTGTTCTTGAACGCGGAGCCACCCAGAACCGGAACGAAGTGCATGGCCAGCGTGCCCTTGCGCAGCAGTTTGCGCAGGGTTTGTGCGTCGGGCTCTTCGCCTTCCAGGTACTTTTCCATCCAGTCGTCGTCTTCTTCGACGGCGGCTTCGACCATCTTGCCGCGCCATTCCTCGGCGAGCTCCTTCAGGTCGTCGCGGATCGGGCCACGGGTCCAGGAGGCGCCAAGGTCTTCACCCTTCCACACCCACTCTTCCATGGTCACGAGGTCGATCAGACCTTCGAGTTCCGATTCAGCGCCGATCGGCAGGGCCACGGGCACGGCGCGCGCGCCGGTGCGGTCCTCGATCATGCGGACGCAGTTGAAGAAGTCCGCGCCGATCTTGTCCATCTTGTTGACGAAGACGATCCGCGGAACCTTGTAGCGGTCAGCCTGACGCCACACGGTTTCGGTCTGCGGCTCGACACCGGCATTGGCGTCCAGAACGCAGACGGCACCGTCGAGAACCGCCAGCGAGCGTTCGACTTCGATGGTGAAGTCGACGTGCCCGGGGGTGTCGATGATGTTCATGCGGAACTTGGTGTCCGACGTGCCTTCGGCGGTCGGGTCTTCCTGCCACTGCCAGAAGGTGGTGGTCGCAGCCGACGTGATCGTGATGCCGCGTTCTTGCTCCTGCTCCATCCAGTCCATGGTGGCTGCACCGTCGTGCACCTCACCGATGTTGTGGGACTTGCCGGTGTAGAAGAGGATGCGCTCGGAGCAAGTGGTCTTGCCCGCGTCAATATGCGCCATGATACCGAAGTTGCGGTACCGCTCTAGGGGATAATCGCGTGCCATTGGCTATGGTCCTCTGGTTTACCAGCGATAATGGCTGAACGCTTTGTTCGCGTCGGCCATCTTGTGGGTGTCTTCGCGCTTCTTGACGGCTGCACCGCGGGACTGGACCGCGTCGATCAGCTCGCCTGCAAGGCGCTCTTCCATGGTGTTTTCGTTGCGGGCGCGGCTGGCGTTGATCAGCCAGCGGATGGCCAGCGCTTCGCGGCGCTCGGGGCGCACTTCGATCGGAACCTGATAGGTGGCACCACCCACACGGCGCGAGCGAACCTCGACCGAGGGTTTGATGTTGTCGAGCGCTTCGTGGAAGATTTCCACGGGCGCGCGCTTCACCTTGGCCTCAACGCGGTCGAGCGCGTTGTAGACGATGCGTTCGGCGGCAGATTTCTTGCCATCGTACATCAGGTTGTTCATGAACTTGGTCAGAACCTTATCGCCATACTTGGCGTCAGGCAGAACTTCGCGCTTCTCGGCGGCGTGACGACGGGACATTGTCTAATCCTCTTCTGGGTGTGCTTACTTGGGACGCTTCGCGCCGTACTTCGAACGACGCTGCTTACGGTCTTTGACGCCCTGGGTATCCAGAACACCGCGCAGGATGTGGTAACGCACACCGGGAAGGTCTTTCACACGGCCGCCACGGATCAGAACCACAGAGTGCTCCTGAAGGTTGTGGGATTCGCCCGGGATGTAGCTGATGACTTCGTAACCGTTGGTCAGGCGAACCTTGGCCACTTTACGCATTGCCGAGTTCGGCTTCTTCGGCGTCGTGGTGTAGACGCGGGTGCAGACGCCGCGCTTTTGCGGGCACTGCTCAAGGTGCTGGGACTTCGAGCGTTTGACTTTGGGCTGACGCGGCTTGCGGATCAGCTGCTGGATCGTGGGCATATAAGGTTTCCCCGTGCTTCTCACATATGATCGCTTCGGGGCGATATGCCCTTCTGCGTGCTACAGTTTCATGACAACACTCGTGAAAAAGCGCCGTCGGTTCATTGGCTCGCCACAAACGGCGAAAGGCCGCGACATTCCCGTACCGAGGGCAATGTTGCGGCGGGTTTCCAGAGGATCGGGCGTTAGGGGCCCGGATCTTGACCCTGTGGATTCGTGCTGAACACGCGGCTGGTGCGCGCGCGTTGGGGCGCCGTATATGGGGAGTCGTGCGGGTTGTCAACACGCAGGCCCGATGTCATGGATTGCAAGGGCATAGCCCGGTCAGGAGGCATCATGCAAGTCATCGGATTGTGCCGGTTTTCCTACCCTGCCGAGGGCGGGTTTCAGGTCGAACACCAGACGGCCCGCGCCCGGTCCGACTACCTGTACGCGCCGGTGCGGATGGAGGAACGCTTTCGCACCTTCGAAACCATCACCCTGCCCGCCCTGCGCGCGCAGACCGACCCGGATTTCCGCTTTGTCATCCTGATTGGCGACGACCTGCCCGACGCTTATGCCGAGCGGCTCTTTGCCTTGGTCGAGCCCATGCCGCAGGCGGTCATCGTCGCCCGCGCCCCCGGCCCGCATCGCGCCGTGTGCAAGGAGGTCCTGAACGCCGCCCGTCACGACATGGACGCGCCCTGCATCCAGTTCCGCATGGACGATGACGACGCGGTGGCGGTGGATTTCGTCGCGCGCCTGCGCCGCGATGCCGGGCTGGTTGCGCCCCTGTGCGCGGCCAACAAGGCGGTGATCCTCGATTATCGCCGGGGTCTGATCCTGCGCCCGACGGCGAAGGGGCCGATGGCCGAGGAAACCGAGCTTGCCTATTACCCGATGGGCATGGGCATGGTCGTCGCGGGCGGGCACAGCCAGACGATCATGAATTTCGCCCATTCCAAGGTGGCCAAGTTCATGCCCACCGTCACCTTTGCCGACAGCCTGATGTTCGTACGCGGGCACAATGACTTCAACGACTCGCGCCAGAAGGCCCATGTCAAACCGATCAAGCTGCCCCTGATGGACGCAAAAGGCGAAGCGACCCTGAAGGACCGCTTCGCCATCGACGCCGATCATATCCGGCGCATTTTTGGGTAACGCATTGTTAACCGAAGTTAACTGTCGCCGTCCCCCTTGGTGACGTGGATCAGCTCGCCCTGCTCGTAATCCGTTGCCAGCAGGAAGGACCCGTCGTCCAGAACCTCGACATCGCGGACACGACCGAACTGGGTCAGCACGCGCTCCTCATGGGCGACGCGGTTGCCATCCCATTCCAGACGCACGATCCCCGGGGCCACAAGGCCGCCGATCAGCATGTCACCCTGCCATTCCGGGAACATCTCGCCCTCGTAGAAGGCAACGTCACCGGGGGCGATGACCGGGTCCCAATAATAGGCGGGCTGCTCCATGCCGTCCTTCTTCGCGATGCCCTCGGTCACGTCCGAGCCATCGTAGTTGACGCCATAGGAAATCACCGGCCAGCCATAGTTCTTGCCAGCTTCGGGGATGTTCACCTCGTCACCGCCAGCGGGGCCGTGTTCGATCACGTAAAGCGTGCCGTTGTGATAGGCCGCGCCCTGCACGTTGCGGTGGCCATAGGACCAGATGGAGTCGATCGCGTCCTCATCCCCGACAAACGGATTGTCCTCCGGCACGGTGCCGTCGAGGTTCACCCGGATGACCTTGCCATAGGTGGTGTTCAGGTCCTGCGCCTTCTTGCGCTCCTCAACTGTGAAGTGCTCGCCGGTGGTGATGAAGGCATGGCCGTCGCCGTCAAAGACGATCCGGCTGCCATAGTGCATCGCGGCGGGGCTGGGCGGGGTCTGGACAAAGATGTCCTCGACCTGCGTCAGTTCGGTCATGTCCTCGGACAGCACACCGCGGGCGGCGGCGGTGACGGACATGCCGTCGCCCGTGCCCTTGGCGTAGGTGATATAGACCATCCGGTCTTCGGCAAAGTTCGGGCCGACTTTCACGTCCAGCAGACCGGCTTGGGTCGAGTTGCCAGCCGGCTCGTTGAAGATTTCGGGCAGGCCCTTGATCGGCTCGGATTTCTCGCCGTCCAAGGTCACATGGACCAGACGCCCGGGGCGTTCGGTCACGAGAACACCATTGCCATCCGGCAGCGCCTCGATGGCCCAAGGGTGTTCCAGTTCCTCGGTCAGCATCTTGGTGGCATAGGTATAGTCCGACGCCGCCAGCGGCGCGCGGGTCTGGTTTTCGAATGCGGGCTCAAAACTGGCCTCGCGGTCACCCCATTCATGGGTGTCCTGCGCAAAAGCCGGGGCCGTCAGCGCGGTGACGGCGGCAAGTGTACCAAAGACAGTCTTGGTCATGATGTCCTCCTGTCTGTTTCCGTTGACAGAAGAACGTGTGGGACCGGGCAGGGTTCCTAATGTGGCTTCACCGGCAGGCGCGGACGGCGCTGTTCTCTCCACAATGTGAACAGGCCCGTGCCCATGATGATCACCGCGCCGATCAGTGACAGCACAGCGGGCCATTCGTCGAAGACCAGCCAGCCAATCGCCAAGGCCAGCACAAGGCTGGTATAGCGGAAGGGCGCGACAAAGCCGACCTCGCCCACGCGCATCGTCGCCACCGACATGGCATAGGCCGCGATGATGAAGACCCCCGCCCCCAGCAGCAGCGCCCCGTTTTCGGCGCTCAGCGGCTGCCAGTCCTGAAACAGCGACCAACCGGCAGCCATGACCAGCACCGTGGCCGAGGTGGCAAAGGTCGCCGCAAGCGAGGGGACCGCCGTGCTCATCCGTCGGGTGGCCAGATCGCGGATCGTGGCGCAGACCACCGCGCCAAGTGCCGACAGGGCGTAGATGTTGAACCCCTCGGTGCCGGGGCGCACGATCAGCAACATGCCGACGAAGCCCGCGATGATCGCGCTCCAGCGCCGCCAGCCGACGGCCTCGCCAAAGAACAGCGCGCTCCCCAGCGCAAGGGTCAGCGGCAACATCTGCAACAGCGCCGAGACGTTGGCAAAGGGCATGTTGAACAGCGCGGTGAAGAAGAACAGCGCCGCCCCGGCCTCGGCCATGGCGCGCAGCAGGACCAGCGCCCTGTCCCGCGTGGGAAAGCGCATATGCAGCGCCCCGCGCCGATGCGCGAGGATCGCCAGAAAGGTGGTCGAAAAGATCGCGCGCAGCGTCAGGGATTGTGACAGCGGCAGGCTGTCGCCGATCGCCTTCATGCAGGTGTCGCCAAAGGTGAACGCGGCCATGGAGCCAGTCATGAGAAGTGCGCCGCGCATGTTGTCGCTGCCCGCCCTCATGACAGGCTGTGCGCCAATCTCCGCAACCCCCGCGCCACGATCATCCGGTGCGCCGGGCCAACCACTGCCATGTAGGCCTTGCCGAACCCGTTATGGGTGAGCACGGACGAGGTGATCGAAACCGTGCGGTCATGGCAGGTTATGCATGTCATCACGTCAAGATGGCGATCGCGCTCGGTCAGGACGAGGCAACCGTCCCGCACCGCTTCGACCAGAAAGAAATCAAGACGGTCCCCAGCCGCGACGGAGGACGGCGCGGCCCCCGAAAACCCGCCGATGGCACAGACACCGAAGGGACGCGAGATCAGGTCGCGCAGGGTGAACGCCCAGTTCAAACGCCGCGCCATATCCGCCGAGACGGCGGCATAGACCTGCAACGGGGTGGTGGGGTGCGGCAGGTCGATGCTTTGAATGTCGAAGAAGCTCAACCGGTCGCGCGGCGCGACGATCTGGAATTGTGCTGTTTGTGCTTGCATCGAAGCGCCCCTTGTCCCGGCGCGAGGATACCGCCCGGCCAAGCGGTCGCAAGGGCAAAAGGAAAATCGGCCCGGCTGACAAGGCCGTTCCGACAGCCCCACACAAAAGTTGCGGGCCAAATTGTCAGCTGACAATTTTTACGCAATATTTACAGATAGTTAAAGGAAAAGCCCTATCCCGTTGGAAACGCAGGACCCAAACGTAAAAACGCCCCGGGGGTGAACCGGGGCGTTTCGATTGTGTCAGGTCGGACCCGCTTATTCGCGGCTTTCCGGGGTGTCGACGATCAGCGTGTCGAACTCGTCCCCGCCAACCACATCGTCCATCCGTTCCGGCGCGGCCAGAGCGGCGGCGGCCTCGGCCTCTTCGCGGCGCGCCTCGATCACGACATTGTCGCGATCCTGCGCGATGCGGCGGACCTTCTGCGTGGCACCACCGGTGCCCGCCGGGATCAGACGACCGACGATGACGTTTTCCTTCAGGCCGACCAGCTTGTCCTTCTTGCCCTGAACAGAGCTTTCGGTGAGCACGCGGGTGGTTTCCTGGAAGGACGCCGCCGAGATGAACGACCGGGTCTGCAAGGACGCCTTGGTGATCCCGAGCAGGATCGGCTCGCCCTGTGCAGGACGCCCGCCCTTCTTCTCGGCCTTGGCGTTGGCCTCGTCGAACTCCATCTTGTCGACATGCTCGCCCTTCAGCAGCGTGGTGTCGCCGCTGTCGAGGATCTCCCACTTTTGCAGCATCTGGCGGACGATCACTTCGACATGCTTGTCGTTGATCTTCACACCCTGCAGTCGGTAGACGTCCTGCACCTCGTCGATCATGTAGTTCGCCAGAGCCTCGATCCCCATGATCGACAGAATGTCGTGCGGGGCCGGGTTGCCGTCCATGATGTAGTCGCCCTTCTGGATGAAGTCGCCCTCACCCACCGGGATGTGCTTGCCCTTGGGGATCATGTATTCGCGCGGCTCAAGGCTGTCATCGGTCGGCTCGATGGCGATGCGGCGCTTGTTCTTGTAGTCCTTGCCAAAGCGCACATAGCCGTCGATTTCCGCGATGATCGCGTGATCCTTGGGACGACGGGCCTCGAAGAGTTCGGCCACACGCGGCAGACCACCGGTGATGTCCTTCGTCTTCGCCCCTTCGCGCGGGATACGCGCCACAACGTCACCGGCCTTGACCTCCTGCCCGTCTTCGCAGGACAGGATCGCGTCCACCGACATGGTGTACTTGATCGGGTCGCCCTTTTCGTTGCGGACCGGTTCGCCATCGCCATCCATCAGGATGATTTCCGGCTTCAGCTCGTTGCCCTTGGGGGCCGCGCGCCAGTCGATCACGATCTTCTGGGTCATGCCGGTCGCATCGTCGGTTTCCTCGCGCACGGCAAGGCCGTTCACAAGGTCCACATGCTTGGCGATACCATCCTTCTCGGCGATGATCGGCAGGGTGTACGGGTCCCATTCGAACAGCTTGTCGCCGCGCTTGACGGACTGACCTTCGTTCACGAACAGCTTGGAACCGTAGCCCATCTTGTGGGATGCGATTTCCTCGCCCTGATCGTTCTGGATGACGACCTGCATGTTGCGGTTCATCACGATCAGTTCGCCAGCCGCGTTTTCGATGGTGCCGGGGTTCGCGAACACGATCTTGCCGTTCTGCGACGCTTCGAGGAAGGACCGCGAGGAGCCCTGCGCAACACCGCCCATGTGGAAGGTCCGCATGGTCAGCTGCGTGCCGGGTTCACCGATCGACTGCGCCGCGATGATACCGACGGCTTCGCCGATATTCACCTTGGTGCCGCGTGCGAGGTCACGCCCGTAGCAGGTCGCGCAGACGCCTTCCTCGGCCTCACAGGTGAGGGGCGAGCGGATGCGCGCGGTTTGCAGACCGGACTCCTCGATCATGTCGGCGGTGCGTTCGTCGATCAGCTCGCCCAGACGGACCATGACATCGCCGGTGAGCGGATGCACCAGATCCTCTGCCGCGGTACGGCCAAGGATACGCTCGCCCAAGGACGCCACGACCTCGCCATCGTTGACCGCGGGTTCGGCGGTGATGGCGTTGTCGGTGCCGCAATCATCCATGCGGATGATGCAGTCCTGCGCCACGTCCACCAGACGGCGGGTCAGGTAGCCCGAGTTCGCGGTCTTCAACGCGGTGTCCGACAGACCCTTGCGGGCACCGTGGGTCGAGTTGAAGTATTCGAGAACGGTCAGACCTTCTTTGAAGTTCGAGATGATCGGCGTTTCGATGATGTCGCCGTTCGGCTTTGCCATCAGGCCGCGCATCCCGCCCAGCTGTTTCATCTGGGTGACCGAGCCACGCGCACCGGAGTGGGCCATCATGTAGACCGAGTTCGGCTCCATCACGGCACCGTTCTCATCGCGGCGCTCGGCCGAGATGGTCGACATCATCGCCTCGGTGACCTTGTCGTTACACTTCGACCAGGCGTCCACGACCTTGTTGTACTTTTCGCCCTGAGTGATCAGGCCGTCCATGTACTGCTGTTCGAAGTCCTTGACCTGATCGCGGGTCTCGTCGACCAGCGTCCACTTGTTGTCGGGAACCACCATGTCGGCCTTGCCGAAGGAGATGCCCGCCTTGAACGCCTCTTTGAAGCCCATCGACATGATCTGGTCACAGAAGATGACCGACTCCTTCTGGCCGCAATAGCGGTAGACGGTGTCGATGACGCGCTGAACGTCCTTCTTCCGCAGAAGCTGGTTGACCAGATCGAACGGCGCCTTGGTGTTGAGCGGCAGAAGCGCGCCCAGACGCACGCGACCGGGGGTGGTCTCGTAGCGTTTCCAGACCTCGTTGCCCTCGTCGTCGATCTGCTTGACGCGGCACTGGATCTTGGCGTGCAGATGCACCTCACCGGCGGTCAGGGCGTGCTCGACTTCCTCGATCGAGGAGAAGACCATGCCCTCACCCTTCATGCCTTCGCGCATGATGGTGACGTAATACAGACCCAAGATCATGTCCTGCGAGGGAACGATGATCGGTGCGCCGTTGGCGGGCGACAGAACGTTGTTCGTCGACATCATCAGGACGCGCGCTTCCAGCTGGGCTTCCAGCGACAGCGGCACGTGAACAGCCATCTGGTCACCGTCGAAGTCCGCGTTGAACGCCGAGCAGACCAGCGGGTGAAGCTGGATGGCTTTCCCTTCGATCAGCGTGGGTTCGAACGCCTGAATGCCCAGACGGTGCAGCGTCGGCGCGCGGTTCAGCAGAACCGGGTGCTCGCGGATGACCTCGTCGAGAATGTCCCAAACCTCGGGGCGCTCTTTTTCGACCAGCTTTTTCGCCTGTTTCACGGTGCTGGACAGGCCCTTGGCCTCCAGTCGCGAGTAGATGAAGGGCTTGAACAGTTCGAGCGCCATCTTCTTGGGCAGGCCACACTGGTGCAGCTTCAGTTCCGGGCCGGTCACGATCACCGAACGACCGGAGAAGTCGACGCGCTTGCCCAGAAGGTTCTGACGGAAGCGGCCCTGCTTGCCTTTCAGCATGTCGGACAGCGACTTCAGCGGGCGCTTGTTGGCACCGGTGATGACGCGGCCACGGCGGCCGTTGTCGAACAGGGCGTCGACGGATTCCTGAAGCATCCGCTTTTCGTTGCGCACGATGATATCGGGCGCGCGCAGTTCGATCAGGCGCTTGAGACGGTTGTTCCGGTTGATCACGCGGCGATACAGGTCGTTCAGGTCGGAGGTCGCAAAGCGGCCACCGTCCAGCGGCACCAGCGGGCGCAGTTCCGGCGGAATGACCGGGATCACGGTCATCACCATCCATTCCGGACGGTTGCCGGATTCAAGGAAGGATTCCACGACCTTGAGACGCTTGATGATCTTCTTGGGCTTGAGTTCGCCGGTCGCTTCCTTGAGGTCCGCGCGCAGGTTCTCGGCCTCGGCTTCGAGGTCGATCTGGGCGAGCATCTCGCGGATGGCTTCGGCGCCAATGTTCGCCGTGAAGGCGTCCATGCCGTATTGATCCTGCGCGTCGAGGAATTCCTCTTCGGTCAGCATCTGGCCATAGGTCAGGTCGGTCAGACCCGGCTCGATCACCACGTAGTTTTCGAAATACAGGACGCGTTCCAGATCGCGCAGGGTCATGTCCAGCATCAGGCCGATGCGCGAGGGCAGCGACTTGAGGAACCAGATATGGGCGCAGGGCGCGGCCAGTTCGATATGGCCCATGCGTTCACGACGGACCTTTTGCAGCGTCACTTCGACGCCGCACTTTTCGCAGACGACGCCGCGATATTTCATGCGCTTGTACTTGCCGCACAGGCATTCGTAATCCTTGATCGGGCCAAAGATACGCGCGCAGAACAGGCCGTCACGCTCGGGCTTGAACGTGCGGTAGTTGATGGTTTCGGGCTTCTTGATCTCACCGAAGGACCAAGAGAGGATCCGCTCGGGCGAGGCCAGCGAGACCTTGATCTCGTCAAAGACCTTCTGCGGGGCCAGCGGGTTGAACGGGTTGTTGGTCAGTTCCTGGTTCATGTGTTCCTCTGAATTTTGAGGGAAGCGGGGGAAGGGTAGGATGGGTGATCACCCATCCTACTTTGAGCAGGCGCGCAGGCCTTACTCGTCTTCCTCCGCGTCCAGGAGTTCCATGTTGAGGCCGAGGCCGCGCACTTCCTTGACGAGAACGTTGAACGATTCCGGCACGCCGGCTTCGAAGTTGTCCTCACCCTTGACGATGCTCTCATAGACCTTGGTCCGGCCTGCCACGTCGTCCGATTTCACCGTCAGCATTTCCTGCAGGGTGTAGGCGGCGCCGTAAGCTTCCAGAGCCCAGACCTCCATCTCGCCGAAGCGCTGGCCACCGAACTGCGCCTTACCGCCCAGCGGCTGCTGGGTGACGAGGCTGTACGGCCCGGTCGAGCGCGCGTGGATCTTGTCGTCCACGAGGTGGTGCAGCTTGAGCAGGTATTTGACACCCACGGTCACGCGGCGCGAGAATTCCTCGCCCGAGCGGCCGTCGAACAGGCGGGACTGGCCCGACTGGTCAAAGCCTGCACGACGCAGCGCGTCATCCACATCCGCCTCTTTGGCGCCGTCGAAGACCGGCGTTGCGATCGGCACACCGCGCGTCGCGTTATCCGCGAGTTCGACCAGACGATCCTCGTCGAGATCGGCAAAGCCTTCCTCGTACACGTCGTCGCCATAGCCGATCCGCAGCGCTTCGCGCACCGGGGTCAGGTCGCCCGAGCGGCGATAGTCCTGCAGCGCCTCGTCGATCTTGAGACCCAGGGTGCGCGAGGCCCAGCCCATATGGGTTTCAAGGATCTGACCGACGTTCATCCGCGAAGGCACGCCGAGCGGGTTCAGACAGAAGTCGACCGGGGTGCCGTCTTCGAGGAAGGGCATGTCTTCCATCGGGACGACGCGGGAGACCACGCCCTTGTTGCCGTGACGGCCAGCCATCTTGTCGCCCGGCTGAAGCTTGCGCTTCACCGCGATGAAGACCTTGACCATCTTCATCACGCCCGGGGGCAGATCGTCGCCGCGGCGGACCTTTTCGACCTTGTCCTCGAAGCGGGCGTCCAGCGCACGCTTCTGGATCTCGTACTGCTCGTGCAGCGCCTCGACCTGCTTGGCGTCTTCTTCCTCGCCAAGGGCCAGCTGCCACCACTGACCACGGGTCAGGGTTTCCAGCAGTTCCTCGTTGATCTCGGAATTCGCGCGGACGCCTTTCGGGCCCTTCACGGCGGTCTTGCCGAGGATCATGGACTTCAGACGCGCATAGATGTTGCGGTCGAGGATGGCGAGTTCGTCGTCGCGGTCGCGGGCGAGGCTTTCGATTTCCTCACGCTCGATCTGCAGCGCACGTTCGTCCTTTTCGACGCCGTGACGGTTGAAGACGCGGACCTCGACCACGGTGCCGTAATCGCCCGGCTTCACCCGCAGCGAGGTGTCGCGCACGTCCGATGCCTTTTCGCCGAAGATGGCGCGCAGCAGCTTTTCTTCCGGCGTCATCGGGCTTTCGCCCTTGGGGGTGATCTTGCCCACCAGAATGTCGCCCGGCTCCACGTCGGCACCGATATAGACGATGCCCGCCTCGTCGAGGTTGCGCAGCGCCTCTTCACCGACGTTGGGGATGTCGCGGGTGATTTCCTCCGGCCCAAGCTTGGTGTCGCGGGCGGCCACTTCGAATTCCTCGATATGCACCGAGGTAAAGACGTCATCCTTGGCGATCCGTTCGGAGATCAGGATGGAGTCCTCGTAGTTGTAGCCGTTCCACGGCATGAACGCCACGATGACGTTCTTGCCCAGAGCCAGTTCGCCCATATCGGTCGAGGGACCATCGGCGATGACCTCGTCCTTCTCGACGGTCTGACCCACCTTCACCAGAGGCTTCTGGTTGATACAGGTGTTCTGGTTCGAGCGCTGGAACTTGCGCATCCGGTAGATGTCCACGCCCGCGTCACCCAAGGTCAGGTCCTCGGTGGCACGGATCACGATCCGCTGGGCGTCGACCTGGTCGACCACGCCGCCCCGCTTGGCGGTGATGGCCGCGCCGGAATCGCGCGCCACGATGCCCTCGATGCCGGTGCCGACCAGCGGCGCCTCGGCGCGCAGGGTCGGAACGGCCTGACGTTGCATGTTCGAACCCATCAGGGCGCGGTTGGCGTCGTCGTTTTCAAGGAACGGGATCAGCGAGGCCGCAACCGACACCAACTGCTTCGGCGACACGTCGATCAGGTCGACATTCTCGCGCGGCGCAAGGGTGTAGTCGCCGGACTGGCGGGTCGAGACGAGATCGTTCTGGAACTTGCCTTCGCCGTCGAGCGAGGCGTTGGCCTGCGCGATGGTGTGGCGCATTTCCTCGGTCGCGGACATGTAGTGGACCTCGTCGGTCACCTGCGCGTCCTTGACCACACGATACGGGGTCTCGATGAAGCCGTACTTGTTCACGCGAGCAAAGGTGGCCAGCGAGTTGATCAGACCGATGTTCGGACCTTCGGGCGTTTCAATCGGGCACATCCGGCCATAGTGGGTCGGGTGAACGTCGCGCACCTCGAAGCCCGCGCGCTCACGGGTCAGCCCGCCCGGCCCAAGCGCCGAGAGGCGACGCTTGTGCGTCACTTCAGACAGCGGGTTGGTCTGGTCCATGAACTGCGACAGCTGCGAGGAGCCGAAGAATTCGCGCACGGCCGCGGCGGCCGGTTTCGCGTTGATCAGGTCCTGCGGCATGACGGTGTCGATCTCGACCGACGACATACGCTCTTTGATGGCGCGTTCCATGCGCAGCAGACCGACGCGATATTGGTTTTCCATCAACTCGCCGACCGAGCGCACCCGGCGGTTGCCGAGGTGGTCGATGTCGTCGATATCGCCACGGCCATCGCGCAGCTCGACCAGCGCCTTGATGCACTGAACGATGTCGTCGCGGTCCAGCGTGCGCTGGGTGTCGGGCTTGTCCAGCGCGAGGCGCATGTTCATCTTCACGCGACCAACAGCGGACAGGTCATAGCGCTCGCTGTCGAAGAACAGCGTGTCGAACAGGGCCGACGCGGCCTCGACGGTCGGCGGCTCACCCGGGCGCATGACGCGGTAGATGTCCATGAGCGCGGTGTCGCGGCCCATGTTCTTGTCCGCCGCCATGGTGTTGCGGATGTAGGGACCAACGTTGATGTTGTCGATGTCCAGAACCGGGATGTCGGTGACGCCCGCATCCAGCAGCTCCTTGAGCGTACCGCCGGTCACGTCGCCGTCCTTGTCGACGGTCCAGGTCAGCTCGTCGCCGGCCTCGACATAGATCGCGCCGGTTTCCTCGTTGATGATGTCCTTGGCGACGAACTTGCCGACGATCTGCTCGAACGGAACCAGCAGGTTCTTGATCTTGCCCTCGTCGATGATCTTTTTCACCGCGCGCGGCGTCACCTTCTTGGTGGCCTCGGCGATGATCTCGCCGGTATCGGCGTCGACAAGGTCATAGGTCGGGCGGGTGCCGCGCACGCGCTCGGGGAAGAACTTGGTCACCCAGCCTTCGCCACGGCGATATTCATAGTTCACCGTGTTGTAATAGGCGTCGCAGATCGCTTCCTGATCCAGACCCAGCGCATAAAGCAGGGTCGTCACCGGCAGCTTGCGACGACGGTCGATGCGCGCGAACACGATATCCTTGGCGTCGAATTCAAAGTCGAGCCACGAGCCGCGATAGGGGATGATGCGGCAGGCGAACAGCAGCTTGCCCGAGCTGTGCGTCTTGCCCTTGTCATGGTCAAAGAACACACCGGGCGAGCGGTGCATCTGCGACACGATCACGCGCTCGGTACCGTTCACGATGAACGTGCCGTTATGGGTCATCAGGGGCATGTCGCCCATGAAGACATCCTGTTCCTTGATGTCCTTGACCGACTTCGCGCCGGTATCCTCGTCGATATCGAACACGATCAGGCGCAGGGTCACCTTCAGCGGCGCGGCATAGGTCATGTCGCGCTGCATGCATTCCTCGACGTCGTATTTCGGACGCTCAAGTTCGTAATCGACGAATTCCAGGACGGAGGTTTCGTTGAAGTCCTTGATCGGGAAAACCGACTGGAACACGCCCTTGATGCCCTCGCCATCGGCGGGCTGGGGCTGGTCGCCGGATTTCAGGAAAAGCTCGTAGCTGGATTTCTGAACCTCGATGAGGTTCGGCATCTCGAGAACTTCGCGGATCTTGCCGTAATACCGGCGAAGACGTTTCTGTCCAAGGAAGCTTTGCGCCATGACGTATGTCACCTTTCGATATCTCGTCCGAAAAACGCGCCGTCGGGCCACGGTACGCCTCGTCAGTGACGGCATTGACCCCCGATCCATTCTCGGCCCGCGTCCCACCGCGTGCCACTCGATCCTTGGGGGTCCCTGCCTTGGGAAACCCCTGCGCACAGGGGCTTGCCAAGCCGGGGGATGTGCCGATGATCCGTTTTCCTGCGATTTCAGAGAGTTGGCTGAAAGGGCGGGTTCAAACGGTGGTCTCTTTCAGATGTCGCGCGCCCCTGTTCCTGCCAAAACACATATGCGGGAACGAATCAATCGAACCCGCAGGAGATTTCCGAATATTCGGTGAAGAACGCGAACGCAAGACCCCCAGTGGGGATTTGCGGATTTATGGCGCTACGGCAGAATGACAAAATCTCGCGCTGCGGTCAAGCTGGCTTGAGGCCTTGGTTAACAGGACCGGGCAAAAAGCGCATCTGGCGTTCATGAAATCGTGAACGAACTGTCACGCAAGCGTCACCATCCGTGCCTAAACGCCGCGAGACGGCGTCGGGCAATCACCCGCCCCGCCGCAGCGACATTTTCCACGGAGCCAGAGACATGGACAAGAAGACACTTCTCGATCTTTCATGGGACGATTTCGACGAGCACCGCGATCCGCGCCCGGCGCGCAGCCAGTTCGACGACGTGGTCGAACGCGCGATCTCGCGCCGTGGGTTTCTGGGTGGCGCGCTGGCTTTCGGCTCGGCCGCGTCGGTTTTTGGCGCTGGCCTGATGAGCTCCACCACGGCCGCCCGCGCCGCAGCGCATGGCGGATTTGCCTTCACGCCCATCGACATCGCCACCGATTTCGCGATCCACGTGCCCGAGGGCTATCAGCACAAGGTGCTGGTCAGCTGGGGTGACGCGCTGTGGTCCGAGGCCGATGGCGCCTTTGGCGACAATGGCGATCTGGACGTGGCCATGTCCGACAAGGTGTTCGGCGAGAACACCGACGGGATGGAACTGTTCGACGTGGACGGCAAGGAAGTCATCGCCGTCAACTCCGAATACGTGAACCCCAAGATCAACCTGCCCGCCGATGCCGAAGGCACGCCGCGCACCGCCGACGAAGTCACCCTGCTGAAGAACCTGCAAGGCGTGACCATCATGGAAGTGGCCAAGGGCGACGACGGCTACATGGTCGTCAAGGACAGCCCCCTGAACCGCCGCATCACCCATGAGACGGAAATGACCCTGTCCGGCCCGCTGGCCGGTCACGATCTGGTCAAGACCAAGGCCGATCCCGAAGGCCGCACCGTCAAGGGCACGATGAACAACTGCGGCTCGGGCAAGACCCTCTGGGGCACGTACCTGACCTGCGAAGAGAACTTCAACGGCTACTTTGGTGCGACCGGCGAGATGCCCGCAGGCGACGGCTACAAGCGCTACGGCATCGGTGGCGAAGGCCGCTATGCCTATGAAAAGTTCGACCCGCGCTACGACATCTCGAACGAGCCGAACGAACCGCATCGCCACGGCTTCATCACCGAGATCGACCCCGCCGATCCGACCTCGACCCCGATCAAGCGCACCGCTCTGGGCCGTTTCAAGCACGAGAACGCCGAGATGGTGCAGGCCGCCGATGGCCGTCTGGTGGTCTACATGGGCGACGACGAGCGCGGCGAATACCTGTATCGCTTCGTCTCGAACGGCGTCTGGGAAGAGGGCACCAATGGCGGCGACCTGCTGGATGAAGGCACGCTCTACGTGGCCAAGTTCAACGACGACCAGTCGGGCGAGTGGCTGGCGCTGACGCCGGAAACCACCGGCATGGCGCTGCCGGAAATCCTCGCCTTCACCCGCATGGCCGCCTCGGCTGCCGGTGGCACCACGATGGACCGCCCCGAATGGGTCGCGGCCAACCCGCTGAAGGCCGAAGCCTATGTCGCGCTGACCAACAACTCCAAGCGCGGCGAAGGGGCAACCAATGCCGGGGGCGACGACATGGGTGTCAACGCCGCCAACCCGCGCGAGACCAACCGCTATGGCCAGATCGCGCGCTGGGTGCCGGCGAATGACGACCACGCCGCCGATGCCTTTACCTGGGACCTGTACGTGATGGCCGGCAACCCGGCGGTCTATGACAACGCCTATGGCGGGTCCGAGAACGTCACCGCGGGCAACATGTTCAACTCGCCCGATGGCATGGCCTTCTCGTCGGACGGCCTGCTGTGGATCCAGACCGATGGCGATGACAGCAACGAAGGCGACTTCGCCGGTCAGGGCAACAACCAGATGCTGGTCGGCAACCCGGAAACCGGCGAGATCGCCCGTTTCATGACCGTGCCGAACGGTGCCGAAGTCACCGGCCTGTGCTGGTCGCTGGATGGCAAGACCGCCTTTGTCGGCGTGCAGCATCCGGGCGGCTCGTGGCCTGCGGCCGCAGGAAAGCCGCGCTCGTCCATCGTCGCCGTCTGGCGCGAAGACGGTGCCGTGATCGGCTGATCCGGTTCTGACCCGAAAAAACAGGCGCGGCGCCCCACGGTGCCGCGCCTTTTCATTTGCGCAGACACCTGCACCGGCAAAAGAAAAAGGCGCGCCCGAAGGCACGCCTTTCGCGTAAGTCAGCCCGGAGGCTTGAATTACTTGAGTTCGACCTCGGCGCCAGCTTCTTCAAGCTGCTTCTTGATCGTTTCGGCTTCGTCCTTGGACACGCCTTCTTTGACAGCCTTGCCGCCGGCTTCGACCAGCTCTTTGGCTTCTTTCAGGCCGAGGCCGGTGATGCCGCGGACTTCTTTGATGACGTTGATTTTCTTGTCGCCGGCCGACTTCAGGATGACGTCGAATTCGGTCTTTTCTTCCTCAGCAGCAGCTGCGTCGCCGCCTGCCGGGC
Organism: Tropicibacter alexandrii; assembly: GCF_003667315.2. Taxonomy (GTDB): domain Bacteria; phylum Pseudomonadota; class Alphaproteobacteria; order Rhodobacterales; family Rhodobacteraceae; genus Tropicibacter; species Tropicibacter alexandrii. Next base: position 8,777 of record NZ_RCTZ02000034.1, on the reverse strand, counting down.
CCGCCATCATGACAGCGCCGCCAGCTGCGGGCTCGATGCCGTACTCGTCCTTGAGGATGGTTTTCAGTTCCTGAGCTTCCAGGAGGGTCAGACCCACGATTTGCTCAGCAAGTGCTTTCAGATCAGCCATTTTGAGACTCTTTCCGTATATAAGATTGTGTTCCAACGTGCGGGACAGTCCACACGAGGGTCATTCCAGTTGCGCTTACGCAGCCTTCTCTTCGATGGTCGAGAGAATGGATGCGATGTTCGAAGCAGGTGCGCCAATGGCCCCGGCGATGTTCGATGCGGGTGCGCCGATGCAGCCGACGATGGAAGCAATAAGCTCATCGCGCGACGGCATTTTCGACACGGCCTCAACACCGGCACGGTCCAGAGCCGTTCCGCCCATTGCGCCACCAAGGATCTCGATCTTCTTGTTATCCTTGGCGAAGTCTTCGATGACCTTGGCCGCAGCCACGGGGTCTTCGGAGTAGGTCAGAACGGTCATGCCTTCGAGAAGCGGCATAATCCCCGCGGCGGGGGTGCCCTCGACGGCAATCTTGGCGAGCCTGTTCTTGGCGACGCGCACCGTCGACTCCGCGCCACGGGCGCGGTTACGAAGGTCCGTCATCTCGGCAACCGTGAGACCCTCGTAGCGGGCAACCACCACGACGCCAGAGCTTTCGAAGATCTGGCCGAGTTCCTCGACCACTTTCTCTTTCTGGGCTCTATCCACAGTTTCACTCCAAGTAGTGGAGGGCGGACCCTCCGGCTCATTCAGACAGGGTTTCCCCTGCCGCAAAGTCCGAATAGGGTCGACGCATCCCGTGGGGCCAGTGCGCGTGCACGGGCCGTGAAAGATGTCTCTTCCCGTCTCAGGCAGGACTTAATGCGCGCGGCGCAGCCCACCGTCTCGGACGAAATGAAGCCAGCCACGCGAATCGCGCAGCAGCCTTCGGAGGTGGCTTTACCGCGGCGCCGGTCGTTTGCCAACCCCCGAAGCGTGTCACGCCGCCCGTTGCGCCAGCCGGGCCCCGAGCATGGTCATCAGCGCGCCTTTCGAAACCGGCTTTGGCAGGACCTCGTCGGCGCCACTGAGCAGGTATTCCTCGACCTGATGGGTCATGACATTCGCCGTCACCGCGATGATCAGGCTGCGTGGACGGTGCTCCTGCGCCTCGATGCTGCGGATCGCCTCGGTCGCGGCCATGCCGTCCATCCGCGGCATCTGGACATCCATGAGGATGACGTCGAAGACATCCGCCGTCGCAAGCTCCAGCGCCTCCTCGCCCGAGGCGGCAAAGTCCAGTCGCGCCTTGCTGCCCTTCAGGAAACGGTCGAGGACCAGCCGGTTGGTCGCGTTGTCATCGACGATGAGCACCCGCTTTCCGGCCAGCGACACCGGCGCGGCCACGGGGCCGACGGGCTGGCGCGCCGCCACCTTCTCGGCTTTTGCGAGCGGCAGGGAAACGATGAAGGTCGCGCCAAAGCCGGGGCGGCTGATCACGTCCAGACCGCCCCCCATCGCCACGCAAAGCTGGCGCGAAATGGCCAGCCCCAGACCCGTGCCGCCATGGATGCGGGTGACACCGGCATCGGCCTGAATGAACGGCTCGAAAATCCGTTGCTGGGCCTCCCGGTCGATGCCCGGCCCGGTATCCTTGACCGAGATCGAAAGCCGCGCCCCGCCGGGTTCGGGCCGCACGCGGACCGAAACACCGCCCTGATCGGTGAACTTGACGGCATTGGCGATCAGGTTGTTGAGAACCTGCCGCAGGCGAAGGCCGTCGCCCAGAATCCAGAGCGGCAGGTTCTCCTGCACGCGGAAGTCGAGCATCAGCCCCTTTTCCCGGGCCCGCGCCTGATAAAGCGCACAGGCCCCGGCCACCACCTCGCGCAGTTCGAACGGGGCGCTTTCGACCTCGAGATTGCCCGATTCGATCCGCGAGATGTCCAGCACGTCATTGATCGTGCTCAGCAGCACCGCACCGGATTCGATGATGACGTCGATGCAATGCCGCTGATCCGCGTTGACGGCGGTTTCCGCAAGCTCGGACGCCATGCCAAGGATGCCGTTCAGAGGCGTCCGGACCTCGTGGCTGACATTGGCGAGAAAGCGCGACTTGGCATCGTTGGCCTGCGCCGCTGCGAGCCGCAGCTTCTTTTCGCGCTTCTGGCCCAACGACGCGAAATAGACCTCGGCGATCACGTAGATCAGGAGCATCGTGACAAGCGTCGCCGCGACGGCCACGGCGTATTTGTTGGACCGCTGGAGTTCCACCCGCGCCAACACCCGGCTCGCCGGGTTCTGGGTGCCAAAACTGTTGGACCAAAGGTGCCGCGCCGTGATCGTCAAGGTGGACAACTCATCGGCCATCTGCGCCAGAACCTCGGCAGAGGGCGCCGTGTCGCCGTAAATCACCGGCTCGTAGCGATGCAGATAGGCCTCGAACCCATCCATGAGTTCGTGAAATCCGGTATCCTTGGCGAATTTGCGCACGGCGACAACGTCGTGCCTGCTCCACAGGACCTCGAAGCGGATCGCGGTTTCCTCGAGGCTGCCCCGGCCCAAAGCCTGATTGTCCAAGGCGTTGATGAATCTCTGGCTTTCGAAATTCAATTCGCTGATGCCCCAGAGCATGCCGTTCAGGCTGCGCACCGTAGACTCGCGATCATCGGTGTTGCCGCGCTCGATGCTCAGGATCAGAAAGCCAAGAGCCACCGCGGCGGACATGGCGATCACGGCGCGGATGGCCCGGGCATTGTCTGCGATCCGGTGGTCCATGCACTCGCCCTACGGCACGACGTGCAGGTGGATCAGCTGCCACACCATGCGGGAACTGTGCAATTCGCCGGGACCGTTCGGGTCGGAGGTGGGATAGATCAGCCAGATCGGCCCCTTGTTCCGGATGCGCATCGGTTCGCCGCCACGGTCCAAAGCCACGATGACATCATACCTGTCCGCATCGGAAACCGGGATTTCGATCATGTAGTCGTCCACCGCATGCGCCTGCATCGACCTGCCGGTCGCCCCAAGCACCCGAAGCAGCGATGACAGCGTCGGCCCGGCCAATCGTTCCGGGCCGGTAAAGAATTCCGAGTAAGTCGTGACCTCTTGCCAGTCGAGCGACTCAAGCATCGCGCGGTCGAAATCGGCCCGCCCTTCGGCATTGGTGACGGAAATCGCGCCCGTCACGGTCAACAGGACCGGCCCCTGAGCCGGTTCGAGCGCACGAAGCGGAAAGGCGCAGAACAGGGCCAAAATCAAAGTGCAAACGTGTTTCAAAACGGCGCCTCCGGTCCGGAAAACCACGCATGCACCCTAGCCCAGACGCCTTAACCGCAGCTTGACACCAACGACAAAGGCGGACCCGGGGGCCCGCCTTTGCATCTAATTCGAAAGAATACGGTCTCAGTTGCCGGTGGCGTTCGCCACGTCGACCGACACGCCCGGGCCCATCGAAGAGCTAACGGAGATCCGCTTCATGTAGGTGCCCTTGGCGCCCGTCGGCTTGGCGGCGGACACGGCGTTGACGAAGGCGCGGATGTTCTCGGCGAGCTTCGCCTCGTCGAACGACACCTTGCCGACACCTGCGTGCACGACACCGGCCTTCTCGGCCTTGAACTGGACCTGACCGCCCTTGGCTGCCTCGACGGCCTCCTTGACGTCCATGGTCACGGTGCCGACCTTCGGGTTCGGCATCAGGTTGCGCGGGCCAAGGATCTTACCCAGACGGCCGACGATCGGCATCATGTCCGGGGTCGCGATGCAGCGATCGAACTCGATCTTGCCGGACTGGATGGTCTCCATCAGGTCCTCTGCGCCAACGATGTCCGCTCCGGCAGCCTGTGCCTCTTCGGCCTTGGGGCCACGGGCGAAGACGGCGACGCGGGTAGTCTTGCCCGTGCCATTCGGCAGGGAGACGACGCCACGAACCATCTGGTCCGCGTGACGCGGATCGACGCCGAGGTTCATCGCGATTTCGACGGTCTCGTCGAACTTCACCTTGGAGTTGCTCTTGATCAGGGCAACGGCTTCCTCGACGGTGATGTCCTCTTTGCCGGCAAAGGCTTCGCGGGCGGCGCGGGTGCGCTTACCATATTTTGCCATGATATTACCCCTTCACCTCGATACCCATCGAGCTCGCGGAGCCGAGGATGATCTTCATTGCCGCTTCGACGTCGTTTGCCGAGAGGTCCTTCATCTTGGCTTCGGCGATCTCGCGGACCTGAGCCACGGTGACGGTCGCGATGGTCTCACGACCCGGCTTTTCCGCACCACGGGGACGGTTGCGCTTGCCCACGGGCTTCAGACCGGCGGCCTTCTTCAGGTAGTAAGACGCGGGCGGCGTCTTGATGTCCATGGTGAAGGACTTGTCCTGATAGTAGGTGATCACGGTCGGGCACGGCGCGCCAGGCTCCATTTCCTGCGTCTTGGCGTTGAACGCCTTGCAGAATTCCATGATGTTGATGCCGCGCTGACCCAGGGCGGGGCCCACGGGCGGCGAGGGGTTGGCTTTGCCTGCAGGGATCTGCAGCTTCATCTTGCCGGCGAGCTTCTTGGCCATCGGCTGTCTCCTTTACAACACCCTCGCGACGCGTCGCTTGGGCAGGTTTGTTGCGTGGTGTGGTCCGGAATTCGCGAATCCCTCGCCTCCCACGGTCCTGCAAGTGCAGGATGAGGGCGCCGCATAGCGGAGGGCGGACAGAAACGCAAGGGGCAATGGCCGGTATGGCCGGGCCCGTGTGATATGCGGGCGGCGGGGACGTTCGGGTGCGCCGCGCCGGGGCAATGTCACCCGCCCGAACACGCCATTCAGAACACCACGCCAAAAAAGAAAAAAGGGCGCCCGCGAGAGGCACCCTTTGAGCGTTGATCGCGCCGGGTCTCAGCCCTGCTTCGTGACCTGCGTGAATTCCAGTTCCACCGGGGTTTCGCGGCCAAAGATCGACACCGCCACGCGCAGGCGCTGGTTGTCGTCGTCCACACCCTCGACCATGCCATCGAAGCCCTCGAACGGGCCGTCGTTGACCTTGACCTTTTCGCCGATCTCGAAATGGATCAGCAGCTTCGGCGCTTCTTCGTTTTCCTGCACGCGGCCCATGATGGCGTCCACCTCGGCGTCGCGCATCGGCATCGGGCGACCCTGCGGACCGAGGAAACCCGTCACACGGTTGATCGAGTTCACGAGGTGATAGCCCTTGTCGGACATTTCCATGTGGACCAGCACGTAACCGGGCATGAAGCGGCGCTCGGTCGTGACCTTCTTGCCGCGACGGACCTCGATCACTTCCTCGGTCGGGACCAGAACCTCGTCGATCTGGTCCTGAAGCCCCTGCTCCTCGACTGCGGTCCGGATCTGCTCGGCGATCTTCTTCTCGAAGTTCGAGAGGACGCTTACCGAATACCAACGCTTCGCCATCTGGCCCTACCCTCGTCTTGACTCATTCGGCGCATGCTGCGCCCCAAATAAAAAACCGGCGTGCAATTGATTCTTGCACGCCCGTTTTGATGATTGTGGTGGCTTTACCCAAGCCGGGGCGCAGATTCAAGACCGGTTCGTCTTACGACCCGCTGGCCACCGAAAGCACGAGTTTCAGAAGCTCGCGCCAGCCGATATCGACGATGGCGAAGAAGATCGCGAACAGCGTGGACATGATGAACACCATCACCGAGGTCAGGATGACCTCGCGGCGGGTCGGCCACACGATCTTCGCGCCCTCGGCGCGGACCTGCTGGATGAACTGTAGCGGGTTGGTACGGGCCATGGCCATGCCTTTTGCTCGGATACGCGGATTGGCGGGTATCTACGCGCGCGAGGCCCGAATTACAAGCCTTAGCCTGAAAACCCGCGAATGACCGACCAGACCAGCCGCCCGGTTTCCGGCGTGCGGATATCGCCATGCGCCGCGACCGTCTGTGACGCGTCGATATAAAGCACCTTGCCTGCGTCCCGCGCGGTGGCGCAATCGCCGACCAGATCGCCCCCGGCGCGCCATGTCGCGGCATGGACCTTGGCGCCATGGGTCTCGTGCATGATTTTTGCGCCGGGACGGGCACCGACATGGGCCGCGCCGCTGAGCAGCCGCGCCAAGGGGTTGGCGTAATCCCGCGCCGACCATGTCAGCGCCATCTGCCCGCCGGGGCGCGACTGTTCCTGATAGGGGCCCCCTTCGCCCGAGGCGATCCAGCGCACCGGGGCAATCAGGCGGTAGCCTTCTGAAAAGCGGTTGGCGCTGAAGGCCGCCTGAAGTCCGATCACGATCGGGCCGGGGCCGGTGCGCGGCACGGCGCCGTTCAGCAATTCGGCCGAGTAATAGGCCCGCGTGACGATCCGCGCACCCATGGAATGGCCCAGCAGGACCGAGCGCAGCCCGGTCTGCGCCTCTAGCCGGGGCAGCATGGCGTTGACCAGATGGTTGGCGATGCCATAGCCGATCTCGTCCGCATCGTCGGCCTTGACCGGGTAGCTGCCCAGATGCAGCGCCCGGTTGGCCAGATCGATCACCGAGGTCCCACCCCAGACCGACGGCCAGGTCAGGCCGATCACCATCGGGTTGAAGCGCTCGCCCGTGTCGCGCGCAGCGCGGCGGGTGTGCTGAAGGATGGCGTTGTACCGCTCCAGCGCCTCGAACTGGTCGTTGTTCCAACCCATCGACAGCAGGACGATATGGGTGAAGGGATGACCTTCGGCCCGCGCCTGTTCGATATCGGCCAGAAGCTGCGCCTCCATCCGGTCGAGCGCGTCCCAGCCGGCCTCGTAGGCATCGGACAGCGGCGCGTCCGGCACCGGCCCGAAGGCGGTGTTGGAATAGGCCGAATGAAACAGCTGCGGCTCGATTCCCTGCCCGTCCGGATCGCGGGCATGGCGCAGGATGTGGCTGACCAGCATGACCTTCGGATCATCCAGCGCCCGGCGAAATGCCCTTTGCTGCTGGTCGAGGTCGGTCTGCGCGCCGCTTGCGGGCAGACGGGTCGGCAGGCTCAGCCGGGTCGGATCGAAGGCACGACCACCGGTGTCATGCCTGTAGCCCGCCTTGTCACGCGGCGCCTTCTCGATCCCGATGATATATCCGACCTGCCCCAGCGGATGCGAAAACGGCGTGTTGAGCAGCGCATGATAGCGCGAGATGACACCCGACGTTCCCAACGCCGTTTCGTCGGCCTTGGGCGTATGATGGTTGAGTTGTCCGAACATCAGCGCCGCTCCGATCCCCGCAAGCACCAAGAGCCCCGCGCCCCAGCGCAGCTTGCGACCATGCCGCCTGATCCATCGCCAAGCCATGATCTGCCCCCGATGCGTACCACGACTCGCAGCGTATGCCCGCGATGCGTGCATTGGCAATGGTCACTGATGTGGGAAGGTGGCAGGGGCAGCAGGGTTCGAACCCGCGACCTACGGTTTTGGAGACCGTCGCTCTACCAGCTGAGCTATACCCCTAAGGCCGAGGCCCATTTACGAAACGCGGAAACGCTTTGCAAGACGGAAATCGCGGCATTGATCGCGCTTGGCCCGCTTTCGCCAAAATGCGGTCGGCGGAACGGCCGCGACCCGGCTTTTGAGCCGCGCAAAGGCCCTCGGACGGCAGCGAAACCGGGAAATGCACCGCGCCCGGGCAGAAAACGTTTTTGTGATTCCGGCCTTCATTCACCGAGTTTCACCGCAGTTTCACACCCGCTGCGACGGCGGGAACCCGCTTTCGCGCATGCCTGATTGAGCCGCACCGAGCCCCTGCATTCCTGCACACCGCCCCGTCCGATTCCGATCACGGACAAGGGCACAACCGCGTGACCAAACCGAGATTTCCTTGTGATTTCAGTTTTCTCGAGTGAGGGCCCAGATTGATTGGTGTCGGAGGCAACACCGCCTCCCGAGCAAACCGAACCGCCCCGAAGACGGGGTTCACTTGAAAGGAACTACCAATGATCCGCATTCTGACCGCAGCCGCCCTCGCAACCACCGCTCTGACCGGCGCCGCCCATGCAAATATCGTTCTGTCGCCGGGCCAGATCGCCCAGATCGAGCGTTTTGCACCCGGTGCCGACCTGACCAACCTGTCCGACGCCCGCAAGGCAGCGATCGTCAGCGTCCTGTACTCGGGCGGCGACAGCGCAGGCGAAAAAGGCTCCACCATTCGTGGCCTCGTGCAGTAATCCAGTGCCGGTCGCCGCGGGTCTCTCCCGTCCCGCGGCGACCGACACCGGCATGAAGGAGGACCCAAGGTGCGCATGACAGCCCCCCTGTTCGTTGCGGGATGCATCGCGGTGATGGCCACCGGCTCTGCCGAGGCCTTTACCCTCCGCCTACCGCAACCCGCCCCCGCCGCGGCGCTTTGCGCCGTCGACGAAGCGCCCCGGCCTGACACGCCAAAGGCCGACGCCGCAGCGCTGTTGTGCAAGCGGTTTGTGCCCGTCCGCTGATCCGCGCGGGTCCTTGGGGCCTTGCCGGATTGGCTGACCGAAAGGGCGCGATATTGCCCTACCCGACAGTCCGCCGTGACATGCAAAAAGGCCGCCCCGAGGGGCGGCCTTTTCTTATTAACCGTGTGGCTCTCGGGATCTTTCCGCAAAAAAGGGCCACCGCGAGGGGTGGCCCTTTCCTGTTCAACCGTGTGGCTCCCGGCAGACTTTCTTGCAGAAAGTCGCCTGCCGCCACCGGAACAAGTCGCTGCGCGACTTATTCCACGATCTTCGACACGACGCCCGAACCGACGGTGCGGCCGCCTTCGCGGATGGCGAAGCGCAGGCCGTCTTCCATCGCGATCGGCGCGATCAGCTCGACCACGAACTTCAG
>NZ_RCTZ02000033.1 GCF_003667315.2 Tropicibacter alexandrii | reverse complement strand
GCGGCAAAGGCCCAATGGCGCCAGGTCGCGGACCAGATGCGCCCAAAGCTGCCCAAGCTCGCAACGCTCATGGACGGGGCCGAGGAGGACGTCCTCGCCTACATGACCTTTCCCCAGCAGCACCGGACGAAGCTGCACAGCACGAATCCAATCGAGCGCCTGAACGGCGAGATCAAGAGGCGCACCGACGTGGTGGGTATCTTTCCGAACGAGGCATCCATCCGCCGCCTCGTTGGCGCAATCCTGATGGAGCAGACCGAGGAATGGACGGTCCAGCGCGGCCGATATATGACGCTGGAAACGCTGGCCCCTGTCTGCGATGATGTCGTGGTCAGCCTGCCTGCGGCGCAGCGTGACTGACAAGCTCGGCCCGCCGGTGAGCGCGAGGCCTGTCGTGAGCTACACCATCAACTGGGACGTCATCTTGCCGCCGCCGGTTGGGTGGGTGGATGTTCACCCGGAGATTACGCCGCCTTCAAATTTCCACCAACTCCAAGACACGACCAGCGCTTTCGTCGACCACTACAACAACCATCGATACCACGAGAGCTTGGCCAACCTGACACCCGCCGACGTCTATCATGGCCGAGGCGCAAAGATTCTGAAGATCAGAGAGGAGATAAAGAAACAGACAATCCGACGACGCCGGTTGCAGCACCAAACCGCAGCCGCTTAAACTCAAAGAGAAACCGAGCCAGAGCCTCCGTTACAAAACGGCCCCAGCTCTCCGGAAACTCTGACGACGGACAGGCCTCTACATCTATGGCCTGCAACGGCGAAGAGGAGGGCTGATTGACTGGTTGGACCAAGCGAAGGCGTCTGGACTGCCCGGCTTTCCGCGCGCTCTCTCTGCAGATGTCGACGCGGTTGCGGCGGCGCTTCGCGAGCCTTGGTCCAACGGCCAGACAGAACGCCAAAACAACCGGCTGAAATGGTTGAAACGGCAGATGTATGGCGCCGCAGGTATCGACCTGCTCTCGGCGCGCCATCAGCATTCGGCATGAAAGACGCCACAGAAATTGAGTCTCACCCAATTTTGCATGCCTTTTCACACTTGTGCCAGCAACTTCGCCCTCCAACGTTCGCGCGCTTCCATTGCCTCGAAATCCGGCGCCAGATATACTGCCTCCATGGCCTCCAACTCGGCAACCAAGCGATCATACGTCCGCCAATGCATGTTCGTTGGCTTCGGAGGCGGAGCAGTGCCGATGAAGCCGGAGGTTTGTCCCAAGCGCTTGCGCAGTTTCTTGATCTTCTGGAGCAAGCGTTGGCGGGGTGATTTGTGCTCGCTGGCGTATCTCCCGCCCATGCAGATCCTGCATCCCCAAAGCGGGCCCTTGCCCCTGCGATAGATGATCGCGCAGCGTCGGTCGCAGGACGGACAAAGCCACCATTGGCGTCGGCCTCCAAATTGGGTTGTGGTCCAAGTCGTTACCAATCGTTCGCCTTCAAAGTCGACTACATGTGGCACGGGCCTGAGTTCAGGCGGCATCTTGCGGATGTCGAGTTGCGCTGCGGTGTCACAAATCATATGGAAACTCTCTTTTTTGTTTGCATGCTGAGTGCCCGATTGCAGCTTGGTGATAATCATGCTCGGACCGCTCGGACAACTCGGACAGCTTTGAAATTACTGCCAATTTTGACATGTCGAGAGCGCGGGCCTACTCGGACAACTCGGACCGGCGATTATTCTGTCCGAGTTGTCCGAGCCGAAGAAAGCCGGTGCCCTGAAAAAAATATTAACAATTTCAGGCCTGTCCGAGTTGTCCGAGCGGTCCGAGCAAGAAAAGGCAGATCCTGTCAGTATTCATCTAGAAATCTGCTGTGAATGGCATAGGCACGCGGCCTTTCGGGATCTAGGCGACTGGGTAAACGCACTTGCAAATTGTCCCCGTCGGCAGGCTCAAGAATACCAGCCTGTTTCAGGCACCTTGCCGATCCGGAGGGATCTTGCCCTTCGTGGATGGTCTGCCAGACATTGCTGGGCAAGTAGAACACCTGATCGCAATACCATCCGATATCACTGGACCCGGTCAGTTTGGTCCCGGCATTCTCGATGGCCATGATGGCGCGACTGTTGCGTAGCAGATAGGCACGAACCCTCTCGCGGGCGGCGCGTGCTTCTGCGGGCATGGCGCCGCCCCTGCGATCAAGCCATTCCTCGAACAGTTCCATCGCGGCTAGTCTGGCTGCGCCGGATTCCCATCCCGTCAGGCATTGACCGATCGCGTACTCCCCGGCTGCCGCGATCAGAGCGAACTGGGCCGCCGCGCGATCTGTTTGTCCGTCGCCTTTGGGGTTGAGGCGGAGGCGAACCTCTTTCTGAAACCCGGTGATGACGCCGCGCAGGTGTGTTTCGACGTCCGCGTCCGCCAAGAGGCGACGGACGAATTCCGGGCCTGCCTTTCCGTAGTTCGCAGACGTTGCTGCCGACAGCTGCTTCGAGAACGATGAGCCGTCTGGAGCCCCGTGCAGGTGATCAAAGGCACCAAAGGCACGGCAATCCGCAACGATATCAAGCAGGCGGATATCCTGACCTGCAGCTGGCCGCCCGCCTGCTTCCGCGATCTTGTCCGCAAGTGTGATTTCTCCGGAAGACAGGACCATTGTCTTCCAGCGCAAACAGGGTTGCGGGCTGCCGGACTTACTGGCGCGGCTCTTCCCCTTGCCATTGGACAACATGTAGACCACGTTGCCCGCTTCATGTCCGGAGATTTCCCCCAACTCATCAAGCGGCAGAAGTGTGCTGTTGCGGCTGACGGCAATACCTTCCAGCCCGTTTGCCGTTGCACGCCAACTCTGCACAAACCGTGGTGATCCCCATACGGAGGCCGAAACCCGCAAGACAGTTGATTTGCCGCTGCTGGATTGACCGCGCAGATGGACACCACCGCCATCGTATCTCAGCGGTTCCAGAATGACCCCGGCAAAGGCGAGAGACACCGCAAACAACAACAACGGATTGTCGACGCACTGGCTCGCAACTGTCGCTTTCCAGTCCGCGAGAGTTCCTTTCTGTACCATGTCGGTTGTTTCCGCAGACGCTTCACCATTCTGAAAAACGATGTGGCTTTCGCCAATCGCTTCGCCATTGCCGCATAGAAATGCTGTGCAGGCATCGTCAACCCAACCGAGGCGGTTGGCTTTCAACACCCGTACCGAAGGTGACCATTCACCAAGCAGACGCATGAACGCGCGGCGCGAATTGACGTCTTGAGCGAGACGGGCACCAAGCTGCAAGAGCTGCGCGCGCAGTTCCGTCCCATCCCCCGCAAGAAGGCTCGCTGAAATGGGAGACTGGTGTTTATGCCCGTCATGGTCGGTGACTTCGATCAGCAGGCCCCAGCCGGTGCTGTGGCTGTCGCGTATCCGGGCAAGCACGACGATCCCGGAGCAAATCCATTGGTCAGGTTTGTCGGCATTGTCTGCCTTCAGGTATATCCCGTCAGATTTCAACGTGAAGCACTTGGGCAACCCATCAATAGGATCTGCGGACGGCTTGATGGCGTCAGTCATTGCCCCACCCTCGCGCTGATTTGAAGGCGGAGCACATCATTCCAATCGAGCCCTTGCGGTGCTGGGGCCAGTTCGACGGACCAACCTTTCGCACGTGCCCTCTCAGCCAGCGCATGACCCTTTGCGATGCCAATGCCGCTTGAATCGTCCGCGTCCATTGCGATGACCAGTCGACCTGCTTGTACGGGCAAGCGGACCTTCGGCATGTTGCCTGCTGACAGTGCGGCAAACGCACGTGTGTCAGGTGTCATGTGCAGAGCAATGAAAGACAGGGTGCTTTCTATGCCCTCACCGATCACCAAGGGGCCAGTGCCTGGTGCTACTTCGACATAGCCCCCGGCAGTCACTCCCAGCATCATCTTTTGTGGCGTGACATGTGCCTTACCGCGGCCGTCTGGCGCAAGAAACGTCCGATGAACGCCAAAGCCGTGGCTGCCCGACACCTTTGCAACAAGTGCGGGCAGGTGGGCTTTGACACGACCGTGGAAGCACCGGGGATGATACCGCAGCGCTGAAGAGGGCGTGAAGGAAATGCCTCGCGCCCTTAGGTAGCTGAGCGCAACGCTACTCTTGAGCGGAACAGTTCCTGCCCAGCAGCGCTCGGCCTGTCGAGAGCGGGCTTCAACCCGCTTCTGCCGTTCTGCATTCAGGTCGGTGCCAGATGCAACATGGCTCTTGCGACAGGCAGCGCTGGCGCTTGCGCCCGCTGCTTGCAGGATATCGCGAAATGCGCAATTGGATTTCTTGCAATTCAAAAGCAGGCCGTGATCGTCACCACGATTCGTAATCGTCAAAGCCGTTTGGTCGCGGCGTCGCTCGGGTTGGCAAACGGGGCATGGCGCCGTGCCATAACAGCCGAACCAGAGCCCGTTCAGCGCGCGGGTGAGGGTTTCCGCAGCAGTCATGATGCGGCCCCCCCATTCGTTTGGTGCTGCAAGGCCTCGATCGCCGCCAAGACCTCTGACAGCCTCCATCGCGTGATCGAGCCGATCCGGATCGGGTTCGGCATGGTGCCATCGGCCACGCGTCTCCACCACGTCGCTTTCGAGCAGGACAAAAGTTGTGCGCAGCCGGTGTCGGACAAGAACTGGTCGGGAAAGTACGCGGTTTGCCCCAAGTTATGGATGCATAGTGCGTGCCCGAATGGCTGCTGTGTGGCTCCTGGACTGTATGATTTCTTGCTCACGGGATGTCTCCTGCGTTCTCATGTTAGGTGCCGCGCCGAGGCGACATCCCATGAGTAGATTGAGGAGACTCATTCGACCGAACGGTCGAGTGAGGTCAGATGAGATTTTTCGAAAGCCAGTTCCGCGTGATGGTCGGCTCCTTCGGCTTTGGGGGGCGATCCTCGCCACCTACGCGGTCCCAATTCTCATGAATCAACTTTCCGAGTGCAGCCTTTGAAGGATTCGCGTTCATCTCATGGCTGTGGCGCTCGAGGACATAGGCACGGACGAGTCGTGCGTGTTCCAAGGCGCGCTCGTGTTCTTCTTTTCGCTGTTCGAAGTAGGCAGTACGCTCCGCTTGGCTTGCAACAAAGCCTGCCAGTGACTTTCGACGGATCAATGCATCGGGCTCGAAATTCTTTCCCCAGGCAACTTGGGTATGGCGCCCGGCCAGGAAGGCGTCATGCGCGATTTCGCTCACCAACTCCTGAACCCATACGCGTTCATCGTCGTCTTGGGCCTGTGACAAGGCCACCTGTGTCGCAAAGTCAATGTTTCTGAGGTGGGTTTTCGCGTCTCGGACGTGAGACTTGCGGGATAAATCTTCGTGGCCGTCCGTGCTTTCCGGCTCCGCATAGAGTCCATCGAGTGTTTCCTCTATCTGAGACCGGTAATCCGTCCAATACTCTCGCGCGGCTGGCGGATCTCCATCGACAAGATGGTCGAGAATGCCTTCATCAAGTATGTGGGCGAGATGCTTTAGATGCGAGCGTCCCTCCCAAAGTTCGGGCGGGTCGTTCGGCCGTATGTGTCGAGTGTCGCGTTCCATGCCGTTCTTAATGGTAACAATTGGAACGATCTGTCGCAGCGCTTGGCGAAACTCGCTCAAAGACTTTGCGCGCTCACCAAGGTCTGTACGGATGATCTCGGCCAAGTCGAACCAAGCTGCCACTGCCTCCCATTGATTGTCGTCGAGCAACGCACGCCAACCCCATAAGTGCCAAGGCTGATCTGAACGTGTATTCTCGTTCATGTGGGCGTCCTTTTTCCCGCTGCCCATGTCGACCGGCTTCGGCGCCGGAGGGAGTATTCGTGCGAGCAGTGTGGAAGGTCGGTCAAGCCTGACAGCATTTAGCCGGTGACGGGCGTACGTCGCAAAAATATACACTACTTGATACGAAGTGTATCCCCAAGTGTATCTCGATCATCACCTGAGGAGTGATTATCATTAAAAATAAGCATCTTAGTCTATTTTTATGGCGGAGACGAAGGGATTCGAACCCTCGAGACGGTTTCCCGCCTACTCCCTTAGCAGGGGAGCGCCTTCGACCACTCGGCCACGTCTCCGCCGACGGGTATAACCACCCAAGTGGAGGGAGGACAAGGGAAAAAGATAAGGAGAATGAAATCAGAACTGAACCATCCTAAGTGGAAAAGATTACACTAAAAAATGCCAGTTTTGGGCGAGGTCTCGATAGGTTTCCCGCTTCATCAATGCGGCTTGGCGGATGGCGCACCGTCGAAGCGGAGCGCCAAAAAGATCCCGCGCTGCGGAAGGGGGGCCATTCTGCAGGGTCTCGACCTGCAACGGCCCGTTTCGGAAAGGATGCCCGTGATGACCGACATCGATCATGGAGCGGGCTCCGCGATGCCGGGCCGACTTGGCCGAGCCGGACAGGTTGGCCAAAGGCTCAACCGAAGTCGGCGCAAAGCGGTCATGCGGGCGCACGCATCGACGCAGCGTGCAGCGTATGCGCCAAAAGATCGTTCGAACGACGGGATGCACCTCATCCCGTTTGTTGACACTCCATCCGGGCAACGCGGCGTTGATGGGACGACCGTCAGGTCAGGTACGGCGCGAGGAACAGCAGGCTCAGGCCAAGGATCAGCCCGCCTCCGACGATGTGCATCATCGCCGACAGGTTCAGGGCCTGCGCCGAGCCGCCGGGCTGGCCGATCGCGGTGAACACACGCGCCAGACGCCCTCCGGCGGCCACGATCAGGATGGTTGCCGCTGTCCCCGAGGCCATGGCCAGCACCGCAAGAACGCCCGCCCAGAACGCATCGAAGCGCGCGGCAATCACCAGAACGAACAGCGCGCCGGTGCAGGGGCGGATCGCGATGCTGGCCACGATGGCCACAGCCTCGCGCGTGGACTGGAGCGAGCGTACCTCGTCGAGGGTGGGACCGTGGGCGTGGCCGCAGCCGCAGTGATCGCCATGGTGCTCTGCTGCGTGCTTTGCCGCCCCGCGACCGTGGTACAGCGCCCGGAGGCCGCGCATCACCAGAACGCCGCCGATCAGGGAAATGGCAAGCGCGCTCAGCGGCGCGAGCCAGGTTTCGGTCAGGTCCGCCGCATCGCCGGAACTGATCCGCAGGCCAAAGACCAGCAGGCCGATCAGGGCGATGGCGGTGCCGGCCTGCGCCAGACTGGACAGGATCGTCAGGCTGGCCAGCCGTCGGAACGTCGCCCCGCTGGCCAGCGCCGCGCCACCGATCAGCACCTTGCCATGGCCGGGGCCGATAGCGTGCACGACCCCATAGCCCGCCGTCGCGGCGCACAGCGCCAGCAAGGCCGCAGGCTCCCCCGCCCGGACGCCACGCAGGGCGCGCGCCATGGCATTCTGAAACCCGCGCTGTTCTTCGGCGGCCCAGCGAAGCATCTGATCCCAAGGCAGGACAAGCCACAGCCCAAAACCCGCAACCACGAGAATCGCAAAAAGCCAGTAGCCCGTCAGTCGCATGTCAGGACAATCTCGTCCGCGAACAGGCGCCCGACATTCTCCTGTTCCGGCATCTCTTCGCGCGACAGGGCCGCGAGCTGGTCTTGCAGCGCGGCGGTCGCGTCGTCGGCCTGAAACGGGACAAGCGTTGCCTGACACGAGCCCTCGCCCGGCTCCGGTTTCGTCAGGCCGGTGACGGTGTAGGCGTAGTAATAATACGGATCGTAAAGCCGCAGGACCGCCGATCCTGCGGAGAGATCGAGCGGTTCCTTCAACGGCAGATCGAAGCGCACGGTGACCTTGTCGCCGGGCATTTCCGCCGAAGCGTTCGTCGGTTTGCCAAACGCGATCACCTGCTGGCCCGCTTCGAGATACACGTCGCCATTATAGCCGTCGGGCCATTCGGTTTCGCCCGCTGCGACCTTGGCCAAATCCTCCGCGTTCAGCACGCCATCGCCATCGGTATCGAGGTTGAGCGTTTCGAACAGCACCAGCGTGGTGAATTCGTCATAGGTCCATGTGATGCGGAGAGATGTCAGCTGCGCAGCCTCGATGTCGAACCCCACTTCGGCATCGACGAAAATATGGGGATGCGCTAGCGCTGGCCCGGTCAATCCGATCAGCGGCAGCAGGAGGAAAGGCAAATGGCGCGGCACTGTTTTCCAGACTTTCATTCGTTGGCGATGTGGTGCCGCGCCCCCGCGTTCACGAAAGGCAGTCGGCAAGCGAGTTGGCGAGGCTCCGCAAAAGCTGCGGATACATGTCCGGGCCGGTTTCGAGATTGGCACCAAGAGGATCGAGCACCGAGGTCTTGGCCCCTGCCCCGTCCATGACGGTCGCGACCAGACCGGGATTGAATTGCGGCTCTGACAACACGCATTGGATACCTTCGTCGGCGATGCGACCTTGGATTTCCGCGATCCGCGCCGGACTGGGATCGGAGGAATCGCTGATGGATATGGCACCGAAGGCGGGGAAATCAAAGGCCGTTTCGAAATACTGGTAGGCGTCGTGGAACACGATGAACCGGCCGCCGCGAACCGTGTCGAGGGTCGCGGTCACCTCGG
This sequence comes from Tropicibacter alexandrii, assembly GCF_003667315.2. GTDB lineage: Bacteria > Pseudomonadota > Alphaproteobacteria > Rhodobacterales > Rhodobacteraceae > Tropicibacter > Tropicibacter alexandrii. The sequence continues at coordinate 21,123 of NZ_RCTZ02000033.1, read as the reverse complement.
CCGACAGGCTGGCGATCTCTGCGCGCGCGGCTGCGGCGTTGGCTTGGTAGCTGTCGGCATTGTCAGGATCGGCGGCGGACAGGTGTGCCGCGATCACGGTCAGCCAGTTGGCGGCGTTCTCGGGCGACAGCCACGCATGGGGATCATGGTCGCCATGGTCGTGACCGTCATCGTGGCCCTCGGCATGGTCCGCATGATCGGGATCGTGGTCATCATCGCCATGCTCTTTGTCATGATCGTGCGCCGCGTGGTCGTCGTCATGGGCATGCGCCTCGAACAGCGCGCCATTGCGGAAGCTCAAAAGCGTCGTGCCATCCGTCTCCAACAGCGCGGTGACCGCCGCATCCGGAGCGAGCGTTTCCACCGCGTCCGCCATCCACGGCGTCAGGTCTTCGCCAATCCAGAACACTAGATCGGCGTCTTGCAGCGCCTGTGCCTCGGACGGGCGGAGGCTGTATTCATGCGGCGACGCCCCCGGCTGCACGATCAGCGATGGCGTGCCGACACCCTCCATCACGCGCGCGACCAGCGAATGCACCGGGGCAATGTCGACAGCGACACTCGGGGCATCCGCCATGGCCGTCCCGGCCAAGAGCGAAGCGGTGACGGAGAGGGGCGTCAGGTATCTGGACATTTGCGCTTCCACGTGATTGTATAACATTACAGGCCGAATACAGGAAATGAGATAACATGACAAGTCGTGGCGTTCAGGACAATTTGGATCGGGCAAAGGCGTTGCCCAAACCTGTCGGATTCGACGCGCATAATCACGACACCTGTGTCGCCGCGGGCCTGTCCGAGGCCGAGACACACTGCGCCGCGGCGGGCTTGCGCTTTACCCCGGTGCGGCGCGCGGCACTGGAAATCCTGCTGTCCGAGCATCGCGCCCTCGGGGCGTATGAACTGCTCGACCGTTTGCGCGATGCGGGGTTCGGCGCGCAGCCGCCCGTTGCCTATCGCGCGCTGGATTTCCTTGTCGAGAACGGCTTCGTGCACAAGATCGAGCGGCTCAACGCCTTCATCGCCTGCGCGCATCCCGGCGCCAACCATTCGCCCGCCTTCCTGATCTGCCGCAAATGCGACGCGGTCGCCGAGGCGCATTCCGCCCCGGCCCCCGGCACCTTGGGCGAGGCTGCGCGCGCCACCGGGTTCCAGATCGAACGCACCGTGGTCGAGGCGCTCGGGCTATGCCCCTCCTGCACCGAGACGCCCGACTCATGAGCCTCTTGACCGTCGAAAACCTGAGCGTCCGCTACGGCGCGACCCAAGTCCTGCGTGATGTCAGCCTGAACGTGGAACCCGGTGAGGTCGTCACGATTGTCGGCCCGAACGGGTCTGGCAAGACGACGCTGTTGCGGGCGATCGTCGGCGCGGTATCGGGCGCAGCCGGTCGGATCGTCCCGGCGCCGGGCCTTGTTCTGGGCTATGTGCCGCAACGGCTGCACATCGACCCGACGCTGCCGATCACCGTGACGCGCTTCTTGTCTTTGCCGGGCGGCGCCTCCAAGGCGGACAAGACCGCCGCGCTGGCGCGCGCGGGCGTGCCGGACCTCGCCCAGCGTCAGATGTCGCAATTGTCCGGCGGCCAGTTGCAACGCGTCCTGCTGGCCCGCGCGCTGGTCGCAAAGCCGCAGCTTTTGTTGCTGGACGAGCCGACCGCGGGGCTGGATCAGCCCGGCTCTGCGGCCTTTTATCAACTGATCGACGATGTGCGGCGCGAAACCGGCTGCGCGGTTCTGATGATCAGCCATGAATTGCACGTCGTGATGTCGGCGTCGGACCGGGTGATCTGCCTCAACGGCCACGTCTGCTGTCACGGCACGCCGGAACACGTGTCGTCGGCACCGGAATACCGGGCGCTTTTCGGGACAGGCACTGGCGGCGCGCTTGCGCTCTATCGGCACGACCACGATCATGCGCACCATCACGACGAGTCCTGCGGACACGACCACCCCCCACAGACAAAGGCAGCCGAGTGATGCTGGACGATTTCATGACACGCGCCACACTGGCCGGGGTCGGCGTGGCCTTTGCCGCAGCACCGCTGGGCAGTTTCGTCGTCTGGCGGCGTATGGCCTATTTCGGCGATGCGACAGCCCATGCCGCAATCCTTGGCGTGGCGCTGTCGCTGGCTTTGGAGATATCCATCTTCCCCGGCGCGATTGCCGTCGCGCTGATCATGGCGCTGACGGTGTCCGCGCTCAGCGGGCGAGGCTACGCGATGGACACGCTGCTGGGCGTGCTGGCGCACTCATCGCTGGCCTTCGGTCTGGTTGCGGTCTCTTTCCTGTCGGGCATCCGCATCGACCTGATGGCCTATCTGTTCGGCGACATACTGTCCGTGTCGCGCGGCGATCTGGCGGTGATCTGGGGCGGGTCCGCGCTGGTCGTGGCGCTGATCGCATGGCGCTGGTCTGCGCTGCTGACATCGACCCTGAACGACGAGCTGGCCTATGCCAGCGGCATCGACCCGAAGCGCGAGCAACTGGCGTTGACCCTGTCGCTCGCCATCACAGTGGCCGTGGCGATCAAGGTCGTGGGCGTCCTGTTGATCGCGGCGATGCTGATCATCCCCGCCGCCGCCGCGCGGCCCTTGTCGCGCACGCCCGAGGGCATGGCCCTGATCGCGGCGGCCATCGGCGGTGCGTCGGCCGTGATCGGACTGCGCGCGGCTTATGTCTTGGACACGCCCGCCGGGCCGTCGATCGTGTGTGTGGCGGCCCTGATCTTTGTCGGGACCAGCCTGTTCAGGTTGCTCGGGGTCGCGAACCGCGCCGAATGAGATGGCTGGTCTGACATTCCGTCAGACCGGACCGCCCGCACCCGAACGACCCGACCAATCATCCAGCCTTGGCAGAGCGCGCCCGTTCGACGGGTTCGCGCCCTGGGGATGACGCCCGCCTCCCGGTTCGCGTCAGGCCATGCCCAGCGCGGCGAGATACATCTCCATCACCGCCTCTTCCTCGGCGATGTCATCCTTGTCGCGCTTGCGCAGCGCGAGGATCTTGCGCATGACCTTGGTGTCGTAGCCGCGCCCCTTGGCTTCGGCCATGACTTCCTTGATCTGCTCGGCGATCTCCTTCTTCTCTTCTTCGAGGCGCTCCACGCGCTCGATGAAGGATTTCAGCTCACCCGCCGCGATGCCGTAGCTGTTGCCGCTGTCTTCGTCCTGCATGACTGCCTCCTGCGATTTTTTCCGAACCTAGCTACCCCCCTGCCCGACCTGCATCAAGGGGTTGCGCGCCGCGCCCGCCTCCTTTACCCGAGGCAGCCAGCAAATCAAGGAGTGCGCGCCATGGTATGGCTGATCTGGATTGGGGCGGCGATCTCGGTCGCGGGGCTGTTGGGCCTCGTCTGGTGCATCCTCAAGGTCGTGAAGGCGCGCAAGGCGGGCCTGTCCGACGAGGAATTGCGCGATGTCGTGAAACAGGTCGTGCCCTTGAACATGGGCGCGCTGTTCCTGTCGACCATCGGGCTGATGATGGTGATCCTCGGCATCTTCCTCGGCTAGAGCGCGTCGAAATCGCGGCCATTCTTGACCAGCTCGCCCCAGATCGGTTCGGGCTGCCAGAAATGGGAGTCCGGGTGGTCCAGCCGTTCGAGCATCTTCATGACCTTGAACAGGCCAAGGATCGATACGGCCTTCATCGCACCGCCGCGCCCGCGCGGAAAGTCCATCGCCAGCATCGCCACCACATCCAGATCCGACGCGCGGTCGACCATGCCACGCTCCAGCGCGCGCAGGCCCTCGTTGGCAACCGCGCCCAACAGCAACGGCACGATATCCTCGACCGGTCGGGACACGGCCGGACGGGCCCCGTTGATCAGGCGCGGCACCGCGTCGCTGCGGCTGTGCCCATCATCGCCCCAGTCATAGAACCCCTGCCCCGACACCCAGCCGCGCCGACCGATCTCGACCAGTTCATTGGACCAGTTGCGCGCGCCCTTGGCACGGGGCGCGTCGGCAAAGGAGTCGAGCCCGATCAGGTCGCGCGTGCGGAAGGGCGGTTTGTGCCAGCCCCATGACTCGACCGCGTCGTCGATTACGTAGGGATCGTATCCGACATCGATCAGGCCGTCGGCGGCACGGGCGAGCGCGGCGGTCAGCAGCCCGGCGACGCTTTCCCCCTGAGACCGCACATGCACCGCCACCTTGCCCAGCCGTTCCGCCAAGGCGAGCGCATGGGCCTGTTGGGCGGGCGTGCCTTGCGGACCTTCGATGATCTCGACCAGCCGGTTGGAGAAGACCGGCGGCGCAAACCGCATGCCGAGCGCATCGACCTTGCCGCCCTTGACCACGGCGCGCGGAACGTCCCGCGGGGCGGGCACATCGCCCTGCCCGCGCGCCGCATGCAGGATCATTTCCGCCCCGGTGACCATCTCCTCGCTGATGCCGGTGACAAGATTGCCAAGGCGCGCCTCGGCATTTTTCGGGAAAATTTCCCGTAATTGATTGACGCTGTCGGTCAGCCGCGCCATGTCGCGGGCGCCCCATTGGACGCGCAGCCCGGCCTGCAACGCCGCCACGGCAATTTGCATGGCCAGCGGACCGGGGCCGAGAATCGCCAGAGTTTCAAGTTTCGGCAGCGCCTTGGGGCGGGCCGGAAAGCGCCGTGCCGCCCTTTCCGCCGCAAAGGAATGGCGCAGCGCACTGGCCGCAGGTGACGCGAGCGCGTCCGAAAACGCCGCCTCTTCCATCGCGCAGCCTGCCTCGAACGGCAGCAGCATCGCGCCCTCGACGAGGTGCAGGATCTGCGCCGCCGCGCCGTCGGGCTCCCGGAGCGTCGCGCGCCGGGCGTTGATCTCGGCTTGGTAGGCCTTGGGATCGGCAAAGCCGTCGCGGCGATCGCATTGCCTGCGCGGCCCGGCCCCCTGCGCGCGCAAAGCATGGGCAAAACGCAGGGCGGTGCCGCGCAGGTCGCTGCTGGCCACCGCGTCGACCAGCCCCTGCCCCGGCGCCCGGTCCAGTGCCAGCACACCCCCGGTCATCATCATGTCGAGCGCCAGTTTGGCCCCCACCAGCCGCGGCAGACGCTGGGTTGCGCCGCCCGAGGGGATCAGGCCCACCAGCACTTCGGGCAGGCTGGCCCGCGTGCCGGGCATGGCCAATCGGTAGTGGCAGGCCAGCGCCAGTTCGAACCCGCCGCCATAGACCGTGCCATGCAGGGCGGCGATGACCGGCTTTTCGCAGAACTCGACCCGGGCCGTCAGGTCGCGCAGGAACGGATCTTCGAGAGGGCGATCATATTCGCCCATATCCGCCCCGGCGGGAAAGGTCTGCCCCGCCCCGTAGATCACGATTTCCTCGACGCTGTCGTCCTCTTCGGCGCGATCCACCGCCTCCATCAACGCGGCGCGCACCTGACGCGACAAGGCGTTGACGGGCGAATGGCTGACGCACAAGAACGCCACGCCCTGATCGACTTCGGTGACCACCAATTCTGCCATCTGCCTGCTCCCCGCGCATTTGCGCGCGTTTTCAGGCGATTAGACGGTCTGTGGATAAGTTTGGCAAAGGGTTTTGGCCAATTTTGACCGATTTGCGCGCAATCAAGCCGCCAAGCGTGGCGGATATGACTCGGATTTTGCCCTAAAGCGGCAGATTGTCGAACTGCGCCTCGACCGCAGCATCGACCCGCGCGGCGATATAGGCCTTGGCCCATTGCGGGGCCTGCTGCCCGCTGGCCTCCAGCGACAGGACCGCCTGTTCGAGGTGATCCAGCACCGCTTCACGCGCCTCCTCCGGCGTCTTCAGCAGTTCGTCGTGCAATTCTTCGATCCGGGTTTCAAGCCTGTTCATCCGTCAGCGCCCCCGGCACACTCCGCACAAAGCGGCGCGTCGGGCACGGCATCCAGACGCGCCGCCGCGATGTCATCGCCGCATTTCACGCAGACCCCGTATGTGCCATCCGCGATCCGGCCCAGCGCAGCCCGGATCCGGGCGATTTCGGCCTGCCCCGACTCGCCCAGCGCCTCCAGCACCTCGTCGCCTTCGCGCTCGACGGCCATTTCCTCCCAGTCCTTCGAATGCTCGGCCTCAAGCGCGCCCTCGATCTCTTCGAGGCGCCCGCCAAGTTCGCGCAAACGATTGATAAGCTTCAGTTTGTGTTGATGGTGGGACATTCTGTCGTGTCTCCGTCAGGTTGCGAAACGATGATGCCCGATGCAGGCTTCGAGGACATTGATGCAAGTCAAAGGCAACTTGCCCCTTGAAACACATTCTGTTTTGCGTATATGAACCTCGAAAGTTCGAAAAGGAACCGCACCATGAAACCTGAAGTGACCGCATTCTTCGACGACGCAACCAACACGATCTCGTATGTCGTGCGCGACCCGAATGGGACCTCCTGTGCGATCATCGATTCCGTGCTGGACTTCGACTACTCGTCGGGCCGCACCGATACCAAGTCCGCAGACGAGATCATCGCCTTCGTCAAGGACAAGGGCTATACCGTCGAGTGGCTGCTCGAAACGCATGTGCACGCCGACCACCTGTCCGCCGCGCCCTACATTCAGGAGGCCGTCGGCGGCAAGATCGGCATTGGCGACCGCATCAAGATCGTGCAGGACACGTTCGGCAAGGTCTTCAACGAAGGGACCGAGTTCCAGCGCGACGGCAGCCAGTTCGACCAGCTCTTCGTCGAGGGCGACAGCGTCCATATCGGCCAGATGCGCGTCGACGTGCTGCACACGCCGGGCCACACGCCCGCCTGCCTGACCTATGTGATCGGCGACGCGGCCTTTGTCGGCGATACGCTGTTCATGCCCGATTTCGGCACGGCGCGCTGCGACTTCCCCGGTGGGTCATCCGAGACACTGTTCGAGTCGGTGCAAAAGATCCTGACCCTGCCGGACGAGACCCGCATCTTCGTCGGTCACGACTACAAGGCGCCGGGCCGCGACGAATACGCATGGGAAACCACGGTGGGCGAACAGAAGGCCGCCAACATCCATGTCGGCGCAGGCAAGTCCAAGGACGAGTTCGTCACCATGCGTGACACCCGCGATGCGACGCTGGCCATGCCCAAGCTGATCATCCCCTCGTTGCAGGTGAACATGCGCGCCGGACAGATGCCGCCCGCCGACGAACAGGGCGATGTCTTCCTCAAAGTGCCGGTCAACAAGCTCTGACGGCCTGAAATCACCCCTTTCTCCGGCAGGAGAGGGCCGCGAGGGAGGGGTTCCATCAACGCACAGCCGTCGCGAAACCGGCTGCGAGCTACAGGATCAAAGGAAACGCAACATGCCTATTGACTGGATCTGGGGCCTGATCGGCGGTTTGCTGATCGGCACCGGAGGCGCGATCTATCTGCTTGGCAATGGCAAGATCATGGGCGCCTCGGGCATCATCGGCGGGCTGGTGGACGGCTCTGGCCTCGATACGAAATGGGAACGCATCCTGTTCCTGCTGGGGGTCGCCGTGATGCCCGTGGTGTTGACGCCCTTCTACCGTTCCGTCGACACGCACATCACTGACAACTGGTACGCGCTGGTCGCAGCCGGGCTGCTGGTCGGGATCGGCACGCGGCTGGCGAATGGCTGCACCTCCGGTCACGGGGTCTGCGGCATGTCGCGCCTGTCGGTCCGCGGCTTCGTCGCGACGGCGTGCTACATCCTTGCGGGCGGCATCGGGGTCATCCTCTTCCGTCACATTCTGGGAGTCATCTGACATGTTGAGACATCTCATAGCCCTGATCGCGGGCGGTTTCTTTGGTGCGGGCCTGTTCGTGTCGGGCATGACCGACACCACCAAGGTGCAGGGCTGGCTGGACGTGTTCGGCAATTGGGACCCGACGCTGGCCTTCGTCATGGGGGGGGCGATGATCCCGATGGCGCTGGCGTGGCTGGTGCGCGAGCGCCGCAGCACCGCCCTGACCGGCGCGCCGCTGCCGCCGCCGCCCTCGCGCAAGATCGACCGCAACCTCGTCATCGGATCGCTGATGTTCGGGACCGGCTGGGGCCTTGTCGGGCTGTGCCCGGGGCCGTCCATCGCGTCGATCAGCTACGGCGGTCCGGGGCTCTACGCCTTCCTTGCCGCGATGCTGACCGGCTTTGCCGTGGCGCCGCATGTGCGGAGCCGTCTGGACAGGGTCGTTCCGGCGGAATAAACCTCGCCTATGGAAACGCGCATCATCTCAGAAACCTATCACGTGTCGCCGCAGATCTCACCCGAGGATGCGGCGGCGCTGCGCGAGGCGGGTTACAGCCTCGTGATCTGCAATCGCCCCGACGGCGAAGTGCCTCCGGCGCTTCAAGCCGAGTCGATTGGCCAAGCCGTGACGTCGGCGGGGCTGGAGTTTGCGGTTCTGCCGCTGACCCACCAGACCATGACGGCCGAGAACATCCTCAAGCAGTCCGAGCTGGTCGCCAAGGCCAATGGCAAGGTGCTGGCCTATTGCGCGTCCGGGACGCGCAGCACGGTGATCTGGGCGCTCGGCCATGCCGCCGAGCTTGGCGTCGACGAAGTTCTGACCCGCGCCGCCGAGGCGGGCTATGACCTGTCCGGGCTGCGCCCGACACTGGAGACCCTCGCCGGCGAAGGCTGAGCACTACTTTTCATCGAAATCGAAATCCATCGGCGCCGAGGCAAACTCGTCGCCCAACCCGATATCGTTGTCATCGTCGGGCATGTCGAATTCACCAAGGTCGAAATCGGCGGCATCGGCGGCAAAGTCGATATCCGGCAAGGCAGCATCGCCGCCAGCGGTGTCGAAATCGTTGCTGAACTCGCTTTCGAATTCGGCCGGTTCGACATCGATTTCGGGCAGGTCCGCCGCGAAATCCCCGGCCGGTTCCGGTGCCGCCAGCGCGCCGGCAAAGTCCGGTGCGCCGGGGACGAGACCGGGCACGTCATCGGCACGGCGACCATATTTGACCGGGCCGGGCGCCTCGCCATCGCGGGGCGGCCACGTCAAGCGCACGGCGCGCATGCCGTTGGTTTGCCCCAACTTGCCCCGCGCCACGAGCTGCCCGCGCCCCGCCGTCACCTCGACCCGGTCGAGCACATCCACAGGCAGTTTCAGCAGATCGCCGGGCCGCAGCGTTCCGGCCTGCCCCAGCGACATGGTGATCCGGCTCAGCACCGCATCGAGCCGAGCTGGCACGCGGCTGAGACGGTCCTCGTGCGGGCCGGGACCCGCAGGTTCCGCCGCTGCGCCGCCCTTGCCCTTCTTCAAGTCCTTCTCGGGAAGGTAGATCGACACCCTGCCCTTGCGTCGGCCCAGCGCCAGATCGACCTCGGCCCGGAAGGCGCGGTAGCCATGCGCATCCAGCAACAGCGACGCGGTGCGCGAATCCTCGACCATGGCGCCAAAGCGGTAGCCGGTGATTTCCCCGTGCAATGGATGATCGACGAGGTAATCGGCCATGCGCTCCATCGTGGCGTCGATCATCGGTGCCATCATCGCGGCATCGGTCGCTGTCAGCGGACGCTCGGGATCGAAGGGAATGGTGCTGACCTGCTGGATCGTCTGCACCTCGATCAACCCGGTCATCACGTCGCGCTCGATGGCGACCAGACCCAACGTGCCCTCCGGCCCATCCAGCAACAGCAGCAATTCCGAGGGTGACAGGCAATCGATCACGCCGTCCTGATCATGCGCCTCGATCGAGACGGACTGGCAGACCAGCGCGAGGTCCCAAAGACCGTCAGCCGCGCGCGACAGGGCGCGGCGCAGCGCCTTGGAGGGCGACATGCCGCGCGCCTCGAACGCACGTTGGGCCGCCAGTGCCTTCTGGCCCAAAACATCATCTCGCCCACCGTCAGCCATGGAATCCTTCACTCGACATTCATGCCTCCGCTTTCGGTTATGGCCCGATTTGGTTACCAAGGTCTGAAACACGGCTCGGAATTGGAAGGAATTATTGCGCCGCCAGCGCAAATTCGCGCGGCAGGATCACGCGGAAGGCACCGCCCCCCTGGCCCGGCAGATAGCTGATTTCACCCCCGAGGCGCACCACGATCTGGCGACAGATGGCCAGTCCCAGACCTGCGCCGCCGGCCTTCTGATCGCTGACGCGGGCGAATTTCTCAAAGATCATGTCCTGAGACTCCGTCGCCACCCCCGAGCCGTTGTCGATGAAATCGACGATCACCCGATCTTCGTGGGGTTCCACGCGAATCGTCAGGCGGGGAGCGGTCGCATCACAGTATTTCCGGGCATTGGTGACCAGGTTGATGAAAACCTGGCTCAGCCGTTCGGTATCGGTGTGCAGGCGGATGTTTTCGGCAACCGGATCGCGGACCACTTCGAGACCGCGCTCGCCCTCGTTGGCCGAAGCCGCCGCCAGCGCCCGGTCCAGCACGTCACGCAGGAGGCCCTGCCCAACATTCAACGACACCTGACCGTTTTCCAAAACCGAGAGGTCCAGCAAATCGTCCAGCAAGCGGGTCAGGCGGATCGCTTCGTCCTGGATGATCGAGGCGTATTTCGACTGTTCTTCGTCGCTCAGCCCCTGCGCGTCGCGCAGGATCTCGGAAAAGGCCCGGATCGAGGTCATGGGCGTGCGCAATTCATGGCTGATCTGGCTGAGAAAGGCGTCCTTTTGCACCGACAGGCGCGTCAGCTTGTCATTGGCGGCGCGCAGCTGCGCGGCGGTGCGCGACAACTCGGCCGATTGCGCTTCGAGCCGGGCGGAATATTCCATCATCTGCGCGGTCTCGTCGGCCACGGCCATCAGGTCCTGCACGGACACGGCGGCCCCGCCGACGATCTGCCCGATCATCGCATGCGCCGTCGCCGCCCCCACAGAGCCCGCCAGTTCGCGTTCCAACCGTTGCAGGAAGGCCGGGGTGGGTTCGGGCAGATGCCCGTCCAGCCCCTGTTCGCGCGCGGCCTGCTGGAACAGCGCCACCGCCTCCGACGCGCCGATGATGCGCTGTGACATGACCATCAGGTCCTCGGCCTGCGCGACGCCCTGCGTCCAGCCGCGCGCGCTGCCGGGCGCCTGCGTGACATTGACGAATTGCGCGCCCTGAAGCCGTTCGAGCGGGCTTGGGAAGCTGAACAGCGACGCGGCGAAGAAGGCCACCGTGTTCAATGTCAGGCTCCACAGGACCGCATGCAGCAGCGGGTCGAGCCCGTCCAGCCCGAACAAGGCGTTGGGGTTGAGCGAGGCGATGCCGAATGGCCCCTCGGCAAAGAAACTGTCGGGCAGCACCACGCCGGGTCCGAAGCTGGGCAGGTACAGCGTATAGAGCCAGATCACGAAGCCAGTGCCGATCCCCGCCAGCGCGCCCAACCGCGTCGCCCCGCGCCAGAAGATGCCGCCCAGCATTGCAGGCAGCACCTGCGCCACGCCGGTGAATGACACCAGCCCGATGGTCGCCAGCGCGGTCCCGCCGCCGGACATCGCGTAATAGAGGTAGCCCAGCAGCAACACCCCGGCGATCGAGATCCGCCGCGACAGCAGCACCACGTGGCGCACATCGCCCGACACCGATGCCGTCCCGGTGGTGAAGCGCAGCCAGATCGGCATGACGATGTGGTTCGAGACCATGGTCGACAGGGCAATGGCCGCGACGATCACCATGGATGTGGCGGAGGAGAAGCCGCCAAGGAAAGACAGCATCGCCAGCCCGTCCTGCCCTTGGCTCAGCGGCACCGTCAGCACGAACAGGTCCGGGTTGGACCCTTCGGGCAGCACGTCGAGGCCCACCACCGCGATCGGCACGATGAACAGGCTCATGAGCATCAGGTAGAGCGGAAAGGCCCAAGCCGCCATGCGCAACTGGGTGTCGTTGTCGTTCTCGACCACCAGCACCTGAAACATGCGCGGCAGGCACAAAAAGGCCGCCGCCGACAGAAGCATCAGCCCGACCCAGCGCCCGCCCTGCACGTTCCAATGCCCGAGTTCGGAGGCGTCGATCCGCTCCAGCGTGCCCGAGATGCCCCCCGACATGCCCCAGACGACAAAGGCGCCCACCGCCAGCAGTGCCGCCAGCTTGACGATCGCCTCCAGCGCGATGGCCATGACCACGCCGTGATGGCGTTCGTTCGCGTCCAGATTGCGGGTGCCGAAGATCACGGTGAACACCGACAGGCCCGCCGCGACCCAGAACGCGGTGCTGGTCGGGCCCTGGGTGCCCGGCAGTCCGGGATGGCCGAAGACCTCGACCGACAGGGTCACCGACTGCAATTGCAGCGCGATATAGGGCGTGGTGCCGATCACCGCCAGCAGGGTGACGCCCACGCCCAGCAGGTTCGACTTGCCATAGCGCGAGCTGATCAGGTCCGCGACCGAGGTGATGCGCTGCGCGCGCCCGATCCGCACAAGCTTGCGCAGGACCCACCACCAGCCGATCAGCACGAGGCTGGGGCCGAGATAGATCGTCATGTACTCGAAACCGTTGCGCGCCGCGCTGCCGACCGCCCCGTAAAACGTCCACGCCGTGCAGTAGATCGACAGCGACAGCGTGTAGACGATGGGCGCGCGCAGCCAGTTGCCCCGGCCTCGCCGCGCGGCGCGCTCGGCAAAGAAGGCAACCGCGAACAGCAGCGCCACATAGGCGACCGAGATCGCCGCAAGGCTGTTGAGCATGCTCACGGCTTGTCCTGCGCGCGTGTCCGCCCCAAGGCGACGATCAGCGCCCCCGCGCCCGCGACAAGTCCGAACCAGACGGCAAAGACATAGATCAGCGCCGTCGACGCAGAGACCGGCTGCGTCGGCAGCGCCCAGAGCAACGGCACCCACCACAACAGAAGCCCCAGCAGCGGCAGCGCCCGCGCCGCGTCGACGATGCGCCGTCGACGATAGGTCTGACGCTCGACAAAGAGCGGGATTCGCTGGTCGCTGTCCGAGGCGGGGCTCATGCGCCGGTCAGGGCCCGCACCGCGTCGAGCACATCCGCATTGGCAAAGGGTTTGGTCATGAACCGCGAGGCACCCGCGCGTTCGGCCATCTCGCGATCCTTGCTTTGGCCGCGCGCGGTCAGCATCAGGACCGGCAGGTCGGCAAAGCCCGGATCGTCGCGCAGTTCCCGCAGGATGTCATAGCCCGACCGGCCCGGCAGCATCACGTCGAGGATCAGTATATCGGGGGCGCGGGCGCGCACCACCTCTGCCGCATCGACGCCATTGGAATGGGTTGCCACATCCCAGCCGGCGCGCGACAGGATGAACTTGATCGCCTCGATGATGTTCGGCTCGTCCTCGATCAGCAGAACCTGCCCGGCCATTCATTCCCCCCCGTGCATCCCCGGCCTAGTCCTTGCTGGACGCTTTTCAGTCCCGGAGTGTCGCGACTGTATGCCTATAAATAACGGCCTGTCAAAAGGTCAGACAGTCCGGACGGGCGGCTATGCCGCAGGCAATCAGCCGGCGGGCGCAAGGATCGACGGCTCGGACCGCGCGGCGCAGGCCTCGCGCGGGCAGACCCGGCAGGCGACGCCAACAGGACGGGGCACGGGCGTCTCCGATACCAGCGGATGCGGACGCACCAGCATCTGCGCCTCGTAGATCGCCTCGTCATTGACGGCGATGCGTCCGCGCGGCACCGCCAGCGCCTCGGCCCAAAGGCCCGGCCCGGTGCGGCCCGGCTGCTGGACCGGCAGCGACAGCAGCACGCCGGGTCTGTTGAGCGCATGATACAGCGGCCAAAGCGGACAGGCCGCGCCGAAGCGCGGCATCGGGAAGTCGGGCAGCGGCTTGCGGTAGCGCAAGGTCCCCGAGGCATCGCAGATCGCCAGCCCGACCGGTTCCGGAAGAAGATCGGGCGGCAGCGTGGCCAGCCGCCGCATCACGCGGGCCGGATCGGCGTCCAGCGCATGGGCGAGCGCGACCGGATCGGGGCCATGGCGGCGCAGGGGCGTTTCGACAAGGTCCAGAGGCAGGGCGCGGGCATCGGCCGCGTAGCGCGTCAGCCAATCCCGCAGCAACCCCTGCGCCGACAGCGATGCGTCCTGCCCCAGACGCTCCATGGCGGCGTCCACCGACCCGCCTGCGGTCTCGAGTTCGGGGACATGATGGCCCGTCGCCTCCAAGGCGGCATCCAGTTCCTCTTGCGGGGTGCCCGTCCGCGTGGCGTCGGCCTCGTCGGCCTCCAGATAGGTGACCAGTCCGCGCGAGGTTTCGGCAAGGCGGGCGCTGTCCTCATGGATGTTGCGGTGAAAACGGGTCTGCCAGTCCGGATCGATCTCACCCGGCTCGGCAAGGATCGAAGCGGTGGAGTGGATCGCCGTGACGGTCGACAGCATCTCGTGCAGCGAGGCTGCCAGATGCGGGTCATGGGTCATGCGGTCGGTCAGGGTCTCGACGCTGCGTTCCAGCGTGACGATGCGCGCCCGGCAATCCGCCAGCAGCTGCGCCCAGCCGGGAAAGCGCCCGGCGAATTCGTCGACCCGGTCCAGTTCGGCCGCCCCGCCCAGTTCCGAGGCGGTCTCGCGCAGGGTCGCGATCAGGGCCGCACCCGCGCCTTCGGTCAGCATCGTCGGCTCGACATCCAGCACCGCCGCGATATCGAGCAGCAGCTTGCCGCCGATTCTGCGCCGGTTGTGCTCGATCAGGTTGAGATACGAGGCCGAGATTCCGGCGCGCCGCGCCAGATCGGCCTGTTTCACTCCGATCGCGACCCGCCTTTCGCGGATGCGCGAGCCGGTCAAGGTGTCACGGGGCATGGGCATTCCCTTGGCAAAACAACGGGTTTCTGCATTGCAACATACATGAATTTACAGTTTACCACGGCATACTTTTCAATCTTTGACAAAAAAACCCTTTCAAGAAAAGCCCTTGTTGCGTGATTTTCGGTTAATGCGTCATAGTAATTTTGCACAGTGGTGCGTGCAAAGGCCGTTGAGGAGCCGCCTTTGCCATTCATGAAATTGGGAGGATATTTATGTCCAACAACCTGACACGTCGTGGCGTGCTGAAGTCCGGCGCCGTCGCTGGCGCAGGCGTCGCGCTGCCGACCATCTTCACCGCGTCTTCCGCAAGCGCCTTTACCAACGAGCCGACCGGCTCGAACGTGGTTCTTGGCTTCAACGTGCCGCAGACCGGCCCCTATGCCGACGAAGGCGCAGACGAACTGCGCGCCTACGAGCTGGCTGTCGAGCACCTCAACGGTGGCGGCGACGGCGGCATGATGGGCACCTTCTCGTCGAAGGCGCTGGACGGCACCGGGATACTGGGCAAGAAGGTCGACTACGTGACCGGCGACACCCAGACCAAGTCTGACGCTGCCCGCGCATCGGCCAAGTCGATGATCGAAAAGGACGGCGCCATCATGATCACCGGCGGCTCGTCCTCGGGCGTGGCCGTGGCCGTTCAGGGCCTCTGCCAGGAAGCCGGCGTGATCTTCATGGCGGGCCTGACCCACTCGAACGACACCACCGGCAAGGACAAGAAGGCCAACGGCTTCCGTCACTTCTTCAACGGGTACATGTCCGCCGCGGCGCTGGCCCCGGTTCTGAAGAACCTCTATGGCACCGACCGCAAGGCCTATCACCTGACCGCCGACTACACCTGGGGCTGGACGCAGCAGGAATCGATCGCAGCCGCGACCGAGGCCATGGGCTGGGAAACCGTCAACAACGTGCTGACCCCGCTGGCCGCGACGGACTTCTCGTCCTACATCGCGCCGGTCAAGGATTCGGGCGCCGACGTGCTGGTTCTGAACCACTACGGCGGAAACATGGTGAACTCGCTGACCAACGCGGTTCAGTTCGGCCTGCGCAACGCACAAGCCAACGGCAAGAACTTCGAGATCGTCGTTCCGCTGTTCTCGCGCCTGATGGCACGCGGCGCCGGTGAGAACATCAAGGGCATCGTCGGTTCGACCAACTGGCATTGGTCACTGCAGGACGAGGGCTCCAAGGCGTTCGTCAAGTCGTTCGGCACCAAGTACGGCTTCCCGCCGTCGCAGGCCGCGCATACCTGCTACGTGCAGACGCTGCTGTATGCGGATGCCGTGCAGCGCGCCGGTTCGTTCAACCCCTGCGCAGTCGTCGAGGCCCTCGAAGGCTTCGAATTCGACGGCATGGGCAACGGCCCGACCCTGTACCGCGCCGAGGACCACCAGTGCTTCAAGGACGTGCTTGTCGTGAAGGGTAAAGAGAACCCGACCTCCGAGTTCGACCTTCTGGAAGTCGTCGAAGTCACCCCGGCATCGCAGGTCACCTACGCGCCGGATCACCCGATGTTCGCTGGCGGTGCCCTGGGCACCTGCAACCCGGGCGCGTGATCGATAAAGTAGGATGGGTGATCACCCATCCTACCCCACGCACCCAAAGTAGGATGGGTGATCACCCATCCTACCTCTCACTCCCGAGACGACATCGGTTCTTATACTCCCGTCCTCAGGCATGGCCTAAGGGCGCTCTCCACACTTAACCTGACGGTGGGGTCAATGGACGCAATCATTCTTCAAATTCTGAACGGGCTCGACAAGGGCTCGGCCTATGCGCTGATCGCGCTGGGACTTACACTGATCTTCGGCACGCTGGGCGTGGTGAATTTCGCCCACGGCGCGCTGTTCATGATCGGCGCCTTCTGCGCGGTCACGCTGCAGCGCCTGTTCAACCTCTCCTACGAGACGATCGACCCGACCAAGACCGACTTCCTCGGCAACCCCGCCAAGGTCAAGACTCCCTACGTCGAAAGCTGGTTCGGACCGGAAACCGGGGCCGCCATCATCGACTGGTCGGTGCCACTGGCGATCCTCTTCGCGATCCCGATCATGCTGCTGATCGGCTACGTGATGGAACGCGGCCTGATCAAGCACTTCTACAAGCGCCCGCATGCGGACCAGATCCTCGTGACCTTCGGCCTTGCCATCGTTCTGCAGGAAATCATCAAGTATTTCTACGGCGCGAACCCGATCCAGACCCCCGCCCCCGAGGCCCTGTCGGGCATCGTGGAGGTTCTGCCCGGCATCTTCTACCCGGCCTGGCGCGTGGTCTATTTCTGCTTCTCGCTGGTCGTGATCGGCGGTGTCTTTGCCTTCCTGCAATTCACCACCTTCGGCATGGTTGTCCGCGCCGGCATGGCGGATCGTGAAACCGTGGGCCTTCTGGGCATCGACATCGACAAGCGCTTTACCCTGATGTTCGGCCTCGCCGCCTCCGTCGCGGGCCTTGCGGGCGTCATGTACGGGCCGATCAATGCGCCGAACTACCACATGGGGATGGACTTCCTCGTGCTCAGTTTCGTCGTGGTCGTTGTCGGCGGCATGGGCTCGCTGCCCGGTGCCGTGCTCGCAGGCTTCCTGTTGGGCGTCCTCGAAAGCCTCGCCTCGCTCGAAGCGGTGATCTCGGCCATTCCCGGCATCAACCAGATCATCATCTACCTTGTCGCCATCGTCATCCTTCTGACCCGTCCGCGCGGTCTGATGGGGCGCAAAGGCGTGATGGAGTAACCAGACATGTTCGGACTCGACAAAAAAGACTCAACCCTGCTCATCCTCGTTGCCGTCCTGACGCTGCTGGCACCGTTCATCCTGAACCCCTTCCCCAGCGATAGCGGTCTGGCGCAGTTCAATGCCGGCTACCCGGACCTGATGCAGCGCTTCGTGATCTTCGGGATCTTCGCCATCGGCTTCAACATCCTGTTCGGCCTGACCGGCTATCTCAGCTTCGGTCACGCTGCCTTCCTCGGTGTGGGCTCCTACTCCGCCGTGTGGATGTTCAAGCTGCTGAGCATGAACATCCTCCCCGCGATCATCCTGAGCGTCATCATCTCGGGCCTGTTCGCGCTGGTCATCGGCTTCGTCAGCCTGCGCCGGTCCGGGATCTACTTCTCGATCCTCACGCTGGCCTTCGCGCAGATGTCCTTTGCGCTGGCCTATTCGGTGCTGACCCCGATCACCAACGGCGAGACCGGCCTGCAAATCGCACTTGACGATCCGCGCATCTTTGGCGGCGCGGTTGCGGCGGACGGCTCCATCCCGGTGACCAACCTGTTCGGCCTCGAAATGCGCTCTGCCTTCGACATGGCCGTGGGCCCGTGGAGCTTCACCTTCTCCGCTGGCTACTATGTCTGCGCAATCGTCATGCTGATCGCCTTCTACCTCGCGATCCGCATCTTCCGCTCACCCTTTGGCATGATGCTGCGCGCGATCAAGTCGAACCAGACCCGGATGAACTATACCGGCCTGAACCCGAAGCCCTACACGCTGGCGGCCTTCGTGATCTCGGGCATGTATGCCGGTCTGGCCGGTGGCCTAATGGCCTCGATGGATCCGCTGGCCGGTGCCGAGCGCATGCAGTGGACCGCCTCCGGTGAGGTCGTCCTGATGACCATCCTCGGCGGCGCGGGCACCCTGATCGGCCCGGTGCTGGGCGCAGGCGCGATCAAATACATGGAAAACATCTTTTCCAAGATCAACGACAATGTCCTGCACGGCTGGTTCGCCTTCCTGCCCGACGGCATGGAAGACGCGGTTGTCTGGATCCTGCACCCCTTCGTGGGCAAGGGCTGGCACCTGACGCTTGGCATCATCTTCATGCTGGTCGTGATCTTCCTGCCCGGTGGCCTTGTCGAAGGCGGACAGCGCATCGCGCGGGCCTTCAAAGGCAAGAAGGCCAAGGAAACCAGCGAAAAAGCCACCACCGAGCCTGCGGAATAAGGAGAGAGACCGATGGGTATTCTTGAAGTCAAAGACGTCGGCAAGCGCTTCGGTGGCCTGCAAGCCCTGGGTGACGTGAACCTCTCCGTCAAGGAGAACACCTGCCACGCGATCATCGGCCCCAACGGGGCCGGGAAATCCACCCTGCTCAACTGCCTCGTCGGCAAGCTGATCCCCGATACCGGGTCGGTCATGTTCGACGGCCAGTCGGTCCTCGGGCGGTCACCGCACGAGATCAACCAGATGGGCATTTCCCGCGTGTTCCAGACGCCCGAGATCTTTGGCGATCTGACGGTGATGGAAAACATGATGATCCCGCTCTTTGCCAAGCGGGACGGCTCCTACCGCCTGCACGCGATCAAGAGCGTGATGAACGAACGCCAGCTGCGCGAAGAAGCGGAACAGATGCTGGAAGAGGTGAACATGCTGGACAAGCGCCACATGCATTCCGCCTCGATGTCGCGCGGCGACAAGCGGCGACTGGAGATGGCCATGTGCCTGATCCAGCGTCCGAAATTGCTGCTGCTCGACGAGCCCACCGCCGGCATGGCGCGGGCCGATACCAACAACACGATCGACCTGCTCAAGGAGATCAAGGAAAAGCGCGACATCACCATCGCCATCATCGAGCATGACATGCATGTGGTGTTCTCCCTCGCCGACCGGATCACCGTTCTGGCGCAGGGCACCCCGCTGGTCGAAGATGCGCCCGAGAACATCAAGGGCCATCCCAAAGTGCAGGAAGCCTATCTGGGCGAAGCGCATTAAGCATCACACCGCGCCCCGGGCCTGACCCGGGGCCTCCACCATGAGGTCCCGGATCAAGTCCGGGACGGGAGGAAACCAAGATGAACGTCCGTCCGGATTTTTCCAAGAACGCCAATATGGCCGAAACCGCCCCAGCCTTCCTGTCAGTGTGGGACATGCATTCCTACTACGGTGAAAGCTACATCGTGCAGGGCATTTCCTTCAACGTGCACGAGGGCGAGATCCTCGCCCTTCTGGGCCGCAACGGCGCGGGCAAGACCACCACGCTGCGCTCGATTGCCCGTCTGGATGACCCGCAGGTCACCCATGGCGAGATCTGGCTGGATCACCAGCCGCTGCACCTGAAAAAGGCGCATGAGGCGGCCGTGGCCGGTCTGGGCCTCGTGCCCGAGGACCGTCGCATCATCGCCGGCCTCACGGTCGAGGAAAACCTCAAGCTGGCGCAGATCGCCCCGCCGATCGGCTGGTCCATCGACCGTCTGTACGAGCTGTTCCCCCGTCTGGGCGAGCGCCGCAACCAAGAGGGCGTGACCCTTTCGGGCGGCGAACAGCAGATGCTGGCGATTGCCCGGGCCTTGGCGCGGGACATCAAGGTGCTGCTGCTGGACGAGCCCTATGAAGGCCTCGCGCCGGTGATCGTCGACGAGATCGAAAAGACCCTGCGCCACATCAAGGAACAGGGCATGACCACGGTCATCGTCGAACAGAACGCGGTGCGTGCGCTGCAACTGGCCGACCGGGCCGTGATCCTCGACACCGGCTCCATCGTCTTTGACGGGACCGCCGCCGAGGTTCTGGAAAACGAGGCGCTGCGCGCCGAATACCTCGCGATTTAAGCGAAATCGCCCGGCCTCCACGACCAAAGTGGACTTGCAACTGGGGGCCGGGACCTGTTCCCTGCCCCCAAATCATTTGTGGAGGAGCCAAAATGAGCAAGACCTATGCACCCAGCGCCGACCTTGTGTCGAAGGCGCATGTGGACGCTGCGCAATACGAGGCGATGTATGCGCAATCCGTGTCGGAGTCGGAGAGCTTCTGGGCCGAACAGGCGCAGCGCATCGACTGGATGAAGCAGCCGACCGAGATCAAGAATGTCGATTTCACCCTGGGCCAGGTGTCCATCGAGTGGTTCCGCGACGGCACCCTGAACGTCGCCGCCAACTGCATCGACCGCCATCTGGAAACCCGCGGCAACCAGACCGCCATCATCTTCGAGCCCGACGATCCCAACGAGCCCGCGCAGTCGATCAGCTATAACGACCTGCACCGCCGCGTCTGCCGCATGGCGAACGTGCTGGAGTCACTCGGCGTGCGCAAGGGTGACCGGGTCATCATCTACCTCCCGATGATCCCCGAAGCCGCCTATGCCATGCTCGCCTGCGCGCGCATCGGCGCGGTGCATTCCATCGTCTTCGCCGGCTTCTCGCCCGATGCGCTGGCCGCGCGCGTCAATGGCTGCGACGCCAAGGTCGTGATCACCGCCGACGAGGCCCCCCGCGGCGGCCGCAAGACCCCGCTGAAAACCAATGCCGACAAGGCCCTGCTGCATTGCAAGGACGACGTCAAATGCCTGGTCGTGAAGCGCACCGGCGGGCAAACCACCTGGGTGGACGGGCGCGACTACGACTATAACGAGATGGCGCTGGAGGCCGACGATTACTGCCGCCCCGCCGAGATGAATGCCGAAGATCCCCTTTTCATCCTGTATACCTCGGGCTCGACCGGGCAGCCCAAGGGTGTTGTGCACACGACAGGTGGATATTTGGTTTACGCCAGCCTGACCCATGAGATCGTGTT
>NZ_RCTZ02000032.1 GCF_003667315.2 Tropicibacter alexandrii | reverse complement strand
CGCCGACCCTCCCACCCATTGCGGGAATTGAATCAGCCGAGCGGCCTTCGATCAAGGGCGAGTTTTTCAACAAAATATCCGCAAAGCCGTCACCCACCCCTTGGCGAATCCATGGGGCGGGTTGCCGTCTTGTCAGTCGAAATCCGGTGCGTAAGGCACGAGGTCCTTGCCGACGATGCGGTAGCCGGTCCGAGTCATCGCCTCGATCCGGTCCATGTCGATCGACGACAGGGTGAAATCCATCACGTCGAAATTCGCCGCGATATTGGCGGGCTTGGTCGACATGGTGTTGATGCTGACACCCTTTTGCAGGATCCAGCGCAGCACCACCTGCGCGGCGCTCTTGCCATAGGCCGCGCCAATCTCGCCAAAGATCGCGTGTTTGAAGACCTCGCCCCGCGCCACCGAACAATATGACGCCAGCGGTATCCCGGTTTCCGTCGCCGCCTTCAGCAGCTTGTCCTGATTCAGCAGCGGGTGGAATTCGACTTGGTTCGTCACCAGCGGCGCATCGACGATGGCGCGGGCGTCGTGCATCATCTGGGCGGTGTAGTTCGACACGCCGATATGCGCGGCCAGCCCCCGGTCATGCGCCTGTTGCAGCAATTGCAGCGACAGCTTGATGTCAAAGCCGGGCGTCGGCCAGTGCAGCAGCAGCACGTCGGCTTGATCGATCTGCAAGTCCTTCAGGCTTTGCTCGACCGAGGGCAGGAATTTGTCCTCACTGAAATTGGCGATATCGACCTTGGTGGTGATGCACAGGTCATTGCGGGCCAGCCCGGTGGCTTTCAGCGCCGCGCCCGTCTCGGCCTCGTTGCCATACATCTGCGCGGTGTCAAAGGCGCGATAGCCCACCTCTGCCGCTGCAAGAATCGCGTCGTGCAATTCCTGTCCCTTCAGCGGAAAGGTCCCGAAGGACCGCTGGTATGTCTTTTCGAAATAGATGGTCACGGTTGGCTCTCCCTGTAATGGCCCGTGATTTCCGCCGGTTTTGCGGTAACATCGGGCTTGATCGCGACGCGACTTGGCGGCATATTGACAGTAACCAGTTAGTTACAAAGAGGCAACCGAAGATGTCCAGGATCGCGACCGCAGAGGAGGCAGTGCGCCACATCAAGGATGACGCCACCATCGCCGTGAACTCGTCCAGCGGGCTGTGTTGCCCCGACGCGGTGCTGGCGGCCTTGGGTCGGCGCTTCGATGACACTGGCGCGCCGCGCAACCTGACCACGATCCACCCGATCGCGGCGGGGGACATGTTCGGCACCCCCGGCGTGGACCATATCTCCAAGCCGGGGCTGATCACCAAGATCATCGGCGGGTCCTATCCCTCGGGCCCGACCAAGGCCGAGCCGCCGAAGATCTGGCAGATGATCACCGCCGAGCAGATCAAGGCCTACAACATCCCGTCGGGCATCGTCTTTGACATGCTGCGCGAGGGCGCGGCCAAGCGTCCCGGCGTGCTGACCAAGGTGGGCCTCAAGACCTTTGTCGATCCCGATCTGGAAGGCTGCGCCATGAATGACGCCGCCCGCGCCGAGCCGGTCGTCTTTCACCGCGACTTCGACGGTGAGGACTGGCTCTATTTCCCCGCGATCCGCCCCGATGTGGCGATCATCCGCGCCACCACGGCGGATGAGCGCGGCAATCTGAGCTTCGAGCACGAGGGGGCGTATCTCGGCGCGATGGAGCTGGCCTTGGCCGCGCGCAATTCCGGCGGACTGGTGATCGCGCAGGTCAAGCGCGTGGCGCAAAACGGGTCGATTCGCCCGCATGACGTGCGCGTTCCCGGCATCCTCGTCGATTTCATCGTCGAAGCGCCCGAACAGTTGCAGACCAC
Source organism: Tropicibacter alexandrii (assembly GCF_003667315.2). Lineage (GTDB taxonomy): Bacteria > Pseudomonadota > Alphaproteobacteria > Rhodobacterales > Rhodobacteraceae > Tropicibacter > Tropicibacter alexandrii. The sequence continues at coordinate 29,030 of NZ_RCTZ02000032.1, read as the reverse complement.
CGCAACCGCCTATGACCCGGCCATTTCCGGCGAGCTGATCCGCCCGCTGCACACCTTCCGCTCGGCTGAGTTCAACGTCGGCAAGGTGATCGCCCGCCGCGTCGCGCAGGAATTGCGCGACGGCTGGGCGGTGAACATTGGCTTTGGCATCTCGGCCAACGTGCCGCGCATCCTCGTCGAAGAGGGGCTGCACGGCGCGGTCACATGGATGATCGAACAGGGGGCCGTGGGTGGCGTGCCCCTGCTGGATTTCAAGTTCGGCTGCGCCGCAAATGCCGAGGCCTTCGTCGCCTCGCCGCACCAGTTCACCTATTTTCAGGCCGGGGGCTTCGATGCCTCGTTGTTGTCCTTCCTCGAGGTCGGCAAGGATGGCTCCGTCAACGTATCGCGCCTGCGGGGTGTGCCGCATCGCACCGCCGGGGCGGGGGGCTTTGTCGACATCACCGCCCGCGCCCGCAAGATCGTCTTTTCCGGCAATTTCAACGCCGGGGCAAAGATGCGGATCGACGGCGGGCAACTGGTGATCGACAGCGAAGGCAAGGTGGCGAAGTTCGTGGACGAGGTCGATCAGGTGTCCTTTTCCGGCGCGCGGGCGCGCGAGCAGGGGCAGGATGTGACCTATGTGACCGAGCGCTGCGTGATCCGCCTGATCGATGGCGCGCTGGTCGTGACGGAAATCGCGCCGGGGCTGGACGTGCAGCGCGACGTGCTGGATCAGGCGGCAACCGACTTGCAGGTCGCGCAGGACTTGAAAGTGATGGATGGCCGGCTGTTTGCCGAAGCTCCGATGCAGCTTGAACTGGCCAAGGCATGAGCGGCGCGTTTTCGCTGGAGGTCGCGAGCGGCATCGGCACCCTGCGCATCATGCGCGAGGCCAAGCGCAACGCGCTCGACACCCAGATGATGGACGCGCTGGCGGACCTGTGCCGCCAGATCGAGCGGCGCGAGGATATTGGCGTGCTCATCCTGACCGGCAGCGGGCGCAGTTTCTGCGCGGGCGGTGACATTTCGGCGTGGAGCGGTGAAGGCGCCACACGTTTCGCGCGGCATTGGGTGCGCGACGGGCACGAGGTCTTTGACCGGCTCGCCCGCCTGCGCCAGCCGGTGATTGCGGCACTGAACGGGCCGGTCTTGGGCGGCGGGCTGGAGCTGGCCTCCTGCGCCGACTACCGTATCGCCGAGGATCATGTGCGGTTCGGCCAGCCCGAAACGGGCCTCGGCATCATCGCCGGCTGGTCGGGCACACAACGCGCCGTGCGCCGGTTCGGCGCGCAAATCGTCCGACGCATGGCGCTGTTCGGCGAGGTGCTGACCGCGCAGCAGGCGGTGCAAGCCGGGCTGGCCGATCAGGTCGTCCCCGAAGGCGAGGCGCTGGCCACCGCACGCGCCGTGGCTCAGGCTGCTCTGACGCGCGGCCCATTGGCAACCGAACTGACCAAGATGCTCATCAACGCCGCCGAGGGCGAAGAGCGCGAGCGCGTGCTGGAATCGCTGGCAGGCCGCATCGCCGCCGCCAGCGAGGAACTGCGCGAGGGCGTGAGCGCCTTCAAGGAAAAACGCCCGCCCGATTTCGGCGGCAAGGAGGACTGAACCATGATTCGACACCTTGTCCATCTGCGCTTTCGCGACGACGTGCAGGCCGACGCGAAACAGGCGCTTTATGACCGACTGGCGGCGCTGAGCGACCGGATCGACGGGGTGCTGGATTTCCAGCACCGCCGGAATGTCTCGGTCGAGACGCCCTTGGTGCGCGGTTTCCTCGACATGTTCTGGTTCGATTTCCGCGACGAGGGCGTGCGCGACGCCTATCTGGTGGACGAGGTGCATCAGGCCATCGGTGCCGATATCGTCGCCTGTCTGGAGGGCGGGGCCGAAGGTGTCTTTGTCTGCGACATCGCGCTGTGACGCCCGAGGACTGCGCCTTTCTGACCTCGCTTTTCACGGCGGCGGTGGCGGCGGCAGACCCGGTGCAGGCCTTGCGCCCACATTTGCCGGACCGTCCCAAGGGCCGCACGGTGGTCATCGGCGCGGGCAAGGGGGCGGCGCAACTGGCCGCCGCCTTCGAGACGCTGTGGGATGGCCCGGTCGAGGGCGTCGTCGTCACCCGCTATGGCTACGCGGTGCCGTGCCAGACCATCCGCGTGCTGGAGGCCGCGCATCCCGTGCCGGATGCCGCCGGGATGCAGGCCAGCGCGGCCCTGATGAAAGCGGTCGAGGGGCTGACGCAGGACGATCTGGTCGTCGCGTTGATCTGCGGCGGGGGCTCGTCCCTGCTGCCCGCCCCGCCCAACGGGCTGACGTTGGCGGATGAGCAGGCGCTGAACGCGGCGCTCTTGCGCTCCGGTGCGCCGATCGGCGTGATGAACGCGATCCGCAAACATGTCAGCGGGATCAAGGGTGGCCGTCTCGCCGCCGCAGCCCACCCCGCGCAAGTCGTGTCACTGGTGGTCAGCGATGTGCCGGGGGACGAGCCGGCGCAGGTCGCTTCGGGGCCGACGGTGCCATCAAGCGTGACGCTGGACGAGGCGCGCAACCTGATTGCGGCCTACAAGATCGCCCTGCCACCGCGCGTCGCCGCCCATCTGGAAACCGAGGCCGCGCGTGCGCCGGACCCCTCTGATCCGGTGTTCAAGACGCATGAGACCCGCGTCATCGCCTCGGCGCGGCTGTCCCTTCTGGCCGCGCAGGCCGAGGCCGAGCGCCACGGCATCCCCGCCGTCATCCTGTCCGACGCCATCGAGGGCGAGGCCAAGGATGTGGGGCAGGTCCACGCCGCGCTGGCGCGCGAGATCGCTCGGCACGGCACCCCCTTTGCCCCGCCGGTCGTCCTGCTGTCCGGTGGCGAGACCACCGTGACGCTGCGCGACGATCCGGGCCGGGGCGGGCGCAACACGGCCTTCCAGCTGTCCTTCGCACAGGCCATCGACGGAGTGGCCGGGATTGCCGCGCTGGCGGCGGATACCGACGGGATAGACGGGTCGCAGGACAATGCCGGGGCCTTTGCCGATGGCACCAGCGCGGCGCAGATGCGCGCGGCGGGCGTCGATCCGCTGGCGGCGCAGGCCGCCCAAGACCCGTGGGGCGCTTTCGATGCGGTGGGGGACCTGTTCGCGCCGGGGCCGACCGGCACCAATGTCAACGACTTCCGCGCGATCCTGATCCGGCCTCAGGCATAGATCATCAGCCGGTTCACCCCGCGCTGCACCGTCTCGCCGCGCTGGTTCGTCACGTCGAAATCCAGCGTGGCGATGCCGCGCTTGCCGTCCGAGGTGGGGCGCAGGCCCGCCACCGTAATCCGCGCGCCGATCTCGTCGCCCGCCAGCACCGGGGCCGCAAACCCCCAGTCCCAGCCCAGCGACGCGATGGCGTCGAACTGCGCCGGGGTCTGGTTCTTCAACCCGTCGACCAGCGACAGGACCAGAAGCCCATGCGCCACCCTGTCGGCAAAGCCGTGCCGTCGGGCGGAATCGGCGTCCATATGGATCTCGAACCGGTCGCCGGTCAGCGCGGCAAAGGCGTCGATCATCGCTGTGTCGACGACCTGCCGCGCGGTCTCGATCACGTCACCCTCGACCAGTTGGGCCAGACCGTAGCGGCCCGGCCCAAGGAGGCGCCCGGTCACGGTGTCGGCGCGTCGTCGCGCAGCAAGCCCTTGGCCTTCAGGTCCGCCCAGAACTGGTCCGGGATCGGGTGGCTGAACCAGCGCAGGTTCTGCTGCAACTGCTCGACCGTGCGGGTGCCCGCCATGAAGGTCGGCACAGCCGGATGGGCCACGACGAATTGCAACGCGGCGGCGGGCAGGGGCACGTCATACTCCGCGCAGACCGCCTCGATCTTGCGGACCCGGTCTATGATCTCTGCCGGGGCGGGGGCGTAGTTGTATTTCGCACCCTCCTTTGCCCCCGTGGCAAGGATTCCCGAGTTGAAGCCACCGCCGACCACAACCGCCGCGCCGCGCTCCACGCAGAGCGGCAGGAAGTCGTTCAGCGAGTCCTGTTCAAGCAGCGTATAGCGCCCGGCCAGCAGGAAGCAGTCGAAGTCGCGCTGTTGCAGGGCGGCATGGCAGACCTCCCATTCGTTCACCCCGACACCGATCGCCTTGACCACACCTTGGTCGCGCAGGCCCGACAGGGCCTTCCACGCGCCATCCATCGCCTGTTTGAAGACCTCGGGCTGCTCGGCCCCACGGGTGAACACGTCGATGTCGTGGATGAAGCAGATGTCCATCCGTTCGAGGTTCAGCCGCTGCAAGCTGTCCTCGAAACTGCGCATCGTGCCGTCATAGCTGTAGTCGAAATGCATCGTGAAGCGGCCCGCATTCGTCCACGGCGCATAGTCGATATCGGCCTTGCGCGCCGGCTTCAGGATGCGCCCGACCTTGGAGGACAGCACGAAATCGTCGCGCTCCTTCCAGCGCAGGGAATGGCCGGTGCGCAGCTCGGCCAGCCCGTGACCATACATCGGCGCGGTATCGAAATAGCGCACACCCGTATCCCACGCCTCTTGGATCATCGCATCCGAGGTGCCCTCGTCGATCTCGCGAAAGATGTTGCCGATGGGGGCCGTGCCGAATCCGAAGGGTGTCACCTCCAGATCAACCCGCCCGAATTTCACCTTGTCGTCCGGCTTCATGATGCCCTCCCATAAGTAACCATATAGTTATATAAGCCAGATCGCGCGCCGCAAATCAACCCTGATGAGGGCTTGACCGGAAAGCGGACTCGCTCCTATAAAGTAACCATTCAGTTACCGAGGATCGGAAGAGGGGCGAGATGTTTCTGACAGACATGCATGTTCAGGTGCGCGACATGACACGGCAATTCGCGCAGGATGTCATCCGCCCCCTGGCCGAGGACCTGGACCGCGAGGAACGCTTTCCCGCAGAGCTTTATGACCAGATGGCCGAACTGGGCCTGTTCGGGATCAGCGTGCCCGAGGCGATGGGCGGGCCGGGCTTTGACACGGTGACCTATGCGCTGGTGATGGAAGAGCTGTCGCGCGGCTATGCCAGCGTGGCCGATCAATGCGGTCTGGTGGAACTGCTCTCGACCCTGCTGGTGCAGCACGGCACCGATGCGCAGCGCGCGCACTGGCTGGGCGGGCTTCTGAGCGCCAAGCTCCGGGGCGCCTATTGCATCACCGAGGCCGATGCCGGCACCGACGTGTCCGGTATCCGGACGACCGCCATGCGCGACGGTGACGGTTGGGTGCTGAACGGCGGCAAGATCTGGATTCATAACGCGCCGGTGGCCGATGTGGGCTTCGTGCTGGCCCGGACGGACCCGGAGGCCGGGCATCGTGGCATGTCGATCTTCATCGTCGACCTGCACGCCGACGGCGTTTCGCGCGGACCCAAGGAACACAAGATGGGCCAGCGCGCCAGTCAAGTCGGCGCGCTGAATTTCGACGATGTGCGCCTGCCCGCCGATGCGCTTCTGGGCACCGAGGGGCGGGGCTTTCACATGATGATGAGCGTGCTCGACAAGGGCCGCGTCGGCATCGCCGCGCTGGCCGTCGGCATTGGGCAGGCCGGGCTCGAGGCGGCGGTGGACTATGCGCAACAGCGCAAGCAGTTCAAGAAACCGATCGCCGAGTTTCAGGGCGTGCAATGGCTGCTGGCCGACATCGCCAAGGATGTCGAGGCCGCGCGCCTGCTGGTGCTGAACGCCGCGCACAAGATCGACACCGGCGCGGATGCAACGCGGTACTGTTCGATGGCCAAATGCTTTGCCGGGGACATGGCCGTGGCGCGCACGGCGGATGCGGTGCAGGTCTTTGGCGGGTCGGGCTATATCCGCGGGTTCGAGGTCGAGCGGCTGTATCGCGACGCCAAGATCACCCAGATCTACGAAGGCACGAACCAGATCCAGCGGATGATCATCGCGCGGGAATTGCTGGCAAAGGGGGCAGCGGCATGAGCGGACAGGTTGCACTGGTCACCGGGTCGAGCCGGGGCATCGGGCTGGCCACGGCGGTGGCGCTCGCGCGCGAAGGGTTCTCCATCGCGGTCAACGGCCCGGTCGATGACGACGAGTTGCGCGCAGCGGTGGCCAAGGTCGCAGCCGAGGGCGTCAAGGTCATCGCCGCCCCCTTCGACGTGACCGAACTGAGCGCGCATGACACCGTCCTCGCCCGGATCGAAGAGGCGCTTGGCCCCCTGACCACCCTCGTCAACAACGCGGGCGTCGGCGTGATGCAGCGCGGCGACCCGTTGGACGCGACCGAGGCCAGCTATGACCGCTGCCTGTCGGTGAACACCAAGGCGCCGTTCTTCCTGACGCAGGCCTTTGCGCGCCGTCTCGTGGCCCGCGACCGCGACCCCGCGCTGTTCCACGCCATCGTCAACGTCACTTCGTCCAACGCGGTGGCCGTGGCCGAGCCGCGCGGTGAATATTGCGTGTCCAAGGCCGCCGCCGCCATGTCATCGAAACTCTGGGCGGTGCGTCTGGGGCGCGAGAACATCGCCGTCTATGACGTCCAGCCCGGCCTGATCGCCACCGAGATGACCGCCCCCGTCATCGCCCAATACGAGGAACGCGCCAAGGCGGGGCTGACCCTGTTCCCCCGCGTCGGCCAGCCCGAGGACATGGGCGGGATCATCGCCTCGCTCGCCTCGGGCAAGCTGCCCTATACCACCGGACAGGCGATCTCGGCGGATGCCGGGATGCTGGTGTCGCGCTTCTGAAGGAGACCGCAGATGAAGATTGCCTTGCCCGATGCCACCGGCACCCTGACCGATTACACCCTGACCGGCACGCCGCTGCCAGAGGCGCGGCTGCCCGCGACCCCCGCCCGCGTGGTCTATTCCGCCGCGCATGTGGTGGCCGATCCGTTTACCGCGAATGATCCCTCTGGCCCCGCGACGGTAGATTGGCAGGCGACCATGCGCTTTCGCCACCACCTGCACGGGCTGGGCCTTGGCATTGCCGAGGCGATGGATACGGCGCAGCGCGGCATGGGGCTGGACTGGGCGGGCGCGTTGGAGCTGATCCGCCGCACGCGCAGCGAACTGCCCGACGCGCTGGTTGCCAATGGCTGCGGCACCGACCACCTGAACCCTGCCCATGCGCGCGATGTGGACGATGTGAAGCGCGCCTATATGGAGCAACTCGACGCCATTCAGGCGCTGGATGCCCGCGTGATCCTGATGGCCAGCCGCGCGCTGGCGCGGGTCGCCAAAGGGCCCGAGGACTACATCCGCATCTACAGCGACATCCTGTCGGCCTGCGACCACCCCGTGATCCTGCATTGGCTGGGCGATATGTTCGACCCGCAACTGGCGGGCTATTGGGGCAGCGACCGTTTTGACGAGACGCTGGAGACCGTCGTCGCGATCATCGAGGCGAACGCCGCCAAGGTCGACGGGATCAAGATCTCGCTGCTCGACAAGGACAAGGAAATCGCCCTGCGCCGTCGCCTGCCCGAGGGCGTACGCATGTATACCGGCGATGATTTCAACTACCCCGAGCTGATCGCGGGCGACGATCAAGGCTTTTCCCATGCACTGCTGGGCATCTTCGATCCGCTCGCCGTGGCCGCCGCCCATGCGGTGAACCAGTTGGGGCAGGGCGATGTGGCGGGCTTTCGCGCGACGCTCGACCCGACCGTGCCCTTGGCCCGGCTGATCTTTCGCGCACCGACGCAGTATTACAAGACGGGCGTGGTCTTCCTCGCGTGGCTGAACGGGTTTCAGGATCACTTCGTCATGCTGAACGGCGCGCAGGCGATGCGCCCCTTGCCCTATTTCACCGAAGTCTTCCGTCTGGCCGACCACTGTGGCCTGCTGCGGGACCCCGACTTGGCGGTGACGCGGATGAAGCGCCTTTTGGCGATCCACGGCGTCGCCTGATGCGGGACTTCTCGCGCGATACCTCTGCGCTGGCGCTGAACACCGCAACGCTGGGGCACAACCTTGACGGGCACGGCGCGGGCTGGTCGCCCGAGCAGGTGATCGACGCCTGCGCCGAACGGGGCTTTGGCGGCATCGTCTTTTGGCGGCGCGAGATCGGAACCCGCGCGGTGCAGATCGGCGAACTGGTCCGTGCAGCGGGGATGCAGGTCGTGGGGCTGTGCCGCACGCCTTACCTGACCGGGCGCGAGGCCGGGTCGGATGCCGAGGTCACAGCTTCCATCGACATGGCCGCCGCGCTTGGCGCACCGGTTCTGACCATCGTCACCGGCGGCACCGAACCGGGCAGCAAGGGGCTGGAGGACAGCCGCAAACGGCTGGCAGAGCGCATCGCGCAGCATCTCGACCACGCCCGCGCCTGCAATGTCAAACTGGCGATGGAACCGCTCAACCCGATGTTCGGCGGCAACCGCACCTGCCTGTTCGCCGCGCGCGATGCGCTTGGGGTCTGTGAGATGATCGGGGATGCGCAGGTCGGTCTTGCGGTCGATGTCTACCACGTCTGGTGGGACACGACGCTGCCCGAAACGCTGGCTCGCGCGCCGGGCCGCATCCTTGGCTATCACCTGTGCGACTGGCTGGAAAACACCAGCCACATGCTGCTTGATCGCGGCATGATGGGCGATGGCGTTGCCGACCTGAAGGCGATCCGTGCGGCGGTCGAAGCGGCTGGCTATGCCGGCCCCTGCGAGGTCGAGATCTTCTCGGCCGCTGACTGGTGGCAACGCCCGCCCGATGAGGTTCTGGACACCATCGTGGACCGCTTTCAGAGCGTGTGCTGAGGCCGAACGCGGTCAAATACCGGATGCTCTAAATACCATAATCAGGACTACGCGCGAAACGTCAGCCCGCTTGGCAGACCCAAGTACCGCCACCGAAGCACTGCGACATTCAGGAAACCGCTGTGCACCGCAAATCCACGCTGACGAAACGGTGTTTCCGGATCAGGAATCGACCCATATGGAGACCGAGACACCTTTCGGTTCTTTGACGAAACCATCGATGTCGACGACCTTGATCCTAAACTTGCGTGCCTCCGCCATGAAAGGCTGTATACGCCGGCAGTGAGTTTCATCGATTTGGCCAACTGGTTTCGCATCGCCGCCAAACATCCAGGCGATCAGACCCTTGGGTTTGGCAAGGACCTCGACCCGGTCTTCGACCTAGCGGAGATCGAGCTGGTCTCCAGGTTTCAGGCCAAATCTCGCGAGGTTTCGCGGGATTTCGACCAACTTGCACGAGTAGATCAGTGGATGCATCTGCTGTCCTCTTGTTGGCAGCGCTCTTGATGGCGCTTGAGTCTCTTCACGCAGGGTATTGCAGCTTTGATCTGCGGCAAAGCGCAAGATTGATGTGGCCAGCAAAGCTGACCATGGACGCACATTGGGCAATCTCCTTTCCGGATTTCTGAGCCATAGCATTGACCTCTATGCCTCACCAATGCTCTAATCTTGATTTATAGAAAGGGTGCCTATACCTCATGACCTGGAACTGGACACTGCCCGACTGGCCGGATTTCCGGTATGACGCCTCCGCTCTGGAGCCGTTCGAACAGAGGTTTCTGCTGTCATCCGGAGAAATCCTCGGCGCAGTCCATCATGTCAACCCGCCGGATCGCGAGCAACTCCGCATCGAGTTACTCAGCGACGAAGCCATGCAGACCAGCGCCATCGAAGGCGAAATCCTCGACCGGCTCAGCGTCCAGTCTTCGCTGCGGCGCCATCTGGGACTCGATCCCGACAGTTATCCCGCCAAACCGCGCGAACAGGGCGTCGCGGAAATGATGGTTGACGTCTATTCCAGCTTTGCGGAGCCGCTGAGCCACGAGACGCTGTACCGCTGGCATCGGATGCTGCTGTCCCATGACCGTCGGTTAGAGACCATCGGAGCCTACCGACAACACGCCGAATCGATGCAAATCGTTTCCGGCCGCTTTGACCGACCGACGATCCATTTCGAAGCGCCGCCTTCGGCGCAGGTCATGCCTGAGATGGAGCGATACGCGGATTGGTTCAATAGGACCGGCCCGCGGGGAGCAGAGCCGCTTCCCGCCCTGACGCGTGCCGGGCTAAGCCACCACTATTTCGAGAGCATCCACCCATTCGAAGACGGCAACGGCCGCCTGGGCCGCGCGCTCGCTGAAAAGTCGCTGGCGCAGAACATTGGCCAGCCGACCCTAATCTCGCTCGCCTTCACCATCGAGAAAGAGCGGAAAGAGTACTACGACCAACTCAAGCGGCATCAAACGACGCTTGACGTGACGGCGTGGCTCATCTGGTTCGCAGAGATTGTCTTGAAGGCGCAGCAGATCACACTCGACCGCGTAGCGTTCTTCATCAACAAGGCACACTTTTACGATCGACATAGAGATCACCTGAACGACCGCCAGGCCAAGGCCATCGCGCGGATGTTCCGTGAAGGACCCGAAGGTTTCAGCGGCGGCCTAAGCGCGGATAACTACCTCAAGATCACCGGCACATCCCGCGCAACCGCGACCCGCGATCTACAGGACTTGGTCGAGAAGGGCGCGCTGAACCGAACTGGCGAGCTGAGACACACGCGATACTGGTTGAAGCTCGATGGAGACAAGGGTTTTTCTGCAGCAAAAACAGTACAATAACAAAAATCCGAGAATCCGTTTTATGTAACATAGTCGAAGACGGACCAAGCACAGTACCGCATTCAGTTGGGACAACGCCAACATTGCGGTCGATCATGCGGGTCGCAGCGAAAGACCACCTTGTGTTAAGACTCGTAAAGGCTCAGTTAGCTTGGCGGGTCGATCTCAGACAAGAACAAACCAAATACAGACGTGGGGTTTACACCGGATTGATAGAGGGCTTTTCCCGGATTGATATGGAAACTTTTCCCGGCTAATCTGGCGTTATGCGTTACACTCAGAGCCAGATCCGCGAGTTGCTGTCCATTTCAGTGGACGCCTTTCGAACTTGGAAAACAGCAATCCCGGCCTTGGCCTCGCACAAGGGGCATGCGCCGAGCTTCACGCCTGGCGACGTCGTTTCGTTGGCGATAGTGGCTGAGATGGTCCGAGATTTCGGCATGCGTGTGGGAACGATGGGCAACCGTTTCGATCAACTCTTCAGCGAGTGCCAGGGAAGGTCCTGGCTCTCACTCGAAAACTGCGTCGCCATGATGGAAGCCGACAACTGTCGCTTGGTAGAGATAAGCCTTGTCCAACGCCAACCACTGGAAGTTTCTACTCACTGTGTGCCGTGCGCGCCGATAATTGCGCGCCTACGATCGTCTCTGATGGCGGTGGAAGTTGAACAAGCCCAAGGTCATCTGCAGTTCCCACCCACTTCAGTGGACATTCAGCCGGGAAAGCGCGGTAAACGAGCATGACCACCACCCTGGCATCCTCATTGGCACCGGAGTGGAAAGACCGTCTGGGGCTCACACATCGGCGCTCGCCTGAGCTCTACGAGTCAGCCGAGACCGTCAGCGACGTACCGCATGCGCCGGCTATCCGAGCCGCCCTCACCGAAATGGGCGTATCGGCGATCTTCTGCGTACAAGGCGTCCCAACCGTCGCGATCTTAGAAGCCGATCACTATGACCGTGCCGCCATAATAGATCTTCACGGCGCACTCTGGAATCAGGGCCTGGCAAGCCTGTTGCTGGTTATCGCCGACGATACGTTAAGAGCGTTTTCGCTCGCCCGCACTCCGCTGAGGGATCCAGGCGACGCCTTCGAGACCCGTTGCCTCATCGATAGCCTGAGCCTGACAACCGAAGCATTGCGGTTCCAGAACCTTATCTACGGCGCGGAATCCGGACGTCTTTGGAAGGACTACGGCGAATTTTTCCCCTCGAAAGAACGCATCGATCAGGTTCTCCTCGACAATCTGAATGAGTCCCATCATCTCCTGCAAAAGGCTGCGCTCGCTCCCGATGCGGCCCAGGCCCTGCTTATTCAGGCGATGTTTATCGCCTACCTTGAAGACCGAGACATTGTAACCCCCGCCTACTTTGCCGCCGTCTCCGAGAAGCGCGCGGAAAGTTTTTCGGCACTTCTGAAAACCGGTGACGTCAATCTCTTCCGGTCCTTCTTTCGGACCCTTCAGGCAGATTTCAATGGCGATCTGTTCGTCGCGCCGTGCTCCTTCGAGGCCACAAGCGAGGCGCCAGAAGTCACGCCTGCCCATCTGACGATCTTGGCGCGGTTCCGGGCAGGCCGTGAAGAAATGGCGCGTTCCGGGCAGCTGCGGTTCTGGGGCTATGACTTCCGCTATATTCCAATCGAGCTCGTCAGCGCCGTCTACGATCGGTTCTTAGGTGAACGCGAGGCCGAACGCCGTGCCAACGGTGCCTACTACACGCCCATGTTCCTCGCCGACACGGTCGTTTCACAAGCGTGGGACTTGTTGCCGGATGCGACAAGGACGACAGGAAACTTCCTCGACCCTGCCTGCGGTTCAGGCGTTTTTCTCGTCCGTTCGTTCCAGCGGCTCTGCGAACACTGGCGAGCCAAACACAAAACCCAGACGATTTCCTGGAAAACGCTGTTGAACTTACTGAGCCAAATCCATGGCTGGGATTTGAATGGCGGCGCTGTTCGAGTCGCCGTGTTTTCGCTCTACGTAGCCTTGCTCGAAGAGGTCTCGCCACGTGACATCCGCAAGCTCATCACTCGGGGTAAACTCCTCCCGGAACTTTGGGGCAAGAACCTCGTCTGCCGCGACTTTTTCGAAGTGTCTCCTAACGGTGCCCGATACGAGGTAATCATCGGCAATCCGCCATGGACTAGCCGCCGCGGTCCGGCTCGTTCGTCTGTACAGTGGAGCAAGAGGGCCGGCCATCCGATGCCTGGTGGCGAGGATGCCTGGGCATTCAGCTGGAAGGCCCTTTCGCATCTGGCCGACGGGGGACTGATCGCCTTCCTGCTGCCAGCGATGGGGTTCCTGCACAACCACGCTCAGAAAACGGTCGAAGCGCGTGACGCTTTCTTCCGAAAGTCACAGGTCCGCCGCGTCATCAATTTCGCTGACCTTCGCTTTCAGCTTTTCGAGAAAGCCCATCGCCCTACAGCTCTGATAATCTACAGCAATGCGAGTGCCGGTAGTTTCCCGTATCGCTTTGACTATTGGGCGCCAAAGGCCGACCTCAACTTGCGCATCAAGCGTGTCATCACGTTGAGCAGCGCGGACAAAGCCTCGCTTGGGGTGGGCACCGTTCTCGATAATCCGCTCATCTTCAAGCAGCGCCTTTGGATGCGGGAACCGGACGCCAAGCTTTTCGGCTACCTAGCACGGTATCCCAAGCTAGAGGCCTTCGTCCAAGACTTCGGCGGCTTAAGCCGTCGCCGCGAAGACCCGGGCGATCGCTGGGTGATCGGGCAAGGCTATCAGCCCTTCAATGAAGACAGCGGTAGCGATGCGCCTCCACTCGAAAGTGCATATGTCGGCCGACTGCCGGACCTACCCATCGCGGCCTATTCACGCCTAGCCCAGACTGTGGAAGGCTTAACGCCGGCCGCATCGTCGTCGGTTCGTCGTCGCGGGTTTGAAGCCGGATTCGATGGCTCGCGGATCCTTATCCCGCGTGGGGTCGAGACTTCGCAGAACCGCCTTCGTGCTGCCTATTGCGATCAGCCACTGACCTTCCAGCATATCTTCCAGGCGATCGTGGTGCCGGGGGACGACAGCGACCGTGCCAAGCTCTTGACAGCGATACTCAATAGTCGCATCGCGGTCTGGTACGCATTTCATGGCACCGCTTCGTTTGGTTCGGATCGACCCGAAGTCCAGCAGGCCGACCTGCTCCGCTTGCCGTTCCCATCGCCCGACGATGTTCCGGACCATGCCGCAGCAGCACAAGCCGCTGTTGAGCTGATCGCAATTGTGGACGACGCGTGCGAGCGTTCCAACGAGCCGTTCTCGATTCAGGTCGATGACAACGATGTTCTTCGTAAGATCGATCGGCTCGCGTATCAATATTTCTGCCTGTCTCCCGATGAGATCGCGCTAGTCGACGATACTGTCGAGATAATCCTTCCTGCGCTTCAGCCCCATGAAGGTAACTTCCCGAAACTCTGGAGCGCGCCTGACGAACCCCAACGCACTCTATATGCGCGCACATTGTCGGCGAGCCTCGCGGACTGGTTCAAAGGCAAGAAGATCGATGCACGCCTTGTCGCGCGCGGCGCCGATCTCGCGATCCTACGCCTGCATTTGGGCGGGCATGAAGACTATGCCGAAGATGCGACCGGCGAACTCAGCAACGTACTCAACACGCTTGCAGCCCACATCCACAGGCCTCTCAACGGTAACTTCCAGCTCATGCCGGATCTGCGCATTTTCGTCGGGGACTGCCTCTACCTAATCAAGCCTATGCAGATGCGCTTCTGGCTGCGCTCCACGGCGCTCGCCGATGCCGATGGAATAGCGCTCGACCTCCAGCAAGCTGCCGCCAAGCCCCAACAGCAGGGCGCCGATTGATGCTGATCGGTGATGTGCAGGGATGGATCGACAACTTCGTTTCGTTTGACGATCGCTTCCTAGAGCGGATCGCGGCAGCGTGGCCAGAGTGCATGGCGGTTCTTCCCGAGCAACCAAGGGAAGATGATATCACCATCAACCTCGTTGATCGCCTCGCCAAGGACGTCGTCGTGCGTCGGTTATGCCATTGGGTCGAGTACCAGTTCGAGCCATTCGGCTTAGCCGCTGACGGGTCTAAATATAGCAAGGGCATCATCGACATCGCTGTGCTCTTCGACTGGGATCGGGAGCGATACCTCGCCTATGAGTGCAAGCGGCTAAACGTGATTAATGGCGGAAGCCGAAGTTCCTTGGCTACTGTGTACGTCACTCAGGGCATGATGCGCTTTCTCACCGAGCAGTATGCTGAGCAGCTGCCTGTGGGGTGCATGCTAGGTTATGTGCTCGATGGCGACGTACCCTTCGCTCATTCGCGGATTGCCGCCGCCATCGGCAGCCATGTACCTCTCGGGCTCGCTGAGGGCCCCACACCCCTTGCCGTGATCGAAACGATTGAGCGCTTCCGCACAAGGCATAACCGCCAAAGCGGATTACAGATTGAACTACGCCACGCGCTGTTTTCAAAGTCGGCCACAACCCCTCCGGATGGCTGACGAAAGGACCGGGACGCGTGGCTGCCATCACGGCTTTGGTCAAGTCAATGCTGCATTGCGACACGCATTATACGGCGCATCCAATTGATCAAAAAGCAGGATAGGGTTGTCGGTCGGCGTACCACAGCAGTTTGGTGGCAGCATCTACCGAGCGACAGCTTTAAGGTGCACAACCTGCAATATTCTGGAATCCAACTGTCCGGTCAGGGCCGTTCTCAACGCTCGCCCAGCAACCGATACCCCCGCCGCTTCTTCATCGCCGACAGCTTCATCAAAGCGTTGACCGCCCTACCCTCGTCATCATGTTGTTCAATCAGCATCTGACCTCGAAACCCGATCCGGCCCCATTCTCGCACCAGGCTCACTCCGCCGAAGAGATCGGGCTGAACGCTCATCCGATAGAAGCGCCGCATGTTGAGGGACGGGTCGATCCGTTTCAGATCGACCACCGTCGGAAACACGTCCAGTTGCTGCGATTCGTCGAACATCTTGCGGTCACCTTTCGCTGCTTCACAATATCAGGTAGCCGGCGTCGTTTCCACTATCATCTGTCCCGAGACGGGTGGGGGCTCACGCCCCCTTCTCGAACTTCATGACCGGGATGCCGAGCTTCTTGGCCTTGTCGGCGAGGTTTTCCTGGATACCGGTCCCGGGGAAGACGAGGACCCCGACCGGGAGCACATCCAGCATTGCGTCATTTCGTTTGAAGGGCGCGGCCTTGGCGTGCTTGGTCCAGTCAGGCTTGAAGGCGACCTGCGTCACGCCCCGGGCTTCGGCCCATTTAGCGGCGATGAGTTCTGCGCCTTTTGGGCTGCCACCGTGCAAAAGGACCATGTCGGGATACTTGGTCCGGACCTGGTCGAGCTTGCCCCAGATCAGGCGATGATCGTTGAAATCGGACCCGCCGGTGAGGGCGACCTTGGGGCCTGCGGGCAGCATTACCTCGGTCTCGGCGCGGCGCTTGGCGGCCAGGAAATCGCGGCTGTCGATCAGGGCGGCGGTCATGTGCTGGCGGTTCACCATCGAGCCGGAGCGGGGGCGCCAGGTCGATCCCGTGTGCTGGACAAACTCGGTGGCGGCGTGATCGCGCATCATGTCCATGCAGTTGCGCCGTTCGACGAGTGTCAGGCCTTCAGCCGTCAGGCGCTCGAGTTCGACGGATTTCACCTCGGAGCCGTCCTGCTCGCGCTGGAGGCGGCGCTGCGCCTGCTCGTTCTCATCGAGTGACCGCTCGATCCGTGCCGTGGCGCGGTGGAAGAGGTTGACCTGGCCCCAGAGCACCTCTTCGAGGTCGGGTTCCATACGGGTGTCTTCCAGGGTCGCGACGAGGGCGTCGAAGATGTCGGCGACGGCGACGGCGAGCCGCTGCCCATCGGGCATTGGGCGCGGATCGGGCTCGTCAAAGGGGCGATAGCCATAGAGCTGAAGCTCGTCGAGCGCATGGGCGGTCTGGGATGCGCTATGGGCGGGTTCATACGCGTCGTCGTGGGTCTGGATCGTCATCGGTTTCTTGCCTCCGGGCCTGTCTCGTCCGCGCGTCATCCCGCGCGGCCTTCATGGGCAGACCCGAGCCGTCGGGGCGGTTGCCCCTTCACCCCGGCTTCACCGGGGCCGGAACAGCGTGGAGGAGGTCGGCAGGGAAGCTATTTGTCTCGCGATGCAAAGGCGGCTTTGCCGCCGGCGGAAATAGGTTCCCTGCCGACCTTGCAGGGGCAACCGCTTTGACGGCCTGCCCATCTCTTGAAGGCCGCGCAGGGCTGACGGGTGGATGCGTAAGGCCCGGGATGGGGTGAGGACGACGATCCAGAGCCACGACTGGGATGCTGCCCCCTGCCCCGCACTCCCAGACCCCCCTGCGCGATGCAGCTCAGCCCAATAGGCGATGCCGATCCTCTGGCCCGATCTGTCCTGCCAGATGCTGGCGCAGCGCGTCCTTGCCGTTCGCCCGAAGATCATCGTTGAAATCCCCGAGCCGCGGTTCCAGCACCCGCACGCGCACCCCGACCTCGGAGGCTCTGGCGCTCAACTTCTCTGCCGCGCGCTGCCCGGCTGGATCGCGATCGATCGCGACGTAAAGGCGCTTGAGCCCCTCCGGCAACAGGACCGCGCCGAGGTGACCCGAAGAGAGTGCCGCCCAGACGGGCAGACCTGGGATTGCCTCGGACAGGGACAGCATGGTCTCGATGCCTTCGCCGACGACGAGGATGTCATCCTGCGAGGTGAGCCTGACAGCATTGCCGAGTAGGTGACCCATAGCCCGACGCTGTGGATTCACTGCCGCCTTCCCCTGTCCGTCAGGCGCCAGCCAGGTGCGATGCGCTCCCTGCACGGCCCCTGCCCCATCGGTGACCGCCGCGATTATCGCAGGTCTGGGGATGCTCCGGGGCTGCCCCTCTTCCCGATGCCAGCACTTCGGGTGGAAGCGTAAGGCGCCGTTCGCCCCGAATTGGGTGATGCCTCGGGAACGGAGGTAGGTCTCAGCAAGCGTGCCTGTGATCGGGTTCGAGGCAGCAAACAAGCGCGCCGCCGCCGCAGGAGTGCCACCGGGCGCCTTGGCCTTCCTCGGCTCTTGCCTATCCGGGACGACCGGCTGCGGACGGCCAAGATGCGCTCGGGCCTCGGCGAGAAGGTCGGGGAAGCGCGTGATCCCCGTCCGGGCGCGGATGATGTCCAGGAGATCGCCGTGCTCGCCTGTGGCCCCATCCGTAAACTTGCCCGCTGCTCCCGGCCCCGACGCGGGCCCGGTCAGCCGCACAAAGAGCGACCGGCCGGGGTTGTTCTGCAGATCGCCGACGATCCAGTAGGATCCTTCCCGCCGTCCGGCGGGAAGGTAGGCACGACAGACGCCTTCGGCATTTTCTGCCAGATCGCGCACGAGGTCTTCGGTCTCGGAATACATGGGTCAACAACCTCCGCGATCATGTAGCCTTGCGACAGGACAACGTGCAAGCAGACGATCCAGTATCGCGACGCCATCGGCGGAGGTCGGGCAGAACAGCCTCAGCTTCCAGCTGATGATCTCCGAGAAGAAGCCATCGGCCTTGAGTCGATCCTTGGCTGCCTCCGAGAAGCCCGACAGTTCGATCCGGTTCGCGCCCATGACGCGCGAGCGGTGCAATTCCATCCCTTCGGACAGGCGCACCACGGTCTTGCCCTCCAGAACGAGGGCATGGACCTGCGCGGCCGAGAGCTTGGGCGCATCGGCGGCCAGCGTGGTCGCGACCCAGGCAGGCGAGACGCGGCGGCCGATGATGCGCTGCCCGTCATCGGTCTGCAGGCGGTAGACGCGGGTTTCGTCCTGGGGGAGCTGCTTCCAGATCGGCAGCAGCAGGCCTGCCACGATGTGCAGCGTGGCTTCGGAGAACTCCGGCACCTCGGCCAGTTCCGCGGTCCAGGCGGCGGCGAAGGCCGCGCGGTCGGCTTCCAGCCAGTGGGTGTCGTCCATGATCTTGGCCGGCACCGTGCTGGCCTCCGTTGGCCGGATCACCCGCAGGCGGGGCTCGATCGTGCCATCATCCAACATCAGGCTGGTGGCAGGCACGTGCACTGCGGCCCGACCTGAGCGGCTGTTGACCAAGAGCCGCGCCTTTGGATCATCGAGCCAGTCGAGCGCATCCACGAGCGCTGTCGGCGTGTTGCGGCGCTTTTCCGCGATGGTCAGAAGCTGGGTTTCGGCGCCGGAGCCCGGATGGGTGTAGATGACCTGTGCGTCGGTCACCCGGAAGCTCTCGGCACGGAGTGTCTCGAGCCCGAGATCATAGACCCCGGCGGCGATGGCGCCCTCAATTCGCTGATCGAGCAGCTCCTCGAAACCCGCGAACAACACGGCCTGCATGTCGATCGTCAGCGCCAGCAGGCGATTGAGGAAGGTCGTGATCGGGGGAAGGTCGTCCTTCAGCCCGTTGTCATCGGTCAGGCTGAGGCCAGTGGCATCCTCGAAGGCCCCAAGGGAGCAGCCCACCACATCGCCGCGATAGATGCGGCGGTAAAGCTGGCGCAGGGCGTCGCGGGCGTAGGGCGACTCGAGGTTGTCTTCGGGCCGGAACAGCCCTTGCCCGCCGGTCTGGCGCTGGCCGCGCGTTATAGCGCCAAGCGTGTCGAGACGTCGCGCAATGGTCGACAGGAACCGCTTCTCCGCTTTGACATCGGTGGCCACCGGCCGGAACAGCGGCGGCTGCGCCTGGTTGGTCCGGTTGGTGCGGCCAAGCCCCTGAATCGCCGCGTCTGCCTTCCAGCCGGGTTCCAAGAGGTAGTGGACCCGCAGGCGCTGGTTCTTCGCCCCGAGATCGGCGTGATAGCTGCGCCCGGTGCCGCCGGCATCCGAGAAGATCAGGATACGTTTTTCGTCATCCATGAAGGCTTGGGTTTCCGCGAGGTTCGCGGCTCCAGCCCGGTTCTCCACCACGAGCCGTGCCGAATGCCCTTCGCCCTTCCGCACAATGCGCCGCGAGCGCCCCGTGACCTCGGCCACGAGATCGGTGCCGAAGCGCTGGACGATCTGGTCGAGCGCACCCGGCACTGGCGGCAGCGAAGCCAGCTTTTCGATCAGCGCGTCTCGACGGCGGACGGCCTCGCGGCATTCGACCGGCTGGCCATCGCGCACCACGGGACGGGAGGAAAGATTGCCCTCGCTGTCGGTGAAAGGCTCGTAGAGCTGCACCGGGAAGGAATGGGCGAGGTAATCGAGGACGTATTCCCTGGGCGTGATATCACAGCGGATATCGTTCCACTCCTCGGTCGGGATCTCCGACAGGCGACGTTCCATCAGTGCCTCGCCCGTCGAGACGATCTGGATGACCGCCGCATGACCCGCAGCCAGATCGGCATCGATGGATGCAATCAGCGTGGGGGTCTTCATCGAGGTGAGCAAATGGCCGAAGAAGCGCTGTTTGGCGCTCTCGAAGGCTGACCGCGCGGCGGATTTCGCCTGGCGGTTGAGCGTGCCCGACCCGCTCGGCCCGTCGGCCGCGCCGGAAATGTTCGCCGCCTCCAGCGCCGCGGTCAGGTTGTGGTGGATGATGGCGAAGGCCCCGGCATAGGCATCGTAGATGCCGCGCTGCTCGGGGGTCAGCGCGTGTTCCAGCATCTCGTATTCGACACCGTCATAGGACAGCGACCGCGCCGTGTAGAGTCCGAGCGCCCGCAGATCGCGGGCGAGGACCTCCATCGCGGCGACGCCGCCAGCCTCAATTGCCTCGACGAACTCCCCGCGCGTGGCGAACGGAAAGTCCTCTCCGCCCCAAAGCCCAAGGCGTTGCGCGTAGGCGAGGTTGTGGACCGTCGTCGCGCCTGTGGCCGAGACATAGACCACGCGGGCATTCGGAAGTTTGTGTTGAAGGCGCAGGCCCGCCCTGCCCTGCTGCGAGGCTTGTGTTTCGCCGCGCTCGCCTTTGCCGCCGGCGGCATTGGCCATGGCATGGCTTTCGTCGAAGAGGATCACCCCGTCGAAATCTGCCCCGAGCCAGTCGACGATCTGGTCGACGCGGGATTTCTTCCCACCTCGTTCTTCCGAACGCAGCGTCGCATAGGTGGTGAAGAGAATGCCCTCGGTAAGCGGGATGTCGCGGCCTTGGGCAAAGCGCGAGAGCGGCGTGACCAGCAGGCGCTCCTGCCCGAGCGCCGACCAGTCGCGCTGCGCATCTTCCAGCAGCTTGTCGCTCTTTGAGATCCACAGCGCCTTGCGGCGGTCTTGGCACCAGTTGTCGAGCAGGATCCCAGCCGACTGGCGGCCCTTGCCCGCGCCGGTGCCATCACCGAGGAAGAAACCCCGGCGGAAGCGGACGGCGTCAGCGGCATCGTCGGGCGCGGCCGAGACCATGTCGCCGGTCTCATCGACGATCCAAGACCCTGCGAGATATGCGCCATGCGCCTCCCCCGCGTAGATGACGGTCTCGAGCTGCGCGTCGGACAGCAGGCCGTCGCGCAGGATGGTCGCCGGAAGCTTGGGGCGATAGGAGGTTTTCGGAGGTGCGACAGAGGCCAT
Source organism: Tropicibacter alexandrii (assembly GCF_003667315.2). Lineage (GTDB taxonomy): Bacteria > Pseudomonadota > Alphaproteobacteria > Rhodobacterales > Rhodobacteraceae > Tropicibacter > Tropicibacter alexandrii. The sequence continues at coordinate 8,027 of NZ_RCTZ02000032.1, read as the reverse complement.
GGCCGCCGATTGCACAAGCTTGGTCGGGTGCGATGCGGCGTCTGGGATGTCGATAGCCTGCAGACGGAAGGTCTCGTAGATCGCGTCGGACAGCCGTGCGGCATCTTCGTCCTCGGCGGCGTCGCGGAGAGCGTAGTCCAGTTCCTCGGCCTCAATCTGGGTTTCAGGCTTCGCCGGATTGGCTGCAGAGATCGCGTGCGATCGGCTGGCGGGTTTGCGGGTGGTGAGGTGAGAATTTCCCGGAAAGGGGGAAGAATGGCCCTGCCCCGCAGCAGGAGCTGGATCCAGTTCGAGGCGCGGCGGAACCTCGGCAGTGACCTGGGACATCAGATGTGCCACGTCCGGGGATGTGGGTTGGCGCAGGTCTGCGGTGATGCCTCCCGGCTCGCCGCCGCGGCATTTATCGAAGACAGAAATCCGCGTCTCGAAGCTGGTGCCGTGCTTGGCGAAAGCTGCGCCCGACACCGCGCCGGTGAAGATGAGATGGGTCGTCTCGGTCAGACGGCCGAAGGTCTCGGCCCAGGCCGGCGCATCCGGAGCAAAACCGGCCCCTGTGATGGCCACGAGCCGTCCGCCGGGAACCAAGCGCGCAAGGGCCGAGCGCAGATGTCGGGCCGTCGCCTCGGTCGACCGACCATCGACATTGGCTTGGGCCGAGAAGGGCGGGTTCATCAGAATGACGCTTGGGCTTGAGGAGGCGTCGAGATGATCGTCGATCTGCGCGGCATCGAACCGGGTGACCGGTCGGGCCGGGAACAGCAGGCGCAGAAGATCGGCGCGGGTGTCCGCCAACTCGTTCAGAGCCAGAGTGCCGCCGGCGATCTCGGCGAGGATCGCCAGAAGCCCGGTCCCGGCAGACGGCTCTAGGACAAGATCACGGGGCGTGATCTGTGCTGCCGCCACAGCCGCGAGCCCCATGGGCAGCGGCGTCGAGAATTGCTGAAAGCGCTCCATCTCTTCCGACCGCCGGGTGTGCGTGGGCAAGAGGCCTGCCACCTTGGCGAGGATCGGCAAGAGCGCCGCAGGCGAGCCGGCACGCGCAAGCAGCGCCCGACCGAACTTTCGCAGAAAGAGGATCAGCGCCACCTCGCCCGCCTCATAGGCGAGCTTCCAGTCCCAAGCACCGGTCGCATCGGAACCGCCAAAGGCATGTTCCATCTCGCGGCGCAGGCGCAGCGCGTCGATCTGAAGCCCTTGCGCCAGATCGGGCTGCAGCGCTTCGGCAACAGCAACGATCGCAGGGGCAGGATTTGCTGCCAACGGGACAATGGGCGCAGGCAAGGACGCCTGCGCAACAGGGGCAAGATGGGTCATCGGGAAACTCCGGAATGAAGGACAGGATCAGGCCCGTACACCCTCTCTCGGGCAGCCTCGGACCTGATCTTTCCCGGCCCCTCTCTCCCTCTCGAATCCGACGCGTCCCGGAAGCTCGGCTTGATTTTGTTCTTGTTCTGTTCTATATTCTGAGCCAAGCCAGAAAGGGGGTTCCACCATGGAAATCACCACGCACGCCCTGCCGGCAACGCCCAAGCAGATCGCCTATGCGCGATCGCTCGCGCAGCGCAACCGGACGCTCCTGCCCTGGGAAGTTCAGCAGGACCGCCGTTCGTTGAGCGCCTGGATCGAGGCACAGGCCCGGCTGAAGCCGGTATCGGACATGGACCGGCTGCCCACGTCCAAGCAGGTGGCCTTCGCGGAGAAGCTCGCGCGGATCAAACGGCGCGCCGTCCCGGACGAGTGCTTTCGCGACAAGGGGCTGATGTCGAAGTGGATCGACGGGAACAAGTGACTCGGCAGGATCACCCGAACCGCCGCCCTCCTTCCGTGAAAGTATACGCGTTGACGATGATTCCCTCCTCGATGGCCTGGTCCGAGGTGAGGTGGTCGTATTCGGCTTCAAGCTGACGGTAGAGCCAGCGGGCCAGATCACGCAGCGTCTCGGTCACGACTTTTTCCGCGTCCTCGGTCGGCGGCTGCCAGGTCGGGCTGTCGCGCGTGACGTCCACAGACATGGTGTATTCGTGGTAGTAGCGGCCACGGTGGCTGGCCGCGGCGGCGAGCTGGTAGAAGTTCCGCCGCTGGATGGCCTGCAGCCGGTCGGCGATGCCGTGCAACGTCACATCCGTCGGGGCATAGTCCCGAATACGCGCGGCGGCGCCCTTGACGTGGGACCAGTAGCCTTCGAACGAAGCTCCATCACCCTGGCTCCAGAAGCCGGAGAACCAGATGCAGGGCTTGGCCCGCGTCCCGCCACTCATCAGGCGGACGGAGGTGGTTTTCAGGCGGATGCCAAGGATCTCGCAGACCCGCTCAAAATCCTCATAGACCGCGTCCCACCAATCGTCATGGGGGCCAAGCTCGCGATACCAGCTGCGCGCCTTCTCCTTGGCGGCATCCGAGAGTTCGGGGAACTGGTAGACGGTGGTGCAGATCACCTCAGGCATCGATGTCCTCCCCGTTCAATGCGGCGGCCAGCCATTCTTGCGTGCTGGACCAGCCGATGGATTTGCGCGCGCTGAGATCGATGGCATGAGCGCCGCCACCAAAGGCGTCGAGTCGTGGCCGAGAGCAGGTCAGAGAATACTGGAACCCCCAAAGGCCGGTGAGGTCGAGCTCTTCAGCAAGACGCAAGACGAAGCGGATGACGGCTTCGACATCGCCGTGTTCGTCATCATGGATCCAGAGGCTGCTGCCCTCGGGGGCATCCTGGTGCACGAGATCGAAGCCAGCGATATCCGGGTCGTCGGCGTCCTGATCCGCAGCGCGCAGATCGTGAAACAGCGCGAGTGCTCGGGCCGCCTTTTCGGGAGTGCCGACGTCGAGCAGGCATGAGAAATGGGTGAAGTAATCCGCCATGGGGACCTCCTGAATGGGGAAGACCCGGCCAGAAGGCCGAGTACTGGATTGGAAGGGTCGGCCGGGAGCGATCAGCCGATCGACGTGTCGTCTGCCGCCTGTCGTGCGGCATGAGCGCAGAGCATTTGCCGGTAGAAGCGCTTGCGCGCCGTCCGGAGGCCGCAAACAGCGCGTGTGTCGGGGTGCAGCGCCCGGACCGCCGCGCGAACCACTGCCAGTGGCGAAGCGGTCGGTGGCAAGCCAAGACTTAGATAAGTGGGATCGGTCATGTCACGTGACCTCGACCACGGGCGAGACGAGATGCGGATCGACCTGTGCCTCGATCCGTTCGGTCCGACCCATCCAAGGCTCGGGCCGAATGGCCTTCACCCAATCGGCGAAGCTCGGGATTAAGCCAAGGTCCTCCTTAACATGCTGCTCGCCGACCCACCGGGTCGGGATGACGCGCCCGGTCGAGAGCGTAAGTGTCGGGCCGAAAATCGTCTCGGCCATGAAGATGCCCTCCGCATGGTGGCGCAGCGCCCGGTGCCGAAAATCGGCTGTGATCTCCTTGCTCTGGTCAAACCAGGAATGCACCGCCATGAAGTCGTCGACCGTGCCGCCCCATTTCTTCACCGAGGACAGGGCGTGGTGGTAGGGATGTGCCATCGCCGCCCCCTCAGAAATCGTGGGTGGTGAGTTCGGACGAGGTGAAGCGCTCGTTGAACTCAAGGTGAATGGAGCGCGCGCGCGCGTCGAAGCAGAATTCGCCGTAGGCCCCGTCGTTGTTTTCCCAACCGCCGTGGGTGTCAGACAGCAAGTCGTACGCCAGTTGCTCCACGACATCTTCGAGCGAAAGCGCCCGCATCTCGACCTCCGGGTCGTCCCAGGTCAATGCGGCATAGGCGATCTGGGTCTTGGGGAAAGTGACTTCGGCGTCGCCAGCGTAGGCTTCGATGCTTTCAACCTGGCCGCAATCGCCATAGCCGTCAAAGCTCACGGTCACATGGGTGATGCCCGCGGCAGTCAGGCCATCGAAGAGGCGCTCCTTGTTGGCCGGACGCAAAGCTGCGATCCGCGCGTCACGCTCGGACTGCCGAGCCAGCACGGCGGCGAAATCAATCCTGGACGGCGCCATCGGCGCGGCTAGGGTGGGTTCGATCTTGGACATTGGAAACTCCGAAATGAGGGAAAGGATCTGAACCCCGAGGCTCTCTCTCGTCCTCCTAGGCTCACATCCTCCCCTGCCCTTCTCTGACTCTCGGGCGTCACGCCGCGATCTGCAGGGCGCGAGACGCGAAGACACGCCAGAGCGGATCGACAAGACGGGCATCGAGAACGTCGGCGTGGTGCCGCAGCCGTCGCGCGAGGCTATGTTCATGCCACTCGGCCGCCCGCATGGCCTGCGCGCGGGCCTGGCTGGCCTCGGACACGACGGCGCGGGCTTCGGCGGCATCCGAGACGGGGTGGCACCATGCGACCCCGCCACCATGGACAGCCCCGGCCAGAACGAGGCGGCCCTCCCTATCGAGGATCGCCAGGATGCGCGGTGCCTCTTCGGGGGTGACATTTTCGGCATGAACGATTGCCCCCTGCATGGCTTCGGCCAGCGTGGGAAACCGCTCCAGTACCTTGGGGTGTGCCTGCCCGGACATGAGAGCCGCCGACGCGTGGCAAGCCGTCGTGAGCGCAAACGGCAAGTCTTGATCTGCAAGAACGGTCAGGAAGCTCGGCGGCAAACCTGTCTTCTGTGTTTCCGGCTGAGTTTGGAGAGTAAGGTCGAACATGGGCATATCTCCGACGGTGCGGAGAGCCTCTCTCCCCGCTTCAAACCGTCAAAGACCAAACCGCCCCCTCGGACTCTCTGTCGCTGATCGGGCCGATCATTTCGGCGTTGGTAAATCGCCCCACCGAACCCGCAAGTAGCGCCCTTCGCGCTTTGGAAGATCTTTTCGGTCGATCATCCGACCCGAGACCTGAAAATCCTCGTTGATCTTTACAACCAAGAGCTTGTTGAAATGCCCATTTGTATCGACCACAACCACATCCTTTGTTTTGAATGGCGTAATGGTTTTGACCTCGACATGATCATTGCCAAGTCTTCCGTCAGCACCCTGGGCATAGGTCTTGTTCAGCTTGATACCATACGTGATAGCACCAAACAGCTCACCGATATCGCCGTAGACAGAGAGGTGAAGGCCGGTCTCGAGGTGGTAGCTTTCCGCGAGGGACAGGAGATCCTCAAAATATGGGATCATAGACCTAATCGCGTTCGGGTATTTTGCGCCCCACTCCTTGTAGCGAAGTTGCTCGTCGATTTCCGACCAGGTAACCCATTCGCCGTCATCATAAAATGCACGATCTGACCAATCGATTTCTTCCATGCGCGTACTTCCAACACCTAAACATTTCGGGCACGGTAGCAGATCGATGAAACAGGAACGAGACCGGAGGCGATATCGCCTCCGGTCGCCACATTAGCCAACGCGGTCGAGGAGCTTCTTGGCGCGCCCTTCCATGTCGAGGCGTGCATCCTGCTGAGTCTTGTCGCGGGCGAGCCGCGTGATGCCCTGCACGAAATCGAAGATGCTCTCGGGCGGGCGGCCTTCCTCCATCAGCACCTTCTCGATGATCTTGCCGGATTCGGCTTTCGAGAAACCGCGCTTACGCAGGAAATCCGCGCGGTCCTCATCGCTGCGCGCCACGATCTGCTGCCGCGCCGCCTTGATCCCGTTCACGAACCCCTGCGGCGAGGAATTGGCAAACCGCGTCAACGCGGGCGCGGCCTCATGTGCGAAGCGCGAAGCGGCGTATTTCGAGTGACGGATCTTGATCTCTTGGAAGTCCTCGACACCCCAGAGATTGCGGTTCTGGCACACCGCCCGCAGGTAGAAGCTCGCCATACCAAGGGTCTTCGCGCCCACCTCGGAATTCCAGCAATAGAAGCCCCGGAAATAGAGATCGGGGGAGCCGTCGGGTAACTTGCCTGCTTCGATCGGATTGCGGTCGTCGACCAGGAACAAGAAGACGTCGCGGTCCGAGGCGTAGAGCGTGGTCGTGTCGCGACTGATTTCGACATCGGGGTTGTAGACCCCGGTCGACCAGTCGAGCACACCCGGCACCTTCCAGCGCGTATCGCCCGTGCCATTGCCCGCGATGCGCTGCACCGCCTCGACAAGCTCGAAGTCATGGATGCGACCGTAGTCGGGACCGGTCACGGCGCGCAGTTCGGTCCGGCCGTCTTCCGTCTCGAAAGTCTTCACCTGCTCGGCGCGGTGGTTGGTCAGGCCGTATTGCAGGTTGATCCCCGCCAGTGGCGCGGGCAACTGCCGCAGGTAGGAGGCCGGAGCGCCGACAATGCTGGCGAGCTGGCCGAAGGCCCAGTGTGTGGGCGCGACCGGCTCATGCGCTTTCGGCAGGACCAAGTGCAGCCGCTCTGCACTGTCGCGCGCTGCCTCGACACGGATGTCGGCGGTTTGCACCACCCGGCTGCGGCTGCGCTCAGAGCGACCCTTCACATTGGCCCAGAGATCGTCGAGCGACAGGTACCGCTCGTCATCCGGCCTGTTGAACCATTCGGACGACACCCGCCCAATCCGGTCACCCCGGCTCACATCCACTTTCCAGCCACCAGCCCGCGTCGGCTGTACCGCATCCAGAACTTCCACAACGCCCATCGGCATTCCTCCGCGACAGGCGCCGGGAGCCACTCTCCCAGCCCTCAACCCGTCACCGGGAAACCGGCCAACCTCAAACTCTGTCGGGCAAACGGCGCTAAGTCGGAGGCGCCGCACGCCCGCAACTCGCTGGTGTTGACCTGCGTTCAAAAATGGCAGAGGTTAAACAAGGCCTTTCTCGCAGGCCGGTGTGCCCGCCACGCGAAGCTTTGCAGCGATCTTGATTTCGAACAGCAGACCTCATGCCATCGGCGGGTCTGATTAGCAGCGGGCACCTAGTCAGATCCAGCTTGGACATGGATCATGACAGAGAACACTAAGCTTAAAACTTTGAAACTCCTGGCGAAGCGTTACGCTAGGGCGACGGGTCAACCACAGCACGTAGCGCTCGACTTTGTTGCCAGTCGAATGGGCTTTGCTCATTGGAATGCGTTGACAGGCAGCGCCAAAGGAGAGTGGGTTCCCTCCGAAGCACAAGTTGCCACGATCAAGGCCTTCGTGGAACGGATCACTTCCTACGACGGTGCGACCTTCGACCATATCTTCGGAAGCCCCGATGCCGTCACTCAAGGAGAAGTACGGGGGCATCCATACGAACTGAAAACAATGCTTGGTGACGTCCGCATGGATGGTGAGGGTTGGCAGATCGTGCTGCCAGAAAACCCTTTGGCCGCCCCTCGTGTCGAGATCGACATCAAGCATGCCCAGACCAGCCCGATGAACGATCGCGTGCTACGTGAAGAAGCCATCGGGATTGCGAGGGAATTGATGCAGAGCGTCAAGGCGCGGCGATTTGCCGATTGGCCACGGCGCGCCACAAAGCCGGATGCGGAAGGAAATGTGCGGCACCCGTTCTTGGAGATGGAGGAATCGAACCTCTGGTACTGCCTTCACTGCAACTCAGAGATCACCGGCCCACAGATCGCTGGAAACCAATGGCACTGCCCCAGCTGCGGCGCATCACCAATCAACATTTTTCCAGAAGCCTTCTGGCTGGAACCGACCGATGAAAAACCAGTGCCAGTCCAATCCCGCGCCGAAAGGCAAGAGATTGAACCCATCGTGTCAATTATAGATCCGCGGCCAAGGCTTGACCTCAATAGTGACCAGGTGACCCATTTGATCCGGGCTGCCCTGTTCGAGGATGCGACCAATGCCAGCGAGCGCATGGGAGCGAGTCTGGCCGAAATCTGGGTTGATGCCGATCTCGACGTGGTTGTTTCCTTCGAGGATCACTACTGGCCCGAGGACAAGGAGCCGACTGCTGCGATCGAAGTGGCCGCACTGCTTGGAATCGAGATTGAGTTGGAAATTACTTGGTCGGATCCGTTGTTCGCATGGCCCGGTTTGGGCACCGTGACCCAGAGCACGGCCGAATATACGCGTTTGATGCTCGACGCGTATCGCAGTCACGGCGCGACCAGAACCAAAGACGAAATGAACCAGACCGGGTTTACCGGAGAGCCAAAAGCTCGGAAGGTAAGCTATGGAAAAGGGAAACCCTGGGAACCGTTT
>NZ_RCTZ02000031.1 GCF_003667315.2 Tropicibacter alexandrii | reverse complement strand
ACGCGAGCATAAATGCTCTTGATCACGTCGCCTAAGTTTTGAACAAAAAACTCTCCGGCAAACCCGGGGCGGTTCAGAACGCGCCTTCCAGGAGCGGCGCATCACCTCGCCCACCATCGCTTTTGGCGGTGCCTCCGGAGCGAATGAAACGGCTCTGACCGAACGCACTTTTGGCGAGGTGACGGATTTCGTGCTGAACGGGGCGCTGCCCTCGACGGTGACGCAGGCCGAGGTGATCGCCAATCCCTCCAACACGATTCTACAGGGCACCATGATCCAAGCCGTCATGGAAACTGCCCTTGACAGCTCGCTACCCGGCCAGACCCGTGCCGTGGTGTCCGAGGATGTCTACAGCGTCGATGGCGTGCGCCTCTTGATCCCCCGCGGATCCCGTCTCGTCGGGCGCTACCGCGCTGGCGTCGATATCGCGCAGCGCCGCGTCACGATCGCCTGGGACCGGATCATCCTGCCCGACAACCAGACCGTTCAGATCAGCTCCTTCGGAGGTGATGAACTGGGCCGTTCTGGCGTCACCGGTTTCGTGGACACACGCTTCGCCGAGCGTTTCGGGTCGGCCGCCCTGATCTCGCTGATTTCGGCAGCACCCAGTGCCGCCGCCTCCGAGGTCCAGGATGAGACTGCCGCCGACGTTCTCGAAGACGTTGGCGATGATCTGGCAGATGCCACGGACAGCGTCATAGGCGATTACCTCTCCATCGGCCCCGTCATCTATGTCGACCAGGGCGCGCGCGTCACTGTCATGGTCGACCGCGATCTGGAGATATTCTGAGCCCATGTCGCTGAGCTATCTTGAAACCTCGCTCGACCGGATCGACGCCGCCGCCCGCGACGATGTCATCGAGATTTGCATCAACTCTGACGGCACCTGCTGGGGCGAATTCCAGGGTGATCACTTCATGCGCGCGCTGGACCAGAGGCTGACGGGCGTTCAGGTCAGGGACCTCGGCAACCAGATCGCCTCCTCGGCCAATACCACGATGAGCAAGGACCGCCCCATCGTCTCGGTCTCGATCACCTACAAGGGGCGCCCGATCCGCGCACAGGTCATCACCCCGCCCGCCGTGCTCTCGGCCATGTCGATCAGCCTGCGGTTCTTCTCAAGCCTGCCACTCGAGGGCATTGCGCTCAATTTCCTCTACGGAAAAGAGCGCAAGCTCGAAGACCTGCGCGTCGAAAAAAAGCGCGCCTTGCGCGCGGTGGTGGCCGCGGGTTTGATCGATGATGCGCTGGCCTTCTGCGTCGAGAACAAACTCAACATGATCGTCTCGGGTGGCACCTCCACCGGCAAGACCGTGGCCGCGCGCAAAATCCTCTCTCACGTACCGTCCGAGGAACGCATCGTGACCATCGAGGAAGCCGCCGAGCTTCTGCCGACCCAGCCGAATGCCGTGACCCTCATCGCCAATCGCGACGCGGAATTCCAGACCGCCGATGTGCTTCTCACCGCCACGCTGCGCATGCGCCCCGACCGGATCATCCTGGGCGAGGTGCGCGGCAAGGAGGCCATGACCTTTCTGGAAGCCATCAACACCGGCCATGGCGGCTCGATGACCACGCTGCATGCCGAAACCCCGCAACTGGCCGTGCAGCGGCTCGCGATCGCGGCACTCAAGACCGAAATCCCGATGACCTATGCCGACATGATCCAGTACATCGAAAATTCCATCGATGTGATCATCCAGGCCGGTCGCCATGACGGCAAACGCGGCATCACCGAATTCTACCTCCCCGGCGCAACTGAGATTGGAATTTCCCAATGAAGACCTTTGAATACGTTATCTTGTCCTTTCCCATGACCCGCAAGACCAGCCTCTCCGACATGCAGGCCAGCCTGAACGAGAAGGGCGCAGACGGGTGGGAGGTGGTGTCGATCAGCACTTCGGAGTTCGCCAATATCGGGCACACCGTTTTCCTGAAGCGCGAAACCACACCCGCTGGAGCCACGGCATGAGGCAGGCGGGCTGTACCCTCGTACTGACCGCGCTGGTCTTGGGCCTGACGTCGGCACCCGGCTTCGCTGAGCGCAACCTAGTGCCAACCCTCGATCGCAGCTTTGACGTCTGTCCGGACCGGCCCGCCGAGCCCGTCTGGATGCAGGAGATCCCCCTGCGCCAAGCCTATCAGCGGGTTCTGGTTCAGGACATCTATCGCGCCCAGAATCTCGAGCGGGTCGTCGAGATCGGCAACTGCGACTGCGCGACCCGGTTCCCGTCCTGGGACGCAGCCGAGGCCGTGTTTCGGGAGAGCTACGCGAGCGACGAACGATGGGAAATGCTCGAAGCCTCGGACGCCTACAACCGCCGCGCCAACGCCGCCCGCCCTGCCGCCCAGGCCATCTGCGACGCCGCAGGCAATTGGTAAGGCAGCGCCGCGATGAGTGTCGTCACCTACTTCGTTGAAACTTCCCAGGGCTACCTCGACACCGCCGCGGAATCCCAGTTCGGGTCCGTCGCTGCGACCGTGGGCACACTTTTGGTTGTGGGTACAACATTGGTGGTGATCCTCGTCTTCCTGAACATGATCTACCAATACAAGGCGATGGACGGCAGAACGGCCTTTTGGCTGGCAGTCAAGATCGGCCTCATCGGGATATTCGCGACCAACTGGGTGCAGTTCAACGCGCTCTCATCTGCCATCCTGGCCGGCATCGACAGGATTGCGGGCGCGCTTGTAGCCTCGGTCGGTGGCGGCACCCCGGGTCCCTCTGGGACCTTTGCCGAAGAGTTTGACCGGCTGATCGCGGAACTCGGCGACTACCTCAATGCAGCCGGATCAGAGCTGAACTGGATGGCCGGGGCCATGCTCGACATCGTCGGGGTGCTTCTGCTCTCGATACTCGGCGGGCTGGCCGCTTTCATCCTCGTGGCCTCTCGACTGATGATCGCACTCCTGATTGGGATCGCTCCGGTGATGATCTTCCTCACCCTCTTCGAAGTGACCAAGGACTATTTCGCGCGCTGGCTGTCCGCGCTGATTTCCTTTGCACTATACCCCATCGTCGTCGCAGGCGTGTTCGCAACGATCACAGGCGTTTCCTCCGCGCTCATCGGTGAACTAGGCGATCCCGAAGGGGCCTCAAACATCGGCGCGCTCATTCCCTTCTTCATGATGGTGCTCATGGCCAAGGGCTTCATTATCGCCACGCCCTTCATCGTCCGCGCGATCTCCGGCAACATCATGATGCCCGCCCTCTCCGGAGGTCTCGGCGGCGGCTACAGCTTTGCCCGCGCCGCCATGGGAAGCCAGCAGGCCTACAATCGCTACCTCATCGGCGGGGCCAGTGGCGCAGAATACGCAGCCCTCAGGGCGCGGCAGTTCTTTGGCGTGCAGCAGATGCCAGCGAGGCAAGGCATGGGTCAGACGGGTTCCACAGGCGGCACAGGATCCACTGACGCAGGGTCAAAAATGCTGGCACAGCTGGCGAGACTGGGCCGGCTTGGGCGACGGTAACGGCCCTAATCGGGCACTGGGAACGGTTCTCTCATGCTCCGCTTGGAGCTCTAACCGCCGCCATTCGTAGCAAGTTCACTTTCCAAAACTGCTTGTAAAAAAGACAGGCGTTTGGTTCGGCATAGCCGTTGAAAATCAGTCTTAAAATGGACATCTTGTAGTTGTGGGATTGTGAACAAGAGGTTTGATATGAATGTGAGCGCGGGCGTAGGATATGGGTATAATGTTGCAATTGAGAAACTTGCGGAAGAATTGGCAGTGCCGCAAGATCGCTTCGATCAAGCCGAAAGGCGCTACAAGGATCTTGGCGAGTTTTTGCATCGAGATGACTCCAAGGTTCGTGATTATGATCCCGATGTCTATATCCAAGGCTCTTTCGCGCTCGGCACACCGATCAAGCCGACATCCAAGGACGAAGACTACGATCTCGACATCGTTGTCTCGTTCCGGTCTCTGACGAAAGCGCAAATTTCGCAAGCTGATCTGCGCGCTCTTCTGCTGGCTGAGCTCAAGGCGTATCGCGATGCGCGAGGGATCAAGAATGAGGTAAGTGATGAGCCTAGAAGATGCTGCACCTTGATCTACGCAGATGGTGCGCAATTCCACATGGACGTATTGCCGGCTGTGCCGAACGAGGCAAACATGCGTGCCGTTCTTTCTTCTTACCTCGCGGATCAGGCGCTTGCGGAAGGTGCGATTGCCATCACCGATAAAGACAAGACTAGCACATACCGTATCATCACGGATGATTGGCCCCGAAGCAATCCTAGGGGCTTTGCCGCCTGGTTCAAGTCAAGGCAGATCGAACAGCTGAATGAGCGTCGCAGGGCATTCCTCGACGCCCAAGGCAAAGTGACAGCGAGTGTGGAGGACGTCCCGGTATTTCGGGTGCGAACACCTCTCCAGTCAGCCATCATGATCTTGAAGCGTCACAGGGATGAGTGGTTCGCGGAGCGGGATCCGGAGCTGAAGGTTATCAGTGTGATCCTCACGACGCTCTCGGCCCATGCCTACGCAGGCGAAGCAAGGGTGTCAGATGCAATTGCCAAAATCCTGAAGGACATGCATCTCGAAGTCAAAGAACGAAATGGTGAGTCATGGATCGCCAACCCGACTGACCCTTCTGAGAATTTTGCGGATCGGTGGAAGGACTTTCCCGATCGTCGAAAATCCTTCTTTGAGTGGCTTGAAACCGCTCGATCAGATTTTGGCGCCGTTCAAAAGTTCAGTGATACGAATATTGTTTTGAATGAACTGTCACGAAATCTTGGCAGCACCCTTGTTGAAGGTGTTCGCTCGAGGGTAGCGGCATCCGCGGGTTCACGTGCGGCGTCCGTGGCTCCTGCCGCTGCGGCCGGGGCTTCTGCGCCGGGTCTCGTTTTTGGTGGTGAGGATCGGAGGCCGACGGAGCCAAAAGGTTTTGGTTGATGGAGTTCACAGCCGGCGAGGCGAGGCTAATCCGTGAGTGTGAAGAGCTCGCTAGCCTAGCCGCGGCATCAGCTTGGCTAGAAGAACCCCAATTCGGCAAGAACGCCGATGGCCTGCTGACGTGGTCGTTTGTTCTGCTCGCCGGTGATCGTCGCATTCCATTGCGGCTGGTTTTCCCAGCACTCTTTCCAGATCTGCCACCATTCGTACTTCCAGCCGACAGCTCCGTCCGTTTATCGCAGCACCAATACGGCGAGGGTGGTGAACTATGCCTCCAGTATAGACCGGATAACTGGCATCCCGACTGCAAGAGCGCCGATGTGGTAAGGAGTGCCAAAGCACTTCTCGAAGCAACCCCAAAGGACGATGGTTTCTCGGACGTGGAAAGCGCTCATCCTACCGACTTACCCTCGCTGCTCTCGGGGTGTTCCCGACGCTTCATGCTACCGCCTGACACCGCCCGCCTGTTAAGGTTGCGCCTTGCCGGACACGCAACCGATATTCATATAACTTTGGAGCGCCGGGTTGGGGCTTCCGAAGTCCTTGTTGCTCGCATTGCGAGCATCGGGTTGGACTCTGGCTTGCGCGTGCCGATTGATGGTGCGGGATTTGGGGGAAGGGTGGTCCCTGGGGTCCTATATCGATTGCCCGACATTCGGCATATTCCAGATCTGCAGCCCGAGGAACTGAAGGGGCTCTTGTACCAGTACCTGCCTTCATGGCTCCGTAAATGGGTAGAAGGCGCCGGCGACATGTTGGTCGTCATTTCAAATGGCAAGCAAGAGGTATTGCTGCGCGTTCTCCACAACGGGTCGAAACGAAGGATTGACCTGTTTCATACCTTTGAGCCACCAACGGCAAAAGAACGCCGGGTTCACGGGAAGATGTTCCGAGAATCTAGCATCTGCATCATCGGTGCAGGCTCGCTGGGATCAAAGGTGGCCGCCAGTCTTGCGCGCGAAGGCGTCGGTCAATTCATTTTGTTCGACAATGACGTTCTTTGGTCCGACAACTTGGTTCGAAACGAACTCGATGAAATGGATGTGGGGCATCACAAGGCGGTTTCGCTTAGGCACAGATTGCTACGAATAAATCCGGCAGTGAAAGTCGGTGCCTTGGGAATGAGTCTGACGTCTCAATCCGCTGTCCAGCATATTGCTCAGTTGAGCGAGATCATCAGCACTTGTGATCTCGTCATAGATACGACGGCTGATAGCGGAGTGTTTCGAATGGCAGCGGCCATTTGCACGCAGAAGCGTAAACCTCTCGTTTGGGGACGAGTCTACGCCGGAGGACTCGGAGGACTGATTGCACGAAGTATCCCGTCTGAAGATCCGCCACCACTGACCGCTGCATCTCAATTGCGAGCATGGTGCGAGGAGAAAGGCATGGCACCGCCAGAGGGCCGCGAACACAATTACGGGGTGCAAGGTGATGACGACGATGAGCCCTTATTCGCCTCTGACGGCGACGTAGGGGTCATTGCCAACAGGCTGGTTCGTCATGCCCTAGACGCCCTTTCAACAACGGAGATTAGAGTTCATCCGGAACCTGCATACTTTATCGGCCTTCGCAAAGGCTGGATCTTTGATCATCCCTTTGACACCCATCCGGTCATTTTCGGTCCTACCGACGGATGGGTAATAGACAGCACAAGTTGTGCAGAAGAGGGCGTTGAACGCGTCATGACTCACCTTGGAGTACAAGATGACGCTTAGCCTCACAGTCCCACGCTCGCAGCTTGCGAAACTGCAGATCCACCTTAAGCAAGGCGGCAACCGCGAGATCGGCGGGTGGTTGGTTGCAGAACAGACAGCTCCGGGAAAATTTGAACTCGTCGGTTTCACCGTCGATCTTGAGGCGGGGTCACGAGATCGTTTCGATAGTTTGCCTGAGCCGCACTCACAACAGATGGATCGGATCTTGCTGGAAAATAGTGGTCGCGCTGGTCGGGTTGACTATCTTGGCGAATGGCACTCGCACCCGACATTCCCACCAATACCTAGCGAGATCGACGTGGCCTCGATGACGGATATGGTCGAAAACAGCGGACCTTCGTTTGCAGCGTTGGTCATTGTCCGTCTAATGGGCAACGCCTCGATTCAGGCGACTATCACTACGTTTCAACGTGGCCAATTGCCCGAGACCGGCCAGCTGATAATTGCGAATGCAGTTCCCGAAGCTGGACTTGGCGAAGGTTGGAAACCGTCGGAACACTAGCATCATTCGATAGCCGGAAATCGGTTGACTACTCGTCTGACCATCCAATCGCAACTCGCTGTGGTAGCGCTAATCAAAATGGAGCAAAAAATTGTCTAGTTCAAATATCCCGGCCAAGATTCAGACCCAATTATGGGCTTTGGCGGCGGGTCGATGTGAATTTTCAGGATGCAACAAGCTCCTTGTCGGGGATCTAATCGCTGGCAAGGAAGACGGAAAGTTCGGTTTCATCGCGCATATTGTGGCAGATAGCGATAATGGTCCAAGGGGTGATAAAGTCCGTTCGCCACTCCTCGCCCGCGACATCAGCAACCTGATGCTGATGTGCCCCGTCCATCACAAGGAAATCGACGTAGACCACGTGGACGACTATCCGGAAGAAACGCTCGTGGCAATGAAGCGCGAGCACGAAGAGCGGATCGAGACTGTTACAGATATGGACGCTGACCGCGCGGCGCATGTGCTCCGTTTCGCGGCGAATATCGGCCAAATGGACTCTTTGGTTTCCACCAAAGCCATTTTTGCCGCTATGCCGCCCGACAGGCATCCGGCGGAGCGACGAACCATCGACATCGAGCTGAATTCAGAAATCAAGGATGATGAACCGGAGTTTTGGGGCATGCAAAGCGCGCATTTACACCGCCAATTCCAACGCAAGGTGAAAGAGCGGATAGAACAGAAGGAGATTCTACAGTTGAGTGTGTTTGCGCTTGCGCCACAGCCGCTTCTCATCGAACTGGGTACATTACTTGGTGACATCATGCCTGTATCTGTTCACCAAAAGCACCGCGAGCCATCTACTTGGAAATGGCAACTCCACCAGCCGTCGATAAATTTCAAAGTTGGCGAGTATTCTGGGCCGAAAGACGTACCAGTCGCCCTCAAGCTGGCGCTCAGTGCGACCGTCGATGATCAGAGAATTCGCTCGGTTCTCGGCGACAACACGGCCATCTGGTCAATCACGGCAGAGGATCCTCACAACGACATCATGCGAAGACAGGACGATCTTGCAATCTACAAGGCCCACCTTCGCAGGCTTTTTGATCAGATCAAAGCCCATCACGGCGAGGATGCGATTATTAACATGTTTCCGGTTCTTCCCGTTTCCGCAGCGGTCGAAACTGGCCGCACACGAATGCCTAAAGCCGATTTGCCGCTAGTCATCTACGACCAAAAGCCGGGGAAGGGATTCGAGCCGATAATCACGGTAAGTGCTTAGGCCCTCATAAATCGTCAGCCGAAGGTTCGTCATTCCAACGCGCTATTGGCCGCTGACCTCCCAACCTTAAGGATTTTCTAGCTAGCACGGCAAGTGTTTGCTCATCGCCCAGCCAGACAAGCCATCCTCGCCACCCTATCGCGCAACCAGCCTTTCACCATCCTCCTCTCTCAGCATCGCTTCCATTTCGTCCAAGCCATCGACTGCAGAGCGCATCTGCGCCTCATCAGCTACGCTCGCAGCTTCAGAATCCACGACGCTGCTGCCAAAATCCATCTCCATCTGGCGCTGTTCCTCGGCGATGACGGCTTGAACGACAGGCGCGGTCTTCTTTGGAGCGGCGTCGGCTTGGCCTGACGGTTGACCATCGCCAGCCTGGCTCGCCCTCTCCATATCGGCTTCTGTTCCCCCTGGCCCATCCGACGGCGGCGTCATCGGCATGGCGCGCACACTGAGCGGCAGGTTCCCCTGCAGCCCCCCTCCCCCCGGCTCCGGAAACGGCAACTCGCCCGTCTGTGCCGCGTGGATCGCCTTGAACAGCCGATCATCAAAATACTGGATCCGCTTTGCCCGGACCGGCATCTGGGCATCGATCACCATGACAATCTCGTCGAGGGGCAGACGGCGCGCCTCATCTTCAGGGAGCAAGGAACTCTCTTCGGTCCGTGTGGATTGGCTGCGGCCCTCAAAGGGGTTCTTGCCGATGGACTGTGAGCGCGTGACCACGGTCTTTGTGGTCTTGCCGACCGCCTTGCTCAGCTCCTCGACGGTCTTCTCATCCGAGGGCGTCAGGTAGAGCTTCACGCCGGCATTGCCCTGCAGGGCGCGGCGGGTGTTCTCGCCATAGATTTCATCGAGGGCGGGGATGGTTTGCGTGACCACAGCCAGGTGGCCGCGATAGGTGCGCAGGGTCTCGATGCTCTCGACCACGATGGGCATTTTTCCGAGGCGATTGAACTCGTCGAGCATGATCATCACGGGCCACGGCTCGTCTGGCCCGGGATCCTTTTCCTGCATGGCGGAGAGCAGGTCGGAGAAAAACAGCCGGATCAGCGGCGCGAGCGGCTTCACCATCAGCGGCTGGACCACGAGATACACTGAAAAGGGCTTCTTGCGGATCGTGCGGAAATCAAAGTCCGACACCGCCGTCGCCTCATCGATCGCGGGGTTCTGCCATTGATCGAGCCCCGAGGTCATCAGGAGCGAAACGTAAGACGTCAGCGTATCGTTGTTGGTCGAAGCCAGCCGCGTGAAGATCAGCTTGGCCGCCCTGTTGTCGACCTCGTGGCCCCGCGCGAAATACTCCTTCTGCTTGTTCCCGCCCGAGGCCGCGATGCGGTAGATCTCGCCCAAGGTCGGGCGCTTGCGCTGGAAGGCCAACAGGCCTGCTGCCACGAAGAGATCGATCCCGCCTTTGAGCAGCCCCTGCACCCGGTCATTGTCGCTTTGCAGGAAGAGCGTCGCAAGAAGCTGCAATTCCATCTGCTGGCGCGCGGGATCTTTCAACTCATAGATGCGCAGGAGCGGGTTGTAACGATGCGTGCGCTTGCCCTCCCAATCGGTGGGGGCAAAGCGATAGACCTTGTCGCCTTGGGCGGCGCGGTGCCGGGCCGTGGCCTCGAAACATTCGCCCTTCACATCGAGCGTCACGGCGGAGCCTTGCCAGGTCAGCAGGTTCGGAATGACAAAGCCCGTGGTCTTGCCGCGGCCCGTGGGGGCCACGATCAGCGCATGGGGGAAGACCTTGGAGCAGATGTAGTTGGCGCGGGAGCCCGGCGGCCCCAGCTTGCCGAGGATGAACCCGGTCCCGGGCGCCCCGAAGAAGCCATTGGCCTTCATCTCTCGCGCGGTCTGCCAATGGGTCTGGCCAAAGCGTGTCAGAGCGGACCCCGAGAGGGCGAGGCTCAGCATCAGGCCGGCGGCGGCGAAGCTGCCGACGATCAGGTGAATAAGTTGGGCGTCCTCCGGGCGGCGATCGAGGATCGCCAGATAGTTCTGCGCGATATAGGCAAAGTCGATCTCGGCGCCGAAGCCGAGATCCTGGTAAGTCAGCACCGCCGAGGCGATGGTATAGCCCATGGCCCCGGTCACCAGCGTCACAAGCAGGACGCCCGTGGCGATCCGCGCTTTTCCCATGGCGGCGCTCAATGGACCTGACCCCGCTCGGTCTCGCCATCCACGTCTGTCGCGCGGTGTTTTTCGTATTCGGTGTCGGCAAGATCATCGACTACCTGGCGCAAGGCCTCCGTATTGGCCGTCGCGGCATCGGATTGCAGATAGACCTTGGCGACATAGAGCCGGTCGAGGCGGTCCTCGAGAACCTTGTCCAGCGCATCGGCATCGCCGGATGTGAGCCGCTCAAGTTGACGGTCATCCAGCACCCGCGCGATCTCGGTTCGGAAAGCGTCCCGCTCCGCCTCGGTCTCGAAAGGCGCGGACAACTCCCCCGCCCGCTCATGGTCCAGAACACGCGCAATCTCGTCTGCGAGGCGGTCGGTACGGTCAGACTGCGGCGCAGTTTCACCGCGGGCTGCGAGGAGTGCGTCGCGCGTGCCAACCCCAAGCCCCTCGCGCATCTCGGTTTCGCGGCGGACCTGATTGATGACCTCCGTGTCGCGTATCTCGACGACGGCCGCATAGGTCGCGCCGAGCCCACGGGCGAGATGGGACGGCATGTCCGGATAGCGCGCGCGCAAGTCATCCGTGACAGCATATGCAACGGGCGTGCGGACGTCGCGTCCCTCCATGATCCGGTCGACCTCGCGGGTGATCTCGCTGGCGCGGGCCGCATCGGTGATGGTCTCCCTGTAGGGTTCAGACCGGTCGATCACATCGCCGGGGCGTGCGAGCAGGTCCGGGTGTGCTTCGAGATACGCGCGCTGCTCCGTCTCGATCCGGCGCTCCGCTCGCGATACAACCTCCCAATCCCGGTCCTCGATCTGCTGCGCTGTCAGGCCGTCTGCGCGCATCTCCTGACGGATTGTCCCTTCCATCGCCCGCACCGCGTCCCGGTGATAATGGAACCGCTCGCTGACCGGTTCCGCTTCCATGACGCCATCCCGGCGCAGCACGTTCTCCCGTTCCAAGAGCGTGCCGAGCGTGACATGCACATCGTTGAGAATGTCGCGCGCCTGTTCCAGATCGGCGCGGCGTTCGAGGTTCAGATCGCGCGCCTCGGCCACCTTGGAGAGATCATCTGCGATCCATTGATGCTCCAGCGCGGCGCTCGAGGCCCCGGTCTCGATCCGGGCCACCACTTCGGATGTGCTGATCCCCGTGCCGCGCAGGGCCGCGTCGATCCGTGAGCGCAGGCCTGGCTCGGCAAGACGTTCTAGCTGGTTGGTGTCGATATTCGCCTCTGAGTAGACCCCGCCCTCCGACGGCACCTCAGACAGCGTGCTCGATCGCAAACCGAGAGGCTGCATGTGCTGGACCTGCGTCTGGATCTCGATGAGGCGTTTTTCCAGCACGGGACGTTCCGCGTCAGACTTCTCGGCGATCATGCCCTGCACCCGCGCGAGCTTTTCCGCATAGAGGCTTCTGAGATCCTCGAAGCTTTGATCCTCGGCCATATACACATCTCCTGTTCGGTCCACCTGCCCGCCATGCGCCAGCACCTCGCCCGCGCGGAAGAGTGCCGCGGCGATGTCTTCCCGGGCCTCCCGGGAGGCCTCTGCGGCAAGCGAATGGTAGACGGTTCTGGTGTTGGCGATCTCCGCCAGAGTCCGGGTCAGGTCGGCCCCCACACGTTCCCGCTCGCGGGGTGCCCGCCCCTCTTCTTTCGCGGCGTAGACCTCGCTGGTGCGGGCTGGGTAATGCACGACGCCGCGATCCACCCGCCGCGTGGCCTCCAGCCGTACACCATACTTCTCGGCCTCCTCGACCATGGCGAGGCGGAAGTCGTCATAGTTGAAGCGGTGGTTGCGCCCCAGAAAGAAGAACTCGCCTTCCTGCGAGCGGCGGTTCAGCACCAGATGCGCATGCGGGTGATCGCGGTCCTCATGCACCGCGATGATGTAGTCGAAATGCCCCGCGTCGGTCTGGAAGAACCGCTCGGCCACATCCGTCGCGATGTCGCGCACATCCTCCCCGCGCGTGCCGATGGGGAAGGACATGAGCATGTGGGTGGTCTGCCCAAGCTTGGGCTTGAAGCCCGCATCCCACCGCTTGGCAAAGCGCTCGGTCAGATCCTTGATGTCACCCGCCTCGAGCTTCGTCTTGCCATCCAGGAACCCGCTACTGTCCACGATATGGGTGGACTTGGTGGTGAGGTAATCGAGCTGGTTTGCGAGCTGCGATTTGGTATGCGTTCCCCCGCCCCGGATCGCCTTGAAGACCGCTGGCCGGTGGCCTGCTGCCGCGCGCACAAGCTGGGTCTGCTTGGCCACGTGCAGCCCCTGCATTGAGCCCCGGACGCGGCTCCAGCCATCCCGAAACACCTCGCCCGTGACGGCATGGACGGCATCATTCAGCTGCATGCGCAAACTCCCTCAGCGCGGCCGTGGCCTGCAGCTGCATCGCATCCCGACGGCGGCGCAGGAGCAGGTCGATCTCGTCAGCGGAATCCAGGATGAACCGCGCCAGCCCGCGCATCTGTGCGAGGCGCAATTCGGTGAACTCCGAGCCGGCCCCCTGCCCTTGCCGATTGGCCTGCGTCATCTGTTTGGCGATCTGCGCGACCCCATTGCCGACCTCGTGCAGCGAGGCGCGGTAGCGCGCCATCTCAGCTGCCATCTGCGCGTCCGGAACGAACACCCCGCCTGCCGCCTGAATGAGCCGCCGCAGCCCCTCGGCCCGGCTTTCGATCCCCGCCTTCGCCAGCACCGCGTCGAGCGCCTCAAGCTCCGCAGCCGTGACCTTCACACTGACCGCTGAGACCGGAATTGCGGCATCCGTCTGGCGCTCGGCATCGGCTTTGAGCGTGTACTGGATCGCCCGCACCGAAACGCCAAACCGTTCCGCCAGCACTGAAGTGGAAACGCCTTCCGCAGCTTCGCGAACGATCTCCATGCGGTCCGCATCTGTGAGACGTTTTGAGCGCGACATGCGAAGAAAGACCCCCTATTTCCTGCCACCTTCCACCAAGGCTGCCCCTACCTTACGATAATATACCAAGCTGTCAATTATATACTTACGTCGCATCCAGGCTCAGGCAGCCTTGGTGTCCGCTTCACGCCGCGGCCCGCAGGGACGCGGCTCTGCCGCCCTCACCTCCAAGCGACACCTGTCCCAGGGGTCCCGTCCGCCAGCCCCGCCCGAGGCTCTGGCCGAACACGCATGTGTTCGGACGGAACCGCGGGCGGGCGCAAACCCCACCGACAGGGCGGACAGGCAGGGTCAAGGAGGGCCAGATTTGGATCCCCAAATCTCTGCCGCAAAAACCGGGAGGCCCTGGCCGATAGGTTTTTGTGGATGGCCCCCTTGAGGCTGACTGGCCGGTCTGTCGCGGCCTGATCATTCCGGGCGGAGTGCGTCCGTTGAACGCGCAGGGACCGGCATCCCTGGAACAGGGATCGGGCCGCCCCAAGATCGTCCTGGGGCGGCCCATCCTCGTCAGAGGATTTAGTCCTGGGGATCTTTCGCGCTCGGTGGGAACATCACCAGCTCCGAGACCGCGACCGGGAAGTCGAGCTTGAGGCTGAAGAACTCCGTTCCATCCCCGTTGCGGGTGTTGCGAAACATCGCACCCACGCGCTGAAAACGGGTGCGCTCCTGGCCATCGGTATCGGTGAACTTGACGGGGACGGTGGCGACGTAGTGGTTGGTCATTTGGGTTACTCCTTGTTGCGATGGGGATCACCCAGCACGGGGGCAACAGGTCCGGTCGCAAGCGCAAATGCGGAGGGTCCGCGGCCAGCCGTGGAAGCCGTATTTGTGCTTGCCGAAGCGTGAGCTGAGGGCACGATTGGGCCGACCCCGTGCGATCCACATCTATGAGCAAAAAGGAGTGATCCGGATGACCCTTGCCAACACGCAGCCGCCACCATCCGCGTCCGCGTCCCGCCGATCCTGGCCGGGGTGCTGACGGAGCCCGCCCGCGTGGATGCGATGTTCCGAAACACGCCCCGAGGGACGTGCAGGTGTTCAGCCTCATATGCGACGTCTCGACCCCTCGCGTATTGCGCTGCTTTCGATGTGCGTGAGGTGCGTACCATCCCCAGCCCGTACCGATGCGGATGGGCCGCACTCTGACGGACCGGGTAGAGGGATAACGCTGCTGGCCGCCGCAGACTACCGATCACGCGTGACCGACCGCACGCGCCATGAGACATGACGAAAGGGCCGCGCCAAGCGCGACCCCCTCTCTTCAATCCTGCGCAGCCTTCTTCGCCGGGTCCGCAACCCGCATGACCGTCAGACCTTTCGCTTCCGCCTTCTGCCCGAGGTTCAGCGCGACCCCGTTGCCGCCGAAGAGTACAACCCCCGTCGCCGCGAACTTGTCGTCCAGCATTTCGTCGTTGCACTTGAACGGTGCCGCCCGCCCGTGCGCGGACCAGCGCGGATCGAAGCGCGCCTGCGCGACCCCGCGTGCCCGGGCCCACCGGGCCGCAATCATCTCCGCCCCGTGCTTGCCACCCTTGTGGCAGAGGAAGATCTCCTGGTTGCGGTTCTGCTTGATCCGTTCGCGAACCTTGTCGAGCGTGTTGAAGATCACATCAACATCGGTCCAGTCGGTGGCGCCTGAGACGATCAGGGGCACCCCCTCGACTTTCGACTTCTCGGCAGTCTCGCGGTCGTGCTGCTCCAGCAGCTGCCGCGCCTCGAAGACCGCCCCGGTCTCTTTCGCCCGGACGCTTGCGCGCGATCCGGCTGCCGGGATGTAGGCGTGGCCCGTCTCGATCTCGTAGCATTCCGCCGCCGCCTCGCTCATCACCTCGATGGCGCTCACAATCTCGCGCAGTTGCACAAAGCGCGCCTGCGCCTCTTCGAGCGCGGTCTCGGCGATTTCCGATCCGTCGTGGGATTTTGCCAGCGCGCCGATCTTGTCGGCGGTGCGGTCGACCTCCTTGCCGAGTGCCACCTTGCGGCGCTGCAGGATCGTCGCGAGCCCATGGGCCAGCGGTTCGATTTCTGCTTCAAGCCCGGTCCCGCGCAGCTGGCCGAGCAAAGCCTCGAAGCTCTCGCGGACGATGTGGTCGGTCAGAACGTGATCCTCCGGGATCGGCAGCTGCGCGTCCTTTTCAGTCAGTCCGAAAAGTTCGATGGTCTCGTAGGTGTTTGCAGTGTCGTAAGCCATGTCTGGTCTCCAGTGTTCGGTTCCAAGGCCACCACGTGAGTGTGGGGGCATGGCCGAATGCCTGGTTTCCGAATCTGCCCGGGTCAGGGACGGCGTAGCCGCCGGCTTGCCGGGCGCAAAAGTTTTCCGCGCGCGGCACCCGACACTTGCGCGCGCTTGCGCACGGGACCGCCCCGCGCCACCGGCTCCGCCCTCGCCGAAAAGTTTTGCGATCCTTGACGCGGGCTGATTTGGGGGCCATCCGGAGGATATGCTTCCGCGCTCATGTGTGTGTGTTTTGACGGTAGGTTTGCCCGACCCGAGCAGGCAAACGGCCCGACCGGACGCGGGAGACGGATGGAGTGGCGGGATCGTTTTGGCCTAAGGCCAAAACAGACCAGAGCGCAATCCGGCGGAGCGACCGGGGAGGGACGTGCTCGCGAGGCGGGCAAACCGGGATGCCGGGCGCAACGCCGCGGTGAGGCCGCATGGCCGAATGCGCGACGGACCGAAGGGCCGTTCTCCCCTGCGACACGCGAAGCCGAGCTGGGGAGGCCGCAAGGCTCTGGCCAGGGTTGATGTGCTGGCGACGCCGCTACCGACTATACGGATTACTTGTCCAAGCATTCGATGTAATGGGCGGGTAGCGGAAGTTCGCTGTAATTGGCTCCAATGGCCGCAAAGCGCAGCCATGATCAAGTCTCGGCGCACCGAACTGACATCCCGCGTTGCCTCACCGTTCGGTGCCCCGTCTACAATGTTGACATCGTCAGCGCGGACACTATTATACATTATTGCCTTATGACCGGTGCTCCCTGACCTGGCCTCAGTCGCCTCGTTACAGCCCGGTCTTCTAATTTCTGGACATCGCCGTATCAACATTGAAGTACCTCAAGCAGCACAAGTCGATCGATGAATGCATCGACATCATGTTGATGAGGGGTATGGAAATCCCTGACCGAGGCCATGCCGAGCGCTCCCTGCACCGCATCGGATACTACCGACTCAGCGCGTTTGGGTATCCTTATCGTGACTTCTGCCCGATCCCAACTCCAGACGGCGAGACGGAGCAGAAGGTTCGATGCGACAAGTTCAAAGAGGGTACGTCCTTCGATCAGGCTATCAACTTCTATCTCTTCGACAAAACCTTGCGCATCGAGCTTCTGGACGCGATTGAGCGCATCGAGATCGCGGTTAGAACCGCGATGATTGAAGTCCTTGGGGAGCTGGGACCACATGCGCATCGCGACAGACGCTCATACAAGGATCGCTTCAGCGAAAAGGGCGAAGATGGCAGCACGCCTCTCGAGCTCTTCATAGCCGGACTGGATCAGCACTTCAGAAGCTCTAAAGAGGACTTCGCGAAGCACTTCTCACTAAAGTACTTTGGTCCTCCACCGATTTGGATCGAGGCTGGGACATGGACCTGGGGCAACCTGACCCACATTATCGCCCACCTGTCCGACAAAAACAAAATGGCAATCGCGGCGCGTATTCACCCGGACCTCCCCATGAAGACATTCGCTTCATGGATCACAGCGCTCAATGACGTCCGCAACAGCTGCGCACATCACGCCCGAACGTGGAACAAGCCCTTGGTTAACAGCCCTGGGGTTCCCCCAAAAACGACATTTGGACAGCTCGACCACCTCCGCCAGCCCAGGATGGGGGACGATGCGCCCACGAAAAAGATTTACAGCGCGATCGTCATCATGATCTTCATGCTGCGGCAGTATTATCCGCGCACCAGGTGGCACATCCGTCTTCGCGACAAGATCTTGACCCAAGACCTCCCTTACGAAATTCGTCCGCAGACAGCCGGGTTCCCGGAGGGCTGGGAGTACGAGGCCATCTGGAACTGACCCGCCGACTTCCTGCTATCCGACATTGCCGCACGATGTCCCAAAAGGCCGGTTCAGAAAAGCTGCGTTGCAGGTCAGTCACAGCGACCCGTGCGCCCTTCTTTATGAGGAATGGGTTGGCGCTACGTTCCGCAAGGAAGGGTGGAAAGTGGTGGTTCCCTGCGTATTAGTTAAAGTGGCAGAGAAACGCGGAAGCAAACTTGATTATACTGAGATCCCGATACGTTCGAAGAATGCTCGGTTGCGTGACTTAGCGGACTCGAGAACGTCTTTGAAAGACGAGACCTCGATAAAAATCGAATAGGACGCGTCCCACGAATAGTATGTGTTTGAACCCGCCTTTCGGTGGAAGTTCCCGAGAGCCTTCATGACATCACGTAGCTTGGGTGTTATATCCGCGATGATGTGACACATGAACGGCGTAGTTTCTTCGATTGAGCGTATGGGAGTCCCGTCATACTTGATCGCCTCACCAGACTTCCGCATGTCTTCAACATATTTTCGGACTTGCGTGATGGGGTTTTTCTCCAAAGTGTAGTTGTCGATTTTCGGACGCTTGAATTCTACAATAGTGATTGGGGAAGACTTGTCTTCATTTTCAAAGCCAAGGCCAAGGTCGAAAATGGAGACGTCTGGCCTATCTTTTGGGTGAGTGGGATCTGACACTTGCTTTTCCATGCGGGTGTCAGAGTTGAAATATGAGTAGAATGCCAGTCGGTCGTCAACGATCCATAAATTGTGATCGTCGTAATCCAAATCCGAGGAAGTGGATTTCAGAGGGCAGATTATGTCGTGGAGAACGTCCTCATACTCGGAATCTTGATCTGTATTAGGCTTGAATTTCAAGCTCTCTTCGAACACATCGAGAACCAACTTGCGCTTCATGACATATTCAGCAAGCGACGACACCGACTCTTGCTTGAGTTCTGCGACATACTCTTTGGCCTTCGCCTCCACGTCAGGCAACTTCTTCTCAATTGACCGTTTGAAAGCATTCTTACGGCGTTCATATTGACGCAGCGACTGACGGGACATTTCCACAAATATGTCCTCTTTCCGGTTCGTGCCGTAATGGAGCGTTTCCGCGACTTCAGCATCCGTACCTTGAATACTAAGGAAACGAGGATGCTCGATGCGGAGGGCGCTGACAATGCCTGTCTGCTTCTCTCGAATCTCAGCGAGTTCGGGGGCGAGGAACTCCTTGACGCGCTCTTTCGCCTGATCGACGATGCTCTCAATCTCATCTTCTGACAAAGAGAAGTCCGTTCTTGTGTCATTCACAGATTCATCGAGGGCCGCACTTTCAATATACCCAAGGAATGCGAATTTACTATCAATAGCCTTAAGGCCAATCACCCCGTCCATGTCGAACCGTTTTACAGCACGTCCGTTTGCTCCAAGGTAAAGTGCGTTCGTGCTTCTTTCGTCGTCAGAGATTGCTTTGGGAAGCAGAAAACAGTGGCAGACAAAATCTTCGGACCCGCCAGAAGCGGATAAAGTGAACCGATAATCTGCATCGCGCTCAACTGATTCTGAGAATGCCTCGAACAGGTCTATCTCGGCATCAACATCACAGACCGTAATTTTTGGATGACTGATATTGATGAAGTAACTTATGAAATGAGCCAAAAGCCGATTTGTGATCGTGCTTGCCTTCTTCGGTATGTGCAGAGCGTAGTCACGTTTGTAGGGAGTCAACTGAATAATTGAGCCTGGAGTGCTTTGATCCGCTGGCGCAAGGGTCAGATTGTCCGTTGGGTTGGAAACCTTGAAATCAAAAGAAATAGAACGACCGATGGACCCGTCATCGTAAACACTTTGAATACGCACCTCGTCCAGCACCTTGAGCCAAACAAGGCGCCCTACGCCTTTTCCGCCAATCTTTTCTTTGGCACGTGAGTCCATTCGGCGAAAAGACTCGAGATTGCTTTCGTTAAAGCCAATTCCATTGTCAGAAATAGTAAAGCCTTCCATCTCCCCAGATTCAGTGCGGTGCAGTTCGATTGTGACTTCGCCCTTGCTGAGATTATCCTTGCCAAATCTGTCTTCGACGGCGTGAATGGAGTTCATCACAGCTTCAAAAAGTGGGAAAAGTGAGTTCTTGGCATTCGGAGCAAGCGATAAGTTTCGAATGCGCCCTGCGGGGTCGTTGTCCCAGCCGGTTTGAATTCGAACGTCCATGCTATTTGCTCCCGCCTGCCCTCAGTGGCACTATGACTGCGTAGCTGCTAGGGCGCAATCCGACACTTTTCCTTGGCCCTGACCTGCGAGCCCACTTGCCGAGCAAGTTCTGGTCCTCTCCACCTCTTCTCTGTTTACGAGAGGAGAGAACAACAACGTGGGCCATTTCCATCTTTCGAGAAGTCACGGCAACCGTTCAGAGCACTTTCTTGGCAAGATCATGAAGCATACGCTGCACCAAACGAGGTCGATCGGCAGCTTAGGCCCGATTGCACTGTTTCAGTTCAGATCGACGCCGCCGAGGCGCGGCGCATGGACATGCGTTCGGATTAGGAACGCAGCGCCCGCGCCCGCGATAGCGCCGAAGAGATGCGCCTCCCACGACACGCCGGGTTGGCCCGGAAGAACGCCCCAGAGAATAGAGCCATAGAGGACACCGACCACCAGCGCCGCGCCCAGCGTGATCGGAGAGCGATCCACAAGACCGCGCGCGATGAGGAAGCCAAACCAGCCGAAGATCAGCCCCGACGCACCGATATGGATCGCCGAGCCGCCGAACAACCACACGAGACCGCCCCCTAGGCCGATCACCACGGCGTTCACCGACAGCAAGCCTCGCGTGGTCGTTGCCACCAGCAGCCCACCCATCACCAGGAGCGGCGGCGTATTGGCCATCAGGTGCGAGAAACTCCCATGCAGGAGGGGCATAGCGATGACACCATCCAACCCGCTGCCGTGCCTGGGGATCAGGCCGAAGGCCGGGTTCAGGCCGTAGCCGGTGATCCAATTGACGACTTGGATCGCCCAGAGCAGCGCGACAAAAGCGGCAAGCGCCGCGGTGCGCCGGAAGAAGACGCGCATGTGATCCCAGTTCATCATGTTGGCGACAGTAGTCGTCCCCACAGCGCCTTCAACGGCTTTCGCGCGCTGCACAGGGTGCCACCTCCGGGAAAGGGGATTCGCGGCGGCCAACCTCGGTAGGGCTCAAGCCAAGAGAATGGCTCCGATCTTACACGGTGTTCCCAGGCCGCAGCGGCATGATTTCACGCTCGGGGCGCTTCAACGCTTCGGCATATTTGCGGGCATTGTCATCGATCGTGCTGTGCCAGAGCTTCGAGACGAACGCCCGGGCGTCTTGCACCGTCATGTCCTTCAGCGAAGAGGACAGCGCCATGAAGAGCTCATCCTCGCTGATCGCGGCGGCATAGTGCATGGCGTCCGCGTAAAATGAAGGGTCGTTCAGGACCTGTTGGCTTAGCGGCATCAGCGCGAGGTTCTCTTCCGGGATCGCCATGAAGATCGTGTCCTGCAGGTCGGTCAGATACGCACGCCGCGAGGTGGACACCGGCTTTCCTGCTGCCTGGGGTCTGCTCCGGCTCAGTGCAAAATCCTACGTTAAGAAATATTTTTCCCTGACGCTGGCACCCTTTGCGGAATTTACATTGAGACACGAGCTGAGATGCACGAGTTCGCTATCTGAGAGCCTATTTTACATCCGTTTTACAAACCTGCGTTTGTGAAAGCCGCCATTCGCTGCGCTGCGCATAAAATCACACAGTGCGGGACTTTTCGGGCTTTCGCTGCGCCGTTCACGAAGGTCCGTTGCCCCCTCTTCTTTAGGGTGGACTAAGCATCGAGTAACGCATCGATCACCGCGCATTCTGGGGCAGCATCGCCGGTGCATCGCGCAACAGTGTCCGACAGGACGCGCTCGATGCGCTGCAGATCGGCAATCTTGGCCTGAACGTCAGTCAGATGATCTTCGGCGATGATCTGCACCTCGGCGCATGTCCGGGATCGGTCATCGACCAGCCCAAGCAGCCCGCGAACCTCTTCGAGAGAAAAGCCTAGATCGCGGGACCGCATGACGAATTTCAGCCGCTTGACGTGGGCATCGTCGTAGCTTCGGTAGCCCTTCGTACTGCGCGGCGGGTCCGGCATGATCCCGATTTTCTCGTAATAGCGAATGGTTTCCAGGTTGCAGCCCGTTGCGCGGGCCAAATCGCCCCGCCGAATTGATCTCACGCTTGTGTTACTCATTGTGCCGAAAAATCCCTTGAGCCTGTATCAACTACAGACCCTAGAACGGTGGAAACATCTGTTCAAGGAAGATTCGATGGAACAACATTTGGCGGAACTTCCGCAATCTCAGTCGCAGAAAATTGGCGACGAAACCACCAAGGGATGGGGCGTGACCGGCCTCGGCGTCCTCGGTGCGCTGGCGATGACTTCTTGCTGCATCCTTCCATTGGTGCTGGTCAGCTTTGGCGTGACAGGCGTGTTCATCGCGCAGCTCGGGGCGCTCTATGCCTACAAATGGTACACCTTCGCGCTGAGCGCCGCGTTTTTGGGATACGGCTTCTACAAGGCTTACAAGCCTGTAGATGCCGAGGCCTGTGCCGATGGCACCTGCGCCCGCCCCATCGACCGCCGCATCATGCGCGCAACCCTCTGGGCCGCTTCCGCGATTGTCGCTGTCGCCATGATCTTTCCCTACATCACCCCCTTCATCCTGAAATTCTGAACGAGGACCATGACCATGACCATGAAGCATCTCCTGTTATCCGCCCTGGCCATCGTCGCACTCTCGACCCCGGCCCTCGCTGAAGAGCGCCAGGTCGAGATCGCCGTCAGCGAACTGACATGCCCGTCCTGTTCGTTCATTGTTGCCAGCTCGATGCGCGGTGTTCCGTCGGTCGAGATCGCCGCATTCGAGGACGGCCCCGAATACGGGCAGGGTGTTTACAGCGTGACCTACGATGACGCCGAAACTTCCATCGAAAGCATCATCGGCGCGGTGACGGCCAATGGCTATCCGGCGCAGGTGCTGCCCGACACAGCCTCCTGAGCCGCCTGCAATGCGTGACAATCTGATGGGTGGCCTGCTGGCCTTCGGAATAGCAGCTCCGGTCGTGGTCGTCTGCTGCGGCGGCGGAACTGCCGTGCTTGCAGCGTTGTTCGGCGGCGTTGGGGCTTGGCTCTCTGGAATGAGTGGCATTGCCGTGCTGGTTTTGGCGGGTCTGACCTACCTGATCGTCCGCGCACTGCGTCGTTCGCAAATGAAACGCGCCTCCGGCCCCGACCCATCACAAAGAAAGACGGCTCCTTGACTGACACACCTGAAAATTCCGACCGTCTGCTGAAATGGGGGCTTGGCGGTGCGCTCTTCGCCGCGCTCTGCTGCTTTACACCGCTTCTGGTCGTCATCGTCGCTGGCGTCGGATTGTCGGCCCTCACGGGCTGGCTCGATTACGCCCTGTTCCCGCTGCTGTTTTTCAGCCTCGCCGTGGTGGCACAGGCCCTTTGGCTGCGCGCTGGCAAACCGGGACCGGCCCCGAAACTTTGGGCCACCGGCCTCGCGGTGGCCCTGTCGATCCTGATCATTCTTCTCGAATTCAGGTTCGCAATACGGATCACAATCGGCGTTTTCGCCGCCACAGCACTCTACGCGGTTCTCCTGAACCGTGCGCAAAAGAAAGGATCGCTCTTATGATGATGGGATGTTGCACCGCCACCGGCATGGTCTTCGGCCTCC
This sequence comes from Tropicibacter alexandrii, assembly GCF_003667315.2. Taxonomy (GTDB): domain Bacteria; phylum Pseudomonadota; class Alphaproteobacteria; order Rhodobacterales; family Rhodobacteraceae; genus Tropicibacter; species Tropicibacter alexandrii. The sequence continues at coordinate 9,213 of NZ_RCTZ02000031.1, read as the reverse complement.
TCGGCATGTTGACACCGCTGATCGCCATCGGCGCGGTCATATATCTGCTCGCCGCCAGACCAAAAGACCCCGAACATGGCGAGGCGCGCTGAGATGAAAGACCTGAACAAAAACGACGATGAACAGGGCGGCTATGACCTGATCGTTCTTGGGGCCGGATCGGCGGGGTTCTCCGCCGCAATTACCGGCGCGGATGCCGGAAAGCGTGTCGCCCTCGTAGGACATGGCACCATCGGCGGAACTTGCGTCAACGTGGGATGCGTGCCCTCCAAGGCGATGATCCGTGCGGCAGAGGCCGTGCACTGTGCGGGGGCTGCCAAGCGGTTCCCCGGCCTGTCGGGACGGGCACAAGTGGATGATTGGCAGACGCTCGTTCAGTCCAAGGACGATCTGGTCACGACCCTGCGCCAGAAGAAATACGCGGACCTTCTGCCGGAATATGAGGATGTCGATTACATCGACGCCGGTCCCGCGCGGCTGATCGAAGGTGGCGTGACAGTCGGTGAGCGAACCCTGAAAGCACCGAGGACCATCATCGCCACGGGCGGGCGTCCCGTTCTGCCGACCATCGACGGCATCGAGGAAATCGGCGCGCTCAACAGCACCAGTCTTCTGGAACTCGAAGTACTGCCGAAAAGCCTGATCTTCATCGGCGCGGGCTACATCGGCGCGGAGCTGGCCCAGATGATGAGCCGCATGGGCGTGAAGGTCACGCTTGTCGCCCGTTCGCATCTGTTGCCCGGCGCGGAACCAGAGGTCTCGGAGGCATTGGCGGCGGCGTTCGAGGCTGAAGGCATCACCCTTCTGACCGGGTTAAGCTACGACACTGTGCGCCGCGACGACGCGGGCGTGACACTGCGCGTGATCCAGAACGGAAAGCCTGTCGAAGTGACGGCGGATCACCTCGTTTCGACCGCTGGCAGGCGGGCCAATACCAAAGATATGGGCCTGGACGCAATCGGCGTGGAAACCGACGCGCGTGGGTCCATCGTCGTCGGCGAGGACATGCAGACATCGGTGCGCGGCATCTATGCCGCAGGCGATGTGACCGACCGCGACCAGTTCGTCTATATGGCGGCCTATGGTGCAAAGCTCGCGGCCAAAAATGCGGTTCTCGGCGAAGACCATCGCTACGACAACGCCGCGATGCCCTGGGTGGTGTTTTCCGACCCGCAGGTCGCGGGCGTCGGTCTCGGTGAAGCCCAGGCGCGGGACGCGGGCCTCGACGTCAAGACGTCCATCGTACCGCTCGATCAGGTGCCGCGCGCACTGGCCGCACGCGACACGCGCGGATTGATCAAGCTGGTGGCGGACAGAAAGTCCGACCGGCTGCTTGGCGGCCAGATCATCGCGCCCGAGGGGTCCGATACGATCCAGACCCTCGTTATGGCGCTGAAGTTTGGCATGACCACAAAGGCGCTCGGGGAGACGATCTTCCCCTATCTGACGACCGTGGAAGGGCTGAAGCTGGCGGCGCAAACCTTCGATATGGACGTGGCAAAGTTGAGCTGCTGCGCCGGATGAAGATCAGGACAAGGACCGGAGAATGAATGAAGACTACGACCTGATCGTCATCGGGGCGGGCATGGCGGGCGTGGCCGCGGCCAACAAATGTGGCGCGGCAGGATGGCGTGTCGCCATTGTCGATGCGCTGCCCTACGGCGGCACCTGCGCATTGCGCGGCTGCGATCCAAAGAAAATCCTGCGGCGCGGTGCGGAAATCATGGACGCGGCACGGCTCATGCAGGGCAAGGGGATCGATCCCGGTGATCTGTCGATCAACTGGGCCGATCTGATGGCACACAAGCGTGGCTTCACCGATCCCGTGCCGGACAAGATGGAAAAGGGCCTGTCGGGCAACGGCGTCGAAACCCTGCATGGAGCCGCGCGGTTCACGGGAAGCAACACGCTGGAGGTCGATGGAACGGCATATCAGTCGGAACGGTTCCTCGTGGCCGCCGGTGCCATGCCCAGGCCGCTGAGCTTCACAGGGGCCGATCTCGTGATCGACAGCACGGATTTCCTCAACCTGGAGGCCCTTCCCAATCGGGTTCTTTTTATCGGTGGCGGCTTCGTGTCCTTCGAGTTTGCGCATATCGCCGCACGGGCCGGAGCCAACCCGATCATCGTGGATCGTGGCGCCCGGCCCTTACGCGGCTTCGATCCCGATCTGGTCGAAATGCTGATCGACCGCAGCGGCGGTATCGGCGTGGACCTGATGCGCGAAACCGAAATCGTGTCGGTCTCGGAAGCCAGTAGAGCATTCACTGTCGAGGTGAAGTCGGGCGATGAAACCCGAACAATCGAAACCGATCTGGTCGTGCATGGCGCGGGCCGTGTGGCAGCCCTGGCCGATCTGAATCTTGAGGCGGCTGGTGTTGATTACAGCGACAAGGGCATCGTTGTAGCCCCGCATCTGCAAAGCACGACAAACAGCGCGGTCTTTGCCGCCGGAGATTCCGCCGACACCGATGGCATGCCGCTGACGCCAGTCGCAGTGATCGAAGGGAAGGTCGCGGCCTCCAACATGCTCAAAGACACTCAGACCGCACCGGATTATGCCGGTATTCCTACAGCCGTCTTCACAGTCCCGGAAGTGGCGCGTGTCGGCATGTTGGAAAGTGAGGCAAGGGACGCCGGGTATGATGTCGATGTTCGGTTCACCGACACTGGCGATTGGTATTCGAACTACCGGATCGGCGAGACCTCTGCTGCCGCGAAGGTCCTCGTGGACAAGTCGAACGGCAAGATCCTCGGCGCGCACCTGTTCGGCCCGGAATACGGCGAACTGATCAATTTCTTCGGGCTGGCAATCAAGCTGGGCCTGGCGGCCAAGCAACTTAAGTCGATGACGGCGGCCTATCCAAGTGTTGGATCGGATTTGGGCTCGCTTCTCTGAATTTGAAAGATTTTTCGCAATAGACCCGATCCTCCTCGGAACGTATGTCTGGCCCGATGAAGACGGTTCTTATCTACTTCGCCGCTGCGCTGGCCGAAATTGCCGGATGCTTTGCTTTCTGGGCCTGGTTCCGGCTGGACAAGAGCGTGTTTTGGTTGGCACCGGGCATGCTGTCCCTTGCCGCTTTCGCCTGGCTACTGGCGCTCAGCCCCGCCGATCAGGCGGGCCGCGCCTATGCAGTCTACGGTGGCGTTTACATCGTATCGTCCCTGCTGTGGCTATGGGGCGTAGAAGGGCATCGCCCGGATCAATGGGATGTAGTTGGAGCGGTCATTTGCCTTGTCGGTGCGGGTATTATTCTCTGGGCACCGCGCAGTATTTGAGAGGCAGCCGCAGACGGGGTGAAGCGCTGAATCGTTCGATTAGATCGCCTTTTGGTTCACGCGTTCCGACAACTCGGCGCTGCTTTCCCTCCGCATCGCGGCTGCGATCAAGCAGGTTTTCTACCGCCCTCGAAAGCAGCGATACATCCTTTACGCAGCATCGGTCAAAGTGGGCTCTGAACTGCCGTTCGCTGTATCGAGAAGGAACGACCGGTTTTGCTTAACGTAGGATTTAGCACTGAGCCGGAGCAGACCCCTGCCTTGGCGTCCAGATATGCCTGCCTTGTCCTGTCGAGCTTCGACCTTGCATGGGTCATGATGACATCACGCTGTCGTTCAGGCAGCGCAAATCCGGTGCAACGCACGATATGAGCAAGAAGCTCTTCAACCTCGGCGTCTACATCAAAGCTCTCGAACCACGGAGCTTTTCCCAGTCTCGCCACCATGTGCCTACCCTCGTCCTCTCAATAATATATTATCGTATATCATATTCAGCAGATCGCAAGCAGATGTGTGCGTCGTACCGCCAGACATGGAAAAAGGGGAACCGTGGTCCCACGGCTCCCCTTTCGGTTCGTATCGTTTTATCTCGCGCGCCGATTAGGCGACCAACGACAGCCCCGTGCCTGCATCCTGCGGCTGCTCACCGCTGTCGATGAACGGGATGATCGAGAAGGTCTGCCCACCGCGCTGTTCTTCGTTCTGCACGGCGTTCACGCGCAGGTCGCCATCGGGCGTGTTGATCAGCAGCGACAGGTAGTCATTGCCCGTGCGGCTGCTTTTCGCCATCCAGGCCGAGCCGACGCGGATCGGTGTGCCCCGGGGCGAGCTGACCTCGATCCGGTAATCGGGGTGAGTCTCCTCGGATTTATAGCTGTTCTCGATCAGCATGAATTCCAGATCGAACATCATGTTGGCGATGTAGCCGGTGAAGGCGTTGTCGGCGTCCATAGCGGTGAGCTCGCCCGAGATCGAGCCGGATTTCATCAGGCCGTTCGAGACCAGCGGGATGATCTCGAATTCGCCGCTCTGGGCCGCGCGCGCCTCTTTCGTCTGCACCGCATTGACCCGGAACGGGCCCAAGCCGACATCGATCTGCATCGAGATGTAAGGGTTTCCGCTGGTATTGCCGGTCTCGTTCCAGGCCGTGCCGATGCGCACCTTGCGGCCTGATTTGTTGACTGCCGTTACGTCAAAATCCGGGCTGCGTTCGGACATCTTCGGGCGGTTTTCAAGCTGGATGGCGATATCGAAACGTGTCGAATGGATCATGCCGGTGTACTGAGCGGCTGCGGTCTCGACGTTGCGGGTGAGGGTTCCTGCGAACATGGGATGGTTCCTTTTGGATTGGCCGGTGCCTGACGTTTTTGCCAACGCATCCGGGATTGCTTTCTCGACCCCTTGAGGGATCACAAATCAGAAAGCCTGCTTTCCTTTCAGCCCCGCCCACGGGTCAAAGCTGCCGTCCGAGTGGGAATGCCCCCGCGCCTCCGGGTGCTACGCCCCTCCCCTGCCCGTCTGGTCTTGATTGGTTGCCCGGATTTTCTGCGGCGTCCTTCGATTGCGCGACGAAAAACTCCGTTTCTTTTCCGTTCAACCGGTGCCCGCCCCGGTCGGTCAGACCGATGCAGCTACCATTCGGCACATAGGTGATGAGGTACTGACCGAGCCGGTCCTTGTGGACGACGTAGCCGGTATTGGCCCAATGCACGGTCTGGCCCGCATCGACGGCCGCCTTGATATCATTGAGTGTCATGCGATCCTCCTCAAGAAGAATGGTGGGGAAACGACGCAAGAAGCCCGATCTTCCAACCGGGCTTCCATACAGTATTCGTTTGGCAAACGGCCGAGAGCTGTCAGGCGCTTTGCGTGGCCCGCGTCGCGCGCGCCGCCATCCAATCTTTCAGGCCAAGAACCGTTCGTCCGGCGGCGACCTCGGAGGCCCAGGCAACCCTTGGGTCGCCGCAGGGCTCATCGCCGGAATGCCGGTCGATGTGGCCATTGGCCATCCATGGCTCAGGCTGTATCCGTCGCAGCCAGTCCGCCATGCTCGGGATGCGGCCCTGGCAGTCTTCACGGATATGCTGCTCGCCGATCCAGCGCACGGGGATGTCGCGGCCCGCACTATTGGTCAGTGTCAGGCCAAAAACCCGTTCGGCCTCAAAAAGGCCTTGCGCATGGTGACGCATGGCTCTGTGCGTGAAGAGCGCGAGGTGCTCTTTGGAAGCGTCGAACCAGTCGTGGACGGCTTGATAGTCGGACGGCACCCCGCCGAATTTCCGGGCAGAGCTTTCGGCATGATGAAGCGGATGGGCCATCTCACAGCCCCTCGTCATAGCTGTGCGAGCATTCGACATAGCGGTCGGCATGATCCAAGGTGACACTGTCGGCGGTGATGTCCCAGGTCAGCGTGCCGTAGCCGCCCTCGTTGTTTTCGAACCCCGGGTGATGGTGATAGGCGAGCGACCAGGCGAAGTCGCCAACCTCTGTGGCAAGCGGCTCCGGCAGTTGGACCTCTGCAGGCTGCACCGTCACATCCTCGACATTGCCGGAGTCGCCATAGCCTTCGTATTCGACAGCGACCTCGCTGATGCCAAGCGCACGTAGTTGCGCGAGCAGCTCCACTCTGGATGCCTTCAAGGTGGTTTCGCGCTCTGCACGCCACTGAGCCGCCATTGCGGCATAGTCGATCTGGGGATTGGTCATGGGTCTGTCCTCTTATCTGAATTTGGGGGGGCCGGGCCTGGCATTGGTCAGCGCGCGCCCGGAAAGCGCAGATCGGCCAAATCCCATCCACGCCGCCCGACCGGAAGCTCGCTTTGACTTTTCAGGCGGCTTGTTCTGCCACCTTGGCGACTCGCTGCCCCACGATCCGGGCCAGAATGCTTCCCGTGTCGATCCCGTCCCCATGCGGCAGGAACACACGCAACTGGAAGGCGATGATCTCGGTGAAGCAGCCGAGCGCCTTGAGGCCATCGATCATGCCCCGATCCGCACCGCCCAACTCAAGGCGCATCTCGCCTGCGACCCGGCGACGGGTCAGGGTCAGACCCCGGCCCAGATCGACAGGTGCGGTGGTGCCGAGGGCGGCGGTCAACATCTCCTGTGGCGTTTGCGGATTGGAGACGAGGAAGCGGGCGCGCAGCGAGGCCGCCCCTTCCTCACTCAGCGTCCGCCCGATCATGGCCGTCGCCCCGTCTGGCGTGACACGGTAGATCCGCTCATTGGTGGTCGGAATGTCCTTCCAGATCGGCAGCAGCAGCCCGGTCAGCAGGTAGAGCTTGGTCGTGGTGGTTTTTGGCAGGGACGCAGCCTCGGCCTCCCAAATCTGCGCAAATTCGGGCCTGTCGATCTCTTCCCAAGCCGAGGACTCAAACCGTGCCTCTTCGAGATAGCTCGACCCGTTTGGCCGCACCGCCTTGCGCATCAGCGTGACAATGTCCTCGTCATACATCTGCATGGGCCGCGCCGAGATGAGCGCCGCGCGACCGGAGGCGCGATTCACCATCGGCAGCTTGTCGGGATTGCGCGATATGGCCTCTTCGGCGACCAGGACATACACTGGGTCCGTCACCTCAAGTCCGATAATCCGCGTCACGGCGCCGGATTTCGGGCAGGTCCAGAGATCCTCGGTGGAGACCTGCTCGATCTTTTCGCCACGTAGGGTTTCCACGCCGAGATCGAGCGTGCCCGCCGCGCGCGCCCGCTCAGACTGATCGGCAATCCGGCGCATGAACTCGGCAAAGAGCGCGTTCTGCATGTGGATGGGAAGGGCAAGCACCCGGTTGAGAAACCGCTGGATCGGGGGAAGCTCTTCGAGCAGCACCCCGTCCTTGTCGATCAGCCGCAGGGCCGTCCAGTCGGTGAAGCTCTCGTAGCTCATCGCCTCGGCGCGCCCGGCGGCAAGATCGGCGAAATACCCACGCAGCGCCGCTCGCGCGATCGGGCTTTCGAGATTGTCCTCCTCGCGGAACATGCCTTGCGAGCCGGTCTCGCGCTGGCCCTTGGTCAGGGCCCCCAGCTGGTCGAGGCGTTTGGCGATCGTCGAGGTGAAACGTTTCTCGCCATGCACATCGGAGGTGCAGACCCGAAAGAACGGTGCGCTGACCTGGGCCGAGCGATGCGTGCGGCCGAGCCCCTGGATGGCTGCATCCGCGCGCCAGCCGGGCTCCAGAAGATAGTGCCGCCGCCGTTTCTGGTTCTTCGCGGTTTGCGCCGCATGGTAGGACCGGCCCGTACCGCCCGCGTCGGAGAAGATCAGGATATCCTTTTCGCCGTCCATGAAGGCTTGGGTCTCGGACGAATTGCTGCTGGCGCTGCGCTTCTCGATGAAGAGATGGCCATCCTCGGCCTTGAGTGGCCGGATGAACCGCCCCGTGACTTCTGCCACGGCCTCATCGCCAAATGCCCAGAGGATCTGATCGAGCGCCGAGGGGATCGGCGCCAGCGTCATCAATTCCATCATGGCCGCGTCACGCAAAGCGAGCGCCTCGCGCGAGACAACGAGCGCCCCGGTCTCATCCCGCAAGGGTTCCGCCACCATATTGCCGTCGATCTCCACGAGCTTTTGCGCATGGATCGGGAAGGCCTGTTCGAGGTAGCCCAGAACATAGTCGCGCGGCGTCAAGGCACCCTCGACGAGTTCATCCTCCGGGTCCATCGCCTCAAGCCGACGCTTCAGCAGGCTCTCGCCTGTCGAGACAACCTGGATGACGCAAGCATTGCCTGCCGCCAGGTCGTCCTTGATCGCACGGATGATGGTCGGGGCTTTCATGCCCATCAGGAGATGGTTGAAGAAGCGCTGCTTCGTGCTCTCGAAGCGGGACTTGGCCGAGGCGCGTGCGGCCGACGCATTAGTTTCCCCCGAGGCGTCGTTGACGCCGGTCGCAGTCAGCGCCGCTTCGAGATTGTGGTGGATCATCCGAAAAGCACCCGCGTATGCGTCGTAGATCTCGATCTGGGCCGGGGTCAGCGCGTGTTCGAGCACGTCATACTCCACCCCATCAAAACTGAGGGCACGCGCCGTGTAGAGCCCGAGCGTCTTGAGATCGCGCGCGACCACCTCCATGGCAGCCACGCCGCCGGCTTCCATCGCAGAAACGAAGCTCTCGCGGCTTGGGAAGGGGTATTCGGGGCCCTGCCCCCAGAGCCCCAGCCGCGCGGCATAGGCGAGGTTGTGGACGCTCGTCGCACCCGTGGCCGAGATGTAGAAGACGCGAGCGCGGGGTGCTGCCAGTTGCAGCCGGAGGCCAGCAAGGCCCTGCTGGGAGGGTTTGACCCCCCTGCCCTGCTCGGACCCGGCCGCGTTCTGCATGGCATGGGCCTCATCAAAGGCCAGCACGCCTTCAAAGTCTTCGCCCATCCAGGCGAGGATCTGGCTCAGTCGCGTGGTGCCGCATTTGCCCGCGGACCGCAGCGTGGCGTAGGTGACAAATAGGATGCCGTCGCCCATCGGGATGGACTGGTCCGGTTTCCATTTGGAGACCGGCTGGATGTCGGCGGGCGAGCCGCCGAGATCGGTCCAGTCGCGGATGGCGTCCTCGATGAGCGTGGCGGATTTGGAGACCCAGATCGCCTTCCTGCGCCCGGCCAGCCAGTTGACAAGGATGAGCCCCGCGCATTCGCGCCCCTTGCCGCAACCGGTGCCGTCGCCGAGGAAATAGCCAAGGCGATAGGCACGTGCATCCGGGTCATCATCGGCGCGCGTCAGCTTGGTCTGGTCGTCATCGATGGTAAACCGACCGGGCAGGTCGCGCCCATGGGCGTCATGCGCCATGATGATGGTTTCCAGCTGCGCCTCGGAGAGGTGACCCTCCTCGACCAACCGTGCGGGCAGGCGCAAGTCATCACGACCTGAACCAGTCCGGGTTTACCGGAGACGTTGGAGTTCGTCACTCAGCGGCTATTTTAGCCGTGAGCTCTTCGTTGTAA
>NZ_RCTZ02000030.1 GCF_003667315.2 Tropicibacter alexandrii | reverse complement strand
CCGCCATAGAGCGTATCGGCCTCGATCCCGCCATTCAGCGTGTCGTTCCCATCCTGACCGGCCAGCGTATCGCGGCCGTCATCCCCGTTGAGCGAGTCGTCGCCAATCCCGCCGCTGAGATTGTCGTTGTCGGCACCGCCGCTGATCGTATCGTTGCCGCCATCGCCGTTCACGGTGTCGCGGCCCGCCTCGCCCGACAGGTCGTCATTGCCTTCGCCGCCATTGATCACGTCAGCGCCGTCACCGCCGCCGACCACGTCGTCCCCGGCGCCCGCATTGACCGTGTCATTGCCCTCATCGGCAGAAATCGCATCGGCACCGTCGAGACCGATGATCTCGTCATCGCCCTCGAAGCCGGTGATGATGTCGACGCCGTTGCTGCCGGTCAGCGTATCCGCGCCGGAGGTGCCGTTCACGACGCCGCCGCCGCCACTGACCAGCAGGATCTCGGTAAAGCTGCCGGTGGACAGCGTCGCGAAGGTTTCGGTGAACACGCCGTTCAGCGTGATCGTCGTCTCGGTCTGCCCGTCGCCGTCGATGTCGATTTCCAGCGTCGTGTCCACGCCATTATCGGTGATGGTCAGGTCGGTCTCGGCAAAGGTCTGGCCATCGACCCGGATACGGTCGCCCAGCGTGAAATCGGTGATGGTGTCGCCGTCGAGCTGCCAATACGCCCCGCGGAAGAGGTCATCCTGCGTGCCGCCGGTCAGCGTGTCGGCATCGCCGCCGCCATTGAGCGTATCGATGCCCTCGCCGCCTTCGAGGCTGTCAGTGCCGCTGTCCCCGTTGAGGCTGTCGTCACCCTGCCCGCCCAGAACGGTATCGTTGCCGCCGCCGCCAAAGACGCTGTCATTGTCCGTGCCACCGTCGACGAGGTCATCCTCGCTGCCGCCATACAGGGTGTCCGCCCCGGAATCGCCGGTCATGGTGTCCGCGCCGATACCGCCGCTGGCGTAGTCGTTGCCGACCCCGCCATCGATGCTGTCATCACCGCTGTCGCCCTGAAGGTAGTCGTTGCCGCTGTCGCCGAACAGGCTGTCATTGGCGTCGCCGCCAATCAGCAAGTCGTCATCCGCCCCACCGCGCAGGGTGTCTGCCCCGTCCTGACCGTACAGCGAATCGCGGCCCTCGTTTCCGAGCAGGCTGTCCTCGCCATCGCCGCCTTCGAGACTGTCATTCTCGAGACCGCCACTGAGCGTGTCGTTGCCCTCGTCGCCCCAGAGCGTGTCCCGCCCGGCCTCGCCGTTGATCAGGTCATCGCCTTGGTCGCCGGTCAGCTGATCGTCGCCGTCACCGCCCGACAGGGTGTCGTTCGACAGGCCTCCGAACAGCTGGTCCGCGCCCAGCCCACCGAACAGCGTATCGTTCCCTTCGCCGCCCGAGATGTCGTCATCGCCATCAAGCCCGTCGCGCAGGTCGCCGCCCAGCGTGCCGGTGATCGTGTCATTCCCCGCGCTGGCCGTGCCAGAGCCCGCATCCGGCACCAGCAGGATGTCCGTTGCGTTGCTGGTGCCGACGGCATGCTGCGCGACAAAGGTCCCGGTATACCCGGTCCCGGCCAGCGTGATCACCGTGTCCCGGCTGCCATTGCCGTCGCTGTCGATCAGCAGCAGCGTGTCGCCGTTCAGGGTCTGCACCTCGATATCGACATCGGTGAATCGGGTCGAAACGATGCGAATCCGGTCTTCGGCGCTGAAATCCTCGATCCGGTCGCCATCGATCTGCCAGCTGGCCCCCGCGCCGAACACGTCCGCCCCGGCGCCACCGGTCAGCGTGTCGGTGTCGGCACCGCCGTTGAGCGTGTCATTGCCCAGCCCGCCATCGATGATGTCGTTGCCACTGTCACCGCCCAGCACGTCGTCGCCGTCATTGCCGTCGATGGAATCGTCCTCGGACCCGCCAAAGACGGAATCCGCGCCGTCACCGCCCGACAGGTCATCGTCACCGGAGCCGCCATAGATCGTGTCGTCTTCGGTCCCGCCCGAGACGGTGTCATTGCCGCTGCCCCCGACGAGGTAGTCGTTCCCGGCATCGCCGTCGATGCTGTCCTGATCGTTGTCGCCTTGGATGTAGTCGTCGCCGTCGCCGCCCGACATGCTGTCGTTGCCGTTGCCGCCGTACAGCACGTCTTCGCCCAGCCCGCCCGACATAGTGTCAAAGCCATCTTGGCCGCTGATCGTGTCGTTGCCGCCATCGCCATCCAACTGGTCGTCGCCGATGCCGCCCTCGATGGTGTCGTTGTCGTCGCCGCCCGCGATCAGGTCGTTGCCCGCATCGCCATAAATCTCGTCGCGCCCCGACTGGCCGAGGATCGTGTCGTTGCCCTCGTCGCCGCGCAGGAAGTCGCCACCGGCGCCGCCATCGACCAGATCGTTGCCGAGCCCGCCAAAGATATCGTCCTGACCGTCGCCCCCATAGGCGGTGTCATCCCCGGCCAGTGCCGTGATCTGGTCGTCCCCGGCAAGGCCCGACAGGTGGTCGTCACCGGTCGTGGCAACGTGGATGTTGTTGAAGGCATCCCCGACCCAAGTCGAACCGGACCCGGCGGAGGGCAGGAAAATCTCGGTGAAATTGCCCGAGGTGATCAACTGGAACGCCGCGCCGAAGGTGCCCGACAGGGTAAAGAACAGGTCCGCCGTGCCGTTCTGGTCGGTGTCGATGGCGAACTGGGTGTTGCCCGCGACAACGGTGGTGGTCATGTCCGAGGCAAAGAAGCTGGCCCGGTCGACGCGGATGCGGTCGCCTGCAGTGAAATCGGTGATGACATCCGAATCCAGCTGCCACGTCGCGCCGATGAACAGGTCATCACCGCCGCTGCCGGTCAGGGTGTCGGCATCGCCGCCGCCATTGATGGTGTCGTCTCCGGCGCCGCCATCGAGCACGTCGTTGCCGCTGTCCCCGTTGAGCGAGTCGTTGTCCGCCTCGCCGAACAGGCTGTCATCGCCGGTGCCGCCGAACAGGCTGTCATCGCCCTCGCTGCCGTACAGGCTGTCATCCTCGCTGCCGCCATAGACCGTATCCCGGCCTTCGTCGCCGTCGATCGTGTCATTGCCGGTGCCACCAAAGATATAGTCATTCTCGGTCCCACCCGAGATGCTGTCCTGATCGGCCCCGCCTTGGATGTAGTCGTTCTGCGCACCGCCTTGGATGGTGTCGTTTCCGTCGCCCCCATCGAGGAAGTCTTCGCCGCTGTCGCCCAGCAGGCTGTCGAAGCCCGCGCCGCCGTAGAGCGTGTCGGACGACGCGCCGCCGTCGAGCGTGTCGTCACCCACGTCACCGTGCAGCCTGTCGAGACCGTCCTGCCCGAGCAGGCTGTCATTGCCTTCGCCGCCGAAGATCAGGTCGCTGCCCGCGCCTCCGTCGAGGGTGTCGTTGCCGCCATCGCCCGAGATCAGATCGTCGTTGAAGCTGGCGGTTACGCTGTCGTCACCCAGCCCGGCCATGACAGACCGGCCACCATTGAGTGTGTCGTTGCCGTCATTGCCGAACACGGTCGTCGCCGCGGCCCCGTCCACAGTGGTGGCAGTCGCATCGTCCACGATCAGGCCCGCCGCGGGCGCGCCAGAACTGCCGACACCCGCCGGGTCGAACGCTTGGATAGAGGTCGAGGTCCCGTCGGTCAGGGTCAGGAAATCGGCGCTGAACAGCCCGTTGAGGGTGATGGTCGTGTCCACCACGCCATCCCGGTTGGTGTCGATCGACAGGATCGTGTTGCCCCCCGACGTGCTGACGGTGAGGTGGCTGTCATCGAAGCGCACACCGGTGAGGGTGATCACGTCGCCCTGCAGGCTCCCCGTGCTGGAGACCGCGAAATCGGTGATCGTATCGCCATCGAGCCCGGCTGCCGTATCGATGAAGGTGTCGACGCCGGTGCCGCCGGTCAGCGTATCCGCCCCCGAGCCACCGGTCAGGGTATCGTCCAATGCCCCGCCATTGAGCGAGTCGGCATTGCCGCCGCCATCCAGAACGTCCGCGCCATCCTGACCCAGAAGCGTATCGTTCTCGCTGCCACCGTTGAGATAGTCGTCGTCGATCCCGCCTTCGAGAAGGTCTTCGCCCGAGCCGCCATACAGGGTGTCGCTGCCGGCCTCGCCGTACAGCGTGTCATTGCCGCTTTCGCCGGACAGGTAGTCGAGCGACGCCCCCCCGTGCAGCAAGTCGTCATCCTGCCCGCCATACATGTTGTCGGCGCCGTCGCCGCCGCTGAGGGTGTCGTTTCCCGAACCGCCATACAGGTGGTCGCTGGACGTGCCGCCTTGCAAATCGTCGGCCCCGGCATCGCCATACAGCCAGTCGCTGCCGTCATTGCCCAGCAGCGTGTCATTGTCGGCCCCGCCACGCAGCGTGTCGTTGCCCGCGTTGGACACCATCGAATCCGTACCCGATCCACCATCGGCAAAGTTGCCGGTCCCGGTGCCGACATCGATCGTGTCATTGCCGCCGCCACCGTGGATCGTGTCACGGTCGGCACCGCCATCGATCGTGTCATTGCCGTCATCGCCCACGATGTAGTCGCGCCCGCTGCCGCCGGTGATCGTGTCGTCGCCCGCGCCCGCATAGATCGAATCCCGGCCCGTGCCACCATCGAGATTGTCAGCCCCCGACGCGCCGATCAGGCGGTCATCGCCGTCGCCTCCGGCCAGCGTATCCGCCCCGAGCGTACCATTGAGAGTGTCATCCCCAGACGTCGCCGTGCCGCCCGGCGTGGCGATGTAGATGATGTCGGTATGGGTGTCGCCCGCAAGCGCCGCGAAATAGCCGGTGAACAGGCCGCTGAGGGTCAGGGTGATGTCGAAGCCGGGCGTCTCGTCGGTATTGATCTGCAGCAGCGTGTCGCCGGACGCGACCGTGGTCTGGAAGGCGCTGTCATACAGGAAGACACCGTTGATGCGGATGATGTCCTCGGTCGTGAAATCCGTGATCGCGTCGCCGTTCAGATCGTCGGCCCCGCCCCGAAAGACATCGACGCCTGCGCCGCCGGTCAGCGTGTCGAAGCCGCTGTCACCGGACAGGGTGTCATTGTCGGCCCCGCCCGACAGGCTGTCATTGTCGCTGCCCCCCGAAAGAAGGTCGTCGCCATCCCCCCCTTCGAGCGTGTCCGCCCCGCCCAAGCCCAGCAGTTGGTCCTCGCCTGCCAAGCCTTGGATGCTGTCTCCGGCGGAGGTTCCGTTCACGATGTTGTCGGTTGCGTCGCCGATGATGTTGGCCATGAAACGTCCTTCCGTCGAATGTTTTTCCGATCAATCCAAAGGGGTGTGCCACGCAGCCGAACGGCCCGAGGGCTTAAGGATATATTTACCGTTTCCCCAAAACATGCACCGTTTTTTAGACTTCCTTGTTAACGGGTAAAGAGAAAATGACCTGAAAACGGCCGATTTGGGGGTCCGGTTTTCCTGCCTTGCCAACCCCCAGTTGTGACGCTTCGAAGGGGCAAAATCGACGCGCGAAAGGTGCGTGGCACGCGCAGTCCTCGGGCGTTCGGGCACCACGGGCGGGACGCCCCCGTGAAAACGACATTGCGACTGACGCATGACGGATGACCCGCAAATCCGGCGGAAAACCCGGCGCAGGCGGCGGGCTCCTGCGGCAGTCGTAAACAAAGTTCATCAAACCGACACCCAACTGTCATGAATGCTCCCTATCGCCGTCGGTCAGAGACACTCTGACCGGAGACCCGACATGACCCTTTCCCGCCGTTCCGCGCTGGCCCTTGGCAGCGCCGCCCTCGCCGCCCCGATGATCCTGCGCGCCACCGATGCGCTGGCCTCCTCGGGCAGCGTCAAGGTTCTGGCCTGGCAGGATTACATCCAGCCCAACATCGCCGAGAAGTTCGAGGCCGACACCGGCATCACGCTCGACCTGACCACCTTCGGCTCGAATGACGAGGCCGAGTCGACCATCCGCGCCGCCGGTGGCAAGGGCTTTGACGTGGTCTTCCCCTCGATCACCAACGCAGCCGGCTATCTCGACGACAGCGGTGACAGCTATTTCGCCGCCATCCCCGCCGAGGTGAACGTGGACAATGTGATCCCGTCTTTCCTGCGTGACAGCGCCGGTCTGGGCGGCGTGCATGCCGGTGAGCAGATCCTGCTGCCCTTCGACTGGGGCACCGAGGGCATGACCCTGAACCGCGCCGCGCTGGACATCGCCGATGCCGACCTGTCCTATGGCGACCTGTTCCGCCCCGGCACCGAGGGCAAGGCCGCCTTCCGCCAGAAATCCGCGATCATGGGCATCGGCCTGTATCTGGATGCCACCGGCGAGGTTCCCTCGAACCGCATGATGGATGTCTACAAGTCCGAAGATGACGCCCGCCGCGTCTGGGGCGAAGTCGCCAAGTGGATGGTCGAGCGCAAGCAGCATTTCGGCGCCTTCTGGAACAACGCGACCGAGGCGACCTCTGCCTTCACCGATGCGGGTTGCGTCATCGGCCAGACCTGGGACACCACCGGCCTGCTGCTGAACCGCGACAATGCCGATTTCGTCTATCGCGCCCCCAAGGAAGGCATCATCACCTGGCTCGACAGCTTTGGCATGTTGAAGCAGGCACCGAACCCGGCGCAGGCCGTGGCCTTCATGAACTTCATGCTGCAACCGGAAGTGGGCGGCATGTTCGCCAACAACACCGGCTACAACTCGGCCGTGGCCGGTGCCGCCGACTACGCCTCGGACGACTTCAAGCGCCAGTTCAACGAGGTCTACACCGCCGAGGTGCTGGGCAACATGTGGTGGTGGCAGGCGGACACGCCGTTCTTTGCGCCGGTGCGCAACGAGATGGTCGAGATCATCACCAACGCCTGAGTTTCATCAGTGATTTGAGATTGGTTCGGGCGGTCCTCTCGGGGGCCGCCCTATTCCCAAGGGGCCGCAGATGCAGGGCATGGACGTACACCTCGACGCGATGTCGATCACCTATCCGAACGGGTTCACGGCGGTGCATCCGACCAACCTGGCCGTCAAGGCGGGCGAGTTCTTTTCGATCCTCGGGCCCTCGGGCTGCGGCAAGACGACGATCCTGCGCGCGGTTTCGGGCTTTGTCGCGCCCACCTCCGGGCGCGTCCTGATCGGCGGGCAGGACATGGCCGGGCGCGGCCCGAATGACCGCCCCACCGCGCTGATCTTTCAGAACCTCGCGCTGTTCCCGCTGATGAGCGTGCGCGACAACGTGGCCTTCGGGCTAGAGGTGCGCGGCGTCTCGAAGCGCGACCGCCATGCCCGCGCCGACGAGCTGCTGCATCTGGTGGCGCTTGGCGATCAGGCCGACAAGAAACCCGGCGCCCTGTCCGGCGGCCAGCGCCAGCGCGTGGCCATTGCCCGGGCGCTGGCGGTCGAGCCGTCGGTGCTGCTGCTGGACGAGCCGCTTTCGGCGCTCGACCTCAAACTGCGCAGCCATATGCGGGCCGAACTGCGCGCCATCCAGAAAAAGACCGGCGTCACCTTCATCTACATCACCCACGATCAGGGCGAGGCCCTGACCATGTCCGACCGAGTTGCGGTGATGAACCGGGGCCGGATCGAACAGGTTGGCACCGGCGACCAGATCTATTCCAACCCGAAAACCGCTTTTGCCGCGTCCTTCGTGGGCGAGGCGAACCGGCTGGAGGGGCGCATCCTTCATGCCGAGAACGGCCACGCCACAATCCGCACCGCCAGCGGCGATTTCCGCGCCCGCAACCCCAGCCATCTGACGGTCGGGGCAGAGGCGATCCTGTTCGTGCGCCCCGAGGCGATGAAGATCGGGGGCGGCGTCAACAGCCTGCCCGCAACGCTGGCCCGGCGAGATCTGGAAGGGGCTTTCGTCACCCTGCATTTTCGGACGCAGGTGCAGGATATGAGCCTGCACCAGACCAATACCGGCGCGCCCCTGCCCGAAGGCGAGGTGCAGATCCGCTTTGATGTCGACGATGCTTTTGTGCTGGGCAATGGCCAGATCGCCGAAACCGGGCAGGAGCTGGCCGCGCAATGAACGGGTTGGTCCGATCCTTTGGCCGGGCGCTGGCCACGGTCTTTGTCGGAGCGGTGGTGATCTGGGCGGTGGTGCTGATCGTGGCACCGCAGCTGACCATGATGGAACGCGCGCTGACCGCGCCCAAGCGGGCGCTGGACAGTTCCGTCGCCGCCTCGCTGTCGCGCGACGCGCAGACCTGCGTGTCGGTGCTGAAGACCAAGGGCGACGCACCTGCGGCAAGCGGCGGGATGGCGGTTCCGTCCCCCAATGCGATGGCGGTGCCCTCACCCAATGTCATGGCCGTGCCCAGCATCGGCGGCATGGCCGTGCCCACGGCCCAAAGCGGCGCCGGGCGCGGCTACATCCTGCAATGCGACCGCGCCGACACCCACCGGCAGGTGGTGCGCACGGGCGGGGAAAAGGCCTATCTGGACACGCTCTACGACCTGCCCCGCCTCGCGGTGCAGGACAGCGACCCGGTCGAGGCGCAAATCGCCACGGCACAGGAGATTGCCGCTCTGGCCGATGCGCTGGCCGACCGCCTGCGCCTCGAAGAGGCGCGCGGCCCCGGTCTGACCACCCGCAATTTCGCCGCGCTGACACAGGCGGTGCTGATCCCCATGACGCCCGAAACCCGCGCCATCGAGGCGCGCCAGCCCTCGAACATCCTGTTCGGCCTGATGGGTCTGCGCTTTGAACACGACGGCGAGGTCTATGCCCGCATCGGCCTGATCACGCTGGTGCGCACGCTGCTTTTCGCGGTCTGCGCCACCGCGCTTGCGCTGGTGCTGTGCTATCCCATCGCCTACAAGGTCGCGCTGGCCACCAAGCCGGAACGCGCCGTCTGGCTGTTTCTGGGCCTCGTGATCCCCTATGCCATCGTCGAGCTGATGCGGGTCTATGCCTGGACCACGATCATCGACAATCGCGGGCTGATCAACGACATGCTGATCTGGCTGGGCGCGATCTCCGAGCCGATCCAGTTCAAGCGCATGCCCGGCACGACCTTTCTGGTGATCGTCTACACCTATGTGCTGTTCATGGTCTTTCCGATGTTCAACGTCATGTCCACGCTTGACCGCAACCAGATCGAGGCGGCGCATGATCTGGGGGCAAGCACGTGGCGCGTCCATGCCCGCATCGTCATCCCCCATGCCAAGCCCGGCATCGCCGTGGGCTGCATCGCCACCTTCATGCTGGCGGCGGGCGCGTTTTCCGTGCCGCGCATCATCAGCCGCGGGCTGCAATCGGAATGGTTCAGCCAGACCATCTACAACAAGTTCTTCGAGTCCGAGAATTCCAATGTCGGCGCGGCCTATTCCTTTGCCTATACCTTGGTCTGTTTCGCGCTGGTGGCGCTGTTCATGTGGATCATGCGCACGCGGCTGAAGGATTTCGCGAGGGTGCAGTCATGACCTCCAACCGCTTGCTCAACCTGTTCACCGCAGCGTTCCTGTTGTTCATGTTCACACCGTTGCTGCTGATGGTGGTGTCATCCTTCAACGACGTCTCGCCGCCCTCGGTCACCGATTGGCGCGGCTTCACGTTCAAATGGTACGAATTCTTCTGGATGCCGGTCGAAGAGTTGCGCGCAGACCCGGTGTTGCGCGCGCTCGACCGGGACCGCTTCATCGGCTGTTTCGGCAATTCGCTGTGGGTGATGGCCGTGGTGGTGCCGGTCTCGTTGCTGCTGGGGCTGGCGGGCGCGGTCATGCTGACGCGCTGGCAGTCGCGGGCGAACGGCTTGCTGTGGTGGGTGTTGTTGTCGCCGATGCTGGCACCGGGGATCGTGCTGGGCCTGTCGGCGCTGGTCTTCTGGGGGCGGATGGGCGTCGATGCCGGGCTGTTCACCATCATCGCCGCGCAAGTGACGTTCGTCGCGGGCTATCCGATGCTGATCCTGATGGCACGGTTGCAACGCCAGCCGGTCGAGCTGGAGGAAGCGGCGCTGGATCTTGGCGCCTCGCCCCTGCGGGTGTTCTTTCGCATCACCCTGCCCTTCCTCGCACCGGCGCTGGCCTCGGCGGCGGTGATCGCGGGGCTGGCCAGTCTGGAAAACTACAACACCACGATGTTCGCCAAAGGCGGGGCCTGCACCTTGGCCACGGAAATCGGCGCGATGGCGCGCAACCCGAACGGCCACCCGCCCGTCATCAACGCGGTGGGCACGGTGATCATCGTCCTGACCGTGGCCTTGTCGGTTGCCCATGCCCTGCTGAAGCGGCGCGAGGCCGCATGAGCCCCCGCATCACCGCCCGCTGTCACCCGGCCCTGCTGGACCTGCTACCGCCCCCCGTCCCGGCGGCCAAGGCCCTGCCCGACTGGCTGCGCGAGATGCCGTCGGAGGTGCCGTCAGAGACCTTGGGCGGCGCGCTTGTGCGCACGCTGAAGCATTGCCCGCCTTTCCTCGACGCCATGGGGCATGGGGTGCTGATCCCCCTGCCCTGCGATCTGCAAATGGCCGATGGCCAGCTGAGCTGGGATTGGGACATGCCCGCCACGCCGGACGCGCCGATCACCCGTGCGCCTCTGGGCGCGCATGTGCCCGAACAGGCCAGCGGCGCGCCCATCGACCTCGACGGTCGGCTGGCGATCAAGTTCACCAATTACTGGACGTTGGAGACCGAGCCGGGCTGGCAACTGCTGTTCACCCATCCGCTGAACCGGCCCGACCTGCCCTTCCAGACCCTGTCGGGGGTGGTGCATAGCGCGGGCTTCGGGCTTGGCTACGTGCATTTCCCGGCTGTGTGGACCGATCCCGGCTTCACCGGCACCCTGCCGCGCGGCACGCCCGTGGCGCAGGTCATCGCCGTGCCCGCCGAACCGCCCGACCTTGAGATACGCGCCATGACGGGTGACGAAATCGCCCACTCGCGCACCATCCAAGAGGCCCTGCAGGCCGAGCGCGGCGTCTATCGGCGCAGTTTCCGCGACTAGCGGACCTTTTTTCTTTTCCCGTCGTTCCTCTTTTGTAACTGTTTCATGACAGAAAGAGGATCATGGCCCGCATCATCTGTTTCATCCTTGCCCTCGGGGCGAGTGCCGCACAGGCCGACACCGACCCGTGGGAGGTGCGCCGCGCGCAATGCGTGGGCTTCATGATGGCGGGCGGCTATCCCTCGGGGCTGGTGGAACAGGGGTGTAGGCGCGACTTCGCCCTGCCCTCGGCCTTCCTGTTCAGATGCGCCCGCGCGCAGACGCAAGGGTTCGAGACAGACCTGCAACGCCGCGCCTGCGTCGCCTTCTTTGCCCAATCGGCAGAGCGCGCGCAGGCCGGTTACGTGATCAACTGAGATCCGGCAGGCGCAAGGGCAAGCTGCCGCGCGCCACGCGGGTCAGGGCCTTGAGCGCCTCGGGCCGCGCCTGCGCATCCGACAACAGCGTATCGCGCAAGCCCTCGGTCGGCTGGCCGGTCTCGGCGGCGATGCGGTAGCGGGCGGCGCGGGTTTGCGGCGTGTCCGGCAAGCCGTCCAGCGCCTCGGTCGCCCCCGCCCAGTCGCACAGCCGCAAGCGCAGGCGCAGCAGCAGCCCGCGCGCCTCGCGATCCGCCGGGTCCAGCCGAAGCGCATGGGTAAAGGCGCCCTCGGCCTCGCGCAGACAGGCATCGTCCAGCAACACGCGCCCCAGTTCGAACCACGCCGCCGCGTGACGCGGATCGAGCGCCAGCGCGCGGCGCAGCCAAGTCTCGCGCTGCGCCAGCTTGCCCTGCGCCTCCAGCACCTTGGCGAGGTTATAATACACGGCAGCAGGCGCGCCCTTGGCCTTGGCGGCACGGCGCAGCAGCCGCTCGGCGGCGGGCCAGTCCTGAGCGGACAACATCCGGGGCAAGGCGGACAAATCGATCATCACGGGCCTCTTGTCATGCGGGTGTAACAGGACGGTGTCACAGCGCATCCAACACAAACGGAGACCAAGATGCACGACATCTTCACCGCGCCCGGACGGTTCTATCGTGGCAACCTGCACACCCATTCCAACCTGTCCGATGGCTGCCTCGACCCCGCCGAAGTCTGCCGCCGCTATGCCGACGAGGGCTATGACTTCATCGCGCTGACCGATCACCTGATCGGCGAATACGGCTATCCCATCGCCGATACGGTGCCGTACCGCACCGAAAGCTTTACCACGATCCTCGGCGCGGAACTGCATTCCGGCGCGATGCAGAACGGCGAGCTGTGGCACATGGTCGGCGTCGGCCTGCCCGCCGATTTCACCCCGCCCCACGCCCCCGGCTTTCACCCGGTCGAGGGGCAGGAAAGCGCCGCCGATCTGGCAAGCCGGGCGCGCGAGGCCGGGGCCTTCGTCGCCATCGCCCATCCGCAATGGTCGGGCCTGACGCTGGACGATGCCCGCCTGATCGAGGCCGCCCATGCGGTCGAGGTCTACAACCACGGCTGCGCCGTGGGCTGCGACCGGCCCGACGGGTTTCACACGCTTGACCTGCTGCTGTCCGAGGGCCGCCGCCTGACCCTGATCGCCACCGATGACGCGCATTTCACCGAGCCCGACCATTTCGGCGGCTGGGTCATGGTCAAGGCCACGGAAAACACCCCCGACGCCCTGCTGGAGGCGCTGAAGGCGGGCCATTTCTATTCCTCGCAAGGGCCGGAACTGCGCGGCATCACCCTGTCTGCCAACACGATCGAGGTCACCTGCACGGCAGCCGCAGCGATCATCGTGCAGGGGCATGGCTCGGCGGCCAAGGCGCTGCACGGGATGTCGATGACCCGGGGCCGCATCGAGCTGGACCGCTTCGCCAACTCGCCTTGGCTGCGCGTGACGGTGGTGGACCGCGCCGGAAACCGCGCTTGGTCGAACCCGATCTGGCGCTGAGCGGGCTGTCGCGAGAGTTCGAGCCTTCGTCCCGCGGCCGCGACTCGCGTCAGAAACGCTGACGACGGCTGTCGCGCCCATTCGGAACGGGGCCTGCCCCATGCGGGTCCCTGCTTCACGATGCGGGTTTGCTGATGGGATCGTGGAATTCGGCACCGAGGTCATTCGGTTAGAGTGGTGCGGGTGGAGGGACTGGCAAGTTAAAGGTTTTCAAGGCCTGATGAGGCGCGCGGGGCTTCTATGGGGCCAGAAAAACAAAGCAGCCCGAAACCGAGGTTCCGAGCTGCCGCTTTTGGGACCGAATTTGTAGCTGTCAGGCCGCCGGATGCGGGTCGTCGAAGAACCGCAAAGTGGGCAGCTGGCAGCGCACCACCGCCGACCCCCGGAAGTCACACGGGTTCCGGTGCTTGACCAGCGCCTCGCCCGGCTCGCCCTTCTTCGTGTAGAGGATGTCACCACCGATCAGTCGGTCGGCCTCGACCATCTGGCACAAGGTGGCGAAGTCGGGCAGCTCGGTCTCGATGAAGTTGAACCGGGCGAGGATCAGCCCTGGAAGCGGGCTCGCGCGAAGGAGGAGAATGCCCCCGGTGACACTCCCGACGCTGAAACCGCGCAACATGTGCTGCGCCGGAGAGCCTACCCAATTCCCCTTCGAGCAAGCCGCGGTCGCTATCCCGGTGGCAGCATCCATCACCGCCGTATCGATCGACGATCAGTATGGCTTGGACCTTCCGAAACGACGCCTCGGACATCGGCTGGTCGTAGGCCTTGTAGGGGATGCCACTGTCCATCGAGTTGATGCGGTTGGCGAGGTCTTCTTCGCTCATTTCCAGCGAGGCGAACCCGACGCCGTAGCCGCGCTCTGCCGCGTTCTTGGCAATCGAAATTGCCGAGCCGGTCTTACCCATCGAGGTGGAGCCAGCAAGGATCGTGTAGCGTTTCATCCGCAGGGGCAGCCGGTGGTCGAGATCGGCAATGCCCGTTGGGATGCCGTGTTCGCCGCCCTGCATGGCCTCGTTCATTAAGGTCAGGGACCGGGTGTGGGCTTTGAGGAGGCTCATGCTGCGCGGCTCCTCGCGGCTCTCCTCCTGTTCGGCTACCAGCAGCTCCAGCTCAGCCACGGCCTTGTCGGCGGTCAGCTCGCCAGCGTGGAACCCATCGGCCACCACCTTGAACGTGCCGAGCATCTGGCGGCGGCGGTGCAGCTCGACCAGCTCCAGCGCGTAGTCGACGATGGCATGGGAGGCCACGGCCCCACCGGCCATGCGGGCGAGATACCGAACGCCGCCCAGCTCGGCGAGGCCAGCGTGGGAATCCATGTCAGCCTTCAGGGACACCGCCGAGGCGACGTGATCCCGCTCAATACGCTCGACTGCCCGGCGGAAGATGTCAGCGTGAACCGGGTCGAAGAAATGCTCGGATGTCACAATCGAGCCGATGCGGTGGTAGAGATCGTTGTCGTTCAGGATCGCGCCGATGATCTGCTGTTCCAGCTCGATGTTGTGCGGCGTGATGCGCTGGGAGACGCCCTGCGTCGTCTGCATGTGGTGAACCTCGCCCATTCATCGAATCCCGTATTGCTTCCAAATCTTGATCGCGTTGGCCCCACGGGCGACGATCTCGGGCGGGCATCCATGCGGCACATCCAGCGGCGTAGGCGTCGAGGTTTCCAAGAACGGCTCCCAGCCCGGCTGGTTCAGCCATGCGAGTGGGGCCTTGAGAAACTGGTCCAACTTCCCCTCACGGCGCAGGTCGGCCACGTAGGCGGCGGCGCAGCGGTTCAGGGTCTCTGGATCGATCTTGTCAGCCTTGGGGTGCGTCCCCTCGCAGGCCTTGCGGTATTTCTTGGCGCAGTCGACTTTCCCGGCTTTGCGCTTGTGGCTCGGCCAGCTTGCCCAGAATTGGGTGAAGCCCTCGTCGATCGGATCGGTCTGATCCTTGACCTGATCCTGATTTCCTGAATCGCCGATCAAATCCCCCTCTGGGGGTATGGGGGTCTTATTATTGGTTTTCTTAGAACTTGGTTTTCTTAAGTCGCCTTGTTCTCCGGTAGGCGTCTCAACCGCCTGCCGGTTTTCCCGGCAAGCGGGCTCGTCGTGAATCACGTAATCGAAGCCATCCATTTTCCCGGAATCGGACTTAACCGGCACCACCTCGAGATAACCCGCAGCCTTCAGCTCTCTGATCATCCGTTGGTATTTGTCCTTGCCGACTTGGCACCGCTTCATCAGGTCGGACATCCGGTAGGTCCAGTCGTCCCCCATCCCCATCATCAGGGCCAACAGGCCGCGCGCCTCGATCGAGATCGTGGTGTCGCGCATGGCAGCGTTAGGGATAGCTGCGAACTGCGTATTCCTACGAACGCGGCTCATTTGAACAGGTCTCCGAGGGGCGCGGGCTGGTGCCTGGGTGCGAAGGTCTCGCAGGCGAAGTCCCAGACGGCACAGGCTTCGGCCCCGTCGTCGTTGGCTACGTTCCAGCCGTCGGTTCGACATCGCGCTATGGTGGCCCGGTTAGCCTCTGCGCGCGGTGCGTTGCGCTCGGAGTTCCCCAACGAGCAGATGCTTCTAGTGGGCTGAAAGTAGTCGGCTTCCAGGTCACCACTATCTCCGGTTTTGACCATGCAACCCTCCAGTATTGTCTGTTTCTGCTTCCATTGTGCTTTAGTTGATTTCGATGCCGCCCCTTGCCGTCTTGGTCGCCATATGCGACACTCCGGGATGCGAGACGTATCCAAATTCTTCGACTGTTGGCGAGCCAGACAAAATACAAGCAGCATCACTTCGAAATATCGCTCCAACGAGACATGGGTCAAAGGCGAAGAGAATAGGGCGCACTGTCGAAAGAAACAACTTTTTCGGATCGGGACCGACGGAGGCGGGAGATCATCCAACCTAGAACGCTGGAGCACACACTTTGCGCCTCATACACGTTTTTATCGCAAATAGCGATCAATCTGGCCAGAAGAAAGTTCGCACCTCATCGCTATTCTTGACCAATCGGGAGCAACACTTTGAAAAGTAAGAATGATGTTACAAACCGGCTTAGAGAGATCCGCAAAGCTAAGGGTCTCACCCAACGCGATGTTGCCGAAAAGGCAGGAATGTCGGTGTCGTACTACACGGAGATCGAGCTTCAAAAGAAGCAACTAAACCAGCGCCGACTGGAAGACCTTGCCAAGGCGTTGGAAGTGTCGTCGTCGGAAATCCTGTTCATACCCGGCCACGATGAAGGCCGGATGGCGGTCATGTCCGCGTATGACCAGCTTGACGAGCAGTCCCGTCAGGCCCTTCTGAACATGGCTCAGACCCTCGTAGCAGCGACACGTACCAAAGCTTGATTTCTTCGAACTTGTTCAGGCATGTCCGTGTGCAGTCCCGTTGCCCGAAACGAGGCTCTTCGCGCATAGAAACGCTTGGGGCCGGAAGATCTGGCGGCAATGGAACAGCTACCATCGCGCTCGGCATACCCGTGACCGAGGCCCCGCGACAAGCATTCCAAGGGAAAGGGCAGCTTGGCCATCAGCCGATGTGCAAAACAGAGTCCCATGAAGGAGATTTTTCTACAAACCAATGCCCTCCCACCTGGAGACAACCATATTTCAACTTCGACGCGCGCGCGATACGGTACGAGAATCGCGGGAAACGGGGCGAGGTTAAGTCTTTCTGATTGTGACAGGGGGTCATTTTCATGGGGTGCGTACCCCCTCCCGACGGCATCGCGATGTGCCAAGATGGTGATGCTGATCTCACCATCGGTAGAGTAGGCATCCATGGATGAGATTAGCATCGTCGGCATGACCTGGCAAAGCAGGTCTTACAGATTCATGGCGCTACGTCGGACGGGCGCGTGGTTTTTCTGCAGGAAGCTGTCCCGGCCACAGTTCGCAAAGTTCATGGGAGCCCTACCGCCATGTATCGTGGCCATGGAGGATTGCGGCACCGCGCATTACTGGGGCCGGGAATTCGCCCGGCTCGGCCATGACATCCGGCTCGTCCCGCCCGTCTATGTCAAACCCTTCGTGTAGCGGCAAAAGAACGATGCCGCGGAAGCGGAAGCGATTGCCGAGGCGGCCCAGCGACCGAACATGCGGACGGTGGCGGTGAAGAGCGCCGCGCAGCAAGCCCGAGCGATGCTCTTTCGCACCCGCGATCTGCTCGTCGGCCAGCGCACCCAGCTGGTGAACGCACTGCGCGGCCATCTTGCCGAACACGGCATCGTCCTGGGTAAGGGCATTGGCAACGTCCAGCGCCTCGCCCTTCGCCTGGAAGAGGATGACCTGCCGGACCTGGTCCGGCACTTGGGGCGGCTCTATCTCGATTAGATCGCCCTCCTTGGAGCCGAGATCGAAAAGCTGGACAACCGTATCGTTGCCGCCGCGAAAGAAAACGGGGTAGCCCAGAGGCTCCAGACCATGCCCGGGATCGGCCCGGTCTGCGCGATGGCGATTACCGCCTTCGCACCGGACATCGGTGAGTTCCGACGAGGGCGCGACTTTGCGGCCTGGCTTGGCCTTGTGCCGCGACAGCATTCGAGTGGCGGCAAGCAGAAGCTGGGCCGGACCTCGAAGATGGGACAGCGCGACATCCGACGCCTGTTGATCGTGGGGGCGATGTCGATCGTCCATTGGAGAGGCCGCGACGGCGGCAGGCCCGGATCATGGCTCGCGCGTATGCTGAACCGAAAGCCGCGCATGCTTGTGGCCATCGCGCTGGCCAACAAGATGGCACGCATGGTCTGGGCCATGCTTGTGCGCGAAGAAGATTTCCGAGATCCAACCGGCGCGGTCTGCTGACCGCTGCGGGCGGAGCGTCGGCGATGTGAGGAGAGCAATCACCCCTATGGGCAAATGATCGAACAGATCCGGGTCGGGAAAACCAGTGGCATCCAACGAGCCTCGAGCTCGCAATTTTGGTTTTGACCTGCCCCCCGCGAAATCCCTCACCGTGATGTAGAGTTTGCGCCACCCCTGAAGGAGCAGACACATGCGAAAGAGCCGTTTTACCGAGGCGCAGATCATCGGAATGATCAAGGAGCAGGATGCAGGCATGCCGACGGCTGAGGTTTGCCGCAGGCATGGTTTGAGCACGGCAACGTTCTACAAGTTGAAGGCCAAGTATGGCGGGATGGAAGTGTCTGAGGCCGCCAGGCTGAAGGCGCTCGAAGACGAGAACGCCAAGCTCAAACGCCTTTTGGCCGATACCATGCTGGACAACGTCGTGCTGAAAGACCTGCTGGGAAAGAACTGACGACATTGACCAAGCGGCGAGACGCAGCGCTCCAGGTGATGCGGGATCACGACATCTCGCAACGACGGGCCTGCAGGCTTGTTGGTGTAGATCCCAAAACAGTCCGGCGTGAACGCCCGCCAGACTGTGCCAATATTCGCAAGGAGATGCAGGAGATCGCTGGCAAGCGGTCGTCCATTGAAGGCTCCATTGATGAAGTGGATGGCTCCCGCTTCCGGCATCGCAATGTGCCATGTTGGGTGCTGTTGTCACGGCCAACAAAGGGAGCCATCCATGAACGAGGTTATCACGATCGGGATCGATCTGGCGAAGTCCGTTTTCCAGCTGCACGGTGTTGACGCCGAGGGTCGTCCCTCGTTGCGCCGTCAACTCAGACGCAGCCAGATGCTCGAGTTCTTTCAGCGCCAGCCGGCGTGTCTGATCGGCATGGAAGCCTGCGCCAGCGCGCATTACTGGGCCCGGGAATTGATCAAGCTCGGGCATGAGGTTCGGCTGATGCAGCCCAGCTATGTGAAACGGGGCAAGACCGATGCGGCCGACGCGGAAGCGATTTGCGAGGCAGTATCCCGCCCCTCGATGCGGTTTGTCCCCGTGAAGAGCGAGGACACGCAGGCCCGGCTCATGACCCATAAGGCGCGGGAGTTTCTGGTGCGCCAGCAGACCCAGGTCGTGAACGCCATGCGTGCGCATCTGGGCGAGTTCGGGATCGTCGTCCCGAAGGGGTTTCACAACGTCGAGCGTCTGATCGCAGCATGTGACAGGGCCGATCTGCCGGCGCCAGCGCGCAAGGCCCTGAACCTGCTCGCCGATCAACTGGTCCACACGCAGAAGAAGATCGAGGGCCTCACCGCCGACATCCGTGCAGATGCCCGTGGCAATGAAGATGCGCAACGTCTGCAAACGATCCCCGGGATCGGCCCGATCACCGCCAGTGCGCTGGTCTCGGCGCTGCCCGACATCGCCGACTTCAAGTCGGGACGGGATATCTCTGCCTGGTTGGGCCTGACTCCGCGACCGCATTCCACCGGTGGCAAGGAAAGGCTGGGGCGCATCTCCAAGATGGGAAACAGGTATCTGCGCCGACTGCTCTATCTTGGCGCCATCGCGCAGGTCAGCGCCCGGCGCCGTGGCGAGCCCGGCGAAGACTGGCTGTGGAAGATCATTCAGCGCAAGAAACCGAAACAGGCCGCGATCGCCCTGGCCAACCGCATTGCGCGCACGGCCTACGCGCTGATGAAGAAAAAGACGGAATTCCGGGCGGCCACCACCGCCTGAACACGATCAGGGGCCACACGCCCCTCCAGAAAGGCAAGTGCATCGTGAGATGATGGCAAATGACGGACACATCGCCGAGGACACCCTGTTCGGACCGGAGCGCCAGAGAGCGCGTGCCATTGATTGGGACCGAAGCGACCGCGGACTTTCATCAGGGCGCGCAGCCACCATGCTGCAATCGAGACGCCGTATACATGGCCGCAGCCGAAATCATGCCAGCTTCAACCGACACGCCCTTGCCCCGCGGGAGCCATCCATACATGGTCCGAGGACAATGGTCGACGGTTCGGCTACCGCCGGATCGGCGTCCTGCTGGAGCGCAAGGGCATGGTCATGAATCACAAGAAGCTCTACCGGATCTACCGCGAGGACGGGCTGTCCGTGAAAAGCGGCGAGGCCGGAAACGGGCGCGCGGCACGAGGGTGCCGATGCCGGTTGCCGCGCGGACCAACGCACGCTGGTCGTTGGACTTTGTATCCGACAGCTTCGGTGCCTCGCGGAAGTTCTGGATCCTGGCGGTCATCGACGATTGCACCCGGGAATGCCTGTGCCTCGTAGCGGACACCAGCCTTTCCGGCGCACGGGTCGCCAGGGAGCTCAGCGCCCTGATCCGGATTTACGGAAAGCCCGGCTGCATTGTCAGCGATAACGGCACCGAGTTCACCAGTCGGGCCATCCTGAAATGGGCCGACGAGAACTCCGTACCGTGGCACTACATCGATCCGGGCAAGCCGCAGCAGAACGCCTTCATCGAAAGCTTCAACGGCAGCCTCCGGGACGAGTTGCTGAACGAGGAGATCTTCGACAGCCTCGACGATGTTCGCAGGAAGCTGGCCTTGTGGCGCTACGACTACAACACGGTCAGGCCGCACTCGTCCTTGGCCAACCAGACACCGCAGCAAGCGCGCCGAGCGCTTGAGCAATTTGAGGGCTCCGCGCCCGGCGCGCTTGCGCCAGATACGGAACCGGAATACCAAAATACAACCTGCAGACTCTCGTTATGAATGAGGGGCCAGCAGGGGGCAGGTCAACCACAAAAGCCGAAGGTGGACATTTACACGGCGGATAGCATTCTTCCGATGGTCTTAGGGTGTGCAGTACCTGTTCTGGAAACACGATTTGTCCACGTTGGTCGTTTTCATATGAAAATTGTCAATGCGCACGGTTCCCAGTCCGTATCCACTCGATCATTGGATTAAATGAGAACCGTGGTAGACATCGGGAATGAAGGTCAAAATTTCGGGGCATCGGAGCAGCCATCCGAGTAAGTCCCGAAAACCTTTATCTTATCCTGTCAATCCACGCCCGAACCAAATCTGCGACGTGGTCCGAATTCACATCCATCATTGGGACATGCGAGTTGCCAGGAATACCGTTGGCCGGCAGATCAAGCGTCTCGACAACCCCACCAGCTTTGACGAGCGCAGCGGCATAGGCGTCAGCCCGTTCGCGGTAAGAAACCCAGGTGGGCGAGTTCTCGATATAGTCGCCCCATACGAACAGATGGGGCACCTGTTTCGCTTTTCCGATGTCCTCGGGCGCAGACGCCGGCTCGATGATGACCACGCCCTTGAAGAATTCAGGGTGACGCGCGGCGGCTTCGAGGGCGAAGTTGCCACCCTGACTATGCGCAATCAGCCAGACCGGCCCGGTCCGCTTCGATCGTCTTGGTCAGCAGCCATTCCGCACCCTCTTTACCGATCCGGTCCTGCAAGCGGCTCAACGCCGATGGGTGGATCGGTGGTTGATCCTCAAAGAACGTCTCGCCGATGAAGTGCTGAAAGTACGGGTTCGCGATCCAGCGTGCGACAACTGCATCATCCGCCAAGCGATATCCATGCTGCAGGTACATTAACCCGACCACCAGCCTTGGATGCGTTACCGATCGGCCTTCCTTCGACGGGAAAAATTCCGCCCATTCCCGCTCAAACCACTCCCAGTCGATCAGCTCGGACAGTTTTACCAACTCGTGGCGCATGTCGATCATATCGACGAGGCGAGACCGCAACAGATAGTCCTGTTCCGTGGCGCGGTGGCAGTGCTTCACGGCGGCAGTCCGAAATTGCAGGGTCTCTGCAGGAAATTCTATGAAAACCTGCGGCGCAAGGCCAATGAAATCACGCCGTTCTCACGCCAAATCAGCAACTTGAATATAGTTCAAGGCTGACCCATTCTCAGGCACGTCTGGATGGCGGTGCCACTTTAGGTCTGTTGGCGGCCAGGCCTGACTGACGGCGCAGCATCCCAGATCATCTCAGGATCGAACCAGATCGTCAGTGAGCCAGGGAGCTTCAGTGCTTCGTTGTAAGCTGGCCAGTTCCTTGTCATCTAGGCGGGCGGTGCCGGTCTGCTCATGCGTCCCAGCTACCATGCTGGATTCACGGGATGAATTCGACACAGGATTTGTGCATATAGCCGGTAGGTGCACTCATAACTTCAGTCTGCCGGTTCAGTTGCAGTCGAAAATGCACGGCCCAGACGGTTCTTCCGATGTCCTCTCAGCGTAATCCGATAGGTAGAAAAAGAAGTTCGGCAAATAAACCGTCTCCGCCCCGACGATCGGTTTGTACGTATATGTGCGCCCGCTGGGTTGTTCGCCCACCTTCGGCGCGAATTCGCTGCCATTCCATGCCAGTTGCTCTGGGCGCGCATATAGGCCTGCGCTCATGTTACCCAGATGATAGCTGACCCAGCAAACATCCTGCCGCAACTTGTCCACAACAACCGGATCGATGCTTTTCGCACGGCTAATCAAGGTCTGGGGTGATTGTGCCAACAAGCTGCGATTTGCGCCCGGAATTTCGGCTAGGTCCGACAGTATAGCCAAAACATCGTCATTTGAGACGACCTGATCGCCTGAGAAGCTCTCAGCCAGTCGAACAACCAGGCGTCTGAACTGTTCTTCTTGATCCGGCGCGCCGACAGCGCGGCACATGGCCGAAAATTGATCCTTGAGGTCGGAAGCCTGTTTCGGTTCGAGCGCGACAGAATAGGTCCAATTAATTGTCTTGAATAGACCATTGTGGTATAATTCTCTGGGCGCGAAACCAGTACTGGCTTCTGCGAATATAACGATATCATCGGGGTTTAGCCCGCGATCCTCTAGAATCTGGTCATCAATCCGTATCCGTGAGGCCACCGCGTCCTGAACCTCATCCTTAGGGCTACGGCCCGTTACCCGCGCCCGCAGTTGGTTGGTGGCGTCAAGAACAGTATCCATGGCCAGATCCAACTGCGCCTGAACTGTATTTGCAGTCAATGCTCCATCATCCCGGAAATCTATCACTGGCATGAAGTCGGAAGCATTGCTGCCCTCGACATTGGGGGCAAACACTGTCAGCGCCTGCTTGACAAAGTCCTCGCGTGCGGTGGTGCGGCGTGGGTTTCCCTCGTCATCCGTCGAAATGGCGACCGGCAGGTAATACACGTTCCGTGCGTTCAGACGTGCTATCACATCGTTCAGGTTCAAGGCTGGCCGGCTGCCGTGGTCGGCCATGTGGATGACGATCCTCGGGCCGTCAGCGAACCAGGCACGGTTTTGCTCGAAACCGGCGGACAATTGCACAACGGCCTCTAGGGCCGCTTCGGGAAACCCACCTGCGGCATCGTTGAGCCCGGTATGCTCTGCCACCCGAGCGAGGCGCGCGTCGATATCGAAACCGGTCTCGATACGCGAGGGTGGCATGATTTCTTGGGCGACAATCGGGTCAAGCATCGCCGTTGCCCCGTTCGATTGGAAATCGCTATAGGCATAGACCCCAACCCGCAGGTCTGGTAGCCGGTTCGAGGCGTTAAGGCTGCGGGACCTATAGCTGCGCACGAACTCGCCAATGCCTGATTGCACTGCCGAAAGATATGGCCGCATGCTTTCCGTCGTGTCGATGACAAGCATCACATTAAGCTGGTTGATCTTGTCGACCTCGCGCGCCAGCTGTGCTTCGGACATAAGCTGCGTAGCAGAGCCTTCGCCCGATTTGCCTAGAAAGATCACCTCGTGATAGGCAGGCAGGTCATCAGGATGACTGCCAACCAAGTCCGGGCTGGAAATCCGCACGAGCGGGTAAGACAAAGGTGGCAAATTCCCATGCAAAAAAGAAGAAAGCTCGGATGGGGAAAGGTCAGGCTCGATTGTCGGTCGGGTTTGGCCACCATCACGCATATGTTGGATCATCGATTTCTGATCCTGAAACATTCGCCCTTCACCCGCTTGGTCGTAGTAAAGGCCGATGCGCGTCGGCCAAAGTTGGATAGCCCGAAGGTTGATCCAACCGAACATATCGCCTTCGCCGTCACCCACCAACGCCATGGGCGCGTTGCGATCCCCCATCGCCAGATCGTGGATTTCCAGAACCGAAAAGAACAGCCGTGAATCCAATTGGCGGCCACCTACTGGCGCCGTCATGAACGGGTAAGGCCCAGTTTCTGTTTCCAGCGTCGAGCCCATCAAAACACCTTTGGCACGCAAACCGCGCGGCACACCATTGCAGTCGATCAGGTTCTCGCTGAACCGGGCATTTTCCGGCGAACAGAAGTCTTCGAGTTTCATGGCCCGAGGCGTTTCGCAAACGGCGCTCTTGCGATCTGACAGGGCGTGAGGATCCAGCAATTGACTGGCATCGACCCAGCCGCACAGGCTGCGGTCACCATTGGCAACAAAAATCCGCCGCGTACTGCCAAGATCGACCTCGCTATAACACCCGACTGGTTCGAATAAACCATCCCGTGTGTCGATAGGTTGGCGCGCATTGGATTGCCCGTAAAATGTGACATCCGAACCGATCAGCCACTGACCGCCGCTCTCATTGCCATTTAGCGCTTCACCAAGCGCAGCGCATTGCGTCGTATCGTTCAGCGATAGTTGCCCAGGGGGAAGCCCAACTTGCGCCCTTGCTTGCAGGCCCGCAAAGACGGCAACGAGCGCCGTAGCCGTAACCAACACCTGTCTAAAAAAAAATTTTAAGATATTCATTTCACGATATCCTCCAAGACAGAGTAGACCTGATCACCCAACGCCACTCCATAGCGTGCCATCGCCGGTTCAGCGCTGCGCCACGACTCGACAACAAAAGGGTAAACCCTCAGATGATCTTGGGCGCTTGCGCATGCATACGGGCCGCCCAGCCCGCTTGGAGCACTCGCCGACAGCGCCATTGGACGCATGTTAGGCAAAACGCCGTCCTGTCCGGCCTTAAGCTTCAGCAAGGGGAACAGGTGCAGAACAACCTCAAGCTCATCGATCTTGGACACGCTATCAGCGATCCGATCATAAATCTTGTCGCCACAGGTATCTGGCAAGACGTCCGTTGGATTGGCGGCCAGAACCCCGATCATAACGATATCCAGCCTTTGCAAGCCACTGTCACTGGCATTTTCTGCCAAAACCGATAGCTGCCGCAGAATGTCATCGACTCGATTGGGAAGACGGGTATCAGCAATGCTATGCAGCGCTCCACTGTCGATAATACCCTCTTTCAAGCGTTGTCCCACCTGATCCCGCAGAACCTCTGCTTTCAGGTCGATTAGCGGCAATGGGCTGGCAGGGCCGCCTTTGTCAAGGGATGCACTGGTCAAAAGCCACGGCTTGTCTCCGTAATCTGCCGTCATTCGATCATGTGCATCTCCAAGCGCGGTTACAATTGGACGAGCCACTTGATCAGCTTGTGACGAGAAAGGGCCGATCTTGTCTTCCAACTCGGATGCATTCTGCGCGAAAAGGTAAGCAATCCCACGCCCCCCGCCGGTATCACCGCCAAGCTTCAAGTCTAGAACCAGCGCGGCGGGCAGTGTCACGGTTTGGTCGCCGCTTCCGCAGGCGGCAACATCATTGACCTTTATGGTGCCACTGACGGTGCCGTTCTGCTGTGCAACCGGATCGGCGAAATGCCCCGAGAACAGGCCTTGCGCACCTGAAACGGGGTCAAGAAATACAGTTCGGACCTGTCCCGACCTAGATTGATAGACGAAATCCAGTGTGCATTGCGACGGATTTCCCCCAGCAGGCAACTTGACAGCTATGGAATCGGGTTCGACCAGCGCGGCACCTTTTTTAAGTATCCAATTGCCATCGGTATCAATTTCGACAAGCGCCGCGTCCCGCGCGATCAAGTCCAACATGCCAGCAGTGCAGTCCGGTTCGCTTGTAAAGATGGTGGCTGGCTGCGTCATTCCTCTTACCAAGCAAGCCAGACCGTCCTTGCCGAACCTGTCCACATCAATTGCCGACAGCTTGCCATTGGAATTCTCGCTGAACAGTCCGAAGGTAACCGCGCCGCCGTCAATCGGTTTCGGCGGCGGCGAAATGATCCCCTCGACAGCTTCGTCAATGGCAGCGCGGCTGTCGCTTCTGCCAAAATTGCCGCCCGTAGCCTTATCTTGGGCAATGGGCTGGCCGTTTCCGGACGCATCTACACTCAGCCCGGCGAAGATCTCGCAAGCTGGCTCACACAGGATGATCGCCCCTCGGGTCACCTGTCCAACGTCTTTGTATGGTTCAAGCCTGGCTCGCAACTCGTCGCTTGCAACTCGATTCATGAACACATCCATATCGAATGACACGTGATTAACCTTTCCTCGTGAACCACGCCAATCCGACCCCAAAAAATCTGCTTTTGTGAAGGTCGATGCCTCTGCTAGCGTTCGGCCAGCACTGGATATAGGCTTGAAGCTGACCCCAATACGGTATGCACTGTTGCGCCAGCCCGACAAAAACCGGTCATGTGTTTCCGAGGTGTTCACTTTTTGTAGAAGAAATATCGGATATCGCGCAGAACGCTCTTTCGTATCCGTGATCAGGTGCCCGATTTCGTCCGCCTGCTGCGACTCTCCCACACGAAATTCGGCTAGCATAAATGCACATGAGAGCGTCGTCCCATCAAGCATGGCCTGAGCCGATCCTGCCACGATTGGTCCGTCCCTGTCCCAATTTTCAATCAAAGAAACGGGATCATTAGGATCACCTATCTCCGTCCTGAGACGGTTGCTGACGAGAAGCGTCACCGGTTGTTCATCAATTCCTGTCATTATTTTGCCATTGTCCCCGGCGAGCATCTCAATCCCCGCCTTGCAATCGAAGGTCGGAATGTCTTGGGCCAGTGCAGGGCCCGAGCCGATCCCAAGGAAGAGCCCGGTTGCAATGGTTTTGAACGCGTTATTCATGTTCTCCCCTCACCTGAAAATTACAACATGCGCCTGCTCGCGTGGGTTCGGCTTTATGATCACCCCGCCACCTTGTCTGGGCGCACAAACCTGAGGGTCTGCATCGGGGCGCTCCCAAACCCAAAGCTGCGTCAAAAACGGCCGGTCTATGCCTTTGCGCGTGTCAAGCCATTCCAACGCCTCGGCACAGCGGTCGACCGGCAGACGAAGCTCGGGGCGCACAAGCGCCGCTGCGTCGCTCGGCAAGACAAAGCTGTCAGACACTCCACCGGCATAGGCAAAGTCCGGCTCCGGCGTGATGCCCTGCAAGGTCAGGCGCTCTTCAAGCCGCGCAACCTGCGCTTCGGCTTTGGCAAGGGCGGTTTGCGCCGCGTCGCGTTCGACTTCGGAGAAGTCCAGTTCCTTGCGGACCTGCTCCAAGTCCGCTCGCGCCGCAAGCAGGCGCGCCTCCAACTCGGCCACGGCCTCTTCGGATACTCTCGCATCTTCGCATGCGGCAAGCGCTTCGTTCAGGCGAATATTGGATTTCTTTTGCACCCGCAGTTCCACGTTTGCGTCGTTCAGATTTCCGGTGCAAGTTCCGAGTTCCGCACGCAATTCTGTGACATTGAGGCATTGGACATCTTTGGTTAGGTCTTGGATCACAGCAACCAGCGCCTCGTTGCTTGCGTTGCAAGCTGCGAGTTCTGGACTGGCGGAGCGAGGTTCTGATTCTGCGACAGGCGCTGATTTGTCGTTTAGATCAACCTCGATTTCGCCGGCTGGCACAGGTTCCGCCTCGCTTCTGAGCATGTCCACCGGTTCACCCACGGCGTTCGGCTCAGGGGCGGCCTCAGCGGCAGGATTGATGCCCAATACGCTATCTTCAACGACCGCTGGGTTCGGCTGAATCACGGGCGGCTTGTCCGCCTGCCCGATCGGCTCCTGCGTTGGCGGTGCATCGAAGTTCTGGGCGCCCCCCTGCCCTGCAAGCAGGGCCAAGGCAAGGCAACAAGCGTAGAAACTCTGGCCCTTGGTCATATTATCACTCCTGCAAGTAGCTTTTGAGGTGATCGCGTGTACGATACCACCAAATAGCCACGACGCCGCAAATGGTCACCACTGCCGCAACGATGACCAGCCCGACCGTCGCTGACAAAGCCAGATTTCGGACCAACTCCAACCCGAGCATCTTAGCCGGCAACCATTGCTTCACTCCGCCCCAGAAAAGCAAAACACTGCCCGACAAGACCACTCCCGCCAGCAAGACAGCTGGGATCAGATGAATGAGCATCACCACCGCGGTTTCCCATAGCCGGAACCCATGTGCGACAAACAGCGCGAGTACGCGCTTGTTCAGTTCGAGTTGTGAACCGATCACCAGAATGAACACCACGGCACAGGCCGCCAGATTGAAGCCAACAATTGCAAACGGCACAGTTTCCGCCGCCCGCGCCATGTCACGCAGTGTCGCGACAGCGCGCTCGCTGTCGTCAGTTTGTGTATATCCCTTGTCGTACAGTACTTTACGGGTTGCCGCGAAGCCCTCGACCGGGAAATAGGCGTTGGCCGTTCGGAAACCGCCGGGCGTATCGTTGTCGAACAATTGCGCGGCCTGTTGAAAGGCGTCTTCGGTTGCCAACAATTGCGGTACACTGGGATATAGAGTTGGAAAGGTCTTTACCGCGCCGCCAATTTCGACACGCAGTCTCTTCAACTCTCCTGCTTGACCCGCGGCCCAGTCAGCCTCGATCACCGCATTGGCCGGCAAATCACATTTCTCCCTGACTAGGTCGAGCCAGTCAGCGTCTATCAACAACCGTGGCACCGTGGGAAGGCCCGCGATAGCGGGTTCTTTGACTTGCAACGCGCGTTGCAAGTCGGATGGCAGGCCCGCTTCGTCGGACAGGCGTGTTTCACGCAGTATCGGATCGTTGCGGTTCAGGACAACCGTGTTCAAGGGCACGGCTTGGCGGCATATCGGCGAACCGTTCAGAAAGATCAGGCTCGACGAATCAATGGCACGGCGGCCAAAAACCTTGACCCTGTCCGGATCAGCTTCGGGGGCCTGCTTGGCCAGTTCGTCCCGAATGTCACTTTCCAGCGCTTTGATCGTTCCATCCTCGCCCGAATAAAGAACATCCGGCTCTGGTCGACCAAGATTGCTGGGCAGCGACTTGTGTACGAAGCCGATCCGCGCCACCGCCGGATCACGCAGGCGTTCTGCACTGTAGCGATTCGCGATCATGCCACCGAACCCGGCAGCAAATATCTGCGTCATCAAGACCAGAACGATCAGCGCTAGCCCAAAGCCGCTATAGGACTGGGCTTGCCACCACCACCGCCGTGGGGTCGACATCGGCGCGATGTGATCGGGGTCGATCGCGCGCACCAAGGCGGTTTGCGCGGGCGGCAACAGCGCCCCGGGTGCACCGCATTCCGCCCGCACCGCCCGCAGTCCATCCGTCGACAGCGCGTGCGCAATCCACGAGGCAAACCGCAGTCGTCCGATCCGGATCGGCCTTTCGGGCGTTGGCATGTCCGGGCGCGATGTCTCTGTGTCTGGCGCACCGGACAACCCGGCTGAAATCTCGCGCAGAGCGGCAAGTCGCTGCGCCACATTCTCGGAGTTTAGCTGGGCAAGCTGTGTCTCCTCCGCGCGATGGATTCGCCCCGCAGAGACAAAGACATAGTGCTTTGCATATTTCGCTGCCTGATCCAAATCATGCGTCACCCAGATCACCGGGCGTTTGCGCAAATGCGACCAATTGCGCAGTGCGCCCATGGCAAGATCGGCGTTGCTGTCATCGAGGCTGGAGGTTGGTTCGTCGCATAGAATGGCCTGGCGGTTGGCAATCAGCGCCCGCAGAATGGCAACGCGCTGCTTTTCTCCGCCTGACAGATCCCGGCTGCGCTTGGCCAGCAGGTGCCGATCCTCACCGGACAGCCCAAGGTCGCGCACTTCCGAAACGATGTCTCCGAGTTCGTCTGCTTCGATCCAGTCCGCGCCCCGCCCCGCGACACGGCCCGGCAGCATGTTCAGAACAGCGCTGCCGGCACCCAGCAACATCGGCGACTGAAAGACGAAGGACACAGCGGTGAACGATTTGCGGAGCTGCCATAGCGGCGTGCCGTTGAAGCTTAGAACACCCTCGGGGCCGAATTGCGGTGCGATGAAGCCGCTGAGCAACGACAGAAGCGTGGTCTTTCCAGAACCGGACGGCCCGATGATGGCTGTCACCCCGTCCGGTGCAATCACCAGATTCTCGACAAGTACGCCCGGCACGCGATCCCTACAGGTCTTGAGGTCAGCCCAACTTGCGCCTGAATAGGAGTAATAGACGTTTTTCAGAATGAACATGCGACGGTTATACCTTTACAAAAATCGAAATCAGCCAGGCCAGTCCGGCCGCACCGACCGCCAGCCGCACCGATGACGGGGGCCAAGCTCCGTTCTGCCCCAAAAAAGGCAGTAGCAGCGCACAAAACCAGCTGAGGGCGAGCACCCCC
This sequence comes from Tropicibacter alexandrii, assembly GCF_003667315.2. Classification (GTDB taxonomy): domain Bacteria; phylum Pseudomonadota; class Alphaproteobacteria; order Rhodobacterales; family Rhodobacteraceae; genus Tropicibacter; species Tropicibacter alexandrii. The sequence goes on along the minus strand of NZ_RCTZ02000030.1, from coordinate 5,599 downwards.
AACAAGGCCCGCCGCTCGGCGGGTGCAGGCGTCCGCTTGCGTCCGATCAACAGCAGCAAGGTCACGACACAGACCCAGCTTGCCCCGGCGATGGTCAACGCGATGGTCGCCGGGCCGACCGTTCCTTTGGCAAAGTCATGCAGGTTGGGTCCGAACGTCAGAGCCCCCCCCCACAGCGCGCCCCATCCGAGCATCGCCGCGATGGTAACCAAGGCCTGTGCCAAGACGGGGCGCCGAGGATCATGAAGAATGAGCAAACCAACAGTCACCAGAAGCGCGCCCAAGAGGCTGGTGAATGATATCGCGCTAAGCCCGGTCACTGCCCGACCTCAGCTTCGACCTGCGCCAGACGGGCTAGGGCCACCTCGGCACAAGTTGCACTCGGCGAAGCGTCGGCCAGTGCCATTTTGCGCGCGGCCAGCACGGGACCGTCACCAATCAACAGAGCCACCAGTCCGTTGGCAAAACTCAGCCACACGTCCTGCGGTTTCTGAACGTCTTGCGGAACCTGACGTTGCAGGGCGCGTTCGATAACGTGCCAGATGTGACCCAACATCAATGGACAAGCGCTGCCTTCGGTCAGGTCCAGAAGCGTATTCATCAGTTCTGAGGTCAGAGCCTCGCAGGATTGCCCCTGTTGCCAAGATTCTGCTTCAAGCCATGCCCGTACCCGCCAGACTCTTACTTGAAAACTCGACTTGTCAGCGATCCACGCCTGATCCAGGAGTGGCGAAATCTCATCGCGCCATTTGTCCGGCGCGGCTTGATCCGATGCCAGCACGGCCTGCCAAAACAATCGGTCAGACCGCAGTCCGGCCCTCAATCGGGGTGGCGTTCCGGCTGCGACAAGCAACACGCGCGCCTGTTCTTTCTCGCCAAATTCCAGCGCCATCTGGATGGTCAAATTAGTCAGAATATCGGTTTGCACACCGTTCAACCCTGGGCTTTCCCGAGCAGCCTGAAGGAACCGGGTGGCCGTTTGCCAGTCCGATTGTAGCGCTGCCGCAGCCGCGTTCTTGCGGACAAAATCAGGCCAGTCCACACCGATCACGCTCTGGCGCATGGCAGCCCCCGACGCATAGGCCACGCCATCGCTGTTGCATCCGTCCTCAATTTGGTCCCTAGATCGTTCACATTCTGGGCAAGGAGGCGGCTTGGGGGGAGGTGGGGGTGGCGGGCAAAGCTCAAGCCCGCATTGCGTGACCGCCTGCCCCACAACCGGGCCGCACCAACCCATAGCCAATAGGAAGATCGCTGCGGTCCACTGCTTCATCGGAACACCCGTTCGCCCTTATACGACAGGGGTTGCAGGGCGACCGCTCTGTCCGAGCGCTTCTCTAAGCCGCGCTTTGGATCGAAAAGTTCAAAGCGCAAGCTTAGCCCGCAGCGCTCGGAAAAGCGCGTCAAAGGTATCAAGTCGTCCAATTGTCCCCAAACGAACACGTTCAGCGCCTGTGGGACTCCGTCTGGACACGCTCCGTCCTGCAAGTCGGCGGCGGGAACGACGAAGTCCTTCCACGCCTCTGGCGGTGTTGCAGGCACAAAGCCCCAGAGCAGGTCAAAGCTTTCGGGCGATGTGCCCGTAAAGCCAAGACTCAGGCCACTTTGTCCAGGGACCGGCGCACTTTTCAACTTATCCACAATCCCTTCTCCGACAGCCGCCATGTCAAATACAGTGAGCTCCTGGCCGACATACAAGCCAAAGCCACCTCGGCGATTGATGGTCTGCCATGTGGCGGGCTGGGCCGTAAGCGTTGGAACCTCCTGCCCCGTCGATACCTCAACGGGATCCCGTGGGTCCGGAATGGTGTTAAATTTGACAAAGACGAACAAAACGAGCACCGCGCTAAAGAATGCCATGGCCAAGTCGATCGACGCAGTTTCATCGGCTCGTTCGCTCATAGGTCAGACATGGCCTCCTGTCCTGACACAACTGTGAGACCAAAAACCGGTCGAGCAGAGCCTCGGTCCAACCGGTTGTTGATCTGGGAATTGTGTTTGCGCACCACTTCGTTCTGCACCCTTTCAAGGCAACTTGCCGAAAGCTTGCCGGCCCCATCGGGAATCAGCGCGATGGTGTAGAATAATGCTGGTGCGAGACCCAAGCCCTGTGACGCCCACGCGAGTTCATCCATGGAACTCAAAGCAAGCCGTCGCGTGCCGTCTGGGGTTTCCAAGATCAAGGCAACGTCGTCCTCAGACGATACCTCGGATGTTGGGCATCGGGCTAAGATGTCTGCTTGAATCGGTAACGGCACGTCAGGCGTCGGGCGCAGCATGGCCAATACCAGCAGCAGCGCACCCGAAGAGGAGAAAAAGAGGTCTGTCATGGCGATGGCAAATCCGGATGACATGGTTCGCCCCCCTGCGGTCATCGGCTCAGGTCTCAGACGTCAATTGGCGCAGGACAAGATACTGGATGGCCCCTACCAGTCCGAGGAATGTGGTATCGAAAGCAGTCGAAAGGCCGACGATAAGGCTGGTCGGATCCTGCTCCAGCATCGCATCCCTCAGCCCCCCAACCGCAAGGGAAACGCCGATGACCGTGCCCAGAAAGCCCAAAGACGTAAGCACGGTCTGGCCCCACGCTGCAAAGTGATCGTAAGCCGACATTGGTCCTCGGCGGACGATCCAGCGATGCCAAAAATAATGTGGCAACACGGCAAGCGCCGCGGAAAGCAGCAGGAATTGGAGTGGGTTTCCGGGACTGCGACACCAGACCCCCTGAATATAGGGCAGCCCATCGCAAGCTTCGGAGTCCGTCAGAATTCCGCCTTGCCAACTGGCATAGAGCCATGCAAGACCGGCAACAACTAACAGGACCCCCAAAGCATCCCGGGCAATCAAAGCGCCGCGCGACACGAACCCCGACCTTATGGCGTTGCTGCGCTAATGATGCCCGTCGCCACTGCACGGCCACGTGCGACGATATCACCGAATTCCGCCACATTGGTCGAGATGAGCTCTGCCGCGCGGGTCACCTCTCCAGCCCGGATAAAAAAGGCGATGGCTTCGCGGTTTTCTTCCAGCGCGGCAATCACATTGCGCGCTTCAATCACTGTTTCTGCGCGGCTACGATCATCGCTATCGAGGCTGCGCAGCGTGTCGCGCAATGTCGGGATGACACCGCGGATAGCGTCGTTGTCCGATGCCTCGGCCTGATCGATCAGGCTTTGAGTTTCCTCACGATATCCGTCAATTGCATTGTCAAACTCGGAATCGTCCTCCATCGCGTCCGTTACCTCCGTCAGACGGGCGATCAGCTGCGCCACCGTCTCATCGGCCTGTTCGATATTGGCGCGCCCTTGGCGCAACGCTTCCAGAACCTCGGGAAAAGAGGCCGCACGCGCTTCGAGATCGGTCATCAGCGCATCAATCTGCTCGGCGCGCTGCACGGCTTCGGCGCGACGGTCGGCATCCGATCCGTCTTCCTGTGCCAAGAGCGGCGAGGTCATCAATACTGTGGCCAAAAGCGCCGAGGGAAAGAGTTTGCGAATAGTCATGGTCATCTCCTTTGGCCATGGAGCTAATTAATCATTAGATCGTCACGGGTTGGTTGGAACGCCTGCCGAAGGACACCAATCGTAATGAAGCAAAATCAGGTTCTCGATGGTTGCGCCCGCGCGCTCCAGATTGCTGATCGAACGAGACAATTCCTGCATACGTTCCGTAAGTGGCCGCATGGTCTCCTGACTGTCACGCACTAAGTTATCCGTCAGGCTATCCGACGTATCACCACGCTGCGAGCGATTGCGATAATACGCCTCCCATTCCTTTCTGCACTCTTGTAGCTCACGGGTGTTCTCTTGGGTGACTCGCAGGCTTTCGGGGTCGTCCGTGGCCAACACGTAATTCTCCTCGAGTTCCGGCATGCTGAATTCACACAAAAGGTCTCGATTGCTGACATCACTGTAGTCGCGTGTCAGCAGTTCGCCGTATTGGCTCAGTTCTTGCTCCACCATTGTCGACAACAAAGCCGCCTCCTGTTCCAGCGCTTGCGGCGTGTCGGAGCAGTTGGGGCGAGGGTTCTCGCTGGTTTGACTCTGCTGGCGACACAGAATCTGGTCTCGAATACGCTCAAGTTTGTTACACTCATCAGCCGGAGACGGCTCTTCGACGACCGCTGGCGCCAGGAGAGACTCAGGCACCTCGACGGCCGCGAAGATTGCCGAACAGCTTGCGTCGTCGCGCCCTTTAAGTTCGGTTGAGCAATAGTTCTGGTTGCCGTCGGAATATCGAAGATCGTTGCACGCAGACCGACATGTCTCTGAGCAAAGCAATTGCAACGAATTCTGAGTGCACAAAGTAAGGTAGTCCCGGCAAAACCCGGGAACGCCAAAAAGCACGAATACCGAGAAAAGAAAAACTACTCGAATCGAACAATCCTCCACTAAACGGTGTAAATTCAGCAGCATTAACCGCACCAAGCTGATCATACTAACGCAGCCCAAGCAACCATTAATTTATCAACCACCGTTGACTTGCCTCATCAAATGTTTGCACCTGAAAATAGCGCATGATGTTGTTTACGTTGGAGAAGCCGTCTACTAATGCCTCTGGCGATTGAAGGCCAGAGCTGGTCGCCTTTGGTGCACAAATCGGCGTGTGACTGTACTTCCCTTTGTCCGGACGGGTTTTGCCTGTGAGTTCGGCAACTGGTATGCTGAGAGCGGTGTAACAGTTCAGGACGGCGAAACGGATTTGGATGTTCGCGACCCGTTGGTATCAGTCTCACGCAATGTTCTAGCAACTGTATCTCTCACGCCATTGCGGCGGTCCATTTCTGACGGCTCTTGCACAAGGCGTTTGCGATAGTGACCAGCTTTCTGGCGACGGCGGTGATGATGACCTTGTGCGGTTTTCCGGCCTTGCGGAGGCGATCCGCGAAGGATTTCAGGCTCGGGTTGTGATGTGCCGCGACCGAGGCCGCCTGGAACATCACGTGCCTCTGGGCGCGGCGCCCTTCAGCGATGGAACGTTTTCCGCGAAGGGTTCCGCTATCCTGCGCGACCGGCGCCAAACCGGTGAGTGCGGCAGCCTGTTCGCCGGTGATGGTGCCGATCTCGGGCATTTCTGCGATCAGCATCGTGCTGGCAACCGGGCCGATCCCCGGGATGGAACGGAGAACACCGGTGATCTCCGACAGGCGTTCATCGCTCGCGATGGCTCGGGTGATCCTGTCTTCCAGTTCCTTGATTAGCCTGTCAATCCGTTGCTTCAACTCGGTGTCGACGTCCTCGAACATCACGGCGGTGCCGAGCTTCTGATGCGCACGGATTTGGGCCAGCAGCCGTTTGCGCATCTCGACCAACTGCGCTCTCTTGGTCTTCAAAGCTCTGAGAAGGCGCAGCTTTTCCGCTGGAAGAATGCGGCCTTTTGAACCGCGCCGGGTTTGCCGGAGGCTCCAACTCTTGAGTAGGATGGAGCATCATGGCCTGCTGCCGGTTTCGTGGACACGAAGATAAGATCGTGACCACGAGACTGGAGACAGCAAATGAAGAGACGAACGTTCAGCAAGGAGTTCTGGACGTGTCGCGGTTTGATGCCGCTCCTTTGATAGCATTTATTGCAGCAAAGGAGACGAACCATGGGACTGAAA
>NZ_RCTZ02000002.1 GCF_003667315.2 Tropicibacter alexandrii | reverse complement strand
AGACCGAAGCGCCCTAAACTTTACGGCGCGCCCGCCTGATACATGCCTCTAATGTCTGCTTCCCTTCCCCTCAGTGCCGCCACCATGGCGCCTCATCCGGTCCGTTCCGCTCCCCGCCGCGCCGTCTGTGTCGTCAGCGCCGCCGGTGAGGGGGCTTTTACGTATACCAAACAAAACCCGCAAGCAGTTTTTTGGTAGAAATTCGCAAATTCGTCATGTTTCTCGCAAGTCTCTGAAAACAAATGCATATTTTCCCCGCATCCCGTGTCTTTCCGCCAAGAAGGCGCTCGCCTCTTGCGGGCACTACCGGCGCTAACGCTGCATTGCGGCGAGTGGACCCTGCGTCACCCACCGATACCCACAGACTTATCCCCAAGCCGCTCTGCAAATTACCCGACTCGTCCCGGCGATTCACGCAAACGAGTCGGACGATCCCGCCCCGGACCAACAAAAAAGCGGACCCGAAGGCCCGCTTTTCCACGATTGACGCAAATCGAGTCGCCTCAGATGCCGACATCGACGATCGCCTTGGCCAGAATCGGCACCGTCGTCTTGTTCAGGCCCGCGATATTCAGGCGCGAGTCGCCGACCATATAGATGCCGTGATCCTCGCGCAGCTTGGCCACCAGTTCCGGCGTAGTCCCCAGACGCGAGAACATGCCCCGGTGCTGCGCGATGAAGCCAAAGCGGTCCGAGCCCGACAGCCGCTGCAATTCGCTGGCCAGCTGCTCGCGCAGGCCCAGCATCGACAGGCGGACCTCTTCCAACTCGGCTCTCCAGTCGGCGCGCAGGGCGTCGTCGGTCAGAACCATGGTCACCAGCCGTGCGCCGTGATCCGGCGGGAAGCTGTAGTTCTGGCGGTTGAGGTAGTTCAACGTGCCTTGGTTCAGCTTTTGCTTGGACGGGTCGTTGCAGACCGTCATCAGCAGGCCCGTGCGCTCGCGGTAAATGCCGAAGTTCTTCGAGCAAGACGCAGCGATCAGCACCTCGGGGCATTCGCTTGCGATCAGGCGCACCGCCTGCGCGTCTTCCTCCAGCCCGTCGCCAAAGCCCTGATAGGCGATGTCGACCATGGGGATCGCGCCCTTGGCGTTCAACAAGACGACCAGTTCCCGCCACTGGGACATGTTCAGGTTCGCGCCCGTCGGGTTGTGGCAGCAGCCATGCACCAGAACCACGTCGCCAGCCTTCACCTCTTGCAGGTCCGCCATCATCCCGTCGAAATCGACACCGCGCGTTTCATTGTCGAAATAGCGATAGTCGACTTTGGTCATCCCCATGTGCTTGAGGATCGACAGGTGGTTCGGCCAAGTCGGGTCGGACACCCAGATCGTTGCATCGGGGCTTGCCATCTTGATCAGGTCAAAGCCCTGACGGACAGCCCCGGTGCCACCCGGCGTCGCCGCCGCCGCCACGTTTTCGCGGGCAACCGCATCCCCCAGCACCAGCTGGATCATCGCGTCGCCATAGGCCGGATCACCGGCGAGGCCGGTATAGGCCTTGGTCTGTTCCTGCTCCCACAGCTGCTTTTCCGCCGCCTTGATGGCGCGCATGATCGGGGTATTGCCGCTTGCGTCCTTGTAGACGCCGACGCCGAGGTCGATCTTTGTCTCGCGCGGGTCGTCCTTGTACATCTGCATCAGCTGCAGGATCTTGTCCGCGGGTTGTTCCTTGAGGTTCTCGAACATCAGTTCTCTCCGGTGGCGACGGGAAGGGTGGGGAAAGCGCCCCATTCGGCCCAGGACCCGTCATAAAGGGAATGGTCGGTCTTGCCGATCACGCTCAGCGCAAGGCTGATCACGGCGGCGGTCACGCCAGAGCCGCAGGTGGTGATGGCGGGCTTTGTCAGGTCGACCCCGGCGGCGGCAAAGGTGGCGCGCAGGTCGTCGGGGGACTTCATCGTGCCGTCTTCGGTCAGAAGCGTGGTGAAGGGGACGTTCTTCGATCCGGGGATGTGTCCGGCGCGCAGCCCCTCGCGAGGTTCCGGCTGTTCGCCGGCGAAACGCGCTGCCGGGCGGGCATCGAGGATCTCGTGATCCTTCAGCTTCGCGGCGGCCGAGACCTGCGTCACATCCCTGACCAGATGCGCCTGACGGCGGACGGTCATGTGGCGGTCGCGGATCACCGGGGGCAGATCCTCGATCTCGCGCCCCTCGAACTGCCATTTGGGCAGGCCGCCATCCAGCACGGCGACATTGTCCTGCCCCATCAGCTTGAACAGCCACCACACGCGGGCGGCGGAAAAGACCCCTGCCCCGTCATAGACCACGACCTGATGGCCGTCACCGACGCCCATGGCGCGCAGGCGCGACATGAACTTCTCGACCGGCGGCGCCATATGCGGCAGCTCGGAGCGGTTGTCGCTGATGTCGTCGATGTCGAAGAAGCGCGCGCCGGGGATATGGGCCGCATCATATTCGGCCTTCGCGTCGCGCCCCATCTGCGGCAGATACCAGCTGCCATCGAGGATCCTCAGATCCGGGTCCTTGAGATGTTTGGCCAGCCATTCGGTCGAGACCAGCACTTTCGGGTCGTCCAGAGCCATGTCGCCCCCACCTGTGAAAACGCTTTCGTCCTTAGCCGCCAAGGGGCCAGCATGCAAGCACGACAGGGAGGGCGCGGCGTATCCCGGCGTGTCGTGATAGAGACCGACGGGTGCGCCCTTCGCCATATCAGCGATTGCATTTCGCCGGACAGATCGATGCAGCACCCGTCCGGGGCAAGCTGGCTTGCGGTCAGTTTTGCTTCAGCAGGCGGGCTTTCTGGCGGCCCCAGTCGCGCTTCGCCTCGGTCTCGCGCTTGTCGATGTTCTTCTTGCCCTTGGCGATGCCGATCTTGAGCTTGGCGATGCCCTTGTGGTTGAAATACAGCACCAGCGGGACAAGGGTCATGCCCTTGCGCTGGGTCTCGTTCCACATGCGGGCCAGTTCGCGCTTGTTCGCCAGCAGTTTGCGGCGGCGGCGTTCCTCGTGCGGGAACATGGCCTGTTCATAGGGCGCGATGTAGGAGTTCACGAGCCAAAGCTCGCCCTCCTTCACCTCGGCATAGCTTTCGGCGATGTTCGCCGAGGTCTTGCGGAGGGATTTCACCTCGGACCCGGTCAGGACGATGCCGACCTCGAGGTCGCTGTCGATGGCATAGTCATAGCGGGCACGCCGGTTTTCGGCGATCACCTTGTAGTTCGGGTCTGTCTTCGGTTTCTTGGCCATGGACAGCAGATAATGGTCGCGCGCGCCGCTGTCCACTGGTGCGAGACAAGGTAGGATGGGTGATCACCCATCCTACTTCAGGTCACGCCTGAAATTTTCCGGATTTTCTGCATAATCAGCTGCCGCGATAGGTCGAATAGCCATAGGGCGACAGCAAGAGCGGCACGTGGTAATGCGCCTCGGCATCGTTCATCCCGAAGCGGATCGGCACCTCGTCCAGAAACAGCGGGTCCTCGCCCGCCTGACCGGTTGCGCGCAGGTACTCCCCGGCAAAGAAGATCAGCTCGTAGCTGCCGGTCTTGAACGTTTCGCGGGGCAGGATCGGCGCATCCGTGCGTCCGTCCGCATTGGTCACCGACTCGGCTATCTTCTCGCGGGACGTGCCCGAGACATGATACAGCGCGATCTTGATACCCTCGGCCGGGCAGCCCCGCGCGGTGTCCAGAACATGGGTTGTCAGATAGCCGTCAGCCATGAGGCGCCTCCTGTTTCAGCAATGCCTGTCGTTTCCGGCGCAACTCTGCCCCGGATCGTGCGCACAAGTCCTTCGGGAAATTTTTGAAAATCTTTCGGGGCAAGCGCGCATAGACTGGCCACGCGCAACGTGAAGGTAGCCATGAACAGATATCCCCGCAACATGCTGGGCCACGGCCCCGACCGCCCCGATCCGCAATGGCCGAACGACGCCAAGGTCGCCGTCCAGTTCGTTCTGAACTACGAGGAAGGTGGCGAGAACTGCCTGCTGCACGGCGATGCCGGGTCCGAGGCGTTCCTCTCCGACATTCCCGGCGCGCAGCCTTGGCCGGGCCAGCGCCACTGGAACATGGAATCGATCTATGAATACGGCGCGCGGGCCGGGTTCTGGCGGCTGCACCGCCTCTTTACAGGCGCGAATGTCCCTGTGACGATCTACGGCGTGGCCACGGCCCTTGCGCGCTCGCCCGTTCAGGTCGAGGCCATGAAGGACGCCGGGTGGGAGATCGCCTCCCACGGGCTGAAATGGGTCGAGCACAAGGACATGCCCGAGGACGAGGAGCGCGCCCAGATCGCCGAGGCGATCCGGCTGCACACCGAGGTCGTGGGCGAGCCCCCGCGCGGCTGGTATACGGGGCGCTGTTCGATGAACACCGTCGCCCTGACCGCCGAGACCGGGCAGCTCGACTACATCTCGGACACTTATGACGACGACCTGCCCTATTGGCTGCGCGTCGGCGACCGCGACCAGTTGGTCATCCCCTACACGTTGGAAGCCAACGACATGCGCTTTGCCGGGGCGCCGGGCTGGGTGACGGGAGAGGATTTCTACCAGTATCTCAAGGACGCTTTCGACACGCTCTATGCCGAGGGCGAAGCGGGCTCTGCCGCGATGATGAGCATCGGCTTGCATTGCCGCCTGATCGGCCGCCCGGGCAAGATCGCCGGGCTGAAACGCTTTCTCGACTATATCGCGGGCTTCGACGGCGTCTGGACCCCGACCCGCCTGCAAATCGCCGAGCATTGGGCGCGGGTCCATCCGCCGGTGGACGCGCCCCGCCCCTCGCAGATGGCGCAGGATGCGTTCGTGGCGGCCTATGGCGGCATCTATGAACACTCGCCTTGGATCGCCGAGCGCGCATGGGGGTTGGAACTGGGGCCGAGCCACGATTGCGCCGCCGGTCTGGCCAATGCGCTGGCCCGGGTCTTCCGCAGCGCTAGCGCCGACGAACGCCTTGGCGTTCTGAACGCCCACCCCGACCTTGCCGGAAAACTCGCCGCCGCCAAACGCCTGACCGCCGAGTCCACCTCGGAGCAAGCCAGCGCCGGTCTCGACGCGCTGACCGATGCCGAACGCGCGCGGTTCACCGAGTTGAACGACGCCTACACGGCCAAGCACGGCTTTCCCTTCATCATCGCGGTGCGCGACCATGACAAGGCGGGCATCCTTGCCGCCTTTGAACGCCGCGTCGCCAACGACACCGAGACCGAGTTCGCCGAGGCCTGCCGCCAAGTCGAACGCATCGCGCGCCTGCGGCTGGAGGCAATCCTATGACCGATATCGGCTCCCGCACCTATGCCTTCCCCCCCGGTGGCCTGCCGCCGATGGATGACAGCCCCGAAGGCACCGCGATCTTCACCGAGGCCTACGCCGTGCTGCCCGCCAAGACGATGCGGGACATCGTGACCTCGCTCCTGCCCGGTTGGCAGGGGACCCACGCGTGGATCATCGCCCGGCCCTTGACCGGCTTTGCCGAGACCTTCGCGCAATACGCGGTCGAAGTCGCACCGGGCGGTGGCTCGGACACCCCCGAACCCGATGCTGATGCACAAGCGATTATCCTGATTGCAAACGGTCAGGCCCGGCTGACCCTGAACGGCACGGCCTATGACATGGAGACCGGAGGCTATGCCTCGATCCCGGCGGGCAGCGACTGGCAGATCACCAATCCCGGCGACACGGCCCTGCAATTCCACTGGATTCGCAAGCGCTGGGAACCGGCCCCCGGCATCGAAAAGCCCGATCCGATCATCACGACGGACGAAAGCCAGCCGATCAACTGGATGCCGGGATCGGAGACGTGGGGGACAACGCGCTTTGCCGATCCGAACGATCTGCGCCACGATTGCCACGGCAATATCGTGACCTTCCTGCCGGGCGGGCAGATCCCCTTTGCCGAAACCCACGTCATGGAGCACGGGCTATACGTGCTGCAAGGCACGGCGAAATACCTGCTGAACAAAGACTGGGTCGAGGTCGGCCCCGGCGATTTCATGTGGCTGCGCGCGTTTTGCCCGCAGGCCTGCATCCAGACCGGGTCCGAACCCTTCCGCTACCTGCTGTACAAGGACGTCAACCGCCATGTGGGGCTGTCGCTGTGATCACCGCGCAGCCTTTGACCGCGCGGGCCTTTGCGCCCTTCGGGGATGTGCTCGACGTTGCGGGCGAGCCGGACAAGATCATCAATCAGGGCCTGTGCGGGCGGTATCACGACCGCGCGGCGCTTGATTTCGGCCCCGAGGGTCGTGCCGGGATCAGCCTGTTCAACGCCGAACCGCGCGCCCTGCCCTATCGTCTGGAACTGGTGGAACGGCATCCCGACGGCTCTCAGGCCTTCCTGCCCATGCACCAGAACCCGTGGCTGGTGATCGTGGCGGAGCCCGGCGACACGCCCGGCCCGATCCATGCGTTCATCGCCGCGCCCGGTCAGGGCATCAACTTTCACCGGGGCACGTGGCACGGGGTTCTGACCCCGCTGCACGGCCCCGGCCTTTTCGCCGTTGTCGACCGGATCGGCGACACCGCGAATCTCGAAGAGCACTGGTTGGAGGAGGCCGTGCTCATCACTGCGCCGTAGGCGCACCCGGAGCGGTCCGTCAGAAGGCCGCCCCGGTACGGTACTCAGGGAGGACACCAATGACAGACGCAACCCATATGCCGCGGGCCAGTCGCCTCGGCACGCCCGAGCAACTGCGCGACCCGGACTATACGCCGCCACTGGCGCAGGCGGTGCCGCTGGGCATCCAGCACGTGCTGGCCATGTTCGTGGCCAACGTGACGCCTGCGATCATCATCGCGGGCGCGGCCGGGTTCGGTTTTGGCTCTGACGCGGGCGCGCAGGGCTTCCCGGACATGACCTACATGATCCAGATGTCGATGCTGTTCGCGGGCATCGCCACGCTGTTCCAGACCCTCGGAATGGGACCGGTCGGCGCGCGCCTGCCCATCGTTCAGGGCACCTCATTCGCCTTCATCCCCGTCATGATCCCCGCCGTGGCCGGGCAAGGCGTCGAGGGCATGGCCGGGCTGATGACCGGGATCATGATCGGCGGCGTTTTCCACTTCCTGCTGGGCACGGTGATCGGCAAGATCCGCTTTGCCCTGCCGCCGCTGGTGACGGGCCTGATCGTGCTGATGATCGGCCTCGCACTGATCCGCGTCGGCATCCAATATGCTGCGGGCGGCGTGCCGCTGATCGGCAAGCCGGAATATGGCTCGCTCGCCATGTGGTTCCCGGCGCTGGTGGTGATCGTCGTGACGCTGGCGCTGAAGTTCTTCACCAAGGGCTTCATGGCCGTGGCCGCCGTGCTTGTGGGCATCGTCGCGGGCTATGTGGTGGCGCTGCTGATGGGGCAAGTCAGCTTTGCCAATGTGGGCCGCGCCGCGCTGTTCGAGGTGCCGATGCCCTTCCGCTGGGGGTTCGAGTTCAACGCCGCCATAGTGATCGGCATGTGCTTCATGGCGATTGTCTCGGCCATCGAGACCGTGGGCGACACGTCCGGCATCTGCAAGGGCGGCGCAGGACGCGAAGCAACGGACAAGGAAATCGCGGGCGCGACCTATGCGGACGGTCTGGGCACCGCCATCGCGGGCATCTTTGGCGGGCTGCCGAACACGTCCTTCAGCCAGAATGTCGGCCTGATCTCGATGACCGGCGTCATGAGCCGCCATGTCGTGACCATCGGCGCGGTCTTCCTGATCATATGCGGGCTGATCCCCATGGTCGGCGCGGTGATCCGCACCGTCCCGATCAACGTGCTGGGCGGCGGCGTGATCGTCATGTTCGGCATGGTCGCCGCCGCTGGCGTCAACATGCTGTCCGAGGTGAACTGGTCGCGCCGCAACATGGTGATCTTCGCGATTTCCCTGTCCGTGGGCCTTGGCCTGCAACTGGAGCCGGGCGCGCTGCAGCATCTCGGCTCGACCGCGCAGATCCTGCTGACCTCGGGCCTGCTGCCTGCGGCGGCGATCTCGATCCTGCTGAACCTGATCCTGCCGCAGGACCTCGACTGACCCCAAAAGGGGCCCCGAAATGGGGCCCCTTTCGTATCGGCGGCTGGGGAAGCCCGCCGACATGCCCCGGTGGACCCGAGGTCTGCTCGATGCTCCGGGTCAGCGATGGGCGACGCGCCAGCCATTGCCACGCAGGCAGTCGACGCCGAACCCGCCGCGCACCTTGCCATTCAGCCAGAACCGCTGTTCACACATGTTGGGCAGGCGCTTGACCGCAACGTTGTTCTTGTTCAGGCAGGCGTTGGTCATCACCGTCCGCTTGCGGTTGTTCTGCCCCCAGACCGTGCGGGCGCAGGTGCTGGGCAGGGTCTTCTTCTGCCCATGACCGTTGCCATGCCACTGGCCACCGTGATTGCCGCCATAACCATGCCCGCGCGGCTGCTGGTAGGTCACCCGGCCGCCATTGCCCTCCAGCGCCTGCTGCAAAAGGTAAAGCGTGGCCGCAGTGCCGATGAAGCGCTTGAGGTCGTCATTGTCGGCGCGCACGGGGGCGGCGGCCATAACGGTGACAAGCGATGCGATGGCAAGAACGCCGGTGATGAATTTCCTGGACATGGGAGCCTCTCGAAGTTGGTTTCACTGCGGCCGCCCCCATCGGACGACCCGGTGCACCAGACTTCGGCCAGAACCGCGAAATCGGGCAATATCACGCCGCGGCTATCGAATAACCACGCGGCCCGACCACGGCGGTTATTGAATTTCCCGGTGACCCGGCGCAATTTGGCGGCATGAAAAAGCTCATCGCCCTGACAGCCCTCGTGCTGTCGCTTGCCCTTCCGTCGGTTGCCGCCGCCGAGTGTTTCGTTGGCTACAAGGCCAAGCAGGACAACCCCCTGCGCCTGCATTACGGCGTGCTGTCGCTGCAAGCCAGCACCTGCCCCGGCACCGCGCAGGCCGCCAAGATCGCCGCTGGCCGCCTTGCGGCCGGGGGCTGGACGCTGCTCAACGTGATCAGCCTGTCCACCGACAACCCGACCCCCGACATGGAGGCCAATGCCGGTGAGTTCTACCTCCGTTTCTGACAGCCGCCGGACCGGCACGCGCATCATCGCCGCCGGCATCGCGGCCATCGTCGCCATCCTCGCCATCGCGGGGACGGTGCTGCTGTTGACGCTGCCGGATGGCAATGCCTTCAACGCGCGGGTGGAACGCATCTTTGTCGAGAATGACACCCTGACGAGCCCGGCAGAGGTCAAGCTGCTGGAGATTCTCGCCCAGTCCGGCACCGCCTTTTCCGACACGCTGGCCAGCTACCGCATGGTGATCTTTGTCCTGCTGGTGTTCGCAACCGCGCTTTTGGTGGCGGCGCTGGTGTTTCTGGTGATGCTGGTCACGCTGAACCGCCGCATGGCCCAGATCGAACGGTCGGGGATCGAGGTGTCTTCGCTGATCATCTCGCGAGAGGAGCGCACGGTGTACCTGAACACCATGGGCTTCAAGCTGACCGATGCGATGATGGAAACGCTGTCGGTGCTGGCAGAGGCCCGGCTGGACGACGAGATGCTGTCAGGCGCGGAAATCGAGGCGATGATCTCGGGTCGCCGCGCGGAAGACTGCGAAGAGGCGGCGGGCGCCACCCGGATCAAGCGCCTGCGCGACGGGTTGGGCAACCAGATCGTGTCCGAATTGCTGGTCAAGAACATCGCCAAGCGCGGCTATGTGCTGGCCATCGACAAGGGCGTGATCGAAATGGTCTAGCCGCCCTCGCCGCCCGTTGGCAGCAGGTCGTCAAAGCTCAGGCGCGGTTTGCGGGTCGCCCCGGCGACGTCCTTGTCACGGCCCACCCAAAAGCGCACCTGATCGTCGCTGCCCCGGGCAAAACGGTGCATCCGGCGGATGCGCACCCCGCTGCGGGGGATGTCCTCTTCGTTCAGAAAGACCGACTCGGCCACGATCTGCCCGCGATATTGCGGGTTGGCGCTAGACCATTCCTCGCCCGAGCGCGCCCGGCGCAGGGCGATGTCGCCGTCCACCGCAGGCTGTTTCGCGGTCTGGCGCGGCAGATACGGGATGAAGGACCGCGCGGTTTCCGATTTCAGCCGGAACCGCAGCGCGTCGGTCGAGGGGCTGACCGTCTCCTGTTCCTCGCGGGTTTCCAGCACGGTGGCGAACAGGCCTGTCTCGGGGTCGGTCAACTGCCGCTCCCAGCCCCAGACGAGATTCGCCGCCTCGTCGCGCAGGAATCGCACCTCTTCGATCAGGTCATTCTCGCCGACCTTGGCGGCGGTGTTCAGGCACAAGAGCGTGCTGGCATCGGTGGGTGCGGCGCTGTCGCGGTCCAGCGCAAAGACCGACCAGTCGTCGCCGTCGTCGCGCGCACCCGCCGGGCCCAATTCGGTCGCAATGCCGAAGCTGTCGACAACGACGAGCTGTTCGACCTCTCGCACCGCGCCCGACGGCATCGGCGCGGGGATCATGTACCAGTTCTTGATATCGGCATAGAAAAACTCTGGCAGCAGCACCGACAGGATGTTCGGCTCTGCCGCCTCGCCCGTGTCGAAATAGGCGTCGCGATCCTCGACCTGCCAGAATCGCGGGTCCGGCAGGCCGGGGATCTGCAATTGCCCCGGGATCATGCTCAGATCGCCGTCCTCGCCCTCCGCTGCGCCGCGCTGTGTCAGCGTAAAGTCGTGCCAGTTCAGCGCCCGGCCATCATAGCCACGCGCCTTGAGCCGGTGCCGGTCGGTGCCAAGGCCGAAGTCATAGTCCAGTGCGGCACTGTTCCATCCCGCGGGGGTTGTCTGCCCCACCTCGTCCTCCACCTGCTGTTCCAAGGGCGCGTGCAGATCGATGGGCGCGTCCCCGTTGCCAAGGTAGACCTGCCGCAGCGGATAGACCCGCGCCGTGACTTGCACCTGCATCGGCAAGCCGCCATTCTCGGCCTCGAATTCGCCCATCTGCCATTGCCGCGCCAGAAACCACAGCGCGTCCTTGGTGCGTGCCTCCAACCCGGTGTCGATATCGGGCGCGACGTTGGTGCCGTGCAACTGCTGCGATCCGTTTGCGCTCATGGGTCCGTCCTCCTCAGGATCGGGCGGATGGGACGGGTCTGAAGCCAATCCTCGCCCGGTTTCGGCAGGATGTCATCGCGCACCCGCTTCATGCCGCCCGCCACGGCGAACCAGTCCATCAAGCCACCCTTGAAGGGCGCGACCGGGATGCGGGGCCGTTCATTTGCACCGCTGCCCACATGCGCCACGAGGTTCGACAGCGGCAGGATCGTATCGCGCAGCGGGGTGGTCTGGCTCGACAGGGCGCGCAGGCGCATCAGGTCGAGCGCCTCGTGCACGTTCCGCGCGGCCTGTGCGGCGGTCCAGACCGGGCTGATGCTGTCATCGGGGACACACAGGATCAGGCAGTTCGGCGCCTCGGCCTGCGGGCTGTCATAGTTCAACGCGATGGCGGACTGCTGGTCGGTCGCGGGGCGGGTTTCCACCCATTCGTCGATCACCAGACCGCTGACCGACCCGGCCCGTATATCGGCGTCGCCGGCAAGGAACAGCCCCCGATGATAGGCGCGCGGCGCGGTTTCCTCGTCGCGCAAGTCGGCTGTTTCCGGATCGGTGTCGTCGGCGGTCGCGTCGGGGCTGACGGCAAAGCCTTGATGGTCTGCTGTCAGCACCTCTTGCAGCCGCGCCAGTTTCGCGCGGTAGCGGGGCCACGGCCCCAGCGCCGCCTCGGGGTCAAGCGCCGGGTCCAGCACGGGGACAAGCGGCGGGGTCTTGGCGAAAACCGGGCAGATCGCCAGCTTTTCCACCCCGCAAGCTGCGCGCAGGGCGGACAGCGCGGCGGTCAGGTCGGCCCGCGCCTCGGCCAGCGTGGCCGGGCTGGCGCTTCGCCCGCGTTGCGCCTGCTTCAGGGCCGCAATCCGCGCGACCATGACGGCATCGGCCTTGCGCAGCGCGGCCTCGCTGTCGACCATGGTCGCGACCAGCCGCGACGCCGCCGGAAAGCGGTCCATCCCGTCGATGCCAAAGGGCTGAAGCCCGCGCATCTCGGCATGCAGCTTGGCCACCTGCAAGCGCAGCCGCTGGTCGCGGCGGCGATCCTCGCCCCAATGCGCGCCCTGATCCTCGTACTGGGTCGCGATGGTCCGGAACACACGTTTGAGCGCCGTCAGGTAGGAATTCCGATGGGCATCGAGCCGCGTCAGCACCCGCTCGGACCTCTGCCACAACTCGCCCGCCGCCCCGTGCAGCGCCGCCACATGCGCGGGCTCGTCCAGAGGATGCGCCGGAGAGGTCGCGTTCGACAGGTCCCCCGGCGACAGCGCCTGCGCCGCATGCGACAGCTTCCACATCCGCGCCGCCCGGTCGAGATCGTCTGAAAGCGCCCCCAGATCGACGCTGATCACGGCCCCCGCCGCCTCTAGCCCGGCGCGGTCCAGATGCAGGTCGCGCGCCTGCATTGCGCGCATCTCGGCGGTGGCGTGCAGATCCGACACGGCAAAGGCCCCGATCCGCCGGTCCAGACCCGCCGCGCCCAGTTGCGCGATGCCCATCGCGTCCAGCCCCAACTGCTTGTCGAGCGCAATGTCGGCCTCGTACAAAAACTGTTCCCCCAACCGGATCGCCACCGGCACGGCCCGCCCGGCAAGGCCGGGCAGCGCGGCATCGAACCACGCCGCCAGCCCGTATTCCGTCAGCCGCAGGAGGCTGCCCTCCTCGGCGGGCGCGACCTGCGGCAACACCACCGAGACCCGGTAGTCCGAAGCATGGCCGCTGCGCCGGGTGCGCAGGAAGTCGGGCCGATGCGGGATCGGCCCACCGGACAGGACGCGCAGCCACGCGGCGGCGGTCGCAGAGGAGCCGCCTGCGCGGTGATGCACCGCCTCGGCGACCACCAGATCGGACAGCGCGTCCAGATCGTCGGCCAGCACAGCGCGCAGGGCGCGGGCATCGGCGCTCAGACCCCCGGTGCCGCCTTCGACCAGTTTCAACCCGTCGAAACAGCGCGCGCCCACCGGCCCGCGCCCCCCCTTGCCATCGGCATCGGGATTGTCCAGCGGGTGGCTTTCGCGCAGACGGAAAATCTCGGCCGAGGCCCCCTTGTCGCGCAGCCACCGCTCGCCGCGCAGGCCCAACGTTTCCGGCAAGGGCACGCCATGGCGGATATGGTCCATGATGCGCAGCGCCCGCCCGGTCCGGGCCGAACTGAGATCGATCCTGAACGCCCCCGCGCCCCGATTGCGCAGATACGCGCTGCGCAGGATCGCCGCGCTGACCGCCTGCCCTTGGCTGGGGGCTTGAATATAGCCGTCGCTGGCCCCCGTGGCCGATGCGCGACGCAGCCGCCCGAGAAAGCCGTAATAGCCCAGCCCCAGCCCCGCGACCCCCTGTTTGTGCCGCAAGTGATCCAGACGGATGCTGGCCCGCCCGGTGATCCATGCGTCCAGCCGATGCTGGAACAGGTCGATCACCTCCATCATCAGGGTTTCCAGTTGCGCCGTGCCGTCATCGCGCGTGGCCACCGCGCGCAGGCGCGTCAGGGCGTCTTCGAACCTTTGGTTGGTCGCCCTCACCAGCCCGCGCCGTGCCGACGGGATGCGGCCCAGCGGCGACGTCGAGAAACTGCGCACCGAAAGATTGCGCGACTGGTCCACGGCGCGGCGCTGGCCGGTGGACAGGTCATTGCGCCAATTGCCCTGAATCCGGCGCAGCTTGCCGCGCGTCATGAAACCGGGCGTGCCCTTGAGCACCTCCAGTTCTCGGTTGCGGCTGAGCGACAGATGCGCCAGCCGATAGAGCAAAGGCCATGCGCGGTCGGTCTCGTCGGCAACCGGCAACTCGCGCAGCCTCTTGCGCAGCATTTCGAGGAAATAGCTGGCGGGTTTGTGCGCCTCGTCGCCACCCTCGACATAGGGGCAGCCCAGCATGGCCACGTCGTCATCACCCTCGTCCGAGACATCCAGCCGCCGAGAGACGCGCGTGGTTTGCAGGATGTCCACCAGCTTGTCAAAGGCGTCCGGGTCGTCCGGCTCCAACCGCAAGGAGACGCTTTCGGACACCGCCGTCAGGATCGTCTGAACGCCGTTGGCATAGCCGGTGATGAACCGGCCATAGGCGTGCTCGGCTTCGGGCAGGTCCGGCTTGATCACTTGTGCCCCGCTATCCGCGCTGACCGGCAGGATGCCGAAGGCCTGCTTGCCGAAGCGCAGCGCGGGCAACAGGCCGCGCGCCTGCACATGCCGGGCCAGAAGCTCGATGAAATCGGTGTCCTCGATCCCGTCCATCTGGTTGGTGGCGTCCAGCGCGCCATCGATCAGCGCGGGTCCGATCACCCGGATCATCGCTGCGGCGTCCAGATGCGCGCCCTCGCCCGCGCCGGGGGCCTGTTCGAACAGGGCCTGATCGACGCCCAGCGCCTCGGCCAGACGGGCGCTGTCCAGCCCCTTGTCCTGCAACACCTGCAATTCACGCTGGGTGCGGTCCCAGAGGCGCGCTTGCACGCTGTCCGCCTCGGGCCTGCCGGCGCGCGTGGCGGGGGCGTTGTTGGTGGGCGTATCCTGCCCGAGAATATCCAGCTGCCCGTTGGCGATCCGGTCGCGCAAGAGCTGTTCCAACTCCTCCGCGTCACCGCCCCCGGTGCCGACGCAGATCAGCCAGTCGGCGGCCAGCGCGAGGTCCACGGCTTTCGGGTCATCCAGCTTCAGCCCCATGCCCAGTTCGATGGCGGTTTCGAATTCCGACATCCAGGTTCCCTCGCCCAACATGCCCGGCGAATAGGAGACCGCCCCCGCTTGCGCGCCATTGGCGGGGATGTCCTGCCCGTGGCCCAAGGCTTCAAGTTCGCCGCGCACGCAGGCAAAGACATGGATTTTCTCCGGCAGGCCGGTGATGCGCCCGATCCGGGCCTCATGGTCCTTTGCGGGTTCCTGATTGCGGCTGCGCATCAGGTGGACCGCGCGGGATGGGCCGGCCACGCTTTCGAGTTCGGCCCAAAGCGCAACCAGCGTCTCGTCACCCAGCTTGGGCCAATCCTGCGCATAGGGATGCGCCAGAAAAGCGTCGAGCGCCTCGGTTTCCGGGGCTGTGAGCGGGGCAATCCCCGCCTCGGCAAAGCCATTGTCAGGATACCAGCGCAACCAGATCTCGGTCTTGGCCTTCAAGTCGGCCTCGGTCAGTCGCACGGGCTGGGGCTTGGACTTGCGGGTCAGGGTCGCCAGCTTGGCCGCCAATGCGTCGCGCCCCTTCTGGTCGTCAGGTTTCAACGCGCCAAAGGCGCGGCGGATCTCGGCGATCTGGGCCTGAACCTCCGCGCGCGGCACGAGTTTGGGGGCCGAAGCCCGGTCCACCACACGGTATTCCAGCCGCATCGGCAGCAGCAACAGCGGCGCGCGCTGGCGCTTGCTCGGACCGTCCTTCAATGGCAGCGGATCAGGCTCGAAGCGGATTTCCCCCGGTTTCGGATCAGGCATCACAGGACCCTCCCAAGCGGCAAGAGCGCCGCAAGCGGTTTTTGCCAGAACGACCGCGCCAGCCCGGCGGCGTGTTTCGTCGCGTTCCAGTAGTGACCGCTGTCCTGCGGCGGCTTTGAAATGACCTTGGTGAAGTCCACGTAATCCGCAGCCCCCAGCCGCATGTGTTTCCACGACAGGTCGTCCCAGCTGTTCAAGCCCGGCGCGGGCAAGGCGCGGACCAGATCGGGCGTCAAAGGACGGTCGCGGCGCACCAGCGTATTGCCCACATCCAGACCAAAGCGCAGCCGCGCGGGCGGTTCGTAGATCGCGAAATAGGCCCTGTCGCGCACAGACGGCGACAGCACGTATTCGCGTGAGATATCAAAGCCGTAATAGACCGCGTCGCGCCCGATCTTGCCGAAGAAGACCGGCGGGTGGCTTTCGGCGGTGTCCGGGTCCCATGTCCCGCCGGAGGCGATGCTGATCTCGACCAGCGGATCGCGCAGCTTACGCACCACCTCGCCCTTGATCACCACGACGAGGTTCTGCTTGCCGTCGGTATCGGCGGGGTTGACCTGCTTGCCCAGCTTGCCGCCCCACAGGCGGATGTCCTGAATGTCATCTTCGCTCCGGTCATCCGGCGCCGCGCCCCGGTTCCAGAAGCGGTGGAAGACCGTGCCGCGCATGTCGGTCGGGTATTCGCGCCAGCGCAGTTCCTCGGCTATGGCGTGGTTGGCGCCGACCATCAGCGCCTCGATGAAGAGGCGATTTTCCTCGTAGAACGACACGGTGTTGTCGGGCAGCGCCTGCACATTCGACAGCAGCCCGTCGCGCGAGACGCGGCGCAGGTAGTCGACCAGCGGCTCGGGCACGCGCGGCGCGCGCCAGACGATGCCACCCTCTTTGACCTCGGCTGCGCTGCGGCCCTTGATGGTGAAATCCGCCTTCTGCCGTGGCAGCGCCACCAGCTTGTCACCCAACAGCTTTTGCACCTTGGCTGAGGAATATTCGCCAACCAAAGGCTGAGGCAGGCGCGGCTTGGGCTTGCGATTCACGAGTTCGGGGTTGAACAGCGCGCGCAGGGCGGCGGTCAGCCCCCCGGCCGCCTCGCCCTTGGCCAGCCTTTCGCTGCGCCGACGCAGCGCCGAGTCCTTGGGCGGCTGGCTCTCGGGGCTGGGGCTGTCATCGCCGGGCAGCGCGGCGATGGGCACGCGGTGGCGCGGGCCATCCTTGCCCGCGTTCAGACGTTGCGGCTTGCGCGCCGCGACCCGCCGCAGGGACAGGCCCGCGAAGCCTGCGGGCACCCGTTTGCGCGCCAGCATCTGCTTGGCCGAGGGCGCGCGGTCGTCCGGCTCGATCCGGGTGAAGGCCAGCAGAGGCTCGCCCAGTTGCACACCCACCTTGGAGGGCAGGCGCGAGAAATGCTGCTGCTCCAGCCGCCCCGCCAAAAGCGTCGCCACCTGCAACTGCTGCAAGGCCCGGTTGGCGGCGAGGATTTCGTCATACTGGTCCCAGCACAGCTGGGCGAAGTGTTCGTCATTCTCGCGCACGATCTTGCGGCCCAGACCGGCGGCGGCGCGGAATTTCAGGTCGAGGTTGATCCGCTCGAACCAATGCCCCTGCGCCGCCCGCCCCTGCGAGAGGCTGTCGACCCCGGTGTAATGCCTGCCATGCGCCGGGAAGGTGACAAGCGGGTCCTCGCCGTCCTCTTCCTCCTGCTCGGCCAGCACGGCGTTCAGGGTGCGGGTGATGGCGTTTTGCAGTTTCTTGGGCGTGTCGAGCGGCGGTACGTCCGTATCCGGCTGGGTCAGCGCCGCCTGCGCCGGGAACCGGTAGCCCTTGGACGGCGCGCCCGTGTAATAGCCCACATCGCCTGCATCGACCCAAAGGGACGCGCCTGCCTCGTCCTCTTCATCCGCCTTGACCGCGCGCAGCTTGCGCAGCAGCAGTTCGAGATCCTGCCCCGCCTCGGTCTTGAAGCTGTGGCGGTAATAGTAGGGCAGGATCAGCGGCTGATCGGCGCCCGCCTCCCAAGCGGGGGCGGTGCCAAGCCCGGCATCTATCGCCTCGCCCAAGGCGGCCTGCACACCGACTTTGTAGCTGGGGACAAGGAACAACGTGTAGTCGGTCGCCTCGTCCAGCTTGCGGCAGGCCATGATCCGGGCAAATCCGCGCCCGGGATCGGCGGCCAGCGCCTCGTGCGGGGTGCCGCCTGCGCCGTCCATATCCACCTGCACATGCGCCCAGGCCCAAGCCTGCACGAGGTCAGGCAAGGCGGTGCGGATATTGGCGACCTCGATCCGGGGTGCCAGCGCGCTGCCCTGATCGAGATAGGTGAATTCATCGCGTTTCAGCGCGATCAGCACCAGCCACGGGGTCAGCCGGTTGGCGGTGCCACTGTCCAGCGTGTAGCGCCATGGCAGGTCGGGGTCGCGCAACTCGATGAACGGGAAGTAATTCGGCTCGAACCCCTTGTTGACGTCTTCGGGTTCCACCCGGACGATCTGCCCGGCATCCAGCCCCACCACGTCGCCCGGCCCTTTCAACTGAGCCGCGACCGCGACGCGCCCGGCCTGCGCCGCGCCATTGCCGGTGATCTCAAGGTCATAGCTCAGCCGCAGCCGCACGCCGTCGCGGGTGCCATCGGCGGCGGCTCCGCTGCGCAGGTTGGGCAGAAAGGCGAATTGTCCGACACTCATCCCTGCCTCCTCATATCGCGATATAGCTGGCCACGGGCGTGGCCGCGTCCGGCGCGCGTTGCGCGCTCAGGCTGGCGGCGGTGCCGCCCGCCATGCTGAGCGCGCCCGCCAGCGTCTGGTCCGGGCGCAGCGCGCCCTGCATGTCGTGCACCGTCGCCTCGTCCACGAAACTGTCGCGCGCCACGCTCAGCCCGGTTTCGGCCTGCAAGACCGCCTTTTGCGCCGCCATGCCACGCAGCTTGCCATGCAGCTGCCCGCGCGCCACCCGCTGAAATGTGCCCGCCGCCAGCGGGCTTTTCATCGGATCGCGCGGGGCATCGCTGTCATGCATGGGGATCTCGACGATCTCGTAGGCATATTCGGCCTCAACGCTGGCCGGGCCGCTGACCAGCGCCGCGTCTGAGAACTGGAACCCCGCCTTGTGATGTTCGAACACCGGATCGGACAGGCGCTGCGCCTCGGTGATGGCAAAGAAGTGCCCGCGCACGAATTCCGCCTCGGCGGGTTGCAACGCCAGCGCCTGCCCGCCGCGAAAGACCCTCAGATCGACCGTCGCCGGCCCAGACACATCCGCCTCGCCGATCTTGCGCAGTTCGACGGCCAAGGGCACCGCGTTCTGGATGAAGTGCAGCCCGCCCAGCGGGTCGATCGCCTGATCGTCGGCGTCCAGCTGCCGGAAGGAGACGGCGGGCACCGCCGCCATGCCCTCGACCGGCTGGAACCCGTCGCTGCGCTCCAGCGCCTCGCGCAAGAGGTCCACGGCGCTGGCCGTAAAGGTCTGCACGCTTTCGCGCTGGCCCCAGCGGTGCTCGACCCGGAAATCCACGTTGATTCCCAGAACCTTCACCCAGACCTCGCCATTGATGTACCAGCTGTTCGGCCCTTTCAGCGTCAACGAGAAATGCAGCCCCGCCTTGACCTTGCCATCGACAAGAATGCTGAGGCCCCCGCGCAGGCTGACCTGAAAGCTGAACGGGTTGAAATAGATCAGCGCGTCGAAGGCGACATAGCCCTCGGCGGCGACCTGCCCCACCAGCGGGACCTTTGGCCCCTTGGCATACATGTCGGCCCGCGCGCCCACCTGAAGCGAGTTGTAGGTGATCGCCTGATAGGCCGACAGGGTCAGGCGCGGGTTGTTGCCGCCAAAGCTGATCGACAGCCGCGCCAGATCGGGCAGGTTCGCGGGCGTGGGGTAATCCGGGTGCAAGCCGCCGAAACTGGCCACCTGTTTGATGTCGCGGCCCCAGCCGGTGCGGATCGCCACGTCGCCATCGACGGCAAATGTCAGGATGCGCGACCCTTCGAGCGTGGCGTCGAAGCTGATCGACCCGGCGGTAAAGTCGATCTCGCCCATGAATTGAAGCTTGAGGGAGACCAGCACCTTGTCCTTGTCGGGCAGGATCATGGCCAGACCGCCAAGGATCACGATCCGCACGTCCTGACCGAATTCCAGCAGCACGCCCATGGTAATGTCGATCAGCACCGGCTTGCCCCAGCTGATCCGCACGCACGGGCCGACGATGTGCTGCCCCGCCATCGGCGGCATGATGGCCGCCATGTCATCGAGGATCTGGCTGGCCGAGCCGATGGGGTCCGCAGGGAACAGCAGGTCGTCCAGCCTGCCCTCGAACAGAACCTCGCGCATGGCGTCGGTGTCGAGGGTGCGGTTGATCCCGATGAAGCCGCCCACCCCGGTCAGGAAGAACCCGTAGGCCAGCGGCACGCTGAACTCGGCAAAAATCGACCCGGCAAAGCTGAAACCCTCCTCGCCGCCCGGCAGCTCGGTGGTCAGGATCGCAAAGGCGGAAAAGCCAAAATTCTTGAAGCTCAGCGCCATCGCGCCGCGATATTCGGCCTCGCTGACCGACAGGTAGCCGCCGCCGGTGATCGGATCGGCGTTCAGCGCCACCGCATAGCCCGAAGGCGGCTGGAAACCCACGGTCAGATGCGCGGTGCCCAGATTGCCCGGATCGTCCGTGCCGCGCGGTACGAGGGTGACCTTCGCCCCGATCCCCTCGACCCCGGCAAACAGCGGCCCCAGCGTCAGCGACCCGTCCACCGTGGCGGTGATCGTGGTGGCCTGCTCGGTCAGGTCGCCGAACAGGCTCAGCGTCACCGCGTCGAGCGTCAGCACATTGGCCAAGGTCTTGTCGATGGGGATGCGCGCCGACAGGCCCAGCCCGCCGGTGATTTCCAGCCCGTCCACGTTCGACCAGTTCAGGCCGAAGTCAAAGGGGATCTCCAGCTCGACCGCGCCGAGGATGCTGTTCAGCAGCCCGTCGCCCTCGCCCGCCGCGAGGTAGATGGCGGCCTCGTTCAATGCGGCCGTCAGGGTGACTTCGGGATTGGCCACCGCCCCCGACACGCCCAGCCCCAGCGACGCGCCCCCCAGTTCCAGCCGCGTCTTGTCAGGCTTGCCCAGCAGCACCGCCGGTTCGGGCGGCGCAAAGCCGATCCTGGCGGACAGGTCGATATCGGCCCGCGCGCTCAGCATCCGCACGACACCGGGGGATATCCCGATGCGCAGCGGCGCCGCCGCGAAATCCCCCGCCAGCGTCAGCCGGACCGGGCTGGCCTCGTCGGGGATACCCATCTCGGCCGCCGCCGCGCCGAACACCATGGGCGACAGCGCGATCCCGTCGGGCCGGGCCTGTGGCTGCCCATCGGGGGGCAAAGGCGCGACCAGCAGCGCAGGCTTGACCAGCCCGCCGGGACCGGGGCGCAGCAGCACGGGCGGCATCACCGTCAACTGTGTCATGTCGATCAAGTCGGGATTGTCAGCAGAGACTTCGGGGCGCAGGTCCTGCAAGCGCGCCTGAGCCAGCGTCGCGCTTCCGCCCAGACCGCCCAAAAGCCCCGCCAGACCTTCGATGAAGGCGCGGTGATCGAACGCGCCTTGCCCCCAACCATAGACCTCGGGCAAGACCTGATCCGGCGCGCTCAGCGCGCGGGCCAGCGCGCCCCAGTCGACCACGCGGCGATCAAAAGCCAGCCGCCCCGTGGCGGCATCGGCGGGCATCGGCACCCGGCGCAACACGCCCAGAAAGCTGAGGATGCCGAAAAACGCCGGGGCCTCGTCCGCCAGCCCCTCGAACAGCAGCAGCGCCAGCACGTCCTCGGGCAGGCTTTGCCAAAAGGCTTGCTGGTCGAACGGATGGCCCAACTGCCCCGAGGGCGGCAGGTCGCCCAGCGCCGCAATCGCGCTGACCGCCGCCACCAGCGCCTCCATCTGGCCGGTGCCCGCCTCGACGGCGCTCTGCACCGCGCCAACCGCGTCACCCGCGCCTTGAAACAAGGGCAAGGCCGCGTCCAGCGTCTCGGCCCGCCAGCCGAAATCGTCGAGGCACGCCGCCAATGCGCCGGGGCTTTGCACCGCGTCGCTCAAGGGCGACAAAAGGCGTGCGACCAGCGCGATGATGTCGTTCAATGTCTCGTCGTTCATACCCCAGCCCCCCCGGTATCGGCAGGCGGCAGCACGGGCATGTTCCCCTTCAGCACCTCCGCATCCGGCACCCAGCCGCCGGGATTGCCCCACGCCACGTTGATGTCACACCACGACGCCGCCTGCGCATCTTGCGGAAAGGGCGGCTGCGTCAGCACGGCATTGCGCGGCCAAGTCCAGAAGCCGGTATCGCTGGCCCCCGCCAGCCGGATTTGCCACAGGTTCGCATGCGGCCAAGCCCGCCAGCCGGGCGATGTGCAGTACCAGCGCCGCCATTGTTCGGTGCCGAAATTCAAACCGACCGGGCGGCCAAAGGTATGCGCCATCGACTGCCAGAAATGCGTGGCCAACCCGGCGCGATACAGCGCGTGCATCACCTTGATCGGCGCATAGGCCCCGATATGGTACGGCACCGCCCCGTCCTGCGTCAGGTAATCCTGCGTATAGACCCGCCGCACCCTGCGGTAGAAGTCGAGGATCGCCTGAAAGGACGGGCCATCATCATGCACGGTGCCATCGGGATCGGTGCGCCATTCCGTATCCTTCCAATTGTTGCCATCCACATCGACATCGACGGCGAAATAGACCGGGGTGAAGGGCGGCTGGCCAAAGCGCATCGCGTTTTCAAAGGCCTGCCGCATCGAGGCATCGCTCATCCGCAGGTTCGGCAGGTTGGTCCCGGTCGGGTCCGCCGCCTGCTGGTACAGGCTGACGATCTGCAAGCCGCTTGCCGCGATGTGCTCGACCTCGGCTGCGGACAGCGAGGTGGGCTTGGGCGGCAGGTAGCGCCCGGTGAAAGAGGGGCGGAAGATCAACGGATCATGGGTGAAATCCGTCCCGCTCAGCACGGGCTGCCCGCCGCCATTGTCGTAGCTGTTGTCCGGCAGCAGCCTGACCTCGACCTCGGTCTGGCTGGCTTGCGCATAGACCGCTGCGGTCGCGGGGCTGAGATGATCCAGCCCGAATTGCGTGGGCGGGGTCAGCAACTCGCCTTCGCTGGACCAGCTTTCGGTCACCTCGAAAGTGCCGCCGGGACCATAGACCCCTTCGGCCTGAGGCGCATTGATGCGCCAGTCCACCGGTCGCAAGGTCCAGTCGAGCGCGTTCTCGGGCAGGTTGGCGACTATCTTGTCGATGGTCACGATCGCCAGCATGTTGCGCTGCGCCTCGGTCAGGGTTGGGTCGTCGGGCAGGCCCTGCGTGTGGCAATCCCAGACGCGGATGAAATGCGTCGTCAGTTCCGCCGCCGTGGTCAGCCAGCGGATCGCGAACAGCGCCGGGATGTCGCCATCTTCGGGCATGTTCCGCGCCCAGAGGCTGAAACAGACCGGCTGATAGATCGACCGGCTGAAGGGCATGGCCTCCAGCCCGGGATCCTCGAAATCACCGTCACCGGGGGGCGTGTCACCTTCGGCTTCCACATAAGGTGCAGCGCCCAGCGCAAGGCGCACCGCCGCTTCGGGCCAATAGCTGCCGCTGCCCGGTTCGGTCTCGACATAATCGCAGATGATGCCCGGCACGAAGGGAGCGATCTTGTCGCCCGTTGCGTGGTCGATCTGATGGCTCAGAACCGTGCGCGCCCAGTAGCGCCAGTATTGCGGCGACAGCTGCCCCGGCGCGGTTTCGAGATAGACGACGATGGTCGCGGCCATGCCGTGACACCACAGGTCGCCGACGCGCAAAGCCTCTTCGACCCGGCGCAGGGTGGCTCGGGCCTCGTCCTCGGTGACCTCCTGCGCGGTGGCCTGACCGTGGAAATAGCGTCCGGCAAAGGCCGGGCCGTCGGCGCTGTTCATGTAATCGGCAAAGACGGACCAGTCGATTTCGCGATGGCCCCCGGTGCGGGTATCCAGCGCGTCCAGTTCTGCGGCAAAACCCGGCGTCGGGTTGGGGCCGGTGAAACCGGGGATGGCGGCATCGCTTTGATACATCATCTGAAGCTTGTTCAGATGCGCGCGCCCGGTGGTGATGCCGTAGGACACGGCCTCAATCCCGAGGTCGGGCGGAACATCCGCACGAAAAGGCAATGCAGGATGGCACGGCAACAGCCCCCTTCTGCTGAAAAGACCTTCAACACACACTGAAAAATGACTCGAATATGGGATCAGCTTACGGGAGGATCGGCTTTGGTCAACCTATAGTTGATACCAGCTAGACAGTGGCCAGCGACAACCCGCCCACCAGCACGAGGCTGACCGCCCAGACCACGTCGAGGTTGAACCAGCTGCGCGACAGGGCCTTCAGCCCGACCCAGCGATAGACGACAAAGGCAAAGACGCCCCCCGCCAGCGTCATCGCCCCGGTATGGGCCAGCGCCACCAGCGCCGCGACCGAGACATTGTCCGTCATCAGGGTCGAGGCCGCCGCGTGGCCTGCATCCGTGTCCACCGTCTGGCAGATGCCCAGATAGATCGGCACCAGCATCAGCCCCGCCCCATGCGCCATCGCCGCCAGAAACGACCACAGCGCCAGTCGCGACGGCGGCACCCGCGACAGAAATCGCGGGTGGCGGCGGTTCACCAACAGGTACAGGCCCAAAGCGATCACCAGACAGGCCGCGCCGATCTGGATCGCGCGTTGCCAGTCGGCCAGAAACAGCAGCGCCCCGAACGGGAACAGGATCGCCGCCATCGCCAGCAGATGCCCCAGCGCCAATGCGCCCAGCGCCCGCCACAGGCTGCGGCGGCTGCGGTCCATCAGCGCGGCGGACACGGCCAAGGGCCAGCCCATGCCGGGATTGACACCGTGATAGAGGCCAGAGACGACAACGGCCCCCCAAAGGGCCGTTGCGCTTGTCATGCTGTCCATGCGTCAGGCAGACGGATAACAGAAGCTGTCGGTCGAGCAGTCGCCCCCTTCCAGCCGGATCTGGTGGCTGCGATAGCCTTCGGGGAATTCGACATAGAAGTCCTCGGCCAGTTCAAGACCGCCGTTTTCGCCCACATGCGCCATGACCATCTGACCGCCCGAGGTGCCGGGATAGAACTGGTCGTCCCATGTGGAATACAGCGAGTTGGTCCAGTAGACGCGCTTGCCGTCGCGGCTGATCTCGACCATCTGCGGCCCGTAGGCAAAGGGTTTGCCGTTGGGATGCGGGGCGTTGCGGGCGATGCCGCCCAGTTCGACCTTGCCCGCCAGTTTCGGGTTCATCGGGTCGCTGACATCATACTGGTGCATTTCGCCCAGACCCCAGCAGGCCACATACAGGTACTTGTCGTCGAGGCTCAGGTCGATATCCGTCACCAGCGGCGGTACCGCGCCAAACCCCTGAAGCAGCGGCGGCAAGTTCGCGGGGTCCTCGGGGCGCGGGTCGATGGTGATGGTCTTCTTCGCCTCGAAGGTGCCGTCGTCCTTTTGCCACCAGGTGAAGATCGCGCCTTGCAGGTTGGTCGTGTCCACGACGACGCCGCAGAACCCGTAATCTTTGGACGGGTCATGCGCCGGGCGGATTTCCAGCGCCATCTGGTGGTTTGCACCCAGATCGATGGTCTGCACGTTCTTGCGCTCGCGCAGCTTCCAGAAGTGGATCTTGTGACCGTACTTGTTGCTCAGCAGGTCCTCGGCGACTATGCCGTTCTCGAATTGCGGCGGCAGGCCCCATTCGCTGCTGACCATGTAATCGCGCGGCAGGTTCCACCAGAAATCATAGTGCTTTTCCTGCTGGCCCCGGTCCATTTCATAGCGCCCGAGGATCTCGAAGGTCTCGCAATCCATGATGAAGATGCCCGGAGGTCCGTCGGTGCCATCCACGCCACCGCCCCCCAGCGTGCTCACATAGATGCCTTCGGGGCCGCAATGGATGGTATGGGGGCGGGAATATCCCGTCTTGGCAAAGACCTCCTCGGGTTCGATGATCTTGTGGATCTTCGCTTCCAGAGGCTCTTTCACGTCGATCACGTAAATGCGCGAGGACCGGATGCCGGGGATGATCAGGTAGCGCCGTTCAAGGAAGGCATGGCCAGACAGCGGCGACAGCGAGGACGAACAGGCGTTCCAGCCGAAATGGTGAAACTCGTCGCCCTTGTTCGGCATGATGACCTGATGGACGATCTCGCCGTAGGTCTTTGACTTCGGGTCCACATCCACAACCGCAAGGCCATCGGGCTGCGAGCCATCCGGCGACAGCATCAGCGTGAAGGCCAGCGTCTCGGCCGGCGCCTCCATCGCCAGTTTTGGGGTTGCATGGAACGTCGGGTCCGGTCTCAGGTTCATGGTCTCTCCTCCCTATGAAACTGTGGTTGAAACGGTGTTTGGTAATCGGTGTCCTTTTCAATCAGAGCTTCACTCTGGCACAGAATGTAGAGTCGCCCAAAGGGTTTTGCCGGGGGCCTGTAAAGCCCCCGGTTGTGTCATGCGTCTTCCAGCGCGCGGGCCTGTTCGCGCAGGGCGAATTTCTGGATCTTGCCGGTCGAGGTGCGCGGCACGGGGCCAAAGATGAACCGCCCCGGCACCTTGTAATGCGCCAGATTCTCGCGGCACCACGCCTTGAGGGTGGTGGCATCGGCCTGCTGGCCCTCGGCCAGTTCGACAAAGGCGCAGGGCGTTTCGCCCCATTTCTCGTGCGGCATGGCGACCACGGCGCAGACGGCGACGGCGTCATGACGGTACAGCACCTCTTCGACCTCGATGGACGAGATGTTCTCGCCGCCCGAGATGATCACGTCCTTGGACCGGTCCTTCAGCTGGATATAGCCGTCGGGATGGACCACGCCCAGATCGCCGGAATGGAACCAGCCACCTTTGAAGGCCTCCTCGGTCGCCTTCGGATTGCGGAAGTATCCCTTCATCACGACGTTGCCACGGAACATGACCTCGCCCATGGTCTGACCGTCGCGGGGGACGGGCAACAGGGTTTCGGGGTCGAGCACGTCGAGCCCCTCCAGCGGCAGGTAGCGCACGCCCTGACGGGCCTTCAGCCGGGCTTGCTCAGTGCGCGGCAGGGCGGACCAATCCGCGTGCCAGTCGTTCACGACCGCTGGGCCATAAGTTTCCGTCAGGCCATACAGATGGGTGACGTCGAACCCGGCTTCCTTCATATCCGCCAGCAGCTTTTCCGGTGGCGGGGCGGCGGCAGTGAAGAATTGCACCGGTTGGTCCAGCGGGCGTTTGACCGCCTCGGGGGCCGAGATCATCAGCGACATGACGATGGGTGCGCCACACAAATGGGTGACGCCCTCATCGGCCAGCGCCGCCCAGATCGGCTCCGCCCGGACTTGGCGCAGGCAGACATGGGTGCCGATGATCGCCGACAGGGTCCATGGAAAACACCAGCCGTTGCAGTGGAACATCGGCAGGGTCCACAGATAGACCGCGTGTTTCGCCATGCTGGCGGTCAGCGCGTTGCCTTGCGCCAGCAGGTAGGCGCCCCGGTGATGGGTCACGACGCCCTTGGGGTCGCCGGTGGTGCCCGAGGTATAGCTGATCGCGATGGCGTCCCATTCGTCCTGCGGCCTCAGCCAGACGAATTCCGGATCGCCGGAAGCAAGGAAATCCTCGTAGTCGGGGGCCTCATGCGCCATGCGCGGACCGTCGAATTCCGGGTCGTCATAGACGATGACGGTGGGCTTGGCGGCGCAGAGCTTCAGCGCCTCGTGCAGCAGCGGCAGGAACTCGATATCGACGATGACCAGCTTCGACAGAGCGTGGTCCAGCTGGAACGCGATGATCGCCGCATCCAGCCGCGTGTTGATCGCGTGCAGCACCGCGCCGCACATCGGTACGCCGTAATGGCATTCCAGCATGGCAGGCGTGTTGGCCAGCAGGGCCGACACCGTGTCGCCGCGCCCCAGCCCCTGCCCCGCCAAAGCCGAGGCCAGTTGCCGCGAGCGGCTGTAGAATTCGGCATAGGTCCGGCGCAAGCCCCCATGCACGATGGCGGTGTGATCGGGAAAGACCAGTGCCGCGCGTTCCAGAAAGCCGATCGGGGTCAGCGGCTGATAATTCGCGGCGTTGCGGTCAAGGCCAGTGTTATAGGGGTTGTCCATCAGGCGTCCTGCCATTCGGGGGCGCGCTTTTCGATGAAGGCACCAATGCCCTCTTCGGCGTCGCGCGCCAGCATGTTGTCGACCATCACACGGGTTGCGTAGTCATAGGCCTCGGCCAGCGGCAGCCCCGCCTGCGCGTAGAAGGCGCGCTTGCCCGTGGCGAGCGTCATCGAGGATTTCGCGGCAATCTTGCGCGCGACGCCCATGACCTCATCGGTCAGCGCCTCAGGGGCGACGCAGCGATTGACCAAGCCGATCTCGGCGGCGCGCACCGCCGGAGTCATGTCGCCAGTCAGCAACATCTCCATCGCGTGCTTGTTTGCGACGTTGCGGGACAAAGCCACCATCGGCGTCGAGCAGAACAGCCCGATATGCACGCCCGGCGTGCTGAACTGCGCGCTGTCTGCGGCAATCGCCAGATCGCAACTGGCGACCAACTGGCAGCCTGCGGCGGTGGCGATGCCGGTAACCTCTGCGATCACCGGCTTGGGGCAATTGACGATCCCCTGCATCACGCCGGAGCATTGCGTCAGGATGCGGGTGAAATAGGCCCGCCCCCGATCGTCCCCCGCGCGCCCTGCGGTCATTTCCTTCAGGTCGTGCCCGGCGCAATAGGCCGGACCGTGCGCCGCCAGCACGATCACCCGCACCAGCGGGTCGCGGCCCGCCTCGGCAAAGGCCGCGCCAAGGGCGGTCAGCATCGCCTCGGACAGGGCGTTGCGCCGGCTTGCGTCGTTCAGGGTCAGGCGCAGGATACCGTCGGTGTCCAGTTTGCGCAGGAGAATGTCGCTCATACCTACCTCAGAAGATGTTGATTTCGACGCTGTCGGCGAGCGTGTTGGCGATGAAGCAATACCGGTGCGCGCGATCCTGCATCTCGGCCATGGCATCATCCGTGACGGCAAAGCCGGGGTCGAAGCGCACGACCGGGTGCAGGTCGATGCGCGTGACGGACATCTGCCCCTTCGGGTTCTTGCCCAGATGCGCAACCGCGTGATCGCTGTACCCCGCCACCGGCCAGCCCGCCTTGGCCGCAAGCGCAAGGAAGGTCATCATGTGGCAGCTCGACAGGGCCGAGGCCAGCGCCTGTTCGGGGTTCGTCGCGTTTGGATCACCGCCCCAATCGGGGGCGGCGTCCACGTCGATGTCAAAGCGCGACCCGTAGGACACGCGATGCGCGGCGGAATACTGGCCCGGCAGCAGGGAGAGGTCCCCCCGCTGCCAGTGCAGGTCGATGGCCAGCGACATCAGGCAGCCGCCAGCGATTTCTTCGGATCGTAGAAGGGGCGTTCCACCACGGTCGCGGTGGTCGGACCGGAGGGCAGGACCACCTCAAGCTGCATGCCGATATGCGCATGCTCGACCGAGACCATGGCCAGCGCGATGTTGCGCTCCAGCCGGGGCGAGTAGACGGCGGACGTCACCTTGCCCACTTCGACGCCATCGCGGTTGATCTGCCAGAAGGTGGTGTTCGGCCCCTTCAGCGGGTCGGCGTCGATGATCAGGCCGATCTGCATACGCTTGACGCCCTCTTCGCGGATACGCTTCAAAGCTGCCTTGCCGATGAACTCGGCCTCCATGTCGAGATTGCACAGACGGTCCAGACCCAACTCGAACGGGTTGGTCTTGATGTCGGCATCGGCGTGATAGGACAGCATGCCGCCCTCGATCCGGCGGATCGACGAGGTGTGGCCGGGCTTCAGGCCGAATTCCATGCCCGCCGCCATGATGCGTTCCCACAGCGCGTCGCCTTGGGTGCTGTCGCGCAGGTACAGTTCATAGCCCAGTTCCGACGACCAGCCGGTGCGCGAGACGATCAGCGGGATACCGTCGAGGTCCAGTTCACTCAGCCAGTAGTATTTCAGGTCCATGATGTCGTCGCCGAACAGGGCGCGCATTATCTCGCCCGATTTCGGGCCCTGCAATTGCAGCGGGGACACGTCGGGTTCGCAGATATGGACGTCGAGACCGGAATGCACGGCCACGCCCTGCGCCCAGAGCAGGATGTCGCTGTCGGCGAGCGAAATCCAGAAGTGGTTTTCCGCCAGACGCAGCAGGATCGGGTCGTTCAGGATGCCACCTTCGGCATTGGTGATCAGCACGTATTTGCACTGGCCCACGGCCATCTTGGACAGGTCGCGCGGAGTCAGCATCTGGACGAATTGCGCGGCGTCCGGACCGGTGATTTCCACCTGCCGTTCGACGGCCACGTCACACAGGATCGCGTCGTTCACGAGGTTCCAGAAATTCTGTTCCGGGTTCCCGAAGTCGCGCGGGATATACATATGGTTATAAACGGAAAAACCCTTTGCGCCCCAACGCACGGTGGCGTCGAAATAGGGGGATTTCCGGATCTGCGTGCCAAAGCCGAACTCGTCTGCGTGCATGATGTGTGCCCTTGAAAATCACCGGGCTGGCTGGCCCGGGATACGGTGGATGATGGCGCTTATTTACGCGGCGAAAACGCCGCGATGCGGACCAAAAAACGGGCAGAACGGCGACCGTTCAGGCTGAAAATCCGGGCGCTCTCAGCCCGTTCGGTCGCACCCTGCCCGCCTCCCCGAGTCGGGGCGCCAAATCAGCCCGCCGCGTCGGCCTGCGCATCGCCCAGCGGCATGCGGTGTTCGACCACCCGCGCCATGACCGACGCGCCCACCGGCAGCACATCCATATCCAGCACGAAACCGGGATTGTGCAGGCCGATGGTTCCGGCATGACCGACCCGGCAATAGGCGCCCGGCACTTCGCGCAGCATGTCGGAAAAGTCCTCGGACCCGGTGGCAGGGCGCACCGCGTCCGAGACATTTCCCGCGCCGACGATATCCGCCGCCGCCGCCAGATAGGCATCCGACAGCGCCGCGTCATTGACCAGCGGGGTGAAGACATTGCGCAGGTGGAGGTCAATCTTGACCCCATGCGCCACGGCAAACCCCTCGCACAGCGCGCGCATGCGTGTTTCGACCAGCGCGCAGACCTCATCCTCGAAATAGCGGATCGTGCCGCTCAGCGCGGCGGTGTCGGGCACGATGTTGTAGGCCGAGCCCGCGTGGAACTGCGTCACCGAGACCACGCATGTGTCGAGCGGGGCGACATTGCGCGACACAATCGTCTGGATTTGCGCCATCAGCGCCGAGCCGATCATCAGCGGGTCGCGCGACTGGTGCGGCATGGCCGCATGGCTGCCCTTCCCGTGGATGGTGATGTCAAAGAACGAGGCTCCGGCCATCGCCGTGCCCTTGCAGATGCCGACCTTGCCGGGCTCGCCATTGGGCGAATTGTGCATCCCGTAGAGTTCATCGCAGGGGAAATCCCGCAGCAGGCCCTCGGCCAGCATGGTACGCGCGCCGCCCAGCCCCTCTTCGGCGGGTTGGAAGATCAGCACCACGGTGCCGTCGAAATTCCGCGTCTCGGCAAGGTGTTTCGCCGCGCCCAGCAGCATCGTGGTGTGACCGTCATGCCCGCAGGCATGCATCACGCCGGGCGTTTTCGACGCATAGTCCAGCCCCGTCTGCTCCTGAATCGGCAGCGCGTCCATGTCGGCGCGCAGGCCGATCCGGCGGTTGCCGCCGCCCTTGCCCTTGATCAGGCCCACGACGCCGGTCTTGCCGATGCCGGTATGCACCTCGTCGACGCCATAGGCGCGCAGCGTCTCGGCGACGATGCCCGCCGTCCGGACCTCGGTAAAGCCGATCTCGGGATGGGCGTGCAGGTCCTTGAAGATCGCCTCAAGCTCGGTTTTGCTGCTCTCGATGATGGGCAATATCGTCATGGCCTGTCCTTTCCTGTGACCGAAAGCCGGGCGGGCCAACGCGACTCCATGCGCGCCGCCGGTTCGCGCCAAGTCTAGGCGTCCTGTCACCGGGCACAAGCACCGGGGCCGAGGAGCAGCAGGGCGTCGCCGTGTCAGGCGGCGCGCTGGGGCAGGACTCGGGAAACTTGCAGGCAGTCCGCGCCATCCGGATATGAAAAGACCTGCCGCGCGGGTCTGGCGGCAGGTCCGACATCACTTGCGACGCAGCGCGGGATATTCAGGGCAGATCGATCGCGTCGGGCGCGGCCTTGGACAGCGCGTCGGGGGCAAAATGCGACAGCATCTCATCCAGCGTCACGGCCTCGCCCTTGACCACACCTTTGGACAGCACCCAGTCGGCTTCGGCCACCAGAAGCTCGGCCAGATCGGTGTCCAGTTTCAAACCGATATCCACATCCTGCCACATGGTTTCCAGCGCAGCGGGTGTCATCGCTCCCTGCATCGAGGCGCTGACCGCCTCCATCGCGGCAGCCGGGTCGGCCTGCACATCGGCATCGGCCTTGGCCAGCGCGCCCATGAAGGCATCGAGCACGTCGGCGCGTTCGCCCGTCATCTCGGGTGTGGCGGCGAGGATGTAATGCACTTGGTAGCCGGGGACACGGAGTTCAGCATAGCTGTCGCCCAGCGTGCTGGCTGCGGCACCGTAAAAGGTCGGGAAGGGCACGATGGCATCCAGATCGCCGCGCGCGAGGGCAGGCACGAGGTCCGGCGGGGCGGCGCCGACGATCTCGGCCTCGACACCGGCATCCTTGAGGATTTCCTCAAGGTAGAAGTTCACGTTGGTGCCGATGGTCGTCCCGATCCGCTTGCCCGCAAGGTCCGCCGGTGTGGCGACCTCACCCGAGGCGGTGTTGACGATCACCCGGCTGCCGGTGAAGCGCGCCAGATCGCCGATGACGGCAAATTCCTGACCGGTCAGCGCCCCGACGGCAGCGGGAAATTCCGCCATGAAGGTCACGTCGACCTGACCGCCGATCATCGCCTCGAACCCTTCGCGCCCGGTGCGGAAAGCGACGAAGTCGATGTCCAGTCCCGCCTCTTCGAAATAGCCCTTGGCGATGGCCACATCGACCTGCGGCGTCTGCGGGTTCGGCGTCCAGGCAAAGGTCAGGCTTTCGGCAGCGGCCCCGAGCGGCGCCAGAAACGCGGCGGCAAGGGCAAGGGAAGACAGGTGTTTCATGAAAGGTCTCCTTCAGATGAGGGGGTCGGCGTGGGTGGATTTCGGGTGCAGCAGGCCAAGGATTTCCTCGCGGATTTCCAGCAATTCGTTGCCGGACCGGGACAGCGCCCGGGGCCGTGGCTGCGTCAGCGGATAGTGGCGAATCAGGCGACCGGGCGCGTGGCTCATGACCTGAACGTGGTCGGCCAGCAGCAATGCCTCGTCGACGTCATGGGTCACGAACAGAACGGTCGCGCGGTGCTTGCGCC
Source organism: Tropicibacter alexandrii (assembly GCF_003667315.2). Lineage (GTDB taxonomy): Bacteria > Pseudomonadota > Alphaproteobacteria > Rhodobacterales > Rhodobacteraceae > Tropicibacter > Tropicibacter alexandrii. The sequence goes on along the minus strand of NZ_RCTZ02000002.1, from coordinate 340,270 downwards.
AGATGTCCAGCAGCAGGTCGTGCATGATCAGCCGCGTCTGGGCATCCAGCGCGCCAAAGGGCTCGTCCATCAGCAGCACCTTTGGCCCGACGGCAAAGGTCCGGGCGATGGCGACGCGCTGCTTCATCCCGCCGGACAGCTGCTGCGGATACTTGTCCGCATGCGCCTCCAGCCCAACCTCGGCCAGCGCGGCGCGGGCGCGGTCGATTTCCTCGCGCTTGGACAGGCCGAACTGCTTCAGCCCGTAGCGCACGTTGCTCAACGCGGTGAACCACGGAAACAGCGCGTATTGCTGAAAGATCACCCCAACATCCGAGGACGGGCCTGTGATCGTCTGGCCATCCAGCCGCACCTGCCCTTCGGCGGGTGTGACGAAGCCCGCGATGGCGTTCATCAGCGTGGACTTGCCGCAGCCCGAGGGGCCGATCAGCGCGGTGAAGGTGCCGGGTTCCAGCACATGGCGCGTGCGTTCCAGCGCCGTGACCGGGCCTTGTTTGCCCTTGAAGCGGATCACCAGATCGTCGATCTCGACCCGGCCTGTTTGTGGCTCGGTCATCAGCCCTGCTCCCAATGCACAAGCTTCTTGCCGATGCGGTGCACGATCAGGTCCGTCACGGCCCCGAGGATGCCGAGGATGATCAGAAGCGAGAACATCCGGTCCGTGCGCACATATTGCCGCGCCTCCTGAAGGCGGAACCCGATGCCCGAGGACGCGCCGGACAATTCCGCGGCGACGAGGCTGAGAAAGGCCAGCGCCACGCCCAGCCGGATGCCCGCAAAGATATGCGGCGCGGCGGCGGGCAACACGACGGTGACGAACTCGCGCAGCCGCGACGCCCCAAGCGACCGCGAGGCGCGCATGTAGATGTCCGGCACGTATTCCATGCCGTGATGGGTGTTGAACCAGACCGTCAGAAAGACGGTGTAGGAGACGACGAAATATTTCGACCCCTCGCCGATGCCGAACCAGACGATCGCCACGGGCACCAGCGCGATGGCCGGGATCGGGCGCAACAGGTTCAGGAACGGATTGAGCAGCGTCCGCACCAGCGCCACGCGCCCCGTCAAAAGGCCAAGCACGACGCCCAGCGTCGCCCCGATGGCAAAGCCGGTCCCTGCACGGCCCAGCGATTTCGCAAGGTCCTTTTGCAGGGTGCCGTTCTGCCACATCTCGACCGTGGCGGACCAGACCGACCACGGCGCGGGAAAGATCGCCTCGTTCACCACGCCGGACAGGCCGACAGCCGACCAGATCCCAAGGATGAAGGCAAAGGACACCAGCGGCAGTCCCGCCGCCGCGCCCGCCGACAGCATCTGGGCAAAGCGGGCCGTTGGTCTGGCGCGGTCGCTCACAGCCACGGCACCTGCTCCGCCGCGTAGCGATGCGCCCTGAAGCACGTGTTGTGGTCGCCCTTGATGAACTGGTTCAGCGGCGCGGGGTATTCGGCAAAATCCGGGATCACGTATTCCCAAACGGTGTCGCCATCCGGCGTGACCTCGAACAGGCGGCCAAAGGCGCTTTCGCAGATCAGCGTGTTGCCGTTCCACAGGCGCTGCGCGCTGCCCATGAACGGCGAGAAGAAGCTGGGCGCATTCGGATCGGTATAGGCCCAGGTTACCTCCATCGTCGCCGGATCGAATTCCAGCGCGCGGGAAAACGGGTTGGAGGAGCCCATGCGCATGTTGCCATTGTCGAAGACCAGAACGGACCCGCCCTCCATCATGATCGGCGTGTGCTGCTGCGCCACGACCTCTGGCCCCGCGTGCCAGACGATCCGCCCGCTGGCCTTTTCCACGGCAATGACGCCGGACGTGGTGCGCAGGCTCATCAGGATCAGGCCGGTACGGGTTTCCGACACGCCATTGATCATCGGCCAGTGGCGGCGGTCAAAGATCGGATGCACGGGCAGGTCGGCGGGGTCGATGTGATCCCAGATCTTCCACTCCCACACCGTCTCGCCCTTGCGGTTCACCTCCTTGACGATGTCGGACTGAAAGATGCCATCCGCCCCGTCCTTGCGCGGATCGCCGCCGCAGATGCGCGGGGCCAGATGCGCGGGCAGTTCCGCCGCGACGGTATAAAGCAGGTTGCCATTGGGCAGCCATTGCGCGTCGTGGTGGTGGTAGATGTCCTCGTGCCGCCAGACGATCTCGCCCTCGGGCGTGGCCTCGTAGAAATCGCCGCCATGCCACAGCTCCCATGCGGGATAGAGCGCCGCCGAGGTCGCATGGCTGCCGTTATAGCCGAGATTGCCGTTCGGCAGGATCACCGCGTCGCGGCCCGGACGCACCGGCATCTGCCATTGGTGGGCCGTCTTGCCCTCGATATCGACCATATCGACGACCCCGCCGCCCGTCTGGCGGGCAAACAGCGTGTACCCCCCGGCGGTGCGATTGCCATCCAATGCCGTCAGACCCAGCCTGCGGCGTTCAAGCGTGATCTGGCTGGGGGCTCCGTCTGCGGACGGATTTGACGCCGTATCGAGCATTTCGACCTCGCGATTCTCTGCTAAAACGTTTTAATGGACATTAACCTTGCCTTGAGCGCTGTTAAAACGTTTTAATTTATGCATGGGCCGGATTTTCCCGAAACGCGCCCCGAGCGGTCAGCCGCACAGGCCGTTTGCACAGGAAACAGGCGGAGCATGTATGACAGTGGACCAGAAGCCCGGCACAAAGCGGGCCACGATCAAGGATGTCGCGCGTCTGGCGGGGGTGTCGCCCGGCACCGTGTCGAACGCGCTCAGCGGCAAGCGGCGGGTCGATGAAGCCACGCAGGAGCGGATAACGCAGGCGATCTCGACGCTCGGCTATGTGCCCAATCTCAGCGCCCGGGGGATGCGGACGGGCCGTGCCGGAACGATCGCGATCTTTTCCTCGATGCCGACAGCGGTGGCGGCGGGGTCGTCACGGCTGGGATTCCTGATGGAACTGGCCGCCTCGGCGGCGATCACCGCGCTGGACAGCAACGTCGCGCTGCTGCTGATCCCGCCGATTGCCGATCCGGGCGCTGCGCTGGCCTCCATCGCGTTCGACGGGGCGATCCTTGTCGAACCAGAGGCCCATGACCCCTACCTGTCGCTGTTGGCCGCGCGCGGCGTTCCGACGGTCGTCATCGGTCCCGCCGAACCAGCACCGCTGGCGCTGACGCTGGACTATCCGCGCATGGCGGGGCTGTTGCTCGATCACCTGATCGACGGCGGCGCGCGGCGGTTTCCGTTGATCATCGGGCAAAGCGCGCGGGCCTCGAACATCGAGTTCGAGCGCGCCTACCGCGCGCGCTGTGCCGGTCTCGGCCTGCCCGCGCAGGTCCTGAGCGTGCCCGAAGCCGACGGCGAAGGCGGGGCCGACCGCGCCTTGACCGCGCATATCCAGACCCATGGCGCGCCCGATGCGGTGCTGGTGCCGATCGATGCCATGGCGACCGGGGTCATGACGGCCTTGCGCAGGGCGGATCTGACGGTTCCCGGGCAGGTCCGGGTCGCGACCCGCTACGACGGCCTGCGCGCCCGCAGCGAGACGCCGCCCCTCACCGCGCTCGACCTGCATCTGGACGCGGTGGCGGAGATGGCCACGCGCCTGCTGGTCGACGCCATCGAAACCGGAACGACGCAGGCCGCGCGCCCCGCCCCGCCGCCCGAACTGGTCCGGCGTGGTTCGACCTGACGCAGGCGTACAGGCCCGCAGGGAAGCGGCATGGGGGAATCCTCTGGCCTCGCAAGGTCAGCCGAACAGCGCCTTGCCCCCCACCCACAGGCCCATCACGATCATCATGACGTTTTCCGTCAGCGAAACGAACCCCAAGGGCACGTTCGACGATCCGCCGACGCAGGCGCACTTCAACGTGCGCTTGTCGATATAGACCGCCTTGAACACGCTGACCGCGCCCACCGTGCCGATGAACAGCGCCACCGGGGCGGACAGCCATGTCAGGGCTCCGGCGGTCATCAGGATGCCCGCCAGTGCCTCGCCGAACGGGTAGAGCTTGCCATAGGGCACCCAGCGGCGGGCCAGCAGGTCGTAGTTCAGAAACATGGTGGAAAAGCTTTCGACGTCCTGCAGCTTTTGGATCGCAAGGATGGTCATCGACAGCGAGATGAACCATTCCAGCGCGCGCAGCGTCAGAACGCTGCCGTACTGGTGCCATGACAGGCCAAGCGCCAGCAGCGCCGCGACGGCAAAGATCGCGATGACGGGCTGGTAGCTGGTCTCGCTCTGCTCCTCTTTCGGCGGGTCGAGGTCGAAGAACACGCGCAGGTCGTCGTAGCCGCCGATCCGTTCGCCATCGATGAAGGTCTGCGGCGTCGTCTCGACCCCGTGCTTTTCCATGAAGGCGTCGGTTTCCTCACGGGTCTTCAGATGGTGGTCATCGACCGTATAGCCGTTGCGCTCCAGCAGGTCCTTCGACTTCAGGCCAAAGGGGCAGAGGTGGTCGGGCATGACCATCCGATACAGCGTGGCGGTTTGGGTGTCGCGGGGCATCAGGCGCCTCCTTCACAGGTGTATTGACCACGGAATCCGGCGGAATAGCCCTGCTCTGCGGTGACGATCATGTCGGTCAGGTCATCCGCGTCGCGCAGTTCGGCGCTCAGCGGGCCGTCGGTGAATTGCGGGGCATCCTCGCTACCCGTCGGGTCGAGCCGCACGAGATCGCCGCTGATCTTCATTACCGCCGCCTCGGGGCCAACGGCCAGAACGGCGGGGCTCGACGCGGTGTAGGTGAAGCGGCAGGTGGCGCCATCAGGCAGCACCCGGGCGATCTCGGCTTCGGTCAGGGATTCGGGATCGACGGTGGCGACCACCTCGGTTTGCAGCGCCTCGGCGGCGCTCTGGATTTGCGCTTCGGGGGGGACGCCCCGTGGCGCGGCCTCGCCATTGGCGGTGATGTCGGCCACCAGATAGCGCATCTCGGCGATTTCCTTGTCCTGCGCGTAGACGATGGCCTCGGCCAGTTTGGCCACGCGCGGATCGGTGATCTCGGCCCGGGACGAGGTCATGATGGCGATCGAATGGTGCGGGATCATCGCCCGCATGAAGGAGCGGTCCTGCACCGTGACCTGGCTGCGCACCAGCCAGAGGCTGGCGGCAAAGACCACCACGGAACCTACGAAGATGCCCGCGTTCAGCGCCTTGTTCGTATACATCGACAGCATGAAGGACAGCATGACAAAGGCCATTGTCGCCCCCATCAGCACCGCCATCCAAGCCCGCGTTTCCGAAAAGAAGACATGCCCCAGAAGGTAGGTGTTGAGGTACATCAGCAGGAACATCACCAGCGTCGACGTGCCGATCATCAGGAAAAATCTGGAATATTTCATCAACTCTCTCCTGCTTGTGTCGAATGTGGAAGGAACGCCCTTCCAGCGCTGGAGGGTTCCGAAATGCGCCGAAATCCATGCCATTCGGGCAAAAGGCGCTTGGATGCGGCGTTGTCACATCCTCCGTCAGCAGGCCGACCGGATCAGCGTGGCGGGACGCTGCGGCAGGCATAGCGCCCGCGTCCCAGCCGCATCACGCGCCCCTCGGCCACCAGTTCTGCCAGCGCGCGCGAGCACGCCTCTTGCGACAGGCCGATGCTGGCGGCGAAGGCGGTGATCGTGCCCGACTGGCCGAAACAGGCCAGCGCGGCAAAGGTCCGGTCACGGGCCGACCGGATCGACATGATCTCGGCCCTTTGGCGTTCAGTGCGGACTTGCAGCGCAAGTCTCCGCACCAGTGCCTCGGCAAAGTCGGGATCGCTGCGCAGGCGCTGGCGCAACACGGCCCGATCCACGGCAACCCCGCGCGTCTCGGTCAAGGCGATGGCATCGCAGTGATAGGTGTCGGCGAACAGGCTGGCCTCGGCCAGTGTTTCGCCCGGTCCAATCTGCGCGATGGTCACCCGCTGGCCGTCCTCTGTCACGCGGTGCAGGGCGACGCGCCCGGCATCCACGCGATACAATGCCGTGGGTCTGTCATCCCGCCGAAACAAGGGCTGACCCGCGTCCACGGCAAACGGGCGGAGGGCGGTCGCGGGAATGTGGTCAAAAGGATCGTCGCTCATGATCGCAATCATAACCAGTTCGGCGCAGACCCGTTAGCCTGATCGCATCAGGCCACCGGAGATATGCCCATGAAACGACTTGCCCTTGTCCTCGCGCTGCTGCCCGTCGCCGCAAGCGCCCAGATGGACGGCCATGCCCATGCGGGCCACATGCCCGGCATGCACGGGGCCGCCGCGACCGAGGGCGGGCAAGCCGCCTTTGCCGCGCTGGCCGAGATCGTGGCGCTGCTGGCCGCCGATCCCGAGACCGATTGGGACAAGGTGGATATCGCCGCGCTGCGCCGTCACCTTCAGGACATGGACCAGTTGGCCTTGCGGGTCGAGGTGGACGAAGCCCCGGTGCCCGGCGGGCTGAAGATGACGGTCCGCCGCGACAGCCCGGGGGCCGAGGCCGCGTGGCGCATGGTGCCCGCCCATGCGACCGTTCTGACGGCGGAAACCGGCTGGCACAGCGATGTCGAGATAGACGAGACCAAGATCGAATGGACCGTGACATCGGACATGGCGACAGCGCAGGTGCGGGCCTTGGGCTTTTTCGGGCTGATGGCCACGGGGAACCATCACCCGGCGCATCATCTGGCCATCGCCCGAGGGCACGCGCCGCATTGAGGGCGCGCGCCGGGGCTTGGCTCAGGCAGCGACAGGGGCCGAGTCGTAGCCCGCATCCTTGATCGCGGCGGCCAATTGATCGGGCGACAGCGCGCTGTCGATCTTGACCCGGCGGTCCGTCAGGTCGCAGGCGACCGAGGCCGCGGGATCGGCGGCCTTGACGGATTTCTCGATGGCGGCGGTGCAATGGCCACAGCTCATGTCGGGGACGGTGAATTCCATGTCGAACCCTCTTTCGTTTCGGTGTCGATGCGCAGATGGGCCTTCCAGTGGGGGGAAGGTCAAGGGCGAAGCGCCGCAAGTGGAAAATTTTGCCGCGCCCTTGACCTTCCCGCGACTGGAACCCCCATATCGGGGTCAGCCGCAAAGAATCACGGAGGCCACCATGCCCGAGCAAACCCCAGTCACCCTGTCCATCGAGGGCATGTCCTGCGCGTCCTGTGTCGGCCGCGTCGACCGTGGTCTGGGCGCGCTGGACGGTGTCCATGACGTGTCGGTCAACCTCGCGTCGGAATCGGCGCGGCTGGTTGTGGACAGCCCTGACCGCCTCGCCGAGGCCGTCGCGGCGCTGGACAAGCTGGGGTACCCGGCGCGCACCGCCAGCGTCACGCTGAACGTCGAGTCGATGTCCTGCGCGTCCTGCGTGGGGCGCGTCGACATGGCGCTCGGGGCGGTGCCGGGCGTGCTGGACGTCAATGTCAACCTCGCGTCGGAGACCGCGACGGTGACGTATGCCGAAGGCGCGGTGACGCCCGCCCAACTGATGGCCGCGAGCAAGGCCATGGGCTATCCGGCGACGGTGGCCGAGGCGGCGGGCGGCGAGGATCGTACCGCCCGCAAGGCCGAAGAGGCGCGCGATCTGTCCCGCCGCATGGGTTACGCGGCGGCCTTGGCGGTGCCGGTATTCATCGTCGAGATGGGCGGGCATCTCTTTCCGCCGTTCCACCACTGGATCAACGCCACCATCGGCCAGCAGACCAGTTGGATTGTGCAATTCATCCTGACCACGCTGGTGCTGATCGGGCCGGGGCGGATCTTCTATGCCAAGGGCATCCCCGCGCTGCTGAAAGGCTCGCCGGACATGAACAGCCTCGTCGCCGTGGGCACCGGAGCCGCCTATCTGTATTCCGTTGTCGCGACTTTCCTGCCAGGGCTTCTGCCCGACGCCGTCCGCGCCGTCTATTTCGAGGCGGCGGCGGTGATCGTCGTGCTGATCCTGCTGGGCCGGTTCCTAGAGGCGCGCGCCAAGGGGCGCACCGGGGCTGCGATCCAGAAACTGCTGGGCCTTCAAGTCCGTACCGCCCGGGTTCTGCGCGATGGCGACAGCGTCGAGGTCTCGGTCGATGACTTGGCGCAAGGCGACATCATCACAGTTCGCCCCGGCGAACGCATCGCCGTGGATGGCGAGGTGGTCGAGGGCAGCAGCCATGTCGATGAAGGCATGCTGACGGGCGAGCCTGTCCCGGCCGAGAAATCCCCAGGCGACGCGGTCACCGGCGGCACGGTGAACGGCGCGGGCAGCCTGAACTTTCGCGCCACACGCGTCGGCGCAGACACGACCCTGAGCCAGATCATACGCATGGTCGAAGAGGCGCAAGGGGCCAAACTGCCCATTCAGGGGCTGGTCGACCGGATCACCCTCTGGTTCGTGCCCGCCGTCATGTCCGCCGCCGTGCTGACCGTGCTGGTCTGGCTGATTTTTGGCCCCTCCCCAGCGCTGACTTTGGCCCTCGTGGCCGGGGTGTCGGTGCTGATCATCGCCTGCCCCTGCGCGATGGGTCTGGCCACGCCGACCTCGATCATGGTCGGCACGGGCCGCGCCGCCGAGATGGGCGTGCTGTTCCGCAAGGGTGACGCGTTGCAACAGCTGGACGACGTGCAGGTGGTCGCTCTGGACAAGACCGGCACCGTGACCGAGGGCCGCCCCGAACTGACCGATCTGGTGCTGGCAGACGGCTTTGACCGGGCTGACGTGCTGTCGAAAATCGCGGCGGTCGAGGACCGCTCCGAGCACCCCATCGCCGAAGCCATCGTCCGTGCCGCCCGCGCCGAGGGGGCCCCGCGCGCCGAAGCGCAGGACTTTGCCTCGATCACCGGGCATGGGGTGCGCGCCATGGTGGACGGGGCGCAGGTGCTGGTCGGCGCCGACCGCTTCATGACCCGCGAGGGGATCGACATCTCCGCACTGACGGACCGCGAAACCGATCTGGCGACACGCGGACGCACCGCGCTCTATGCCGCCATCGACGGGCGTCTGGCCGCCGTGATCGGTGTCGCCGACCCGGTCAAACCCGCCAGCCGCGCCGCCATCGCCGCGCTGCACGCCAAGGGCCTGACCGTCGCGATGATCACCGGCGACAAGCGAGAGACCGCCGAAGCAATCGCCCGCGAGACCGGCATCGACCATGTCATCGCCGGTGTCCTGCCCGACGGCAAGGTCGCCGCGCTGGACGAATTGCGCCAAGGCCGCCGCATCGCCTTTGTCGGAGACGGGATAAACGACGCGCCCGCGCTGGCCCATGCGGATGTCGGCATCGCCATCGGCACCGGCACCGATGTCGCCATCGAAAGCGCCGACGTGGTGCTGATGTCGGGCGACCTGCGCGGCGTGGTCAACGCCTTCGAGATCTCGCGCCGCACCATGCGCAACATCCGCCAGAACCTGTTCTGGGCGTTTGGCTACAACACCGCGCTGATCCCCGTCGCGGCGGGCGTGCTTTACCCGGCCTTTGGCGTGCTGCTGTCGCCGATGCTGGCGGCGGGGGCGATGGCGCTGTCCTCCGTCTTTGTCCTGACCAATGCGCTGCGCCTGCGCCGCGTGGCCCCGGCGATGGATGAGGGTGGCGTGACCGCTGCCCCCCCGCGCGCCGCGATCGCCGCCCCGGCAGAATGAAGGAGGCAAAGATGAACATCGGAGACGTCGCCCGCCGCTCGGGCCTGCCCGCCAAGACAATCCGCTATTATGAGGATATCGGCCTGATCCGACCGCAACGCAGCGAAAACGGCTATCGCAGCTTCCGCGAAAGCGACCTGCACACGCTCGCCTTCCTTGGCCGCGCCCGCGCGCTTGGCTTTACCATCGAGGACTGCCGGACGCTGGTCGCGCTCTACGAGGATGAGGGCCGCGAAAGCGCGCAGGTCAAGCAGATCGCCGAGGACCACCTTCGCCAGATCGACGACAAGATCGCCCAGCTGCAATCCATGCGCGCCACGTTGGACAAGCTCGTCCATGCCTGCGCGGGCGACCACCGGCCGGATTGTCCGATCCTCGAAGATCTCGCTCAGGAACCACCGCATACGGACCCCTGACCGGCAGGCGCGCGGGCGACTATCCGTTAGACGTCCGCAGCGGATCAGGAAGAAATGAGGGGACGAAGGTCACGGCCTTCGTCCCCTTTCGTGGCATGTTTTCGCAATGCGCCTAGATCAGGTCGTTGGCATCGGTCACGCCCAGCACGCCTTGCAACAGGACGGTCGCGCCGTCGCCGAATTCGACCAGCGTGGCGTCGACACCGACCACGAGATCCGTATCGACCTCGGAGAATCCGGCGATCGTCTGCCCGCCGTTCAGGACAAGCACATCCGTCCCGAGCGCGAAGTCCTGAATGACGTCGTCACCCTCGCCGAGGGCGAAGACGAAGCTGTCAGCCCCGGCGCCGCCCGTCATGTCGTCGTTCCCGAAGCCGCCGACGACCAAGTCATCGCCATCCCCGCCGTCGAGCGCATCGTTGCCGTTCCCGCCCAGAAGCGTGTCGTTGCCCGCCACCCCCTGCAGGTTGTCGTCCCCGATCGACCCGGTCAGCGTCTCGGCGGCGACAGTCCCGACCTGTGTCGATCCGTTAACGCCGCTGCCATCGGGTTCGTAGCCTGCGCCGGACGGCAGATCGATCAGGAAGTTCGCCGCCGACAGGTCGTCGGGCGCCACGCCTTCGAAGATCATGAGCTGCTGGTAGCTGTCCCCACCGCCGGAGCGGTCGATTTCCAGAACGCTATTGCCCAGACCGTCATCCGAGAGCCGCAGATACCCGGCCCCGAACGGGTTGGACGCGCCATCCCAGCCACTGAGCTGCTGGACGAGGAAATCACCGAAGAGCACGACATCTTCGCCCACGGCAAAGTCGGTCACCGTCACCTCGTTATAGTCGGAGACGCTGGAATACCTTTCGATTTCAAGGATATCCGCACCGGCGCCCAGCGTCACCGACGTCGATAGGGCATTGGACACGGACCAGCCGCCATTGAGGTAGAGACTGACGAGGTCATCCCCCGCCCCGGCATCGACCACGTCGCTGGAATAGCTGCCGGCACTGCGGATCGTGTCGTTGCCATCGCCACCCAGCAGGGTTTCGGCGTTGCCCTGAGGCGAATAGTCGGTCGACGCCTGCAGGTAGTCATTCCCGGCTCCGCCATCAAGCAGACCGCCCCCCTGACCCTGTGTCATGTAGTCGTCGCCAAGTCCGCCATACAGCGTATCGTCGCCTTCCTCGCCGTACAGGTAATCGCGCCCGTCGCCGCCGATCAGGGTGTCTTCGCCCGCATCGCCGTAGAGGTAGTCGGTGTCGGCTCCGCCATCGAGACTGTCATTCCCGGCATTGCCGTTGAGGAAGTCCGTGCCGCCGAGGCCAAGGATCGTGTCGCCACCGATGCTGCCATCCAGCGTCTCGGACGCGGCCGTGCCGGTGATCGTCTGGCCGACCGGCGCGCTGCCATCCGGCGGCCACGGCGAGTCGAAGTTCGACGCGGTGAAGCTCGATGCGGCGATGCCATCAAAGACGAGCAACGACATGAAGCTGTCCCCGCCACCGTCGCGATCGATCTGAAGCACGGCATTGCCCATGCCGTCATCGACCAATTGCAGGTAGCCGCTGGCGCCGAACGGGTTCGAGGCACCGTCCCACCCACTCAGTTGCTGCGCAAGGAAATCATCGAAGCGCACCGAGTCCTCGGACACGTCGAAATCGGTGATCGTGATCAGATTGTAGCTGGTGATGTTGGAATAGCGATCGATCTGCACGACATCCGCACCGGCGCCAAGCGTCACCGACGTTGACTGGGCATTGGACACGGACCAGCCGCCATTGAGGTAGAGAATGACGAGGTCATCCCCCGATCCCGCATCGACCACGTCGCTGGAATAGTAGCCGACATACTGGATCGTATCGTTGCCGTCGCCGCCCAACAGGGTTTCGACGCCCCCTTGCACGGACGAGTCGGTCGAGGCGCGCAGGTAGTCATTCCCGGCCCCGCCATCGAGCAGGCCGACCGCTTGGCCCTGTATCAGGTAGTCGTCGCCATCGCCGCCATACAGCGTATCGTTGCCCTCCTCGCCGTATAGGTAATCGCGCCCGTCGCCGCCGATCAGGGTGTCTTCGCCCGCATCGCCATAGAGGTAGTCATTGTCAGCCCCGCCATCGAGGCTGTCATTCCCGGCATTGCCGTTGAGGAAGTCCGTGCCACCCAGACCAAGGATCGTGTCGCCGCCGATCGTACCATCCAGCGTCTCGGATGCGGCGGTGCCTGTGATCGTCTGGCCAACCGGCGCGCTGCCATCCGGCGGCCACGGCGAGTCGAAGTTCGACGCGGTGAAGCTCGATGCCGCGACGCCCTCGAAGGTGATGAGATCCACGAAGGTGTCGCCACCACCGTTGCTGTCGACCTGCAGAATGGTGTTCCCCATGCCGTCATCGACCAGTTGCAGATAGCCGCTGGCGCCGAACGGGTTCGAGGCACCGTCCCAGCCGATCAGACGCTGAGCGAGGAAGTCATCGAAGCGGATCGAATCCTCGGACACGTTGAAATCGGTGATGTTCACATCGTTGAATGCAGAGATGCTGGAATAGCGTTCGACCTCCACGACATCCGCGCCCGCGCCCAGCGTCACCGATGTCGACTGCGCATTGGAGGCGGACCACCCACCGTTGAGATACAGCATGACAAGGTCATCCCCCGCCCCGGCATCCACATCGTCGTTGGAGTAGAAGCCGACACTTCGGATCGTGTCGTTGCCCTCGCCGCCCAGAAGGACTTCGTTTGCCACGATCCCCGAATACTGGGTTGAGGCTTGCAGGTAGTCGTCACCGGCCCCGCCGTCGAGAACGCCAAAACCATCCCCCTGAACGAGGTAATCGTTGCCGTCGCCCCCATACAGGTTGTCGTCCCCCTCTTCGCCATAAAGACGGTCGCGCCCCTCGCCGCCGATCAGCACATCATTGCCGGCATCGCCATAGAGGTAGTCGTCACCGGTGCCGCCATCGAGCACATCCGCGCCGGGCAGGCCGGTGATCGTGTCATTGCCGGCCAGACCTTGGATCAGGTCGCCTTGGATCGTGCCGGTCAGGTTGTCGTTGCCCGAGGTGCCTTCGATGAAGTCACCATCGAGGATACTGAGCGTAAAGGTGGTCGAGTTGCTTTGACCATCCGGTTCGGTCGCCGTCACCTGCAGCGAATACAGCCCCACGTCAGACGATTGCGGCGCGTTGGCCGCATAGCTGACCGTGCGCGTGGCGGCATCGAAGCTCATGAAGCTGGGCAGGGGCGAGCCATCCGCCAGCGTCACGTCATAGGTGATCGCCTCGCCCTCGTCATGGTCGGTGAACAGGTCCGCCGGAAGCTGATAGCTGAACGGCTCGTCGGTGAACCCGGATTGCGCTGCGGTCACGCCCGTCAGGATCGGCGGATCGTCCACCCCCGACACCGTCAACGTGACCGTCGCCGTGTCAAAGCCGCCATTGCCGTCCGACACCGTGTAGGTGAAGCTGTCCTGCAATGTCTCGCCCTCGGCCAGTTCGTCCAGCACCGTCGACGAGGTCGGATCATAGCTGACGGAGCCGTCGCCGTTCAGAACCACGGTCGCCCCCAGCGCGCTGAGCGCCGACACCGCCGAGATGCTCAACACGTCGCCATCTGGGTCCGTATCATTGGCCAGCAGGTCGGCAGCGGCAATGGTATGGGCGGTGTTTTCGTCCGTGAGAACCGGATCGCCAAAGTCCAGAGCCAAGGCCATGTCCTGCCCGTTCCGGTCGCTCCAATTCTGATCGAAATGCGTGGCCCGGTCGCCGCCATTGACATTCAGGTAGAAGAACTGACCATCGGGATCCCCGGTACCGTTGAAGTAATAATCGACGTTCCCCGTCCCGTACACACCGTCGAATTCGCTGAACGCGTCGATGATGACCGCATAGGTCTGGCCCTCGGTCAGGGTGAGACCCGCCGTGTCCACGCTGACCGTTTCCGAGGTGCCGCTGGCCACACTCATCGCACCGCTTTCGAACAGAACGGTTTCGGGGTCGATGTCCCAGTAGCCCGGCGAAATCTCGGTCAGGTCGACCTCGACGATCAGGACACGAAACTCGACGTCGTCGCCGTAGTTGTACGCGTTCAGACCAAAGGAAACTTCGTTCAGCGATGGCCCCTCGGCCACGAAGGTCTGACCATAATAGGCAGTGTTGGGTTCGCCGATGCTGCCGATGGTGGACGGGGCATCGGTCAACCAGTCGACACTGGTGTCGCCACCGCTGCCGCCCAAGGTGTCATCGTTGGCCGTGGGCGCAAAGTTGTCCGCCTCGCCGTCGACGACCAGCGTGGCGGTGTTCGACGTTGCAGCGATGCCGTCGCTGACATCGTAATCGACGGTCAGCGTCCGCTGCTCGCCCGTGTTCAGCGCATCGTATTGGTCGGGATCGATCGAGATCGTGCCATCGCCATTGTCGGTATACGCGACCGCATTGCCCAGATCGTCGGTGACGGTGATGTTGATCGCCTCCAGCACCGCGCCGTTGTCGACATCCGTTTGCCCTGCGAGCAGGTCGATGGTGACGGCCGGATCGCTTTCGGTCACCGCGCCCGCATCGATCGCCGTGACCTCGGGGGCATCGTTGGTGCCGGTCACGGTGACGGTCACATCGTTCACCGCCGTCGCGCCATGCGCGTCGGTCGCGGTGACCTCGATGGTCACTTGGCGCGTTTCGCCCACGGCGAGGTCTTGGAAATCGCTACCAGGATCAAAGCTGAGATCGGTGCCGGTGATCGTCGCCGACCCTTCGCCCGGCGCGCCGGTCACCGTGTAGGTCAGCGAGGCACCGTCGTCGTCGCTGTCCACATCGTCGCCCAGCGCCGAGAGGTCGAGCACGACCGCCGCGCCGTCCTCCTCCGCTGCCAAGACGCCCGCCGAAAGCGTGGGAGCGTCATTGGTGCCGGTCACGGTCACCGTGACGTCGTTCACCGCCGTCGCGCCATGCGCATCCGTCGCGGTGACCTCGATGGTCACTTGGCGCGTTTCGCCCACGGCGAGGTCTTGGAAATCGCCGCCCGGATCAAAGCTGAGATCCGTTCCGGTGATCGTCGCCGACCCTTCGCCCGGCTGGCCGGTCACCGTGTAGGTCAGCGAGGAACCATTGTCGTCGCTGTCCACATCGTCGCCCAGTGCCGAGAGGTCCAGCACGACCGCCGCGCCGTCCTCCTCCGCTGCCAAGACGCCCGCGCCCAGCGTCGGTGCGTCGTTGACGCCGGTGATGGTGATCGCCGCCGTCGCTGCCACGGGGAGCCCGGTCACGGCCAGTGCCAGACCGCCGATCTGCGGTGTCGTGTAGGAAATTCCATTGCCCTGCGACACGTCGGTGAAGGTGAAGGTCTGCACCGTATCACCGCAATCGGCATCCGCACGCGGGATGGTCACGGTGATCGTCTCGGCATCCATGTCACCGTTCACCGTAATGTAGCGCGACGGGACTTCGGCGGAATCCACGGTCACCGGACCGGCATAATCGCCGAGATCGACCACATCCACGCCCGGATTCGTCACGACGCCATCGTCGATCACCCGCACGCTGAGACCAAGCCCCGTGCTGTTGCCATCGACCAGAACAACCGAGCCGTTGGTCACACCCGCCACGGCCAGCGCCTGTTCGTGAGTCACGACGCTCGGGCTGCGCTTGACCCGGATCAACTCGCCACTGTCGTCATCGGCGATGAAGAACGTGCCCGCGTTGTCCAGCACCTCTGCGCCCGCGCTGTCGGCATAGCCCCGGTCGGTCTCGACCACGCCGTAATCGACGGTGACCGTGGCGGCTTCGCCCGCGGCAAGGTCATTGAACTGCGCCGGATCGAAGCTCATCTCGCCCGTGGCGGCGTCGACGGTGGTCGTGACGACACGCCCGTCCGAGGACACGGCCGTGGCGTCGATCACGGCCAGCGCGTCGCCCTCGACATCCGAGGCATTGGCCAGAAGGTCGAGGGTCGCCACCGCGTCATCTTCGGTCAGGGCGGTGGTCACCGCACCGGAGACGACAGGCGCGTCATTGGTGCCGGTGATGGTGATCGTGACGACTTGGGTGGCCGAGCCGCCATTGCCGTCATCGACCGTGTAGGTGAAGGTGTCGGTGGCGGTCTCGTCACAGCCAAGTGCTTCGAACGCGCCATTCGGATCGTAGCTGAAGGTGCCGTCGCCGTTGTCGGTCACCAGACCCACGGTACCGGTCGTATCGATCGAGACCGTATGGGTGTCGCTGGTATCCACGTCAGTATAATTCGCCGCGACAGTGACCGCAGGGCCATCTTCGCCGACGGTTTCCGCAACGGCCTGCGCCACCGGCGCATCGTTGGTGCCGGTCACGGTGACGGTGACATCGTTCACCGCCGTCGCGCCATGCGCATCTGTTGCCGTGACCTCGATGGTCACTTGGCGCGTTTCGCCCACTGCGAGGTCCTGGAAATCGCTACCAGGGTCAAAGCTGAGATCGGTGCCGGTGATCGACGCCGCCCCTTCGCCCGGCGCGCCGGTCACCGTGTAGGTCAGCGAAGCGCCGTCGTCGTCGCTGTCCACATCGTCGCCCAGCGCCGACAGGTCCAGCAGCACAGCCGCACCGTCCTCCTCTACCGCAAGTACTCCCGCCGAAAGCGTCGGTGCGTCATTGGTGCCGGTCACGGTCACCGTGACATCGTTCACCGCCGTCGCGCCATGTGCGTCGGTCGCGGTGACCTCGATGGTCACTTGGCGCGTTTCGCCCACGGCGAGGTCTTGGAAATCCGCTGCGGGGTCAAAGCTGAGATCGGTGCCGGTGATCGACGCCGACCCTTCGCCCGGCGCGCCGGTCACCGTGTAGGTCAGCGAGGCACCGTCGTCATCGCTGTCCACATCGTCGCCCAGCGCCGAGAGGTCCAGCACGACTGCCGCGCCGTCCTCATCCGCTGCCAAGACGCCCGCGCCCAGCGCCGGTGCATCATTGGTGCCGGTGATGGTGATCGTCACCGTCTGCGTATCGGTGCCGCCATTGCCGTCATCCACCGTGTAGGTGAACGTGTCGGTCGTGGTCTCGCCCTCCGCGAGGTGCTCGAATGCGCCATTGGAATCGTAGGTGAACGTGCCGTCGCCATTGTCGGATACGGCCCCCATCGTTCCAGTCGTGTCGATGCTGAACGTATGCGTATCGCTCGCATCCACATCGGTATAGGCGGCAGCAACCGTCACCTGCGAGGCGGAAGGGTTGCTGATGTCGGCGTTGAACCGGACCGCATCGATCAAGAGGTCATCCGTGGTGAAGACCTCGTAATCGATCCCCGCGACAGAGACATTCAGATCGACCGTGCGCCCGTCGGACAACGTGATCCCGTTCAATGCCAAGGCGATTGCATCGACCGCGGTGTTGTCATCGCCAAAGGCCAGCACTTCGGGGGCGGCGGCTGGATAGCTGACCGTTCCCCCGGATGTGTCGGTCACAATCCAGTCCGTGGCGGGGATGGGGCTTTGGGTGCCGTCGTCGAACAGCATCCCGGCCGCGCCCCAACCCAAATTGTTCGGGTTCAGCTGCACCACGATGCCATTGCCGTTCGACAGGTATTGATCGGCAATCTGTTGGTAGGTGTTGTTCGTCCCACCATCCCTTGCAACGGTGATCGCCTGACCCGTGTCGAAGTCGAAGACGTAGAACCGCCCGGCATTCGGTGCGTAGGTATCGGCCTCGATGGCACCGGCGACCTGAACCGGCGCGTCATCCTCCATCACGGCACCGGTCAGGGGCTGCGCCACGGGCGCGTCATTGGTGCCGGTCACGGTCACCACCACCTCGTTCACCGCCGTTGCGCCATGTGCGTCGGTCGCGGTGACCTCGATGGTCACTTGGCGGGTCTCGCCGACAGCGAGGTCTTGGAAATCGCTGCCCGGGTCAAAGCTGAGATCGGTGCCGGTGATCGACGCCGAGCCCTCGCCCGGCGCGCCGGTCACCGTGTAGGTCAGCGAGGAACCATCGTCGTCGCTGTCCGCGTCGTCGCCCAGCGCCGAGAGGTCCAGCACGACCGCCGCTCCGTCCTCCTCCGCCGCCAAGACGCCAGCCTCAAGGGTCGGTGCGTCATTGGTGCCGGTGATCGTCACCGTGACATCGTTCACCGCCGTCGCGCCATGCGCGTCGGTTGCGGTGACCTCGATGGTCACTTGGCGCGTTTCGCCCACGGCGAGGTCTTGGAAATCGCCGCCCGGGTCAAAGCTGAGATCGGTGCCGCTGATCGACGCCGCCCCCTCGCCCGGCGCGCCGGTCACCGTGTAGGTCAGCGAGGCACCGTCGTCGTCGCTGTCCAGATCGTCGCCCAGCGCCGAGAGGTCCAGCACGACCGCCGCACCGTCTTCCTCCGCCGCCAAGACGCCCGCCGCAAGAGTCGGCGCGTCATTGGTGCCGGTGATGGTGAAGCTGACCACTTCGCTCGCGGTGCCGCCATTGCCGTCATCCGCCGTCACCGTGTAGGACCAGCTCAGCGTGTCGCCTGCGGACAGGAAATCCAGATCGACCGTGGCCGCGAATGTCCAAGGCGTGCTGCCGGGGGCATCGGCATCCGTCGCCCCGGTGGCAAAGCCCGCCTCCAGCGCCGCCGCGATGCCTGAATCCAGCACGCCCCCCGACCACGTCATGTCGCCGTTCGAGGCATAGGTGATGTCGATCACGTCGCTTGCGTCGATATCGTCGAAGCTGACGGTGCCGCTGTCGGACAGGGCCTGCGACGAGGCATCCACCGCTTCGTCGATCATCTGCGCGCCGGTGACGCTGATCGTCGGGGCGTCGTTTTCGCCGGTGATGGTGATCGTCACGGTTGCCGTGTCGGTGCGACCATTCGCGAATTCGATCTCGTACTCGAAGCTGACCTCGGCGGTTTCGCCCACGGCGAGGTGCTCGAAGGCGCCATCGGGATCGTAGCTGAACTGCCCGGTCGCCGGATCGTTGAAGGACAGCACGCCAAGCGCCGGAGAACTGCCCGGCACAAGACGCACATCGACCACATCGGAGGTGCCGAAATCATTGTCCAGAATGCTGGCGAACACGGTGGCCGACGCGTCTTCGGAGACGCTGACCGCATCGTCGTTCGCGGTGTGAAACGCGACCTGTTCGAACGCCTGCACCGTCAGCCCGAGGCTGGCAAAGGTGAACGACGCATCGTTGGCCTCGCCGGTCACGGGGTCGGTATTGGCCGCCACGAAGGCCTGAAATGCCGCGATTTCCGAGGCGGCCGCCTCGTACTGGTCCTGCGTCAGATACAGATCGAGGGTATCGATGCCATCGCCGCCGTCATAGCTGTCCGTCGCGCCGATATTCTCGGTGCCGCCATGGACCACGGTATCGTTGCCGCCACCGGCGAACACGAAGTCGTTGCCCGACCCGCCGTCGAGATAGTCATCGAAGCCGCCACCGGACCCCGAGCCATGCCCGGAACCGGACCCACGGCCATGGCCGGAGCCGCTGCCGTTCATGAAGTCCTCGGTCGAGCCGGCGCGGTACCAGTTGCGGCCATTGCCGCCCTCGTCGCCGAACAACACGTCATCGCCCGCGCCGCCCAGCACCGTGTCGGCCCCGGCCCCGCCGACGATCCAGTCGTCCCCGGCGCCGCCGTCGAGATAGTCGTCAAAGCCCGAACCCGCATCGTGCGAGCCATGTCCGCTGCCAGACCCACCACCGGACCCGTCGCCGATCAGGATGTCTCGCCCTGCCCCGGCAAGGACGGTATCCGCACCGGCCCCCGCCTTGACCACGTCATCCCCCGCGCCGGAGGTGACCATGTCGTCGCCATCCCCCGCATCGATGCTGTCATCCCCTGCGCCGGTCTCGACGAGGTCGTCACCGTCCTTGGCCTTCACGTCGTTGTCGCCATCGGCCAGCTGGATGGTGTCGTCGCCCGTACCGGCATCGACCTTGTCATCGCCGCCCGCATCCGTGATCAAGTCGTTGCCCTTGCCGCCCTTGATCACGTCATCGCCTGCGCCGCCTTCGAGCGTGTCGCTGCCGGACCCGCCATCGATCTTGTCATCGCCCGACCCGCCGTCGATCAGATCGTTGCCGTTCTGTCCGTACAGCTTGTCGGACCCGTCGAGGCCCATCACCGTGTCATTGCCATCCCGGCCCTTGATGTCGTCGCGGCCCGAGGTGCCGGTCAACAGGTCATCGCCCTTGGTGCCCTTGGCCTGATTCTTCTTGGAACGAGACATGGCGAATTCCTTTCAATTTTTAACAACCGGAACGCACCTTGATAACAATTTGCGCTGCGATTCTCTGGCCGGGTCGAAACCCGAAAAACGGTTCAAATCCGCAACATTGGAGAAGGTGCCGTTAGGTTAAGTCAACGGTTTCCTAAGACCGGCAAGATGCGGTTGCGCGGTCGATAAATGCTTTTAACTATATAAGTATTTTGGAATCAGTGACCTAAGTCACAGGCCAAGGCGCGAAACTTTTTCCGCTGCAAACGCACAATCAACCTGAAGTTATGGTTAATATTCGCGTTTAGGGTGACTAATTCGGGCCAACACCCCAAACCGCTGTATTGCCAAGCTTTTTTCGGTGGATGCCATCGGCCAGTTCGAACAGGCCGTTCGCCCAATCCAAGGTTGCGCTCCAGCGGCTGATTTTCATCAATTGCAAACTGAGTTCCCGGGGCGTGACACCGACCTTGTCGAGGTCGAGACAGTGCCGTCGGTCCCACCACGGCCCCGCCCCCAAATGCGACACGATCAGGTCCACGCGGATGACGGCATGCAGCAGGGCCATGGTCCCGAAATGCTCTGGCGTTCCGCCCGTGAACTGGCCGACCAGCGTGGCTTCCAGATCGAGGTGCTGGGGGCACCACTCATCCGCCAGAAGCCATGCCAGATCATCCGTCGCGCGGCGCAATCCGCAATGTTCCCAGTCGATCCACACGACCTGGCCTTGCGGCGTGCACAAGGCGTTTCCGGGCCGAGCATCCCACTTGACGGGTTGGACGGTGGGGACCGTCAGCATGCGTTCGGCCGCGTCCCTGTCGTAGCGCGGAGCGGGCAGATCCAGCCGCTCGGCTAGGCGCAGCGGAGCGGCAGCCAAATCGGCGGCCCAGCCGTCGCGCGCGCCGATGACCGGCAGGTGCGCCATCAGCGGGGACTGCGCGGCGACCTGCTGAAGATGCGCAAGCGAGCGTGCCGCCCGGGTGATCCACGAAGCAGCCTCGTCCCGGTCGACACGGTCCAGCACCGTGCTGAGCCGCTCTCCGGCCACGGCCGTCTGGATCACGTACCGGCCTTCGCAATGCACCAGCGCGGGCGTGCGGCCGGTGCCGGACAGGTGCCGCAGGGCGCTCGCCTCTAGCGCGGCGCGGCTCGGGCTGGACCGCCGGGCAATCGCATACCGGGCCGAGCCGATCCGCACCAGCACGGTCCGCCGCGACGCGCCGCCGGGATGCAGGACTTCGTCCGGCAGACGCCCGAATACGCGTTCGCAGATTTCCTTCAGCTGGTTTTCCATACGGGTCCGTCACGTCTTTCCGCCATTGCCGGGCTGCCCGACCATCGGTTGGAAAGCAGGAATAGTCAAAACCGTTGACCATGTCGCCTGCGCTGGATCGGAGCCTATTCCGATGTCGCCATGCCAAGTCGCCCCAGAACGCGGCGTTCGACCATCACGACCTACTGGTAGAACACCACGGACAGGATCACCGAGACGGCGGCGACGGACCAGATCATGCCGTAGTCGAGATAGCCGCGCGATTGGTTCAGCAGGTTGCCGAGGCCGCGCCCCGTGGCCAGCCATTCGGCGATCATCACGCCCAGCAGCGCGCGCGGCACCGTCAGGCGCGTTGCCGCGAAAAGATAGGGCAGAGAGGCCGGGATCGTGACCATGCGCAATTCCGTCCAGCGGCTTGCCCCATAGGCGCGCGGCAGGTCCTCGGCGCTGCGCGGCACCAAGGCAAGGCCCTGCGCCAAAGTGACGAAGGCCGGGAAGAATGTGACGGATATGGTGATCCACAGCGTCAGCGACGTGCCGCGCCCGAGGATCAGCACCAGCAGCGGCGTCAGCGCGACCAGCGGCATGGTCTGGGTGATGAGCGCCACGGGCATGAAGCCCGAGATGAAGCGGGGCGACAGTTTCGACAGGATCGCCAGCGCAAAGGCAAAGGCCAGCCCGGCCACCATCCCGATGAAGGTGATCGGCAGGGTTTGCGCCAGGGCGGCCAGCAGCTTGGCCTGTGCGGTCTCGGCAGACGGCGCGAGAAAGAGATAGGTGAAGACATCGCCCGGCGTCTTGGCGATCATCGCCGGCGCGCCGCTGAGCTTGATCAGCGCCCACCACAGTACGAACGGCAGCGCGACGGTCGCCAGCGCCATGCCGATGCGCGCCCAAAGCGGGCCGCCATCGTCCTTGCCCGTGGGCACGGCGGCGTTCAGTGTCACCGCCTTGGTCGCGCCCAACAGCCTGCGCGACAGCAGCGCGAAGCCGGCATAGCTGAGCCCCGCGATCAGCGTCGCGATCAGCCCGATGCCCCAAAGGCGATCCGGCTCGCCCCGCCCCAATGATCCCAACAGGTAAGTGCCAAGGCCCCAGCGCCCGCCACCGCCGAACTCGGCCAGGATGGCACCCAGAACGGCGTTCGGCGCGGCCACGCGCAGCCCGGCGAGGATCGACGGCACCGCGCCGCGAAACTGCACCAGCCGCAGCACCTTCCAGCGCGAACCGCCATAGGCGCGGACGACGTCCTCGGCGCGACTGTCGGCCTGTGCGATGCCGATCACGGTGGCGGTCATGGTGACGAAATAGACGCCCAAAGCGGCCAGAGTGACGCGGGGCGCCATGCCGGACAGGGTCAGCGCGAGGATCGGCGCGATGGCGATGGGCGGCAGGGCGAATGCGGCGATGTTGATGCCCCGGAACAGCCGCAGCATGGGCGGCGACAAGGCGAAGAGGACGCCCGCCGCAACCGCCACCACGTTGCCGATCACGAACCCCGCCACCGAGGCTTGCAGCGTGGCAAGAATGTGGCCGGGGTAGTCGCCGCGATCCTGCCAGAGGCGGATCAGGATGTCGCTGGGTGGCGGCAAGGCCCCACCCGCGACCAGCCCCAATTGGCCGATGATTTCCCACAAGAGCAACAGGATCAAGGTGTTGCGCAGCCCGGCAAAGCGTCTTTCAGCCGCCATGCAGCACCTCGGCCACGTGATCGCAGACCTTGTGAAACGCCGGATCGGAAAAAAGCGGCGGCTTGCGCGGACGGTCGAACGGCACGTCGATCACATCCACGATCCGCCCCGGCGCGGCATGCATGACCACGACGCGATCGGCAAGGAACACCGCCTCGTCGATGCCATGCGTGACCAGCAGCGCGGTCGATCCGGTCTCGGCCCAGATGCGCTGCAATTCGACATTCATCTGGCGGCGCAGGATCTGGTCCAGCGCGCCAAAGGGCTCGTCCATGAACAAGACCTGCGGATGCGTCACCAGCGCCCGCGCGATGGCCACCCGCTGGCGCATCCCACCGGACAACTCGCCGGGCAGGGAGTTTTCGTATCCCTTGAGGCCCACAAGCTCGATCATCGCCTGCACATGGGCGGCGTCGGGTTTGCGGCCCAGCACCTCCAACGGCACCTCGATGTTGCGGCGCACCGACCGCCACGGCAACAGCGCCGCGTCCTGGAACGCGACGCCGGTGACGCCGTCCCGGGCGGCCTCCAGCGGAGGCTCACCCGCAACCCGCACGGCCCCTGCATCAAGACTTTCCAGCCCCAAGGCGATGCGCATCACGGTGGACTTGCCACAGCCTGACGGGCCGATGATCGCGGTGAACGTGCCTTTGGGACAAGACAGGGTCACGTCGCGCAACGCCTCGACAACCCTGCCCCGCCCCGCGAAGGTCTTGCACACCCCGTCCAGCGAAATCCCGTCAGGCTGGGTCATCAGACCTCCGCCAGAAGCGAGGTGTCGAACATGTCGGTGTTGCCGACGATCCCGACCTCGCCCAATGCGCTCAGGCATTTCTCGATGCCGTCCTCGGTCAGGGCAAAGTAGCCCTCGGGGCTTTCCATCAGCGGCTTTTGCGCCGCGTTGAAATACAGTTCGTTCTCGATCGACCGGCCCGTGCCCTTGAAATACGTGTCGGCGAATTTCGGCGGCCAGACGCTTGGGTCGGCGAGGTTTTCCTCCCAGCCCTTGCGCGAGGCGCGCAGCCACGCCACCAGCAAATCGCGTTTTTCCGCCAGCACCTGTTCGGTGACGACGACGGTGTCGTTGTAGATCGTGTAGCCGAAATCATAGAGCAGGAAGGAGGTCGCCTCTTCACCCGCCTGCTGGATCGTGAACGGCACGTTGGTGGTGAAATCGAGGCTGGCGTCGATCTCTCCCTTGACCAGCGGTGTCGGGTCATAGGCATAGGGCACGATGTTGACCTGCCCCGGTTCGATGCCGTTCATCTTCAGCATCGCCTCGACCGAGATCACGTTGACCGGCGGCACCGCCAGCGTCTTGCCGATCAGGTCCTGCGGCGTGTTTATCGGGTTCTTGGCCAGCGACACGATGCCGATGGGGTTCTTTTGGTACTGGGCGCCGATGATCTTGAACGGCGCGCCTTGTTCGACGATCGCCTTGATCGTGGTGTCAGGGGTGGTCAGCGCCAGATCGGCGCGGCCCGCGATGATCGTGCTTTCGGGGATCACGTCCGGCCCGCCGGACAGGTATTCGAGGTTCAGACCGGCCTCGGTGTAATACCCCTGATCCATGGCAAGGAAATAGCCCGCGAATTCGGCATCGTTGATCCACGCGGCCTGCATGGTCAGCGGGGTGGCGGCATGGGCGCGGAACGGCAGCGACGAGGCGGCGATACCGGCAGCGGCGGTGCCAAGGAAGGTACGGCGATTGAGCATGGTCTTGTCTCCGTGTTGGGAATGTCAGGCAAGGCCCTGAAGGCGTTGAAGCTCTTGCAAGGGTGGGGTTTCGGCGATCTGTTTCGGGTCGAGCAGCGGCCATTTCACGCCGCTGGGGCGCTTCGCCCGGCGTTCGACCACATGGGTGCCGCCGGGGGTGAAGATCTTGTCCACGAGGATGTCGGTTTCCGAGGGCTGCAACTGCTCCTCGACCAACTGGATGTCATGCACCATGGCGTGGACGGGGGTGTGTTCATCGACGAAACCAAGATCGGTGAACATGCCCCATTCAAGGTCGAAGAACCCATGCCCCTTGCCAAAGCGCACACCGTTCATCGACACCGCCGAGGCCCCGGTCACGAGGTAGTCGAAACGCCCCTTCTGCGCGATGTCCTCCAGCGTGACCGGCTCGCCGAAATGCTCCATCCCGTCGAGCCACGCGGCATAAAGCGCAGCACCGGGCGGCACCTTGGCCGGGTCGAGATAGAGGAACCCGCGATAGATGCCGTAAGTCGACATGACAAAGGGCTTGCCCGCCTCGATCATCCGGCGGCGCAGATCGACGAGGCAGTTGTCGGGCGTGATGAAGGCAAAGCGGCTGGCCTGATAGGCCGGGTCCTGCACCAGATGGTCGGTGGCGGTTTCAGAGCCCTCGAAATCCGGGATCACCTCGGCAAAGTTCATGTGGAACCGGGTATCCGGCCTCGCCACCTCGTGCAGCTTCGTCCATATTCTTTCGCGGATCATCCTGGAGGACGTCATCTTGCACCCCTTGTCGTTTCATTGTTTCAATCCTGTGAAACATGGGTTTCATTCGTCAAGGGAATTCCGGTGAGATGGCCTCCAGACTGATCCTGCGCATTCAGGAAAAATTCACCCGCCTGACGTCGAGCGAACAGAAGATCGCGTCTGTCCTGCTGGAAAATCAGGGGCTTGTGGAAACGCACACGGCGACGGAACTGGCGTCCTTGGCTGGGGTGTCAAAAGCCACGACTGCCCGTTTTTTCCGCACTTTGGGCTATGCGGACTTCGAAGAGGTGCGCATTCAGGCCCGCGATGAACGCAACAGCCGCGCGCCTTATGCACGATTCGACCCGAAACCCGAGGCCGCGTCGCTGGGCCGGACGCTGGCGGAGCATCTCGAACTGGAGAGCCGCAACCTGTCGCGCACCTTCGAAGAGATGCGGTCGGACCTGCTACCGGAAATCGCGGGCGTGTTGGAGAAGGCGCCGAACCTGTGGTTCCTTGGCTTTGGCGATGAATACGGGCTTGCGCGGCTGGGGCGCACCATGTTCACCCGGCTGCGCCACGGGGTACACCAGATCGAAGGGTCGGGACAAGACTGGGCGGCGGAACTGGCGATGACCGGCCCGCGCGACGCGCTGATCCTGCTGACATTCGAGCCGCGTCCGCGCCTGTTGCCCGTCCTGCTGAAACACGCCCGCACCACGCGGATGCGGGTCATCACGATCACCGATCATGCCTATGCCGCGCAGGCGCAGCGCTTTTCCGATTTCGTGCTGCCGTGCCACATCGCCAGCTATGGCATCCTGCCGACCCATGCGACGATGATCTCGATGCTGCGGCTGCTGGCGCTGTCCTATCTGGGGCAGAACCCGGATGCCGTCAGCCAGCGCATCGCCACGCTCGACGCCATCAACGAGGAACTCGACCTGTCGGAATGACGGGACGGGCGCGTCAGCCCCGAGGATTGGAGGGGCGCGCGGCCCCTCCGTGGTACAGGGTCACGCAACCGCCCTGTCATGCTCAGGGTGCGGAGCGGCATGCGGGCTGCCGCCGTCGGGGCCGTCGTCATCCTCGTCGGCGATGGCGCGGCGCATGTCGTCGAGATCGGCGCTGTGCATCAGGCGCAGGCCACTGGTCTGGAAAACGAGATTGAAGATCATGAGTGCGCCGCCACCGGCATGACCTTGCGGTCCGGGCTGCCGACAAGTTTCGAGTAAAAGGTGATCTGGTCCTTCAGCTTCAGGCGCTGGCGCTTCAGCCGCTGCAAGGCCACGCTGCAGGGCATGGGGCGCTGCAGCTCTTCGTCGATCTGCACCCCAAGCTGATGATGGCGGCGGCGCAGCCGGGCCACCTTTTCCGGAAGAGCGTTGAGCAGCCGGGCGGGGATCGTCGTCATTTGAAGTCTCCTGTGTTTGTGGGTGCAGGCGATCTTTCCTGATCGCCCCCGGAACATGGGAAGGCCAAATGATCGGCAGAAGGCAGCCGGACCTGAAAACTCGATAGGCATTTCCTATATTCCCAACAGCCAATGCGAGGAGGCCACGATGTCCGCTGAACTCACCCTGCGCCAACTGACCTATTTCGCGGCCCTTGCCGAAACCCGCCATTATCGCCGCGCCGCCGAGCGGGTCGGCATCAGCCAGCCGTCGCTGAGCCAGCAGATCGTCGGGCTGGAAGCCGCCTTGGGCGTAACGCTGGTAGAGCGCGGTCAGCGCGGGGCGGTGCTGACACCGCAGGGCCGCATGATACTGGCCCAAACGCTGCGTGTGCTCGAAGAGACCGAGCATCTCAAAGCATTGGCGCAGGATGCCCGCGACGGCGTCACCGGGACGATCCGCCTTGGATCGACGCCCACGCTGGGGCCATACCTGCTGCCGCATGTGATGCGGCGGCTGCACGCGGCCTATCCGGAGGTGAAGGTGGTCATTCGGGACGCGCCACCCGCCGCCCTGCAAGATGAACTCTTGACCGGTCAACAAGACCTGATCCTGACGCAACTGCCCGTACCCTCGGGCGATGTCACGGCCATGCGGCTGTTCCGCGAGCCGCTGAAGCTGGCCATGGCTCTGGACCACCCTCTGGCACGGCGAGAGACCATCCGCGATGCCGATCTGGCCGGTGTCGATGTGCTGTCCCTGTCCGACGCCTATCGGCTGCACGCGCAAGTTGCGGGTTTGTGCGAGGATCTGGGGGCCACGCTGCGCCGCGACTACGAGGGCACCAGCCTCGACGCGTTGCGCCAGATGACGGCGCTGAACATGGGGGTCAGCTTCCTGCCCGCGCTTTATGTCCGGTCCGAAGCTTCGCGCGAAGCGGGCGACGTGATCGTCAAACCCTTTCGATCCGGGCGCCTGACCCGCTCCATCGGGCTAGCATGGCGCCGCCGCTCGGCGCATATCCGGATCATCCAGAAACTGGCCACCATCATTTCGGACGTGGTCCGGGAAACCTTTGCCGACCACGTCATGCTGGAATTGTAGGACCGCGACACCCCTGTTGACCTTTTCGTGAGGTCAGCCGGAACCGCTGGATAAGCGCGCCATTGGGTTTATCTGTTTTTTCAGAAATTACTGAAAATTCGGAAAGCCGCGAAAACGACGATGAACCTTCCTCCGCTCCACCAAGAATTCGTACTTCACTTCGGCGAGATGGGCAGCCGTTGGGGGATCAACCGCACCGTGGGCCAAATCTACGCGCTGTTGTTCCTGTCCGCCGACGCGCTCAACGCCGACCAGATCACCGAGGCGCTGGGGATCAGCCGGTCGAACACCTCCATGGGCCTGAAAGAGCTTCAGGCCTGGCAGTTGGTTCGGCTGAAACACGTCCCCGGCGACCGCAAGGATCATTTCACCACGCCCGACGACCTCTGGGAAATCGTCCGCATCCTGATCGACGAGCGCAAGAAACGCGAGATCGACCCGACCCTGACCAAGCTGCGCGCGCTCGAAATGCAGGGCCCTGCGGGCGACGATTATTCCGAGGCGCGGATATCCGAGCTGCGCGAGATGATCGAGATGATGACCGAATTCTACGAGGACATGGCCCGGCTGGAGACCGAGAAACTGGTCAAGCTGATGACCTATGGCAGCAAGATCGCGGGCCTGATCGACAAGGCGGGCGGGGTGCTTCCCGCCAGACGTTGAGGACATGACAATGGACGTATTGGACACACTTCTGCTGAGCCGCATCCAGTTTGCGGCCAATATCTCGTTTCACATCCTGTTCCCGACCATCACCATCGCGCTGGGTTGGGTGCTGCTGTTCTTTCGCCTGCGCTTTGCCGCGACGGGCGACGACAAATGGATGGCCGCCTACCGGTTCTGGGTGAAGGTCTTTGCCCTGAGCTTTGCCATGGGCGTCGTGTCGGGCATCACCATGTCGTTCCAGTTCGGCACCAACTGGCCGGGCTTCATGGAGACCGTGGGCAATATCGCCGGGCCCTTGCTGGCCTACGAGGTGCTGACCGCCTTCTTCCTTGAAGCGGCGTTCGTCGGCATCATGCTGTTCGGATTTTCCCGCGTGCCCGCGTGGCTGCACATCACCGCGACGGCGCTGGTGGCCTTTGGCACGCTGCTGTCGACCTTCTGGATCATCGTACTGAACAGCTGGATGCACACGCCGCAAGGGTTCGAGATGATCGACGGCGTGGCCCATGCGACCAGCTGGTCCGAGATCATCTTCAACCCGTCGATGCCCTACCGCTTTGCGCATATGGTGCTGGCCTCCTTCCTGACCGTCAGCTTTCTGGTGGCGGGCGTCTCGGCCTTTCGCTGGATCCTTGGCGATCGGTCGCGGGACGTGCGCGCCACATTGAAGACCGGCGTGGCCATGGCGGCGCTGCTGATCCCGATCCAGATTTTGGCGGGCGACATGCACGGGCTGAACACGCTGGAGCATCAACCGCAAAAGGTCGCTGCAATGGAGGGCAACTGGGACACCGGGCCGAACGTGCCGCTCTTGCTGTTTGCCCTGCCCGATGAGGCCGCGCGCGAGAACCGGTTCGAGATCGGCATCCCGAACGGGGCCTCGCTGATCCTGAAACACCACGCCGATGGCGTCGTGCCCGGCCTGAACGACTTCGTCGCCGAGGACGGCACACCGCTGCATCCGCCGGTCAGCCCGGTCTTCTGGTCCTTCCGTGTCATGGTCGGCACCGGTTTTGCCATGCTGGCGCTCAGCTGGTCCGCCGCCTTCCTGATGTGGCGCAGGCGCGACCGTCACGAGGGCCGCATCAAGGGGCACTGGATGGCCGTCGAAGGCCTGCCAAAGCCGCTGATCTGGGCGCTGGTGCCGATGGCCCTCTCGGGCTGGGTGGCCACGCTTGCGGGCTGGTACACGACCGAGATCGGCCGCCAGCCGTGGCTGGTGCAGGGTGTCATGACCACCGACATGGCGGTGGCCGACGTGCCCGCGCCGATGGTGATGGGCACGCTGGTGGGCTACCTCGCCGTCTATGCCGCCCTGCTGATCGCCTATGTCGGTGTCATCGCCTACCTCGCGCGCAAGGCCGCGCGCGGGGCCGACGACCCGGCCAATGACATGACACATTCGGGCAAGGCGCAGGTCGCCGCCCTCAACCCTGCGGAGTAAGCCGATGCTGCCTGACTTCTCCAACCCCGCCGACTGGCTGCCTTGGGCCTTTGCCTCGCTGATGGGATTGTCGATCCTCGTCTACGTGGTGCTGGACGGGTTCGACCTTGGGGTCGGCATCCTGTTTCCGCTGGCGGAACCGCACGAACAGGACCGCATGATCGGCTCCATCGGGCCGTTCTGGGACGCGAACGAGACATGGCTGGTGTTGGCCGTGGGGCTGCTGCTGGTGGCCTTTCCCACCGCGCACGGCATCATCCTGTCGACGCTGTACCTTCCGGTCTTTGCCATGCTGATCGGGTTGATCGCGCGCGGCGTGGCCTTCGAGTTTCGCGCCAAGGCCCGCACCCGACACAAGGCGCTGTGGAACCGTCTGTTCTTTGCCGGGTCGCTGGTGACGGCGCTGGCGCAGGGCTTCATGCTGGGGCTCTATGTCATGGGGCTTGAGCAGACGGCGCAGACCTACCTGTTCGCGGCGCTGACAGCGGTCTTCCTGACGGTGGGCTATGCCTTCATCGGGGCGACGTGGCTGATCCTCAAGACCAGCGACGCGCTGCAACTGAAGGCCGTCCAATGGGCACGGCAAAGCCTTTGGGCCGTGATCGCCGGGATCGGCGCCATCTCGCTTGCGACACCGCTGGTCAGTGCGCGGATTTTCGACAAATGGTTCACCTTTCCCGAGGTGTTGTGGCTTTTGCTGCTGCCGCTGTTGTCAGGGGGGTTGGTGCTGATGCTGTGGCGCTTGCTGCGGCGGATGCCGCTGCCTTCGGACCGCCTGAGCTGGTTGCCTTTCGCGATCTCCAGCGGGCTGTTCGCCACGGCCTATCTTGGCCTTGCCTACAGCTTCTATCCCTACGTGGTGCCGGATCGCTTGACGATCTACGAAGCCGCCGCCGCACCGGAAAGCCTGCTGATCATCCTCATTGGCGCCTGTTTCGTGGTGCCCACGATCATCGCCTATTCGATCCTCGCCTACGTGATCTTTCGCGGCAAGGCGACCGAATTGCGCTATGAGTGAAGCAGCAGGGCCCTGCGGGCATGTGGCGCGACGCAAAGACGGCTCCGTCAGTGCAGGCCCGGCCTATGCAACACGGGTGTCCACGAACGGCCTCACATGTCGCCCTGGAGGGTGCTGACATGTGACCAGCCGACCCAATCCGGACCTTCGCAAAAGCGCCCCGACCAACCGCAGCCAGCCCCGCTCACCGGGCAAAGCGTCGGAGGCGAACCAGTCCTGTCTCATACGATAGTCTACCCTTGGTGGAGCGTCGAATTGTAGTACTGTGGCGTCCGAGGAGGTGGTCATGCTGGAACGACGTCACGTCGAGGAGATTGCCCAGGTTCTGGATGGTCAGGCGACCGGACGGGACAGCTATGTCGATGCGTCGTGGCGGCGCTGCGTCGAACTGTATGGCATGGACCCGACACGCAGCGATCCGGCGCATATCGTCACCGAGGCCGAATTCCGCACCCATCGCGAGCAGGCCGAATGGATGATCGGTGCCGCCCGTTCAAGCCTGCAAAGCCTGTTTCGCCAAGTGAGCGGCCAGAATTACGTGCTGCTGTTGACGGACGCCAAGGGCGTTTGCGTCGATTTCCTTGGCGATGACCTCTTTGTGGACGAGTTGCGCAGTGCGGGCCTGTACCTCGGCTCGAACTGGTCCGAGGATCAGGCCGGGACCTGTGGGGTCGGTGCTTGCATCGTCACCGGAGAGCCGGTCACCGTACATCAGGACGACCATTTCGGAAACGCGCATACCGGGCTGTCCTGCACCTCTGCGCCGATCTACGACAGCCTCGGTCAATTGGCGGCGGTCCTCGATATTTCACTGCTGCGGTCGCCCTCGCCCAAAAGCAGCCAGAACCTTGCCATGTCGCTGGTCACGGCGGCGGCGCGGCGGGTCGAGATGGCCAATCTCATGGCCGCCAGTCGCCGGGAATGGGTGCTGCGGTTTTCCTCCAGCCCCGAATTTCTCGATGTCGACCCCGAGGCGGCGGTATCGCTCGACGGGTCGGGACGGGTGATCGGGGCCACGCGCGCGGCCACGCGGATGCTGGCGCGGGGCGGCAGCCTGATCGGCGAACGGATCGACGGGCTTCTGGGGTTGAGCGTCGACGATCTGCCCGACCTCATGCGCGACCGCCCGACGGAAGAGCGCGTCGTGGCGCTGGGGGATGGCGGGGCCGTGTTTGGCCATGCCATCGCACCACAGGCTCCACGGCGCACGGCCGCGCGGCCCGACACCGTGTCACGACAGGTGCGCGGCGGGGCCTTGGCCAGCTTTGCGGGCAGCGATCCCGGTCTGGCGCGGGTCCTGACACAGGCCGAACGCTTGGCGCCGACCCCTGTGCCACTGTTGATTTCGGGCGAAAGCGGCAGCGGCAAGACCAAGCTGGCCCACGCCATCCACATGGCCTCGCGGCGGGGCCGGTTCGTGACGCTCGACTGTGCCGGATTGCGCGGCGAGGACCTGCGCGATGCGCTGGCAGACCAGCAGGGTCCGGGCACGCTGTTGTTGCGCCGGATCGAGGATTTGCACCCGGACACGGCGCGGGTTCTGGCCGGTGCATTGGATCACGCGCCCGACCTGCGCCCGGTGTCGACCACCAGCGAACCGGCCTCTGACCTGATCGCCCGGAACACCCTTCCGGCGGCGTTGTATTTCCGGCTGTCGGGCAGCGTATTGGAGCTGCCGCCCTTGCGCGAACGGCAGGACCTCGGCTGGCTGATCGACCGGCTGTTGCGGCGGCATCGTGGCGGCGACATGCGCCTGACGCCCTCGGCGCGGGCCGAGCTGATGGCGCGGGACTGGCCCGGAAACCTGCGGGAGCTTGGCAATGTGCTGGAGGTGGCCTGCGCGATGGCGGAGACGACGGTGATCGACCTGCCCGACCTTCCACCCGCCCCGCAACAGCGCAGGCAGGACCAAGACCCCGAGCAGGACCTTGAGGCCGTTCTGGATGCCTGCAACTGGAACATGGCCCGTGCCGCGCGTCGGTTGGGGGTCAACCGCTCGACCGTGCTGCGCCGCATCCGCAAGGAAGGGTTGCGCGCGCCACAGTGAGATGTTGCGCGGCGTTGCGTGTGCAACATGCTGCATGGCAGCAACGCGGCAGAGCCAGATTTCATGCGGATTTCCCTAGAGGCGAAGCGGCCTGTTTCGCCACTCTCCGTCCCATCACATTGCTGATGAGGAGGAAACGCAATGCTCGACTCGACAGTTACGGCGCAAGTGCAGGACATGCTCGACAGCCTGAACGCCGCCTTGGAGGAAGGCGACGCACAGGCCGCAAGCGCGCTGTTTGCCACCGACAGTTACTGGCGCGATCTGGTTGCCGTCACATGGAACCTGAAGACGGTAGAGGGGCCGTCCGGGGTGCAGGACATGCTGACGGCGCAGTTGAAACACACCAAGCCGCGCGCATTCGCCATTCAGGACGGCGAGATCCCGTCGGAGGATGGCGGCGTCGTCACCGCTTGGATCACCTTCGAAACCGCCGTGGGCAATGGCTGGGGCCTGCTGCGCCTGAAGGACGGGCGGATCTGGACGCTGCTGACCGCGCTTCAGGAATTGAAGGGCCATGAGGAGAACCGGGGCAAGCGCCGCCCGATGGGCGCCGAACACGGTGCTGCCAAGAACCGCAAGTCGTGGAAGGAAAAGCGCGAGGCCGAGGCCTCCGAGCTAGGCTATAGCGAACAGCCCTACACGGTGATCGTCGGCGGCGGTCAGGGCGGCATCGCGTTGGGCGCGCGGCTGCGGCAGCTGGGTGTTCCGACCATCGTTCTCGACAAACACGACCGGCCCGGCGACCAGTGGCGCTCTCGCTACAAGTCGCTCTGCCTGCATGACCCGATCTGGTACGACCACCTGCCCTACATCAAGTTCCCCGACAACTGGCCCGTCTTCACGCCCAAAGACAAGGTCGGCGATTGGCTGGAAATGTATACCAAGGTGATGGAGATCAACTATTGGACCCGCTCCGAGGTGCAAAGCGCCCAGTATGACGAGGCCAGCGGCACTTGGACGGTCAAGGTCAACCGCGACGGCGAAGAGGTCACGCTGTGCCCCACCCAACTGGTGCTCGCCACGGGCATGTCCGGCAAGCCCAACATGCCCGACTTCCCCGGAATGGACACGTTCAAAGGCACGATCCAGCATTCCTCGCAGCACGAGGGGCCTGACGCGTGGACCGGCAAGAAGGTGGTTGTCGTGGGGTCCAACAACTCTGCCCATGACATCTGCGCCGCGCTTTGGGAGGCGGATGCCGATGTGACGATGGTGCAGCGCAGCAGCACCCATATCGTGCGCTCGGATACCTTGATGGATATCGGGCTGGGCGCGCTATACTCCGAAGAGGCGGTGGCCAATGGCGTGACCACGGAAAAGGCCGACATGATCTTTGCCTCGCTGCCCTACCGGATCATGCACGAATTCCAGATCCCGCTCTATGATCAGATGCGCGAGCGCGATGCCGAGTTCTATGCCGGGCTTGAAAAGGCAGGCTTCGATCTGGATTGGGGCGACGACGGGTCGGGCCTGTTCATGAAATACCTGCGGCGCGGCTCGGGCTATTACATCGACGTGGGTGCCAGCCAGTTGATCATCGACGGCGAGGTGAAGCTGGTCAAAGGTCAGGTCGACCATTTCGACGAAACCGGCGTGGTGCTGTCGGACGGCACGCATCTGGACGCCGATCTGGTGGTGATGGCGACGGGCTATGGCTCGATGAACGGCTGGGCCGCCGACCTGATTTCCCAAGACGTCGCGGACAAGGTCGGCAAGGTCTGGGGGCTTGGGTCCGACACCACCAAGGACCCCGGCCCGTGGGAGGGCGAGCAGCGCAACATGTGGAAGCCGACCCAGCAGGAAAACCTGTGGTTCCACGGCGGCAACCTGCACCAGTCGCGGCATTACTCGCTGTATCTTGCGCTGCAACTGAAGGCCCGGATGGAAGGGATCGAAACCCCCGTCTACGGCCTGCAAGAGGTGCATCACCTTTCGTGATGCATCGATCGGGTGTGCCTTGCGTCAGCACACCCTTGCGCCCGGCAACTCCTCCGCCGGGCGCATCCTTTTGACTGACATCGGAGAAGTTTCATGAAAGCAGCACGTTGGCATGGCGTGAAGGATATTCGCGTCGAAGATATCGCCGATCCCACGCCCGGCAAGGGCGAGGTCAAGGTCAAGGTCGCTTGGACCGGCATCTGCGGCAGCGACCTGCACGAATACCTCGCCGGGCCGATCTTCGTCCCCGTGGACGAAGTCCACCCCCTGAGCCATGACAAGGCCCCGATCACCATGGGGCACGAATATTGCGGCACCGTCTCCGAGTTGGGCGAAGGCGTCACCGGCCTTGCCGTGGGCGACCGCGTCGCCATCGAGCCGATCTTTGCCTGTGGCGACTGCCCGGCCTGTCTGGAAGGCAAGTACAACCTCTGTGACAGCCTCGGCTTTGTCGGCCTGTCCGGCGGGCATGGCGGGTTTGCCACGCACAGCGTCGTGCCCGCACGCATGGTCCACAAGATGCCCGATGATCTGTCCATGGAACAGGGCGCGCTGGTCGAACCGGCCGCCGTGGCCCTGCACGCCGTGCGCCTGTCCAAGATCAAGGCAGGCGACAAGGCGGCGGTGTTCGGCGCGGGACCAATCGGGTTGCTGGTCGTGGAATCGCTGCGCGTGGCCGGGGCGTCCGAAATTCACGTGGTCGAACCCTCGGAGGTGCGGCGGCAAAAGGCGCTGGATCTGGGCGCGACCTCGGCCATCGACCCGATGGCGACGGATGCGGTCGCGTCGATCCGCGAGGCCACGGGCGGCGTTCACGTGGCCTTCGAAGTGACGGGCGTGCCGCAGGTCCTCCCGCAATGCATCGACGCCACCCGCCACGAAGGGCAGGTTCTGATCGTGTCGATCTGGGAAAGCGAGGCGTCGTTTCAGCCCAACACGGCCGTCCTGAAGGAACGCCAGTTGCAGGGCACCATCGCCTATCGAAACGTTTACCCGGCGGTGATGGCGCTGATGACCCAAGGCTATTTCAGCGCCGAGCAACTGGTGACGAAACGGATCGCGCTGGATGACATCGTGGACGAGGGGTTCGAGGCACTGGTGGCCGAGAAATCCCATGTGAAGATCCTCGTCGAGGCACCGGACTGACGACCGGACAGGCCCGGGCACCCGGCCGCCGCAATGTCAGGCGGCGGTCGGTCATGCCCGCTTCGGGTGCCCGCAGCCCGGTCACTCGAACAGCCGGGGACGCGCGGCGTTTGCAGCGCTTCTCAAAAAGCCCTGATCGGAGCCGGTCAGGAAACCGGTCGCCCCCAAATCGCGCATCGCAGTCACGTCGGCGCGGTCGGCTGCAAGCACGAGGGCGGGCAGAGCGGCGGATTTCGCCGCCGCCAGCAGATGCGCAACCGCGCGGTCGAGCCCGCCCTCTTTTGCCGCCGCGCCCATGCTGGCCCCAAGGTCGGCGCGACCGATGAAGATCGCGTCGAGCCCCTCTGTCGCCACGATCTCGTCGATCCGGTCGAGGGCTTCGGCGTCTTCGATCATCGCGATGACGGCGCTGCGCGCGTCCTGCGCCGCCATATGGTCCGCCACGGGCACACCGCCGAACGCGCCTGCGCGGGTTGTGGGGGAAAGCCCGCGCGCCCCTGCATAGCGCGCAAGTGCAACGATCTCGCGGGCGACAGCGGCAGAGGTCACATGCGGCACCAGCACGCCGTCGGCACCGCTGTCCAGCACGCGCAGGATATCACCCGGCTGACGCACCCGCACCAGCCCCGCCATGCGATGCGCCCGGCAGGCCAGCAGGATGGCATCGGTCGTTTCCGGGCTCAGCGGCGCGTGTTCCTCGTCGATCACCACGACGTCAAAGCCCAAAGAGCCAAGGATTTCGGCAGGCTGGGTCGAGGGGATCTTGAGAAAGGTGCCGAGCATCGGTTCGGGCGCGCGCAGGCGGGCGCGAAAACCGGCCCTCATCCGAAGGACACCTTGTCCCGGCCCTTGGTCCCGAGCATTGCGCGGGCTTCGTCCGGTGTGGCGATCTCGTGGCCCAGATCCTCAAGGATGTGTCGGATATTGGTGACCATCTGCGCATTGCTTTCCGCCAACTGGCCCTTGGCGATATAGAGGTTGTCCTCCAGCCCGACGCGGACATGCCCGCCAAGGATCGCCCCCATGGTCACCAGCGGGAATTGCGACCGGCCCGCGCCCAGCACCGACAGCAGGTGATCGTCGCCGAAAAGCCGCTGCGCCGTGGCGCGCATGTGCATGAGGTTTTCCGGATCGGTGCCCTGCGCCCCCGTCACGCCAAAGATCGCCTGCACGAAGAACGGCGGCTTCACCAGCCCCCGATCCGCGAAATGCGCGAGGTTATACAGATGGCCGGTGTCGTAGCATTCGAACTCGAACCGGGTGCCGGTTTCGGACAGCTTGGCCAGCACCGTCTCGATCTGGGTGAAGGTGTTGGACATGATGAGGTCGCGGGTGCCGCGCAGGTAGTCGACCTCCCACGACTGCGGATCGCGACAGGCCTTTTCAGCCGCCGAGATGTTGAAGTTGAACGACCCCATGTTGAGCGAGGCCAGTTCCGGCGCGGCTTGCAGCGCGGGGGCAATGCGGGTCTCCATCGACATGCCCAGCCCGCCACCGGTTGTGATGTTCACGATGGCATCGGTGGCGGCATGGATGCGCGGCAGGAAGGCGGCGTAATGCGCCGGGTCCTGACTGGGCGCGCCGGTCTCGGGCACGCGGGCGTGCAGGTGCAAGACGGCGGCCCCCGCCTCGGCGGCGGCAATGGCGCTCTCCGCGATCTGATCGGCGGTCACCGGCAGGTAGGGCGACATGGATGGCGTGTGGATGGAGCCGGTCACGGCGCAGGAAATGATGGTCTTGTTCGAAGTCCGGGGCACGGGGTGTCCTTTGGATTGGATCGGCCCGGATCGCCCCGGGCCGTGGATGGGATCAAAACACCTGCACAAGGCGCAATTGCACGACGCTATCGTATTCAAAGCCGCCTTCGACATTGAAATCCTTGCCATACATGGCCTGAATCTGGGTCGTGGGGGTGAGGAAATGCGTGCCATAGATGCGCGCCTGATCGCGATGCGCCTTCAGGCCGGTCTCGACCCCGTTGACCTTCTGTGCCCCGCCGCGCTGGCCGGAATAGCCGATGGCGAGCGACGTCGTAGGCCCCCACTGCTTGCGCAGCATTGCCTGAAGCTGCCATGCCGGAGCGCGTTCATATGTCTGGCTGTTCTCCTCGTGATCCTGTTGCAGGGCCACGTCCAGCACACCATCGAAATAGAAGCCGCCGCCAAGCCCTTGGATCAGGCCGACCTGCGGCGTGATGGTGTAGGTGCCCTCGCCGATGCCGATCCGGGCCGGATCATAGGCCCCGGTGGGCAAGGTCACGAAAAGCGAAAATCCCAGCGTGGTGCCGGTATCCGGGTTGTCCGGCTGCACCGGCCAGAGGGTCAGGCCCAGCGTCGTGTCCCCCACCCCTTCGGAGGTGCTCTGCTTGATCGTCCCGATATTCGCGGTGCCGATGCTGGCAAACGGCGCAACCACGTGGAACGCGGCAGGCATGTCTCCCAGCGTGAAATAGTTCAGGCTGCGCAGGATGGCGATGTCGGCATCAAAATTGGACCCGGGGATCTGGTTGCCATTGACCGTCAGCTTGTCCGAAGACAGGTGCTGCCAGTAGAGCATGCCCAGCGTCGTGCCCCCCGGCAGGATCGTGTAATCCGCCGGTCCCACATCGATGGCGTGCGCCGGTGCGACCGCCATGGCCAGCGCCACCGCAGCGGCGCCGAAAGTATACGTCGTCTTCATAGGGTCTCCTCCCTGAGTTTTTCGAAGATGGGAACGCGGGAGCTTACTCGGCGGCCACTTGCGGATGGGGCTGCGCCAGCGAGTATTGGCCCCTGTGGTACAGCAGCGGCGCGCTGTCCGAGGTCTCGAACCCGGTGACGCGGCCGATCAGGATCCAGTGGTCGCCGCCATCGAGGGTGTTCTCGCGGGCGCATTGGATCGTGGCGCAGGTCTCGGGCAGCAGCAGGCATCCGCCCTGCCCTTCGATGGCGTCGATCCCGGCGAACTTGTCGTCGCTGCGGCGGGCGAAATGGTTCGACAGGTCGATCTGGTCATGGGCGAGGATGTTTACCGCGAAATGGGTTGCGGCCTCGAAGACGGGATAGCTCGACGAGGTCTTGTGCAGGCTCCACAGGATCAATGGCGGTGTAAGAGACAGCGAGTTGAAGCTGTTTGCGGTGACGCCGGCGCGCTGGCCCAGTGCCTGCGCGGTGATCACGGTGACACCGGTGGCAAAGCACCCGAGCGCCGCGCGAAAGGCACGCGGATCGAACCCGCTCTCGGCGGGGAAGTTCATGCTGGCCATGGGGGACCTCCAGTGGGGTGGGATGATCTGACAGGGAAAAGCGGCCCGCCCCGGTGGGCGAAGCGGGCCGGAGATGGATCAGAAGAGCGCGGGATCGGGCTCCAGACCCATCAGCGCGCGTCCGAGGATCTGCGCGCAGATGTCGTAATCGGTATAGGCATGTGCCGCAGTCATGTGGCTGTTGCGGAACAGGCGCTGCGCCTCGGCATCGTCGAACCATGCCGACCCGCCCGAGGCCTCGAACAGGCGGTCGACCGCCGCCACGAACATCTTGACCGCATAGGCCTGATTGGTCCGCCAGAAGGCCATCTGTGTCTCGGTCGGATAGTCGCGTCGTTCGGCATGGTCGCGCATCTCGGCCCATGTCTTTTCCAGAAAGGCCCGGCCAGCGGCCACTTGGTGGGTGCTTTCAGCCAGACGC
Source organism: Tropicibacter alexandrii (assembly GCF_003667315.2). Lineage (GTDB taxonomy): Bacteria > Pseudomonadota > Alphaproteobacteria > Rhodobacterales > Rhodobacteraceae > Tropicibacter > Tropicibacter alexandrii. The sequence continues at coordinate 300,334 of NZ_RCTZ02000002.1, read as the reverse complement.
ATGCAGGCCGGGATCGACTGGCCAACCTTCGCGCCGGTATAGGCGCGCACCCGGCCCTGCGTGCGTTCGGTATAAAGCTCGATCATGCGCTCGGCGATGCCGAGGCTGACCGCCGAGAAACAGCTGGCAAAGACATAGATGAAGGGCACGTGATAGATCTGGCTGTCAGGGTACAGCGCGCCGCCCGCCGAGGTCAGGGTCATCAGCGCGGGCACGCTTTCGATGCGGTGCTCGGGCACGAAGGCATCCTTGACCACCAGCGTCTTCGACCCGGTGCCGCGCATCCCGGCGGTGTACCAGTTGTCCTTGATCTCGTAGTCGCTGCGCGGAACGATGGCAAAGCTGTAGACCTTGCCCAGTTCCGCGTCGTCGCGCAGGAACCCGAGGATCGCCCAAGTCGCGTGATCGCAGCCCGACGACCAGCCGAATTCGCCGGAAAAGCGCACGCCGCCCTCGACTTCGGTCGCCTGTCCATAGGGCGCGATAGAAGACGAGGACAAGGTGTCCGGGTCCTCGCCCCAGATCTCGTCCTGCAAGGTCTTGGAATAAAGCGCGATCTGGTGCGCGTGCTCCGCCAGCAGCGAGAATGCCCAAGCGGTCGATCCGCAGGCCGTGGCGATCAGCGCGATGCAGTTCTCGAAGTCCGGCACCGGCATTTCCAGCCCGCCATAGGCCTTTGGCTGAAAGGCCCGGTGCAGGCCGGTGCCCTTGAGCAGGTCGATGTTTTCCGCCGGGACCATGCGGTCCGCTTCGGCCTTGGGGGCGTTGGCCTTGATCTGGGGCAGGACCGCGCGAACGCGGTCGATCATCGGGGTTGTGTCGTCGAACATGGGTGGTCTCCTCCCTGTGGATGTCAGTTCGAAAGGAACGCGATGGCCGCGTCCCGAAAGCGGGCATCGGCGGTCAGGCCGACATGGCCGGGGCCATCGATCAGCTGATGCGTGGCGCCCGGCAGCGCCGCGACGAGCCGCGCGTCGGGCTGGGCAACCGTGTCGTTGCGGCTGTTGAAGATCAGGATCGGCGCCGTCGCGGCGGCGAGCCGCGCCTCGGTCAGAACCGGGTTGGCGGGCCGTTCCAGCACGGCAGCCAGACAGGCCGGGTCCGATCCGCTTTTGGTCGCATAGGCCAAAAGGGCTGCAACCTGCGGCGGGTGGTCCGCCGTTTCGCCGCGCAGCGCCGCGACGATGGCCGGACCGGCAGCCTCGGGGGCAAAGAGGTTGTCGCCGATCCCGCCCAGCGCCAGCTTGCCCTGCGCACCGGGATAGCGCGCCTCCAGTTCCAGCAGCAGCTTGGTCCCGAGCGAAAACCCGATGGCCCCGTGCAACCCGGTGGGCAGTTTCCCGGCAAGGTCGCTGGCAAGGTCGGCATAGGCCTGTGGATCATGCGGACCGCCCTGCGGGCCGTGGCCTGCGATGTTCACGCCGACCGGCTCGAACCCGGCATCGCGCAGCGCCGCGTCCCAGCCATCGGCCTGCCATGTGGCGGCGTAAGAGCCGCCCCAGCCGTGGACAAGTGCAACCTGCTTCATGCCGGGACTCCCTTGGCGGCCTGCGCGGCTTTCTTCAGGTCGGGTGTGTCGGCCCCGGCAAAGATCAGCACGCCCCGCACTTCGCGAAAACGCCAGCCGTCCGGCGTCGCGACGCAGTCAAAGGTGAAGTCCGCCAGCGAGGATGGCGCTTGCAACGGCAAGGGGTGCGCACCCGTGCCGGAAAACACCGTGACCGTCGCGGCAAGCCTTGTGCCCGCGCCGGGCAGCGCCCGCAGGTTGGTACACAGATGCCGGGTGCTGCGCTGCCGCTCGGTCGAAAGGGTGCGACGGGCAGCGAAGTAGCGGGACAGTTCTGCCGTGCCCTCGGCCCGAAAGCTCTCGATCGCCAGCGCGCCTTCGGGGGTGAACAGGTCCGCGCCGGGCGTGTCGTCCACCTCGTCCACCACCGCCCAGAAGCGCAGGACAAGATCCTGCGCCGCCAGGAAGGTTTCCGCCGACAGGCTCACGATCCCACCGTCATGAAGGTCTCGGCCATCTCGTAGCCCCAACCGTTCATCACGTCCGCAAGCTGTTCGGGTGCAATGTCCACGTCGAGCGGGGTCGCATCGTCGGCGAATTGCTCCATCCCCGACGAGAACTCGTTGCGGTTGCCGAAGGGATCGAAGGCATAGGCGTAGTTGTTGGTGCCAAAGCCGGTGGATTTGCCCAGACCCGCATTGTGCCGCCCCGGCCCGAATTCCCAGCGATGGCCGGTTTCCAGCAGCCGGTCCGACAGGCGGAAATAGTGATTGCCGTCCTCCACCGCAAAGGCCACGTGATGCAGCCGGTCCGAGGGCCGCACCGCCCGCATGTAGGCGATGTCATGGTCATAGGCCGACCCGCGCAGCCAGATGCCCGCCAACTGCCCGCCCACGGAAATGTTCAGGGAGGACTTGAAGCCGATCATCATCAAGAAATCGCGCATCACCGCCGGATCGACTTCGCCCAGCAGGTTGATGTGGTCCATGTCGGTGGGGATATGAGAGCCCTTGGCGTCGAAGTCCGAGATGCCCGCGCGGCGCTCCGCCCCGCCAGTGCACAGCCGCAATTCGTGGCCCGAGGGCAGGTGGAATTTCAGCGTCGCGCCCTCGCCCGGACGGCTGTCGCCATTCAGACGCTCGGTGGCCACGCCTTCGGTCTTCAGGATGCTCTCGACCCGGTCGAGATCCTCTAGGTCATCGACGCCAAAGGTGAAATTCTCCAGCGATTGCGTGCCCTTGACCAGCGTGATGTCGGCGGCCTGACCACGGCAGGCAAGGTGGACGGTGTCGGCGTCGCGCGACAGCACCGTCAGGCCCAGCACGTCCTCGTACCAGGCAAGCGCGCGGCCAAGATCGCCAACCCTGATGGCGGCGTGGTCGATACGGTTGATCCCCATGATGTGATCCTTCTCTTTGTCAAAACTGTTCGGGACGGCCACCGTGTCGGGGCCGCATGACGGCAGGCGCAGAGCCCTGCCGGAGACCAGACAGACAGCCGCCGCCGCACCCGGAGGGGTGCGTTTCACGCGCTGCGGTGTTGGTCACGGAATTGTCGGGTGAGGGCGCGGTATCGCGCCGCCGGATGGCTTAGCCCGGTCGTTGTCGTGTGATCATGTCGTCGTCCTCCCTTCGGGCTCTCCCGGGCCCTCGTTGCTGGCTGCCTCTCAGCTGCCATGTCCAAAGCCTACGCCAGATTGTAATTTGAACAAATAGTCATTTTACTAATTTCGCAGCGTGGAATTGGCGCGGCGGTGCAGCTTCGGGGTGGCCCCGGCGCTGCTGCTGCGGCATATCTCGGACGCTGTCCGTCGAAATCCACTGTCAGAGGCCCTGTTTCGCGCATGTCAGAAAACACCGAAAACGCCGACGAGGCCATTGTCCGCATGGGCTACCGCACGGCGCGGAACGGTCGCCGTGCCGAGATCGGGGCCGCGCGGCGGGCAAAGTCGCGCAACACGATTTTGACCGCGGCCTTCGCCTGCTACGGGCGCGCGGATGGGCGCATCGTCCGGATCGAGGACATCTGCAAGGCGGCGGGCGTGGCGCGGGGCACCTTCTACAACCACTTCGACGATCTCGAAGCGCTGCGCTACCAGTTGCTCGAAGAGATGACCGGCGAATTCGACCGGGCCGTGCATCACATGTTCGGCGCCCTGGAAAACGCCGCCGAACAAAGCGCCGTCGCCATCCGCTATTATCTGCACGCAGCGGAAAAGAACCCCGCTTGGGGCTGGGCGATGATCCACTCCAGCGCGCCGGGGCATACCTTTGGCGAGGTGGTCTGGCACAATTCGCTGGTGACGATCCGGCGCGGCGTGGACGAAGGCCTGTTCCACATCCCCACGGCAGAGATCGGGCGGGACATCCTCATGGGCGCGGTCGCGGCGGCCATGGTGTCGATCACCAGCGGCACGACCCCCGACGACTACCCCGAGCAGATCTCCGAACACATCCTGATGGCCTTCGGCATGTCGCAGGCCACAGCGCGCGACCTGTCACGCCGCCCCCTGCCCGCCCTGCCGCCGATCGCGCATGACACCATCGTCATCGCCTCGATGCCCGCGCTGGGGGACATCGCGGATTAGGGTTACTCGATCCCGGTCTGCGCGATCGGGTAATCGGCGGCGTTCAGCACCCATCCGTCTTTGGTCGAGAAATCCATGCGCGGCGGCGAGAAGATGTCGACGATCTGCGTCACCTCCGAGGTCCACAGCGTCGTATGGATCGCGGGCGGCGGCAACACGGTCACCGACGGGCTGGCGCAACGGATGTGCATGTCAGGCCGCCACTCGGCCATGTCGGAGGTCCACGGCCACCGCAGGAAATGTTCGAAATCCCCCTCCAGCGTCAGGCTGACCTGCTCGAAGCTGGCGTGGTAATGCGGCGAAACCTTCGTGGCATCGCGCGGCGCGGTGAAACACGGCAGCACGTTCACCATCATCGTCGTACAGCGGAAGATGCGGCCAAAACGCCCCGGCTGCTCGGCCACGTCGAGATCATAGGCACGCAGGCGAAAGCCACCCACCGGATCGGGCCACGGCTGGAACGGCGGGATGTTCGGATTGGTTGGGATCGTCGGGTTGGCACAGTGCGCCACGAGGTCGGCAGAGCGTGTGGTGTAGAGGAAACTCACCTGCCCGGTGCCACGCACGGTCACGGTGCTGTCGCCCGGCGGGACGACAAACAGGTGGTTGCCCGGATGATCGGTGACCGTGCCCTCCGCCGTTTCGATGTCAAAACGGATACCGGCGTCGGTCGAAAACACCATGTATTCGTCCATCTGCCCTGTCCGGGCAAAGGTGGCGGTGCCGTTCAGGCGGACCAGCCGCACCACGAGGTTTGTGCCGCGCATCATCCACGCCTGCCAGCCGTCGCCCGTCTGCTGTGGGGGCTCCTGACTGAAATTGCCCAGTTCCGGGCCGCAGAACGGGCCGGAGAAACTGCGCTCTTTCGACATGGAGGTCAGTGCCTTGCGCGGATCGCTGTCATCGAACATGGGGGGCCTTGCGAGTTGTCTGCGGTGGTCTTCCAACTCGCATGACGGCCCGCGCGGCGCACGGGAAACGCGGGCTTGTTCCACGCTGCGGAATTGGGCGGGCGCGCGCTTGAGTGGGCGTGCGGGCGCTGCCACGACAGGCAGAAACGGAGACCCCCATGACCCGAGCACTCGTCATTCTTGCCCACCCCGACATGAGCCGCAGCCGCATCAGCCGCCGCTGGGCCGAGGCCGTCCTTGATGAGAACGACATCACGCTGCACGACCTTTACGCGCGTTACCCCGATGGGCAGATCGACGGCGAGGCCGAGCGGCAGTTGGTCAGCGATCACGACCGCATCGTGCTGCAATTTCCCCTGACATGGTATTCCTGGCCACCGCTTCTGTCGGTCTGGCAGACCGAGATCATGAAACGCGGCTGGGCCTACGGTCCCGGCGGACGGGCGCTGCGGCTCAAGACGCTGGGCATCGCGGTTTCAACCGGGTCGAACGGCCGCGACTACCAGCCGGACGGTCGCTATGGCCGCACGCTGGACGAGGTCACCGTGCCCTTTGAACTGATGGCGGTTCATACGGGCATGCACTATCTGCCGCCCTTCACCCTGACCGGCGCGCGCGAATGCGATGACGCGACGCTTGCCGCCTCTGCCCTGGCCTATCTCGCCCATATTCGGCAGGCCGAACCGCGCCTCATCGCCTCTGGCAAGGATGACGACCGCGCGCGCACCGTCTACACCGAGGATGCCGGCGCTCACAGGTAGGTTTCGCCCTTTTCGCAGGCCTCTGCGGCGGCGCGCAATTCGGCCTTCAGCGCCGCCACATCGACATTGGCGCGGGCAAAATAGGTGATCCCCAGCGTGCCGACCAGCTTGGCCCCCAGCCGCAGCGGCACGGCGATGGAATGCGTCTCGGGCTGGATGTTGCCGGTACGCTCGCCAAAGCCGCTCGCCCGGGTCAGCGCCACGACCGCCTCCGCGCGCTGCGTGATGGCCTCTGCCTCCTCCGGAGTTGCCGCCGATTGCTGGAGCAAGGCCACGAGATGGGCGCGCTCTTCCTTGGGACAGAAGCCGAGATAGGCGCGCCCATGGGCGTAATCCAGCAGCGTCATCCGGCGGTTGATCGTCGACTGGTAATGCGACAAGGGGCTCATCGGGATGGTGCTGAAACGGATCACCAGCGCATCCACATCCAAGGTCGCCAGCGCCGTCGGCCACAGCGTACGGCGGGTCAGGGATTCTGCCGCCTCGCGCGCCACGTCGAAAACCTGCGGCAACCCATGATGCCCGGCCCCCAGCGCCGCGACCTTCTCGGTCACGCAATACCCGGCCTGCCGCCCGATCTTGCTGACATAGCCCGCGCTCATGAGAGTCTCCAGCAGGCGCACGACCGTCGGGGCGGGCAGGCCCGTCTCTTGCACGAGGTGCTGCACGCGCACCACCGGCGCGCGGTTCATCAGTTCGAGGATCTGCAAGGTGCGCTCGACCGAGCGGACCGTCTTTTGCTGCACGGAACTCATGACGATAGCCGTACAGGAACGTCACCGAAGCCGGAAGTGCCCAGACCGGAAAGCGAGCACGATGCGCGACCCGGCCTGCAAATCCGGCGCATGGTCGACGGTCGTGAAAGGGGCAAGTCGCGCCAGCCCGATCCCCCGCGTATCCGCACACACGAGGAACCGTGGTCTCAAATCGTTGTCCAGATTGGACCATTTCAGCAACCTGTTAAACGTTTTGCCGTATTAAGACTGCACGCAGGACACCGAATTCCCGAAAAAGCCACAAAAAAAACCAGAAAAAACGGATGATTAGCCGGTTTTGTGGAGTCCAAAAGCCGAAGGACGTGCCGAGGTTCGCGCGGCTTGCGACGTAACACTGTACGAGGGGGAACCCTGTGCCAAGCTTTGACCTATTACTGTATAACACCAATAGCATCACCCAATATTCGGCGACCAACTGGCTGTCCTCTCCGGAGGCGAGCTTTTTCCCATTTGGTACGGACGGCGACCCTGATGCCGACGGAGCGACCGTTACATTCGGCAACCTGAACGGTCAGGTCATTACGATCAATGACGACGACCTCATGTTCGAGGATGGCGATGTCACCCTGTTGACGGCCCAAGTCTCGTCCACGGCGACTACGTTGTTCAATCTCGATGGCGGGATCGAACCCGAATATGCCTATACCCTGACAGACCCCGGCACAGGAGAGTCCTTTCGCATCTATGCCATGACAGGGACGACATTCCTTTTCGGGAACACGGTGGTCGGCTTTGCGTCCGAACGCCCGATCGATCCGGGCGTCACCTACAATGTCAGCTACGACGTGCCCACGCTCTTTGGCTCCACCCCGGACTCGGAGCCCCAAGTGGCTTACAGCAGTCTCATATGTTTTGCTCGCGGGGCCCTTATCGAAACCGATCAGGGTCCCACCGCGGTCGAGGACCTCGCGCCGGGGGATATGGTGGTCACACTCGATCACGGGTGTCAGCCGCTTCGGTGGGTCGGTCGGCGCAAGGTGACCCAAGCCGAACTGCAGGCCGCGCCGCAGCTTCGCCCGATCCGCATTCGGGCCAAATCCCTCGGCGAGCGCGTACCGCTTCAGGACTTCTGTGTGTCCCCTCAGCACAGGATACTGGTGCAGTCGTCCATCGTGAAGCGGATGTTCGCGGTCGGCGAAGTTCTGGTCGCAGCCAAGCATCTTCTTGACCTTGATGAGGTCGAGATCGTTCAGGACGAGGACGAGGTCGAATATTTCCATCTGCTGTTCGACCAGCACGAGATCATCTACGCCAATGGCGCCCCGACCGAGAGCCTTTTTACAGGTCCGGTGGCAATGCAGTCGCTTGGCCCGGAAGCGCGCGCCGATGTCCTGAGGCTGTTTCCCGAGTTGATGTATGTGACCGAACTTCCCAGACCTGCCCGCAAATGCATCGGCGGCCGCAAGGGTCAACAACTGGCTCAACGACACCGCAAGAACCATCAGCCGCTGGTGACACTGGCACCGGCGAAGGCCTCCGGCCATACCGTCAATCTGAGTTGAATTCTGCCCCCTGTCGGTGCGATGGGTCGAACCAAGGGCGGAATGGCCACCAAGTTGCCAGAAATCTGCGATGCCATAGCGCGCCGGTTGCGGATGTTTCTGGCTGTCGGTCAGCGAATATCGGGGGCCCTTGCCATGAATGGACCGGACGATCAGCCCGCCCGCGCCATGTGAAAAACCGTCTGCGCTGACTTCCTCGGTATGAACAACCGGGCCGGTTCGCCATATTCCTTCTCGATCTGACTAAGGGAGACCCGTGACGAGACGACATCGGGGAACAGGGCGCGCAGTTCCCTCAGCGGTTCCGGTGCAATCGTTTTCTGCGCAACCGGGCCGGGATAAAAGCTCTCCGAGGGCAGGTTTTCGGCCCATATGATCTGATGGGCGTCGAACATCAGGTGGATGTAGGTGACGTCGCTCTTACCGTGGGCGATGCGAATCCGGCTTCTTGGCGCTTCGGCCAGATGCTTGGCGCGGACCAGATGATCACGCCCGATCAGTATGCCATGCTGAGGCGACACAAGAAGGTCCCGCGCGACCCCCAGCAGGCCTTTGCGGATCAGGACAGGGCGCAGATTGGGGGCGGCCTGCAAGCTGGCGTGGTCCACATGCCGCCGCCCGATCCAGCGGATGGGCTGCAGGCCGTTGTCCACGGTGCTGACCAAATCGCCGACGCGCAGGTCGTCGATCAGGACATCACCACGGGGGGTGCGAATGGCGGTGCCGGAGGTGAAGCAGACGACGCCGGTGTTCTCCACGGTAAAGAACGCGCCGTCAGCACTGGCCCCTGTGAAGGTCAGCGATCCGGTGCCAAACTGGGTATTGTCGGAATAATCGACCCCGCCGACGCCGTCGTTGGACTGGTTCAATTGACCGTCGTCGGCCTGATCGGCGTGCAGTTCCCAGATGTCGTCGTAAAAGCCCGAAAGGTCGACGAAATCGTTGTTGGTCGTGATCCCGTCGCTCAGCGTGCCGGTGTTGCCAAAGTTGAAATCGGTGATCGTATCGTTGCCGTCACCCGCCGCGTAGACGAAGGTATCGACGCCGGTACCGCCCTGCAGGCTGTCATCCCCGATGCCGCCGACCAGCGTGTCATTGCCTGCGCCGGCAAGCACGGTATCGTCGCCCGCCCCGGACAGGATGCTGTCATCATTGTTGCCGGCGAGGTTGTCGCCCGCGTCGACCATGTCGCCTTCGGGATCGGCGGCGAACGCCCCGTCGATCAGATCTGCGCCTGCGGTGCCCTCGACGATGTAGTCGAGGGGCATCGGAATGCCGATCGCGTTCAGGTCCGCCGCGCTGCCCAACGAGGCCGGTGCCACCCCCAGCAGTGTGATGCTCTCGCCGCCCGGGAAGGTCAGAACCGCGTTGCCCGCGCCATCGTCGGTGACGACAACATCCGCCGTGGTGACCGGTGTCGTGCCACCATCCGAGGTCAGCCCCGCGACATCCAGCCGGTCGTTGGTGGTGCCGTCGCCGCTGTCGGCCATGTCGAAGGCTTGCATCGTATCGCTGCCCGACCCATCGGCCAGCACGACCGTGTCGCGGCCACCCCCCAGAACGAGGTTCTCGATATCCATGAAGGTCGCCGTGCCGGTCCCGTTCGAAATCGACCCGTTTTCAGGGTTGCTCGACGTCAAATCGACCGTCGTGTCCTGCGTGACAAGGCTCAGGTCAAGGACGTCGCCGCCATTGTTCTCGTTCCCACTGCCGCCCGAAATGGAGTCGTTGCCGAAATCGTCTTCCAGCTGGATCGTGTCATCGCCCAAGTCGGCATTGATCGTATCGGCGTCCGTGCCCCCCTTGATGACGTCATCGCCGTCATGCGCCTGAATCCAGTCATTGCCTTCCCCGCCAAGGATCGTATCCGTGGAGTTGCCGCCATAGATGGTGTCGTTGCCAGCGCCCCCATCAAGGAAGTTGGCCCCCGTCGCATAGACAGAACCGCTGACGTCATCGATCAAATCGGCGCCGTCGCCGCCCAGAACCGAGTCATCGCCCAGACCGTAATAGATGGTGTCGTCGCCCAGACCACCAGCAATCGTGTCGTTGCCATCACCGGCCGCAACCAAGTCGTTGCCCGCGCCCGCATCGATGCTGTCATCGCCCGACGTGATCTGATCGCCCTCGCCGTCGGTATAGCCGACGCCCATGGAATCGTTGCCTGCGGTGCCATCGACGACGGCATCGGGATAGCTGCCCGCGACGCGATCCCCGATGGCATAGGACGGTGTCGAGGACACACTGTTCAACGTCAGCGACCTGATCGGCATTGCCTCCAGCGCCGCTTGGTCCGCGTTGACGGTCGCTTCTGGCATCAGGTAGAGATTGCCAGCCGTATCCTGCACCAAAGTCGCGGTTATGGTCGCGGTAGAGCCGTCTGCGTAGGTGATCGTGGCGTTGTAGATCGCCGTGCCGTCCAAGGTCTGATCCGGCCCGCCATCAATGGTGAACTGGTCGTTGGTGACGGTGTTGTCTACATCATAGCCAGCGGTGTTGCCGCCGCCGAAACCCGCCGTTCCGGGGGCAAAGCTCTGGATTTGATTGAAGAGCGGGGCCGCGATGCTGCCAAAGGTCGTGCCAACCAGCGCACCGGCGTTCTCCGAGGCGCTGTTACCCTCTGTCGGGTCGATATCGGCAGCGGTGCCGAGGTAAAAGACGTCAAATGTTGCGGCCAAGCCGAAACCCATTCTTGATGAGGCGGATGTCCTCGGCAGCCATCACGAGGGACGCCGTACAGCATCCCGTCAATAGCTGAAGAAGTGACTAACCCGCGTTCACAAAAGGGGTTCGCATGGCTTGCCGACCCAGAGCATCGTGCAGGATGACCTTGGCCATGACGCTGACAGCATTTGCAAATCCCGAAACGCGCGCAAGGGCGTCGATCGCACCCACTCCCCCGCCGGGTTTGGGACATCACGGCGCGGGCGTCAGACCATGCTCTGCCAAAATGTGCCGACCGCGCGCCGAGCGCATGTGGTCGAGCAAGGCATTCTCGGCAGGACTTTGGCCACCTGCCCGCCGTGCAAGCGCAAGCCATGTGTCGTTGCGCGCCACATCGGCCAGATCGTCGATAACCGTGATCCCGTCCACCTCCAGAAGCTCGGCCTTCTGCTGGAAACCAAGCGCGACCCGCCCTTCGGCAACCGCCTGCCCAACGGGGCGATCGGTGATGGTCTGCAATTTCGCCGCCAGCGCGTCCGTTTGGACCGATGCAGGCACCAAAACTTGGCGGAAGAACCTGCCGCTGCCCGCTGCCGAAAGTCCAATCGACGGGGCATCGGACAGGGCTTTCCAAAGGCCCGCCTCGGTCGACAGGTCCGGGACCTCGGTCCCCGACGCCACGCAGAACGCAACGGTCGAGGCAAAGACGCGGACCGGCGCGCCGACCAACCGACCGGCGGCGCTCTCGGCCTCGGCCAGACCCATGGGCAAGATCACAAGGTCGAACGGCGCGCCCGCTTGCAATCGGCTGGTGATGCTGTTCGGGGCCGGGCCTGTGGCGGGGCCGTAGGCGAAAGAGACCAAGCCCGGGTCCATCTCTTTCGCCAGCGCGTTCAAAGCCGACGCAAAGGCCGCTGGCGCAAGGACGGTCACGGCGGATCGGCTCACAGCATGTCCTCAAGCAGGGCAACCACGGCATCCGGATCGTCGATCATCGGATCATGGCCGCAGCTGTCCATGACGATGGTTTTCCAGCTGTCATCCGCTTGGCAGCGTTCCAGCGCCGCATCGAACCGCGGTTGCGGAAAGAGGGGCGCACGGACGTAAAGCTTTTTCGCCACCCGATCCCGCGCACCGCTCAGGTCCAATGCCTGAAGGGACACACCGATGGGCTGCTGGGTGATCTTGGAATCGACCCAAGCCGCGTCCTCCTCCGACTGGATACGCAGCGCCTTGGAGGTAGGGCCGGGACGCGAGACTTCGCCCTTCGCCCGCGCTTCTTCGAAGGCGGCGGTCTGCTGCTCGTTCAGGAAATCCATGCCGCGCTGGCCGTCCTCGGGCAGGAAGGCATCGAGGTAGACGATCCCCGACACCCGGTCTTCGAGATGCTCCATCGCGCCGGTGACGACCCAACCTGCATAGGAATGACCGACCAGAACCGCATCGGTCAAGTCCTCCCATTCGAAGACATTGACGACGTCGTCGATATGGGTCTGCAACGTGATGTCGCCGCTCATCAGGTGCGAGCGTTCGCCAAGCCCGGTCAGCGTGGGCGTAAAGACGCGGTGCCCTTTGGCGTGCAGCTGGTCCCTGACCCTCTTCCACATCCAGCCCCCGTGTCCAGCCCCGTGGACAAGGACAAAGGCCCGGCCTTCTGTTGCGGATTGCATATCTGATCTCCCTGTTCTGTTGCGTGCATGCCAGCACGAAACACCATCAATCGGCTAATTGTATGCGCCGGTTTCGCTGCTGATCACATGGCCCCCATTGTGGAATTCGGGTCGATTCATGGCAATGAAACTTGGCAAAATCTGCCACAAGAATATGTGCAGCCAGCCCTAACCAAAGGTCCACTTCAACAGGCACGGCTTTCAGATGACCCTTTTGTTGCATTCAATTTTGAAATGTATGCAAACATAACAGGGAGAAGAAAAATGAGCATTCAGTCTTTGCTGCGCGGTGTCTCCGTTGCCGCAAGCGTCATGGTCGCCGCCACCGCCGCATGTGCTGACGAGGCCGCCGATTGGCCAAGCCGGACCATCGAAATCGTCATCCCGAACGGGCCCGGCGGCCCAACCGATATTCTGGCGCGCAACCTTGCCCGCGCCGCCGAGCCGGTGTTCGGCCAAGAGGTGGTCGTGGTCAACAAACCCGGCGGCGGCGGCGCAACGCAGATGACCATCGTCAAGGCAGCCAAGCCCGATGGCTACACGCTGGGGGTCAACACGCTGACGCAATTCACCGCGATGAAGACCAGCCTAGAGGGCGTCTTTACCATCGATGATTTCGATTGGATCTCCATGTTGCAGCAGGACAGCTACATGCTGTTCGTATCGGCAGACAGCCCCTACCAGACGTTCGACGCGTTCGTCGCGGCTGTGAAGGCCAGCGGCGAGTTGCCGAATGTCGGGGGCTTTGGGTCCATCGGGTCGGTTTCGAACGTAGCGTCCGAACTGGCAACCAATGCTGCCGGGATCGACATCAACTGGGTCGGCTACAACAAGACCGCCGACACCATTGCCAATGTTCTGGGCGGTCATGTGGATGTCGGCTCGGCCAATGCGGGATCGCTGCGCGAGTTCGTCGAGGCGGGCCGCGTCCGGGTGATCGGCGTTCTGTCGGATCAGCGCAACCCCGCCCTGCCCGACGCGCCGACCTATACCGAGATGGGCTATGACGTGGACACCGATTGGCAGCAGATCCGGGGGCTGGTCGCCCCGGCAGGCGTCCCCGACGAGATCAAGCAGAAACTGGCAGAGGGTCTGCGCGAGGCGGTGAATTCGCAGGACTTCAAAGAGTACGAGGCCTTGTCCGGGGTCGTGCCGCGCTTCCTTGGCCCGGATGACTACACGGAGTTTGCGAAGAAGCTGGATACCCTCGCGGTCAAGGGGCTTCAGGCCGCCGGGATCAAGTGACCGCGCCGTAAAACACTCCGGCCGGGTGCATCCCGACCAAGCCCCCCCGGTGCCGCTCCCGCGCCGGGGGGTGTTTGTGTTGGGGCTGCACTAACCTATGATCAGGTTCCGACCCCATGCGGCCCTGTTAGCATCGCAGCAAAGCACGCTACCAAAGATTGGATTTCCCGATGGTCACACTTGTCACCATTCCCGGTATCATGTCGGACGCCCGCACTTGGTCCCCCATCGCTGAAACGCTGCGGTCGCATGTGGACGCGGTCCATGTCGCGGACACCACCAAGGACGCGACCCTGCCAGAGATGGCCAGCCGTGCGCTGGCCGCGACAACTGGCGATCTGATCGTCATGGCGCATTCCATGGGTGGTCGCGTGGCGATGGAAATGGGGCGGCAGGCCCCGGACCGGATCAAGGCCATGGTCCTGTCCAGCACCAGTGCCGAAGGTCCGGGCGCTGGCGAACAGGCGCACAGGCAAACCCGCATCGACGGGGCCAATGCCGACATGGTCAGCTATGCGCGGAACTGGGCGCCCAAGGTCTTGTCCAAGGCCGGTGGCCAGAATGACGCCCTCGTGGCGCGTATCCGCCAGATGGTCATCGACTGTGGGCCGGAGGTCCATGAACGCCAGAACCTCGCCCTGCTGCATCGCCCGGATGCGACGCGCTATATCGGCGATTTTCCCTTTCCCGTGCTGTTGATCACCGGAGACGAGGATCACCTGTCGACCAAGGACGTGCATGACGGCGTTGCGGCGCAAATCCCCGATGCGAGGTCCGTGGTGATTGAAGGGGCCGGACACCTGCTGCCGTTCGAACAGCCCGAGGCTGTCGCGCAAACGGTACAACGCTGGTTGCAGGATCGGTCGGTGATTTGACCGGGGTCCCGGCAGCGACCCTCGCCTATGAGGCGGCGCCCGATACCGGGTTGCCGCCTTTGCTGATGGTGCATGGCCTGTTGGTCAGCCGCGAAGTGTGGGAGCCCAACCTCGCCCTGTCCAAGCAGTTCCGCCTGATCCGCGTCGATCTTCCCGGACACCGCCAAAGCCCCGCCCCAGAGCATCCCACGCAAGCGCGCCCCGACAGCATCATCGAGGCGCTGGATCAGATACGCAGATCGCTGGGCATCGCGCGGTGGCACCTGTGCGGCCAGAGCTTTGGGGCCGGGATCGTGCTGGGCTATGCCCTGACGTTCCCCGAGGCCTGCACCGGGGTTGTCTTTACCAATGCGAATGCAACCCTGCGCGGGGCCGAGACAGAAGACGCGCTCGAAGCGCGGCGGCAGCTCGTCACCACGATCCGCGCGGGTGGCACGGATGCGCTGCGGCAGTTGCCGTATCACCCGGCGCATGCAAGGCGCTTTCCGCCCGACCTGCGACGGCGGCTTGCACAGCGCGCCGACACGATCCGCCCTGAGACCATGGCGCTGTTGATGCAAGAGGGGCTGCCGCGATTGTCCGTGCGTCGCCGCTTGGGCGCAGTGTCCGTGCCGACCTTACTGGTCAACGGTCGCTACGAGCGGAAATTCCAGCCCTTGCGCAACTGGTTGGCGGAAGCGCATCCCGCGATTGGCATCACGGATCTGCCCGGCGGTCATGCGGTCAATGTGGACTGCCCCGACGGTTTCAACGCGGCTGTCCTCAAGTTCCTGCGCGGATGCGGTTGAAAGACCGGCGCCATGCCGTGGCGCCGGTCTGTGAGTTTGGTCAAATGCGCAGCTCTTCGACCTTGTCAAAGATCGAGGCCCGCGCCGGATCAAAGCCGATCAGAAGCGCATCGCCCGGCGTGATCTTCATCTGGCCATCGACGCGGAACCGCAGGGCGGTGCCATCCAGAGACGACCAGACAAGGGTTTCCGCGCCCATCGGCTCGGCCAGTTCGGCACGCACCTCGAATTGCGTGGGGGCGGCACCGGCCATCTCGCCGGTCAGGATATGCTCGGGCCGGATGCCGAACCAGACATCGCCGCTGACGCCGGGGCGGGTAAAGTCATAACCCGCCAAGGACACGTCCTTGCCCGCGATACTCACCTGCGGCCCATCCGCCGTGGTCAGTACCGTGTCGAAGAAGTTCATCGACGGCGAGCCGATGAAATCCGCGACATACTTGTTGGCGGGCTTGTTGTAGATCACATCCGGCGTGTCCAACTGCATAACCACGCCGCCCTTCATGATCGCGATCCGGTCGGCCAGTGTCATCGCCTCGACCTGATCGTGGGTCACGTAGATCATCGTGTTTTCAAGCGTCTGGTGCAGGCGCTTGATCTCGACCCGCAGATCGGCGCGCAGCTTGGCGTCGAGGTTGGACAAGGGCTCGTCGAACAGGAACACGTCCACATCACGCACCAGCGCCCGGCCAATGGCGACGCGTTGACGCTGTCCACCGGACAGGGCGGCGGGCTTGCGTTTCAGCAGGGGTTCGATCTGAAGCACCTCGGCGGCGCGGGCCACACGCGTCTTGATCTCATCCTTGGGCATCCGGGCGTTTTTCAGACCAAAGCTCAGGTTCCCTTCGACCGTCATCTGCGGGTACAGGGCGTAGGATTGGAAGACCATCCCGATGCCGCGATCCGAAGGTTCGGACCACGTCACGTTGTTGCCGTTGATGTGGATCGACCCTTCGGTCGGCTCCAGCAGGCCGGCGATACAGTTGAGCAAGGTGGATTTGCCACAGCCCGAACTGCCGAGCAGCACGAGGAATTCGCCCTGCCCGATATCGAGGTTGAGATCGCGCAGGACCGACACGGAGCCGAAGTCGAGCTTGAGGTTCTGGATCGAAACGCTTGGCTGCATGACGTTATCCTTTCACGGCGCCGGCTGCGATGCCGCGCACGAAGAGCTTGCCAGAGAGAAAGTAGATGGTGAGCGGGACAACCCCGGACAGCAGCGTCGCTGCCATGTTGACGTTGTATTCCTTCACCCCGGTGACAGAGTTGACGATGTTGTTCAGCTGAACCGTCATCGGGTAGTTTTCGGGCCGCGTGTAGATCACCCCGAACAGGAAGTCGTTCCAGATCGCGGTGGTTTGCAGGATCACGGCCACGACGAAGATCGGCACCGCCATCGGCAGCATGATCTTGAAATAGATGGTCCAGAACCGCGCGCCATCGACGCGGGCGGCCTTGAACAGTTCTTCGGGGACCGAGGAAAAGTAGTTGCGGAACAGCAGCGTCAGGATCGGCATGCCAAAGACCGTGTGCACCAGAACCAGCCCGCCGAGATTGCCGTAAAGGCCAATTTCGCGCAGCAGCACGACGATGGGGTAGATCATCACCTGATAGGGGATGAAGGCGCCAATGATCAGGATGGTGAAGAAGACGTTCGCCCCCTTGAACCGCCACATCGACAGCGCATAGCCGTTCACCGACGCCACCGCGATGGAGAAAAAGACCGACGGCACGGTGATCTTGACCGAGTTCCAGAAGCCGCGCGACAGCCCGTCGCAATTCAGCCCGGTGCAGACCGTGGCCCATGCCTTGGCCCAGGGTTCGAACGTGATTTCCATCGGCGGGGCAAAGATGTTGCCGGTGCGGATTTCGGCCAGACCTTTGAGCGAGGTCATCAGCATCACGTAGAACGGCAGCAGGTAGTAGACCGCCAGCACGAACAGGATGGAGTAGATCATGATGTTCTTGCGGCTGAACGCCCGGCGGGGCTTTGGCCCCGAGGCATGCGCCGGGCTGGGGCGCCGCATGTTGGTGGTCACGTCAGCCATGTTTCTTGCCTCCGAATTCAAGGTAGGCCCAGGGAATGATGACAAAGATCACCGCGACCAGCATCATGGTCGACGCGGCAAAACCCTGGGCGAGGTTTTGCGAGACGAACATCATGTCAAAGACGAACTTGGCCGGGACTTCCGAAGCCAACCCCGGACCGCCGCCGGTCTGCGCGATGACAAGATCGTACAGTTTGATGATCCCCGAGGTGACCAGCACCAGCGTGGTGATGAAGACCGGGCGCATCATCGGGATGACGACGACGATATAGGTCTTCCACGCCGGGATGCCGTCGATCTTGGTGGCCTTCCAGACGTCTTCGTCGATCCCCCGCAGCCCGGCCAGCATCAGGCACATGACAAGGCCGCTGGTGTGCCAAAGACCGGCGATCAGCACGCCGTACAGCACCGTGTCCGGGTTGTAGAGCGGATCGAAGCTGAAGGTCTCGAAACCAAGGTTCCGCACCGCGTTCTGGATGCCGAATTCGGGGTTCAGCAGCCATTGCCAGACAAGGCCCGTGACGATGAAGCTGAGCGCATAGGGGTAGAGGAAGATCGTGCGAAAGCCGTCTTCGAACCGGATCTTCTGATCGATCAGCGCCGCCAGAAGGAACCCGATGACCAGCGCGAGGATCAGCATGAGGATGCCGTAGATCGCCAGGTTTTCGATCGAGATCAGCCAGCGGCGGGTGCCCCAGAGCCGTTCGTATTGATCGAGACCGACCCATTCGGCACTGGGCAGCAGGCGTGAATTCGTGAAGGAATAGATGATCGTCCAGACAGAGCAGCCGACAAAAACCATCAGCGCCGTCAGCACCATCGGAATGGCGGCAATCTTGGCACTCAGGTTTTTGAACAGCGCTGTCGGTTTGCCGCTTTGCGACATTGCAACTCTCCGATGATGTTGGGAAAGGGAAGGCTGGCACAGACCGGGGCGAGGCGGCCCGCGCCAGATCGGTCAGTCCGCCGTTGCGATGATCTCGGCGAACTCTTCCTGTGCTTGCTCGGGCGTGAAGTCCGGGTCGGCAAAGAACTCGACGACCAGATCGGTCACGCGGCCAACGGTATCGGGGGACACCATGGTGTTGATGCTTTCCACGATGCGGCCGTCCTTCAGGATCTCCATGCCCTTTTCCATGCAAGGGGTCGGATCGCTCAGTTCGACATCGCGGCGCACCGGAAGCGCACCCTTGGCGGCGGTGAAGGCGACCTGCGTCTTTGGGGCCACGATCACGCTGGCCAGTTCATCCTGCGCGGCGATGATCTCGGGGTCGTCGACCTTGGGGAAGTAGAAGGCGTCCCCGGCGGCGGTGATGTATTCATGCACACCCAGCCCCGGCAGGCAGGAGAAGTCCTCGCCCGCCTTCAGCCCGGCCTGCATGAATTCGCCCTGCACCCAGTCGCCCATGATCTGACCGCCCGCGCGGCCATCGGTCACCAACAGGGCGGCCTCGTTCCACGCCTGAACATTCGAGCCGTCCATCAGGTCGCGCGCTTCGGCGGCGGCCTTGAACACCTTTGCGACATCCGCACCGGCGGCATAGTCCGCGTCCAGTTCGCCATAGACCTTGTCGAACAGCTCTGGCCCGCCGATGGACACCATCAACACGTTGAACATCAGCTGGATCTGCCATGCCTGCTGACCTTGGGCCAAGGGGATGATGCCCTTTTCGCGCAGGGTGGGCGCGGCGGCGACGAACTCGTCCCAGTTTTGCGGCACGGCCAGCCCGTTATCCTCGAACACGGCATTGTTCAGCCACAGCCATTGCTGCGAATGGATGTTGGAGGGCACGCAGTACAGCTTGCCCTCGAAGGTGCAGCTGTCCAGCAGCGATTGCGGAAAGATCTGCGCTTTCCAGCCCTGCGCCTCGGCGATCTCGGTCACGTCGCGCATGAAACCCGCCTCGATCAACTCGCGCATGGCCGAGCTGTGGGTGAACTGGGTGGCGCCCATCGGGTCGCCGCCGGTGATGCGGCTGGTGATCAGCGGCCGCGCCACGCCCCCGGCCCCTGCGATTGCACCATCGGTCCATCCGTTGCCGCTTTCCTTGAAGGCGTCGGCGATCACGCGGATGGCGGCGGCCTCGGCCCCGGAGGTCCACCAATGGGTGACCTCCAGATCGGCGGCAACCATCGGCTGTCCGGCGGTGGTGGCCATCAGCGCACTCAATGCGGCTGCTTTGAACGTCTTCATCGTTTTCTCCTCTGTTGATTTCGTATCCGGGCGGGTGCCGGGCCCTTTAGGGTGCGACCTCGTGCCTGCTCCTAAGGGTCATTTTCCGGCGGTCGTGTTGGTCCAAGTGTCCGTTTCCGGGGTGTTCCGGTCAACGCACCGAAGATTTGGCGCGCCAAAACATTCTGTATAGAAGGTTGATTTTTCTCAGCTTTTCCGGAGGCTGTTCGGCGACTCCTGACGATCAGTCCGCGATGATCCCGGCCTTGCGAAGCTGCGCGATCTCGTCCTCGCGATAGCCAAGCTCCGTCAGCATCTGCCCGGTCTGCGCCCCAAGGCGCTGCGGCGGACGTTCCAGCGATGGGCCGCCTTGTTGCATCCGGAATCCAGCCAGCGTGGTGGTCATGCCGTCGGCCGTTCCCGCAGCGCCGTCAAACCGGTGCAGCACGGGGCGCGCCTGCACTTGCGGGTCGGTCAGGGTCTCGGCAAGGGTGCGAATGCGGGCACAGGGGACACCTTCGGCTTGCAGAAACTCTTCCCAATCCGCCGCCGGTCGCGTCCGGAAGGCCGCGCTGAGCGCCGCGCTTTCCTCGGCATGGGCATCGAGCCGCTGATTGTTGTCCTGCTTGACCATGTCCTCGCGCCCCAAGAGCCGCCAAAGCCTCGCCTGCTGTTTCAGGTTCGAGGCCGAAACCATCATCGGCACGTCGCTGGCGTGATACATGCCGATGGTCGCAAACGGATAGGTGTTGCCCTTCGGCGCGGGCACCTTGTCGGTCCAGAAATAGGAGGCCACATGCGAGGTCGCGAACATCATCGCCACATCCAGCATCGATACGTCGACAAAATTGCCGCTCCCGCCATTGCGCGCCCTTTGCAAAAGCGCCGCGGAAATCGCATAAGCCGTTGTCGTGCCTGCCGCGTAATCCATGATGGGCGCACCACATTTGAACGGCTTGTCCGGATCGTCGCCGGTCATCGCCATGAAGCCGGAAAAGGCTTGGATGATGTTGTCATAGCCGCGCAATTCCCGCCGTGGCCCGGTCGATCCAAAGGCCGAGAGCGAGCAATAGATGAGCCCCGGATTGCGCCGCCTGAGGTCGTCATAGCCCAGCCCCAAGGCCTCGAACGCGCCGGGGCGATAGTTTTCGATGAACACATCCGCCGTGTCGATCAGACGAAGCATCGCCTCCTTGCCCTGAGGCGTCTTGAGGTCGATGGCGACCGACGCCTTGTTGGCCCCCTGCCCCAGAAAGGCCGTGCCCATGCCGATGCCGTTCATGGCGCGGTCCGGCCCTTGAGAGCGGGCCTGATCGGGGTCGTTCGGATCCTCGACCTTGATGACCTCGGCCCCCATCGTGGCCAGCTGGAACGCGGCAAACGGTCCGGCCAGCACATGCGTGGTGTCGATCACCCGGTAATTCTGAAACGCCTTCATCTTGGTCAACTCTGTCCTCGTCCGCTTTGGCCGACATGGGCTGTCGGCCCTCTTGAGCGGCACAATGTGGGTCTGCCTCGTATTGAAGAGGCGGTGGCCCCGGCAGGCAACGCCGTTTGGTTTCCGAAATGTTGGGCCAGCCCTGACCTATGCGCGCCCCGGAAAAGCGCGCATTTGGCTAAGGTGGCCGCGACCGCACACCACCAGAGATCGCCCATGCCCACCTCGCCCCGTCCGCTGTCCGATGCCCAACTCAGCGCCGCGCCCTTTCATCTTGACCGGACGGGTCTGGATTGGGTCAGGACGCAGTTCGAGGCGCTCGGGACAGGTGCGAAGATCGCGCAACTCATGCTGCCGATGTGCCGTGACCTGTCGGACGACACCATCAGGGCGCTGGCCGCGCTTGGCCTTGGCGGTGTGCATCGGTTTCCCAGCTATGCCGAAGACGACCTGCGGCGCTCGGCCACGCTTTTGATGCAGCACAGCGCCATTCCGCCCTTGCTGACGGCCGATATCGAGATGTCGGAAAAAGCCAGCGTCAAAGCGGGAACGGCCTTTCCCAACCAGATGGCGGTGGGTGCCACGGGCGATCCGGACAACGCGCTGCGCATGGGGGCAATCGCCGCGCGCGAGGCGGGCTATCTGGGATTTGGCATCACCTGGACACCGGTGGCCGATCTCGCGCTGAATTTCCGCGCCAACGCCGTGAACACGCGCAGCTTCTCCGACAAGGTCGACCTGACGCGTGCGATGGTCTGCGCCTATCTCGACGGGATGACCGACAATGGCCTCGTGGCCTGCGTCAAGCATTTCCCCGGAGAGGGCTTGGACGAGCGCGATCAGCATTATGTCACCACCCACAACACCATGACGATGGACGATTGGCACGCCAGTTTCGGCCAGATCTATGCCGCCGCGATTGCCCGCGATGTCCGCCTTGTCATGGCCGGTCACGTCACCTTGCCCGCGTATCGCGCTGCGTCGGGCAACGCGCGCCTTCCGGCCTCGCTCAACGCCGACCTGCTGCAAGGGCTGCTGCGCAGGGATCTGACCTACAATGGCGTCATCGTCTCGGACGCGTCCGGCATGGCGGGCTTCACCTCTTGTGGGGCGCGCAAGGACATCGTGCCGTTGTGTATCGAAGGCGGATGCGACATCTTGCTGTTCCCGCGCGATATCGAAGAAGACATGCAATTCCTGCGTGACGGTCTGGCCAGCGGCGCGCTGTCCCAGCGACGCTTGGACGAAGCGGTGCTGCGCATTCTTGCGCTCAAGGCGTCCATGGGTTTGCATCTTGGCCGCCCCGCCGTGCCGCCCGAGAGCCAGCGCGCACGGTTGCTGGGGACCGAGGAACATCGTGGGTGGGCCAAGGGTGTCGCACGCGGCTGCGTGACCTTGGTCAAGGACACCCAAGGCCTGCTGCCGCTCTCGCCCGGCCGGCACCGCCGCATCCTGCTGGCCGAGGCGCGCGACCGCCGCAGCCCATCGGCCCCCCTGCCCGATCTGGAAATCCCCGCCATGCTGGAGCGGCTCGGGTTCGAGATCACCCGCGTTGTGCCGGGCCAGCCCATCGACGCAACCGGTCAGGATATCGGACTCTACCTGATGGCCGAGGAAGGGCTGTCGGGCAAGGAACACCTTGGGCCGCACTGGGAACGGCTGCATGGGGCGTTCCCGCTGACAATGCAACGGATGTGGCAGCACCTGCCGACGCTCTATGTCTCGCTCGGCTCACCCTTCCTGACCTTTCACGTGCCCGATTGCCCCACTTTCGTGAACGCCTACAGCGCCGTGCGTCCGGTCCAGCAGGCGGTGGTCGAGGCCCTCACCGGCGCCATTCCGTTTCAGGGGCAAAGCCCTGTCGACCTGCCTTTCGGCTTCCCCGCCTGACCGCCTGACCGCCCGCTGGCCAAACGATCTCGCGGTCCAAACGCAACCCATAGCTTGGTGTTTAGACCGCGTTGACCGCGGCCACCGGCCCCCCGTTCGGTGCAAAAAAGGCTGACACGCTTATGCGCAGGACGGGACGCCAAGAAACTCCTTAGACTGCCGCCTGTTTGGTCCAGACCTGCGCAATCGGACAGCCGTCCTGTCTGGCCATGATCTGCACGGGGCCTTGGTCGAAAACCCGGACCGTGTCACCGGGGTTGATGTTCCCGAGGTAGACGACCTCGCGTTGTCGAACTGGTTCGGACGGCCCTGTTGCGTGGGCAGCGGTTTCGGCGATGCGGGAGAAAGTCGGGAAATACAGCAACCCCACGGCGTTGAAGTCCAGCGACGGAACCGGGCTTTCGGCGTGGATTGCCTGCGCGCCTACAAGGTCGATCCCGCGGATGCGTCGTGCGGCATCGCGGGCGCGGTCGTCCAGCGCCATCACCGCCGACCCGGCCGGGGGCAGATGCATCTGGCCCAGCACCGAATTGCGATGGATGCGCGTGTTGCAGCCGCTCGTATCGTGGCTGACAAAGGTCGAGATCATCGACATCTCGGCGATCACCACGCCATCGACCACCAGCCTGTGGCGCGATCCGGTGCGCGTTTGCGTGACCGCGAACAACGCGGACTCCACCTGCAGACTCCGGCCCAGCAACGCCGCCGACGGCTGCATGTGCAGCGATGTCGTGCAGAACGCCGCATAGACGGGCCGCCCGTCCGGCGCGCGGAACACCGCGTCGCGTTGACCCAGCGCCTTGGCGATCAGCGTCCAGTGCTGATCGCCGCAAAACCGCAAGACCCACTGCTCCGACAAGCCCTGCGGCGACAGCTGCGCCATGCCCAGCGGCAGGTGCGCAACGGTTTCGACCGGCGCATGCCGCGCGGCAAAGGCAATGACGGCCATCAGGCGACCGCCTTCTTCCCGGCGCGGTCCAGTTGCGCGGCGATCTGATCGGCGAGATAGGCGCTGTCCTCCTCGATCCCGAGGAACCGGCCCGACCCCCAAGTGTTCAGCCAGCCCAGACCGATGAAATGCATCCCCGGCACATCCGTCACGCCGCGATGAAACTTCGGCTTGCCACGGTCGTCGAAGACATCGACCTCGATCCAAGCATAATCGGGGCGGAAGCCGATGGCCCAGAGCACCGAGGTGATCCCGGCTTGCTTGATGTCCAACTCCGTCCGCTCCTCTTCCGGCTCCCAGACCTTGACGAAGCGCGGCTCGACCGGGGCATCGATGCCGTTGCGGGCGATATAGGCGTCGATCTGGTCGCGGATGCCCACATAGCTGCGGTCCGCATCGTCGAGGTTCTTTTTCAGGTCGGGCAGGAATTCCAGCCTGCGCCCGTCCATGTTGGCCAGCGAGCCATAAAGCTCGACCCCGTGATCCACATGCCATTGGCGCAGGTCGATTTCCTTGCCGCCATCGCGTCCGGACATGTAGTGGTTGGTCTGCGTCAGCGCCTTGTGCGGATCGGGATGCGTGTCGATGGTGATCTCGTAATGCCCCGCATCGTGCAGCCAGTCGGTCGCGTCACGCCCGCGATACTTGCGCGGGCTGCGCGGCGCGGGGCCGACAGCCAGATGCACACCCCGGCCCGCGCGCACGAAATCCTCCATGATCTGCACGCCGGATTGACCGGTGCCGATGATCAACACGTCACCGTCGGGCAGTTGCGACGGGTTGCGGTAATCGACCGAGTGCATTTGCACGATGGTCGGGTCGAGCGCCTCGGCATAGGCTGGCTCGATCGGTTTGTCGTAGCCGCCGGTCGCGATCACGACCTGATCGCTGGTCCACGTGCCGATGGTCGTCTCGACCACGTAGCCGCCCTGCGGATGATGGGCGATGCGGGTCACGGTGACATGTTCGTGAATCACCGGCGCGAAGGTCGCGGCAAAGGCGTCGAGATAGTCGGTGATCTCGTCCCGCAGCATGAAGCCATCGGGGTCGGTGCCGCCGAACTCCTTGTCATAGTGAAATCCGGGCAAGCGACATTGCCAGTTCGGTGTGACAAGGCAAAAGCTGTCCCAGCGGTTCACGCGCCATGAATGGAATTTCTCGTGGCGTTCAAAGACCGTGCTGTCGATGCCCTTCTGCTGAAGCTGCCAAGCCACCGACAGGCCAGCCTGCCCGCCGCCGACAATCGCGACCGGGATGTGGGGGATATGCGTATTTGTCATGGTCTCGGTCCTTTTCATGTGATCGACAGGCAGGTGACATGCGGGTCCTGCTGGCCCTCGAATTCGGCGACCCGCCGTTCGATCCGGTCGAGTTGATCCATCGCCGACGAACAGGCGAAGCCGTATTTGCGCTCGACCCGGTTCGAGGCGCGCTCCATCGCGATGCGGGCGCGGTGCAGGAAATCCGGCAGAGGATAGGTTTGTCCGGGGGTGAAGAGTTCGGTGATGACGCTGGAGGGCGAATAGCAGCGCTCTTCGCTGCCATCGGGCCAGCGCAGCGTCCAATGCATCTCAGGCATGAACGGGCTCCTTTCGGGAAAGCGACAGGTAGGGGGTTTGGGCATGGTCCCAGAACGGCGCGGCTTCGCCGTCTTGGTGCAGGATGACTTGTGTGCCGTCCGTGATCGTCCCAATCGGATCGGCCCAGATCCCGCGCGCCCGGAAGGCAAGGCAGACCTCGGCGGCATGGTCCGGCGCGACCGACAGCAGAAAGCCGAAACTGGGAAAGCTGTGCAGCCAGCGCAGAGGCGGCACGTCCTTGGGCGGCTGGATGCGATCCAGATCCAGCACCGCGCCCACGTTCGAGCTTTCGGCCAGCATCAGCGCGGTGCCTGCGATACCGCCTTGGCTGATGTCCTTGCCCGCGCGCAAAAGGCCGCGTTCGGCGAGGTCCGGCAGCAGTGCCAGATCGCCGCGCAGCCGGTCATGCGGGGCGTCGAGCGCGGCACAGAAATTGTCGAAGTTCACATACCGCCCCCGGTGGTCGATGGCCGCCAGCAGCACATCGCCGGGGCGCGCGTCGAAACTGGTGACCGGCGCCGTCGCCTTGCCCAGAACCGAAACGGCGAGGTTCAGGTCCGAGGCGGCGAAGTTCGTATGCCCGCCCACCAGCGGAACGCCATAGGCAATGGCGGCATCGCGCAGGCCCTTCATCAGCGGCGCGGCGGCCTCGGCATCGGGTGCCCAGACCTGATCGATCAGCGCCGTGGCACGCCCCCCCATGGCGGCGATGTCCGACAGGTTGACCATCACCCCGCACCACCCCGCGAACCACGGATCAGCCTGCACGAACGCAGGGATGAAGCCCTCGCCCGCCAGCAGGTCAAAGCCTTCTGCGGTCGCAATCATCGCGGCGTCGTCGCCCGGCGCGCCGGGGGCATCGCCCGTCAAGCCCAGCATCCCCGCCGCCTGCGCGATCCCCAGCTTGGAGCGGATCGCAGGGTGGGCGCGCAGCGCCTCCGCCATGTCTGTCAGCGTGTCGCTCATGCCCGGCGACCGGGCTTCATGAACCAACCCACCGTCGGGTCATCGCAGGGCGGATAATGCGCCAAGTCGGCGGACATGCGGGCATGCGGGACGCCGTGCAGGGTGACCTCTTCGAGCACGGTCCATTTCAACCGGCGGAACAGCGGCACATTCTGTTTCTGCACATGCGCCAGAAAGGTCTGGCACCCGCGCGCATTGGCGGTGCAGACCGCCAGCCGGATCAACTCGGTCCCCAGCCGCCCGACCTGCCGAAAGTCGCGATCCACCGCCAGCCGCGAGCCCCACCAAAGGCCGGGGCGGTCCTCGTGGATGCGCACGGTGCCGACCACCTGATCGGCCTCATGGGCATAGGTCGAAAGCGCCACCAGATGCGTGGCGACAAGGTCGATCTCGTCGCGGTCATGGGTCTGGAAAATCCCCTGCTCCTCGACGAAGACGCGGCGGCGCAAGGCCTCTGCCCCACGCGCCTCGAAGGGTTTGGAGGCGGCGCGGATATAGTAGCCCGGGCATTGGAACTGATGCGGTTCAAGCTCGATCATGCCGGCACCTTCAGCTTTTCATAGGTGGACAGGGCTGAACACGCGCCGCATTTCCCGCAGCCTGCCTTGATGTCTTCGGACCGGATGCCAGCCTTGACGATCATCTCGCCCAGCGGGCGCAGGATCGAGGCCATGAAGTCAGGCTTGGGCGCGGGATGGCTTTCGAGCGGCGTGCCCGAGATCGGCACGAAGGGCACGACAAAGGGATAAACCCCCATGTCACACAGCTTTTGCCCCATTTCGAGGATCGCCTCGCGCGTGTCGCCCAATCCGGCAAGGATGTAGGTGGAGACCTGCGCGCGGCCAAAGACCTTCACCGCCGCCTCGAAACTGGACATGTATTTCTCCAGCGGCACCGTCGCCTTGCCCGGCATGATGCGCGCGCGGACCTCGGGCGTGACCGCCTCCAGATGCATCCCCAGCGCATCGATCCCCGCATCCTTCATCCGCTGGTGCCAGATGTCGTCCTCGGGCGGCTCGCACTGGCCTTGCAGCGGCAGGTCCACCGCGGCCTTGATGGCGCGCGCGCTGTCGACCATGACCGCTGCGCCCCGGTCGCGGCCTTTGGGCGTGCCGGTGGTCAGCACCATGTGCTTGACCCCATCCAGCTCAACCGCGGCCTTGGCGACCTCGGCCAGTTGCTCGGGCGTCTTGTGGGCGATGGTGCGCCCGGCGGCGAGGCTTTGGCCGATCGCGCAGAACTGGCAGGTCTTCTTGCGGCTCTCGTAGCGGATGCAGGTCTGAAGCACCGTGGTCGCCAAAACGTCGCGCGAATGCAGCGTGGCGATCTGGCTGTAGGGGATGCCGTCCGCCGTGCTGAGATCATAGAATTTGGGCCGCGTGGGAAAGCGCACCTTGGCGATTTCGGCCCCGTCCCGGGTCACACGGGCCTGTCCGCTGGCATCCGGTGGCTCGACGAGGAAGGGCGACTGGAACGCGGGCGCGGTGTGGACCGGCACCATGACGGTGGTCTCGCCGATGGTGACGGCCTTGTGGTCGGAAGGCCCCGCCCCCCCGCGCCGCGCCTCATGGCCCGCGCTTGGATCGACCAGCCGCATGCCGTGGGATTGCAGATCGTTGATCAGGTCGGCGTCTGACAGATCGGATTCAAACATGGCTCGGTTCCTTTTCCTCGGGATCGGGTTCGGCACTTGGATATGCGGTTGGCTCGACGGCGACGCGCGTCTCGGCGGGCCGCGCGTCGTGTACCAGATGCAGCAGTTCGGGCCGCGCATAGTGGCCGACACTGTCCATCATGCGCTTGCGCTTGGTGATCAGTTTCATGTCCAGATCGGCGATCAGGATGCCTTCGCCTTCGGTCAACGGCTCTGCAAGGTGACGGCCTTCGGGCGAGATGATGCAGGTCATGCAGCCGTCGCGCATGGCCTTTTGCAGCTTGGGGTCCGGGTGCAGTGACTGAATCTGCTCTTCGGTCAGCCAACCGGTGGCGTTGACGACGAAGCAGCCCGCCTCCAGCGCGTGGTGCCGCATCGTGACCTCGATCTGTTCGCCAAAGATCGGCCCGACGAGGCTGCCCGGGAAATGCGCCGCGTGGATTTCCTCGTGCTGGGTCATCAGGGCATAGCGGGCCAGCGGGTTATAATGCTCCCAACAAGCCAGCGCGCCGACGCGGCCGACCTTGGTCTCGACGACCTTGAGACCCGCGCCGTCGCCCTGCCCCCAGACCATGCGCTCATGGTAGGTCGGCGTGATCTTGCGCCGTTTCAGCGCGAGGCTGCCATCGGCGTCAAAGATCAACTGCGTGTTGTAGAGCGAGCCGTGATCGCGTTCGTTCACGCCAAGGACCACGACAACGCCCCGCTTGCGCGCCGCCTCGGCCACCGCCTTGGTTTCCGGCGAGGGCACGACAACGGCCTGATCGTACAGTTCCAGATGGGCCGCACCTTGTTGCACGGGGGGCAGAACGAAGGAGAAATACGGATAGTAGGGCACGAAGGTTTCGGGAAAGACGATGAACTCCGCCCCCTTGTCGGCGGCATCGGCAATGGCGTTCAGCACGCGCTCGATGGTGCCCGCGCGGCCCGTCAGGTCCGGCGCGATCTGCACGGCGGCGGCACGAATGGTGTCGGTTCTCATGATCTGGCTCCCTTTGTGCGTGGTGTCGGGGGCCGCGCCGATGGGCGACACGGCCCCGCCGGATCACAGCGTCCAGGTGTCGAGGATGAAGGCATTGTCCTTGCGGTGCAGCAGGATGCAGTCGAGCACGTCCTGCGGCGCGATCGGCACGATCCCCGGCAGCAGCGCCGCCTCGCCATGGCCGTACAGCGCCTGCAGCCCGAAACGGCAGCAATAGACCTTGCCACCCTCGCCCATGAACTTCTTCAGATTGGCGGCAAAGTTCTGATGACCGGGGAAGGCTTCGTCGCCCAGCGTCGGAAAACCGCGCTGAATACCAAGGGTTACGCCGGGGCCATACAGCAGGATCGACGTCTCGAAGCCTTTGCGTTGCAGACGGATTGCCTGCAAAATGTTGACCAAACCGATGGACCCTTCGAAGGCAACTGTATGGAAGGTCACAAGCGCCTTCTCACCAGCGTCGGCCTTGACGTCCTCGAAGACCTTTTCCTCGTAATCGACGAAGTAATCACCGTCTTTATGGGCTTCTAGTGTAACTGCGGGCATCCTGAGTCTCCTGTTCGTTGGATGACCACAGGCTTGCTCCGGCAGGGTAAGTCGATCAATGTTTAAAACAATATCAATTCAATTATGCATACAATATTAAAGACGGTTGGTGGATTATTAAGCATCCACCCCAAAGATCGCCGCTGTCTGAGGCTGATTTGAAACGCCTCGGCGCGATGAGATGCACCTTTGCCGCGCCTGCGGCCTCTTATCCATACAATGCGCTTCAATTCCCGCGAATCATTGGGTATCAAGGCCGGGCAACGGAGACCGACATGATTGACTGGACGCCACAGGCCGACCCAAACGGCAAACCGCGCTACATCGCGATTGCCGACGCCATCGAGCAGGACATTCGCCAAGGCGTGCTGTCGCCGGGCACCCGCCTGCCGCCGCAGCGGCAGCTCGCCAAACGGTTGGGCATCGACTTCACCACCGTCTCACGCGGCTATACCGAAGCGCAGGCGCGCGGGCTTGTCACCAGCCATGTGGGGCGCGGCACCTTCATCTCGAAACCGGCAGAGGCCGCGTCGGGCCCTGATCCGCTGCGCCTGACCGAAGAAGACCTGTCGATGAACCTGCCGCCCGAGCCCACCGATCCGGGGCTGATCGCCAATATGCGCGGCGGGCTGGACTACGTCTCGGCCAACCTGTTGCAATTGCTGCGCTACCAGTCCTCGACCGGATCGGACAAGGACAAGGAAGCGGCCTCGACCTGGCTCAGCCTGCGTGGCATGGTGCCCACCTCTGCGCGGCTGGTCGTCTCGCCCGGCGCGCACAGCACGATCTGCGCCATCCTGACCATCCTGACGGAACCGGGCGACACCGTCCTGTGCGAACAGATCACCTATCCCGGCTTTCGCAACATCGCCTCCCGGCGCGGGCTGAACCTGATCGGCGTCGAGATGGACGCGGATGGCATCCTGCCGGACGCCTTGGATGCCGCGATCACCCGGCATGGCCCGAAGGCCCTGTACCTGAACCCGACCCTGCAGAACCCGACCACGCTGACGATCCCAACGGACCGGCGGCTGGACATTTCGGAGATCCTGAACAAGCACGGCCTGCCGCTGATCGAGGATGACGCCTATGGCTTCATCCCGGCCAAGGCCCCCGCCCCCATCGCCGTCTCGGCCCCGGACCTGACATGGCACATTGGCGGGCTGGCAAAATGCATCGGGGCGGGTTTGCGACTGGCCTACACGGTCGCGCCAACGGGGCGGTTGGCCTATTCGCTGGGCCAGACGCTGAAGGTGCAGGCGGTCATGGCCTCGCCCATCACCGCAGCACTGGCGACGCAATGGATCGAGGACGGCACCGCCGACCAGATCCGGCGCTTCATCCGGTCAGAAACCTCTGCCCGGCAAGCCATCGCGCGCGACGTTCTGGAAGGGTTCGATTTCCGTGGGGCCGAAAACGCCTTCAATGTCTGGCTGTCGCTGCCGGAGGGCATTGGTCGCGCAGACCTCGTCGCCCGCATGGCCGGGCGCCCGGTCGGCATCATGCCATCGGATGCCTTCACCGTCGGACGCCCGCCGGAAGAGCATGTCCGGCTGTGTCTGGGTGGCTCACTGTCGCGCGAAGCCCTGCGAGCCAACCTCTATTTCCTCGTCAACAGCCTTCAGCACAGCGCGTTTCTTGGCTGACGGCCGGGCGCCCTGCGTGCCCGAAGCCATGCATCCCCTTGGCCCATTGGAACGCCACGAACATCGCCTTGACCGGCGGCAGCATGATCAATGACAGGATGATCGCAGCCCCGGACAGCAGGCAGGCCACCATCAGGGGGTTGTCGCGCATCTGCTCGAAAGCGACCGGCAGCGCGAAGCCGCCAAGGTGGCAGACGATCAAGATCACCACATAGGCCGGGCCATCATCGGCGCGCTGCGGCGTGAAATCGAGCCCGCAAACCCCGCATTCAGAGCGCACCTTCAGGTAGCCATCAAACACGGCCCCCTCGCCGCAGTTCGGGCATTTGCAGCGCAAGCCACGCTTCAGCGCAGCCCGCACATCGCAGGACTCTTCACTTTCGGCTTCGACGTTGGACATCACGATGCCTCCCTCTTCTCGACGCGGGCGCGCGCCGCATATTCGCCATTGATTGAGAAATTATGCATACAATAGTGAAATTGAAAGGAGCATGTGTCATTTCGCCTCTGGACCCGTCGCGCTTGTGGCAAGGACGCGCGTGCAGATCCGCCCTTTACCAAAGCCTCAATGGCGCCAAGCATCATTGACCCGCACCGCTTTCCCCGCCATACTTGGACGATGAAAAAGCGCGTTGCGTTCATATGCCAATTGGATGGCTATTGATGCAAACAATCGACATTCAGCTTGGCGCGCGATGCACGGGAGTCTGACATGGCCTCAATTCCCAACCGCACCCTGCCCCCGCTCAACCCCCTCAAGGCGTTCGAAGCGGCGGCGCGGCACAACAGCCTGACCCTCGCTGCCGAAGAACTCAACGTCAGCCAAGTCGCCGTCAGTCGACAGGTGCGCGTGCTCGAGGATTACATGGGCGTGACGCTGTTCCGCCGCCTCAATCGCGGGATCGAACTCACCCGCGAGGGCATCTTGCTGTTCAAGGGCGTAGGGCAAGCGTTTCAGGACATCGAGGATGCGACAAAAACCGTGTCGCGCCGGGGGCAGCGCAATATTCTGGCCATTCAGTCCTATGTCACCTTTTCGCGCGGCTGGCTGATGCCAAGGCTGGGCGATTTCCACAAGGCGCATCCCCGCATCGAGGTGCGCCTGTCATCCTCGCCCGAAGCCGCCGATTTCGATACTGACAATCTCGATGCTGCGATCCGTGGCGGTGATGGCAACTGGCCGGGCCTGCACGCCGAGAAACTGGCCGACATGGAGTTGATCCCGGTCTGTTCACCCGGCTTCCTTGCCGAGACCCCCTTGGACAGGATCGAGGACCTCGCCAAGGTCAAGCTGTTGCATTCGATGGCGCGGCCCAAGGACTGGTCGTCGTGGCTGGACTCGGTCGGCGCACGGTTTGCCCCGCAGAACCGCCTGTTGTTCGAGAACAGCGCGCTCGCCTACGAAGGCGCGATGATGGATCTCGGTGTCGCGATTGCCAACCGCCATTTCGTTCAGACGCAGCTGCGCGCCGGAACGCTGGTGGCCCCGTTCGATCATGGATGCCGGACAGGCGAAAGCTACTATCTGACTTGGCCAAACGACGAAGCACCGTCCTCGCCGCTGTTGAAATTTCTGGACTGGATTCGCGTGCATTTTGCCCCGGACGACACCGGGGAAACAGATCAGCCGCCCGCATCCGTCCCGTCTGAACCGCGGTCGGGATTGTCCACCTGAATGCGGTCGCGCATCCAGTCGAGGAATTTGATCAGCGTCCGTGACGGGGCGGTGTTCTTGGGCCATGTCAGGAAATATCCCTCGCCGCTGTAGCAGGTCTGGTCACCGAACGGCGCGACCAGAGTTCCGTTCTGCAACTGGCGCTTGACGAAGATCTTGACGGCCACGGCGACCCCGCCTTCCATCGCCGCCGCCTCGTAGGCGAGGGCCGAGCTTTCGAAGCGAATACCCGGCTCGGGGTCGACATCGGCCCCAACCCGCTTGATCCACGCCGCCCAGTCGGTTGGCCGGGCCATGGAATGCAGCAGCCGGACACGGGACAGATCATTCGGGTCGAACAAGCCATGCTGTTCCTGATAATCCGGGGTGCAGATCGGGATCAGCTCGATGTCCACCAGCTTCTCGCAATGCAGGTCCGGCCAATCGCCTTTTCCGGCCCGGATCGCCGCGTCGAGGTTCTGGCTTTCGAAATCGACCGGCGCGGTCGACGAGCTGAGACGCACCTCGATCCGGGGGTGCTTGTCGTGGAAATCCGTCAGGCGGGGGATCAGCCAACGCTGCGAAAAGGTCGTATAGGATTGGATGGCCAGAATGTCGCGCCGCCCGCGACGTGACACCCGCCGCGACGCCGTGGCGATATCCTGAAAGGCATGCGCGATGCCTTCGTACAGTTGGCGCCCCTCGTCGGTCAGTTCCACCCCCCGATGCAGACGCCGGAACAGCGTCACGCCCAGATAATCTTCCAGCGTCTTGACCTGACGGCTCACGGCCACTTGGCTGACATTCAATTCCTCCGCGGCCAAGGTAAGACTGCACAGCCGCGCCGCGACCTCGAATGTGCGCAGGGGATTGAGAGGGGGGATGGGGCTTGTCATGGTTGGTTTCGCCGATACTGGGGCCTCGCGCTGTGGTCTGACCGGATGCACGGACGCAGCCAAAACATGGCCCGATCCAGTGTTTCGACAGCCAGTCGCCTGATCAAGTGTCTACACCGGGCCGGGCCCAAAAAGCTATACGCGTTCCAGCGCGATGGCGATGCCTTGGCCGACCCCGATGCACATGGTCGACAGGGACCGTTCCCCCGGTTTCAGGTCCAGTATCGCGGTCCCGGTGATCCGCGCGCCGGACATGCCCAGCGGGTGGCCCAGCGCAATCGCCCCGCCATTGCGGTTCACGCGCGGGTCATCGTCGTCGATGCCAAGGGCGCGCAAGGTCGCCAAGCCTTGCGAGGCAAAGGCCTCGTTCAGTTCGATCACGGCGAAATCTTCGTGCCGAAGGCCAAGCCGCGCCATCAGTTTCCTAGACGCGGGCGCAGGCCCGAACCCCATGATACGCGGCGCAACCCCGGCGGTGGTACCGCCAAGAACGCGGGCAATCGGCGTCAGGCCGTGACGCTTGGCGGCCTTTTTCGTGGCAAGGAGCAGCGCCGCCGCGCCGTCATTGACGCCGGATGCATTGCCCGCCGTGACGCTGCCATCGGCTTTGACAAAGGTCTTGAGCCGCGCAAGGTCCGCCAGCGTGGTTGCGGGCCGAGGGTGTTCGTCCCGGTCGACCACGACCGGGTCGCCCTTGCGCTGCGGGAGGCTGACGGGGGTGATCTCTTGCGCCAGACGCCCGCTTTGCATGGCCGCGCCCGCCTTTTGCTGGGAGCGCAGGGCAAACGCGTCCTGATCTTCGCGCGTGATACCAAAATCCTCGGCGACGTTTTCAGCCGTCTCCGGCATGCTGTCGACGCCGTATTGCGCCTGCATCAGCCGGTTGACAAAGCGCCAGCCGATGGTGGTGTCGTGAACCTCGTTGGCACGGGCAAAGGCGGCGGTCGCCTTGGGCATGACAAACGGCGCGCGGGACATGGATTCGACCCCGCCCGCAATCACCAGATCGGCCTCGCCTGCCTTGATCGCCCGCGCGGCGGTGATGACCGCGTCCATGCCCGACCCGCAAAGCCGGTTCATCGTCGTGCCCGGCACGCAATCCGGAAAGCCCGCCAGCAACAGCGACATGCGCGCGACGTTGCGGTTGTCCTCCCCGGCTTGGTTGGCGCAGCCAAGGATGACCTCGTCCACCGCCGCCGGATCGAGCCCCGGATTGCGCTCTGCCAAAGCGCGCAGCGGGATCGCGCCCAGATCGTCCGCACGGACAGAGGACAAGGCTCCGCCATAGCGACCAATCGGGGTGCGGATGTAGTCGCAAATGTAGACGTCGGTCATGGGATGACTCCTTGCGGTAGTCACGGCCCCGCAGCGGTCAGACCCGCCGCCGGGGGCCATGCGTGGTCTGGATCAGTCGAGGACGATCAGGCTGTCGCCCGCCCGGGTGCCCTGCCCCTCAGGCAGGACGAAGACCGGGTTGATCTCGGCTTCGCTCAGGCGGTCCTCAAGCGTTTCGGCCATGGAGGAGAAGGCGATCATGGTGTCCACCAAGGCCTCGATATCGGCCTTGGGGCTGCCCCGGAACCCCTTCAGCAATGCCCCTGCCTTGATCTCGTCGATCATGTCGCGCGCGCTGGACCGGTCCAGCGGCAAGAGCCGGATGGCCGCGTCCTTGTACAGCTCTGTCGTGACCCCACCCGCCCCAAGCAGCGCATAGGCCCCAAGCTGCGGATCGCGGTTGAACCCAAGGATCATTTCGACCCCGCCCTTGACCATTTCCTGCACGAGGAACCCGTCCACCTTGGCCGTTGTCGCCGCGCGCACCCGGGCCAGCATCGCCTCGCATTCCGCCCCGACATCGGCCGGGTCGATGTTCAGCGCGACGCCGCCCATCTCGGATTTGTGCAGGATCTCGTTTGACAAGATCTTGATGACCACGGGGCCGTCGAAGTCTTGGGCCTTTTCAGCGGCCTCTTCGGGCGTCTCGGCCGTGACCTCGCGGGTGACGGGCACGCCGAAGCGAGCGAACAGCTGTTTCGCCTCGGCCTCGTTCAACGACCCCGCGGCGATGTCGCTGCAATCCACGTCTTTGGCGTTCGACCCGCTGCCCTGTGACGCCACCGTGGGGCTGGCCAGTGCTTGCAGCGCCGAGGCGCAGCTTTCGGGGGCGGCAAAGGCCGGGATGCCCCGCGTGTTGAGCGTGCGCACGATGCCCGGCGCATCCGGGCTGACATAGGCGAGGATCGGCTTGTCGGTCAGGGCCAGCGAGTCGAGCACCGGCTGTGCCACGAGATCGGGCTGCGCAATCGAGGACGAGCCAACCACCACGACGATCGCGTCGAAGCTGGGGCTTTCCACGAGGATTTTCAGGATCGAACGGAACAGGCCCGGGCGCAGCCCCGCCAACGTCACGTCGATGGGGTTGCGGTCAAGCTCGGCCTCCTTGAGATCGAGCGCCTGCAACCTGTCCCCCGTCTCCTTATCCGGCGCGGGCATGTCCAGCCCGCTGAGGCCCACATTGTCGGCCACCACGGTCGCGGCCCCGCCGGTCGAGGTGACGATGGCCACCCGGTTGCCTTTCATCAGGCGGCCTTGCGCCAGTGCCGCCGGGATATCCAGCAGATCGGCAAAGGTCTGGGCGCGGAGGATGCCAAGCTGTTTGAACAGCGCGTCATAGACCTCATCCGCCCCGGCCAGCGCGCCGGTATGCGACACGGCAGAGCGCGCGCCGGATTCAGAGCGCCCGACCTTGTAGGCGACGATGGATTTGCCCGCCGCGATCACCTTGGCCGCCGCCGCGCGGAAGCGGGCCACGTTGCGGATGGTTTCGAGATAAAGCGCGACGACCTGCGTCGCGTCATCCTCGGCCAGCGCCTCCAGGAAGTCCGAGACGTCCAGATCGGCCTCGTTGCCCGTGGCCACCAGTTTCGAAAACCCGATGCCCCGCGCCACAGCCCGCGACAGAAGCGAACCGAGGATGCCGCCCGATTGCGACAGCAGGGCGATCCGGCCCGCCGGGATGTCGTCGACCTCCATCGCGCCCGAGGCGGTCAGCGGGATGCCGTCGGTCAGGTTCACGAGGCCGATGGTGTTCGGGCCGAGGATGCGCATGTCGCCCGCCGCCTCGCGCAGCTGTTCCTGCCGCTTGCGGCCCTCTTCGCCCACCTCGCCAAAGCCAGAGGCCAGCACAACCGCCGCCTTGGTGCCGCGCGCGGCCAGATCGCGCACTGCGTCGATCACCCGGTGCGCACCGACCAGCACAAGCCCCAGATCGGGCGCTTCGGGAAGATCGGCGATGCTGGCATAGCTCTTCAGCCCGGCAATCTCGTCGTAACGCGGATTGATCGGATAGATCGCCCCGGCAAAACCCTGCTTCTGCAGGAACGCAATGGGACGCCCGGTCAGTTTGGCCGGATCGTTGGAGGCCCCGACAACCGCAACGCTGGTCGGGTTCAGGATGGCTTTGATATTGGTCATTCCGGCACCCCTTACTTCGACAGCTTGTTGAGGAAAGCTTCGACCGACTGGCGGTGTTCGGCGGTGGTGTAGCACATCGCCTGCGCTTCGCGACCCAGCGCAAAGATCGCATCGTCCGAGCTTTCAAACGTCTTGTCCATGATCTCCTTGGTCAGCGCGACGGCGGTGGCCGAGCCAATGGTCAGGTCCTTGGCCCATGCCTGCGCCTCGGTCAGCAGGGTCTCGGGCGTGGCGATGCGGTCGATCATGCCGATGCTCAGCGCCTCGTCGGTTTCGACGACCCTTGCGGAAAAGATCAACTCCTTCGCCTTTGAGAGGCCCACGCGGCGCGGCAGGAAATACATGCCGCCCCCATCCGAGACGAGGCCGCGCTTGATGAAGCTCATGGACATTTTCGCGCCATCCGCCGCGATGATGAAATCGCAGGCCAACGCCATATCGAGGCCAAGACCGTAGGCCCCGCCATTCACCGCCGCGATCACCGGCTTCGTCACGCCGTGAATGGCCGCCACGCCGCGATGGGTGTTTTTCTGCCGCTTCCAGCCGTTGAAGGCCACGTCGCCGGTCGGCGCATCGAGTCGCGCCCGCATACCGGCGATATCGCCGCCCGAGCAAAACCCTTTGCCCGCCCCGGTCAGGATGATGGCGCGAACGCTCGTGTCGGCATCCGCCTCGGCAAAGGCGGCAATCAGTTCGGCCCGCATCTGGTCGTTGATCGCGTTGCGCTTTTCGGGGCGGTTCAGCGTGATCGTCGCAATCCCGTCATCGTGGGAAACGATGATGAACTCAGGCAGGGAAACTGCGGTGTCCATGGGTCTTCCTTCTCGTCTCTGCGCAGCCGGGGGCTGCGGTTTCGCGTGTTATCCGTTGGGTGTCTTGGTCACGGCATCGGGCAGGTCCGCGCCGTCA
This sequence comes from Tropicibacter alexandrii, assembly GCF_003667315.2. Classification (GTDB taxonomy): domain Bacteria; phylum Pseudomonadota; class Alphaproteobacteria; order Rhodobacterales; family Rhodobacteraceae; genus Tropicibacter; species Tropicibacter alexandrii. Next base: position 262,243 of record NZ_RCTZ02000002.1, on the reverse strand, counting down.
AAGATGGTGGTGCGCAGCCGCTCCAGCTCTGCCTGCGGCAGAACCGGGCTGACCAGTTCTTCGTATTTGGCGTGCAAATCCGCGCGCGAGATCGGGTTGTCCGGGTCACCGCGGCGCGACGGTTGGAACCGGGACAGGCTGCGCCCGTCCTTCAACGTCAGATGCAGGCGCGCCATGCGTTTGCGGGGGTATTCGGCGGCCAGATCCTCGGCCCGCTCGACGCTGATGTGCGGCATCAAGGCACGAATATCCGAGTTGCGCAGCGCCTCGGGCGCAAAGGCCGCCAGCCGCACACCACCCAGAACCATCAAGGCAGACAGGCAATATTGCGCGCTGAACCGGGCCTCTTGCGCAACCTGCGGGTCGGGGCGGTCGCAAATGTCCTTGGTCGGCCCGTAACCTTCGATGCGGATGACCTTGATGTCGTCGGGGCCAAAGCCGTGCTGGCTGCGCAACGCCTCCAGCGCATCGAGGGCGGGAAAGATATGGCCACAACAGCCGTGGACCTTGACCGTCATACGGGTGATCGGGGTCCACTCCCCTGCCCCGGCGAAGGCCGCATCCCAGTTGCCGGTGCCCGCGCTGGTGGCCGCCGAATAGCCCTTGGGGCCATCGAGGCTGTCCCACGCCCCCGTCGCACCAGAGGCGGCGGCATAGGCTGCAAGGATGCCCGCATCGGCGGCATGACCGGGATGCATCGCCTTGACCATGCTTTCGCCTTGCAGGTTCTGCTGCACACCACCCGCAAAACTGGCGGCGATGGCGATGGCATGGGCGATCCCGTCCCGGTCGCAGCCCAGCAGCATCGCAACCGCCGCCGCTGCGCCAAAGGTGCCGACCGTTCCTGTGATATGCCAGAACTCGTAATGGCGTGGTTGCAGCGCCATGGCGATGCGGCAGCCGACCTCGTAGCCGCCAATCGCGGCGCGGTCGAAGGCGTCGCGCGAGGCACCGATATCCTGCGCCACGGCAAGCGCGGCGGCAAAAGTCGGCGATCCGGGATGATAGCCGCCATCGCGAAAGATGTCGTCGAATTCGACCGTGTGGCTGGCCGCCGCGTTGATGAAGGCCGCGCTGCGCGGGTCGATCCACCGCTCGCTGGTGTAGCACCAAGCCTTGCCCTCGCGCGCAAGCCCGCCTGCCGCGAGCAAGGTGGCCGGGGGCTGCAAGGTGCCGGGAAGTGTCGTGGCGAACCAGTCCAGCGTCGCGCAATGCACCGCATCGCGCAGCGTGTCACCAAGGGATGCGTCCAGCCAACCGGCGGCCAGATCGGCCAATCTTTCGGCTGCTGTCGTCATTGTGCGGCCTCTTGCGGGGCGCCGGACTCCGCCGCCTGAAGCGCCAGACCGGCAAGGCACAGCGCCTCGATCTCGTCATCTCCCAGCCCGATCGACCGCAGAATATCGGCGGTTTGCGCGCCCACCTGTTGCGGCGGCAGGCGGACGCCGGTTTCAGAACCTGACATGCGGAACGCCACCGAGGGCACGCGCAGCCCCTCCAGACGGCCGCTCGGGTCGGCGAGGCGCAGGAACTGGGCGCGAGCCTCGGCCTGCGGGTCCTGCAACGCCTCTGCAAGGCGGCGGACGCGCGAGGCAGGCACGCGGCGCTCGTTGAAGAACGCTTCCCAATAGGCGGCGGGCATGGTTTCGATGATCGAGGCCAGCACCGCATGTTCGGTCTTGTAGTCGTCGATCCGGGCGAGGTTGTCGGTTTTCACCAGATCCTCGCGGCCCAGCCCGACCCACAGACGCCGTTGTTGCCGCAGGTTCGAGGCGGCGATCATCAGCGGCTCGTCGGCGGCCTGATACATCCCCAATGTGGCGAAGGCGTAGGAATTGCCCTTTGCCTTGGGGTGTTTTCCGGTCCAGAGGAAATCCGTCGCGGGCGCGGTCATCAGCGTCATGGCAACGTCCAGCATCGACACGTCGATGCTCTGCCCCTTGCCGGTGCGTTCGCGCTGAAACAACGCGGCTGAAATCGCAAAGGCGGCGGTCAGCCCGGTGGCATAGTCGACAACCGGCGCGCCGCATTTCAGCGGGCGGTCATCACCATGCCCGGTCATGTCCATGATGCCGGAAAACGCCTGAATGATGTTGTCATAGCCGGTCTGGTGTCGGCGCGGCCCGGTGGCACCAAAGGCCGAGACCGAACAATAGATCAGGCGTGGGTTGACGGCGGCGAGGTCTTCATAGCCAAGGCCGAGATCGGCAAACGCGCCGGGGCGGTAGTTCTCGACAAAGACATCCGCCGTTTCGGCGAGCCGCAGCAGCGCGTCACGCCCGGCTTCGGATTTCAGGTCCAGCGCCAGCGCCTTTTTCCCGGCCCCCTGTGCCAGAAACGCGGTACCCATCGCCGCGCGGACCAGATCGCGGTCGGTGCCGTTGAACCGTGCCTGATCGGGATCATCCGGGGCCTCAAGCTTGATCACCTCGGCGCCAAGCAACGCCATCTGGTAGGAGGCATAGGGCCCGGCGAGAACATGGGTCGTGTCGATGACCCGAAGGCCGCTGAATGCGCCGGTCATGATGGACACCTTTTTGAAAGCGGGAAACAGGTTTGGGATGGTCCCCCCACCGCAAGGCGAAGGGACCGGAGGCGCGGGATCAGTTGATGATCCCGGCGGCCTTGAGCTGTTCTTCGGCCACGGTGCTCATCTGCTTGATGAAGGCCGAATATTCCTCGGGGCCGTAGTCGCTGTCCTGAACGCCAGCGGCGCGGGCATAGGTCTGGTAGCTGTCGCTGGCCATGGCCTTGTGGATCGCGTCGGCGATCTGCTGTTGCAGGTCCAGCGGCATGCCTTTGGGGCCAAAGACCCCGCGGATTTGCAGCCAGCTGGTATCGACGTCATAGCCCTGCTCGCCAAAGGTCTGCATGTCGGGCAGCGTCGACAGGCGGTCGTCACCCAGAACGCCAAGCCCCTTCAGACGGCCCGCTTCGAAGAATTCAAGCGCCGGGCCGAGGTTGGAGACACCCACATCCATGTGCCCGCCCAGCACGGCGGCGATGATATCGGGGGTCGACTGATGCGCCACCCAGTTGAATTTCACACCGGCCGCCTTTTCCAGCATCGACATGCCGATATTTTGCATCGAGCCGACGGGACCGAACCCGGCAATGTTGACTTCACCACCGTTGGATTTCGCCAGTTCGACCATATCGGTGATCGAATTCAGCTCGGACTCCTTGGACACGAAGAACAGGATCGGGTCGATCTGCGACAGGGCGATCCATTCGAAATCATCCGGCGAAAACGTGCCGCGCAGGTTGGTCTGCATGCCGGTCAGGTGGGTGACCGTGTTGACGCCAAGCGTCAGCCCGTCGGGTTCGGACGCGCGGATCTTGGCCATCTGGGTCGCCCCGCCGCCACCCGGGGCGTTCACGACCACGATGCTCTGCCCGATGATCGGCTCAAGCTCTTTCGCCAGCGTGCGGCTGTAGACATCCACGCCGCCGCCGGGCTTGGTGTGCAGGATCATGTTGACCGGCCCCTCGGGGGCCCAGTCCTCGGCCATGGCCCCCTGTGCTGCGCCCAATGTCAGAGCCACCGCGCCCGCGACACCCAGCGCCAGTTTCTTGAGATGCGTGATTGCCATTCGTTTTCCTCCCATAGCAGTCGTTTAGCGTTTGGCGTTTCCGCCTTTGGTCAGTGTCGATCTTCCCGCCCCGCGCGTGAACTGAGCGTTTGTCAGGCAACGGGGACTGAAATCTTGGTCAAAGCGCCTGCGCTTTGGCGCGACGGGCGCGCAGTTGCGACAGGCCCGGCAGGACAAAGGCGAGAACGGCGATCGTGATCAGGATCATGGTCATCGGCGAGGTGTAGAAGATGTCCCATTCGCCCTTGTTCGAGATCAGCGCGCGGCGGAAATTGGTTTCCATCATCTCGCCCAGCACCAGCGCGAGGATGATCGGCGCCAGCGGGATTTCCAGCTTGCGCAGGATGTAGCCCAGCACGCCGAAGACCGTCATCACATGCACCGGGAACATCGTGGTGTGCGACGCATAGGCACCGACATAGCAGATGCCCGCCACGATCGCGGCAATCGCCGGGCGCGGGATATTGGCGACCTTGGCCCAGATCCGGGCGCCCGCCAGACCGATCAGCACCATCACCGGCACCCCGACCCAAAGCGAGACAAAGACGGTGTAGGGAATCTCGGGCGACTTGGTGAACAAAAGCGGCCCCGGCTGGATGCCCTGCACCATCAGCGCCCCGATCATGATCGCCGTGGTCGGCGAGCCGGGAATGCCCAGCGCTAGCAGCGGGGCCAAAGCACCGGCCACGGCTGAATTGTTCGCAGCCTCGGACGAGGCCACGCCTTCCAGCGATCCCTTGCCGAATGTCTCGGGCGTCTTCGACATGCGCTTGGACACGGCATAAGAGACAAAGGAGGCAATGGAGGCCCCCGCGCCGGGGATCACGCCGATGGCATAGCCCAGAACCGAACTGCGCAGGATGGCGGTTTTCAGCCCGAGGATGGATTTGACCGGCAGCGCCAGAAGCCCGCCGATGGGCGTGCTTTTCAGCTTTTCCGACGGGCCGTCCTCGATCATGAAGAGAACCTCGGACAGGGCATAGAGCCCCAGCAGAACCGGCACCAACGGCAGACCTTCGAAGAACTCGGGGTTGCCCATGGTAAAGCGCGGCGTGCCGGTCTGCACGTCCAGCCCGATCGTGGCCAGCGCGAGGCCGATCCCCATGGCCACGGTGCCTTTCAGCGGCGAGCCTTCCGACAGGCCCGCGACGAGGCTCAGCCCGACCAGCGCCAAGGCGAAATATTCACCCGGACCAAAGCGCAAAGCGAATTCCGACAGGGGGACCGCCGTGACGATCAGCAGCAGCGTCGCCATGAAGATGCCCGCCCCCGACGACAGGATCGAGACAGTCAGCGCCTCGCCCGTACGGCCCTGCTGGGTCAGCGGGTAGCCGTCCCATGAGGTCGCCACGGCCGCCGCCGTGCCGGGCGAGTTGATAAGGATCGCCGTGATCGCACCGCCATATTCCGCCGCCGCATAAAGCGCGACCAGACCGACGATGGAAACCACCGGGTCCACGCCATAGGTGAAGGGGATCAGCAGCGCGACGCCAAGGCTGGGACCAAGGCCGGGAATGGCCCCGATCAGGTAGCCCGCCAGCGCGCCGAAAACGAGGGCGAACCAGACCATGGGGTCGCCGAACGCGGAAAAACCGATTGCCAAGCTCTCAAGCATGTTTGTTCCTCACGGCAGGTTGACGTCGAGCGCCAGGTTGAAAACGACGAAGATGAACGCCCCAAGGGCGAGCGGCACACCGATCAGGTGCAGCGGGCGGCGTTCACCGCAGGCCAGCATCGTCAGGATGGAAAAGATCAGCACGCTTGGCAGGGTGCCCAGCGTCTCGAAATAGATCGACTGGAGGAGCAGCAGCCCAATCGTCGCCAGAACGAACAGCGGTCGCCGGATCGAGACCCAAGCCACCGGCACCGGATCGAGAAGGCGAATGACGGCAGCAATGGCCACGGCAGCAATGCCGATCAATGTGGCCACAGCCAGCAGGATCGGAAAGCCGCCCGCGCCGATATCGACCTCGTTGAACGGCGGCGGCAAGGCAGACGCCTGTGTGTAATACTGCCAGAACACGGCCAGCAGCGCCGCACAGCCCAACAGATCCAGCACCGGCAGCGCTCCGCGCACCACATCCCAGCGCAACCGCCAGCCAAGGGCTTTCTTGTAGTCTTCCATGTGTTCCTCCCTCGCCAATGCCCGGCGCGAGCATCGGCAAATCTCCTATCTGTCAGTGTCCCAAATCAGGGGCTGCCCGGTGAACTGAGTATTTGTTTGCCTTGCCGACACTTGGGATTGGTCACCGAGGCGCGCTTTGGACCGCGAAGGTTCGCAATTCGGGGGCGGCAAGCGTCAGTCGGCGGTGCGCGCCATGTACATCGGGCCACCCTTGTGACGCGGGAACCCGTAGCCCGTGATCATCACCACGTCGATGTCATCCGGCCCTTCGGCGATCCCTTCATCCAGCACGGCCTGCCCCTCGCGCTGCATCGTGGTCAGGATGCGCGTGATGATCTCGGCTTCGGTGAACGCCTTGCGGGTGCGGCCCGCCTTTGCGCTTTCCTCTTCGATGATCCGCGTGACCTCCGGGGCGATCTCGGCCTTGCCCGACGCATAATCGTACCAGCCTTTGCCGGTCTTGCGCCCCAGCCGCCCGGCTGCACACAGACGGTCGGCGATATGGGCATAGCGTTCGGACGGGTCGCGATCGGGCGCCCGCGCCTTGCGCTGCGCCCAAGCGATATCCAGCCCGCTCATGTCCTGAACGGCATAAATCCCCATGGCAAAGCCAAAGGCCTGCATCGCCGCGTCGACCTGATGCGGCAGAGCGCCCTCTTCGAGCATGAATTCGCATTCGCGCCGGTAGGCGGCCATGATGCGGTTGCCGATAAAGCCGTCACAGACCCCGGCCACCACCGGTATCTTGCGCAAGAGCTTGGCCAGCGCCCCACCCGTTGCCAGCGCCCGCGCGCCGGTGGCCTCGCCCCGAACCACCTCAAGCAGTTTCATGACATGGGCGGGCGAAAAGAAGTGCAGGCCCAGAATGCGCGCGGGGTCCCGCGTCATCGCTGCCAGCGCGTTCACGTCGAGATACGACGTGTTGGTGGCAAGGATCGCCTCGGCGGGCATTACCGCGTCCAGCGTGTCAAAGACCGCGCGCTTGACGGCCATGTCCTCGAAGACGGCCTCGATCACCAGCGGGCAGTCTTTCAGCGCCGCATAATCCGTGTCGGTGGTCAGGTTGGCCAGTGCGGCCTCTCCCTTGGCAGCAGAGACAGCCCCACGTTCGACGCTGGCGGCGATGGTGTCGGCGACGCGGGTTTTCGCTGCCTCAGCCGCCGGATCATCGCGTTCGATCACACACACGTTTGAGCCAGCCAGCAGCAAGGCGGTGGCGATCCCCGCCCCCATCGTGCCGCCGCCGATCACACCCACGCGCGACAGGTCGACCGGGTCCGCATCGGCCTGTTTCAACGCCTGACCCGCGCGCCGTTCGGCAAAGAACACACGCCGCAGCGCCGCCGCCTCGTCCGACTTGGCGAGCCGCAGGAACCGTTCCCGCTCCCCCGCCAGCGCCACGTCGACAGGCGCGTTTGCCGCGCATTTCAGCGAGGCCAGAGCCTCCAGCGGGGCCGCCGCGCCCCGGCTGCGTTTGCGCAGCTGTGCCTCTTGTGCCTCCCAGTCGATGGGATCGCCTGCCACCAGATCGCGGGCAAGCGCCGGTTTGGGACGACCCGCCGCCGCCAGATCCCGCGCCATCGCAGCGGCCTCGGCGTGCAAGTCATCCTGTGCCAGCCGGTCAACCAACCCCGCCTCCAGCGCCTCGGGCGCGCCGATGGGCTTGCCGCCGGTCACCAGCTTGATCGCCGTTTCCATCGGAACCAGACGTGGCAGGCGCACCGTGCCGCCAGACCCAGGAATGATCCCGAGAGTGACCTCTGGCAGACCCAGCTTGGCCAACGCCACCCCGATCCGCGCATGACAAGCCATCGCCAGTTCGAGCCCACCGCCCAGCGCCGGGCCATTGATCGCGGCGACCCAAGGCACCGGCGCCTCTGCAATCGCGGCCAGAACGTCCGGCAGATAGGGCGCGCGCGGTGTCTGCCCCAGTTCGCGAATATCGGCCCCGGCGACAAAGGCACGACCGGCCCCGGTCAGCACCACCGCCCGCACATCGGCGTCGCGCAGCCTGACCACCGCGTCCCAAAGCCCCTGCCGCACAGCACGCCCCAGGGCGTTCACCGGCGGATTGTCGATGGTGACCCAGCCAAGCCCATCCCTGATCTCGACAGTTACATCAGCCATGCCTGTCCCCTCCGTCTCAATGGCCGGAAACCCGGCGTTTGGCTGTGTATACTGAGCAGCGGGTATGCCGTGACCAAACCATTGGTTGGGTTCAGACCAGCCGAGGATTAAGTATGCTGGCAGCATGCAATCCCGTCAGGAGCATCCTCCTGACGGGTCCAGACCCCGAACAAGGACAATGCACCATGGCTGGCACAGACCAACCGCCAAGCGGCAACCCGACCATTCGCACCATTGCCATGCCCGCCGATACGAACCCCGCAGGCGACATCTTTGGCGGTTGGCTGATGAGCCAGATGGACCTCGCCGCCGGAACGGTCGCGACCTATACATCGGGCGCGCGCAGCGCCACCATCGCGGTGGACGGCATGATCTTTCACCGCCCGGTCAAGGTTGGCGACGAGGTGTCGCTTTATGCAGCGCTGACCAAGGTCGGACGGACGTCCATGACCATCCATGTCGAAGCATGGCGCCGCCCGCGCGAAACGCGCTTCAGCGAAAAGGTGACCGAGGCGAATTTCGTCTTTGTGGCGCTCGACCCGGAGGGCAAGCCCATTCCCGTGCAAGACCTGCGCCCCATGGAATAGCCCATGGCCCGGCAGCCCACCGACAAGGAATGGGCCGGGCGACTTTGCACTGCCGAACACCCATCCAGAGAAACATCAGGACATGCCCGTGCCATTGCGCATCAAGACTTTGCTTACCCTGTCCATTCTGTACCTTTCGGCGACCGGCGTTGGTTGGATGTTCGCCCGCATGGGCATCCCGCTGCCATGGATGATCGGGCCCTTGGTCCTGTCGGCGGCGCTGTCGATCTCGGGGCTGCTGAAGGTGACGGTGCCGGTCAAGACGCGCCCCTTTGGCCAGATGACCATCGCCGCACAGGTTGGGCTTGCCTTCACACCGGCCGCATTGGCTGCCCTGCTCAGCCTCGCCCCGGTGATGATCGGAACCGCGCTCGCCTCGGCAGCCTGCGCCGGGATGATCGCCATCCTCGTTGCACGCACCACGGGACTCCGCCTGTCGCAGGCCTTTTTGTCGACCTTCCCGACCAGCCCGGTCGAGGCGGCCATCATGGCGGAACGGCATGGATGCGATCCGGCGCCGGTCATCCTTGCCCAGACCACCCGCATCGCGGCGGTGGTGATCCTTGTGCCGATTGCGGTCTTCGCGCTGGACGGCTGGCCGGATCGCTCTGACATGATGGCGGGCGGTGGGCTCGATCCCGTCGGCAACGGCTTCCTCGCGCTGCTGGCCATCACCGGCGCGCTGCTGTTCAAACGCCTGCGCCTGTCCAACCCGTATTTCCTTGGGCCGCTGACCTTTTCCGCCGCCGCCAGCGCCATCGGCCTGCACCCGACGGCCTTCCCGGTCGAAATCCTGTCGCTGGCGCAGATCGTCTTGGGCACATGGCTGGGCAGCACGTTCCGGCACGACCTCTTTGCCAATCAAAAACGCCAATTGTTCGCGATCATGACAAGCACGCTGATGTTGCTGGCCGTCATCTCTGGCATCGCGGTGGCGATTGCAGCCTTGGCCGGCCAGCCTTGGGAAGTGCTCGTTCTGGGGGCCGCGCCCGGCGGGGTCACGGAAATGGCACTGACGGCCAAGTTCCTTGGAATCGACCTTGCGCTGGTCACGGCCTTTCAGCTGACCCGGATCTTTCTGTTCATGCCGAACATCCCTTGGATCATCCGCATGATCGATGCCTACGAGCAGCGCAAAGCGGCGCGGCGGTGATCCTGTTCGCCTCGGCCTAGGCAATTTTATCCAGCCAAGGTGCCGACGCGCCATGGATATCGGCTTGCCGGATCACACAACAAGATGTGTAGCGAAAGGTATTCACATTTGCCAGAGCGGCTCGATCGTTTAGAGACGACTGCAACGACAACTAGATGATGATGGCAATGAGCAACCTTTCACCTGCGCCCCAAGGGCAACCCGTTATCCACGACGCAAAGGACTGGGTTCGCATTCTTGCCGAATACCGGGAACCCAACGACCTTCGAAGCTGGACAGAACTGGCCATCACCCTTGGCCCCTTCATCCTGCTTTGGGCCGCCGCATGGTGGTCGCTGTCCTACAGCTATTGGCTGACGGTCGCCCTGTCGCTTTTCAACGCGGCTTTTCTTCTGCGTCTGTTCGCCATCCAGCACGATTGCGGGCACGGAGCCTTCCTCAAGAGCCGCGTTGCAAGCGATTGGCTTGGGCGGGTGCTCGGCGTTCTGACGCTGACACCGTATGACGTCTGGCGGCGCGCGCATTCCATCCACCACAATGCCTGCGGCAATCTTGGCCGTCGCGGCATCGGTGACATCACGACCCTGACCGTTGCGGAATATCGCGGCCTGTCCCCGATGAAGGGCTTCTTGTACCGTCTGTATCGCCACCCGGTCGTCCTGTTCGGGCTGGGGCCGGGTTACCTGTTCCTGCTTCAGAACCGCCTGCCCTTGGGCTTCATGAAGGTCGGCAAATACTGGTTCAGCGCCATGGGCACGAATGCGGTGTTGCTGGCCGCCCTGTCCGTCATCGTGTATTTCGGCGGTCTGATGCCGATCCTGCTGATCTTCCTGCCCTCGACGCTGCTGGCGGCGACCGCCGGTGTCTGGCTGTTCTACGTTCAGCATCAGTTTGAAAACACCCACTGGGAGTCCGATGCGGATTGGCAGCTACATGAGGCCGCCCTGCATGGCAGTTCCCACTACGTGATGCCGCCGGTCCTGCAGTGGTTTACCGCGAATATCGGCATTCACCACGTGCATCACCTATACAGTCGCATCCCGTTCTATCGCCTGCCCGAAGTTCTGCGGGATCACGCGGCGCTGGCCGAGGGCAACCGCATGACGATCCGCGAAAGCCTCGCCAACGCCCGGCTGCACCTGTGGAATGAAGAGACGAAAACGCTTTTGTCCTTCGCCAACGCGCGGGCTTTGAAGGAATAGCCAGACACACGGGTGTCTGGCCTTTCCCTGCCGTTGGAAGGGTGTCGTTTTGGTCCAGTCATGCGGTCGGCATCGCGAAAATGCCCCATCCCCTTGAGATCGCGGGGATTTCCGCAGGCCAGCGCCGGTTCATCCGCCCCCCGCGTCAGATCCTCGCCTGATCCCGGGCATCCACGAAGCAGACCGCGGGTGACGGAGGGTCCGTGACCCGGCGGAGGGGGTGCTACGCCCCTCTCACCACGGCGCCTTCGGGGCGCATTGAGCGATCATCGCTCACTCTGCGGGGTTGGGCAAGGCGGACGGGCTGCGCCGTGCAAGCACCGCGATGCCCACGACCATGACCCAGCCCAGCGTCAGCGCAACGACCCAAGGCGTGGAACCGGAGGGCGCGATCACCGCCACCAGCCCCGCGAGGCCGACAGGTATCCGCGTGCCCCAACCGAGCGGTCTCCCGGCCCAGCCACCAAAGGCCACGGCCCAAAGCGCGGTGGACACAAGAAGCGAGACTGCGGAGAAAGCGATCTGCGCCATGGACCCCTGTGCCAGCACACCCGGATCGAAGACAAAGGCGAACGGGACGAAGAAGGCCACCAAGGACAGACCGAAGGCCGAGAGCGAGGTCTTGACCGTCGATGCCCGACCGACCGCAGCCGCCGCGAACGAGGCCAGTGCGACCGGCGGCGTCACCATCGAGAGCACGCAGTAGTAGAAGATGAAGAAGTGGGCCGGAAGCGGCGCGATACCGAGTTTCTGGATGGCAGGAACGAACAGGACCGCGCCGATGATGTAGGCGGCGACCGTGGGCAGCCCCATGCCCATCACGATGCAGCCGACCATGGCCAGCATCAGTGACAGGTAGGTCGAGCCTTCGGACAGCGACAGAAGCGAGCCCGCGAATTTCAGCGCGAGGTTCGACTGCACCGCAACGGCGATGACGATGCCGATGGCGGCGATCGGGACGGCGACCTCGGCGACCTGTTTCGGCGTGTCGCGGAGCGCTTCGATCACTTCCTTGGTGCCGATCCATGTGTTGCGGCGCACGAAGGGCACGACGAAGCAAGAAAGCGACGCGATCACGGCGGAGTAGGAGGCCGAATATCCGCTGACCAGCAGTCCGATCAGGACCATGGGCGGAATGATGAGATGCAGGCGCGGCAGGATAGCCGGGGTTTCGGCCACTTCGTCGGCGGTCATGGCCCGGACGCCTTCACGCCGGGCGGACAGGTCCACGACCAGCATGAGCGCGAGGTAGAAGGCGACCGCCGGGATCAGCCCGGCCAGCGCAACCTGCGCGTAGGGCATGCCCAGAAGCTCCGCCATGATGAAGGCGGCGACCCCCATGATCGGCGGCATGAGTTGCCCCCCGGTCGACGCAATGGCCTCGATCCCCGCCGCGCGATGGGCGGGCACGCCGGTCTTCTTCATCAGCGGGATGGTGAACACGCCGGTCGAGACGACGTTGGCCACGGCGGACCCGGAAATCGACCCCATGAGCGAGGACCCGATGATCGCGGCCTTGGCCGTGCCGCCGGTGGCGCGCCCTGCGGCGCGGATGGCGAGGTCGATGAACAACTGGCCTCCGCCGACCGCCGCGTAGAAGGCCCCGAAGAGAATGAAATAGAAGATGAAGCTGACCGAGGTCGAGGTGGTGATGCCCAGCACACCTGCGGTGGTCATGGTCATGATTTCCGTCGCCGCCTCGATCCCGAATCCGCGGAACTGCAGCCAGCCGGGCAGCACGTTGCCCCAGAAGGCATAGGCGATGAAGGCGAGCAGCACCCAGACCAACACCCAGCCGACCGCGCGGCGGGAACCTTCGAGCAGGAGGAATACGAGAAGCGCGCCAAAGACGATGTCGGAGGTGAAGACCGGAGAGACGTTCTCCATCCGGGTGGTCAGCCGCTCGAACCCCGTCAGGTAGTAGCCGAGGACCGCGACGGAGGCACCGATCAGCGCGACGTCGATCGCGATACGCAGCCAGCGGGGCAGCTTTTCGGTCGTCAGGGGCTTGTAGAGGAACAGCAGGACCAGCGCTGCGGTCAGGTGGACCGGGCGTTCCAGCAGCGGTTGCTGCGCTTCGAACAGCAGCCAGACCTGAAAGGCGATGAGGGCGAGGCCGATCGCGAAGGCGATGGCGTGGGCAGGGTTGCGGGACAACATGGCGCGCATGGTCTCCTCCATTTGGCGCATCGCGGGACGGGGATGGGCGCGACCGGGGAAGTTCGGCCGCGCCCGCCGGATCACATCAGGCCGGCTTCCTTGTAGTAGCGGGCGGCGCCGGGGTGCAGTTCGATCCCGGTGTTCTCCGGCAGCATGGCCTTCTTCGGATCGAAGCGCGACCACGCGCCATGCGACGCCTTCAACTCTTCCGCGTTCTCGATGATGGCCTTGGTGATCTTGTAAGCCGTTTCCTCGTCGAGATTGGCATTAGCGATCAGCACGGTCCCGAGGTTGGCTCCGGTCGTCTTTTCGCTTTGCCCTTGATACCACTCCGGGCCGTAGGCGCCGGGGGTCAGGCCGTTCTTCTCGAGCACGGTCATGGCCGCATCGGGGATGTTGAGAAAGACGGAGTCGGTGGTCAACGCGACCTCGGTGATCGTGGGATGCCCCTTGATCATGGTGTCGATGTAGATGTCGGCATTGCCGTTGCGCATCTGGTCGGAGATCTGTCCGGTATCGACCTGAATGATGTCGCCGCCATTGGCCTTGATCTGCTCAGCAGAGGTGCCAAGCCCCTCGAAGATCATCTGCGCAACCGGCACCGCGGACGAGCCGACCGGCTTCATCAGAACGCGAACCGGCTTCCCGGAGGACATGATCGCGGCGAGATCGGTCGTGCCCATTTCGTCGGTGAACGCCTTGCGCGCCATGACACCGACATAGACGTTGTTCAGGCCACCGACGAGGGCGCGAATATCGGGCGCCTGCATGCCGTTGTAAACGTCGGCCCCCTCCTTGGCCCAGACGGCCGAGGCGACGTTGGACAGGGCGATTTCGGCCTTGCCGCCTTGAACGACCATCGGGTTGGCGACGCCGCCGCCCCGGGCGATCACTTCTACGGAATTCGCGCCAAGGATCGGCTCGATGATCTGTTCCAGTGTCGCGGCAAAAACATACCAGGACGATCCTTCGCGCATCGCGCCGATGCGGACGTCCTGAGCGGCGACGCTCGTCGCGGTAATGGCGGCAATTGCCACTGCCGTGGCGGCGTGGCGCAGCCCGGTGAGTGTAAATTTGATCATGGTTTCCTCCCTTTATGTGACGATGCCCCCGGTGGTGGACCGGGGGCAAACGATTTGACGTTTATTCGGCAGCCATCGCCAGATCGACGCGACCGATCCCGGCAGCATCGAAGGCGGCTTCGATCTCGCGCTCGGCAGCTTCGCCGAGGTCCTTCAGCGGTTCGCGGATCGTGGCGTTGTCGAGCAGGCCGCGATGGCGCAGACCGATTTTCAGCGCGACGGTGCCTTCCATGTGCGAGCCACGGTGATAGACGGCGCGGGTGACCGGCAGCAGCTGTTCGAACACCTTGCGGGCGGTCGGATAGTCCTGCGCCTTGCCCGCCTTGATCAGGTCGATCAGCAGTTCCGGCGCGATGTTGCCATAGCCCACCAGCAGGCCATCGACGTCGAACATCGTCGGCAGCAGCCACTCGTCATGGCAGGACAGGATCTGCAGGTCCGGCTGCGCCTTCTTCAGCTCGGGGATCTCGACATACCAGCGCTTCATGTTGCGCACGCCGTTCTTGGTGGCGACGCAGCCCGGCTGCGCGGCGATCTCAAGCTGGGTGTCCAGATCGTAGGACGCCTTGGTCGCATCGGGATACTGGAACAGGATCGTCTGAAGGCCACCCTCTTCGTAGATCGCCTTGTAGCGGTCCTGCGGCGCGCCCTTCTGGAAGCCGAAGCGCAGCCAGCCGTGGTTCGGATAGACCAGCGCACCGGTGGCACCCGCATCGAAGGACCGCTTGGCCTCTTCGGCGGCAACCTTGGTGCCTTCGCCGGTGATGCCCGCGATGATCGGCACATCGACCGCGTCCTTGTAGGCGCGGATCAGTTCAAGCCGCTCATCCGCGGTCAGGAAGGTGCCCTCGCCTGCGTGACCGAGGATCACCATGGACTTCACGTCCTCGAAGCTGGCGAGCCATTTGGCGATGCGGACGTTGGCCTCGATGTCGAGCGAGCCGTCCTTCTTGAAGGCGGTGACGGGTGCGGGGCTGAGGCCGCGAAGGTCCATGGGTTGCATGTCGGAAACTCCTCCAGATGCGATTCAACTTTGGCTGACCCGCTGCGTCAATCCTCTTTGGGAACGTTTGCGGGAACGTTCCCAAAAATGCATTGCCAGCGAGGCCTGTCAAGTGATAGTTTCGAGGAAACGGCCAACACGGCGTGCAGAGGGACCCATGGCAGGTGAAGAAACAGAAGTAAGATCAAAGGGTCGGGTGACGCTTCACGATGTTGCGCGGGAGTCCGGAGTTTCGAAGTCATCGGTTTCCAGAATGCTGGACGAACGGTTTCCCAACTCCGACTCGCCCAAGGCCCGGCATGTGCGCGAGGTCGCGCGTCGCCTTGGCTATGTCCGCGACCTCTCCGCCGCGAATCTCCGGCGCGGGTCGACGGGGACGATCGGGGTGATCGTGCCGCGATTGACCGACACCGTGATGGCGATGTTCTACGAGGCCGTCAGCGCCGCCGCCGCACAACAGGGCCGCTTCGCCATCGTCGCGACCACCGACGACAACCCCGAGGCCAGCCGCAAGGCCGCCGAGGCCCTCATCCGACGTGGCGTCGACGGTTTGATCCTGACCACCGCCCGGGAGGGCGATGATTTCGCAGACGAATTGCGGGATCGCGGCGTGCCTTTTGTCTTTGCCCTGCGCCACAATGGGTCAAGCGCCGCATCCGTCGGCGACGACCAGCTTGGCGGCTACCTTGCAACGCGTCACCTGATCGACCTCGGCCATCGACGCATCGGCATCATCGCCGGGCCGGATTATGCGACCAGCGCTCTTGGCCGTCTCGCGGGCTATCGGCAAGCGCTTGCCGAGGCGGGGATCGAGGAAGCGGCGGACCTGATCGTGCCTTCCACCTTCAGCATCGAATCCGGTGAAACGGCAGCGCGTACCCTTCTCGCCTTGGCCAAGCCGCCGACGGCGATATTTGCGGTCAATGACAACACGGCCATCGGCAGCATGTCGGCGATCGCGCATGCCGGTTTGTCGGTGCCCGGCGACGTCTCTCTCGTCGGTTACAACGACATCCCGATCGTCAGTCGGCTGCCGGTCCCTCTGTCGACAGTTCAGGTGCCGTTTGACCGCGTAGCCGAGATCGCGTTGCAGCTTCTGTTTGACGAGGACGGTGTGGCCACGATCAAGAAGACGACGCCGAGCTTGATCCCGAGAAAGTCGACCGCGCCACTGCCCTAAGGCATCGCGCGACCGGGCGCGTGCCTCTGATCAGAGGGAACAGCCGGGGGCGATGGCCGGTGAATTGAACGCGAGGCAGTTCGATGCCGCCTCTTGGGGGCGTTTTTACAACAGAGCGCGACAACGGGGCGTGAAGGGACGAACCTGTTCTCCCCCAACACTGTGTATATCGGGCAGACGGTCATGCGAATGCAAAGCCCTTCCCCCGGATAGCAATGCCCAGAAACGCAGGCGCGCGATCAAAGCCTTGAACGCGCGTGACTGGCCCAATCGTGCAGAACGGCTGTCGCGTCTGCATCCAGATGCTGTTCGGACGGCATGAAACGCTCCGTGACCGCGTGTCCGCATTCATGCGTCAAACGATCCACATCCACCGGAAAACGCGCCGCCTCTGGCAGATCGCCAAGGGCGTCTCCGGCCTGTACCATATCGGCGGCGTAATACAGCGTGGCAATTCCGGCAATGTTCATCGCCGCCACGCAAAGCGCGCATGGCTCGCAGCTGGAATAAAGGACGCAGCCACGCAGATCGATGGTGCCAAGATTTCGGCAGGCATCGCGGATCGCTTCGGTTTCTCCATGCGACGTCGGATCATGGTTCATGACGGACCGATTGATCCCCTCTCCAACAATCTTGCCATCTTTGACGATGACCGCGCCAAATGGCTCGGTGCCGGGGATTTCAACAGCCTGCGCCGAGATCTCGATCGCGCGGCGCAAGAAGGTTTCATCGTACATCGGGGCCTCCTTCTTCGGCCGCGAAACAGGCGACGCGGCGGTTGTGGACATGGCTACGCCGTTCAGGGCGTTCCTGCTTGCATCGCTCGAAGGCCAGCGGGCAGCGCGGATGAAAGCTGCACCCCGGCGGCGGCGAAACCGGCGAGGGCACTTCCCCGCCCATCGGGGCGCGGTCACGTTTGGGCGCTTCGAGGTCCGGGATCGTCTCCAGCAGCAGCCTTGTGTAGGGGTGCAACGGGTTGGCGAACAAATCCGCTGTCGGCTGGATTTCGACGATGCGGCCAAGGTACATCACCGCGATGACATCAGCCATGTGCCGCACGACGCTCAGGTCGTGGCTGATGAAGAGATAGGTCAGCTCCATCTCCTTCTGAAGGCGTTTCATCAGGTTCAGAACCTGCGCCTGCACCGAGACATCCAAGGCCGAGGTGGGCTCGTCACAGACCAGAAACTCGGGCTCACCGGCAAGGGCGCGGGCAATGGATATCCGCTGCCGCTGCCCGCCAGAGAACTCGTGCGGGAATTTCAGCCCGTCCGCAGGGGCCAGCCCCACGGTGCGCAACAACTCGTCGACACGGGCAGAGACTTCTGCCTCGGGCGTTTCTGGTCGCAGGGTGCGCAGCGGTTCTGCGATGATCCGTGCCACGCGCCAACGCGGGTTCAGGCTGGCAAAAGGGTCCTGAAAGATCATCTGAAGCCGGTCGCGGTCGCCGTGGAATCGGATATTGCCACCCGAGGGCGCATGCAGCCCTGTGACCAGTTTGGCGATGGTGCTCTTGCCGCAACCGCTTTCCCCGACCAAAGCCAGTGTCTGACCGCGGCGGATGATGAAATCGACGCCATCGACGGCGCGCAGGGTACGACGCGGCTTGCGCTCGATCAGGCGGTTGAGCCACGGCGCGGAGACGTCAAAGCGGCGTTCGAGGGCGTCCACTTCGAGAATGGCATCGGGGCGCAGGGTCATGCGGCTTCTCCCTTTTCGACGGTTCCGGTCTGGGCCAGCCAGCAGGCGGCCCCGGTGCTGTGGCCGCCGGGAATCCGGGGGACCTCGGCGCGGCACCGTGGCCCGGCCTGCGTGCAGCGGGGGTTGAAGGCGCAGCCCGGCGGAATGGCGTTCAGCCGCGGCATCGCGCCGGGGATCATCTGCAATTCCTCCACGTCCTTGCGCAAAGACGGGATCGAGCCCATGAGCCCGATGGTATAAGGGTGCTGTGGGCGGCGGACCACGTCCTCGACCTTGCCGATTTCAACCAGCCGCCCGGCATACATCACGGCGACCCGGTCGGCGGTCTCGGCAATCACACCCATATCATGCGTGACCAGCATCACCGCCGTGCCCCGTTCGCGGCATAGGCGCTTCAGCAGCGCGGTGATCTGCGCCTGAATCGAAACGTCGAGCGCGGTGGTCGGCTCATCCGCCACGATCAATTCGGGCTCGGCGCACAGCGCCAGCGCGATGACGATCCGCTGCCGCATCCCGCCCGAGAACTGGTGCGGATAACTGTCGATCCGTTCCTCGACCGCCGGTATGCCCACCTCGCGCATCAGGTCCTTGGCGCGGTCGCGGGCTTGGCGCTTGTCCAAATCGGTGTGCAAGCGGATGGTCTCTACCAGTTGATCGCCCACGCGAAACAGCGGGTTGAGCGAGGTCAGCGGGTCCTGAAAGATCGCGCCGATCCGGCGGCCGCGCACGGCCTGCATGGCGCGATCATCAAGGTCATCGATCCGGTCGCCGGACAGGTGGATGCTGCCAGCGGCAATCCGCCCCGGCGGCTCCAGCAGGCCGAGGATCGACATGCCGGTCATGGATTTGCCTGCGCCGGATTCCCCAACGACGCCAAGGATTTCACCGCGGCGGATCTGCAACGAGATATCATCGACGGCGACCAGCACGCCCTTTCGGGTGGGAAATTCGACGCGCAGGTTCCGCACGTCGAGAACGACATCGCTCATGGCGTGGCCCTCTCGTAGCTGGGGGTGAATATCTGGGACACCGGCGGGTGACCCGTGGTGCGCTCGGGGTACTTGGCGATCAACCCGTTGAACTGCGCTTGGGCGCGGGTGGCATCGGCGCTCTCGTCGATACCGGGGATCACGCGATCGGCCATGACCTGCCGCCCGTCGATCCAGACATCCCGCACGTCACGGCCCGATCCCCCGGTCATCAGCGTCTGCACCGGGTCAGGTGTCTGCAGAGCGTGGCGCAGGTCGATCACGGCGATATCGGCCTTGGCACCGAGGGCGAGACGGCCCAGATCGGAGCGGTTCAGCGCCTGCGCGCCACCCAGCGTGGCCGCGTCATACATGTCCTCGGAGCGGATCGAGTCCATGCCGTCCGACAGCCGTGCGGTCATCATGCCGATCTGCATGTTCAGGATCATGTCGGCGGGGTGGGTGTCGGTGCCCAACCCGATATTGATCCCCCTGCCCCGCAGCTTGGGAAAGCTGTTCAGCATCCCGCCATGGCGCGCGGCGACCAGTGGGCAATGGACCAGCGTCGCCCCGGCCTCCGCGATCAGGTCGAACTCGGCGTCGGTCGCGTGGGTCCCATGGGGCAACAGCCAGTTGGCACGCAACGCCTCGATTTGGTGAAGCCATTCGATCGGGGGGCTGTCATGCTGTTCGCGCACCAGCCGCAGCTCTGTCGGTGACTGGCAGCAATGCTGACGAACGGGCGCACCCATGTCCGAGGCGATCTCGGCCGTGCGGCGCAGAAGTGTCTCGGTACAGGTCTCGATCCGGTCCGGCGCGAACATCGCGCGGATAAGGCCCCCAGCGGCGCCGTCTATGCGCTTTGCGAACTCCGCCGCGTCCTCCAGCCCGGCCAGACCGCGCGCCTCGTCATAGACCGCGCGAATGGTGCCAGCCGTGTCCGTGACCTGCCCGCCGGTGCGATAGGCGGGGCCAAGATAGACCCGCAGGCCAAGCGCCTTTGCGGCTTCGGCTGCGGCGTCGAACTCTGCCACCGTCTCGCCCCACGCACGGTAGAACAGCGAGGCGATGGGCAGCGCGGTGGTGATGCCATTGCGGATCAGTTGCGCGAAGGCGTGGCGTTTCTGAAAGGCCAGTTCCTCCGGGTCATACATCTCGTAGGGGCCGCGCGCGACGTAGCTCTCGGGCCAGACGCGCCCCTTTTTCCAGGCAGGCCCGTTGTCGAACCCCAGTATCGTCGTGTCCAGGTCCGAGAGCGCATCCAGATCGATGAACCCGGGCGAGATCACGGCCTCGCCATAGTCGATACGCCGTGCCACCTCGCCGTCGAAAGAGGCGCCGACATGCAGCACATCGGTGCCCTCGATCACGACAACGCCATGCTCATACACCACATGGCGCCCGCCCCGATGACCAATGACCCAGCGGGCCGAAAGAAGCGTCCTTCCCTTCATCACGGCGCCTCGATCACGCAAGCACCGTCGCGCGCGATGACCTTGCCGCCCTTCAGCACCAGCTTGCGCGGCGCGTGGGTGACGATGGCCTCGGCCAGCGTTTCGCCCTCGACCAACAGGCAATCGGCGCGGCAGCCGATTTCCAGCCCGTAACCTTCGACCTCCATGATCGCCGCCCCGCCAAAGGTGCAAATGTCGAGCGCGAGTTCCATCTCGTCATCGCGGCGCAGGTTGTTGCGCATGCCGATATGCATCGCCTTTTCCAACATGTCCGAATTGCCGTAAGGCCCCCACGTATCGCGGATGCCGTCGCAGCCCGCGCCTGTCAGGATGCCATGGGCGTGCAACTCCTTGACCAGCGGCACCGGGGCCGAGGCGGGCGCGGTCGTCAGGATGTGAATGCGGTTCTCGGCCAGCTTTTCCTGAAGGCCGGTCACATAGGCCCGGTCCACGGCCCCAAGGCAGAAGGCATGGGAAATCGCCACCCTGCCCTGCATGCCCAAGGCCACGGTCCGGTCGATGATTTCCTCCATCGAGAACCAGCCAAGCGAGTCACGTTCGTGCAGATGGATGTCCACCGGCTTGCCGTGCTTCTCGGCCAGCGCAAAGACCGTGTCGAGATGGCCCTTGGGATCGTGTTCCATCCCGCAAGGGTCGATGCCTCCCACCAGATCCGCGCCCATCGCTAGCGCCTCGTCCATCAGCTCGGCGGTGCCCGGGCGGGTCATCATGCCGGACTGCGGAAAGGCCACGATCTGGATATCCACCATCCCGGCCAGCTTGTCCCGGGTGGCCATGACGCCCTCGATCCCGGCCAGCCCGTGGTGGGTGTCCACGTCGACATGGCTGCGGATATGGGTGCAGCCGTGCGACATGGCGAGGATGGCATGGCGTTCGCTTTGCACTTGCGGGTCGAGGCCCAGCGAGACCTTGACCTCGCGTTCGTTGTTGATCTTGTCGATCAGGCGCGGGCCGACCTCGTTGCGGTACCAAGGCAAGCCCAGCAGAGATTTGTCGAGATGGGTGTGCGCCTCGATCATGCCGGGGATCAGGATGCGCCCGCCGCCGTCGATCACGTCAGCTGCCTCCGTGGCTTCGGCCACGAATATGCCGTCGACGATATGCAGGTCTGTGGCGGGGCCGCCCATCGGGCGCACGTTCTTGAGAGTCGTTGAGGTCACTTTGTTCACCGCAGTTTGGGGTTGAGGGCGTCGCGCAGCCAGTCGCCGATCATGTTGACCGACAGCACGATCAGGCAAAGCTGGACAGACGGAAAGACCACGATCCACCATAGGCCCGAAAACAGGTACTGGTTGCCGATCCGGATCAGCGTCCCGAGCGAGGGTTGATCCGGCGGCATGCCCACGCCGAGGAAGGACAGCGTCGCCTCGGACAGGATCGCGAGACCGAAGTTCAGCGTCGCCGCCACCATGATCGGCGTCAGGCAGTTGGGCAGGATGTGATGCAGCATGATGCGCCAGGATTTCACCCGGATCAGGCGCGCGGCCTGCACGTATTCCTTTTTTGCCTCGACCATGGCCGACGCCCGCACCGTGCGCGCGTATTGCACCCAAGACGGCACGGCGATGGCAAAGATCAGGATCGGCGCGGCCAGAACGTCCTTGAGACCCGTGGGCAGCGAGGCGCTGGCGATGGCGGTGATCAGGATGGCGATCAGGATGAAGGGCATCGACAGCAGCACATCGCCGATCCGCATGATCACATTGTCGATCCAGCCGCCGAAATACCCCGCGATCAGGCCCAGAGTCAGGCCCACCACAAGCGCCAGCATGACCGAGGAAAACCCGATGATCAGCGAGATACGCGATCCATAGAGCACCGCCGACAGAACGTCGCGCCCCTGCGTATCGGTGCCCAGAACGAAGGGCCATTGGCCAGCCGCATCCCAGATCGGCGGAATCTCGGAATTCCACAGTACAAGGGCGGCGAGGTCATAGGGGTTCTGGGGCGCGATCAGCGGCGCCAGGAACGCGGTCACCGCCACCAGTGCCAACAGTGCCACGGCAAAGATCGCCGAAGGGTGCGCGCGGAACGAATACCACAGGTCACTCTCGCGCAGCCGCGACAGCCGCGAGGGGCGTGGCGGCGGCAAGGTGGTGTCGGTGGGCATAGAGGCGGTCTTTTCCATATCGGTCTCCGGTTCAGCCATCGCCGCGGGCCGTGTCATCGCGCAGGCGTGGGTCGACCCAGGCATAGGTGATGTCGACAAGGGTGTTCAGGGCGACGAAGATGAAGGAGACGATCAGCAGATAGGCGGCCATCACCGGCAGATCGACGAAGGTCACCGCCTGAATGAACAGCATGCCCATGCCCGGCCATTGAAAGACCGTCTCGGTCACCAGCGCAAAGGCGATCAGGTTGCCGATCTGCATTCCCGTCAGCGTGATCACCGGCATCAGGCAATTGCGCAGCGCGTGACGCCATTGCACGCGGCGCGCGGGCACGCCTCGGGCGCGGGCGAATTTGATGTAATCGGCACGCAGGGTTTCAAGCATTTCGGCGCGCACCAGCCGCATCACGAGCGTGACTTGGAACGTCGACAGCGAGATCGCAGGCAAGATCAGCGCGGCGCGGCCCGAAGGCGTCAGCAATCCGGTCGACCACCAGCCGATATCCACCGTCTCGCCCCGCCCGAAGGCCGGTAACCAGCCCAGAGAGACCGAGAAGGCGAGGATCAGCAGGATGCCGACCACGAAACTGGGAAGGGAGACGCCGACGATCGACCCCAATTGCAGTATGTTGGCCAATCGACTGTCGCGATAGACCGCCGTGATCACTCCGGCGGGAATGCCAACGACGAGCGAGATCACCGTTGCGACCAGAACCAGCTCGAAGGTTGCGGGAAAACGCTCCTTGATCAGCACCATAACGTCTTGCTGGTTGCGATAGGAGATGCCGAAATCGCCCTGCACGGCGTTGGTCACGAAGCGCGTATATTGGGTGACGAAACCGTCGTTCAGGCCCAGACGCTCGCGCAACTCGATGCGGTCCTGCAGGGTGGCCTGTTCGTTGACCATCATCTCCACCGGGTCCCCGAAGAAACGAAAGATCACGAAGGCCAGAAGCGCCACCGCCAGCATGACGAAGACCGCATTGGCGGTGCGTTTGAGAAGGAAGGCGATCATGCCAGTCTCCGATATTAAGCGGCAGGTGTCTGCGCCGGACCACCCCGCAAGGGCGGTCCGGCAAGGGGGTCAGGAACCGTCGCCCATGCGTGCGAACCACAGTCGCGGCTTTGCATCCGGGAAGAGCGGCATTTCGGACACGTCATCCGTCACCGCCCAGGCCATGGGCTGCTGGTGCAGCGGGATCATGATCATCTCGTCCTTGACGATCTGCAGCGCCTCGGTCTGCAGCGACAGACGCGTGTCGAGGTCAAGCTCCTTGCCCGCCGCGTCGATCAGCCCATCCAGTTCCGGGTAGGACCAGCCACCCCAGTTGAACACACCCGCATTGCCATCCTTGGAGTGGAAGATCTGCAACAGTGGCGAATAGCTGTCGAGCAGCGGCAGCGTGGCCCAGCCCAAGGTGTAGACGTCGGTATTGGCATTCGTCCGCTTCGGCGATTGCACCGCGCGCGGCGCCACGTCGAGCTTGGGTGAAAGGCCGATCCGGCTCCACATCGAGGCGATGGCCTGGCAGAACTGCTCTTCGTTCACCAGCCCGTCACTGAGGCAGTTGAATTCGAACTCAAGCCCTTCGGGCACGCCCGCCTCGGTCAACAGAGCCTTGGACGCTTCGGGATCGAAGCCCGGCAATTCGTCCAGCGCCTCGACATAGCCGGGGATCGGCGGGGCGATCGTGGCACCGGCAATGCGGGACTTGCCGCGCATGATCCTCTGGTGGATCAGGTCGAGGTCGATCGCCTTGTACAGCGCCTCACGCACGGCCTTTTCCTTGAACGGGTTGGGCTCGCCCGTGGTCAGGGTGTCACGGAAGGGAAAGCCGATCATCACGGTGCGCAGATCGACGCCTTCGAGAACCTCGACATTCGGCGCCGCGACCAAGCGCGGCAAGTCCTGCACCGGCGCGTCGTTGGTAAAGCTGATCTCACCCGACAACAGCGCGGCCACGCGGGTCGCAGCCGAATTCACCGGCAGCAGTTCGATCTTGTCGAGATTGTGCTGCGGCTCGTCCCACCAGTCGGGATTGACGACGAAGACGGTCTTCGCATCGGGCTGGCGGCTTTCGACGATGAACGGCCCGGTCCCGTTGGCATTGTAGGTGGCGTAACCTTCGGTGCCTGCGCCCACGTCGGTCGGCATCAGGGTATCGTTCTCGGTCATCCATTCCTTGTCGAAGATATGGATGTTGGTCAGGTCGTTGAGCAGCAGCGGATAGGTGCCGTTCAGCGTGATGTCGACGGTCAGGTCATCCACCACCTTGGAACTGACATAGGCAGGCAGGTTGCCCTTGAGCGGAGAGGACTCGTCGCTCACCCGCGTCAGAGAGGCGACCACATCCTCGGCGGTGAAGGGGTTGCCATTGTGAAAGGTCACGCCCTCGCGCAGCCTGAAGCGCCACGTGATCTGGTCGTCGAGGATTTCCCAGCTTTCCGCCAGAGCCGGCTCGATCTTCAGGTCCTTGTTGTAGCGCACCAGCCCTTCGTAGACGTGGTTCAGCACGTTGATCGTGAAGCTGTCCCCGAAGGAATACGGGTCGAGCGAGCCGATATCGCGGTTGGCGCCCCATTTCAGCACGTTTTCCGCCTGAGCGGTGCCCGACAAAGCGGCAACTGCCGCCGTTGCAAGTATGAGGTGGCGTAGTTTCATGGTCTGATCCTCTTTCAAGTGGATTGCACTGCAGAATCGCTAAAATTGGATACGATGCATCTTGCGTGGCACATTGCACATTACTCATCAAGCAAATTGTATCCAATTGACGATCAGAACGGTATGCGATAGGAATTGTGCGAAATTGATAGGCAGACCTGACAATGAGTGAACCCAAGACCACGCTGACGGACGCCGTGCACGATCTGCTGCGCAAGGCGATCATCGAACAGGCCCTGAAACCCGGCATGCGCCTGCCCGAGGACACGGTTGGCGAGCAATTCGGCGTGTCGCGCACCATTGTACGCCACGCGCTCGTCCGGCTTGAACATGAGGGGCTGGTGGTGACCCGCCGAAACCGTGGCGCGTTTGTTGCCGAACCCTCGCGCGATGAGGCCCAGCACGTCTTCGAAGTGCGCCGCTGTCTGGAAAATGACGTGATTCGCCTGTTGTGCGAACGCATGCCAAGCAACGGGTTCGACCGCTTGCAGGCCCATGTGCGGCAGGAAGAGGCGGTAAAAGGCAAGGATGGACCCGTTTCCATCCGCCTTGCCGGAGAGTTCCACGTGCTGCTCGCCGAACTGACGGGCAACCCGGTCCTGACGCGTTATGTATCCGAGGTCGTGCTGCGCTGTTCGCTGATCATGTCGCTTTATGCGCGCAGCCATTCCTCGGATTGCGCGGTCGATGAACATTCGCAAATCATCGAAGCGATCCGGGCCGGAAACGCGGCCCGCGCCATCGGGATCATGGAGCACCATCTGGGCGCAGTCGCCGGTCGCGCCGAGCTTGCATCCGAGCCAGATAGTATCCAATCCATTCTCTCACACTACGGCAAGGAGTTGGCGTCATGACCACACAGGCCGACTACCACGCTTTCGATTTTTGCGATCTCACGGCGCGCGAAGCCTACAAGGTGATGATCGGCACCATCGTTCCGCGCCCGATTGCGTGGGTCACCACGATTTCACCCGACGGAATCGTCAATGCCGCGCCCTATTCCTTTTTCAATTGCCTGTCCGCTGACCCGCCGATCCTTGCCTTGGGCGTCGAAAACAAGCCCGATCGCAGCTTCAAGGACACGGCCTACAACATCCGCATGACCGAATGCTTCACCGTCAATATCGTTGACCGCGCCAATGCCGAGGCCATGTCGGTCACCGCCGCAGGCTTTGCGCCGGAGGTCGATGAACTGGAGATGGCGGGGCTGACCGCGGCACCCGGCGACCGGGTCGCCTGCCCGCGCATCGCCGAAGCGCCGGTGGCCTTCGAATGTGAGCGTTATCTGGCAATCGAAGTCAGTTCGGCACGGGAAATCATTCTCGGGCGGATCGTGCGTGCGCATATTCGCGAGGACATCATCGACCCGCAAACCTTCTATTCGGATCACGAAAAACTCGACGCACTGGGACGTATGGGCGGGAACGGTTACGCAGGCACACTGGATTATTTCGATCTGCCGACGCCATCGGCCGAGGAGGTGACGCGGTCCCGCAGGAAACCGGGTGTTGTCGGCAACACGTGATCCAACGGACAACGCTCGCTGCGCCCAAGACTTAAGCCGCGATCGATATGGCCCGGAAGCTCAGGACCAAATGCGGCCATTCCCTCGATCATGGGACTCATTTCAAACCGTTTCCAGAGCCTTCGCCGGACGTCAAGACGCCCTTTGAAACGTGTCGACGACTCGACTATTGCATGCCGTGATACCGGGAAAGGACATCATGGTGTTGAGTTTTCTGAGACGGAGCAGCGCGACCGGCACCGCATTTCCCTCGGGCCCTTTTCGGTTCGTGGCGCTGGACGTCGAAACCGCCAATCATGACCGCGCCAGCATTTGCCAGATCGGGGTGGCCGGCGTTCGGCCCGACAACTCCATCGAGACATGGATGACCTACGTCGATCCATGCACCTCGACATGGGCCTTCACCGGTCTGCATGGGATCAGTCAATCGACCGTAAAGGGCGCGCCGAAATTTGTGGACGCGCTGGCCCTGCTCGAAGGTCCTTTGGGGAATTTCACGGTTTACCAGCATTCAGGTTTCGACCGCAGCGCCTTCCGCGCAGCGTGCACCGCCCTCAGACGCGAGGAGCCTGTCTGGAATTGGCAGAACAGCGTTACCGTTGCGCGCCGGGCGTGGCCGGAACTTAATGGCAACGGCGGGCATGGGCTTGCCTCTTTGAAGAGGCACTTGCGGCTATCCTTTGACCACCACGACGCTGGGGAAGACGCCCGTGCCGCCGCAGAAGTCGTCCTTCATGCTGAAAGAGCAAAGGGAATAAGAATTTGTTTTCATGACGATCGAATCGAGAGCAACCGGTAGCAGGAAGAGTTTGAATTCGCTTTGCAGCGGGACATTTGACAAATGGAAAAAAGGACCATCGAGACTGAGCTCTCTGGTCGATCCTTGTCGAGATAGTTCTTCAGGAATGCGTAAATCTGCCAAGTTTGGAGCGCGGGTCCGAATCTTCCAACGCTCAAGGAGGTCCACTGCCTGTCTCGCCGGGATCTAAGCGGCGTTTAGTTTTTCTGTTTCCTTGCTTTCGGGATCCAGCTTTGCAGCCTGAGCCGAAAGATCGTGTCCGGTCTTGTGACAGCTTGTGGCGAGTTTCCGAGTTCCAGCAAAGCTGTTCTTGAACTCGCCGACGGTTGTGGATGCCTGCTGCACGGCTTCCGTTTGGCGGTTGGAGGAATGGCCAACCTTGTCCAGATGGTCTTCCAAGCTCGCAATCGCGGTACAGATCAACTCAAATTGCCGTTTCGCACTATCCACCGACTCCCGTCCTGATCGAATGTAGGTGTTGGTCGCAGCCATGAGATTCGCAATGCTGGAGGCCGGCCCCGCTGTGCGCTGAGAAAGATCACGTACCTCGTGGGCGACGATAGAGAAGCCCTTGCCCGCCTCTCCAGCGCGCGCGGCTTCGACGGCAGCGTTCAGTGCCAGAAGGTTCGTTTGAAACGAAATCTCTTCGATCGTGGTGACATAGCCTGCCACCTCCTGCCCGCTTTGCGTGATCTTCTCCACCTCTTCCACGAGGCGGCTCACAAGATCATTGCCTTCCTGAATCAGGCCTGTGGCCTGTTTGACGATGGAAATTGCGTCACGCACCACTTGCGTATTGTCCATGGCAGAGCCTTTGACGCCGTCTATGAGTTGAACGATGTCGTGCAAGAGATCTGCCTGTTGCTCTCGTCGTTCCGACAATTGCCTTGATATTTCAATCAACTGGACGGATTTCTCCCCGACCAGCTGACCTACTTCCGCCAGATGGGCATTGGCTTCGGCGCTGTGGCGCGCCGCTTTTTCCGCCTTTTCCCCTTGGGTTTCTGCGCGCGCCATGGCCTGACGCGCCTCTTCCTCGAGCTTCTGTTGGTGAAGCAGGACCTGCTGAAACGTCACAATGGCCGCTTTCAATCGCCCAAGTTCATCCTGGGTCGTCCATTCAGGCAGGGCCGCCTCGAACTCGCCCTCAGATACCCGCTCGATGATGCTCGTCAATTCCGTGACGCGCACGATGACGCGTTTGGACAAGAGACGGTAGGCAACACCACACAGCCCCAATAATACCACGGCGGCGAAAGCGAAGACGAGACTGCCGAGCCACCTCAGCCGATACATACTTGCCAACTCGGCGGCAATGAAAGACTGAACCATGCTTTCAGCCTCGTCAGCTTTCTCAAGAAAAGCGTCAAAAGCTGCATCATAGGTGGCGTCCCCTTCCGCAGCGGCCTTTGCACGTGCCAACGTGCGTTCGTATCGTGTCACGGCCAGCGACGACAGATCATCAATCCGTGCGATGATGCCATCGAACAGATCGTCATGGTTCAAGGCGACAAGAGCGGAACCAGCCGCTTTGAAACTGTCGGTAACTTCAGCGAAATCCTCACCGAAATCACCGCCGAGTATTTCCGCGGTGATCAGGTGCCCGTGTGCCAATCGGTATTGTGCTTCTCCGGCAGCCACTTGCAGGTCGATCTCCCCAGCGCGCCCGGGGGCGCGGGCAATCCGGGCCAGGTCGGCAACGATGGCGTCATAGAGCGCATCAAACCGCTCGTCAGCGTCGCTACCGACGCCCTGCTGATCGGCGAGCGACGCAAAACGCTCCTCCGTCAGCGTCCAGACGGTTTCGAACTGGGTCAGCGCTTCGGTGATGCGGGCACGCACCTCGGGCGAATCCGACGGATAGAACACGCCCTCCGGCGTTTCGCCGCCTTCGAGCAATATCATGGCAAATTCGCGTGCGGCTTCAAGGTGGTGCCAAACGTCGTCTGTCGACTCAGCTCCGTCACCGCCCATGATCTCTTCGGTCAGTACATGGGCATGCAAGGCTTCCAGCTTGATTTCCATGGCCGCATCGACCTGTGGTGCAAGTTCGACACCAAGGCGTTTGGTATCCGCCCCAAGCCGAACCAAGAGAACAACGGCCAGAACCAGAACGGCAAGTGTCAGGCCTCCTATTCCGAGGACACCAATGAATACCTGACGGGCAACCGAACGTTCAGACATTGCAGCACCTTTTAAGAAGGACGCCTTCAGAAGGTCTGTTGCGCACTAACATTCAATTAAAGGTCAAAAGCCGAAAGCTTTGCCTTTTGGACAATATGTGCCCAGTTGCGCCTGTGGACATCACGCATGTTTTCCCATTGATCCGCTGATGATTGTACAGTTGTCTCAGGCGACCCAGACCGGGAAGGCAACCCATCATGCACAGCTTCATGGCACCGAAAGGCAGACGTCTTTTTCAGCCCGGGCAGGATTGCCCGGGGTTTCTGCTTCTTGCCCGCGGCAGTATTCGAGTAACTTTGACGGGGCAAAACGGCCGTACCGTAGTGCTCTATCGTGTCGCACCGGGGGATGTCTGCCTCCAGACCTTTTCTTGTCTGGTCAACGATACGCCATATGGTGCCGAAGGGATTGCCGAGACCGATTTGGAGGGCGAGCTGGTGCCGCCAGGCGCATTTCGCACGCGCATGGCCCAGGATGCCGTTTTTCGTGACCGCATCATGGCTTCGGTAGCATTGCGGTTCGCCGAATATCAGCAGTTGGTCGAAGACGTTGCCCTGACCAGCTTTGATGCGCGCCTGGCCAAGGCCTTGTTGCGCCTGCGCGACGATGCAGGTCTCGTCACTGCAACCCACAACGATCTGGCCACCGAAACGGCGTCTGGCCGAGCCTATGTCAGTCGCCGACTGGCAGAATTCGCACGTCGGGGTCTGGTTCGGCAAGATGCTCACGGCGTGCAAGTTCTGAACCAACGTGGCCTTCAGGAGATTTCCAGCGACATGCGGTGACTCTGTCACCGTCAAGACAGCGCCACCGGCGTATCTTCGGCACAGGATATCAAATCGGAGGATAATCCCATGTCGAAGAATGAAGGAACCCTGGATCGTATCTTGCGCGTGATCGTCGGGCTTGGATTGCTGGCGATGGTGTTTGTCGGGCCGCAGACAGCCTGGGGCTGGATCGGTCTTGTACCATTATTGACCGGGCTCGTGGGCTATTGCCCCCTGTATGCGGTCCTTGGAATCAAGACCTGCCCGCTAAAACCCTGATCCCGGGATGGGGCATATGCCCCATCAACCGCGTTTGAGCCAGTCGATTGATCGGTCCTTGCGAGGCAATCCTTGTCCGACCACAGACAAGGACAAAACAAGGTGAACGACGCCGCATCATCCGGCCATATCGGCTTTTTCGCGTCTGCGCGGTCCGGGCTGGGGCATCTGCAGCGTGTGGGAAACATCGCCTCGGCGTTGCGGTGCCAAGGCTTTGCCGGCCGTCTGAGCTTGTTGTGCAACGCCGATGTACAAGGATTGTCTACCAACGTAGCGCAGACATTGGACAATATCCGCGTTCTGGATCGCGACGATATGGCAACTGAGGCGCGTCGCATCTGCGTCACTCTGGCCGTTTCCGACATGATGGTGGTGCCGGGGCTTGCCAAGGTCGGCGCGCGGCGAGTCCTCATCCTGCGGGAAATGCCTGGCGGCCGACTTGGATCATTCGCGTTGGGACCTGCGGCGTGGGACATGGTTCTGGTTCCGAACCCCGCCGACCATTGGGCGCCTGACCTGCCAGCCGACTTTGCGAAAGAGGTCGTGCGGGTCGGTTGGATCGTGCGGCAGACTGGCCGCCGCCGTCCGCAGGACAAATCGGCCGGGGTCATTCTTGCGACGGGCGGAGGGGGCACCCAGGACACGCGTGATCGGCTCTATCCGGTGCTCTCGCGCATTCTGGAGCGGGCGCGCAAGCAGGTCACGATGGCCGTGACACAGGCTTTGGGGCCGCGCGCGGCCGGTCAGGCTTTGTCCGAGGTCGACAGGGTGATCGACCCTGGCAGTGGATTGAATGACGTCTTTCGGTGCGCCGATATCGTGATCTCCACGGCTGGTTACAACTCGGTGCTGGAACTGGCCAGGACGGACACGCCGACACTTCTGACAGCCATCCCGCGCAGCTATGACGACCAGCAGGCCCGCGTGCGCCAGTGGGGGCCGCTTTTGGGGCATGGTCTGGAACCGGATGGCGAGGACGCGGCGGCGGACTGGCTGATCGACCAGGTCCGGCACCCGCGACGACGGTCACCCGTCGATCTGGGGCCAGATGGCGCCGCTGAGGCAGCAGCCATTCTGGCGCGCCTCGCATGAGCAGCTGCATCAAGACCTTTGCGGATGCGGCACAGGCGACCGAAGCGGCCCGCCGCTCCATGGCCTTACGGCAGCAAGAGGTCATGACGCCACGCGCATACGCTAACGGCCAGACCGTCGTATTCGAGAGGATTGCGGGCTGTTCCGGATTGCCGCTGACGCAGCGCCCTATTTACGATTGGCTTACATCGTTGATCCCGCTGCACACCAGTGTGCTGGACGGCCTCCCCCCATTCGATCCGATGCTGCGGATCTCGCCACGGTTAGACCTTTTGACCAATCCGTCCCTTCGCGCGGCTTTGTACCGCCTCGCACAGGCCTCGCCCCGAGGTGGATCCGTGATCCACGGTGACTTCCATCTGGGGCAGGTCATCGCTGGCCCTGACAGTGTCGCGTGGCTGATCGACCTCGACGATCTGGCCATCGGTCCGGTCGAAGCGGATCTTGGGAACTTGATCGCCAATCTGGCCACGCAAGACCATCTTCCGGGGCCATTCGCAGTCCGTTTGGAACACTGGCAGCAGGCGGTTCAAGGCGCATGGTTCCGGCTGGACCAGGCCGCCAACCCAACGTGGGTCGAACATTTCGCCGCGTTGGCCCTGATCCGGCGTCATCTGAAACTTCGGAAACAAGCACGTCGCGATTTCGAGGCAGACATCACAGCGTGGATCACTCCCGTTGCATGTCGAACTTCTCCATCCGGTAACGCAGCGTATCCCGACTGATCCCGAGCATCTGTGCCGCGCGCGAGACATTGCCCCCGGTGCGATGCAACGCCTTTCGGATCGCGCCCTGTTCCAGTTCGCTCAGCGTTGGCAGCGGCGTGTCTTCCAGTCCCCCCAGAGCCGAGGCGGGGCGGATATGCGACGCGTCGATCAGGTCGTCATCGCGCATCAGCATGGCGCGTTCGACGCAGTTGACCAATTCAGCGACATTCCCGGGCCAGTCGTGTTCCAGCAAGGCGGCGCGCGCACTGGCAGCAAAACGCGGGCGGGCCTGTCCGGCGGCGCGGGCAAGACGACGGGCGACGACCTCGGCGATGGGCAGAATGTCAGCCGTTCGCTCGGTCAAGGCAGGAACGTCGATCCAGCCGACCTGCAGGCGGAGCAGTAGGTCCGGCAGGAAAGCATCCCCCCCGCCAAGATGGTTTTCCGTCGTGGCGATCAGTGAAGGCGGGTTTGACGAACGGTCCAGCAAGCGCAACAGGCTGGCCTGTGCCACCCGGTCAAGCTGGCAGACCCGACGCAAGAACAAGCTGCCGCCCTCGGCCTGACGGACCGACTCGGTCAGATGCGCAGTTGCGCCCTCATCCAACAGAAAACAATCCACGCGTATCATCGGGCCCGGCTCTGGCACGCTTTCGTGCAACGCCGTGGCCACCAGCCCCTTGCCACAGCCCCGTGGTCCGACGATCAACACGCCCGGTCGGGTTGAGCCCGTGGCCGCAGCCGCCAGCCGCGTGATCTGCTTGCGCAGCGAATTGGCCGGAGAGGAGCGCCCGACGATCCGATCGACGCCCGTAGCATCCAGACCCGGTGCCATATCCGCCAACATCAGCTCTGATGCGATGGCCGCGATCGACGCCAGCGGTGCGGGCTTTGTCAGGAAATCGCGCGCACCCGCCTTCATTGCCTGAACCGCAACCGAAACATCGCCATGGCCCGTCATCATCACGACCTGTGCCCGGTCGTCGGCCATCCGCATCCAGCGCAGAAGATCCAGCCCGTCATCTTCGTTCAGCTTGTAATCGAGGATCACTAACCGAGGCGTCTGTCGCTCAAACATCGTCTTGGCCGAAGCCGCATCGACGGCAAAACGTGCGGAAAATCCACGCCGTTCCAGAAAAGCTACGATGGATTTCGCCAGCACGGTCTCATCTTCGACAACCAGAATATCGCTCATGTCTCAGGCCCTCGCTGGCAAGATCAAAGTTGCTTCGACGCCGCGCTCGGCACCGTTGCGCAGATCGAGCGACCCGCCCAGCCGCTCGGCGATCCGACGGCCAAGGGCCAAGCCGACGCCAAGCCCGGCAGCCTTGGATGTCTGAAAGGGTTTGAATAGGTTCCGCAATTGCGCTTCGCTCAGGCCCGGACCGGTGTCGGCCACGGTCAGCGCGATGCGTCGGCCCGGTGCCGGCGCCCATCCGATCCGGATCGTGCCGCCTTCCGTCATCGCCTCGATGGCATTCGACAGGATTGTGTTCAGAACCTGCTCGATTTCGTTCGACCCGCCTTTGGCCACCGAGTTGCCTTCGCTGCCAACCAATTCGACGACAATCCTGCGCTTGCGCAGTTGCGCATCGAAATTGCGCAGGCTGCGCTGAACGATGACGTCCACATGCGCCGTGTCACCTGCCCCCCCGGGATCGGATCGTGTCCGCACGAGGAACGATCTGATCCAGGTCTCCAGCCGGTCGACCTGATCTACGATATCCTGCACCGTGTCGCGGCTGTGATCCGGCAGGTCATCCTCATCCATCAACTCCGCACAGGACCGGATCGCTGCCAGCGGGTTGCGCAGGCCATGGGCGACGGCTGAAGCCATCTCGCCCACCACTGCCAGACGTTCGGCCTCGACCAGCCGCGCCTCCTGCCTGCGCAGGATGCGGGTCGCGTAGAGCACGACCAAAAGCAGACCGAGAAACAGGATAATACCCGCGACGATGGCCCCGATGCGGGCAAGCCGCACGGTCCCGTGGATCGCCGCCAGCAAGCTTGCGGGGGCCTTGTAGACCTCGACCGCGCCCACGACGAAACTGCCATCGGCTGACCAGATGGGAATGTAATATTCGATGAATTCCTCTACATCGTCGGGCAAACCGACATGTTCCTCTTTTTCACCACGGTCGACCACGACGACTTCGGGATGCAATTCGCCGCGCATCGCAGCTTCGAGTTCGTGATTGTCATCGAAGGTCCGCCCCACCAGTTCCTTGTCGCTGGACCACAGTACTTCTCCGTCAAAGCTATAGACATTGGCGCGGAACACATCGGGCAGGCGCGAGACATGTACGATGAGTTCCTTGGTGTCGGCGACGTTGTCGCCTTCGGCCGGTTCCCCGAGGAAATAGCCGTTGGCGTTTTCGACCCGGACGATGGAATTCAGGAACTCCATCGAGACCTGTGCGTCGCGCAGCATCATCTGGCTGGTCATGTAGCTGGCCAGGTAGGTCGACAGGATTGCCGTCGTGGCAAAGATCGCCGTCAGGCTCGTGACCACGAACATGACGAGAACCCGAAAGTAATGCGGGGAATCGCGAAGCGACAATGTGCCGGGCATATGGGTCTCTCATACTAACAACTTTGCCGAGCCTATGCCCCCGGGGACCTGCGCGGCAATCCGCCCGCGTGTGGAACCGGTGGGGGATATCACCCAAACTTACTGCGGCAAATCCCCCAAGCCTCGCAGTCCGCCTCGTCGCCATGAATGTTGCCATGCGCCAGATTGGTCGCAACCAAGGAGGCCCCCATGCAGCGTATCCTGCTTTGCTAAGACGAGCCCGTTCTTGCTCGCAACATCGTCAAGGCGCTGGCCCGCGGCCCTGTCGAGGTGACGCATGCATCTTCCGCCAAGACTATGAGCGATGCTTTGCGGTCCCAAGCCTTCGACCTTGTCATCGCCGATATTTCACTGGGGGACGGAGACGGGCTGAGCACCCTGTCGGAGGAGGCGGACCATTTGCGCGACACGCCCGTCATCGTGATGACCGGACAGGACAGCGTGAAGAATCGTAGCCGCGCCGAGGGGTTGGCTGTTGCGGCCTTTCTTGCCAAGCCCTTTGCCCTGTCGCGTCTGCGCGAGTTGGTCGCGGCGTTGACCCGTGGCCGGGTCGATGGTCCGCGCCCGCAAGGCCCGTCGGTGGTCATGTATTCACATGACACCATCGGTCTGGGCCACATGCGACGCAATTCAGCCATCGCCAAGGCGCTGGTGTCTCGGATGCCCGATGCCTCGGTTTTGATGTTGGTTGGCTGTCCGGCCGGCATGGTCTTTGAAAGTGTGCCGGGGATCGACTACGTGAAGCTGCCTTCGCTGACCAAGCTGGGGCGCGGAGCCTTTGCCGCAGGCAGCCTGCGGCTGGAAACTGAGGCGATCAGGCGTCTGCGCCGGGGCGTGATCGAGGGCGTGCTGAGCAATCTTCGCCCGGATCTCTTGCTTGTCGATCACGAACCGGGCGGGGTCATGGGCGAGCTGGAGGCAACCCTGCGCCGTTTACGGGTCGAGGGTGGCACACGCACCGTTCTTGGCCTGCGGGATATCCTCGATGCGCCCGACCGCGTGATGCAGGCTTGGGCATGCAGCGGCACCAATCGGATCGTGCGCGACCTCTACGATCAAGTGTTGGTCTACGGTGATCCGGTCTTCTTCGACAGCATCTCCGCCTACGATCTGCCCGCCCAGACCCGGACCTGTGGCATCGTCACCGGGAAGCAGCTTGCCCCTGGTCCCACGCGCCCGCCCAAGCGCCCACGCCATGTGCTGGTATCAGGCGGCGGAGGGCGCGATGCCTATCCGTTGATCGACGCTGTGATCTCAGCCTTTGCCGGTCTGCCCAAACCCAAACGTCCAGCCATGACAATCGTCACCGGCCCTCTGATGGATGTCGAACTGCAGGGTGAAGCAGCGATCCGCGCCGCCACTCTGGGGATTGAGCTCAAGAGGCATGTCTCTGATCTGACGGAGGAGATGGCCCGGGCCGATCTGCTGATCACCATGACCGGCTACAACTCCATCAACGAGGCTCTGGCCATGGGGTGCCCGGTCGTGACCGTCCCACGCCTTGGTCCTTCCGCGGAGCAACGCCTGCGCGCGGACCGTCTTTCGGCACTGGGGCTGGCCCACATCCTCGATCGCGAGACGCTGACGCCAAAAACACTCGCGCGCGTGCTGACCGAGCCAGTGCCGTTTGTCCCGCCCAACGCTTTGAAGATGGACGGTGCCGAGCAAGCCGCGTGCATCCTTCAGGCCCTTATCGAAACACAAGCCGACAAACAGGAGGCCATCCATGCCGCAGACTCCTGAAACCCCGAAAATCGCCTATGTGCTCAAACGTTTTCCGCGATTCTCCGAGACCTTCATCCTGAACGAGCTGCTCGCCCACGAGGCAGCCGGTGCCGAAGTTCATGTCTTTTCCCTGCGCCGCCCGCCGGACGAGCCACGGCATGCCCGTCTGGCCGATCTGAAGGCGCAAGTGACCTATCTCGATGGCCTAAAAGGTGCACAGTGTGCCGATCCGGGCGACAGCGCCCTATTTTCGGGAAAGACCGACGCGCAGCGGGCGCGGCTCTTGGCGCAAGCCAACGCCATTGCCGAGGCCGCACGGGGCCTTCGCGTGACGCATCTGCATGCCCATTTCGGATCGGACGCAACGACCGCTGCGCTGTTGGCCGCGCGCAAAATGTGCGGCACCTTCTCGTACACGGCTCATGCGCGTGACATCTGGCACACCTGTGTCTCGCCTCAGGCAGATGCAGCCATGCGTCGCGCCAAGCTCGCCGCTGCCGCCTTTGTCGTGACGGTGTCCGACAGCAATGCGCGCCATCTGCGCAGCTTTGCCCCCAAGCCGCCAGTCGTATCCTGAGGGTGTATAACGGCATTGATCTCACGGCCTTCCCACCTGTGTCATGTGGCTCACAGCGCCCCGGTCACCTGCTCGCCGTTGGTCGCTTGGTCGAGAAGAAAGGCTTTGCCGACCTGATCGAGGCCTGCGCTCTGCTGCGAGATCGTGGCCAGAATTTCAGCCTCGATATTGTCGGCGATGGCCCGTTGCGGCAACCATTGCAGGCGCAGATCGAAGGCTTGGGGCTGGAAAACCGGATCCTGCTTTGCGGGGCGATCCCGCAGGAGAAACTCGTCGCGCATATGGCACAGGCGCAGGCGGCCGTCCTGCCGTGCGTCGTCACCGACACCGGCGACAGGGACGGGCTGCCGACCGTGTTGCTGGAAGCAATGGCACGCGGTCTGCCGGTCGTGACAACCACAGTCGCGGGTGGGCCTGAAATCGTCGAAGACGACGTGACCGGTTTGCTTTGTCCACCAGACAAGCCGCCGATGTTGTCAGGGGCTCTTGGTGATATCCTGTCCGACCCCGCCCGTGCGGCGCAGATGGGTAGGGCCGGACGGGCTCGGGCTGAACTGCTGTTCAACCTGACGACCAACACAGCCCGGCTGCGTGCCTTACTGATGCATCCCGGATCGGCAACCCGCATCGGGGAGGCCGCGTGATGCGCATAGCCTATGTGTCGGCCGACCGGGGTATTCCGATCTACGGTGCCAAGGGCGCCTCCATCCACATTCAGGCGATGATCCGTGCCTTCGAGGGCCACCTCGTCGCCCTGCACGCCAAGGCGCCCTTTGACATGATCTACGAACGGTATTCGCTTTGGTCGGCGGCGGGCGTACGCGCCGCCCGGCGTCTGGGAATTCCCATTGCCATCGAGGTCAACGCGCCGCTGATCGACGAACAGCGCGCCTTTCGCGAGTTGGCCTGTGAAGTCGAAGCACTGAAGATCGAAACCGAGGTGCTGCAAGGCGCCACCCTGCTGGCCGCCGTCTCGGATCAGGTCGGTGCTTGGCTGAAGCGTCGAGGCGCGCCGCCCGATGCCATCAAGGTAATTGGAAACGCCGTCGATACTGCGATGTTCCATCCCGACATAGTGGCCAGCGCGCCTGTACCAGAGGGGGCGTTCTGTGTGGGCTTCACCGGCTCGCTCAAGAACTGGCACGGGGTGGACACCCTGCTGCGCGCCTGTCGCACGCTGCGCCGCGATGTGCCCGAAGCGCATCTGTTGATCGCGGGGGACGGTCCGAAAAAAGGCTGGGTCGAGGGCTTCGTTGCTGGGGCGGATTTGCAGGGCGCGGTCACTCTGACCGGTTGGGTCGACCATCACGCCTTGCCGCCGCTCATCGCGCGGATGGACGTCGCCACCGCGCCTTATCCTGCGACCGAGGATCACTATTTCTCGCCCCTGAAACTGTATGAATATCTCGCCATGGGGCGGCCCGTCGTGGCCAGCGACATCGGCCAGACATCTGGCCTGTTGACCGGGTCGGACGCGGCGTGCCTGTTGCCGCCGGGGGATGCGGATGCCCTTGCGGATTGTCTGAGGCAACTCGCCCGGGACCCGGCGCGACGCGCGCGCATGGCTGCCGCAAGCGCCGCCGAGGGGGGCCGCCATGACTGGAAGGACAATGCCCGCGCGGTGCTGCGCCATATCGCCAACCAACGGGCCGCCGCATGAGCAGGGATCGGATCGAAGCCAAGACCCTGCGCCGCCTGTTCCGCCGCATGGGGCCGCATTTGCGCCCGTGGCGGGGTCGGCTGGCCCTGGCCGGTCTCGCGATGGTCGGTGTCGCGCTGGCCGAGGTCGCACGCCCCTGGCCGCTCAAGATCGTATTCGACGGTTTGCTGATCCCGCAGGACAACCCCGACGCCGTGACCGGATGGCTGACTGGCCTGTTCGGCTCGGGCGACGGGCTGCTGGCGGCAACCGCCATTGGATTGCTGCTGATCGCGCTGGTGGGCGGCGCGGCGGGCTTTGCCCAAGCATACCTGATCGCCGCTATCGGCCAAAAGGTCGTCGCTGCGATCCGGCTCGACCTCTATCGCCACATCCATCGGCTGTCGCATTCCTTCCACGATGCCGCTTCGACCGGCGACATCATCTCGCGGCTCACCGGCGATGTGCGGATGATGCGGGACCTTCTTATCGATGCAGTTGTTTTCTTTGCCGTGCGACTCCTCGTGATCGGCGCGACCATCGGTGTGATGCTCTGGATGGACTGGCGTCTGACGCTGGCCGCGCTGACGATCCTGCCGCCGCTCTGGCTGCTGACGCGCCACTTCGGAACACGCATAAAGGGCGCTGCACGCAAGCAACGCCGCAAGGAAGGCAAGATTGCCGTGGTCATGACAGAGGGCATCTCTGCGATCAACGTGGTCAAGGGCTTTGCCCGCGAAGCCTTTGAGGAAGAGCGGTTTTCGCGCCAGAACGGCGCATCGGCCGAGGCCGGCGTAAGGACCACCCGGCTGGCCGCCCACATGGACCGGATCACGCAGGTCTTGCTTGCCGGTGGAACCGCGCTGGTGCTGTGGTATGGCTTCACGCGCGTGCGTGCGGGGGCAATCACGCCCGGAGATCTGCTGGTCTTCACCGCTTACCTCTCGACGCTCTACAAACCCGTGCGCAAGATGGCGTCGATGACGGCTCGTGTTGCCAAGGCCAGTGCCAGCGGCGAACGATTGCTGGAAATCTTCGACCTAAAACCCGGTGTCGAAGACAGGCCGGGTGCCAGCACGGCCCCACGTTTGACCGGCCAGATTGCCTTGCGTGACGTGTGCTTTGCCTATCCGGGCGACGGTGTCCCCGTTCTGAGTGATGCAGACCTGACAATACGCCCCGGCGAGACCGTCGCTCTGATCGGCGAAAGCGGTGCCGGAAAGTCGTCGGTCGCCAAGCTCTTGATGCGGTTCTACGACCCGGATCGCGGACGCGTGTCAATTGATGGACATGACATCCGAGATTTCACGTTGGAAAGCTTGCGCGGGAATATCTCGGTCGTGCTGCAAGAGTCGGTGCTCTTCGGCTCGACCATCCGAGAAAACATCGCCTATGGTCGCATCGGGGCCAGCGAGGAGCAGATCATCGAGGCCGCCCGTGCCGCCGGGGCCGAGCGTTTCATCACCGCACTGCCGCAAGGGTTCGACACCGTGCTGGGCGAACGGGGCGAAACCTTGTCCGGCGGACAACGTCAACGCATCGCCATCGCCCGTGCAATGTTGCGCGATGCGCCGATCCTGATCCTTGACGAGCCGCTGACCGGCCTTGATCGGGCGACCGCGCAGGCGCTGATGGGGGAACTGCGCCGCGCCGCGCAGGGCCGCACAACGCTGCTGATCGCGCATGATCCGCTTTCGCTGCATTTGGCGGACCGGGTGGTGCGGCTGGAAAACGGTCGCTTCACCGAATTGCAGAGTGCCGACATGGGAGTGCCCGCATGACCCGGCACACGAAACTCGTCAAAGACCCCGGCGCAGTGCTTGCTGCGCTACTGGCGACCGGTCCGTCTTTCGATGCCGTGACCAAAGTCTCCGGCCTATCGAGTCGTCCACGTTTGCAGCGGGTACTGGTGTCGGATCGCCGCCCGCTTCAGTTGGTCTATGCGCAGGAGGATGCCGTGATCTTGGCTGAGCATCACGGTGCCGACTGCGAGGCAGAGGCAGAGCGCCTGCGCGCCAGTCTGGGTAAGTCGCGGCGCGGTCTGGGCGGGGCGCTGGATCTTGGATCGGTTCTGGCTGACCCGGCGTCGGGATTGGTGCTGCGGCGCCCGGGACTGGACGCACGGCTGCCGGGCTTGCGCCTGCTGCACGATCCGGCGGAGGCCCGTGCGCTGATTGCCACGATCGAAGGAAATGACCCAGGGTCCGTGACCGTGACGCTGATGGCGCACCGATTGGGCAAACGCGCCGTGCTGCGCTGCGAGGGTGCCGATGGACGCGTGCGCTATGCCCGTTTGCGCACGGACAAGAGCAGCTCGGGCCCGCGCGCCTATTCAAGGCATCAACTCCTGTGGTCCGTGTTGAAGGAGGACTCGGCGCTGCGCATCCCGAAACCGCTTGGCCAGATGCCCGAGATGGGCGTTGCGCTGTTTGCCGCACTGCCGGGCACTGCCCCGTCCTTCGAGGGCTGTGAGGGGTTTCGGGCATGCCACGCCATCGAACGGGCCCTGAACCGCCTGCAAGACCTGCAACTTGCCGACCTGCCGGAACATGGAGGTGCGGCCGAGGCGGCGCTCTTGCGGGTTTGGCTTGACCGTCTGGCGCAAGTCTTTCCCGACCGCGCCGCGGCCCTGGCCAAAGCCCTCAATATCGTCTGCACAGCGCTTGAGAAAATCCTAACCCAAGCCGTGCCTTGTCATCGCGATTTGCATGAAAAGCAGATCCTGCTCGACGGGCCGCGTGCGGGTTTGCTGGACTTCGACACACTCTGTCTGGGCCATCCAGCGATGGATGCAGGCAACCTGATGGCGCACCTCTTTCTGATGAAGGTCACGACCGGACGCCCGCGCGCCGCGTTCGAGACCGTGATAAGAAATGCCATGCGCCATGTCCCTGAGCGCGACTTGCGGCTCTGGCGTCGCGCCGCGCTGCTCCGGCTGTGTATGATCTACGCCTTCACGGACATGCCCAATCCCCAACAGGCAGCTTTGCAGGCCGAGGCTCTGATCCCCCATGATTGACGCTACTGCCCTTCCCATCCTGAGCGACTGGTCGCGCAAGGCACTGTCACAGATGACCGGTGTGCCGAACACGGGCCTGCTGCGCCTGCGATACCGGCAAGGCAAGCGCGATCCTGCATGTCACAAGCCCGGCGGGCGAAGGCGTGCAGGGCACCCGGCTCAACGGGCTCCTGCTGGGCTCAAACCCGAAGAGAGAGATGCAGACGAGTTTGACCGTACCGGATAGACGCACTGCGCGGCCTGTTCTGGCGGGGCGATCACGGTGGCCCGTTCTCATGACGATCGGCCGCATACGGGAAGCACCCTGTGCCTTGGCCTTGGGGGCAATGGGTCCGAACGCCTAGAGGCCGTCTTTCAATTCTGCCGCGTCCCTGCCCCGCATCAGCCATCGCTTCCAAGGGATCAGTGAGGCTACCAGCAGGAGCAACGCCGCCAGCAGCAGCGCCGCGCTGCCCGGGCGCGTCACGAAAACACCCGGGTCGCCCCTCGACAGCAGCATGGCCCGGCGAAAGAACTCTTCCATCATCGGCCCAAGCACGAAGCCGATCAGCAGGGGCGCGGGCTCGAACCGAAACAGCCGCAGGACGTAACCGATCACCCCGAAAACCAGCGTCGCCCAGACATCCATCAGCGAGTTAGAAATCGAATAGACGCCTACGCAGATCAGCACGATCACCGTCGGGTAAAGGTAATGGTGGGGCACACGCAGCAGCCTGACCCAGATCCCGATCAGCGGGATGTTCAGGATCAGCAGGAAAATGTTGCCAAAGACAAAGCTGACGACGAGCCCCCAGAACAGCTCCGGGTGATCTGCGATCAGGCGCGGCCCCGGGGTGATACCGTGGATCATCAGCGCGCCCAGCATCAACGCCATGGTCGTGGAGCCGGGTATCCCCAGCGTCAGCGTCGGGATGAAGGCGGTCTGCGCAGCGGCGTTGTTGGCCGCTTCCGGCACCACGACGCCCTCTATCGCGCCCTTGCCAAACTGCGCGCGGTTGCGGTTGATCCGCTTCTCCAGCGCGTAACTGACGAAACTGCCAACGGTCTGCCCGGTCCCGGGCAGCGTGCCGAAAAAGCTGCCCACGGCCGAGCCGCGCAGCGCGGGCATTGCGCTCCGCCGCCATTCCGATAGGCTCGGGAACATGCTGCCGGTCAGCCCTGCGCCGGCATAGCTTTGCGTTGCGCCACGCAAGGACACCATGACCTCGGATATGCCGAACAGGCCCATGGCGACGACGACCAGCGACACGCCGTCGCGCAGCTGGGGGATGCCGCCTGTGAACCGCGTCTCGCCTGAATTCACATCGACGCCGATCGTGCCCAGCAGGATGCCGAGGCACACCATCATCAGGCCGCGCACCGCGCCGGACGAACTGACGATGGAGGCCGCCACCAACCCGAGCACCATGACCGAGAAATACTCGGCAGGCTGGAACAGCAAGGCAAATTCCGCCAGTCGCGGTGACAGCAGGATCATCACCACCACGCCGAACAGCGCGCCGGCCATCGACGCCATGGCGGTCGCGAACAGGGCCACGCCCGCGCGGCCTTGTTGCGCCATCGGGTAGCCGTCAAGACAGGTGACGGAGGCCGAGGGCGTGCCGGGGATGTTCAGCAGGATCGACGCGACGGAGCCGCCATATTCTGCGCCGTAATAGACACCGGCCAGCATCACCAGCGCGGTCTCGGGCGGCAGGTAGAACGACACTGGCAGCAGCATGGCCACGGCGGCCAGCGGGCCGACGCCGGGCAGCACGCCGATGAAGGTGCCAAGGAACACCCCGACGAAACAATACATCAGGTTCTGGAACGTGGCCGCGGTGGCCAGACCCAGCATCAGGTTGTCGAGCAACTCCATCTCAAAGCCCCCGGATCGCAATGAAGGGAATGCCGAGACCTTGCACGAAGATCAGCCAGACCCCGGCAGAAACGCCGACCGCCAGCGCGATCCGGTGCGACCAACGAAAGCCGTCGATGACCGACCCGGTGATCAGCACGGCGACGGCGGTGGCGGGCAGCACCCCTGTCAGCGGCGTGAAAAAGGCAAAGGCCGCCACGCCGCCGAACACCCCCAGCACGGCCATCGGATCGGCGCGGTCCACCGCCATAGGCGCGCGCAGGTTCTGCATCAGCCCGATCAGCGCCAAAAGGCACAACAGCCCGCCCACCAACAAGGGGAACGCCCCCGGCCCCATGCGCCGGAACGATCCCAGATCGAGCGAGGTCAGCGCGCCCAAGGCAAAGAACAGCCCCGCCGCCAGCATGATCAGCGGGCCGAGATGGCTGGTCAGTCGTCGCATAGCGCTGCGTCCGGCTGGAACTCTGCCCCGTCATAGGTGTCCGGCACCGTGATGCGACCGGCCCGGATATCCTCGGCGGCTGAAGCGACAGCGGCGGCGGCGGCCTCGGGCACATCCTCCCCCATGCGCAACGAGACGGCATCCCCGTCCGCCAGACCGAACTCGACGATATCGCCGGGCACGTGTCCCGCCGCCATATCGGCGATGGCGCGTTCGACGCCGATGTCGATCCGCGCCATGGCGGAGGCGACGAAGACCTCCGGATCGCGGGCCACCCAGTCCAGCGCGTTGCCGATCTGACGGGCACCACCGGCGCGGCACGCCTCGATCGCGCCGCGCCGCGCGTCATTGAGCATGGTAAAGATCACATCCGCGCCGGCCTTGATTTCGGCCTCTGCCCAAGCGCGGGTCACTTGGCTGTCGTCCTGCGTGCCGCAGAACCCGGTCAGCACGGCGACATCGGGTGCCGCATGGGCCACGCCCGCCACAAAGGCCGCGCGCCCCTTGAGACCCGGCCTGACGCGGTGACCGGACAGGTGGCCCACCGTGCCCGTGAGCGTCAGATGCGCCGCCAGCA
This sequence comes from Tropicibacter alexandrii, assembly GCF_003667315.2. GTDB lineage: Bacteria > Pseudomonadota > Alphaproteobacteria > Rhodobacterales > Rhodobacteraceae > Tropicibacter > Tropicibacter alexandrii. The sequence goes on along the minus strand of NZ_RCTZ02000002.1, from coordinate 217,353 downwards.
CCCCGGCCAGATAGGCCGAGTCCTCTTGCCGCACGTCGTAGCTGGCCAGATTGGGGCCGGTCTTCTGCCCTTGCACGATGGCGAACCGCTTGTCGGGGTAGCGCGCGGCGATCTCGGGCGTGGCGATGTTGCCCTGACCGCCGATGAACACCAGACCGTCGACCTCAGGGACAACCTCGGCGAGGCGGGCGCGGATCTCGTCCTGATCGTAGCGCACGCCAGAAACGAGGGTGATCGCGACGCCCGGCGACTGCCCGGCGCGTTCCGCCCCGGCGAGGGCGCTGGCGTTGAAGCCCGCGTCCTGCACCTCGCCGACGAAGAAAACGGCGATCTTCATGGGGCCGCTCATTGCGTCGCGGCCTCGACCAGCGGCGTCCATGTGGACAATTGCGCGGCCACGTATTCCGCAAAGTCTTTGCTGGATTTGGGCTCCCGGATCAGGCCCCAAGTGTCGAACTGCGCCATCACGTCGGCGCTTTGCATCGCCTCGGTCAGGGCGGTGTCGAGCTTGGCCTTGATATCATCGGGAACGCCCGCCGGGGCGCTGACGCCCAGCCAGTTCTCAGCCACGATGTCAAAGCCTGCTTCGGTGAAGGTCGGCACATCGGGCAGCGATGCGATGCGCTCGCGCGCCGAAACAGCCAGCGGAATGGCCGTCCCCTCTTCGACGGCGGGCAGGTTCTGCGGCACCGCGTCGAAGATCATCGGCACCACGCCGCCCATGAAATCGAGCCGCATCGGGCCGGAGCCCTTGTAGGGGATGTGGAACAGCTCCGTGCCGGTCTCGTCCTGAAACTGCTCGGCGATGATATGGCCCCATGACCCGACGCCGGAGCTTCCGTATTCATACTTGCCGGGGTCCGCCTTGGCCAAGTCGATGACCTCGGCAAGGGTGGTGACCCCGACGGACGGCCCGGCAAACAGACCCAAATGCACGGTGCCGATATAGGTGATGTGGTCGAAATCCGCGATCGGATCATAGGGCGTGTCGGGAAAGCGGATCGGCGCCACGTTGAAGGGCGTCAGGTTCGACAGCATCAGGGTGTAGCCATCCGGTTCGGCCTGTTGCAGTGCCGAAGCCGCGACGGTGCCAGCGGCGCCGGGCTTGTTCTCGACCACGAATTGCTGGCCGAGGCTGGCCGACAGCTTTTCCGACAAAAGCCGCGCCACGAGGTCGGACGAGCCGCCCGGCGGGAAAGACACGATGATCCGGACGGGACGTTCGGGCCAGTCGGTCTGCGCGACCGCGGGCAGCGCTCCGACGGCAAGAGTGGCGATTGCGGTGGTCAAAAGCGTTCTGCGAAGCATCGGGGTGTCCTCTCTGTTGTATGAAATCAGGGTTTCACATGCCTGCACCTACCACCAAGAATGAAACTCTCGTTTCGCGAAGTTAACCGCCAGAAATCATGATTTCGTTCATTTACTGTGCAATTGCGCCGCCCCAAGCCCGTGACACATGCAGCAGCGAGTCGCGATATCCGCCTATTTCCGGGCATTCTCTGCCGCGTTCCGCCGAACAAGACAGCGAATCCCGGCCCAAGCCTTGCCAAGCCGCGCGGCTTGGCGCAGCGTGCGGACATGGAACCACAGTTTCACGAAAAAAGCCCGGCCTCCTTTCTATCGCGCATTCGCGATGCCCTGCCGGATTTGCACCGCGCCGAACGCAAGCTTGGTGCCTTTCTGCTCGATTTCCCCGGCGATCTTGCCTCTTACGACGCGCAGGAACTGGCGCGGCTCAGTGGCGTGTCAAAGGCGACGGTGTCGCGCTTCGTCCGCCGGATCGGCTTCGAGAATTACGAAACCGCCCGCCGCGCCGCGCGTGACGAACGGCAGACAGGATCGCGGCACTTCATCGCCCATGCCGGTCCGGCCACCCTGCCCGAAACCCTGAGCGAAGAGATGGCGAACATCGCGTGGACGCTAGACCGCATCGCCCCCGAAGAGCTCGACGCGCTCGCCGATGCCATCCTGAAGGCTCGCCGGGTCTGGCTTGTCGGCTATCGGATCAGCCGGGTCTTCGCCGATTATCTGTATTGGCAATTGCTCAAGGTGATCCCCGCCGCCACGGCGATCCCGCAGGCGGGCGAAAGCCTTGGCGAATACACCGCCGAAATGACGGCGGATGATCTTGTCATCCTCGTGGCGCTGCGTCGCCGGGCCGCGAATACCGAGCCGCTGATCGCCGAATTCGACCGGATGGGTGTACCGCTTGCCCTGATCACCGATGACGGCTGTGCGCCCGACAGCCGCGCCCGCTGGCACGTCCGATGCCGCATCGAGACCTCGAGCCCGCAATTCAACCATGCCGCCGTCGTCAATATCTGCCACCGGATCGTCACGCAAACGACGCTGAAGGCCGGAAGCGAGGCGCGGCGGCGGCTCCGCCAGATCGACGAAGCCAACGAACGCATGGGCGAGGTCTGACGCCTCAAAGGGGCCAATGGACATGGCTTGGCTTGGGTCTTGGGCGGCCCGGTTCGCGGGGATGTGCGAGGGTTTTCCGCCGTTGGTCGATGTGGTTGAAACACCGCGTGAAACCCGTCAAACAGGCCACACACTCAGAAAGCGCGGATGATGAAGACCACTTGCCTGCCTGCCCTTCTTGCCCTGTCGCTTGTCGCGGCCTGCGGCACCGGCCCCGTTGGCCCGACCTTTGGCCGCACCACGGTCCAGAATGTCGGGTCTGACGACCTGCTCAAGCTGCGGGCCGGACCGGGCCTTGGCTTCAAGGTGATCCTTGGTTTGCCCGACGGGACGAGGCTGATCCGCCGCGACTGCGTCACGGAGCTTGGCCAGCGGTGGTGCCGGGTGGCGCTGGCGGATGCCCCCGCCATCGTGGGCTATGTCTCGGACGATTACCTGACCGGAGACTGACGCGCCGCGTTCGGCGGGCATTGACACGGCGGCGGGCCGGATCATCTCCCGCGCATGACCCAGAACGATCCCGATTTCGGCTTGGCCACGCGCGCCGCAGGTTTGCGGAGGATGGCGGCGTTCCAGCCGCATATGGGCGTCGATTATGCCACCATGCGCAACGAAGTTCGCGGACCCGGGCGGCATGATGCAGTGTCGCGCCTGTCGCCATACCTGCGCCGCCGCCTCGTGACCGAACCCGAGGTGATCGGGGCGGCCATCGCCGCCCATGGCGCCGAACCGTCCGCGAAGTTCATCCAAGAGGTGCTCTGGCGCGGCTATTTCAAGGGCTGGCTGGAGCGGCGCCCGCAGGTCTGGACCGCTTATGCAACCGGGCTGAAAGCCGATCTTGCGGCCCTGAGCGATGACCCCAACCTGACCGCGCGCCTCGCTGCCGCCGAAACGGGCGAGACCGGCCTTGCCTGTTTCGACGCTTGGGCGCAGGAACTGACGTGCACCGGCTATCTGCACAATCACGCGCGGATGTGGTTCGCCTCGATCTGGATATTCACGCTGGGCCTGCCATGGCGGCTGGGCGCGGATTTCTTCTATCGGCATCTGCTCGACGGCGATCCGGCGTCGAACACCTGTTCATGGCGCTGGGTCGCGGGGCTGCACACGCGCGGCAAGCCCTACGAGGCGCGCGCTTGGAACATTGCGCAATTCACCGGCGGGCGCTTTGCCCCACTCGAAGAGGACCTTGCCCAAGACATCACCGGGCTGATGGACGAAGAGCCGGAGGGCCTGCCCGAGGTGCAACCGCTTCGCCCGGTCACGGCGCCCAAGACGGGCGTTCCGACGGCGGTCCTGCTGACCGAGGAGGACTGCTCGGTCGGGCCCGCAGATTTGGCCGCGCTCGACATCCGGGTCGCGGCACGGCTGCGCAGCAGCGCCTTGCGGTCGCCGCGCCCGGTCTCGGCTGCAATATCGGCCTTCGAGGAAGGCGCGCTGGCCGACACCGCCATGCGGGCGGCGATCGACACCGAGAAACGCGACGCCGGTTCCCCCGAGGCCCTCGCCGATTGGGTGCACGCGGCAGGCGCGTCCCAGATCGCCCTGCCCTACGTCACCGTCGGACCTCTGGCCGATTGGACGGCGCAGGCGCGCCCTGCCTTGGAGGCGCGCGGCATCACGGTCGCGGAATGGCAGCGCGATTGGGACGCGCTGGTCTGGCCTTATGCCACGGCCGGGTTCTTCAAGGTCAAGAAGCGGCTGCCCGATATCCTGCACGCGGCGGGGCTGACATGAGCGATCCGACCGACGCGCGCCCGCTCAAGGTCCCGGCGGGCCGGGTGAACCGGCTGTTTCGCCTTGGCAGCCTGACGGCGGGAATCGCAGGGGGCGCGGCGCTTCAGGCGCTTGGCGGCATGGCGCGCGGCACCCGGCCCGACGCGCGCAGCCTGTTGGTGACGCCGGGCAACGTCCGACGCGTGACCGAGGAATTGGCCAGGATGCGCGGCGCCGCCATGAAGATCGGCCAGCTTTTGTCCATGGATGCCGGAGAGTTCCTGCCGCCCGAACTAGCACAGGTGCTGGCTCGGCTGCGCGATCAGGCGCATGTCATGCCGCCCGCGCAACTGAAACAGGTGCTGGACCGGGGCTGGGGGGCGGGCTGGATGCGACGCTTCCAACGGTTCGACGTCCGCCCCATTGCCGCCGCCAGCATCGGTCAGGTGCATCGGGCCGCGACCCGGGACGGGCGCGACCTTGCGATCAAGGTGCAATATCCGGGCGTCGCGCAGAGCATCGACAGCGACGTGTCGAATGTGGGCAGTCTGCTGCGCCTGTCGGGCCTGCTGCCAAAGGGGTTCGACATCGCCCCCTACCTTGCCGAGGCGCGCCGCCAATTGCATGAGGAAACCGATTACGCACGCGAAGGCGCTCAGCTGCGCCGCTTCGGCGCGCTGCTTGACGATGCGGACGATTTTGCCGTGCCCGAGTACCACCCCGACCTGAGCACGCCGCAGATCCTTGCCATGTCCTTCATGGCGGGTCGGCCCATCGAAACCCTGACCGAGGCGGACGCCACCACCCGCAACCGCGTCATGGCCACGCTGGTCGATCTGACCCTGCGCGAAGTCTTTGACTTCGGCGCGATGCAAAGCGATCCGAACTTTGCCAACTACCTCCACGACCCGGTATCCGGGCGCATCGTGTTGCTGGATTTCGGCGCGGTGCGCGATCTCGACCCGGCGGTCACGGCTGCCTATCGCAACCTCCTGCGCGCCGGGCTGTCACAGGATGCGGGCGGGCTGCAAGAGGCCGCCACGGCCTTGGGCCTGATCGGCACAGGCCCCGAAGCCGGGCCCTTCGATGCGCGCCTGCTGGCGCTGATGACCCAGATCTTCGCGGCGCTCGGCGCGGACCGCTTCGACTTTGCCGACCAAAGCCTGCTCAGGACCCTGAACGCCGAGGCCATGGCGCTGGCCCGGGGCGGGTATCACCCGCCCTCGGTCCCGATGGACGTGCTTTACCTGCAACGCAAGTTCGGCGGGCTTTTCCTGCTGGGCACGCGGCTGCGCGCCACCCTGCCCCTGCGACAGATCACCGAGCGCCATCTGGACTAGCTCAGCCCCAAGGCCCGGCGGCGGCGGTTGGCCCAAACCGTTATCAGGTGATCGACCATCAACCCCATGAAGGATACCGCCAGCCCAAGGACCAAACCCTTGCCGACATCGCTGGAGGACAGGGCGCGCTGCATTTCCTGCCCCAGATCCTGCGTCCCGATGAAGGCCGCGATGATCACCATGAAAAGCGAGAACATCACGGACTGGTTGACGCCGACCATGATGGTCGGCAGGGCAAGCGGCAGCCGGACGCTCCACAAGGTCTGGCGGCGCGTCGCCCCGGACATGTCGGCGGCTTCGATCTGGGCCTCCGGCACCCCGCGCAGGCCCTCGATCGTGTAGCGGACCAGCGGAACGGCGGCGAACAGCACGACCGCCCCGACGACGGCCACGTCGTTGACGCCGAACAGCATGATCACCGGGATCAGGTAAATGAAGCTCGGAAAGGTCTGGAGCGTGTCACAGACCAGCAGCACCGCCTGCGCGCGGGCCTTGCTGCGCGACCCCCATATCCCCAACGGAAATCCGATCAAGGTGGCGATGAACACCGCGAACGTGACCGTGTAGACGGTGATCATCGCGCGGTCCCACCAACCGGACATGGCGATCAGGCCGAAATAGCCAAGGCAGACCAGAGCCGAACGTTTGCCGCCAATCGCCCAGCCCACGGCCATGAGAAACACCAGCACGGCCGAAAACGGCAACCACAGCATCCCGTCGCGCAAGGGGATGAGAACCCAGACGATCAGGAACCAACGCAGCCATTGCGTGACGGGATCGAGCGTGCCGATGATCCAGTCCATGATCGCGTCCAACGGCGCAGCAAGGCTCAGCGCGTCGCGGCGTCCGATCTCATGCAGGATCGGAAAGACCAGCGACAGGGCCCAGAACACGGCGACCAGAGCCGCCCAGATCACCAGAAGCTTGTGGCGCATCAGCCACGACGTTCCCTTCTCTAGGTGCACCGGCTGCTTGACGGCCCATGCCTTGGAACACCGGTCCAGCATGATGGCGAGAAGAACGATGGTGATGCCGATCTCGATCGAGCGCCCGATCTTGAGCGCCTGCAACAGCTGCAACAGCTTCTGGCCCAGCCCCGGCATCCCGATGAAGCTGGCCAGAACGACCATCGCAAGACATTGCATGATGACTTGGTTCACGCCGACCAGAAGCTCGGTCCGGGCGGTGGGCAGGCGCACGTGGCGCAACAGCTGCCACCGGGTTGCACCAGCCATGTGGCCAGCCTCGACCACCTCGGATGGCACCTTTTGAAGACCAAGCATGGTCATGCGGATCATCGGCGGAACCGAGAAGATGATCGTCACGATCGCCCCCGCCTTCGCGCCCACGCCGATGAAGACCACGACCGGAATCATATAGGCGAAATGCGGCAGCGACTGCGCGACGTTCAAAAGCGGGTTCAGGACCAGACGGAAGCGCGCGCTTTTCCACCCCATCGTGCCCAGCAGCAGACCGAGGAAGACCGAAACCGGGGCGGCCACGATGATGACCGACAGCGTTTCCATCGCCCATTGCCACTGGCCCATCGCGGCGATCCAGACAAAGGTCAGCCCGGCGAATGCCGCCAGACGCCAGCCGTTGATCGCGTAGCCGATCATCGCTGCAGTGATCGCGATCACGCTCCACGGGATCGGACCCAGCCGCGGCCAGCGGTTCTTGCCGTAGAGCAGGTTCGCCGTGACATCCAGCACGCTTTCCAGACCGTCCGCGAATGCCCGCGTCACGTGGATCAGGCCCAGATCGTCGCGGATAAAGCTGAAGACCGCGTTGAACCAATCCGCGAAGGGCCAGACCAGCCAGTCCGGTGGCCGCACGAGACCATCCGGCAGGGCAAGTTTCGCGACCGCAAGGCACAGCGCCGCAGCGAACAGGAATTGCGCCATCCTCGGGCGCGACTGCGGGCGCATCGGTGCCGAGGCATTCGTCGCAGCCACCGTCATTGGGCAGCCCCCAGAAGCACGTCGAGCGCCTGCTGGCGGTCCATCGCACCGATCACGCGACCGTCCGGCCCCGAGACCGGCAGGATCGCGCGGTCGTCGTTGACCAGAAGGCGGGCAAGTTGGGAAATCGTCTTGCTTCCATCCACCGGCGCGCCGGTCAGCGTCTGGCCATCGACCGGCTGGGCCAAGGCGCGCGCGTGCACGACGCGCGCCTTTTCAACGTCTTCGATGAACTTGGCGACGTAATCGGTGGCCGGGTTCATGACGATGCGGTCCGGTCGGTCGCATTGCTCGACCGCGCCATCCTTCATGATGGCGATCCGATCCGCGAGCCGAAGGGCTTCGTCGAAATCGTGGGTGATGAACACGATGGTCTTGCCCAGCATCGCCTGCAATCGCAGGAATTCATCCTGCATTTCGCGCCGGATCAGCGGATCGAGCGCGGAAAACGGTTCGTCGAGGAACCAGATGTCCGGCTCGATGGCGAGGCTGCGGGCAATGCCCACGCGCTGTTGCTGGCCGCCCGAAAGCTCGCGCGGGAAATAGTCCTCGCGGCCCGCGAGGCCGACCAGTTCGATCACTTCGAGCGCGCGTGCGCGGCGCGCGTGGATGTCCTGCCCGCGCATCTCCAGCGGGAAGGCGACATTGTCGAGCACGGTGCGATGCGGCAGCAGGCCGAAGTTCTGGAACACCATCCCCATCTTGTTGCGGCGCAGGTCGATCAACTCGCGTTCGGACAGCGCCCCGATCACCCGGCCATCGACGTCGATCTCGCCGCCGGTGATCTCGATCAGCCGCGACATGCAGCGGACCAGCGTCGACTTGCCCGAGCCGGACAAGCCCATGATGACCAGCATCTCGCCCCGCGCGATATCAAGCGACACGTCGCGGACGGCGGGCACATAGCCATCGGCGCGGATCGCATCGAACCCCGCCGCCGGATCGAGCCCGGCCAGATAGCTTTCGGGCCTTGGTCCGAACAGTTTCCAGACATTGCGGCAGGATATGACGGGCTGGGAAGGGGACATCTGTTCTATTCCTTGCGCTCGTGGACCGCCCCGGTCCGAAGGACCGAGGCGGCGGTCTTGCTCAGCTGGGCGGGGTCAGGCGCCGCCGTCGACCCAAGGCTTCCAGACGGCTTCGTTGGTTTCCAGCCATTCGGCGGCCGCGTCCTCGGGTTCGAGCTCGTCGATATCGACAAGCTTCGCCATCTCGGCGATCTGCGGGTTGGTAAAGCTGATGCGCTTGAGGGTCGCGTAGGCGGCTGGCCACTTTTCCTCCATACCGTCCCAAGCTGCCTTTTTCAGGTAACCGTTGGCGGGATTCCCGCAGTCATAGGTCATGTCCGGGTTCGGCCCGACAGCCGGATCATCCTTGCAGCCTTCGACATATTCGGGGAATTCCACGAATTCGCCCGGATAGAGCGCCTCGACGAAATTCGGCGTCCAGTTGAAGATCACGACAGGCCGCTTGTCGCGCTCGGCGGCGCCGACTTCGGCCCAGAGCGCCGAGGCGGAGCCGGCATTGACCACGACGAAGTTCATTCCAAGCGCATCGACGCGCTCTTGGTCATGCTTGAGCCAGTCAACGGGCCCGCCGAGGAAACGGCCCTTGTCGCCGGTTTCCGGGGTGGCGAACTGCGCCGCACAGTCGTTCAGCGCCTCCCATGCCGGCAGACCCGGGCAGGCCTCCTTGGTCCAGCTTGGATACCACCAATCCTCGCGGGTGACGGCATCGTGGTCCCCGGCATCATGCAGGCCACCCTTTTCCAGCGCCGCTTCGAAGGCCGGACCAAAGGCCCCTTCCCAGACTTCGAGTTCCAGCGTCACATCGCCGAGCCGCACGGATTCGTAGACCGCCTGGCTGTCGGTCGAGACATACTCGACGCTATTGCCCATCGACTCGAAGATCTGGCCGACCACGTGGCTCATGACGATCTGGCTGGACCAGTTATGGGTCGGAATGATGATCGGGTCCGAGCTGTCCTCGGCCTGCGCCATCGAGACGGATGCAAGTGCGACGGCTGCTGCCGACATGAATAGTTTTGTTCGCATGCTGTTTTTCCCTGTTGGTGGACATCAACCTGATGGTTGTTTGCGGAACTCGTCTGATGAAAAGTTCGGCGCCCGCCGGGAAATCGTAGGTATGTTATGTGAACAGGTAAGCCGCACGATGTGAACCGGCTTTGCGGGATTGTTAAAATTTGTTAACAGGAAACACTTTTTCATTCGGGTAGACACATGTCCCACATCTTGGTCATCGAAGACGAGGCCGTCACCCGGGCGTCCCTCGTCACCTACCTCGAGGCGCAGGGCTATGATGTGTCCGAAGCCGAAAGCGCGCATGAGGCCGAACACGTGCTGGCCGAGAAGGCCATCGACCTGATGCTGGTCGATATCAACCTTCCGGGAAAGGACGGCCTCAGGATCACCCGCGAGCAGCGGGCGAAATCCGATATCGGGATCATCCTCGTGACCGGGCGAAACGACGATGTCGACCGGATCGTCGGGCTCGAGATCGGCGCCGACGATTATGTCTGCAAGCCTTTCAACCGGCGCGAATTGCTGGCCCGGATCAAGAACCTGCTCTACCGCACCGGGCAGGCCGGACATGCGGTCAAGCAGGTCTATCGCTTCGATGGCTTCTGCTTCAACATCCAGACCCGGCGGCTCGAAACCGAGGACGGCGAGCCGGTGCCGCTGACGCGCGCGGAATTCGAAATTCTCTACTACCTCGTGTCCCGCTCCGGGCAGGTGGCCACGCGCGACGCGCTGATGTCACGGATCACGCACCGCCAATACGGGACCAACCCGCGCACGGTCGATGTCCTCGTGCGGCGGCTGCGCGCCAAGCTCGATGCCGATGCCGTCCGTCCGTCGGTCATCACGACGATCCACGGAGAAGGCTACGCCTTCACGCCGACCGTGACCTGAGGGCGGCTTCCGGGGCTGGCGCGCCGTCCAGCGCCGCCGCCATCGCCGTGTGCATGTCCCGAACCATCGCCCCCATGCGCCGGACCAGCGCATCGGCCTGTTCCCGTTCGGCGTCGCCCATTGCCGCCGCGGCCTCGATCCGTGCCAACAGGTCCATCGCCTCGGACTGCTCGTAGTTTCCCACCGAGCTTTTCATGCGATGCGCGATGGCCTGCAGATCGGGCCAGTTGCGCGCCGCAAGCGCCGCTTCCAGCGCGTGGTGGTCGCGCTGGATCACGTCCACGAACATCCGCGCGATCCGATGCGCGGCCTCGGGACCCAGATCGGCCTCGTCGCGCCGCAGGGCCGACTGCATGACCGAGATGACGGTCTGCCGTTCCGGGGCGACCATGCGCGGCGACAGGAACACCCCGCGCTCCTGCCCTGTCATCAAGGCCTCCAGCGCGCGGGCCAGACGTTCGGGCGCGATCGGCTTTGCGACAAAGCCGTTCATGCCAGCGTCGAGATGGGCTGCGACCTGCTCTTCCTGCACATGGGCCGAGATGCCTATGATCGGGATGCCTGCCAGTCGGGGGTCGGTTTGGGCGCGCAGGATGCGGGTCGCCTCGACCCCGTTCATGCCCGGCAGCTTGACGTCCATCAGGACCACGTCGAAACCTTGGTGCTGCAAGAGGTCCAAGGCGCTTTCGGCATCCGACAGGCAGACGCAGCGGTGCCCCATGCGTTCGAGATAGCCGCGCGCCACCATCTGGTTGATCTCGTTGTCCTCGACCACCAGCACGTCCAGCGCCACGGCGGCGCGCGCGATGGGTTCGGGATGCGACAGGTGATCGATCTCGGCGGGATCGCCCTCTTCGAGATCGACCACGAGGCCAAAGACCGACCCGACCCCTTTCGTGCTTTCCAAGGTCAGGGAGGCACCGATCGCCACCGCGAAGCGTTTGCTGATGGCCAGCCCCAGCCCGGTGCCGCCATACCGCGTGCCGATGTCGCCATCCTCTTGCTGGAAGGCCTCGAAAATCCGTGTCTTGGCCTCCTGCGAGACGCCCCTGCCCGTATCGCTGATCTCGAAGACGACGCGGTGCGGCAGCGCCCCCCGGCCGGTTTCCCGAACCCGCAGGATGACCTCGCCCTCGTCGGTGAATTTCACCGCGTTCGACAGCAGGTTGAAGAGAATCTGCCGCAGCTTGGCCACGTCGCCGCACACGCAATCGACGACCGTGTCGGGCAGGTCCAGCAGCAGCGGCAGGGATTTGGCTTCCGCGTTGGGCCGGATCAGGGTCACGACATCCTCGGCGAGGCCGTGCAGCGAAAAGGATGTGGCGACGACCTGCATGCCGCCATGTTCGAGCTTCGAGAAATCGAGAATGTCGTTCAGGATCTGAAGCAGGTTCTGACCGGAGGCCAGCGCGGCAAGCGCCCGGGTTCGTTGTGCGCGGGTCAGGCGATCTTCGCTCAGGCCGCGCAGAAGGCCGAGCATGCCGTTCATCGGTGTGCGGATTTCGTGGCTCATCATGGCGAGGAATTCGGACTTGGCGCGATCCGCGCTCTCGGCCTTGTGCCGCGCCGCCTCATGTGCCGCCGCCTCGCGCCGCAGGTCCTCGGTCTGCCGCGCGACCAGCATTTCAAGGTTGTTGCGGTGTTCCAGAAGCTCCTGCTGGGTCAGATCACGCTGGCGTTCGAGGTCGCGCTTGGCGATGGCCTGCTTGCGGAACAGTTCCGTCGCGGCCTCCATGCGCGCGATCTCGTCGGTGCCGCGTGTCCGGATCGCGCGATCCAGTTGACCTTCGGCCAGCGCGGTCATGTCCTCGTATAGCTGGTCGAGCGGACGCGTGACGCGCCCCCGGACAAAGAACCACATGACCGCCAGCGCCAGAAAGAAGCCCGCGATGGCCGCTGCGCTGCTGCGCAATTGCGCCTTGCGCATCTGGTCGGCGACGGTCGTGCCGGACTCGACGGCGAGGGTCTGAAGCTGATCGGCAACGGCGGCCGCCTCTTCGGCCAGCCGGATCGCCGCATCCTGCAGATCCCGCTTGAGGGTTTCGATCCCGCTGCGGGTTTCGAGTATGCTCGTCTGCAGGCCGAACAGGCTGGCCCCGGGCGTGGCGATGGATTGCAGGTCCGACAGGTAACCGCGCGACAGCTGAAGACGACCGGGATCGCGGATCGAGTCGATCCGGCGCGACACGATGGACAATTCGCGCAGAAACGCCGCCTCCATCCCGGCAAGCTCGGCGCTGTCGGCGGCCTCGTCGATGCGGTTGATCAGCAAGCCCAGTTCCGCCGTGCGCGAGCGCAGTTCGTACATCAGGCCAAGCTGAAACAGGTCGACCTCCAGCAGCTTGTCCAGTGCTTCGACGCCGCGTTCGCTGTTCAGGTCGCCATACAGGCTGGATATCACGGCGGTCGTTCCCATCTCGGCATTGGCGACAAGCGTATCGGCCATGTCGAGCAAGGCCGTCGCCGCGTGCAGGGCGGCGGAGGCACGGTCCCGCGCCAGCCTGTCTTCGGCGATGCGGCGTGCCACCAACCGGTCGAGCTTCCGCAGCGTGGTCTCTGCCCGGATCACGGTGGCGCTCAATGCCGCGATATCCGCGCCTCGGGTCGCGTCGAGACGCGCCATGCGCCGGGACAGCGCGTCGACCTGCGCCTGCAACGCGCTCGACAGGGCCTCGCGGTCACGCTGGTTGTCCATTTCCGCCAGCCGCGGTGCCAAGGCGACGATGCCGGTGCTTTCCTCGGCAATGCCGCGCACGTCGCCCATGGCGGGGATGGTCTGCCCGATCACGTCCGATTGCCGAATGGCGAGGCTGCGCAATTCCACGAGACCAAGCAAGCCCGCGAAGGTCGGCAACCCTGCAATCAGGACAAAGGCCAGCAGCAGCTTGCCGCGCAATCCGGGTTGTTTCATGGTCTCCTGTCCACCGCGCCCTCCCAACGACCGGGAGATTGTCGATCGCCCAAAAGGTCGCCTATAGTATATGCATGCGTTGGCTCTGCTTGTCTTTCCTCGTTTTCGCCTGCCCGGCTTTCGCGGGGACGCAATGGCAATTGCAGGTGCCGCAGACGCCCTTCGACCATGATGGCCCCTCCGAGGTCGTGGCCTACACGCCCCTCGACAAGGCCGCCGCCAACTGGTCGATCTGCGTCGCCTATCCCCACCTGAAGGATTCCTACTGGCTGAGCGTCAATCACGGCATGGTCGAAGAGGCCGCGCGGCTTGGCGTTTCGTTTCGCCTCGTCGAGGCGGGGGGCTATCCGAATGTCGACCGGCAGCGCCAGCAGATGCTGGACTGCGTGTCCGAAGGCGCCGACGCCCTCGTCCTTGGCACCGTCGCCTTCGATGAGTTGACCGACACGGTCCGTCAGATCGCCCGGTCGATCCCGGTGATCGCCGCCGTGAACGACATCGCGGATGACGGGATAACCGCCAAGGTCGGCGTATCCTGGACCGAGATGGGCGCCGTTGCCGGGCGCTATATCGCCCAGCGCCATCCCAAGGGCAGCACACCGGTGAAGGTGGCATGGTTTCCCGGCCCCGAAGGCGCGGGCTGGGTGCGCTTTGTCGAGCGCGGCTTTCGCGAGGCCGTCGCGGACAGCGCGGTCGAGATCGCCGTCACGAAATACGGCGATACGGGGCGCGAGATACAGGTTCTTCGGGTCGAAGAGGCGCTGGAGGAGGTATCCGACCTCGATTACATCGTCGGGGCCGCCCCCGCCGCCGAGGCTGCGGTGTCCCTGCTGCGAACCCGTGGCCTGCAAGACAGGGTCGGGATCGTGTCCGACTACATGACCCACGCCGTCTACCGTGGCATCTACCGTGGCAAGATCCTTGCGGCACCGACCGACTTCCCGGTGCTTCAGGGCCGCATGGCCATCGAGTTCGCGGTCAGGGCCATCGAAGGCTCGCTCGTCCATCGGCATGCAGGCCCGGTGATCGAGGCGGTCGAAGCGGGAGCCAGCCCGTGGCCGCAACTGACCGAAACGCTGGCACCGGCCAGCTTCATTCCGGTTTTCAAGTTCGTCAGCGAGGCCGAGTAGGCCGGGCAACCCGGGCCGCGCCTTGCAGGTGGTCGCCGACAGCATCAGCGGACGGCGTGTCGCGCGTGGCTAGTGCGGATGGCCAGCCCGCGCGCACGTCGCCTGCATCGCTCTGACCATCCGCGCGTTTTCGAGGGCGATCACGCTTTGGGCGGCGAACATCTGGGCAAGCCGCGTCGCATCCTCGGAAAAGGGCCGCACCGTTTGACGGTAAAGCGCGAAGGCCCCGACCAGTTCATCCGCCGCCAGCATCGGTATGGCGACAAAGGACCGCGCGCCGCCCAGATCCGCCGTGGCATGGCGCAAGGGATCGTCGGTCTTGTAGATGGCCTCGGATTTCACGTCGAAGATGTTGATCGCCTCGCGCTGCGCATCCATGCGACCAAGCCCCGTCCGGGGGCTGACCGTGAACCATCCCTGATCGTCGAACCATGTCTTGAATTCCGGCGGAATTCCAAGCGTGAAGGTTGCATGGAATTTCCCGCTCTGCCCGTATTCGAAGAGGATTCCGTACTCGGCATCACACAGGTCGAGCGCATAGCTGAGGATCAGGGGCATCACTGCGTCAAGATCGCCCTTTCCGGCGCTGATGATCCGCAACACCTCCATCAGCGCCTTTTCGCGGCTGATCGCCTCTTCGAGGCTCAGCGCCAGTTCTGACATCACGGCCTTCATTTCGGACTGGTTGCGCGGTTGCGCGACCTCTCCCTCCAGATGGGTGGCCAGTTCCTGTTTCGAGGACACTTCGAGTTTTCGGTAGATGGTGGCCAGATGCGTGCGCACCGTGGAGGGGGCGATGCACAAGGCGTCGGCAATCGCCTGATAGGTCGCGCCACCTGCATAGGACTGCGCGATCTGCAATTCCCTCGGGCTGAGATCGACATGGTCTGACACTGGCAATGCCTCGCTGGAAAATACCTGCCGCCAGTTTGGGCACGGTCGGCGCGTCAGGCAATCCTGCAAATGCTGTAGTCGGAATACTGCATGGGTCGGGCACATTTTACAGCATCTGCAGGATACCGCGCCTGCCCGCCTCGGACCTAAGCTGATCCCCGGAGCATCAGAACGGAGGTCCCCGATGTCACGTCTTGAAACCGCACGCGCCTTTTTCGAAGCCTGTGAAACCGGCATGGGATGGGACGGGTGCAAGCCCTTCTGCAAGGACGGCGCGACCTTTTCCTGCCAAGCCGATGCGCTTTCCGACACCTCGACGCTTTCGGACTATGCCGAGTGGATGAAAGGGCTGCTGACGCCCGTGCCCGACGGGCGCTACGTGCTCAAGGCCTTTGCCATGGACGAGGCGCATGGCACAGCGGTCGCCGCCGCCGAGTTCCACGGAACCCAGACCGGCGAAGGCGGGCCGGTGCCGCCCACCGGCAAGTCCGTCGTGTCGGACTACGCCTATGTGATGCAGTTCGACGGCGACAAGATCAGCCACATGACCAAGATCTGGAACGACGTGCCCGCGCTGCGTGGCCTTGGATGGGCGTGATGCGCTGGCGCATGCTGGCGCTTCTGTTTCTGGCCCGCATCGGACTTGGGTTCCAGTTTCAGACCGTGGCCTCCGTGGGGGACGACCTTGTCGTCGCCTTCGGGCTCGACTACGCGGGGCTCGGGGTGCTGATCGGGCTTTTCATGGCCCCCGGGCTGTTTCTGGCCATCCCGGCCGGATATTGGGGCCGCTTCGTTTCGGATCGTATCATGGTCGTGATCGGGCTTGGCGCGCTGGCCTTGGGCGGTCTGGTGTCGTCCGTTGCGACGGACAGCTGGGCCATCGGTCTGGGTCGCGTGTTTGCCGGGGCCGGGTTCCTGTTCACAACGCTCTATTTCACCAAGATGGTCGCGGACTGGTTCGAAGGCCGCGAAATCGCGACCGCCATGAGCATCCTCGTCATGTCATGGCCCTTCGGGATCGCGATGGGGCAAGTTGGCCACGCATGGCTTGCGCAGGCCTATGGTTGGCCGGTGCCGTTTCAAGTGGCCTCAAGCTACTGCCTGCTCGCGGCGCTTGGGGTGTTCGTGTTCTACAGACCGCCACATGCCCTGTCCTCCGCAAAAGGCGGGTCGGGCGCGGGGCTGACGGGCCGGGAGTGGCGCTTGGTTCTGTGTGCCGCATCCGCGTGGGGCGTGTTCAACGCCGCCTACGTCACCTACCTGTCCTTTGGTCCCAAGGTTCTGGAAGAGCTGGGGCAATCCACCATCGCGGCTGCGGGCATCGTCAGCATCGGAAGCTGGTTGATGATCCTGTCCGGCGCCGCCTGCGGGCAGATCGTCGACCGGTTCGGTGGGCGCAATGTCGTCCTGACCATATGCATGTCCGGCGCGATCCTCTCTTTGCTGCTGCTGGGTGTGCAAGGCGCGGGTCTTGGCGCGAGCGTCCTGTTCGGGCTGATCGGCATGGCCCCGGCTGGCGTGATCATGGCCATGGCGGGTCAGGCCATGCGAGCCGAGGTGCGCGCGTTCGGGATGGGGGTCTTCTTCACCGTCTATTACGCGATCATGCTGGTCACGCCGCCAATCGCGGGCGCCATCCTCGATGCGACGGGGCATGCGCGGGGGCCGATCTGGCTGGCCATCCTGCTGTTCGCCTTGGTCGTCCCGCTTGGGCTTGCGTTCCGGCATTACAAGACCGCGCCGTTCCCCCATGCGGCACGGACGCCGGGATGAGGGCGGCTGATCGCGCAGGGGTCAGGCCCCTCCCCCGCTCGGCAACGCCAAGGCGGCATCGACCGAGCCGCTGGTCCTAAGGGCGTAAACGGTCTTCGGTTGCCCCAACCCGGCTGGCGTTACCTCTTCCACGGCATCAGCCGCTTTTGCAGCCAATGCAGCAGCCCCGTCAGTGTCACGCCAAGGATCATCACCACGACGAGGCCCGCATACATCTTTTCCGGCACCAGCACCTCCCAGTGGTAGAAGGTCATGTAACCGACGCCCTGTTTGGCGCGCAGGAACTCGACCGAGATGATGACGATCATCGCCGTCCCCAGCGCGATGCGCAGGCCTGCAAAGATCACCGGCATGGCGCCGGGCAGGATCACGTGGCGCAACATCTGAAGCGGGCCTGCGCCGTAATTGCGCCCAGCCATCAGGTAGACCGGGTCGATATTGCGCACGCCGGTCATGGTGTTGATCGTCATCAGGATGAACACGGAAAGGGCGACGACGACGATCTTTGGCCCTTCGCCAAACGGGTCGGCGAACATCAGCATGACAACCGGGAAAATCGCGATCTTTGGCAGGACGTAGATGGCGGCGAGCGTGGTATCCAGCATCAGGCGCACGGTCTGGTTCAGCCCCATGACCACACCCAAAAGGATGCCGGGGATCGCGCCCAGCAGGAAGCCGGCGAACACCCGCCCCAAGGTCGCCAGAAGGTGGCTTTCGGACAAGAGCGTGCCGACGGCGGCCAACCCGCCCTGCGCGTATTCCTGCGGGATCAGCCACGGGCGGCCCAGCAGGCTGGTTTCCGAGAACCGGTCGTAGTTCACGCTGACATCCCACAGCGCGCGGCCAATGGCCGAGGGCGGCGGGAACCAGATGGGCGAGATCAGCTCCAACGCGCCCGCCAGTTCCCAGACCGCCAGCAACAGCACCGGGAAGCCCAGCGCTAGCGTGCGCTCATAGGTCTTGCGGGCGCGGACGGGGACATGTCGCCCGATGCGCTCGCAGATCAGGATCAGCAGGACAAAGCTGGCCCCGATGGCGGGCCAGGCCCACGCATACCAAAGCCCGGTCAGGGCCAAGCCGACATGCAAAGCGACACCCGCCAGAAGGAAGCCAAGAATGGCGCGGCGGTCTTGGGTCATGGCTGCATCTCCATCGCGCGGGTGACTTCGGCGCTGAGCCTGTCCCAGATCGCCGCGCGGTACTCGGCAAAGGCGGGCAGGTTCATGGTGTCGATGCTGCGCGGGCGGTCGAGGTCGATCTGGTAGACGTCCAGAATGCGGCCCGGCTGCGCGCTCATCAGCACGACACGGTCGCCCAGCAGCACCGCCTCGTCCAGCGAATGGGTGATATAGACGACGGTCTTGCGGGTTTCCTCCCAGATGCGCAGCAGTTCCTCTTGCAGGACGACGCGGGTCTGCGCGTCGAGCGCGCCCAGCGGTTCGTCCATCAAGAGCACCTCGGGGTCGTTGGCCAGCGCGCGCACGATGCTGACGCGCTGCTTCATCCCGCCGGAAATCTGGTGCGGGTAATGGTCGGCGAATTTCGCCAGCCCCACGCGGTCCAGCCAGCCGCGCGCCACGTCCATCCGCGCGCGTTCCGACACGCCGCGCATCTGAAGGCCAAAGGCGACGTTCTGGATCACCGTCTTCCACGGGAAGATCGCGTATTCCTGAAACACGACACTGTTCAAAGGGGTCGACGGATCGGCCCCGGGGCGGATGGTCAATTGCCCGGAGGAGATATCCTCCAGCCCCGCCAGCATCCGCAGAAAGGTCGACTTGCCGCAGCCCGATGGCCCGACGATGGCAAGGAATTCGCCCTCGGCCACATCCAACGAGAAATCGTCCACCGCCGTCATCGGACCCGAGGCCGTCTGGTAGACCTTGGTCACATTGCGTGCGGAAATCTTCGGGTCCGATGGGGCCACGGCTGTCCTACCTCGCTGTCCGGGAAAAGGGGGCGCAGGGTGGCGCCCCCGACGGGTTTACTTGCCCAAGGCCTTGCGGGCGCTTTGGGTAAAGCGTTCGTCGATCACGTTCGACAGGTCGAGCGGATCGGTATATTCCGTCCGACCGTTTTCGCGGTGGGTCTTTTCGATATCGGCCAGACCGGCCACCGGGATCTTCATCTCGGGGTCGTAGATCACCGGACGCCCACTGCGCAGCGCCTCTTCGGTCGAGTTGGTGTAGGTCATGTAGGCTTCGATGTTTTCGGGCGCGAGGTAGTTATCGCCTTGCATCAGCGCAGCGGCCTCTGTCAGCGCCAGGACAAAGCGTTCGGCCACCTCGGGGCGGTCATTCACCAGCTTGCCCGAGCCGACAAAGGCCACGGTCATCAGACCCGGCGTCAGGTCGGTTTCCAGCACGGTCGCATTGCCCGCCGCAAGGATCTGGTCGGCAAAGGGCGAGCCCGCGATGGCAGCATCGACCGCGCCATTCTCGAACGACAAAGGCATGTCGGGATTGGCGACGTTCATCGCCTCGATGTCGCGGATGGTCAGGTCGCCGCGCTCCAGCGCCTTGGCCAGCAGGTATTCCCCACCCGAGCCGGGACCACCGGCCACCGCCACGCGCCGCCCGTTCAGGTCGGCCACGGATTTGACGGTGCCCTCATCGGCCAGCGTCTTGCGCACCAGCAGCTTCGTCGGGCTGTTTTCCATCGGCTCCAGCGCGCCGGGGGCGATGACGCGGATATCCAGCCCCTTGTTCCAGCCGGACCACAGCGAGGTGACGATGGCGATGCCCCCTACATCGACCGAGCCTTGGGTCAGAAAGGCGATCGCCTCGGTGCCGGATTTCACCCGTTCCAGATCGACGTTCAGGCCGTATTTGTCGAACAGGCCGCGATGCTCGGCCACATACATGGTGGCGAATTTCATGATCGGCACATAGGCGACCTTGACGTCCTGCGGCGGATCGAGCGGCGCCATGGCCGCCTCCTGCGCTTGCGCGGCGCCAGCGGTCAGGCCCGCCAGAACCAATGCGCTGCCGCGCACGAAGCTCTTCAACGTGTTGAACATTTTCTCTCTCCCTTGCGAACCTGACCCTCTCCTCGGGGCAGGATTTTTCGTCCGTCCGCGATACGCCGTCGCGGCGCCCCATGCATGCATTTGGCGATACCTCGACATTCGGGCCGCCCGCGCAGACATGCAGATACTGGCACAGGACCGCAAAACGCAGACGGTCTTGCAGAACCAAACCCGAGGTCGCGGCGATCCGTCAACACGAATACGGTCATTCAGACGGCTTGTCATGCCCGCGCGGCATGAGGGGCACCGTTCAGCCCGCGAAATCCCGCACCGTCGCGGCGACGCCAGTCTCGATCATCTGCGAGAGAAAGCCCTCGACCGACGACAGCCACGCGTCGTTCATGCGCAATTCCGCCGGGCACAGGCCGGGCAAGCCAAGGACACCGGCCAGGGCTGTCGCAGCCTCCTGCGACGCGCTGGCCGACTGCAAGGCCGCCTCGCGCGGATCGCGCAGGGCGTAGGTCGTGCCATCATCGGTCCGGCCAAAGGTGTAGCGAATCCAAGCCGCCGTCGCAAAGGCGAAGGGCGCCAGCGATTGACCACGGTGCAGCGCCTCCAGCGCTGGGGCAAAGACGCGCTGCGGCATCTTTTCCGAACCATCCATCGCGATTTGATAGGTCTCGTGACCGAGATGCGGATTGCGGAACCGTTCGGCCAGATCGTCGGCATAGGCGTCGAAATCGACGCCCTCCAACGGATCGAGCGTCGCGGACGCGGCCGCGAGATAGCGTCGGACCAGCACCGCCAGATCAGGATCGGCCATGACGTCGCGCACGTATTTGTGGCCGGACAGGAACCCGGCATAGGCCAGCATGGAATGACTGCCATTCAGCATCCGAAGCTTCATCGCTTCGTAGGGGGAAACGTCCGGCACGAAAATGGCGCCGCCGGCCTCCCACGCGGGACGTCCGGTGGGGAAATGATCCTCGATCACCCATTGGCGAAAGGCTTCGCATTCGATGGCGGCGGCATCCTCGTGGCCGGTCAGTTCTTGGGCCAGCGTCAGTGTCGCAGGGCCGCGTGCCGGTGTGATGCGGTCGACCATGGTCGCCGGGAACGCGACGTCATGCGTGATATGGTCGACCAGATCAGGAGCCGTATGACGGGCGAAATCGATCAGCAGATTGCGGGTCAACTTGCCGTTTTCCGGAAGGTTGTCGCAGGACAGGACCGTAAACGGCGGCAGCCCCCTGCTGCGGCGCTGCCCAAGCGCCCAGACGAGCAGGCCAGCCAGCCCCTGCGGGTTGGCGGGATCAGAAAGGTCGGCCCGGATCGCGGCGTGGTTTGGATCGCACCCGCCGGTTGCCCGGTCGAGGCCGTAGCCCTTTTCCGTGACTGTGATCGAGACGATGTGCGTTTGCGGCGCCGTCAGGGCCACCAGCACGGCCGCGCGGTCCGTCTGCAGGCAGAGCGCCTCGGCAAGGCTGGCGATGATCCGCGCCTGCGTGCCCGTCGCACTGCGTTCGATCACCGAATACAACCCATTTTGTGGGGTCAATTCCCTTGCTGGCTCGGTCGAGCGCAGGCTGACACCGGCAATGCGCCAATCGCCGCCAGAGACCGCCAGCGCGTCGTCGGTATAGACCGCCTGATGCGCCTTGTGAAACGCGCCAAGGCCGATATGCACGATGCCCGTGCCGTGCGCGGCGGGGTCATAGGCTGGTTGCCGGACCGTGTCCGGAAGTGTGTCGAGCGATGACAGACGGGTCATTGTGCTGCCGCGTGTTGCAACCCGGCAATGACGCCACGCAACTCGGCCAGCCCCTTGAGACGGCCAATCGACGGGTAGCCCGGCTGCGCCTTGCGCCCCAGATCGTCAAGGATGTCCTGCCCGTGGTCGGGGCGGAAGGGGATCGACCAGTCGGCGCGGCCCTCGGCCTTGCGGCGGTTTTCCTCGCGCAGGGCGGCGGCAACCAGCGCCACCATGTCGGTATCGCCGGTCAGGTGCTCATCCTCGAAGAAGGAGCCCCGGATATCGCCGGTTTCGCGTTTCACATTGCGCAGGTGCAGGAAATGCACGCGCGCGCCCCAGCGATCCATGATGCCGGGCAGGTCGTTGTCCGGCCGCGCGCCAAGCGAGCCGGAGCATAGCGTGATGCCATTGGCGGGGCTGTCGACGGCGTTCATGACCGCCGCGTAATGCGCTTCGGTCGACATGATGCGCGGCAGGCCCAGCAAGGGCACGGGCGGATCGTCGGGATGACAGCACAGGCGCAGGCCCAGTTCCTCGGCCACCGGGGTGACTTCGGTGAGGAAATCGATCAGGTGGGCGCGCAGGCGGTCCTCGTCGATCTTGTCGTATTCGGCGATATGCTGGCGGACATCGTCGAGGCTGAAGCTTTCAGCCGCGCCGGGCAGACCGAAGACGACATTCTTGGCCAGTTCGGTGCGGCGGGCCTCGGACATGCCATCGAAGCGATCGCGCGCAGCGGTGCGCAGGGCATCGTCAAAGTCATCCTCGGCACCGGGGCGTTGCAGGATGAACAGGTCGAAGGCGGCGAAATCCGTCAGGTCGAAGCGCATGCAGGTCGCGCCGTTGGGCCGCCGCCACGCCAGATCGGTGCGGGTCCAGTCGAGCACCGGCATGAAGTTGTAGCAGATCACCTCGATCCCCGCCTCGGCCAGATTGCGCAGGCTGGTTTTGTAGCTCTCGATATGGGTGCGCCAGTCGCCGCGCTGCTTCTTGATGTCTTCGGACACCGGCAGGCTTTCGACCACGTCCCACGCGATGCCGGACGGGCTGCCATCCTTCATCGTGGCGATCTCGCGCTGGCGTTGCGCGATCTCCTCGGGCGTCCAGACCGCGCCGGTCGGCACGTGATGCAGCGCCGAGACGATCCCCTGAACGCCCGCCTGCAACGTGTCGTCGATGGACACGAGGTCCTTGGGTCCGAACCACCGCCAAGTCTGTTTCATGATGTCCTCCCGAGTCGTCGGCCTAGTTGTACCAGTCATCGCGATTGCTGACTAGTATGGAAGTATGGTATTCCGCTGATGGGAGGACTGCGAATCATGACGGCCTATGGGATCATTTCCAGCGATCTGGACCCGGGCAGCGCCATTGCGCCGCAGCTTTACCTGCGCCTGCGCGACGCCATAATCCGCAACCGGTTCGCCCCCGGCGACCGCATTTCCGAAAGCGAAATCGCGCGGGCCTGCGATGTCAGCCGCCAACCGGTGCGCGAGGCGTTCATCAAGCTGGCGGGCGAAGGGTTGCTCGCCATCCTGCCGCAGCGGGGCACGATCATCACCAAGATCAGCTATACCGCCGTGCTCGACGCGCGGTTCCTGCGCGAGGCGATCGAGGCGGATATGGTGGCGATCCTCGCCAGCGCGCCCGATGCCGGTCTGATCGGCGATCTGCGACGGCAGATCGCGCAACAAGCGGCGGTGGTCGACAGCAA
Source organism: Tropicibacter alexandrii (assembly GCF_003667315.2). Lineage (GTDB taxonomy): Bacteria > Pseudomonadota > Alphaproteobacteria > Rhodobacterales > Rhodobacteraceae > Tropicibacter > Tropicibacter alexandrii. The sequence continues at coordinate 193,839 of NZ_RCTZ02000002.1, read as the reverse complement.
GGACTTCATCGAGCTGGACGAACGCTTTCACCGGACGCTGGCGGATGCGGCGGGCAAGCGTGGAACGTGGCGGCTGATCGAGGGGCTGAAATCGCAGATGGACCGCGTGCGGTTCCTGTCGCTGGGCCAATTCCCGCTGGCCAAGCTGATCGACCAGCATGCCGCGGTGGTGGATCGGATCGAGGCGGGGGACCGCCCCGGCGCGAATACCGCCATACGCACCCACCTGCGCGAGGTCCTGTCGGACCTACCGCAGATCCGCGCCGCCAACCCGGACTTTTTCGACCTTCCGGACGGGGAAATTCCCGAGCCGGTCAACGCACCCATCAAGGAGGAGACCTAACATGACGTTCAAATGGAAATTCGCGGCAGCCGCGGCAACGGCCATGTCGCTGCTGGCCGGTTCGGCCTTTGCTCAGGAAATGACCCTGAAGCTGGGCCACCTCGCCAACGAGGAAAACCCGTGGCACCTCGCTTCGGTGAAATTCGGCGAGGAACTCTCGGCGCTGACCGATGGCCGCATTGCCGTCGAGGTCTTCCCGAATGAAAGCCTTGGCAAGGAAATCGACCTGATCAACGGCATGCAGCTGGGCACGGTCGACATGACCATCACCGGTGAAAGCTTGCAGAACTGGGCGCCCAAGGCCGCCCTGCTGGCCGTTCCCTATGCGTTCAAGACCATCGAGGACATGGACGCCTTTGCCAGCGGCGATGTGGGCCAGCAGATCAAGGACCAGATCATCGAAAAGGTGCAGATCCGCCCGATCGCCTATTTCGCCCGTGGCGCGCGTGACCTGACCTCGAACCGCCCGATCACCTCGCCCGCCGATCTGAACGGCCTGAAGATGCGCGTGCCGAACGTGCCGCTCTTCGTGGATGTGTGGAAGGCACTCGGCGCCAATCCCGGCCCGATGGCCTTCTCCGAGGTGTTCACCTCGCTTCAGAACGGCACCATCGAGGCACAGGAAAACCCGCTGGCGCTGATCCGCTCGGCCTCGTTCTACGAGGTGCAAAGCCACGTCAACCTGACGGATCACGTGCGGTCGTGGATCTACCTGACCATCGCGGAATCCACCTGGAACAAGCTGTCCGAGGACGATCAGGCCGCCGTCATGGAAGCCGCCGCCCGCGCGCAGGCCTATGAGCGTGAACTGTTCAACGAAAGCCTCGCCGCCGACCGCGCCTTCCTCGAAGAAAAGGGCATGACCTTCGTCGAGGTCGATGCCGCCGCCTTCCAGGCCGCCGCGAAGGACGCCGTGCTGGCCAATGTCAACGACGAGATCAAGCCGATCGTCGAAGGCCTGTTCTCGAACTGATCTGGCTGACACCCGTCCCGGGCTTGACCCGGGACCTCTGGTAAACTCCCGCCGGAGGTCCCGGGTCTGCGCCCGGGACGGGTTGCTTTTCCCCCGAGGTTTTCATGCGCATCGCCGACACGATCATCCACGTCCTGACCCGCATTGCCCAATGGGGCACGGGGCTGTCCTTTGCCGTGCTGATCGTCGCGGTGCTGATTCAGGTGACGGGGCGGACCACCGGCTTTGCCCCCGTCTGGACCGAGGAGCTGACCCGTTACGCGCTGCTGTTCAGCGTCGCTTTTGGCGCCGGGCTGGCGTTTCGGTCCGGCGATCTGGTCAATGTCGACGTGGTCTGTGAATTCCTGCCGGGGCGGCTGCCTTGGCTGCTGCGGCTGATCTCGGCCATCGCAACCTGCGGGCTGGCTGTCTACCTGCTGCCGCATGCGTGGCGCTACGTGTCGATTGGCAAGATGCAGACCTCGCCTGCCTTGGGCGTGCGGATGGATTTCATCCATTTCACCGTCTGGCTGTTGCTGTTCTTGCTGGCTGTCTTTGCGGGGCTGCGCGTGCTGGGCATGCTGACCGGCACCGAGGACGGCAAACCGATCAAGCCCGAAGAGGACTGAGCCATGGATGTCGTCGTTCTGTTTTCCGTCTTCGTGGGCGGGCTGGTCATGGGCGTGCCGGTGGCGGTGACGCTTGGGTTGGCCTCGCTGGCCTACCTGCTGCTGGCGGGCATCCCGCCGGTCGTCATGCCGCAAAAGATGTATGCGGGCATGGATGTCTTTGTCCTGCTGTCGATCCCCGGTTTCATCCTTGCCGGGAACCTGATGAACCAAGGTGGCATCACCGGGCGCATCATCCGCTTTGCCAATGCCTTGGTCGGCTGGATCAAGGGCGGTCTGGGTTTGACCAATATCGCCGCCTCGATGCTGTTCGGGGGCATCACCGGCACCGCCGTGGCCGATGCGGCCAGCATCGGCGGCGTGATGATCCCCGGCATGAAGAAGGCGGGCTACCCGGCGGATTTCTCCGCCGCCGTCACCGCCGCCAGTTCCACCGTCGGGCCGATCATTCCGCCCTCCGTTCCGATGATCATCGTCGGCGCGCTGTCGGGGATATCCGTCGGGCAGATGTTCCTCGCCGGGGCGATACCGGGCATCCTGATGGGCGTCGCCATGATGGTCACGGCCTATATCATCTCGGCCCGGCGCAATTTCCCCCGCCAAGAATGGCAGGGGTTGGGCGAGGTCGCGCGCAGCTTTGCTGGCGCGTTCTGGGCCTTGGCGATGACCTTCCTGATCATCTACGGGCTGCTGTCCGGGCTTGCCACGCCGACCGAGACGGCGGTGGTCGCCAGCGTCTATGCCTTCATCGTCGGGGCCTTCATCTATCGCGAGCTGCCGGTGCGCAAACTGCCCGGTATCGTCGTCCAAAGCGCCACGTCGGCGGCGGGCATCCTTGCGCTGGTCGGCTTTGCCAATGTCTTTGGCTGGATTCTGGTGTCGGAGCGCATCCCGCAGGCCATCGCCGATGGCGTGCTGCAGATCACCGACAACAAATTCCTCGTGATCCTTCTGATCAACCTGCTGCTGCTGTTCGTCGGCATGTTCATGGAGACGATCGCCGCGCTGATCATCCTCTTCGTGCCGCTCTTGTCCTTGGCGCAGGCCGTGGGCATCGACCCGCTGCATTTCGCCACCTTCGCGGTGCTGAACCTGATGATCGGCCTCACCACGCCGCCGGTCGGCGTCTGCCTGTTCGTCTGCGCGGGCATCGCGCGGCTGCCGCTGATGCCGGTGGTGATCGCCATCCTGCCCTTCCTGCTGACCAATATCGCGGTGCTGCTCTTGGTTTCCTACATCCCCGCGCTGGCTACATGGTTGCCGTCCCTCTTGGCGAAGTAAGGCGCCGAGGCGTCAGAGGCCCGGGAAAGGCTTGGCAAACCGGGGCCACGCTGGCCGAGGTCGGCGGTGCCGCGCCCGTGCCTGCCGGTCCGATCCTTTGACCCTCGGATGCCGTCCGCCTTGAACTTCACCACTTGCGCGCCGTGGGCAAGGTCGCGTTCGGCCTGCTTGACCGTGCTCATGTTGCGCGCCGGTTTGAAACCGGACACGCCCGCGACCCGCGTCATGTAGCGGGACAAGAGCCCGCACGCCGCGCCGTCGAGACCTTGCAAGGCCACCGGACCGGGAAAGAAGCTTTCGGCGGCGATGCATTCAGCGTCGAGGATGGCGTGGTGCGTCAGGACCACGTGGTAGTAGCGCACCCGGCGGCAGCCATGCTTCTGGCGCACGCCGGGCAGAGTCACCAGCGCCTTTGCCGGAACCAGCGTCTCTCTGTCCGTTCCGGGCATACGCAGAAGGATACGGTGATTGGGCGAGACCCGCAGGTCGCGCGCGGGCAGGTTCCGGCCCAGCGCGCCCCGCGTGATCAGGATCGGCTTGTCCTTATGTGGCGCACGCGACCAGACATGGTCCGAACAACTGACGAAGAGGATGCGCGACGGACCATGATCGGCGGTCAGCACCATATCGCCGCTCTTCAGGTCTTCGACACGGACGCGGCGCTTGGGCGTCCTGAGCCGCGTGCCAGCCGCGAAACAGGCGACGGCGGTGTTTTCCACGGTGAAAAAGGCCGCGTCCGGTGTGGCCCCGGTCAGTGTCAGGGACCCGCCGGCAAAGCTGGTATTGTCGGCATAGGTGACACCGTCCACGCCTTCGTTGGACTGGTTCAGAACACCGTCGTCGGCCTGATCCGCGCGCAGTTCCCAGATGTCATCGTAGAACGCCGACAGGTCGATGAAATCGTTGTTGGCGGAGGTGCCGTCGCTGATCGTGCCGCTGGTGCCGGTGTTGAAATCAGTGATCGTGTCGTTGCCATCGCCCGCCGCATAGACGAACACATCGTCACCGGTGCCGCCAGCGATCAGGTCGTCGCCGGACCCACTCTCGATATAGTCGTCGCCCGCGCCGCCTTCGATGTAATCGCCGCCCGAACCGCCAAGGATCGAGTCATTGCCATCGTTGCCGTATAGGGACTTTTGCGAGGTCGCGGCGCTGGCGTCGATGGTATCGGCATGGATCGACCCGACGATCTGTTCGACTTCCGAGAAGGCGCCCAGCGCGGTGGCGCCCGGGTCGATGAAGTCATAGGTGCCGGATTCATCGCCGATGAAGGTGACATCGACCCCCTGCGCCGTGGCGAAGTTGGCAAAGACGATCTGGTCCCAGTCGACCCCGGCTTCGCCGCCCACGATGGTGTCGCCATCGTTGTCGTCGGTGACAAGGAACGTGTCCATGTCACTGCCACCCAGCAGGGTATCGTCGCCGACATGGCCCCACAGCGTGTCGTTGCCAGCCCCCCCGATCAGCGAGTCGTTGCCCGCCCCGCCATCCAGCGAGTCGTTGCCGTAATACCCGGCGAGCGTGTCATTACCGTCGCCGCCAAGGACGCTGTCAGCGCCGTACCCGCCCTGAATGCTGTCGTCACCCGCGCCACCGTCGATGGTGTCGTTCTGGCTGCCGGTGCCCCAGGTGGCAGTCTGGGCCGTGGACGTGACCTCGATCACCTGCAGGTAATAACCATCTTCGGCGCGCAGAATCCAGTTATGGCCCAGATACGTCGGCTGCACATAGCTGCCGCCCGCCGCGATGGTGTCGTAATAGACCAACGTGCCGCTGGTATTGACCCACCACAGCTCGATCGGGCCGTCAGCGTCGTTGGTTATGGTCAGGGTCGCCGCCGTGACGCTTGGCCCCGAGGTATAGTCCGCCGGATCGAGCCAGAGCCCGTCGGCCGAAACGGCGTCGTTGCCCCCACCGCCAAGGATCGAGTCGGCCCCTGCCCCACCCTGCAGGAAATCGTTGCCGATGCCGCCGTCGAGCGTGTCGGCACCGTCACCGCCGCTGAGTGTGTCAGGACCGGTGCCCCCTTCGATGGTGTCGTCGCCCGCGCCGCCGTCGACGACGTCGTTGCCGTCACCGCCAAGAAGGCTGTCATTGGCAGAGGACCCATCCAGCGTATCGTTCCCGGCCGCCCCCAGCACCACGTCGAAATAGCTCAGCAGAGTGGACCCGCCGAGCGTCGCATCCCGTGCTTCGCCCGACCCGCCATCGGCCACCACAAAGCTGGTCGCCCCGTCGGACAGGGTGATCGTTCCCAGATCGACGTCGAAATCGACGGTGAAAGCTGCCGTCAGTCCGGAGAAGTCGAGCGTATGCCCCGCCGCGGACTCGTTCAGACCCGACCAGAAGGCCGCCGAGTTCCAATTCGAGAGTGTTACGACATAGGTGGTCATCGCTCGGTATCTTCAACTTGCACTGGTACAGAACCGATTGCCCTGCGACTGGGCCTTCGGTGGTTGCGGTCCACAGGCGCCGCGCCCCGACCCGCTGCCGCGTTGCAAGGTTTCGCTGACAGAAGGCATCCGCCCCCACGTCTCATCCGCCCCACGCACCGGATCATGGCCCCAAAGCCTGAACCTGCTGCTTAGCGACTCACGTTGGGCCGGAATGGGAAAACATGTGGCGGGATTGTGATATCTATCTCTAATCCCACACATACGCGGCCCAAGGGTGCCGCGCGGCGTGACAGGACGGCCCCGGTTCCGCCGTGCAACAGCCGCCACGCACGCAAAAGGGCGCCCCGCGGGACGCCCTTTCGAAAATGCTGTGTTGCGGTTGCCTTATGCGGGCAGCGCGCCTTTCGCCTGATCGACGATGGCAGCGAAGGCCTCGGGCTCGTGCACGGCGAGATCGGCCAGAACCTTACGGTCGACTTCGATACCGGCCAGGTTCAGGCCGTTGATGAAGCGCGAATAGGTCAGCGATTCGTCATGCGCACGAACAGCCGCGTTGATCCGCTGGATCCACAGCGCGCGGAAGTTGCGCTTGCGGTTCTTGCGGTCGCGGGTTGCGTACTGGTTGGCCTTGTCGACGGCCTGTGCGGCCACCTTGAAGGTGTTCTTGCGACGGCCATAGTAGCCCTTGGCTGCCTTGATGACCTTCTTGTGACGCGCGTGGGTGACGGTTCCGCCTTTGACTCGGGACATATCTGTATCTCCTCTTAGCGGTCGTAGGGCATGTAGCCCTTGACGATCTTGGCGTCAGGGGCGGACAGCGTGGTGGTGCCGCGTGCGTCGCGGATGAATTTCTTGTGGCGCTTGATCATGCCGTGGCGCTTGCCAGCCTGACCTGCGATCACTTTGCCGGTGGCGCTGACTTTGAAGCGCTTCTTGGCGGACGATTTCGTCTTCATCTTGGGCATTTCGATCTCCTTTAGAAGCGCGACTCGGCATGCCGCTTGGGCCGGACGCGCGGTTTGAGGGGGCCGTGTAGGGGAGTTGCCCGGGTTTGGCAAGAGGTAGGATGGGTGATCACCCATCCCCCGTTCAGAATATCGCCCGCGCGATGACGCCATAAATGGCGTCGGGCAAGTCCGCCCACCCGTAGCCACCCGGCTTGGTGCCCAGCGCATAGACGATCATCCCGCCGCCCCAGACCAGAACGATGGCCGCCGCCCGTGGCGGACGCCCGTCCGACCACGCCGACACGATCGCCGGGATGGACAGGGCCAGGAAAACCAGCCCCACCACGAGGATCAGATCAGGTTCCATGCGCTCCCCTTTCGGGAAAAAGCCTATTCCGGATCGGTGGAATAGATCAAACGCTCGTCACAAGGTGCGACGCGCAGGATGTTCGTGGTGCCGGGCTGGTTGAAGGGCACGCCGGCGGTCACGACGATCTGGTCGTTCTCGTCGGCATAGCCCTCGGAGCGCGCCGCGCGCGCCGCATTGACCACCGCCTGCTTGAAGCGTTCCAGCTCGCCGGTCATCACGCATTGGGTGCCCCAATGCAGCGACAGGCGGCGTGCGGCGCCGCGCGACGAGGTCATGGCGATGATCGGCACGCGCGGGCGTTCGCGCGCGACCAGCGCGGCGGTGGTGCCCGACGAGGTGAAACAGCAGATCGTCTTGATGTCCGTCGTCTCGGCGATCTCGCGCGCGGCGGCGACGATGCCATCGGCGATGGTGGTCCGCTGGGCGGTGCGCGAGGCCTCGATGATCGAGGTATAGGTCGGGTCGCTTTCGACCTCGATCGCCACGTTGTTCATCGTGGTGACCGCCTCGATCGGGTAATCGCCTGCGGCCGATTCGGCGGACAGCATGACCGCGTCGGTGCCCTCGTAGATGGCGGTGGCCACGTCCGAGACCTCGGCCCGGGTCGGCATCGGCGACTCGATCATCGATTCGAGCATCTGGGTCGCGACGATCACCGGCTTGGCCGCCGCGCGCGACTTGCGCACGAGGCGTTTCTGGATCGGCGGCACGTTCTGGACAGGCAGTTCCACGCCCAGGTCGCCACGCGCGACCATGATCCCGTCAGAGACCGCAAGGATCGAATCGAAGGCTTTGACCGCCGCCGGTTTCTCGATCTTCGACAGGATGGCGGCACGCCCGCCCGCCAGTTGACGAGCTTCCTCGACATCCTCGGGCCGCTGCACGAAAGACAGCGCCAGCCAGTCGACCCCCAGCGCGCAGACGAATTCCAGATCCTTGCGGTCCTTCTCCGACAGCGCCGCCACGGGCAGCACCACGTCGGGCACGTTGACGCCCTTGCGGTTCGAAATCGTGCCGCCGGTCACGACCGTGCAATTGGCGAAATCGTCGCCGCATTCCTCGACCCGCAAGCGGATCTTGCCATCATTGACGAGCAGCGATGTGCCCACTTCGAGCGCGGCAAAGATCTCGGGATGCGGCAGTTGCACGCGCTTGTGCGTGCCCGGCTCGTCGCTGAGGTCGAGGCGGAAGGTCTCGCCCCATTCCAGTTCCTCGCTGTCATTGGCAAAGACGCCGACGCGCAGTTTCGGCCCCTGAAGGTCCGCGAGGATGGCGATGGGACTGTCAAGGTCCTTTTCCACCTGGCGGATCATGCGGTGACGCTCGGCAATCTCGGGGTGGCTGCCATGCGACATGTTCAGGCGAAAGACGTCGGCCCCGGCCTCGTGCAGCTTGCGGATCATCTCGTAGGTGTTGGAGGCCGGGCCAAGTGTGGCCACGATTTTCGTCTTGCGGTCGCGTTTCATGTCGGGTGCCTCGTTTCTGGGCGGAATTACGGAAGGTAGGATGGGTTCGAACCCATCCTACTTTGGGTCAACGCCACCGGACAGGTCGAATTCTCCGGCGGATGTTATCGCTAACGTCGCTCGCGTTATGACGCATTTGCCGCGCCTGCGCAACGTCGCTATACCCAACGTGACAGAGATGACGCGACCATGACATATTCCCCATACCACATCGAAGGCGAAACCCGCAAAGCGCGGTTTCTGATAACCTGCGACCACGCCACCAACACCGTCCCGGAGGATCTCGGCGGCACGCTTGGCTTGCCCGATGCCGACATGGCCCGCCATATCGCCTATGATGTCGGCGCGCTGGGTGTGGCCCGCGCACTGGCCGAGGCGCTGGACGCGCCGCTGGTCTGGTCGGACTTTTCGCGGCTCGTCATCGACCCGAACCGCGGCGAGGACGACCCCACCCTGCTGATGAAGCTCTATGACGGGTCGATCATTCCCGGCAACCGCAACGCCGGTGCCGAAGAGCGCGAGCGCCGCCTCGACGCCTATCACCGCCCCTACCATGCGGCGCTGGAACGGCTGGCGGCGCGGCACGACGATACGGTTCTCGTCTCGATCCACTCCTTTACGCGACAATTGCGCGGGCGCCCCACCCGTCCGTGGCATGTCGGTGTCCTGCACGCCTGGGATGCGCGGCTGTCCGATCCGCTGATCGCGCTTCTGGACGCCGAGCCGGACATCACCGTCGGCCGGAACGAGCCCTATCCCGGCCACCTGCCCGGCGACGCGATCGACCGCCACGCCTTGCGCCATGGCCGCAACAACACACTTATCGAGATACGCAACGACCTGATCGCGGACGCGCCATCGCAGGCGCATTGGGGCGAAAGGCTCGCCCCGATGCTGGAGCAGGCGCTGGCCCGGGTCGCCGATTGACTGACAAGGAGAGACAAGATGGACGATCAAACCCGCCTGGAAATCGAGGCCGCCGCCTTTCGCCGCCTGCGCCAGCACCTGATGGAAGACCGCGCGGACGTGCAGAATATCGACCTTATGAACATGGCCGGGTTCTGCCGCAACTGCCTGTCGCGCTGGTATCAGGAGGCCGCCAATGAACGCGGCGTCGAGATGTCCAAGGACGAAGCGCGCGAGATCTATTACGGCATGCCCTATGACGACTGGAAGGCGCAGAACCAAGCCGAGGCCAGCCCAGAGAAACAGGCCGCCTTCGAGGTTGCGTTCAAGGAAAACGTCACCGACAAGTCGTGAGGTCAATTCCGGCGCAAGGCGCTTCGAAGCGCCTTGACCCACACGTCTTCGAAGACGTGTATAAGCGCTTTGCAAAGCGCTTGATCCAAGGCCCTTCGAAGGGCCTTGCCCGCCCAGACCTCAGCGCCGCGCCATGTAGGCCAGCCGGACAAAGGCCCGCTCGACCAGCGCCTCGGCCGGTGCCTTCTGACCGGCGGAGCGCAAGGTCAGGTCGGTCTCCATGAAGACCCCCAGCGCGTCTTCCAGCCGCGTCACCGACCAGCCCTGCGCCTGCCGCAACATCCGGTCGCGGCGCGGCCCGAACAGCGGCGGGCGCACCCGCTGGATGCCCTGAGACGGGCCACCCTGCGCCGAGGCAATCGCGTATAGCACCCGGAAATGCCGCGCGCCCATGATCAGCAGCGTGACCGGCGTCACCCCCTGCGCGCTCAGCCGGGCCATGACCGGCGCGATCTCTGCCGTGCGCCCTTCGGCCAGCACATGGAAGATCTCGTCGATCTCCGCCTCGACCGAGGCGGGCGCGTTCAACTCCACCTCATCCGGCGTCAGCGGCGCATCATCACCCAGTTTGTACAGCGCGACCTTCTCCAGCGTCTGGCGAAAATCCCCCGGCGTCAGGGCGCGGGCCAGTTCCTCCAGCGCGCCCATCGCCTCGCGGTCGATCTGCCCCAGACCGGCGCGCTTCAGTTCAGTCTCGATCTCGGCCCGGCCCATCGGTTCGTTGAACAACGCCCCGGCGGCGGCATTGGGGGCGGCTTCGAACAGCTTGCGCAGGGCCGAGGTCTTTTTCAGCGCACCCGCCGTCACCACGATCTGTGCATCCCCCGGGCGCCAGTCCTTCAGCGCCGCGCCAAAGGCCTTGGCGGTCGCGTCGCCCGCCTCTTCGACCAGCACCGCGCGCGGCCCGGGAAAGAAGCCCACCGCCTTGACCGCATCCAGCAATTGCGCCGGATCGCTGCGCAGATCCGCACCGGGAATGCGCGTCAGGCGCATTTCCGATTCGCCTTCGGGACCGACAATGTTGGCCACCAGTTCCTGCCGCTTGAGCGCAACGCGCATCGTGTCCTCGCCATACAGCAGGATACCCGCCACCCCGGCATCGGGGCGCGCGCAAAAGCCGTTCACATCGCGGACAGAGAATTTCACCGGGCCGCCTGAGCCAGCCGGTCGGCGTTCAGCAACAGCCGGTCGACGGTCTGATCCGCAAGGATCACCATCAGCCGCGCCCCGGCATCGCGTTCCGCCGCCAAGGTGGCCGCGGTGTTGCCGGTCGTCGAATAGCCGGTGAACGCAGTGATCGTTTCCCGCAGCACCGGCTCTCCTGTTGCAATCAGGGTCAGGGCCACATCCGCCGTGCCGTCGACACGAAACCGTGTCGTCGACCCGGCCGAGGTCGAGCCCATGCCAACCTGCTTGACCGACAGGTTCACCGCCATCTCATAGGTCGGCGACGTTGAACGCCCCAGACGTTCCTCAAAACGCTGGTTGAACCGGTAGGCGCCCGGGCCATCGGGCGCGCGCAGGCGGATCGCGCCTTGCAAGGCCGTCCCGGCCCCCTCCGGCCCGTAGACCGGGGTAAACCCGCAGCCGCCAAGGGCTGCGAGGCTCACGAGAAAGGTTCGTCGGTCAGACAACCACATTGACGATACGCCCCGGCACCACGATCAGCTTCTTCGGCGTGCCGCCGTCCAAAGCCTTGACCACAGCATCATGCGCAAGGACCAGCTTTTCAACCTCTTCCTTGGGCATGTCCTTGGGCACCTCGATCTCGCCGCGGCGCTTGCCGTTGACCTGTATGGGCAGGGTCACCGAATCCTCGACCAGCATCGCCTCGTCGGCCTTCGGCCACGGTGCATCCGCGATCAGCCCCTCGCCGCCCAGCAGTTGCCAGATTTCCTCGGACAGGTGCGGGGTCATGGGCGACATCAGCTGCGCGAGCGTCTTGGCCGCGAATGTCTTGGCCTCCTTGCCCGCGCGCGATTTCGAGAGGGTGTTGGTGAAGCCATAGAGCTTGGCAATCGCCGCATTGAAGCCAAAGGATTCGACGCCCATCGTCACATCGTGGATGGTCTTGTGCGTCTCTTTCAGCAGCGCCTCGTCTTCTTTCGTCGAGGGCGCGTCTCCGGCGGCGATTTCCGCTGCGATGCGGTAGACGCGGCCAAGATGCTTATTGGCCGCCTCGGCGCCCGAGGCCGTCCATTCCACGTCGCGCTCGGGCGGCGAGTCGGACAGCACGAACCAGCGCGCCGTGTCCGCACCATAGGTCGAGATTATCGCCATCGGGTCGACGACATTGTTCTTCGACTTCGACATCTTCGCCGACGGAACGACCTCAACTTCGTCTCCAGCCTTTAGCTGGGTTTCAACGTCATCGTTGACCAGATATGCTTTGCCTTCCCGTACGGCTATTTCCTCAGGATAATAGTATCTGTAAGTCGTCAAGTGGGCTGGCGCCCCATCAATATCATCAATTCTCTTCAAATAAGAACGACGATAGATCGCGTGCGTCACCATGCCCTGCGTGAACAGCGCGTTGAACGGCTCCTTGGCGGACTCGGGCAGGTGCCCCGTCTCGATCATCCCCCGCGCGAAGAAGCGCGAGTAGAGCAGGTGCAGGATCGCGTGTTCGATGCCGCCGATGTACTGATCGACATTCATCCAGTATTCGGCCTCGGACAGGTCCGTCGGTGTCGTGGCGCGCGGCGCGGTGAAGCGGGCAAAGTACCACGACGAATCGACAAACGTGTCCATCGTGTCGGTTTCGCGCTTGGCGGGCTTGCCACAGGACGGGCATTCGCAATCGCGCCAGTTGGGGTGGCGGTCCAGCGGGTTGCCGGGAATGGAAAAGTCGATCGGCTTGCCCGCCTCGTCATAAGGCAGCTGGATCGGCAGGTTTTCCTTCTTCTCCGGCACGACGCCGCAGGTGTCGCAATGCACGACTGGGATCGGGCAGCCCCAGTAACGCTGGCGCGACAGGCCCCAGTCGCGCAGGCGGAACTTGGTCACGCCTTGGCCCACGCCATTCTTCTCGCAGAAATCGATGGCCGCCTCGATCGCGGCCTCGCCTGTCGCGGCCTCGTCCCAGTTGAAGGGTTTGAGCCAGCGCACGGTTTCCTGCTTGGGCGGGACATAGGCCGGGCCACCGTCCTCGGGCAGGATGAAGGTCCCCTCTTCGCCCATCGCCGGGGCAAATGTCGAGACCACGGGCAGATCGTACTTGCGTGCGAAATCGAGGTCGCGCTGGTCATGGGCCGGGCAGCCAAAGATCGCGCCGGTGCCGTAATCCATCAGGATGAAATTCGCCACATAGACCGGCAATTCCCAAGCGGTGTCAAAGGGATGACGGACGCGCAGCCCGGTGTCGAAACCCTTCTTCTCGGCCTTTTCCATGGCCTCTTCGGTGGTCGCCATCTTGCGGCATTCGGCGGTGAAGGCCGCGAGGTCCGCATTGTCCTTCTCCAGCTGTTTGGCCAGCGGGTGATCCGGGGAAATGCCGACGAAGGACGCCCCCATCAGCGTGTCGGGGCGGGTGGTGTAGACCTCGATCCGGTCGAAACCTTCGGGCGCGTCGATGGTGCTGAAGGCGAATTGCAGCCCGCGCGAGCGGCCGATCCAGTTGGCCTGCATCGTCTTGACCTTGGCGGGCCAGTTATCCAGCGTGTCGAGCGCATCGAGCAGCTCGCCCGACTTGTCGGAGATCTTGAAGAACCACTGGGTCAGTTCCTTGCGCTCGACCGGCGCGCCAGAACGCCAGCCGCAGCCGTCGATGACCTGCTCATTGGCCAGAACAGTCATGTCTACTGGATCCCAGTTGACCATGGCGTTCTTGCGGTAGACCAGCCCTTTTTCAAGGAAATCAAGGAACAAGGCCTGCTGCTGGCCGTAATATTCCGGATCGCAGGTGGCGAACATGCGCGACCAGTCAAGGCCGAAGCCCAAGGGCTTCATCTGGCCGACCATCGTGTCGATGTTGCCGTAGGTCCAGTCCTTCGGGTGGCCCCCGCTCGCCATCGCCGCGTTTTCCGCAGGCATCCCGAAGGCGTCGAAGCCCATCGGATGCAGGACGTTGAAGCCGTTCTGCTTCTTATACCGCGCGATCACGTCGCCCATCGTGTAGTTGCGCACGTGCCCGATATGGATGCGGCCCGAGGGATAGGGGAACATCTCGAGCACGTAATACTTGGGCTTGTCGCCTTCGCGCGTGGCCTTGAAGGTCAGCGCCTCTTCCCAGGCGGCTTGCCATTTCGGTTCGATCGAAGCGGGGTCGTAGCGGGACATCCGGGTTTCCTTAGGAGAACGGCAGGTTTGGGCTGGGTGATAGGGGTTTGGCGCGCAATGGTCCAGAGCAAGGCGTCACGCGACGGGCTGGGCGGGGCAAGGCGCTTCGAAGCGCCTTGAGCCAGACCACCTCGACGCTGCGCGTCCAAGCGCTTTCGAAAGCGCTTGTTCAAGGCCCTTCGAAGGGCCTTGGACGGCGCTTTGATCGAACCGGCGCTTCGTCTGCCGGAATTGCGGGACATCGCATTCTTGGAAGCCCGCGCAAGCCGTGTCATAGCTTGCGCAAAGCAATTTCCACGAGGCCCGCATCCCATGAAGATCCTGTTGATCCACCAGAATTTCCCCGGCCAGTACAAACACCTGGCTCCGGCCCTGGTGGCACAGGGGCACGAGGTCATAGCCCTGACCTGCAAGGTCAAGGAACCGCAGACATGGAAAGGCGTGAAGATCATCCCCTACGCCATACAGGGCAACTCGACCAAGAACATCCACCCGTGGCTCGCGGATTTCGAAACCAAGATCATCCGCGCGACGTCCTGTTACCGAGGGGCCAAGGCCCTGCGCGAACAGGGGTTCATTCCGGACGTGATCTGCGCGCATCACGGCTGGGGCGAGTCGATGTTCCTCAAGGACATCTGGCCCGAGGCCCGGCTGGGCCTGTATTGCGAACTGTATCACCTGACCAGCAAGCCCTTTCTTGATTTCGACCCGGAATTCCCGTCGAAAAGCCCCGAAGCGGATCGGCTGCGCATCCGGATGAAGAACCTCAACAACCGCCTGCACGAAGAGGTCATGGATGCGGGCATTTCGCCGACGCAATTCCAGGCCTCGACCTTCCCCGCGCACTGGCAGGACCGGATCACCGTTGCCCATGACGGCATCGACACCGAACTGGTCCGACCGAACCCCGCCGCACAGCTCAAGATCAGCGACGACCTGACCCTGACGCGCGATGACGAGGTCATCACCTTCATCAACCGCAATCTCGAACCCTATCGCGGCTATCACATCTTCATGCGGGCCCTGCCCGAGATCCTCAAACGCCGCAAGAACGCACATGTGGTGCTGCTGGGCGGGGACGAGGTATCCTACGGGGCAAAGCCCCCCGCTGGCCAAAGCTGGAAGCAGATCTTCATCGACGAAGTGCGCGGGCGCATCCCGACGCCGCACTGGAACCGGGTGCATTTTCTGGGCCGCGTGCCCTATGACCGGTTCCTCGCGATGATGCAGGTGTCCACGGCGCATGTGTACCTGACCTATCCGTTCGTCCTGTCATGGTCGCTGCTCGAGGCGATGAGCGCCGGTTGCGCGATCCTCGCGTCAGGCACCGAACCGGTGCGCGAGGTCATGACCGAGGACGAGAATGGCTGGATGGTCGACTTCTTCGACAAGGAGGCGCTGGTCGAACGGCTGGATGCCTTGCTGAACGATCCCGCGACGCGCGCGCGAATGGGTGCGAACGCGCGCAGCTTCGTGCAGGAAAACTATGATCTGCAAGGGGTTTGCCTGCCGCAGCATATCGACTGGGTGAACCGTCTTGCCGCGTTGGACCCGCGCCCGGTCCGCGACTGACCCCCATCATGCCAAAAGAAAAGCCGGGCCAATCGGTCCGGCTTTGTCGTTCCTGCCTGTCGTACTTTGGCTTACAGGCGGCTGTCCTGTGCGCGCAACTGGCGGGCGCGGGTCAGGATCGCGTCCTCGATCGCGCGGACGGTGGAGGCCGAGGCCGGACCCGAACGCGTCATCAGCGCCACATTCAGCGACCGGGCGTCCAGCGCCGGGTCGGTCACGTAGATCGTCGCGCGATAGGCCCGACCGCCGCCCGGAGGCGTGCCGTAGCCCGTGGTGATCACGCCGGTGAACGGGTCGACATTCTGCACCGGCAGAAAATCGAGGACATCCAGCGAGGCGTTCCAGATATACTTGTTGACCGCGCCCAGCTTGCCCTGATCCTCGCGCGCCTTGAAGAAATCCCAGATCGTGCCGCGGGTGGACCGCTTCCTGCCCTGCTGGCGATCCAGATCCGCAAGGATTTCCTCCACCGGCGGGGTCTGAACCGGTTCGCGATTGCCGCGTGTGCCAAAGGCTCCGCAGCCCGCCTGGACAAGCAAGGCGGCGCCGAGGCCCATCGCCAGAAGGATTCGCGACATGCGCATGACAGTTTCTCCCACCAGGATCCGTTCCTGACTGCATACAAGTGCAAGCCATTGGCGGCAAGACGTTGATGAATCAGGCCCCGCCCAAAGCCGAAAACTGCGGCCTCGGGCACGCGCACGGGCACGCGACTCTAATGTGTCGATGCACAGCACGCGTCTGGCGCGCCGGTCGACGCAGCCCGGTCACATGTCCCGCAAATCGTCGAAGCCACGGGAAATCGGCGGTTTTCTGCGCGTTTTGACGGTTTCGAAGCCGCCGGGACAAAGGCTTGTGGCAATATCGCATCACTGAGGGGCTTGTTGCGGGGTGTTCTTTTGATCGGGTTGCAAAACGACCCCCCCAAAGCGCATAGAAACGTCATCAAGGTCGGGCAACCCGGCTTGGTACGTGCCTTTGAACACATGAGGGAAACAATGAAAAAGATCCTGTTCGCGACCACTGCTCTGGTTGCAACCGCGGGCGCAGCATCGGCAGAAATCGCTCTGACCGGCTCCGCTGAAATCGGTATCCTTGGCGGCGGAATGTACGGTGATGTCACCCAGTTCCACACCGACATCGACGTCACCTTCACCATGACCGGCGAAGCAGACAACGGCCTGACCTTCGGTGCCAAAGTCGACCTCGACGAAAACGGCGCATTCGGCAACACCACCCAGGGCGGCGAAACCTACTTCGTTGCTTACGGCGGCGCACGCCTCGACATGGGCGACGTTGACGGTGCATTCGACGCAGCAATGACCGAAGTCAACGTTGCAGCTGGCTCGATCGACGACAGCGAAACCGCGCACTGGGGTTTCAACGGCAACGCCGGCCTCGACGGTTCGTATGACGGTCAGATCGCAACCTTCTCGTACACCGCTTCGGGCTTCTCCGGCTACCTGTCGACTGAAATCGACGATGCAGGCGTGTTCGATCCGGTTTGGGGCCTTGGCTTCAAATACTCCGGCGATCTGGGCGGCACCGCTCTGACCGTTGGCATCGGCTACCAGTCCGGCGACCAGGCTGCAGCAAACGCGTCGGCCGCTCTCGGCTTCGCGGCAGCTCTGGCTTACGTGCCCGCACCGGGTGAGTCCGCAGGCGTGACGCTGAACAACACGGTTGCAGCGTACGAAACCGCTTCGGCTCTGCTGACCGGTTCCGGCCCGCTGCGCTCGGAAGTCATGGGTGTCTCGGTCAAAGCCGACATGGCAAACGGCCTGTCCTTCGCTCTGAACTACTCGGAAGCGAAGTACGCAGACATTGCACCGCTGGACGAGACCGAAAGCCACTGGGGCATCGGCTTGGGCTACACCCAGAACGCACTGGCGATCGGCGTGAACTACGGTGAGTACGACGACCGCTACGGGATCGACGGCCTGCAGGACAAGGGCTACGGCCTGGCAGTTGCTTATGACCTGGGCGGCGGTCTGGCCGCACAGCTGGGCTACGGCCACTCCGAGCTGTCGTCCGGTGGCGTGTCTTTCGACACCGACAGCTACTCGCTGGGTCTGGCAATGTCCTTCTAAGGACACCAGCCTTACGGCAAAGAGAGAGCGGGCCTTGTGCCCGCTCTTTTCTTTTTCAGGCGGTGGGGTTACGCCTGAGCGCATGTTGACCCTGTCCCCCCATCAAAAGGCCGCACTGGCCGCGCAGGCCCGGCGCCAGATCGCCGAAGGACGCCTGACCGAGGCGCGCAGCACCTTTGCGCAGCTGGCCTTGGCGGAACCGGGCAACCCGGAAATTCCCCTGCACCTGTCACGCCTCGATTATGAATTGGGCGACGTGGCGGCCTGCCTCACCCATCTCGACCGCGCCACCACACTTGCCGGGGCGGAACCGGCCCTGTGGCTGACCGCCGCCGGGCGCTACCGCGCGCTTGGCCGGACCGGGCAGGCGATTGCGGCCTATGAGACAGCCGCGAAACTGTCCCCGAAGGAGATCCGCCCGCAGGCGGACCTCGCGCATTACCTGCAGGCGCTGGGGCGCTTCGACGAGGCAGAGGCGCTGTTTCGCAAGCTGATCCGGAAACACCCGGCGCAGACCGAACTGTATCGCATGTTCCTCGGCACGAAAAAGCTGAAGGCGGGCGACCCCATGATTCGCCAGATGCAGAAACTCTGGGCCGAACCGCGCCTGAACGAACCGGGGCGGATGCATCTGGGGTTCGCGCTGGCCAAGGCGATGGAGGACAGCGGCGCGCGGGACAAGGTCTTTGGATACCTGAACAAGGCGAACGCCTTGCAGGCCAAGGCCGCGCCCTTTGACCGCGCTGCGCGCCGCGCCGAGGTCGATGCCTTCCTTGCCGCGCAGGATGGCGATCTGTCCCCCCTGCCCGGCGACATGGCGCTGCGCCCGGTCTTTGTCTGCGGCATGCCCCGGTCGGGCACGACGCTGGTCGAGCAGATCATTGCCCGTCATTCGCAGGCCTCCGCCGGGGGCGAGATGGGCCACGCGCTGCGGCTGGCGGCGCGCAGCTTTGGGTTTCAGCCAGTGGACAGCCTGTCCCCCGAGGCCCTGCGGGACTGGTCCGGGCAGGTCCAGACGCTTGCGGCGCGCGATTGCGGGCGGGCGCAGGGCGTGGTCACCGACAAGTCGATCCAGAGCTTCCTGATCTTCGGACTGATCCACCGCGCCATGCCCGGCGCGCGGCTGATCGTCGTGCATCGCGACCCGCGCGACGTGGCGCTGTCGATCTACAAGAACTTCTTTGCGCCGGGCACGCACCGCTATGCCAATGCGCTGGCGGACATCGCCTTTGCGATCAAGGAATTCCGCCGCTGCGTGGCCCATTGGAAGGACCGCCTGCCCGGCGTCATCCACGAAATCCGCTACGAGGACCTCGTCTCGGATCAGGCAAGGCATGCGCGCGCTTTGGTGGCGGCTGCGGGTCTGGACTGGGAGGACGCCTGCCTTGACAGCCACAACGTGGCCGGGGCGGTGCAGACCCTGTCGCTGGCCCAGGTCCGCCAGCCGATCCATGCAGGCCGCAAGGCCGCATGGAAAGCCTATGAAACCGAATTGCAGCCTTTCATCGACGCTTGGGGAGACGAGCCATGGGATTGAGTGACATCCGCAACCGCATGGAAAAGGCCTGCGCCGAGGCCGGGCGCGACCCGGCCGGGGTGGACTTGATCGCGGTCAGCAAGGTGCAGCCGAACGACCGCGTCGAAGCCGTGCTGGAACAGGGCCACCGGGTCTTTGGCGAGAACCGCGTGCAGGAGGCGGCGGGCAAGTGGCCGGATTTCAAGGCGCGCTTCGATGGTGTGTCGGTTCACCTGATCGGGCCGTTGCAAAGCAACAAGGCGCGGCAGGCGATGGAGCTGTTCGACGCGATCCATTCGGTGGACCGGCCCAAGCTGGCGCAGGCGCTGGCGCGGTTGGCGCAGGAGTTGGGGCAATGCCCCGACCTGTTCATTCAGGTGAACACCGGCGAGGAGGCGCAAAAGGCCGGTGTTCTGCCAGCCGACGCCGACGGGTTCGTCGCGGAGTGCCGCGCGCTGGATTTGCCGGTGAAGGGGCTGATGTGCATCCCGCCGGTCGAGGAAACCCCGAGCCTGCATTTCGCGCTGTTGCGCAAGATCGCCGAGCGCAACGGCCTGTCTGGCCTGTCCATGGGGATGAGCGGCGATTTCGAAGAGGCAATCTCGCTGGGCGCGACCCATATCCGTGTCGGCTCCGCGATTTTCGGAGAGCGCGTTCCCGGCTAGGCGCAAGGCCGGTCGAGGAGCCGTGCAAATGCCGTCCAAGGAATTTGCCCCGGTCCAGATTGCGGCGCCCGTGAGTCCAGACTAACCTTGTGCCATGGCGATCCTGGTCGAAACCTTTCACCTCGCGCCCTCGGCGCAAGGCACGCTTCAGGCGCGCATCCAGCAGATGGTGGCCGAGGGCATCCTGTCCGGGCGCTTTCGCCGGGGCGAAAAGCTGCCCTCGACCCGACGTCTTGCGACCCATCTGGGGGTCAGCCGCATCACGGTCACGCTGGCCTACACGGAATTGCAGGCCAATGACTACCTGACCTCGCGCGGGCGCTCGGGCTATTTCGTCAGCGACAACGCGCCGGAACCGCCGGATTTCGGCCCGCTCGCCCCGCGCGTCGACACCGTCGACTGGTCCAGCGCGCTGGCGCGGCGGTTCGCCGGGAAGGCCGCGCTTGGCATGGGCAAGCCCAGCGACTGGGCCTCTTACAGGTTTCCGTTCATCTACGGGCAGGCCGATGCGACCCTGTTCGATCACGCCAATTGGCGGCTCTGCGCCATGAAGGCGCTCGGGGCCAAGGATTTCACCGCGCTCACGCAGGACCAGTTCGACGCCGATGACCCGGAGCTGGTCAGCTTCATCGCGCGTCACACCCTGCCCCGGCGCGGCATCATGGCCCGCCCCGACGAGATCCTGATCACCCTCGGTGCGCAGAACGCGCTTTGGCTGGCGGCGGAACTGCTCACGGTCAAACGCCCCGTCGCGATCGAGAATCCCTGCTACCCGGCCTTGCGCGCGCTTCTGGCGCAGGCGGGCGCCCGCGCCCATCCCGTTGCCGTCGACGAACACGGCCTGCCGCCCGACGCCATCCCCGACGGCACGCGCGTGATCTTTACCACGCCAAGCCATCAATGCCCGACATCGGCCACCCTGCCGCTAAGGCGTCGTCAGGCGCTGTTGGCGCGCGCGGCAGAGCTGGGCGCGGTCATCGTCGAGGACGATTACGAATTCGAGATGGCCTTCCTGCGCGCGCCCTCCCCCGCCTTGAAGAGTCTCGATGAGGACGGCCGCGTCGTCTATGTCGGCAGCTTTTCCAAGTCGCTGTTTCCGGGGCTGCGGCTGGGCTATCTGGTGGGATCCGCCGAATTCATCGCCGAGGCGCGGGCGCTACGCGCCTCGGTGCTGCGCCACCCGCCCGGCCACATCCAGCGCACCGCCGCCTATTTCCTGTCGCTCGGACATTACGACGCGCTGGTGCGGCGCATCGGGCGCGCCTTGGGCGAGCGGCGCGCGGTCATGGAAACCGCGCTGTCGCATTATGGGCTGGAGATCGCCGGCAAGGGCGCGCATGGCGGGTCATCCTTCTGGATGCAGGCGCCGGACGGGATCGACACCGCCGAACTGGCCCACAGCCTGCGCGCCGACAGCGTGCTGATCGAACCCGGCGCCCCGTTCTTTGCCGGGGAAAGCCCGCCTCGCACCCATTACCGGCTGGGCTACAGCTCGATCCCTTCCGAGCGTATCGACGAAGGCGTTGCGCGCATCGCGGCGGTGCTTGCACGTGCGGGCGCGGCGGGCTAATCGGGGCCCATGCGCATCGTCAGAGACTACCAGTTTACCCGACCCGAAGATCGCGGCGCCTGCGCCGCCATCGGCAATTTCGACGGCGTCCATCTGGGCCATCAGGCGGTGATCCGTCTGGCACGGGAGGTCGCCCCGAACGCGCCCTTGGGCGTCATGACGTTCGAGCCGCATCCGCGCGAATATTTCGCCCCCGATGCGCCGTCCTTTCGCCTGATGAGCGCCGAGGCCCGGGCCGCCCGGCTGGAGAAACTGGGCGTCGAGCGGCTGTACCAGCTGAACTTCAACACCTCGCTCGCCTCCCTCTCGCCGCGCGAATTCGCCGAAAAGGTGATCTGTCAGGGGCTTGGGCTGGTGCATGTGGTCGTCGGCGCGGATTTCTGCTTTGGCAAGGGGCGCGCCGGATCGGTGGCCGACCTTCAGGCTTTCGGCGCGGAAATGGGCTTTGGCGTGACGGTGACGGAGCTGCTGGAAACCGGCGGGATACAGGTCTCGTCGACCGCGATCCGCGAGGCGCTGGCCGATGGCCGCCCGCGCATCGCGGCCGAACAGCTGGGCCACTGGCACCGGATCGAGGGCGAAGTGATCGGCGGCGAACAGCGCGGTCGCGAGTTGGGATATCCGACGGCGAACATGTCGATCGACGGTCTCGCCCCCCCGAAATTCGGCGTCTACGCGGTGCTGGTCGATGTGCGCGACGGGCCGCACAAGGGCAGCTATCACGGCGCGGCCTCGGTGGGCGTGCGCCCGATGTTCAACGGCGAGGTCCCGAATATCGAAACCTTCCTGTTCGATTTCACCGGCGACCTCTACGGCGCAACGCTGTCGGTCGCACTGGTGGACTACCTGCGCCCCGAGCTGAAATTCGACAGCCTCGAAGCCCTGATCACCCAGATGGATGCCGATTGCGTCGATGCAAGGCGCATTCTGGCCGCGCTATGAGCGAGATCGACCGCCACGGGCTGACCGATCGGTTCTGGGAAAGAAAGCCGATGTCGAAACTGTCCCAGCGCGAATGGGAGGCGCTGTGCGACGGCTGCGGCAAATGCTGCCTGAACAAGCTCGAAGACGAGGAAACCGGCGAGGTCGCCCTGACCCGCGTGGCCTGCCGCCTGCTGGACGACGCGACCTGCCTGTGCGCGCAATACAAGATCCGCCATCAGTTCGTGCCGGAATGCATCGTGCTGAAGCCCTCGAATATCGAGGACAACCTGTATTGGATGCCCGAAACCTGCGCCTACAAGCTGCTGTGGAACGGCCAGCCCCTGTACGACTGGCACCCGTTGATTTCCGGCCATCCGGACAGTGTCCATGCGGCGGGGGTGTCGATGCAGGGCCACACCGTGCCGGAATTCGAGGTGGACGAGGACGACTGGGAAGACCACATCATCGAAGAGCCGACCTGAAGTAGGATGGGTGATCACCCATCCTACACAAACCTGCGCCAAGGGAGACCGCCATGCATTTCGCCTCCGACAATTCCGGCCCCGTCCACCCCAAGGTCATGGAGGCCCTGACCCGCGCCAATGACGGCTACGCGATGGGCTACGGCAACGATCCGCTGTCACAGGACGTGGCAAACCGGATCCGCACCCTGTTCGAAGCCCCCGACGCCGCCGTTTACCTCGTTCCCACGGGCACCGTCGCCAACACGCTGGCGCTGGCGATCCTGTGTCAGCCCTTCCAGACGATCTTCTGCTCGGAAAAGGCGCATATCCACGAGGACGAGTGCAACGCCCCCGAATTCTACACCGGTGGCGCAAAGCTGACTCTTGTCCGCCCCGGCGACCTGATGACCCCCGACACGCTGCGCGCCGCCATTGAGGGCGAGGGCAATCGTGGCGTGCATGGGCCCAAGCGCGGCCCCGTCTCGATCACCAATGTCACCGAGATGGGCAATGTCTACACCTTGGGCGAGATGACGGCGTTGTGTGCCGTGGCGCAGGATTACGGTCTGCCGGTACATTTCGACGGCGCGCGCTTTGCGCAGGCCTGTGTGGCGCTTGGCTGCAGCCCCGCCGAGATGAGCTGGAAGATCGGCGTCGACGTTGCCGTCTTTGGCGGCACCAAGAACGGCTGCATGGGCGTCGAGGCGGTGGTGATCTTCGATCCCGCCAAGGCGGAGGAATTCGAGTACCGCCGCAAGCGCGCCGG
The DNA here is from genome assembly GCF_003667315.2 of Tropicibacter alexandrii. GTDB lineage: Bacteria > Pseudomonadota > Alphaproteobacteria > Rhodobacterales > Rhodobacteraceae > Tropicibacter > Tropicibacter alexandrii. The sequence goes on along the minus strand of NZ_RCTZ02000002.1, from coordinate 170,350 downwards.
GCACCTCTTCTCGAAGCACCGCTACCTTGCCGCGCAGATGGATGCCTATCTGGCCGACGACTTGTGGCGCGACCTTGCCCGTGACGCCAATGCCAGCGCCGCGCGCCTGCGCGCCGGGCTGGAAGATTTGGGTCTGGAGATCGTCAACGACACACAGGCCAACATGATCTTCTTTCGCGCCCCGATGAAGGCGCATAAGGCCGCGAAGGCTGCAGGCGCGGCCTATCACTACATGGAACCGGACAATTTGCCGGACGAACAGCAGGTCATGGCGCGGCTGGTCTGCGACTGGTCCTGTTCGCAGGCCATGATCGACGATCTCTTGAACGTCCTGCGCGGCGCGCTCTGACCCTGCGCTTGGCGGGGCCTTGCCCCGCCGCCCCTCAGTTCATCTGGAAGTGAAGCTCGTAGGACCCGTCATTGAACTTCCCGAACAGGTCGGGAATGTCCGGATGTTCGACGGGTTCGCCCGAGTAATCCGCCACGAGGTTCTGCTCGGACACGTAAGCCACGTAGTAGCTCTGATCGTTTTCGGCCAACAGGTGATAGAACGGCTGATCCTTGACCGGCCGGCTCTCCTCGGGGATGGCGTCATACCATTCCTGCGTGTTCGCAAACTCTGGGTCGACATCGAAAACCACCCCCCGGAAGGGGTGCTTGCGATGGCGGACAACCTGACCCAGATGGTATTTCGCGCGCGTCTTCAGCATGTGATACACCTCGTCTTGCCAAGCTTTCCGCCGGTATTTTTTCAATTATGACCAAATTTCCCGGTTTTGGCCAGATTCTTGCCGGAAACACTCTGTGACGTGCAAACCAACAGTCCGTGTTGCCACTTTGGGCAGCGCCGCTCCGGTATCCGGGCGCGAAGCCGCCTGCGACTCGCCCGCACCAGCAAATGGGATTTTCACCGGCAGCGCAATCCGTTAAACTCCTGCCCAACAAAACCAACAAACGACGCGAGAGGCAAATGAGCAAGTACCTTCGCGCAATGGTGATCCTTCTTCTCGTTGCCTCCTGCGGGGGCGGCGGCGGGTCGGGCAAGGCACCGCGCAGTCTCGACAACGCCTGTTCGATCCTCGAACAGCGCCCCACCTATTTCCGCGCCTTCAAGACCGCCGAGCGCAAGTACGGCGTACCCGTGCATGTTCAGATGGCGACGATCTACCAAGAAAGCAAGTTCATCTCGGACGCCCGCACCCCGTTCCGCTACACGTTGGGCGTGATCCCGATGGGTCGCCAAAGCTCGGCCTTCGGGTATAGCCAAGCGCTGGACGGGACTTGGGACGAGTACCTGCAAGCGACCGGCAACCGCCGCGCCCGGCGGGACAACATCCGCGATGCGACGGATTTCATGGGCTGGTACATGAAACAGTCGGAACAGCAGCTTGGCATCCCGATGTGGGACGCGCGCAACCACTATCTGGCCTATCACGAAGGGCGCACCGGCTATCGCCGTGGCAGCTACAATGCCAAGGCTTGGCTGCTGCGCGTCTCTGCCGAGGTCGGAGAGCGCGCCATCCTGTACGACCAGCAACTGCGGCGCTGCCGCGCCGCGCGCTGATCACGCAAAGTAGGATGGGTGCACACCCATCCTACCCAAGCCTTTACCGGCGCAACTTGTCCAGTTCGGTATCGATGTAGAACATCGTGTTCGGCAGGCTTGCCCGTTCCAGACCGCCCAGAACGACCGTCGTCTGGTTGCCATCGCCATCGTTGATCACCCATTGCCGCAACTCCACCGGGTCGTCGGTGAATTTCAGCTGGATCGTTCCGTATTCCGGGCGCTTCGGGTCCTGCGCGGTCACTACGGTCGCGGTGCCGTCGTACCGATGCCCCTGCACCATCCCGGCCTGCGTCAGGTCGACATTGCGATCGAGGATGATCGACAGCGGGGTCTGGTTCAGCGGATAGGTCTCGGGATCGCCGCCCAGCTTGCGGTCGAGGATATAGACAGCCCCCGCGGAGGCCAGCACCAGCGCGCGTTCCGGCGGGTTGTAGTCGAACCGCACCTTGCCGGGGCGCTTGATCGCGATCGTCCCCGTCGAGATCGTCCCGTCGGCATTGATCTGGGTGAAGCCCCCCTGCGCCGCCTGGATCGAATTCAGATAGCGTGAGATTTCATTCAGCGACAACTCGTCCGCCGTGGCGGGCAGCGCCAGAACGGCGGCGGTGACGATGCTCAGAACCTTGCGGATCATATGTGTTCCTTCCTGCTCGGTTGCCCTGTATGTGGCACCTTGGCGCGCGTTATGCGATAGCACGCGGGTCGGCTGCTGATATCGTCGGCAAATCCCCACCGATCAAGGGGAAGAGTTCACCGGATCAACCCTTTGTGTCCCGGTTCCGATCCGGGCCACCTCCCATCCAAGACATAGGGCGTTTTTCTGGGGGCAGGATGCCTGTCCTGTTCCGAACGGCGTGGCATCCGCAACGAAAACGGGCGCCCGAAGGCGCCCGCTGGTCCGTTATGCCTGTTCCGGCACCAATATCTCGCGTTTGCCGACGTGGTTGGCGGGGCTGACGACGCCCTCGTCCTCCATCTGTTCGACCAGACGCGCGGCCTTGTTGTAGCCGATGCCCAGCTTGCGCTGGATATACGAGGTCGAGCATTTGCGGTCCTTGATGACGATGGCCACGGCCTGATCGAAAAGCGCATCCTCGCCATTGGTGTTGCCGCCGGTGTTCAGGCCCAGCACAGCGTCGATATTGTCGGCCTTCTCGTCATCCGGCCCCTGCACGACGCCGCCGACATATTCCGGCGGGCCAAAGGCCTTGAGGTGGTTGACGATTTCCTCGACTTCCATATCCGAGACAAACGGCCCGTGGCAGCGGGTGATCTTGGCCCCGCCCGCCATATACAGCATGTCGCCCTGCCCCAGCAGTTGCTCGGCGCCCATCTCGCCAAGGATCGTCCGCGAGTCGATCTTGGACGTGACCTGAAACGAAATCCGGGTGGGGAAGTTCGCCTTGATCGTGCCGGTGATGACGTCGACCGAGGGGCGCTGCGTCGCCATGATCAGGTGGATGCCGGAGGCCCGCGCCATCTGGGCCAGACGCTGGATGCAAGCCTCGATCTCCTTGCCCGCAACCATCATCAGGTCGGCCATCTCGTCGACGATGACGACGATATAGGGCATCTTCTTCGGTTCGATCTGTTCGGTCTCGAAGACCGGCTCGCCGGTTTCATCGTCAAAGCCGGTCTGCACCGTGCGCTCGAACATCTCGTTCTTCTTAAGCGCATCCTCGACGCGGGAGTTGTAACCGTCGATGTTGCGGACGCCCATCTTGGACATCTTGCGATAGCGGTCCTCCATCTCGCCCACGACCCATTTCAGCGCCACGACGGCCTTTTTCGGGTCGGTCACGACGGGGGACAGCAGGTGCGGGATGCCATCATAGACCGACAGTTCCAGCATCTTGGGGTCGATCATGATCAGGCGACATTCATCCGGCGTCAGCTTGTACAGCAAGCTCAGGATCATGGTGTTGATCGCCACGGACTTACCCGAGCCGGTGGTGCCCGCGATCAGCAGGTGCGGCATCTTGGCGAGGTTGGCGACCATGGGATCGCCACCGATATCCTTGCCCAGAACCAGCGGCAGGGCATGCTTGCCGTCGCCGTATTCACGGCTGGCGAGGATTTCGCGGAAGCAGACCATCTCTCGGTCGTTGTTGGGCAGTTCGATGCCAATGACCGAGCGGCCCGGCACGGTCGAGACACGCGCCGACAGCGCCTCCATCGACCGCGCGATATCATCGGCCAGACCGATGACGCGCGACGCCTTCAAGCCCGGCGCGGGTTCCAGTTCGTACATGGTGACGACCGGGCCGGGGCGCACGCTGACGATCTCGCCCTTGACCCCGTAATCGTCCAGCACGTTTTCCAGCATCCGCGCGTTTTCTTCGAGCGCCTCGTCGGAGAGGTGATGGCGTTCGATCTGGTCGGGCGACATCAACAGGCTGAGCGGCGGCAGTTCGTAATCCGCATGGCTGTCCTCGAACTTCAGCGAGGGCTGCGCCTCTGCCTGTGCCCGCTTGGACGGCGTCAGGGGCTTGCGGACGGGCTGCTGCACGACCTTCTTGGGTTCGGGGATCGGCACGCCACCGCGATGGATCGGCGGTGCGGGCGGCAGGTCGTCCTCGAACTCGGCGCTGTAATCGACCGCGGGTTCGACATAGGGCGCGCCCGCGTCGTAGTCGTCGCCGTAGTCGTCGAATTCCGTCAGTTCGGCATAGGCGTCCTCCTCGATCACCCGTTCCGGGCGCGACGGAATCGGCTGCGCCTGCGGTGCCGTCCAGTCGGCCACACGCTTTTCGACGGGCGCGGCGGGCGCCTCGGCCATTGTAGGCGTGGGTGCAGGCGCGGTCAGCGGTGGCTCGGGCGGCAGCGTGCGCTGCGCGGCGGTCAAGGGCGGTTCGGCCTTCATCGGCGGGCGCTGATGCGCGTTGAAGATCAGCGGCTTCGGCCCGTGGCCGCGCCCCTTCGTCAGGGGCTTCTCCGGGTCCGGCGCCTTGAAGGAAATGGTCGGCCCGGTGCCCACCGAGCGATGCGATTTCACGGCGCGCGCGATCTTGGCGCGGATGCGGTCCTCGCCCGGCATCTCGACCTCGTAATCCACCAGTTCCTCGACCAGTTCCGGTTCCGGCATGGGATCGGGGTCGACACGGCGGATCAACGACGGCATGCGCGACAGGAAGCCGCCGCGCTCGGGTTCGGGCGCTGGCTCCGGCTCGGGTGCGTAAGCCATGTCATAATCGGGGTCTTCGAACATCTGCGGCTCGACCGGCGGCGGGGCACGGCGCACGCGCGGGGCTGCGGGCATGGCGGGCGCGACATGGCCTTCGGGCACTTGGTACAGGGCAGCCTCGACGGCGCTGGCCGCGCGCTCTTCGCGACGGGCGGCCTGAGCGGCGCGGGCATTCTGCGCGGCCTGCAAGGCCGTGCCTGCGCCCAGCCCCAGCAGCCGGACGACCTGCGCATAGGTGACGATCAGCCCGACGATCAAAAAGCGCGCGATGGCGCGCAGCTCGGGCCGGGTGAACCCCAGAACAAAGGCCCCCATCGCCAATATCCCGACGCCCAGCAGCAATTGGGTGAATTTCAGCCCGAAGCCCAGCGGCAAGGGCAGCGCGGTCAGGAAACCGCCCATCATCATCTCACCGAACAGACCACCCAGTCCGATATCGTGGACCCAGTCGTCGCCCGGCGTCAGACCGGCCGCATAGACGGACGCCATCAGCACCCAGACCGGGACGAAGATCATGCACCACAAGGCGCGGTCCTCCTCGCGGTGGATGACCAACCGCACGCCCCAAGCAAGGAAGGCCACCGGGATCGCCCATGCGCCCAGCCCCACGATCATCAGCAGGAAGGCCGCGACAAAGGCCCCGGGCCGCCCCAGCCAGTTCTGCACCGGCGCGTCCGTGGCCGCGACCCAAGACGGGTCGGTCGGCGCATGGGACACGAGCGTTGCCGCCACCACGAGGCCCAGCACCATCAGTCCGATGCCCACCAGTTCCCGCCCGCGCTTTTCCAGCACCAGCGCCGTGTTCTGATCGAACAGGGGATCGCGCCCCCGTGCCTGATAAGATGCCATGCCTTGCCTCGTCTTCTTGTTATCCAAAGAGACAGTCCCTGATCAGTGTCAGGCCTGCTTTTGTTTCTTCTTTTGGCGCGACGATTGCCACGCGGATATAGTCCTTGCCCGGATTGGGGCCGTCCGTGTCCTTGCTCAGATATTCCCCCGGCAGCACGCGCACGCCGGTGTCTTTCCACAGTTTCAGCGTCGCCGCCTCGCCATCGGCGACCGGCAGCCAAAGGAACATGCCCGCCTGCGGCGGCGCATAGCCCGGAACGTGGCCGAGGATCTCGTCGGCCATGTCGTATTTCTCACGATAGAGCGCGCGGTTCTCGGTCACGTGCTGCTCGTCCGCCCACAGCGCCGCCGAGGCGTGCTGAAGCGGCATCGGGATCGGTGCCCCGGAATAGGCGCGCAGCTGCTTCATGCGCTTGATGCTTTCGGGACCGCCCGCGACGAAGCCCGAGCGCAGCCCCGGAAGGTTCGAGCGTTTCGACAGCGAATGGAAAGTCAGCACGCGTTCCGGATGCGCCCCCATCTTCTGCGCGATCTCCAGCGCGCCGGGAGGCGCGTCGTAGCGGTAGATCTCGCAATAGCATTCATCCGCAAGGATCTGGAAGTCATGCTTTTCCGCCAGCGCGATCAGGTCGCGCCAATAGGTTTCGTCCGCCATGACGCCTTGCGGGTTCGCGGGCGAGCAGATGTAGCACATGGTCGCGCGGGCCAGCACATCCTCGGGCAGGCTGGCGAAATCCGGCAGGTGGCCGGTGGCCTGCGTCGCGGGGGCAAAGACCGGCTCGGAGGCGGTCGAAATCGCCGCGATCATGTAGACCTGATAGAAAGGGTTCGGCATCAGGAAGACGGGCTTTTGCCCGTTCTTCTGCTCGGGGGCCAAGGCCATCCCGGCATTGTACAGCCCCTCACGTGTGCCGTTCAGCGTCATGATCTGGGTCTCCGCATCGACCGTCACGCCGTAGCGGCGCGTCAGCCAGTCGCGGATTGCACCCAGCAATTCGGGCGTGCCCTCGTTCTGCGGGTAGCGCCCGAAATCGGCGGCGCTGTCCGCAATGATTTGGGTGATCCAATCGGGGAAGGCGTGCTTGGGCTCGCCGATCGACATGTGACGCACCGGCCCACCCGGTTCATGCACGTCCAACAGGGCGCGCAAACGCGGGAACGCATAAGCCGGAAGGTTCGAGAACCGCTCGGGAAACATCTGTAAGGCTGCCTCAAAGTTGCGGGATCATGTGCGCCCCGCTTTTGGCGAAGGATACGGAATCAAAGGGGCCCCTGTCCAGAATCCCGATGGCACAGCCGCATGTTGTGGCCAGAATGTCGCATAAGCGCCATATCTGTGGATGGATCTGGGGAGGCTTCTGAGGGTACACGTGTATTTTCGCCATGACTTCCACCAAAACGGGACAAATGCTTAGAATAAGTTGCATTAAGATAAGTTAATTCGCGCTTAAAATCTCGCAGGTCATGGCAATGAAAAATGCCGCCCCGACGATGCGAAGCGGCATTCCTGACGTGATTTCAGTACTTAACGGCGCTTACTTCAAGCAAGCCTCCGCCGCAGCGCCAAGCCGCAGCAGATGCTCCTCGCCCATCGGTGTGCCGATGAACATCAGCCCGCAGGACGGCGTACCGGTCGGCAGGCTGAGCCCCGCGCCGCCGGTCAGGTTGCCGATGCGCGTGTTGCGCAGCGCCAACAGGTTCTCGGTCACGTAGTATTCGGGGTCGCTCATCAGGCGCGCGGCATCGGGCGGCAGGATCGGCGCCGTGGGCGCGATCACGGCATCAAGGCTTGCGGTGGCCTCGGCCCATCGCGCCCGCATCGCGTCCAGCCGGTGCCACGCGGCGATGTAGTCGGCGGCATTGGGCAGTTTCCCAGCCTCAAAGCGTTCGCGGATGCGCGGGAACATCGCATCGGGGTTGGCCTCGATCGTGCCGCGCCACGTCGCCCACGCCTCGGCGGTGTAAAGGATGGCCGCATCCCCCATCGCATCATGCAGCGGCGCAAAGTCCAGCGGGATCAGTTCGGCCCCGGCCTCTTGCAAGCGCTGGCACCCCTGCTCGAACGCCGCCCCCGGCACCTCGCGCAGATCGTCCAGCGCGATGGTCTGCAACACGCCCAAGCGCGCGCCCTTCAGCGACGCACCGCGCAGATCCGCGACCCGGCTGCCCTCCAGCGCCGACAGCATCAGCGCCGCATCCTCGACCGTGCGGCATAGCGGCCCGACCGTGTCGAACTTCGCCGCCAGCGGCACCACGCCCTCCAGCGACAAACGCCCCGAGGTGGTCTTGAGCCCGACAAGGTCATTCCACGCCGACGGGATGCGCACCGATCCGCCGGTATCCGACCCGACCGCCACGGGCGCAAGGCCGAACGCCACCGACGCCGCCGCCCCCGAAGACGACCCGCCCGGCACCGCAGCCGCATCATTCACGCAGGGCGGCGTTTGCGTGATCGGGTTCAGCCCCAGCCCGGAAAAGGCCAGTTCCGACATATGCGTCTTGCCCAGACAGACCAGCCCGTTCAGCGTCGCCGTCTGCAAGACCCGTGCATCGCGCGCGGGCACGCGCCCCTTCAACAGGTCCGATCCGGCGCAGGTTTCCACCCCCGCCGTGTCGAACAGGTCCTTCCAGCTGACCGGCACCCCGTCGAGCGGGTGCCGCCGCAACCCCAACCCCGCCCGGTCGCGCGCGGCCTTTGCCTCGGCCAGCGCCCGGTCGCGCGTCAGATGCTTGAAGATGCGCGGAGCATGCTCATGCGCCTCGGCCGCGTCCAGAAAGGCCGTGACCAGCTCCACCGGGTCGATCTCTCCTGCCTCTATCCCGCGCCCCAGATCGGCGGCCGTCATGCTGCTGTAGTCGCTCATGCCTGTCCCCTCTTTTGGCAAAAGGTAGCGGCACGGCGGCGCATGGACAATCCCGGCAAAGCGCCCATATTGCGCCTCATGGAACACGATCTGATCATCGTCGGCGGTGGCCTCAACGGCCCCGCGCTTGCCCTCGCCGCCGCCCGCAGCGGCCTGACCTCCTGCGTGATCGACGCCCTGCCCATTGCAGCGCGCGAGGCGGCGGATTTCGACGGGCGCAGCTATGCGCTGGCGCAGGCGTCGAAACGCCTTCTGGCGGGGCTGGACCTGTGGGAGCAACTGGCCGACACCGCCCAGCCGATGCACCAGATCAAGGTCTCGGACGGGCGCGTGGGCGAGGCCAGCGCCTTTCTCGGGCTGCAGTTCGACAGCGCCGAGATCGAAGAAGGCCCGATGGGCTACATGCTCGAAGACCGCTACCTGCGCCGCGCCCTGCTGCGCGCGATGGCCGACAGCGACCGCATCGAGGACCGCGCCGAAACCCGTGTCATCGCGCAGGACACTGGCCCAAAGGGTGTCTCGATCACGCTGGACACGGGCGAGGTGATCCGGGGCCGGCTGCTGATCGGCGCTGATGGCCGCCAAAGCGGCACCGCCACACGCGCGGGCATCCGCCGCACCGGCTGGAGCTACGGCCAGACCGCGCTGGTCTGCGCCATCGCCCATGAAAAGCCCCATGACGGCATCGCGCACCAGCTTTTCCTGCCGCCCGGCCCGCTGGCGATCCTGCCATTGACCGGCAACCGCTCCTCCATCGTCTGGAGCGAGACCGACAGCCGCGCGCAGGCCATCCACGCCCTGCCCGACCACGACTATCTCGACATCCTGCGCCCCCGGTTCGGCGATTTTCTGGGCCGGATCGACCTTGCGGGCCAACGCTACACTTACCCGCTGAACCTGACACTGGCGAACAGCTTCACCGCCGAGCGGCTGGCGCTGGTCGGCGACGCCGCCCACGGCATGCACCCGATCGCGGGGCAAGGCCTGAACGCCGGCCTGCGCGATGTCGCGGCGTTGGCCCATGTGATCGACCATGCGGTCAAACGCGGCGAGGACTTCGCCAGCCCGCTGGTTCTCGACCGCTATGCCGGGTGGCGGCGCTGGGACACGGCCAGCCTCGCCGCCTCCACGGACCTGTTCAACCGCTTGTTTTCGAACGACAACCCCTTGCTGCGCGGCATCCGTGACATCGGCATGGGCCTGATCAACGCCGCCCCCGCCCTGCGCCGCGGCTTCATCCGCGAGGCGGCTGGCCTGACCGGCGACCTGCCCGACCTGATGCGCTGACCACCCGGCTTCTTTGGTCCCCAAATACCTTGGGGTGAGCGCCGCAGGCGCGAGGGGCAAAGCCCCTCGACCGCCGGTGACCTGACCCTTCGGCTTTTTGCACGCAAAGGTACCTTCCCCCTCCCGCCGGGCCATGCCAGATTGCGCGCCAAAAGAGAGGGACCCCCATGGACACCAAATGCGCAATCGTGACCGGCGCCGCGCGCGGCATCGGTCTGGCCACCACCGACCTGTTTCTGGAAATGGGCTGGCGCGTGGCCATGCTGGACCGCGACGCCGAGGAGTTGAACAAAGTCGCGGCCGAGCGTGAGAACGTCACACCGCTGATCCGCGATGTCTCGAACCCGCAAGATGTCGACGGCATGGTGCGCGATACGCTTGCCTGGTCGGGCCGCATCGACGCGCTCGTCAACAATGCCGGCGTGGCCGAGTTCGGCCCGGTTCAGGACTGCACATTCGAGATGTGGCGCCGAGTGATGGAGACGAATCTCGACGGTGTCTTTCTCTGCACCCAAGCCGCTGCCGACGCGCTGAAGGAAACCAAGGGCGCCATCGTCAACATCGCGTCGATCTCGGGCCTGCGCGCTTCGACCCTGCGGGTCGCCTATGGCACGTCCAAGGCCGCCGTGATCCAGCTGACCAAACAGCACGCCGCCGAGCTGGGCGAATACGGTATCCGCGTCAATTGCGTGGCCCCCGGCCCGGTCAAGACCAAGCTCTCGATCGCCGTCCATTCGCCCGAGATCATCGCCGCCTATCATGACGCGATCCCGCTGAACCGCTACGGGTCCGAACGGGAACTGGCCGAGGTGATCTGCTTTCTTGCGTCGGAAAAGGCGTCTTATGTCACGGGGCAAGTTGTGGCGGTCGATGGCGGGTTCGAGTCCACCGGCGTCGGCCTGCCCGCCCTGCGCAGCTAAGACCGTTGGGTCAAGAACGAGACGGCGCAAGGCTTTTCGAAAAGCCTTGAGCCACGCAAATTCGAATTTCGGTATCAAGCGCCTTCGAAGGCGCTTGGATCAAGGCGCTTCGAAGCGCCTTGCCCCCGCATGCAACGTGAGGAAGGCGGGGCCAAGCCCCGCCCCCAGTCTCACTTGATCCGCTGACCATTGGCCAGAACATGGCCCTGCTCGTTGACCACGATGGTCGAGGTCGCGGTATCGGGCTCGGACCCCGGCACCGTGAACATGCCCAGCATCATGCGTGCGCCCATCGCGTCCTGCTCCTGCACCAGACCCATCTGGATCAGGTTGTCGATCAGCCCGTTGGCACCGGCAATGCTCAGGTTCAGCTCACCCTCGGGGCGCGGCAGCCCGTCAAAGCTTTCAAGATCGGAATTGTCGAAGGTGAACGCGCCCTCACCCAGAACGGTGCCACCGGCCACGTCCACGACGAAATCCGTCAGCGTCAGTTCGTTCAACTCGCCCGGCATGCCGCCATTGCGCTCCATCTCCATCATCGCCTCTTCGTCGAACAGGTCGACGAAGGGCGTGACCTTGGCGTTCAGATTCGCGGCAACCGTCGCGGGGTCGCGCGGCAGGACATTGGCCGGATCGAAGATGTTCCACAGCATGTCCGCCATGGTGAACTCGCTCAGGACAACCGACAGCGACGCATCCTGCGGCGCATCGGCCTGCGCCAGCGGCATCTCGATCGAGAACCCGAATTCGCCCATCTGCGCGCTGACCGGCAGCGGCAGTTCGGGGCCGCTGAGATCGACGCTCAGGCCCGTCCCGGAAATCGCGTACAGCATGTCGGCGGCGGACATGGCAAAGCCGAATTCCCCGCCAGTGGACGAGAATTTGCCATTGGTCGTGCCTTGGCGCTCGGTCACCGAGAACTCGCTATTGCCGCCTGTATGGGCCATCACGAGGTCGATCAACATGTCTGGCGTGAAGAAGGCCAGCGGATCGTTTACGTAATCCACGTCGGTCGGCATCTCCACCGTGCCCGAGATCGACAGGCCGCTCAGCATGCCCTTGAACATGCCCGCATCGTCGCTGTCGGGGTCGTTGAAGGCGATGTCATAGGTCAGGTCGCCATAGGTCAGTTCCTGCGCGATCGAGCGCATGCCATCGCCGCTGGCCGTCGACATCGTGCCCGAAATCGGCCCCATCGACGCCTGTGCGCGCATCATGTCGCGGGGAATTTCCTCGCCCTCTGTCACCAGCTTCGACAGGGTCATGGCGATTTCGTCGGCGCTCATGTCGTAATTCATCGAGGTCGCCGTGCCCGAGATCAGCATGCTCAGGCCCGGCATCGACAGGTCGAAGACGACTTCGCCAACCTGCTCGTCATCCTCGGAAATCAGCACGGTCATCGTCGAGGTTTCCGGCATGGTCAGGTTGACCGTCCCGTCGCCATTGTCGGCAAAGGTCATCTCGGGCCAAGTCATGGCGATGGTGGTGTCCTCTTCGGGCACCGGCACGGTCAGGTTCATGTCGGACACGACCAGATCACCGCCATCCATGGTTTCGGTCGCGGTCACCTCGTAGCCAAAGCCGCCGTAATAGGCTTTCAGGTCGTCCCAGACCTGTTGCGGGGTGACATCTGCAAAGGCCGGGGCGGCCATCGCGATCAGGGCAAGGGCCGAGGCCGTGGTATAGCGGGTCATAATCCACCTCTTCGAGTGTTCTAACGAATATTGCTGCAAGTGTCGGACGCAGGCCAGTTCAGGTCAAGGGACTGGATTCCGTACCTTTGTGACGATACCACCGACACAACGTTCGAAACGGAGGCTCGACATGACGTTGCAAGGCAAGACAGTGATGATCACCGGGGCCAGCCGCGGCATCGGCGCAGAGGCCGCGCGGGCATTCGCGGCGGCCGGGGCCAAGGTCGCGCTGGTGGCGCGCTCGGCCGAGGCGATCGCGGATCTCGCGGGCGAGATTGGCGAGCAGGCGGTGGCGATCCCCTGCGACATGGGCCGCTACTGGGAGGTCGACCAAGCGGTGCGCAACTGCGTCAAGGCGCATGGCGGACTGGATGTGCTGGTCAACAATGCGGGCGTGATCGAGCCGATCAGCCACATGGCCGAGGCCGACCCGGACGGTTGGGGTGACGTGATCGACATCAATCTCAAGGGCGTGTTCCACGGTATGCGCGCGGCGCTGCCGGTGATGCTGGAGCATGGCGGCGGATCTCTGCTGACCATCGGCTCGGGCGCGGCGCATGGCCCGGTCGAGGCATGGTCGGCCTATTGTGCCTCCAAGGCGGGGGCCTTGATGCTGACCCGCATGGCCGACAAGGAATATCGCGATCAGGGCATCCGGGCGATTTCGCTGTCACCCGGCACGGTCGCGACGCAGATGCAGCGCGACATCAAGGCGAGCGGAATCAATCCCGTGAGCCAGTTGGACTGGTCAGCCCACATCCCCCCCGAATGGGTGGCCAAGGCGCTTGTCTGGATGGCCGGGGCAGAGGCGGACAGGTTCATCGGCGACGAGGTGTCCTTGCGCGACGAGGCGATCCGGGCGGAGCTTGGCCTTTCATGATCGACCTCGTGAAGGAGGAGACGGGCCTGTGGATCGTCACGATCAACCGGCCTGACAAGGCAAATTCGCTGACCGCCGACATGCTGGAACGGCTGTGCGAGATCGTCGAATCCGCGCGCGAGGCGCGGGCGCTGGTCCTGACTGGCACGGGCAAGGTGTTCTCGGCCGGGGCCGATCTGGACGCGGCGCGCGCGGGCCTTGCCCTGTCGCCGCTTTGGGAGCGGCTGTCAGGCGCGCTGGCGCGGCTGGATGCGGTGACGATCTGCGCGCTGAACGGTACGGTCGCGGGGGGCGCGATGGGAATGTTCCTTGCCTGCGACATGCGGATTTCGGGGCCGGGGGCCAAGGTGTTCTACCCGGTGATGAAGCTGGGCTTTCTGCCGCAGCCATCCGACCCGAAGCGGCTGGCGGCGCTGGTCGGCGCAAGCCGGGCGAAAATGATACTGGTCGCGGGGCAGAAAGTGCCGGTCGAGGAGGCCGTGCAATGGGGGCTGATCGACCGCGTCGTCGAGGGCGATGTGCTGGCGGCGGCGCGCGATCTGGCGGCGGACAGCCTTGGCGCCACGCCCGAACATGCCGCCGCGATCCTACGGATGATCGGGTAGGTCCTGCCAAACGGGGCGGCTGCGCCGCGCTCTTGCTTCTGGGGGTTTCACCCCCAGACCCCCGTTGGGGCTCTGCCCCAAACCCCGCGGTATTTCTGGCCAGAAGAAACCGAAGGCCGGGCTATTGCCCCAGTCGGGACACAAGGCTTGCGCTGGTCACGCGCCCACGTGGTCGGCCGTTTTCGGTGACGGTCAGCGGGCCCTTGTCCAGCAAGGGCATCAGGTCGCGGATCGGCGTTTCGATATCGACGGGGTGACTGCCTTCGCCCGGCTCCATCACGTCGCGGGCGGTCAGCACGCCGAGCGGGTTCATGTTGGCGACGAAATCGGCCACGTAATCCGACGCGGGGTTGGAGAAGATTTCGCGCGGGGTGCCGAGTTGCACGATGCGCCCGCCTTCCATGATCGCGATGCGGTTGCCGATCTTGAACGCTTCGTCGAGGTCATGGCTGACGAAGATGATGGTCCGCTTGAGATCCCGTTGCAGGTCGAGCAATTCGTCCTGAAGGCGGCTGCGGATCAGCGGGTCGAGGGCGGAGAACGGTTCGTCCATCAGCAGAAGCGGCGCGTCCGTGGCAAAGGCGCGGGCGAGGCCCACGCGTTGCTGCATCCCGCCGGACAGTTCCCCGACCTTGCGGTCGGCCCAGCCATCGAGGCCGACAAGGGTGAGTTGGCGGGTCACGGTTTCTTGGCGCTCGGCGGCAGGGCGGCCCGCCAGTTCGAGGCCGAAACCGACGTTTTCGGCGACGGAGCGCCACGGCAACAGGCCGAATTGCTGGAAGACCATGGCGATGCGCGTCTGCCGCATCCGCCGCAGGGTGGCGGCGTCGCAATGGGTGACATCGACCATCTTGCCGCCGTCATGCACCGAGACCGATCCGCGCACCACCGGGTTCAGCCCGTTGACCGCGCGCAGAAGCGTCGACTTGCCCGAGCCGGACAGGCCCATCAGCACGAGGATCTCGCCCTCTTGCACGTCGAGCGAGCAGTCGTGCACGCCCAGCACTTGGCCGGTGGCTTTCTGGATCTCGGCGCGGGACTGGCCCTGATCGGCCAGCGGCAGCGCCTTGTCCGGGTGATCGCCGAAGATGATCGAGACATTGTCGAAGGAGACAGCGGTCATTTGCGGCCCTCCCAGCGCAGGGCGCGGTCGAGCATGATGGCCACGACGACGATGATGAGGCCCGCCTCGAAGCCCAGCCCCGTGTCCACACGGTTCAGCGCGCGCACCACCGGCACGCCGAGCCCGTCCGCCCCCACCAGCGCCGCGATGACGACCATCGACAGCGACAGCATGATCGTCTGGTTCAGCCCCGCCATGATTTGCGGCAACGCCGAGGGAAGCTCGACCTTCCAGAGTTTCTGGCGCGGGGTTGCGCCGAACGCATCCGCCGCCTCGACCAGCGCCGTCGGTGTCGCCGAGATGCCCAGATGTGTCAGGCGGATCGGCGCGGGCACGACGAAGATCACCGTGGCGATCAGGCCCGGCACCATGCCGATGCCGAAGAAGACGATCGCCGGGATCAGGTAGACGAAGGTCGGCAGGGTCTGCATCAGGTCCAGAACCGGGCGCATCCACGCGTATAGGCGCGGGCGGTGCGCCGCCGCGATGCCGATCGGGACGCCCACGCCCATGCAGACCACGCAGGCCGACAAGACCAGCGTCAGGCTTTCGGTCGTCTCCTCCCAATAGCCCTGATTGAGGATGAACAGGAACCCGAAGCCCACGATCAGCGTCGGTGTCCAGCGGCGGTGCAGTGCGTAGGTCGCCAGCGTCAGGATCGCCACCACCAGCAGCGGTGGGGGCGATTGCAACAGCCAGAGGATCGCTTCGATCAGCCACTCCATCGCGATGGCCAGCGCGTCGAACACCACCGCGCCGTTGCGCTGCAGCCAATCAAAGACCGCCTCGGCGGCGTCGCCCACAGGGATCTTGTTTTCCGTCAGCCAGTCCATGCCCGCCCCTTTGTTGACTTGCCGATCAGGTTAATCGCGATCCGGGGGGGAAGGAAACCGCTTCGTTTCGCTTGCGTGAAAATCCTTGGCGGTGTCTTGTGGCCTCCGGAGGGCCTGAGCATGGACAACCTGATTTTCTGGACGAACCCGATGTCGCGCGGGCGCATCGTGCGCTGGATGCTGGAGGAATGCGGGGCGCAGTACGAGACACGCGTGGTCGAGTACGGCCCCGAGATGAAGTCCGACAGCTACCGTGCCTTGAACCCAATGGGCAAGGTTCCCGTGGTGCAGGCGGGCGAGACTGTGGTGACGGAATGCGCCGCCATCTGCTGCTGGCTGGCCGAGGCCTTTCCCGAGGCCGGGCTGATCCCCGATCCGGGCGCGCGTGGTGATTTCTATCGCTGGATGTTCTTCGCCGCCGGGCCGGTCGAGGCGGCGGTGACGGCGGCGTCCTTTGGCTTCGACCCGCAGGATGCGCAAGGCGCGCGGCGCGCCGGCTGGGGCACGCTGGCCAGTGTCGCCGACACTTTGGAGACGCTTCTGGCCGACGGGCGCCCATGGTTGCTGGGCGACGGGTTCAGCGCGGTGGATGTCTACCTTGGCAGCCAGATCAACTGGGGCCAGAGCTTTGGCACCTTGCCAGAGCGCGCGGGCTTTGCCGATTATGCGGCGCGCATCACGACACGCCCGGCGGCGATCCGTGCCAAGGCGTTGGACGACGCCCTGACACCGGCCCCCTAGCCCAGAAGGCCGTTCTGCGGCACGGAATTCGCCAGCAGCGAAACCACGACATTCGCGGTCGACGTCGTGGAATAGCCTTGGGCATCCTTGCGCACGAGGTACATCCGGCGCAATTCGCTCAGCTTGTCCTCCTGCAGGAAATCGCCAAGCTTGTCGGTGCCGAAGAAGGATTCGGCCTTGGCCTTGAAGTCGTTCAACTGCCGTTCGACATCCAGCGCGCCAAAGCTGTCGGAGGGCAGGGCCAACACGGTTTCAAACACGTCCCGCAAGGGCTTCGAGGCCATCACCCCGTACCAGCGCGAATCGTTGCTTTTCGAGCTGTTGACCAGTGTGTTCAACTCGCGCTCCATCGCCATGGCGACGCGCATCGTGTCGTTCTGCTCCCCGACGCTGATCTCGAACTGGCGGTCGAGATAATTGGCGACGACCGCTTCGGCGAACCCGTCGGGATAGGTGCGCCCCTCGGGCTTTTCCTGAAAATCGAAGGCATCGTGGAACACGCGGTAGCGTTCGTCCGAGACCGAATTGACCAGCGAAAACGGGTCGTTGCGGTCCGAATTGATGATCCGGTTGGCAAAATCGATCCGGTCATCCCGTTTCGGCAGGCCGAAGAAGTCGATCGAGGCCAGCATCACGCGGACATTGTCGGACAGGTCCTGCCGGGACACGATATCGCCGTTCGACGGGTTGTCGATCTTGTCGATGAAGTCCTGCAGCTTGCTGTCGAAGGTATAGCCGTTCAGTTCCGCATCGGCGCGCTCGGCAAAGCCGAACACCTTGGCAAAGGCGGCGTAGCGCCCATCCTCCTGCGTGTTGGCAAAGGAGGTTTCGTCATACAGGTCCGAGTTCAGAACATCGGTCAGGAAATCCGTGCGATAGATGTCATCCTCCAGCCCGAAGATGCCCAGCGCCGTTTCCAGAAGCTCGTCATCCCCGAGCAGGTCCTCGGGCGTCTGAAGGTCTTCGACGCGGCCCCGGAACGTCTCGACAAAGCCGAAGACACTGTCGAAGCGGGGCGCCTTTGACGGGAAATCAAAGGCTTCGGCAAGCTCGACATAGCGGCTGTCGCCGAGCCGATTGACGAAGGAGGTCGGGTCATTCACGTCCGAGGTCAGCACCTTGCGCAGGAAATAGTCGTTGTTCAGCCCGTCCTCGATCCCGACGGTCTTGAGCGTTGCGGCCAGCAGGTCCTTGTCGTTCAGAAGGTCATCGACCTTGCGGATAGTCGACAGGTCCAGCGCCACATCGGTCGCGTTGCGCGTCGCGGGCGCATTGGGCGCCTCGCCGCTGAAGTTGAAGGCCTTGGCAAAGGCCAGATAGCGCTTGTCCGCGAGGCGATTGGCCAGAGATTTGCTGTCATTCAGATCGGATTCGAGGATCTTCCGGATATAAGCCCGGTTGTTCAGATCCTCGTCCAGACCGAAAGCCCCCAGCGCCACGCGCAACAGCTGACGATCCTCCATCAGGTCGTCGACCGTTTGGACACTGGCCATCTTGTTCTTGAAATGCTGGGTGTCGCGGGCCACCTGCGCCGATTTGGCGTAGTTTTCCTGTTGCGCATCGCGGGTGCGGGAAAGCTGGGTGTAACCGGCAAGCCCGGTCCCAAGGATGATCGGCGTATACATGGCGCGGTCTCCGCAAGCGTCTGGTCGGCCCTCCCCCATCGGGCAAGCCCCATGTAACGCAGCTGCGGTTAACCGCTCCTTTCGCGGCCCGCAGGGATTTGCCGACAATTCGACACATCCCGGCAGGCCGGACAGGTCACAGGCCGGGGCTGGGCCCCGACCCGCCCCGGATCAGTTCAATGCGGCCTTGACCGCCTCCATCGCGTCGCCGCCATCCTTGGTGGTCACGCCGTCCAGCCAGCCATCCAGCACGCCGGTATTGGCCGACAGCCATGCCTTGGCCGCATCCTGCGGGTCCGCCCCATCATCGAGGATCGCGCCCATGATCTCGTTCTCCATCGCCAGCGAGAATTCGAGATTGGTCAACAGCTTGCCGACGTTCGGGCATTCCTCGACATAGCCCGCGCGGGTGTTGGTATAGACCGTCGCGCCGCCCAGATCGGGGCCAAAGAAATCGTCCCCGCCGGTCAGGTAGGTCAGGTCGTAATTGGCGTTCATCGGGTGCGGCTCCCACGCCAGAAACACCACCGGCTCTTCGCGCTGCACGGCACGGCCGACCTGCGCCAGCATCCCCTGCTCGCTGCTTTCCTTGACGTCGAACCCTTCGAGACCAAAGGCATTGGCTTCGATCATGTCCATGATCAGGCGGTTGCCGTCATTGCCCGGCTCGATCCCGTAGATGGTCTGGTCCAGCGCATCGCCATGCTCGGCGATCTTGGAGAAATCGTCGATCCCCAAAGCGGCCCCGGCGGCATTGGTGGCCAGCGTGTATTTCGCGCCCTCAAGGTTGGCGCGCACGGTGTCGACGGTTCCGGCCTCGCGATACGGGGCGATATCCGCCTCCATCGTCGGCATCCAGTTGCCGAGGAACACGTCGATATCGCCCTCGGCCATCGAGGTATAGGTGATCGGCACCGACAGCACCTTGATATCGGTCTCGTAGCCAAGCGCATCCAGCACCAGCGTCGTGGCGGCGGTGGTGGCGGTGATGTCGGTCCAGCCCACATCCGAGAAGGTCACGCTGTCGCAATTGGCCGAAGCCTGCGAAGCCAGCATCAAGGCCAGTGCCGAAGTCATGAGACGTGTCATTGTCGTTCTCCCTGTTTTGATGCCCGCAGTGAAGCCTGTTGCCGCCCGATTGGCAACCGGATCCCACGTTTGACGGCAAGACGCCACGAGATAGGGTAAGGGCATGTTGAACATCCTGTCAGACCGCACCTACCGCCACCTGTTCGGCGCACAACTCGTGGCGCTGCTGGGCACCGGGCTGGCCAGCGTGGCGCTGGGTTTGCTGGCCTTCGACCTTGCGGGCGACAGCGCGGCGATGGTGCTGGGCACCGTCTTTACGATCAAGATGGTGGCCTATGTCTTTATCGCGCCCATCGCAGGCGCCTGGGCGGATCGGGTCAACCGGCGCGGATTGCTGGTGACGCTGGACATTGTCCGCGCGGGCGCGGCCCTGTGCCTGCCCTTCGTCACCGAAGTCTGGCAAGTCTATGTGCTGATCTTCGTGCTGCAATCGGCCTCGGCGGGGTTCACGCCCACCTTTCAGGCGACCATTCCCGACGTGCTTCCAGAGGAAGACCGCTATACCCGCGCGCTGTCGCTGTCGCGGCTGGCCTATGATCTGGAAAACATCGTCTCGCCGATCCTCGCCGGGCTCTTGCTGGTGCTGGTCAGCTTCGACACGTTGTTTCTGGGCACGGTCGCCGGGTTCCTCGCCTCGGCCCTGCTGGTCGTGTCGGTCGCCCTGCCCTCGCCCAGCCCATCCGCGCCGCGCGGGGCCTTTGACCGGACAACGCGCGGGGTGCGCCTGTATCTGGCCACACCACGCCTGCGCGGGTTGTTGGGCCTGAGCCTGACAGCCGCCAGCGGCGGGGCGATGGTGTTGATCAACTCGGTCGTGCTGGTGCGCGGATCGCTGGGCCTGAACGACAGCGCCTTGGGCTGGACCATGGCAGCCTATGGCGGGGGAAGCATCCTCGCCACGCTGGCCCTGCCCCGCCTGCTGGATCGGTTCCGCGACCGGCCCGTCATGCTGTGTGGCGCGGGCACGATGATCGGCGCCTTGGTCTCGTTCGCCGGGGTCGTTGCACTGGACGCCCTGACATGGTCTGCCCTGCTGGCGCATTGGCTGGTCATGGGCGCGGGCTACTCGGCAGTCCTGACCCCCTCGGGCCGGTTGCTACGCCGGTCAGCGGCATCCGAGGACCGCCCCGCCCTGTTCGCGGCGCAATTCGCGCTGAGCCATGCCTGCTGGCTGGTCACCTACCCTTTATCGGGCTGGCTGATGACCCGCTTTGGCACGGTCGCGGCGCTGCTGGGCCTCGCGGGTCTTGGCGTGCTGGGCATCGTGGCGGCGCTGCGGCTGTGGCCCGCTCAAAAGGGGATGCGGCCCGGCGAAACCCGTGCTTAACTTGCTGCAAAGCAGAAAGGCACACGGCATGGCGGATTTGGAGCAACGCATCGCGCAGGGGCGCGGCGACGAGGTGGCGGATCTGGTTCTGCGCGGCGGGAAGGTCTTTGACCTCATGACCGGCGCTTTGCTGGACGGCGACGTGGCGATCTGTGGTGACACCATCGTCGGCGTGTTCGACAGCTACGAGGGGCGCGAGGTGATCGACGTAAGCGGCGCGGTGCTGGTGCCCGGTTTCATCGACACCCATCTGCACATCGAATCCTCGCTGGTCACGCCCTTTGAATTCGAACGCTGCGTCGGGCCGCGCGGCGTGACCACGGCCATCTGCGACCCGCATGAGATCGCCAACGTGATCGGCGCCGAGGGTGTGCGGTACTTCCAGACGGCATCGGAACGCTGCCTGATCGACATAAAGGTGCAACTGTCCTCTTGCGTGCCCTCGACCCATATGGAGACGGCGGGCGCGGAATTGGATGCGCAGGCGATTGCCGCGCTGCGCGGGCATCCCGCGGGTCTGGGGCTGGCGGAGTTCATGAACTATCCCGGCGTGATCCACCGCGATCCGGGCTGCATGGACAAGCTGCGCCTGTTCGAGGGCGGGCATATCGACGGCCACAGCCCTCTGCTGTCGGGCCGTGACCTGAACGCCTATATCGCGGCGGGCATCCGCACCGAACACGAGGCCACCACCCCCGACGAGGCGCTGGAGAAACTGCGCAAGGGGATGCGCGTGCTGATCCGCGAAGGGTCGGTGTCCAAGGACATGGTCGCCCTGCAACCGCTGCTGACCGATCTGACCGCGCCTTACATGTGCCTGTGCACCGACGACCGGAATCCGCTGGATATCGGCGAGCACGGGCATCTGGATTACATGATCAGGTCCATGATCGCCGCAGGGTCCTCGCCTCTGGCGGTCTATCGCGCCGCGTCGCTCTCGGCGGCCGAAGCATTCGGCCTCAAGGATCGGGGCATGATTGCACCGGGCAAGCGGGCGGATATCGTGGTGCTTGGCTCGCTGGAGGCCTGCGATGCGCGGATGGTGCTGGCGGGCGGTGTCGTGCTGGACGACGCCGCCTTTGAACGGCGCGCGTTGATCGACCCGGTCGGGCGTGGCTCGGTCAAGGCGCCGACGGTCCGCGCGCAGGATTTCCGCCATCGTGGCAACCGGGTGGAGACGGATGTGATCGGCATCCGCGAAGGGCAGATCCTGACCAACCACCTGCGCGAAGACATCGCGATCGAGGATGGCGACAAGCGCCCCGACCTGTCGCGCGACCTGATCCGCATCGCCGTGGTCGAACGGCACGGCAAGAACGGCAACATCGCGACGGGCTTCGTGAAGGGATTCGGGCTGCAGGCGGGGGCGATTGCCTCGACCGTCTGTCATGACCATCACAACATCGCCTGCGTGGGCGCATCCTACGAAGACATGGCCGTGGCCGCAAACCGGCTGGGGAAAATCGAGGGCGGGTTCGTCGTGGTGAAGGACGGCGCGGTCTTGGCCGAACTGGCGCTGCCCGTGGCCGGGCTGATGTCACTGGAGCCCTTCGAGACGGTGCGGGAGAGGCTGGTGGACCTGCGCGCAGCAGCCAAAGGTCTGGGGGTGGGGCTGGAAGAGCCATTCTTGCAACTGGCCTTCCTTGCCCTGCCCGTCATTCCCGCATTGAAGATCACCGACCGGGGGATGGTCGACGTGGTGAAATTCGAGATCATCTCGTGACGACGTGCTGCCTAAAGTAGGATGGGTGATCACCCATCCTACCTAGAGTCGGTTCAACAACTCTGCCGTCGGCCACGCATCGGCGGGCATGCCCAGTTTGACCTGAACGTCACGCACCGCGGCCCGTGTACCCGCCCCGAGAATGCCGTCGATCTCGCCCACGTCATAGCCCATGCCTGCCAGCTTTTCCTGAAGGCGCTTCATCTGCGCGCCCTCCAGCCCCGGCTCGGGGTTGCCCGCGTCATAGACCGGTGCCCCCATCAGGCGCGTGCCGAAATAGGCCGCCGTCAGCACATAGGTAAAGCTCTGATTCCACTCGAAATAGACGTCGAAATTCGGGTAGGCGATGAATTTCGGCCCCTTGCGTCCCTGCGGCAGGATGATCGAGGCCTCCAGCCGCCCGTCATCCAACTGCCCATTGCGCGCCCGCACGCCCAGTTGCTCCCACTCGGCCACGGTCTTCTTCGTCTGGACCCCGGCCTGCGACCAATCGAAATCCTCCGGCAGGGTGATTTCCTGAATCCACGGCTCGTTCGGGCGCCAGCCCAGATGCGACAGCATCTTGGCCCCCGACAACAGCGCATCCGCCGCCGAGGTCTTGAGCGTCACATGCCCGTCGCCATCCCCGTCCACACCGTTTTCGAGAATATCCTTGGGCAGCATCTGCACCATGCCGATCTCACCGGCCCAAGCCCCCGTCGTGGTCGCCGGGTCGAAATCGCCGTTCTCGTACAAAGACAGCGCCGCAAAGATCTGCGGGCGGAAGATTTCGGGGCGGCGGCAATCATGCGCCAAGGTCACCAACGCGTTGGCGGTGTTGAAATCCCCTTGGAACGAGCCGTAATCGGTCTCGAACGCCCAGAAGGCCAGCAGCACGCCGGGCGCGATCCCGAATTCGCTTTGGATGCGGTCGAAGACGGATGCATACCGATCCGCCATCTGGCGTCCGCGATCCAGTCGGCTCTGGCTGATCAGCTTGCGTGAAAAGGTGATGAAAGGGTCCTGAAAGATGCCCTGACGGCGATCCGCCTTGAGCACGGCGCCGCTTTGGCTGATCCCCGCAAAGAAGCGGTTCACCGTGGCCGGAGCGTGGCCCTGCGCCACGGCCTCCTGCTTGAGGTCGTTCACGAACGCGCCGAAGGTGCCGCCGCAGGGCACCTCCTGCGCCTGAACGGCCCCCGCTAGGACACATCCCAGAACTGCTGCTGTCACCCGCATGTCGAACCTCTTTGCCTGTTTGATCGTCACCCTATCAGCGCGTCCGCGACACGCAAGCGACCGGATAAGCGGTAAATCGCAATCATTCCCGATTTGTTCCAATTTCAAGGTGTCGCGTTAACCCTTTGTTGACGTTTCGGGACGATTCATTGGGCTCAGGTAATGTGTTTCGCGAGTCGGAGGGCCCCTTGAACATCCTGATCGCCGAAGCCAACACACATCTCGCGTCCCTCTGGAAGCGTCACATGGCCCGTTCCGGTGCAGAGGTGATCCTTGCGCACACCGCGGAGGACGCTCTGGACCAGATCGACCAAGTCGACTTTCAGGTCATCGTGCTGGATGTCATGCTGGATGGCGGCGCAGCCCTGTCGGTTGCGGATTTTGCCAATTACCGCCGTCCCGAGGCGCGGGTGATCTTCGTCACCAGCTCCTCGTTCTTTTCGGACGGCTCGATCTTTCAGATCAGCCCGAATGCCTGCGCCTTTCTGCCCTGTTCCACCTCGCCAGCCGATCTGGCGACGATGGTGGAACATTATGCGCGGGCGCAGTGACGATGCTCAGGCCGCCTTCAGGCGGTCGCGGCCATGGGGGGCCATCAGGTCCAGATCGGGCCCGATGGGCACGATGCGATGCGGATTCACCGACTCATGGCTGTAGTGATAATGCCGGGTGATATGATCGAAATGCACCGTCCCGGCGACGCCGGGCCATTGGTACAGTTCCCGCGTGAAGCCCCAGAGGTTGGGATAATCGACGATCCGCTGGCGGTTGCACTTGAAATGCCCGTGATAGACCTTGTCAAAGCGGATGAGCGTGGTGAACAGCCGCCAATCCGCCTCGGTGATGCGGTCGCCGACCAGATAGCGGTTCTCGCCCAGTCGCTCTTCGAGCCAGTCGAGGCTGTCGAACAAGGGGCCGACCGCGTCGTCATAAGCACTTTGGGTGGTGGCGAAGCCGGTCTTGTAGACCCCGTTGTTGACGGTGTGGTAAACCCGGTCGTTCACCTCTTCGATGGCGTCCCGCAGCGCCTCGGGCCAGTAATCGTCGCGATTCCCGGTCAGCCCGTCGAAGGCGCTGTTGAACATGCGGATGATCTCTGACGATTCGTTCGAGACGATGGTTTCGCGTTTCTTGTCCCACAGCACCGGCACGGTCACCTTGCCCGACACGTTCGGATCGGCCTTGGTATAGATGTCGCGCATGAAGGGTAGGTCATACAGGCTGTCGCCGGTCGCGCCGTCGAAATCCGTGTCAAAGGTCCAGCCGTCCTCCAGCATGTCGGGATGCACGGCAGAGACACCGATCATGTCCTGCAAGCCCTTGATCTGGCGAAAGACCAGCGCGCGATGCGCCCAAGGGCAGGCATAGGACACGTACAGGTGATAGCGCCCGGCCTCGGCCTCGAAGCCGCCCTCGCCGCTTGGCCCGGCGCTGCCATCGGCGGTGATCCAGTTGCGGAACTTGGTGGTGCCGCGCACGAATTTGCCGCTGGCATCCGACGGCGCGACAGCACCCTTTTCCCATTTCCCGTCTACGAGTTGGCCCATGTGATCCTCCTAAGCTTGCCCAAGAGGTAGCGCATGACGCCGGGGCCGCAACGCCGCGCCTCGCACGCGGGCTGTGCGCTGGCGCAGGTCAGCCCCGGATCGCCTTCCAGACCCAGATCACCACCAGCGCGCCGAGGATCGCGCCGACCAGCCCGGCTGCCATACCGGTCAGAAACAGCAGGAACCGGAACGCCAGCCCGCCGATCAGTGCGCCAAGGATGCCGATGGAGATGGTCTCGATCAGGCCGGTCTGCATCTTCATCAGGCGGGTGGCGATGAAACCGGCAGCGGCTCCGACGATGATCAACCAGAGGATGGGCATGGGTCTGCTCCTACTTGCGTCGCCAATGGGTGGGCACGATGATCAGCGCCCCGATCGAGGCGGCGATGGCGTTCAGGCCCGGCGCGCGAAAGCCGATATGGAACATGACCTGCACGAAATAGAACAGAAAGGCGCCCCCGACGCAAATGATGATGCTCTGCAGGATACCGTTGCGGGTGAACCCTGTCTTTTCAGACAGGTAGCCGATGATCCCGGCAATGACGACGGTGCCCATCAGGCTCGGGAACATGGCTCAGCCCCCCAGCCGTGTGCCCTTGGGCACCGGGTTGCCGTTCAGGAAGGTTGCGGCGTCCTGCACGCCCTTGCCCGCGCGCTGCGCCCGGCTGACGCGGAGCGCGCCCGCGCCGCAGGCGATGGTCAGCGCGTCATCCAGCGCGGTGCCGGGCGTGCCCTGCCCCTCGGCGGGTTCGGCAGAGAGCAGCTTGATGCGCTGGTCGCCTTGTGTGGTCCATGCGCCCGGAAAGGGCGAGAGGCCGTTGATCTGGCGGATCACCTCGGCGGCGGGCTTGGTCCAGTCGATGGCGGCCTCGGCCTTGTCGATCTTGGCGGCGTAGGTGACGCCGTCCTCGGGCTGCGGCGCGGGCGTCAGGTCTGGCAGTTGGTCCAGCGCCTGAACGATCAGCCGGGCGCCCATGGCGGACAGGCGATCATGCAGCGCGCCGGTGGTCTCGGTCGCGCCGATGGCGGTGGCCTCGCGCAGCAGGACGGGGCCGGTGTCGAGGCCGGCCTCCATCTGCATGATGCAGATGCCGGTTTCCGCGTCGCCCGCCATGATCGCCCGGTGAATGGGCGCGGCCCCGCGCCAGCGCGGCAAAAGCGAAGCGTGGATGTTG
The DNA here is from genome assembly GCF_003667315.2 of Tropicibacter alexandrii. Classification (GTDB taxonomy): domain Bacteria; phylum Pseudomonadota; class Alphaproteobacteria; order Rhodobacterales; family Rhodobacteraceae; genus Tropicibacter; species Tropicibacter alexandrii. Next base: position 144,098 of record NZ_RCTZ02000002.1, on the reverse strand, counting down.
AGGCAGCCCTGTGTCGGCGCATCCAGCACGGCCTGAGGCAGCAGCAGTCCGTAAGCCACGACCACCGCGATATCGGCGTCGAGGGCGGCAAACTCGGCCTGCGCCTCCGGCGATTTCAGGCTGACCGGGTGACGGACGGGCAGGCCCAGCGCCTCGGCCCGGGCATGGACGGGGGTGGGGCGGTCCTTCTTGCCGCGACCCGCCGGGCGTGGGGGCTGGCAATAGACGCAGGCGATCTCGTGCCCCGCAGCGACCAGCGCGTCCAGCACCGGAACGGAGAAGTCAGGGGACCCCATGAAAATGACGCGCATGTCTCGACCCTTTCGCAGCCTGAAGTAGGATGGGTGATCACCCATCCTACCCCCGCAGTTTCGCCGCCTTGCGCAGCAGCATGTCCCGTTTGACCTTGCTCAACCGATCCACGTAGAGCTTGCCGTTCAGGTGGTCGATCTGGTGTTGCACCGAGGTCGCCCAAAGCCCGACAAGGTCCTTTTCCACCACCGCGCCCGCCTCGTCCAGATAGCGCACCGTCACCGCGCGGGGGCGTTTGACCACCGCCGAGACGCCGGGCAGGTTCGGGCTGGCCTCTTCGTGCTCGCGAAACTGCACCGAGGCGTGCAGCACTTCCGGGTTGGCCATGCGGATCGCCTCGCCACGCCCCTCGGAGGCATCGACCACCGCCAGCCGCAGCCCGACGCCGATCTGCGGGGCAGCGAGGCCCACGCCGGGCATCGCCTCCATCGTGTCGATCATGTCGGCCCAGATGGCGCGGATCTCGTCGGTGATCGCCTCGACGGGCTGCGCCACGGCTTTCAGCCGCTTGTCCGGGTAGGGAATACAGGGGCGCACGGTCATGGCCGATCCTCGTATCTTGCCAAGAGGTCTGCACGCAGGTCCGCCTCGATCCGGTCGAGATGCAGCAGCCCGTCCAGATGGTCGGCCTCGTGCTGGGCGATCCGCGCCTCGGCCCCGGTCAGGCTGATGGAGACCGGCAGACGCGTCGCCGCGTCCTCGTAGATCAGGCTGACGGCTGCAGGCCGCGTCACCAGCACCACAAGCCCGGGCACCGACAGGCACATCTCGTCCATGTCGACCACATCGCCCGCGCCGGAGACCACCGGGTTGACACAGGCCAATGGCGCAGGCGCCCCGTCCTTCCACCCGGCATCCATGACGAACACCCGTTTCATCACCCCGATCTGAGGCGCGGCCAAGCCTCGCCCCTTGGCCGCGTACATCGTGTCGAACATGTCTTCGATCAGACCCGAGACATCCTCGTCCGCCACCTCGGCGCAGCGCCGCGACAGGCGCGCATCCGGCCACAGGACCAGCGGGCGGGCGGTCACAGGCGCTCCCTTGCGCGCTCTTTCTTCAGCTTGACCATCTTGCGTGTGATCAGCTGGCGCTTGAGCGGCTTGAGGTAGTCGATGAACAGCTTGCCATCGAGATGGTCGATCTCGTGCTGCACACAGGTCGCCCAGAGCCCGTCGAAGGTTTCCGTTTGCAGGTTCCCGTCGCGGTCCAGCCATTCGACATCGACGACCTTGGGGCGCGTGACCTCGGCATATTGTTCGGGGATCGACAGGCAGCCTTCCTCGTAGACATTCGTCTCGTCCGACCCGGCCAGCACGCGCGGGTTGAACATCACCAGTGGGCGCGCGTCCTCGCCCTTGTCGGTCTTGGCGCAGTCCAGCACGATCAGCCGGTCGAGCACACCGATCTGCGGCGCGGCCAGCCCGATGCCCGGCGCGTCATACATCGTCTCAAGCATGTCATCGGCCAGTTTGCGCAGGTCGTCCGACAGGTCGGGCACCTCGGCGCAGACCTTCTTCAGGCGCGGGTCGGGATGGATCAGGATAGGGCGTTTCATGCCAAGCGATTTAAGGAAAGCCGGGGGCGCGCGCAAGCCGGAGCACCCCAAAGCGAATTGCAAATCCCGCGCAAAAGCATTTGGATGCCGCAAGACATCGCAGGAAAGGACCGGGCATGAGCCGTTTTGACGAAGAGATCGACCGCATGGGCACCCATTCCGTGAAATGGGACATGATGGAGCCGATCTACGGCGTGTCGGCGCAGGACGGCCTGTCGATGTGGGTGGCGGACATGGATTTCCGCCCGCCCGACTGCGTGCAGGCGGCGGTGCAGAAGATGGCCGATCACGGCATCTACGGCTATTACGGCGACGATGCGGGCTATCGCGCGGCGATCCAGTGGTGGATGGCGGAACGCCACGGCTGGCAGATCGCGCCCGAGTGGATCTTCTCGACCCATGGGCTGGTGAACGGCACGGGGCTGTGCGTGCAGACCTATACGGACCCCGGCGACGGCGTCGTGCTGATGACGCCGGTCTACCACGCCTTTGCCCGCGTCATCAAAGCGGCGGGGCGCGACGTCGTCGAATGCCCCTTGGCGCTGACCGATGGCCGCTACGAGATGGATTTCGACGCGTGGGACGCCCAGATGACCGGGCGCGAGCGGATGCTGATCCTGTGTTCGCCGCACAACCCGGGCGGGCGCGTCTGGACCCGGTCCGAGTTGGAAGGCGTCGCGGCGTTTTGCCAGCGCCACGACCTGATCCTTGTGTCCGACGAGATTCACCATGATCTGGTCATGCCGGGCCACACGCATATACCGATGGCGACGCTGGACGGCGTGGCCGAGCGGCTGGTGATGATGACCGCGACGACCAAGACCTTCAACATCGCGGGGAGCCATATCGGCAACGTGATCATCCCCGATGATGCGCTGCGCGCGCGGTTTGCGGCGACGATGGGTGCGCTTGGCATTTCCCCCAACAGCTTCGGCCTGTTCATGGCCGAAGCCGCCTATTCGCCCGAGGGTGCGGCTTGGGTCGATGAACTGGTCGTGTATCTGGACGGCAATCGTCAAGCCTTCGACGCGGCGGTGAAAGACATTCCGGGGCTGGCGTCGATGCCGATGGAGTCGACCTACTTGGCTTGGGTGGACTTCGCGGGCACCGGGATGGACCGGGCAGAGTTCACCAAACGGGTGGAGCAGGAGGCGAAGATCGCCGCCAATCACGGGCCGACCTTCGGGCTGGGCGGCGAAAGCTTCCTGCGGTTCAATTTCGCCACGCCACGGGCCCGGGTGATCGAGGCGGGTGAACGGCTGGCGCGGGCTTTCGGCGACCTTCAGTAGGATGGGTGATCACCCATCCTACCCCATGTCACATGCGCGGCGGCCTTGGCTTGTAGACGGGCAAGCGCCACCCCAGTCCGATGGACCCGGCGCGCAGGCCGAACGTCACCGCCGCGCAGGTGACGGCCCCGATGGCGGGCGACAGGTCCAGCACCTGCGCGCCCACCGTCGCCAGCGACCCCGCCAGCGCGCAGGTCACGTAAAGCTCACCCTGTTTCAGCACCAGCGGCACTTCGTTCGCCACGACGTCGCGCGCCAAGCCACCGGCACAGCCCGTCGCAATGCCCATGACCAGAACGATGATCGGGTGGTGGTCCAACCCCGCCGCGATGGAGGACCCCGCCGCGACAGCCACGCCCAGTGCGAGCGCGTCCAGCCAGAGGATCGCGGTATATCGGCTTTCCAACCGGTGCGCGGTGAAGAACACCGCGATTGCCGCCCCGCAGCCCACCAGCAGGTAGGTTGGATTGCCGATCCAGAAGACCGGGTTGCGGTCCAGCAGCACGTCGCGCAGCGTGCCGCCGCCGACCCCGGTCAGGCAGGCGAAGAAAGCAAACCCGATCAGGTCCAGCTGCGCCCGGCTGGCCACCAGAGCGCCGGTCAGCGCGAAGATCAGCACCGAGGCATAGTCGAGCAACTGGACCAGAGGCACGGTCTCAGGCGCCCTTCTTGAAGGGGGCCATGCCAGCGCGGGCCAGCTCGTCCGCGCGTTCGTTTTCGGGGTGGCCCGCATGCCCCTTGACCCATTCCCACGTGACATCGTGGCGTGCCTGCGCCTCGTCAAGCCGTTGCCACAGTTCGACATTCTTGACCGGCTTCTTCGCGGCGGTCTTCCAGCCGTTGCGCTTCCAGCCGTGAATCCAGCCGGTGACACCATTCTTCACATAGGCGCTGTCGGTGACGACCGTGATCCGGGTGGACCGCTTGAGGCTTTCCAGCGCGTTGATCGCGGCGAGCAGTTCCATCCGGTTGTTGGTGGTCGCGGCCTCGCCGCCGGACAGTTCGCGTTCCTTGACGACGGTCTCGCCGTCCTTGGCTTGCAGCAGCGCGCCCCAACCACCGGGACCGGGATTGCCGGAGCAGGCTCCGTCCGTATAGGCATATAGATCGGTCATGACCCCTCCTTCGTGGCGGTCAGCGTGAACCAAGGTGCGACCGCGCCGTCAAGCCCCTTGTCCGCCCCGTGCCGCGCCGGGCCAGCGGTCAGGCCCGCGTCGCGCAGCATCGGCGTCACCTCCTCGACCGTGTAGTAGGTGTAGAAGCGGCCAAGGCTGTCGCGCGCCGCGCCCTGCCCTTCCTTGAGGCCGATATGCAGCAACCCGCCGGGTTTCAAGGCACGCGCAATGCGGGCCAGATGGCCCGGCATCGCGTCCCGGGATGCGTGCAGCAGGCTGAAATTGGCCCAGATGCCGTCATACTGCGCCTCGGCGTCCAGATCCTCGAAGCTGGCCTGCCATGCGGTCACGCCGGGCTGTCGCGCGGCCAGATCCACCATGGCTTGCGAGGCATCCGTCGCATCGACCCGGCACCCCGCCTGCGCCATCGCCGCCGCCCATATGCCGGGACCACAGCCAAGGTCAAGCACCCGCGCGCCGTCGGGCAGCGCCGCGACGAAAGCGCTCAGCGACGGCGCGGTCGCCGGATCGGCGCCAAGCGTCTTTGCATAGTCGCCCGCGCGGGCGTCGTAGACATCGAGCGTCTGCCGGTCGGTCACCAGATCACCCCGATGGCAAGGCAGATCACGACCAGCGCGCTCAGCAGCACGCGCAGGTGCATCCACCATTTCGGCGCCAGCCCCCAACGCCAGAACTGCCAGTCCAGCACCAGAAGGCCCAGAAAGCCGAAGATCAGGTTCATCCCCGCGCTCGTCGGCCCGCCGCCGGTCATGAAGAACGCCCAAAGCGCGGGCACCACCGACAGCGCATAGCCCGTCGCCGCCTGTTTGCCCGTGACCTTGGTGGCAAAGCCCCAAAGCACCCCGGACATGAAGGACAGGATCACCGCGCCATAGAATAGCTGGACATAGGGCCCGGTGAAGCGTGGGCCGAGCGTCTGGACGCTGAACTGGGCGAGCCCGTCTGACAAGACGGTCAGCGCGCCCCATGCAAAGGGGATCACCCCGGCGAGGCCGAGGATCAGGGCGGAACGGGGGATCTGGGTCATGGTTTCCTCCGGCGGGACGCGGGCGTTGGACGGGTTTGGGGGCGCTGCTCCCGGCGCTGACGCGCCTCCCCCGCGGTATTTGCAGCCAGAAGAAACCATGGCAAGCCAAGATGACGGGGTCTTGGCCCGTCAGGCTGGTTCGCGGAGCACGCGGGGGACCTTGAACTCGACGTTTTCCTGCGCGGTTTCGACCATCTCGACGGCAACGTCATAGCGGCTTCGGAAGGCGTCGATGACCTCGTTGATCAGCACTTCGGGGGCGGAGGCGCCCGCGGTGATGCCGACGCTTTTTATGCCGTCCAGCGCTCGCCAGTCGATATCGCTCGCGCGCTGCACGAGTTGCGCATAGTTGCAGCCGGCGCGCGAGGCGACCTCGACGAGGCGGCGGGAATTCGACGAGTTGGGTGCGCCGACCACCAAAAGGGCGTCGGATTTCGGGGCGATCGCCTTGACCGCCTCCTGACGGTTGGTGGTGGCGTAGCAGATGTCTTCCTTGTGGGGGCCGACAATGGCCGGGAAGCGCGCCTGCAAGGCCGCAACAACGTCCGAGGTGTCATCCACCGACAGGGTCGTCTGGGTGACATAGGCGAGCCTTTCGGGGTCGCGGACCTCCAGCGTGGCCACGTCGGCCACGGTTTCGACCAGCACCACCTCGCCCTGCGGCAGCTGGCCCATCGTCCCGATGGTTTCGGGGTGGCCCTGATGGCCGATCATCACGATCTGAAGGCCGCGCTCATGGTGGCGCGTCGCCTCCATATGGACCTTGGACACCAGGGGGCAGGTCGCATCGACATAGACCATCTCGCGGCGCGCAGCCTCGGCGGGGACGGCCTTGGGCACGCCATGGGCCGAGAAGATCACCGGGCGGTCGACAGGGCATTCGTCCAGTTCCTCGACAAACACCGCGCCCTTGGCCCGCAGGTCGTCGACGACGAATTTGTTATGGACGATCTCGTGACGGACATAGACCGGCGCGCCCCATTTCTCCAACGCCATCTCGACGATCTTGATGGCGCGGTCGACACCGGCGCAAAAGCCGCGCGGAGCGGCGAGGTACAGGGTCAGAGGGGTCATGGCGCGTCTCCTTTGGCGCCTCAGGTAAGCGCTCGGGGCGCGTGCGTCCAGCCCTACGGTTTCGTGACTTGCCTTTCGGCAGGCGGACCGGACTATGTGACGCGCAACGACAGCGGGAGGATGCGCATGCGATTGGTTCTGGCTTTGGTGGCGATGGGCAGCCCGGCATGGGCGCAAGGCATCCTGCCTTATGACGACCCTGCCGCAGTGGCCGCCGGAGAGGAGATCTATGCCGAGCATTGCGCCGCCTGCCATGGCGCCCGGCTGGAAGGCGAGCCCGACTGGCGCGTCGCCGACGCGGACGGCTATCTGCCTGCCCCACCGCATGACGAGACCGGGCATACATGGCACCATCGCGACGCCCTGCTGGTGCAGATCGTTACGCTTGGCTCCGAACGGCTGATCGGCGGCGGGTACAAATCGAACATGATGGGCTTTGGCGAAGTGCTGAGCCCGGACGAGATCCTCAACGTGCTCGGCTATATCAAAAGCACTTGGCCCGACGAAATCATCGAGATGCATGACAACATGAACGCGGTGTCGCCGGATTAAAGGAACCCCGCCGTCAGCGCGGCAAAGACGATGTACCGCACCGTCTTGGCAAAGCCGACCAGCGCCACGAACAGCCACACGGGCGTGCGCATGATACCCGCGATCAAGGTGATCGCGTCGCCCAAGGGCGCCCAGGACAGCAGCAGCGTCCAGACACCCCACCGTCCGTACCACGCTTGGGCGCGCGCGAGTTGCGCCTCGTTGGCCGGGAACCAGCGGCGGTCGCGGTAACGTTCGGCCGCGCGCCCCATCGCGTAGTTCACGCAAGAGCCCAGCGTATTGCCGATGCTGGCCACGACGACCAGCAGCCAGACCGGCCATGCGCCGCCGATCTGCATCGCCGCAAAGACGATTTCCGACTGGAAGGGCAGCACCGTCGCCGCCCCGAAGGCGGCAAGGAAAAGGCCGCCCAAAGCGGCGGCCTCACCCATCATTCATCCCCTTGCCGGTCGTCAAGACGCGTATCCCCTCACGTCCGCAGACCGGTTCAGCCGTTGTTCGAGGCAACCTCGAAATTGCGCTCCACCTGCTGTTCGCGCGGCGGGCGCCCGATGACTTCGCGCAGTTCGTCGAGCTCGATAAAATTATCAGCTTGACGACGCAGCTCATCGGCGATCATCGGCGGCTGGCTGCGGATGGTCGAAACCACCGAGACGCGCACGCCCTGACGTTGCAGGCTTTCGACCAGCGGACGGAAATCGCCATCGCCCGAGAACAGCACGATGTGATCGACGCGGGGGGCCAGTTCCATGGCATCGACGGTCAGTTCGATATCCATGTTGCCCTTGACCTTACGTCGGCCTTGGCTGTCGGTGTATTCCTTGGCCGGTTTGGTCACCATGGTGAAACCGTTGTAGTGCAGCCAGTCAACCAGAGGGCGAATGGGCGAGTACTCGTCATTCTCCAGCAACGCCGTGTAGTAGAAGGCGCGCACCATCTTGCCGCGTCGCGCGAATTCCTGCCGGAGAAGCTTGTAATCGATATCGAAGCCCAGCGCCTTCGCGGCCGCGTAAAGGTTCGACCCATCGATGAACAGCGCGAGCCGTTCGTCCTTGTAAAACATAAGAAATTTCCTTTCTTACAAATCGGTCGCCGAAAATCCGTGAGTGGGTTAGAAATGCGACCTGAGGGCCAGAGAATAAACATTCTGGCACGCGTTTCAACCAATCTACTATATACTTAAGGATAGCGTAACGCTCTCGATGGTACAAGAATTCTTGATCGCCCTCGGGTCCAATCTAGGCTCCGACCACGGCGACCCGTCCGACACCCTGACCGCGGCCCTGCACCAGCTCGCCTCCGTTGACGTGACGCTGCGGCGCGTCAGCAGGTATTTCGCAACCCCATGTTTCCCTGCGGGGGCCGGCCCCGACTATGTGAATGCGGCGGCTGCACTCTCCTATGACGGGTGTGCTGCGTCATTGCTGGGAAAGCTGCACGAAGTGGAATATTTCTTTGGCAGACAACGCATTCAGCGATGGGGCAGCCGGTCACTTGACCTCGACGTGATCGCCGCCGGAGAGGACGTGACGCCAGATCGCGTCACGTATGAGGCTTGGCGGACCCTTGCACCCGAGCTTCAAACCCGCGAATCACCCGGTGAACTGATCCTTCCGCATCCGCGTTTGCAGGACCGGGCGTTCGTGCTGGTGCCGCTGAACGACATCGCTCCGGGCTGGATTCACCCAATATTGCGTCAATCCGTCGCAGATATGCTGGCTGCGCTGCCCCCAGAGTTGCGCGACGAGCCGGTCCCGCTGACCGGGATGCGCTTGTAAATCCTGCCGAGTCGCGTTAGAAAGCGCGTTCTGATGCATCCGAGACAAGGTGACACCATATGGCCCGCGTGACGGTAGAAGATTGCGTTGACAAGGTTCCGAACCGCTTCGAGCTGGTGATGCTCGCCGCGCATCGTGCGCGCGAAGTGTCCGCTGGCGCAGCGATCACGGTCGACCGCGACAACGACAAGAACCCGGTCGTCGCCCTGCGCGAGATCGCCGAGGAAACCCAGTCGGCGGACGAACTGCGCGAGCGGCTGATCGAATCGAACCAGTCGCAAATCGAGGTCGACGAGCCCGAAGACGACGCCATGGCGCTGCTGATGGGCGCCGAGCAGGACAAGCCCGCCGAGGACGACATGTCCGAGGAAAAACTCCTGCGCGCCCTGATGGAAGCACAGGGACAGGGTTGAGGACCAGCAGGGCATCATGATCGCAGCTGAGGATCTTGTTGCCCTCGTCCGCAACTACAACCCGCGCACCAATGAAAAGCTGATCCTCGCGGCCTATGACTATGGCCGCGAGATGCACGAGGGCCAGTTCCGCAAGTCGGGCGAACCCTATTTTTCGCACCCCGTTGCCGTCGCCGCCATCCTGACGGAACAGCAATTGGACGATGCGACCATCATCACCGCCCTGCTGCACGACACGATCGAAGATACCCGGTCCACCTATACCGAGGTAGCGGACCGGTTTGGCCGCGAGGTCGCCGATCTGGTCGATGGCGTGACCAAGCTGACCAACCTCCAGCTGTCGAGCAGCGAAACCAAGCAGGCCGAGAACTTCCGCAAGCTGTTCATGGCCATGTCCAAGGACCTGCGGGTGATTTTGGTCAAGCTCGCCGACCGTCTGCACAACATGCGCACGATCCGGTCCATGCGCCCGGAAAAGCAGGTGCAGAAAGCGCGCGAGACGATGGACATCTACGCGCCGCTCGCCGGGCGGATGGGCATGCAATACATGCGCGAAGAGCTGGAGGATCTGGCCTTTCGCGTGCTGAACCCCGAGGGGCGGTCCAGCATCATCCGCCGCTTCATCACCTTGCAAAAGGAAACCGGCGACGTGATCCACCGGATCACCGGCGACATGCGCGCGGAGCTGGAAAAGGCGGATATCGACGCGCAGGTCTATGGCCGCGCGAAGAAGCCGTATTCGATCTGGCGCAAGATGCAGGAAAAGAAGATCGGCTTTTCCCGCCTGTCGGACATCTACGGCTTTCGCATCATCACCCGCACCGATGCCGAATGTTATGCCACGCTGGGCGTGATCCACCAGCGGTGGAAGGCGGTGCCGGGCCGCTTCAAGGACTATATCAGCCAGCCGAAATCCAACGGCTACCGCTCGATCCACACCACCGTGTCGGGGCGCGACGGCAAGCGCGTCGAGGTGCAGATCCGGACCCGCCAGATGCACGAGGTCGCCGAGACCGGCGTTGCCGCGCATTGGTCCTATCGCGACGGTGCGCCCGCCGAAAACCCCTTTGCCGTCGATCCGACGAAATGGATCGCGGGGCTGACCGAACAGTTCGACACCGAGGAGGATCACGACGCCTTCCTCGAAGCGGTCAAGCTGGAGATGTATACCGACAAGGTGTTTTGCTTCACCCCCAAGGGCGACGTGGTCAAGCTGCCCAAGGGCGCGACGCCGCTCGACTATGCCTATGCGATCCACACCCGGATCGGCTCGGCCTGCGTGGGCGCCAAGGTGGATGGCATCCGCGTGCCGCTGTGGACCCGGCTGAAGAATGGCCAGTCGGTCGAGATCATCACCGCCGAGGGTCAGCAGCCGCAGGCAACATGGCTGGACATCGCCCAGACCAGCAAGGCCAAGACCGCGATCCGCCGCGCCCTGCGCGAGGCGAACAAGGAACGTTTCGTCAAACTGGGGCACGAACTGGCCCGCGCGGCATTCGAAAGCCACGGCAAGAAGGCCACCGACAAGGTGCTGGAAAAGGCCGCTGGCACGCTGCGGATCGAATCGGTGGACACCCTGCTGGCACAGCTGGGCGCCGCCGAAGTGACCGCGAACGAGGTCGTTCAGTCGGTCTACCCGGACCTTGCCATCGGCCCCGAAGGCGATGTCGAAGCCAAACGCGCCGTCGTAGGCCTTGCCCATGGTCAGGCCTTCCACCGCGCGCCCTGCTGTCAGCCGCTGCCGGGTGAGCGCATCGTCGGCATCTCGCATCGCGGCAAAGGGGTCGCGGTGCATGCCATCGATTGCGAGGCGCTCGAGGAATTCGAGGACATGCCGGACCGCTGGCTCGACCTGCAATGGGCGGATGGCACGCATCCGCCGGTCTATACGGTGTCTCTCGAACTCACCATCGGCAACGATGCGGGGGTACTGGGACGGATTTGCACATTGATCGGAGAGGCCAAGGCCAATATCTCTGACTTGCGATTCACCGACCGGAAACCGGATTTCTATAGGTTGATCGTGGATATCGATCTGCGGGATGCCGAGCATCTGCACTCGGTCATTTCCGCTTTGGAGGCAGAGGCCCACGTGGCCTCGGTCGACAGGCGGCGCGATGTAACGCTCGCCAGTATCCCGGCAGCGGCAGAATGAGGTAAGGAAAGGAAGACAGTGGTCTTCAAGAGGCGCGACAGACGACCGATCTGGCGGATCGTGGTCGAGGCGCTCTGGCCCCGCGGGGGCTGGGGTCGCGCCGTGCGCTACATCCGATTGCGCCTGAACCGCCTGCCCGACCCGCCGCATCGCATCGCCCGCGGCATCTTTGCCGGGGTGTTCACCACCTTCACGCCGTTCTACGGGTTGCATTTCATCGTCGCCGCCGTGCTGGCGCTGGTGATGCGCGGCAACGTGCTGGCGGCGCTGTTGTCGACCTTCTTCGGCAATCCGCTGACCTATGTGCCGATCGGCGTGGTGTCGCTGAAGACCGGCTACTGGCTGCTCGACATGGAGGGGCGCGCCCCCAAGCACGAGGACCATGCCGGGCTGGTTGAGAAATTTCTCAATGCAGGCAGCGACTTGTGGGACAATCTCGTGGCGCTGTTCACCGGGCGCGAGGCCGAGTGGGGCCACCTGATCCGCTTTTATGACGAGGTGTTCTACCCCTACATGATCGGCGGCATCATCCCGGGCCTGATCGCGGCGATGGTCATGTACCATATCTCGCTGCCGATCATCACCGCCTATCAGAACCGTCGCAAGGGCGCGCTGAAGGCCAAGCTCGCAGCCCTGAAAAAGAAGAAGGCCGAAAGCGCCAAGTGAGCGCTATCACCGGCTTTTCTTTTCCCCGGCAGGCGCATAGGTTTTGATCAAATTCCTCGATCAGGGAGTCAAGACATGACCGACTATGCGGGCCGCCTGCGTCTGGGCGTGAACATCGACCACGTCGCCACCGTGCGCAACGCGCGCGGCAGCGCCTATCCCGACCCGATCCGGGCCGCCAAACTGGCCGAGGAGGCGGGCGCCGACGGCATCACCGCGCATCTGCGCGAGGACCGCCGCCATATCTCGGACGCGGATATCGACGGTCTGATGGAGGCCCTTTCGGTGCCGCTCAACTTCGAGATGGCCGCCACGGACGAGATGCAGGCCATCGCCCTGCGCCACAAGCCCCACGCGGTCTGCATCGTCCCCGAAAAGCGCGAGGAACGCACCACCGAGGGCGGGCTCGAAGTCGCGCGCGAGGAAAACAAGCTGGCACATTTCATCGCGCCCCTGCGCGATGCGGGCTGCCGGGTGTCGATCTTCATCGCCGCCGATCAGAAACAGATCGAGGCGGCGCACCGCATCGGCGCGCAGGTGATCGAACTGCATACCGGCGCCTATTGCGATTTCCACTCCGAGGGGCATTTTGACGAGCGCGACGCCGAACTGGCCCGCCTGCGCGAGATGTCCGCCTATGCCCATTCGCTGGGGCTGGAGGTGCATGCGGGCCACGGGTTGACCTATGACACGGTTGGCCCCGTCGCCGCCTTCCCCGAGGTGATGGAGCTGAATATCGGCCATTTCATCATCGGCGAGGCGATCTTTCGCGGGCTCGCCCCGGCCATTCACGAAATGCGCCGCCTGATGGACGAGGCCCGCGCCTGATCCGGCATTCCTGACCTGCCCCGGCCGCCTGCATGTGCTAGGGTCAGGTCTCAAAGGAGACCCGCCCATGTTGCGTTTGACCGTTGCCCTGACCCTTGCCGCGCTGCCTGCGCTGGCCGATCCGTCCTACCCGGAACCTCAGGTCATGGACTGCGAGTGGCAGGCCAGCGCAAGCGCCATCGTCGAACCTTGGGCACAGAACACCCGCACCTTTTCCGACGGCAAGACGCGGCTGGCCATGCTCGACACTGTCGAACCGGCGGCGGGCTGGGCCTATCTGCTGATCCTGTCGCCGCCCTATTCTGAGCTGGGCGACCGCCAGTGCAAGCTGATCGGCACCGGCGGAATGGGCTTTTCCGGAATGGATTTCAGCGGCTTGCAGGCGGAATACGACCCTGCGCAAGGGCTGATCTTTACCCTGCCGGTGCAATTCTACCAATACGGTCCCGAAGACCTTGCATGGCGCACGATCCGCGTCGTGCTGAATCAGGCGACCGGGCAGATCGACACATGGGTTCTTGACTGAATGATCCTCGGCATCGGCACCGATCTGGCGAATATCGACCGCATACAGGGCGTGCTCGACCGGCATGGCGACCGTTTTCGCAACCGCGTCTTTACCGAGACCGAACAGCGCAAGGCGGAACGCCGCCGCGACGTGGCGGGCACCTATGCCAAACGCTGGGCCGCGAAGGAGGCCTGTTCAAAGGCGCTTGGCACCGGGTTGCGCATGGGCATCTCATGGAAGGACATGGCGGTCAGCAATCTGCGCACCGGCCAGCCCGTCATGGCCGTCACCGGCTGGGCCGCCGAACGGCTGGCCGAGATGACCCCGCCGGGCTTCGAGGCGATCATCCATGTCACGCTGACCGACGACCACCCTTGGGCACAGGCCTTCGTCGTGATCGAGGCCCGCCCCATCGGCGCGTAACAGAAAGTAGGATGGGTGATCACCCATCCTCCAAGAGCCCGCCCGCTGCCTTGACACCACCTGCCCCGCGCCTCATGAAGCGCGGGACGGATCAGGCAAGGGACCTCGCACATGGCCAAGGAAAAACAGGGCGGCATCGTCGAGACGATCAAGACCATCGTCTATGCGCTGCTGATCGCGGGCGTGTTCCGCACCTTCCTCTTCCAGCCGTTCTGGATTCCCTCGGGCTCGATGAAGGATACGCTGCTGATCGGCGATTTCCTGTTCGTGAACAAGATGGCCTACGGCTATTCCTACGCCTCCTGCCCCTCGCTGCCCTTTGCCGGGATCGACGCGCATGACCTGTGCGGCTGGGCCGATGGCGACAACACCCGCCTTCTGGGCGGCGAACCGCAGCGCGGCGATGTCGCCGTGTTCCGCCACCCCGAGGATGGGCGCGACTTCATCAAGCGGGTGATCGGCCTGCCCGGCGACCGCATCCAGATGAAGCAGGGCGTGCTCTACATCAACGGCACCGCCGCACCCCAGGAACCGGATGGCACCTTCACCGAAACCATGGCCCCGCAGGGTCCGGCGCGCTCGCTGCCGGCGTGCTTCAACGGTCCGGTCGGCGCGGGCGGCACGTGCGAAAAGCAGAAATTCACCGAGACCCTGCCCGGCGGCGTGAGCCACTCGATCCTGAACATCGGCAACCGCCAGTTTGACGACACGCCGATCTTCGTGGTGCCGGAAAAGCACTACTTCATGATGGGCGACAACCGCGACAACTCGCTGGACAGCCGCGCGCCGGTGATGATCGGCGGCGTCGGCATGGTGCCCTATGAGAACCTGATCGGCCGTGCGGACCGGGTGATTTTTTCCTCGGCCGGGCGCTCGATGCTGTTCTTCTGGACATGGCGCGGTGACCGCTTCTTCAAGGCCATCGACTGATCCTATGAAGGTCTCCGAGGAGCTCAAGGCGTTGCAAACCCGGCTCGGCCACCAATTCGCCGACCCGAGCCTGCTGCGCCGCGCGGTCACGCATTCTTCGATGTCGGGACCGGGGCGCGAGGACAACCAGCGGCTTGAATTCCTTGGTGACCGGGTGCTGGGTCTGGTGATGGCTGAGGCGCTGCTGAGGCAGGACCGCAAAGCCTCCGAAGGCCAACTCGCGCCGCGCTACAACGCGCTGGTGCGCAAGGAAACCTGCGCCGACGTGGCCCGCCAGATCGACATCGGCGCGGCACTTAAACTAGGCCGGTCCGAGCAGATGTCCGGCGGGCGGCGCAAGATGGCGCTGCTGGGCGATGCGATGGAATCAGTGATCGCGGCGGTGTATCTTGATGCCGGGTTCGAGACCGCGCAGGACCTGATCCTGCGGCTCTGGGGCGACCGAATTTCGCGTGTCGAGGACGACGCCAAGGACGCCAAGACCAGCTTGCAGGAATGGGCGCAGGCGCGCGGGCAGCAACCGCCGAAATACGTGGAAACCGCGCGCAGCGGGCCGGACCACGCGCCAGTGTTCACCATCGAGGCGCGCCTTGCTTCCGGCGAGACCGCGCAGGCCACCGCCCCCAGCAAACGCGCCGCTGAACAGGCCGCGGCCCGCGCCCTGCTCGACATCGTGTCATGACCGGCGTGCGGCTGGAGGGTGGGCCGCTGAGGGCGCTTGCGCCCGAAGTCGGGGCGCCCGAAAAGCCCACGCCCCAAGGCTCGCGCAAATGACCGACAACCTGCGCGGGTCGCTGTTCATGATGCTCGCCATGCTCGGTTTCGGGATCGAGGATGCCTTCTTCAAGGCCGCGACCGGGATCGGCCTGTCTCCCGGTCTGGGCACGGTGCAATTCGGCCTGACCGCCATGGCGCTTTACGCCCTCTACGCGCGGCACAAGCGCGTCCCCCTCTGGGACCCGCACTACCTGCGCAAGGGACTGCTGATCCGCACCGGGTTCGAAATCTGCGGGCGGCTCTTCTTTGCCCTGTCCCTCGCCTACACACCGCTCGCCACCACCTCGGCCATCTTGCAAGCCGCCCCGCTGGTGGTCATGGCCGCCGCCGGGCTGATCCTTGGCGAAAAGATCGGCCCGCGCCGTTGGGCGGCCATGGCGGTGGGGTTCGTAGGCGTGCTGCTCATCATCCGCCCCTCGCCGTCGGGGATCGAGGCCAACGCCATCTTCGCCCTCCTTGGCATGATCGGCTTTGCCGGGCGCGATGTTGCCACGCGCACTGCCCCGCCGCATATCCACCCGGCGCAACTGGGGGTTCTGGGCTTTGGCGTCGTCACCGTCGCGGGGCTTGTGATCCTCGCCTTCGAGGGCATCCCCGCCGCCCCAACCGCGCCGCAAGCCCTGCTGATCTGCGGCACCGCCATCGCCGGCGTGATCGGCTACACGGCCCTCACCGCCGCCATGCGCACCGGCGAGGTCTCTGTCGTCGCGCCCTTCCGCTATTCACGCCTGCTGGTCGCGCTGATCCTTGCCTATACCGTCTTTGGCGAACGCCCCGATGCCATGACGCTGGCGGGGGCTGCGCTGATCGTCGGCTCGGGCACCTATTCGCTCTGGCGCGACGGACGGGCCCGCCGCGAATCCTCTGGCAATTAAGCCGGTTTTGCCGTAAGCCACCGGCTTCGCAACACGGATACACACGCCCAAATGACCACACGCGCCGGTTTCATCGCCCTGATCGGAGAGCCCAACGCAGGCAAATCCACCCTCACCAACCGCATGGTGGGGGCCAAGGTCTCGATCGTCACGCACAAGGTCCAGACCACCCGCGCCCGCATTCGCGGCGTCGCGATGGAGGGCGACAGCCAGCTGGTCTTCGTCGACACGCCGGGCCTGTTCAAACCGAAACGCAGGCTGGATCGCGCCATGGTCGCCGCCGCGTGGGGCGGGGCGGCGGATGCCGATGTGATCGTCCTGCTGGTCGAGGCGCATCGCGGCATCACCGAAGGCGTGGAGCGTATTCTCGAAGGCCTGTCGGAACTGCCGCAGGGCCGCAAGATCGCCTTGGCGATCAACAAGATCGACCGCGTCGACGTGCCCGTCCTGCTGACACTGACCAAGGATCTGAACGACCGCTTCCCCTTCGTGAAGACCTTCATGATCTCGGCGGAAAAGGGCAAGGGCGTCGACGACCTGCGCCACTGGCTGGCGGGCGAGATGCCCGAAAGCCCATGGCTCTACCCCGAGGACCAGATCGCCGACCTGCCGCTGCGCATGATCGCCGCCGAGATGACCCGCGAGAAACTGACCCTGCGCCTGCATCAGGAATTGCCCTACCAGCTGACGGTCGAGACCGAGACCTGGGAAGAGCGCAAGGATGGCAGCGCCCGGATCGACCAGATGATCTATGTCGCGCGCGACGGCCACAAGGGCATCATCCTTGGCAAGAAGGGCGAGACGATCAAGGCCGTGTCCAAGGCGGCGCGCGAGGAACTGTCGGAATTCCTTGGTCGCAAGGTCCACCTGTTCCTGCAAGTCAAGGTGCGCGAGAACTGGCTGGAAGAGGCCGAGCGCTATTCCGAGATGGGTCTGGACTTCCGTGATGGCAACGCGTGACGGGGCCGCTGGCGCAAGGCCCTTCGAAGGGCCTTGCAAGCGCGTTCGAACGCGCTTGACCCGCCCATGACCGAGCCGCGCCTGAAAACCCGGATCTGGGTCGATGCCTACCTGACCCGCCTGCGCCTGAACGACATCCCGGCCTTCGTGGTGGCGCATGGCGACGATGACGCGGGCGCGGTGCTGGTCAAATGCGCCACGCTTGACGGGCAGGCACGGGCCTTTGCCCGCAGCTTCGACCTGATGACCGGGGATCGCACATGGACCGTCCTCGCGGACGGGGCAGAGCCCGAGGTGGACGCGGCGATCAGCCGCCAGCGCGGCTTTGACCCGGATCTCTGGGTGATCGAGGTCGAGGATCGGCAGGGCCGTCACCTGCTGGACGAACCCGGTCTCGACTGAGCGCCCGTCCCAGCGCGACAACGCACAGCCCCGCCAGCCAGAACACAAGCCCCAGAAGACCGATCCACATCCTCACTTTGGGCCAGCCGATCAGCGGCGGGTCGATGAAGAAATACGGGTGCCGCCCGTCGATCTCGCCCCGGATGAGCGCGTAGCCCATATACAGGCCCGGCCAGCCTAGCCACATCGCCGCGTGTCGCCACGCCAGCCCGGCCTTGGGCGCGAACACGCCCCACCACAGCACCAGCGCCAGCGGGATCGCCGTGTGCAAGCCCTGATCGGTCCACCAGCGCAGGCCGGTATAGTCGCGCGCCAGCAGCGTGTGATAGACCACGGCCACGATCGCCATCCACAAGGTCAGCCCGGTCACCCAGACGGACGAGATACGCCCGCCCAACGCGATCCACGTCGCGGTCAGCGCGGTGAGCGTGTTGGTCAGAAAGGTGAAGTAGCGCCCCGTGCGCCACAATTCCTGCCACAGCGTCCAATGCGGGCGGCGGTCCAGACCGATCTGGACATAGTGGTACAGCGTCACCCAAGCGAGACTGGCCAACAGGGCGGCGAAGAGACGGGCAGGTTTGGACATGCCGTCAAATTGCCCATCTCCACCGACCCGCACAAGGCCTTGCGCCCTCACGTTTTGCGGATCAATTTGCCGCCATGGATTGGCGCGACACCGGCATCTTGCTGAACACCCGAAAACATGGCGAGACCTCGCTGATCATCGAGGTCTTTACCCCCGAACACGGGCGCCATGCGGGCGTCGTGCGGGGCGGGACCTCGCGCAAGCTGGCCCCGCATCTGCAACCGGGCGCGCAGCTTGACCTGCACTGGCGGGCGCGGCTGGAGGACCATCTGGGCAGCTTCACCGCCGAGCCGCAGCGCTCCCGTGCGGCGGCGGCGATGGGGGACCGGCTGGCGCTGGCGGGGCTGAACGCGGTCACCGCGCTGTTGTCCTTCACCCTGCCCGACCGCGAACCGCACCCAGCGCTGTACAAGCGCTCGGAGCAATTGCTCGACCTGTTGCCGCAGATCGCACTGTGGCCGTTGGCCTATCTGCGCTGGGAACTGGCGCTGCTCGACGAGATGGGCTTTGGCCTCGATCTGACCCGCTGCGCCGTCACCGGTGCGACCGAGGATCTGGCCTATGTCTCGCCCAAGACGGGTCGCGCGGTGACCCGCGCGGGCGCTGGCATCTGGGCGGACAAGCTGCTTCCCCTGCCCCCGGTCCTGCTGGGCCATGACCCGGCGGACAACCCCGACATCGCCGAGGCGCTGCGCACCACCGGGCATTTCCTGTCACACCACCTTGCGCCCAGCCTCGGCGACCGCCCCCTGCCGCCGGCGCGCGGACAATTCATCGACAGATTGGCGCGGCCTGCGGCGGGATAGCGCGGCCCGCGCGTATAAGCAGGAAAACGCCGCATCTTCCCCCGCCCCGCGATCCACGCTACGTAGACACCAATGAAATGGACCTTGCCAAATATCCTCACTGTCCTGCGCCTGCTGGCAGCCCCCGGCGTCGCGGTGATGTTCCTGTATTTCTCGCGGCCCTTCGCGGACTGGCTGGCGCTGTCGCTGTTCGTCCTTGCCGCCGTCACCGACTGGTTCGACGGGCATCTGGCGCGTAGCTGGAAGCAGGTGACCAAGCTGGGCACCATGCTGGACCCGATCGCCGACAAGGCGATGGTGGTGATCGCGCTGATGGTCATCGTCGGCTATTCGTCGATGTCGCCTTGGCTGGTGCTGCCCGCCACGGTGATCCTGTTCCGCGAGGTGTTCGTCTCGGGCCTTCGGGAATATCTCGGCGACACTGCCGGAACGCTGAAGGTCACGAAGCTTGCCAAGTGGAAGACCACCGCGCAGATGGTCGCCATCGCCGTCCTGTTCTCGCAAGGCGTGTTCGAGCATTACCTCGGCATGTCGGTCTTCGGCATGGACGACGCGATGATCAACGCCATCCTGACCGGGATCGAGGATGATCACCTTGGCCTTGGCTGGAAGTATCAGGGCATGATCTGGACCGGGCGCATCGGGCTGATCCTGCTGTGGATCGCCGCGGCGCTGACGCTGATGACGGGGTGGGATTACTTCCGCAAGGCCCTGCCCTTCCTGAAGGAGGATCGCTGATGGATGTGCTCTATTTCGCATGGGTGCGCGAACGGATCGGCCAACCGAAAGAGCGGATCGAGACGACCGCCACCACCGTCGCCGAACTGGTCCAGGAACTGCGCGCGCGCGAGGATCGCTATGCCGCCGCCTTTGCCGATCTGTCGGCGCTGCGGGTGGCCGTCGATCAAGACTTGACGGATTTCGATGCGTCGATCACCGGCGCGCGTGAGGTCGCGTTCTTTCCGCCGATGACCGGGGGCTGAGATGCGTGTCGTCGTCCAGCAGGAGCCGTTCGACTATGGCGCCGAGGCCGCCGGTTTTGCCGATGGCCGCCATGACATGGGCGCTGTCGTGACATTTACCGGCGTCGTGCGCGACGTCGCGGGCGGGCTGTCGACCATGGAGATCGAGCATTACCCCGGCATGACCGAGCGCGCGCTGGAAAAGATCGCGCAGGAGGCCGTGGACCGCTGGTCTTTGGGGGATGTGCTGGTGATCCATCGCTTTGGCCCGATGGGTCCGGGGGAAAAGATCATGATGGTCGCAACCGCCGCGCGCCACCGCAAGGATGCCTTCGAGGCGGCGGAATACCTGATGGATTACCTCAAATCCCGCGCGCCCTTCTGGAAGAAGGAACATGCCGGGGGCGACGCGTCTTGGGTTGCGGCGCGGGATGAGGACGAGGACGCGCTTACGCGCTGGTGAACAGTCCGACGAGTTCGATGCTCTCGGGGGTGGCCGGAACGTCGGGCTGCACCAGATGTGCCACCGCAACGCCATCGGCAAGGATCACCTGATCGCCATCTTCCAGCGTGCGCACCACGACGATCGGCGGCACGGCACCGGTGCTGGCATCGTAGCTGACCGTCAGATAATCGTTCTCGCCGAATCCGGTGATCGGTGTCAGGTAATTGGTGAACATGAGGCGCTCCCTCGACGTGGCATGCTTTGGGTTTGCAGGTCGATTGCGGCATAATTTCAGCAACAATCCGGGAAAAATTGCGGCTTTGTCGATATTAACCAGCCCTTTGCGGCACCTCCCGGAGTTTGGTAAAGGTTTCTGACCAGCAACAGGAGCCGCCATGCCGTTTCAGAAGGTCCAGCCGGAAAAGCTTGCCAGCGCGGTGGTCAACCAGATCGAACTGCTCATCCTGCGCGGCATCCTGCGACCCGGCGAACGGCTGCCCTCCGAGCGGGAGTTGTCCGAGCGTCTGGGCGTGTCTCGTCCCAGCTTGCGCGAGGCGGTGTCCGAGTTGCAAAAGCGCGGCCTGCTGGAGGCGCGCGCCAGTGCCGGGATCTATGTGACCGACGTGCTGGGATCGGCCTTTTCCGACGCGCTGATCCAGCTGTTCGCGAACCATGATGAGGCGGTCTTTGACTACTTGTCGTTTCGCCGCGACATGGAAGGCCTCGCTGCCGAGCGCGCCGCGCAACATGGGACAGAGACGGATTTGCGCGTGATCTCGGAGATTTACGCCAAGATGGAGTCCGCCCATGGCAAGCGCAACCCGGCGGACGAGGCACGGCTGGACGCGGATTTCCATCTGGCCATCATCGAGGCCAGCCACAACGTCATCATGCTGCACATGATGCGGTCGATGTATCAGTTGCTCCGCGAGGGCGTGTTCTACAACCGGCAGATTATGTTCAAGCAGCGCACCACGCGCGAGGCGCTTCTGGCGCAACACAAAGACATTAACGACGCGCTTCAGGCCCGCGATCCGGCAGCGGCGCGGGCCGCTGTCGAAAGGCATCTGAGCTATGTCGAAGAGGCGTTGCAGGCCGACCGGCGAAGCGAGGCCAACGAGGCCATCGCGCGCCAACGTCTTCAGCGTGAAATGGATCGGTGAGGTGCGGGCCAAACCGACGTGCGGGTGAGCCGCGCATCGAAAGGGCCGCGGTCTGTCGATGCAAACCGATGATCCTCTTGATTTATCCCTGCCAAGTCCGGGAAAGCCCGACACGTTGCGCCAGCGTCGACAAATCGACAGGCCGTGGGGGCGGCCCGTCGATGCGCGGCGGCTTCGCCTTGATTCCGCGCCGGGGCCCTGTCCCCTAGGCCCGCAGACCTGACCTGTGCAGTCCCCTCAAACAAAAAACCCCCGGCCCTTGCGGTGCCGGGGGGTCGTGTCCGGATCGGGGGGAAGGAGACCCCGATCCGAGGGAGAGCGACTTAGCCCTTGGAGAACTCGGGGTAGGCTTCCATCCCCAGTTCCGCCATGTCGAGGCCGTTGATCTCGTCTTCTTCCGAGACCCGGATGCCCATGGTCATGCTCAGGATGAACCAGACCACGCCCGAGGCGACCACGGTGTAGATGCCGACCACGACGATGCCGTACAGCTGCGCGCCGATGGATGCGTCACCGTTGGACAGGACCACGGCGATGGTGCCCCAGATGCCCGCCATCAGGTGGACCGGGATCGCACCGACCACGTCGTCGATCTTGAGCTTGTCCAGCATCGGGACTGCGAAGACCACGATCACGCCGCCGATCATGCCGATGACGGTCGCCAGACCCAAGGACGGGGTCAGCGGCTCGGCGGTGATCGAAACCAGACCGGCCAGTGCGCCGTTCAGGATCATCGTCAGGTCGGGCTTCTTGTACATCAGCTGGGTCAGGATCAGGGCTGCGACGGCACCCCCTGCGGCGGCTGCGTTGGTGTTGGCAAAGATGCGCGACACGTCGGCAACGTCACCCACAGTGCCCATGGCAAGCTGCGAACCACCGTTGAAGCCGAACCAGCCGAGCCACAGGATGAACGTGCCAAGCGTTGCGAGGGCAAGGTTGGAACCGGGCATCGGGATGACGCGGCCGTCCTTGTACTTGCCGATACGCGGGCCGAGGATCAGCGCGCCGGTCAGAGCCGCCCAGCCACCAACCGAGTGCACGACGGTCGAGCCAGCGAAATCGAGGAAGCCTGCTTCGTCCAGGAAACCGCCGCCCCACTTCCACGACGCCTGCAGCGGGTAGATGATGGAGGTCAGGATCACGGTGAAGATCAGGAAGGGCCACAGCTTGATGCGCTCGGCGAGCGTACCGGACACGATCGACGCGGTGGCGGCACAGAACATCAGCTGGAAGAAGAAGTCGGAGCCGGTGGAGGCATAGCCGATATCGTCCGCATCGGCCGGCGACACGCCCACCGCTTCCAGAACGCCCGGACCCCAGACGCCGGACAGGACGCCTTCGACCGACCATGTGCCCAGCGGGTACATCAGGTTGTAGCCGATCAGGTAGTAGAAGATCGACGCCAGCGAGAACAGCGCGACGTTCTTGGTCAGCTGCATGGTGACGTTCTTGCCGCGCACGAGGCCCGCTTCGAGCATCGCAAAGCCCGCAGCCATCCAGAACACAAGGAAGCCGCCCATCAGGAACAGCACCGAGGTCATGATGAACGGGAAGGTGTCGACGGGCGCTTCGGCGGCGGCCTCTGCGGCCTCCTGCGCAAAGCCCAGTGTCGGCAGAGCCAGCAGCGCAGCTGCGGATACCAGAGTCTTGGTCAGTTTCATGGTCATTTTCCTAAAGGTTCCCCCTCGGTCGCGTCAGAGCGCGTCTGCGTCGGTTTCGCCGGTGCGCACGCGCACGGCTTGGCTTACGTCCAGCACGAAGATCTTGCCGTCGCCGATCTTGCCGGTCTGGGCGGTCGACTTGATGGTTTCGACCACCTGATCGGCCATCGCGGACGAGACCACGATCTCGAGCTTGATTTTCGGCACGAAGTTCACGGCATATTCCGCGCCACGATAGATTTCGGTATGGCCGGATTGAGAGCCGAAGCCCTTGATTTCCGTGACCATCATGCCGCGTACCCCGATCCCGGTGAGCGCCTCGCGCACCTCTTCGAGTTTGAACGGCTTGATCGTTGCAATGATCAGTTTCACCTTGGTCCCCTTGTCGTCATGGCGAGGCTGGCCCCGCGGTCTTGCACCTGCAGCAAAACGGCTTGAGGCCTGCGATTTGAAGGGAATTGGGCGAAAAACCGGGCAATTTCCGAGGTCGTGCGCCTAATTTTTGCGCACATGCGCCATTGCGCACAAAATTTAGTCAGAACAAAAACGCTCATTGCGTTCGCAGGTGGTCAACATTCGCGCCCTGAATGACTATGTTCACCGGCAAAAGGCGCAAAAGACGGGCAGAGTCATGAGTTCTTCAGGAAAAGGCGGCAAGCGGCTGGTCGCGGATCGACGGTATCCGCGCAAAGCCGAATCGACCCCGCGCAAGGCGGCGCCCCGGCGCAAGCCCGCGCCCCGCGCCCGCAAGCCGCGCGGCCCGATCCGGCGCGTGCTGGGCTGGGTGCTGTGGCCGTTCTTGCTGCTGTGGCGGCTGGTCTGGCGGGCCACGGTGTTCGCGACCGTCGTTCTGGCGCTGATCATCGGCGCGGCCGTGTTCTATACCGGCACGACGATTCCGCCGGTCGACCAGATCACCGATGGGCGCGCGCGCGGTTCTGTCACCTTGATGGACCGCTACGGCGACGTGTTTGCGCTGCGCGGCGATCAATATGGCGGCGCGGTCACCGCCGATACCGTGTCCGAACACCTGAAGAACGCCGTGGTCGCCACCGAGGACAAGCGGTTCTACCGGCATCTGGGCGTCAGCCCGCGTGGCGTGGCGGGCGCGATCCGCATCAACCTGTCCGAGGGGCGCGGGCCACTATCGGGCCATGGCGGCTCGACCATCACGCAGCAGACCGCGAAACTGATGTGCCTCGGCGAGGATTACGACCCCGGAAAATGGCAGTCGGAAGCCGAATACATCGCCGATTGCCGCGAATCCTCGATGCGGCGGAAGATCACCGAGGCGATCTATGCGCTGGCGATGGAAACGAAATACACCAAGGACGAAATCCTCAGAATCTACCTCAACCGCGCCTATATGGGCAGCGGCGCCTACGGCGTGGCCGCCGCGGCGGAACGCTATTTCGGCAAGTCGGCAGCGGCGCTGAACCCGGCAGAATCGGCCATGTTGGCGGGGCTATTGACGGCGCCCTCGTCGCTGGCTCCCACCGCGAACCTGAAACGCTCGCAGGATCGCGCGGCGACGGTGCTGCGGCTGATGAATGAACAGGGCTACCTGACCAACGAGGAAACCGCCTATTGGCAGGCCAATCCCGCGACCCTCGCCGAAGGGTCCGAACGGTTGCGCGGCGGGTATTTCGCCGACTGGGTGATGCAATCGGGGCCGGAATTCTACACCCGCGACACGACCGAGGACGTGGTGATCGAAACCACGCTGGACCCGGCAATACAGGCCGCCACGGCGGCGGCGGTGCGACAGGTCTTTTCCGAGAAGGTCCGCGAGGGGTCGAAGGCACAGGTGGCGGTCATCGTCATGAGCTCGGACGGGGCGGTGCGCGCCATGGTCGGCGGGCGCGACGTGGATGCCTCGGGCGAATGGAACCGCGCGGTGCAGGCGGTGCGCCAGACCGGCAGCGCGTTCAAGCCCTTCGTCTATGCCACGGCGCTGGAACTGGGCTGGTCGCCGCTCGACACGGTGGTGGATGAGCCCTTCTGCATGACCATCCCCGGTTCGGGCCAATGGTGCCCCGAGAACTACTCGCGCCAGCATTACGGGCGCGTCACCCTGACCGAGGCGCTGAAACGCTCGCTCAACATCCCGGCGGTGAAGGTCTCCGAAGGGGTGGGACGCGATCTGGTGATGCGCGTGGCGCGCGATTTCGGCATCTATCGCGACCTCAAGGACACGCCCTCGCTGGCACTGGGGGTGTCCGAGGCGAACCTGCTGGAGATGACGGGCGCCTATGCGGGCATCCTGAACGGCGGCTCGTCGGTCACGCCCTACGGGCTGCGCGAATTGCGCCTGAAGGGCGACAGCGAGCCGCTGATGGGCACGCCGGGCGGCATGGGCGAGCGGGTGATCCGCCCCGAGGCAGCAGGCCAGCTGGTCTGGATGATGGAGAAGGTGGTGTCCGAGGGCACAGGCGGTCGTGCGCGGCTGTCCGACCGCCCGGCGGCGGGCAAGACCGGCACCAGCAACGAGGCGCGCGATGCGTGGTTCGTGGGCTTCACGGCGGATTACGTGGCCGGGGTCTGGATGGGATATGACGACAACACGCCGCTGACCGGGGTGACCGGCAGCGGGCTGCCCGCCGAGATCTGGCACGAAGTGATGGCGCGGGTGCATGAGGGCCTGCCGGTGCGCGCCCTGCCCAGCATCGAACCCGCGCCCCCGGTCCGCGCGCCCGAGCCCGAGCCGCAACCGCAGGCTCCGCTGACAGGCGGGCGCGAGCGCGTCGGCGAAGGGGTGTTGCAGCAGGTGTTGCGGGATATCTTCGGGGGGAATTAAGGTAGGATGGGGTGAAGGCCGGTCCGCGCCTTGCGCGTCGAGCCGTCCGGGGGACGGATCGAGGCCTGAACGGGCGGAGCCCCGGGAAAATGCCATCCTACTTTCAGGACCACGCGGGAGATTAGGGTAGGATGGGTGATCACCCATCCTACTTTAGGGATCACGACGCGCTGCGCAGGTCCGCGATGAGCGCGTCGATATCGCCCCGGCGGCGATCCAGCATGGCGCCGATTTCCGTCCGCTCGGTGAGCAGCATGTTCACGCCTTCGATGTACATGTTGTAGAACTTGTTGTTGTCGCTGACGTGGAAATTCACCTCGAACGGGGCTTCGCCCTTGAGATAGGCGATGGTCGACACGTCGTAGAAGTTCCGGTTGCGCGACACGCCCTGCACTTCGAGCCGCCCGCCGATGAATTCACGGAACCGCTTGCCATACTTGCGCGAGATATAGCCGGTAAAGGCATCCGTGAATGCCTTCTTCTGGGCGTTGGTTGCGCGCCGCCCGTCCACGCCCATCGCGTAGGCCGCGATTGCGCGCGTATCGGCGTATTTCTTGAAGATGCGTTCGAAATCGCCATACATCGCGCGCTCGGACTTGCCCGAGGCGATCACGCGGTTGATCTCGTTCACGAGGTTGCCGACCATGCCGCTGGCCTGCGCTTCGGTCAGGGCGAGAGCCGGGCCCGCGATCAGGAGGGCCGCTCCGGTGGTCAGAAGGCTGCGTCTGGTCCAGTCCATGTCAAAATCCAGTCGTATCAATTTCTGTCGGGTCGATGACGTCTGCCGCAGGCGCTTCTTCGCCCAGTTCGAACCGGCGGTTTTGCAGATAGATCAGCCGCAATTGGGCGTAGCTGTCCGCGCTGTCGTAAAGCACGCCGTCCACGGTGGCGGCGTATTGCCCACGGCTGCCCACCTTGTCGAGCAGGACGAAGGCCGTCTTGGTGCGCCGTTGCGGCACCGTCAGGACCCGGTCCAATGGGTTGGTGAACAGATCGACAACGCGCCCGACTGCATCGCGTTCCGTCGAAGGGCCAACAATTGGCAGCACGAGGTAGCCGCCTTCGGGCACGCCCCATGCGGCCAGCGTCGCGCCAAAGTCGCTTTCGTCCTTGGGCAGGCCCGCCTCGGTGGCGGGGTCGAACATGCCGCCAAAGCCCAGCGTGGCGTTGATGGTAAAGCGCAGCGTGTTGCGCGACGCATCGACCAATCGGCCCTGAAGCAGTTGGTTCACCACCGTCGCGGGCAGCGAGACCGCATCGGCCACGTTGGTCACGACCATCTGCACGTCTTCGGGCACCTTGTCGGCATAGCCGCCGCCCGTGCCGCGCAGCAGCTTTTCGTCGATGCGGGTGTTGAAGGCATGCACCTTGCGGTTGGCGGTCTCGTTCGGGTCCCAAATCCCGTCGGGCGCCTGCCCGGGGCCCGGCACAGAGCACGCCCCCGCAAGCACGAGGATCGCAATGGCAAAAAATGCACGGAAGCCAGACATTTCGCGCGGACCTTTCAATCTTTCCTTGGGAGAGCGGCAGCAATTCCCTAAAAGACAATGTAAAAGTAACCGGGCCGAAACCCAATGGAAAGGGCCGGTTTACCCGACCGTGTGACACAATGGCGACATGGCCGGACCGGGCTTCGGGACAAGAATGGAACGGACAGGCAGGACAGGCGCATGAGCAAGACCCCGACGGACAAAGGCCTGGAGGAACTGCGCGCCGTGCGTCGCAGAAGCCGACCCTATTTCTGGTTCGTCGCGATCTTCAGCTTTTTCGTCAACCTGCTGATGCTGACCGGGCCGCTTTACATGATGCAGGTCTATGACCGGGTGCTTGGGTCGCGCTCCATCGCGACGCTGGTGGCGCTGTCGGTGCTGGTGGTGTTCCTCTACTCGATGATGGGCATTCTCGACTATGTGCGCGGGCGCGTGATGGCGCGGGTCGCGGCGCGGTTTCAGGCCTCGCTCGATCTGCGGGTCTTCGACGCGGTGGTGCGGCGCTCGGCGGTGATGCCCGACGAAATCGCCCAGACCGGATTGCGCGACCTCGAATCCGTGCAGCGCCTGCTGGCCTCGCCGGTTCTGATGGCGATGTTCGACATGCCGTGGTCGCCGGTCTTCATCATCGGGATCATGATCTTTCACCCGTGGCTGGGCTATCTGGCGCTGGCGGGGGGCGTCCTGCTGATCGGCGTGACGGTGATCAACCAGCGCATGTCGCGCGAACCGACGCTGAAATCCAACATGGCCGTCGTGCAATCCGAACGCACGGCCGAGCAGATCCGGCAGGAGGCCGAGATGGTGCAGGCGCTTGGCATGCGCCGCGATGCCTTCACCCGCTGGATGAAGGCCCGTTCGCAAAGCCTTGGCGGACAGATCGCCACCGCCGACCTGACCGGCACCTTCTCGACCATCACCAAGACGATCCGATTGATGCTGCAATCGGCGATGCTGGGCCTTGGCGCGCTGCTCGTGCTGCGGGGCGAACTGACGCCCGGCGCGATGATCGCCGGGTCGATCCTCATGGGGCGCGCGCTGGCGCCGGTCGAACTGGCCATCGGCCAGTGGCCGTTGGTGGAACGCGCCCGCAAGGGCTGGGACAACCTCGTCCGGCTGCTTTCGGAAATCCCGGTCGAACCGCCGCGCACCCAACTGCCGAAACCGCAGGCCAAGCTGGAGGTGCAGCAACTGACGGTGGTGCCGCCGGGGGAACAGCAGGCGGCGCTGCGGCTGATCTCGTTCACCTTGCTGCCGGGGCAGGCCTGTGGCGTGATCGGGCCGTCCGGCTCGGGCAAGTCGACGCTGGCCCGCGCCCTGACCGGCATCTGGCGGCCCGCCGGTGGCAAGATCCGGCTCGACGGTGCCTCGATCGACCAATATGGGCCGGACGTTCTGGGCAGCCATATCGGCTACCTGCCGCAGCGCGTAACCCTGTTCGACGGCACGATTGCCGAGAACATCGCCCGACTGTCGCCGCAACCGGATGCCGAGAAGGTCGTCGAGGCGGCCCGGCAGGCCGATGCGCATGACATGATCCTGAAGCTGCCGCAGGGCTATGACACGCAGGTTTCGGCGGCGGGCGGGCGTCTGTCGGGCGGGCAGATGCAGCGCATCGGGCTGGCCCGCGCGATGTATGGCGACCCGGTGATCCTCGTGCTGGACGAGCCGAACTCGAACCTCGACAACGAGGGATCGGAGGCGGTGAACAAGGCCATTCGCGGCTTCAAGGAACGCGGGCGCACAGTGCTGATCATGGCGCACCGCCCCGCCGCCATCAAGGAATGTGATACCCTGCTGATGATCGAGAACGGCCAGCGCGCCGCCTTTGGACCCAAGGAAGAGGTGCTGCAGAAGATGGTCAAGAACCACCAGCAGATCACCCGAAACGCCGGCCCGGGAGGCGTGCGATGAGCGTCGAAAGCGACTTCCCCCTGCGTCGCCTGATGATCCTCGGGATCTTCGGGCTGGCCCTGCTGGTTGGCGGCTTCGGCACTTGGGCGGTGACCACCCAGATCTCGGGCGCGATCGTGGCCAGTGGCCAGATCGAGGTCGACCGCAATCGCCAGATCGTCCAGCACCCCGATGGCGGGGTCGTGGCCGAGATCCTCGTGGACGAGGGCGACACCGTGGCCGAGGGCGACGTACTGATCCGGCTGGACCCGACGCTTCTGCAATCGGAACTGACCATCGTCGAAGGCCAGTATTTCGAGATGCTGGCCCGCCGCGCGCGGCTGGAGGCCGAACGCGACGAGGTCCCCGATCTTGCATTTTCCGATGCGTTGATGGACCGCGCCGCCGAGGACCCGGAGGTTGCCGACCTTGTCGGGGGCCAGCGCAACCTGTTCACCGCCCGCAACGACAGCATCAACCGCGAGATCGAGCAGTTGGACAAGCGCCGCGACCAGATCGCCGACCAGATCAAGGGGATCGAGGCGCAGCAGGTTGCGCTGAACAGCCAGCTCGATCTGATCCGCGACGAACTGGCCGACAAGGATGACCTGTTGCGCCGGCAACTGGTCCGGGTGGCCGAGGTGCTGGCCCTGCGCCGCGAAGAGGCGCGCCTGTCGGGCACGGTGGGCGAACTGACCGCCACCAAGGCGCAGGCCGAGGGCCGCATCACGGAGATCGACATCCAGATCCTCGGCCTTCAGACCAAGCGCCGCGAAGAGGCGATCAGCCAGTTGCGCGACCTGCAATACCGCGAACGCGAACTGGCCGAGAAACGCCGCGCCCTGCACGAGCGCCTGTCCCGGATGGAGATCACCGCCCCGGTCTCGGGGGTGATCTACGGGCTGCAGGTCTCGACCCCGCGCTCGGTGATCCGCCCGGCCGACCCGGTGATGTACCTCGTGCCGCAGGACCGGCCGCTGGTGATCATCGCGCAGGTCGAGCCGATCCATATCGACCGGCTGTTCGTCAATCAGGACGTGCATCTGCGGTTTTCCTCGCTGGACCAGCGCCGGACGCCCGAACTGTTCGGTCACGTGGTGCAGATCTCCGCCGATGCGTTTCAGGACGAGGCCAGCCGCCTGCGCTACTACCGCGCTGAAATCGTGCTGGACGAGGGCGAAATCGACCGCTTGCCCGAAGGCGCCGCGCTGATCCCCGGCATGCCGGTCGAGGCGTTCATCCGCACCGATGACCGCACCCCGCTGGCCTACCTGCTGAAACCCTTCACCGACTACTTCGCCAAGGCGTTCCGCGAAAGCTGAGCACGGGTAGGATGGGTGATCACCCATCCTACTTCAGATTGGCTCTTTCCCTGACAAAGCCCTGCGCATAGCGTGCCCGCAAACGACAGGAGGACGCCATGACCAACGCCATCGAATCCCGCATCGCCGAGCTGGGCCTGACCCTGCCCGACGCCCCGGCTCCCGCCGCCAATTACGTGCCCTTCGTGATCACGGGCAATCAGGTCTTCGTCTCCGGACAGGTGGCCATGAAGGACGGCACCTTCTGGACCGGCAAGGTCGGCGCGGAGCTGACCACCGAAGAGGGTGCCGAAGCCGCCAAGGCCTGCGCCCTGTCGCTGATCGCGCAAGCCAAGGCCGCCACCGGCGGTGACCTGACGAAAATCGCCCGCGTGGTGAAACTGGTGGGCTTCGTCAATTCGACCCCCGACTTCACCGACCAGCCCAAGGTCATCAACGGCGCGTCCGACCTGATGGTCGCGGTCTTTGGCGAGGCCGGCCGCCACGCGCGCAGCGCCGTCTCGGCGGGGGCCCTGCCCTTCAACGTCGCGGTGGAAGTCGAAGCGATCTTCGAGCTGGCCTGATGCTGCCTGACAGTTTCCTTGCGCGCCCGATCGCCCATCGGGCGCTGCATGACCTCACCAAGGCCCGCCCCGAAAACAGCCGCGCCGCCATCCGCGCCGCGATAAAGGCGGGCTACGGCATAGAAATCGACCTGCAACTCTCAGCCGACGATCAGGCCATGGTCTTTCACGACTACGCCCTGCAACGGCTCACCCCCGAGACCGGCGCGATCCGCCAGTGCAGCGCCGCTGACCTGGCCCGGATCCCGCTCAACCACGGCGACGAGACCATCCCGACGCTGACAGAGATCCTCACCCTCGTCGCGGGCCGCGTGCCCCTGCTGATCGAGATCAAGGATCAGGACGGCCAGATGGGTCCCGATATCGGCCCGCTGGAACAGGCCACCGCCGATGCCTTGGCCGGTTACGACGGCGACGTCGCCCTGATGTCCTTCAACCCGCACAGCATGGCCGAGATGGCGCGCCTGTGCCCTGACCGGCCGCGCGGCCTGACCACTTGCGGCTATCACCCCGACGACTGGCAGGTGCTGAAGCCCGAAACCCGCGACCACCTGCGCCGCATCCCGGATTTCGAGCGCGTGGGCGCCTGTTTCGTCAGCCACAACCATCGCCATCTGCACAGCCCCGCCGTCCAGCGCCTGCATGGCGAGGGCGTCCCGATCCTGTGCTGGACGATCCGCACGCCAGAAGAAGAGGCACAGGCGCGCCGCGTTGCGGATAATGTCACCTTCGAGGGCTACAGCGCTTGAACGCCGCGCCACATGCGCCAGATTGAGCCCACAATGAGCGAACTCAGCGTCAATGTCCTCACCAGCCTGTCCCAGATCGCAGAGGCCGACTGGGATGCCTGCGCCTGCCCCGAAGCCGAAACGGGCCGCCCGCGCGACCCGTTCACCACGCATAGGTTCCTGTATGCGTTGGAACAAAGCGGCTCGGTCGGCGGGCGCTCGGGCTGGGACCCGCGCTATCTGACGGTGCAGGACGGGGATGACATCATCGCCGTGACGCCGCTATACGGCAAGCATCACAGTCAGGGCGAATACATCTTCGACCACTCTTGGGCGCATGCGCTGGAAAACGCGGGCGGCGACTACTACCCGAAACTCCAGATCGCCGTGCCCTTCACCCCGGCCACCGGGCGCAGGTTCCTGACGAAACCGGGCCACGACATCACCGGCATGTCGGCACTGATCCAAGGCGCGGTGCAACTGGCCGCGCAGAACGAGCTGTCCTCGGTCCATGCCACCTTCTGCACCGAGGCCGAGGCGCTGGCGGGGGCGGAGATGGGCCTGCTGCACCGCATCACGACCCAGTATCACTGGCTGAACGACGGCTACGCCACGTTCGACGATTTCCTGAGCGCGCTCAGCTCGCGCAAGCGCAAGACCATCCGCAAGGAACGCCGCACCGCGCAGGACTTCGGCGGCACCATCCGCACGCTCACCGGCGACGACATCAAACCCCACCACTGGGACGCCTTCTGGCTGTTCTACATGGATACCGGCAGCCGCAAATGGGGCACGCCCTACCTGACCCGCGCCTTCTTCGACATGGCGCATGAAACGATGCGTGACGACATCGCGCTGGTGATCTGCGAACGCGACGGGCGGCCAATGGCGGGCGCGCTGAACTTCATCGGGCGCCACGTGCTGTTCGGGCGCTATTGGGGCTGCGTGGAACACTACCCCTGCCTGCATTTCGAGGCCTGCTACTATCAGGCCATCGACTTTGTGATTGAAAACGGCCTGAAACGGGTCGAGGCCGGCGCGCAGGGCGAACACAAGCTGGCACGCGGATACCTGCCAGCCGCCACGCATTCGCTGCATTGGATCGCCAACCCCTCTTTCCGCGAGGCGGTGGACCACTACCTGCAAAGGGAACGCGAAGCGGTCGATGAGGATATCGAGATCCTCACCAGCTACGGCCCCTTCCGCAAAACCCATGAGGAGGAACAGCCATGACCGAGAAACTGTCAGACACCGCCCGCAAGACCGTGCTCGCCCCCTTGCTGGAAAACGGCTGGGCCATGGTAGAAGGCCGCGATGCCATCTCGAAAACGTTCAAGTTCAAGGACTTCACCGAAGCCTTCGGCTGGATGACCCGCGCCGCCTTCTTTGCGGAAAAGTGGGATCACCACCCGGAATGGGCCAACACCTACAACACCGTGCAGGTCACGCTGACCACCCATGATGTCGATGGCCTCTCCTCGCTCGACGCGAAACTGGCCCGCAAGATGGACGGCCTCTGACGCCCCCCTGCTTCTTTGGTCCCCAAATACCTCGGGGGTGTGGGGGCAGAGCCCCCACGGCGTGACGACTGCCACGCAGACCGACGGCTCAGATCGCCGCCAGCATCGCCTCGCCGCCCGAGGTCTCGCAGACGCCGGGGTTTTCCTCGGCATGCAGCACCTTGACGACTCCATCCTCGGCCATCAGCGCATAGCGCTTGGACCGGTCGATCAGGCCCGCGGGCGGTGCGGTGAAATCCATGCCGACCGCCTTGGTGAACTCGGCCGCCGGATCGCCCAGCATGGTGATCCCGGCCTCGGTCGCGCCCGTCGACTCGCCCCAAGCCCCCATGACGAAGGGATCGTTGACCGACAGGCAGATCACCTCGTCCACGCCCTTGGCCTTGAAGTCGCCGATGGTGCGGATGAAGCTCGGCACATGCGCCGTGGTGCAGGTGCCGGTATAGGCGCCGGGCAGCGCGAAAATCACCACCTTGCGGCCCGCCGTCAGGGTCGAAAGCTCGACCGTTTCGGGGCCTTCGGCGCCCATCCGCGACAAAGTTGCGTTGGGCAGGCTGTCGCCTTCGGAAATTGCCATGAACTGATCCCTCCTTGGAATTGCGTTTCCCGTGACCGGGACTATAGGGTGCGCCACACAGAGGGAAATGGGAGAATGACGGATGCGCAAGGTTGTGGTCATCGGGGGCGGGCAGGCGGCGGCGTCCTGCGTGGCGAAACTGCGGTCGGGCGGCTTTGACGGCAGCATCACGCTGATCGGCGAGGAACCCGCCCTGCCCTACCAGCGCCCGCCGCTGTCCAAGGGCTACCTGTTGGGCGACATGACGCTGGACCGGCTGTTTTTGCGCCCCGAGCAGTGGTACGCCGACAATGCCATCACCGTGCATCTGAACGAGCGCGCGACGCGGATCGACCGCGACGCCAAGGTGGTTCAGGCGGGCGGGCATGAACACGCCTATGACGACCTCGTGCTGTGCACCGGCTCGGTCCCCCGCCAGCTGCCCGCCGCCATCGGCGGCGCGCTGGAGGGGGTGCGTGTGGTGCGCACGCTGGCGGATGTGGATGCCATGGCGCCTGGGTTCACCGAAGGCAAGCGCGTGCTGGTCGTCGGCGGCGGCTATATCGGGCTGGAGGCCGCCGCCGTCGCCGCAAAGCTGGGCATGAAGGTCACGCTGGTCGAGGCCGCCGAGCGTATCCTTGGCCGCGTCGCCTCGCCCGAGACCTCGGACTATTTCCGCAAGCTGCATGGCGCGCATGGGGTGGATATCCGCGAGGGCACCGGGCTGGTGCGCCTGCTGGGCGAGACCCATGTGACCGGGGCGGAACTGGGCGACGGTACGACACTCGACATCGACTTTGCCATCGTCGGCGTCGGCATCACCCCGGCGAGCCAACTGGCCGAAGAGGCGGGGCTTGAGATCGAGAACGGCATCAAGGTCAACGCCTTGTGCCAGACCTCGGACCCGGCGATCTGGGCGGCGGGCGACTGCGCCTCCTTCCCCGTGGGCGAGGACCGGCTGCGGCTGGAAAGTGTCGGCAATGCCATCGACATGGGCGAGCTTGTCGCGGAAAACATCCTTGGCGCGGGCAAGGCCTATATCGCCAAGCCGTGGTTCTGGTCGGATCAATACGACGTGAAATTGCAGATCGCGGGCCTGTCGACAGGCTATGACGAGATCGTCACGCGGCAGGGTGAGGGCACGGTGTCCTTCTGGTACTACGCGGGCGACAAGCTGCTGGCGGTGGACGCGATGAATGACAGCCGCGCCTACATGGTCGCCAAGCGCCTGATCGAAAGCGGGAAAACGGCGGACAAGGCCGCCGTGGCGGACCCTGCGACCGAACTCAAGGCACTGCTGAAGGCGTGAGGATCGTCGCCGGAGAATGGCGCGGGCGCGTCCTGACGCCGGTGGGCAAGGGCGACGCGGGCGCGCATCTGCGCCCAACCACCGACCGGGTGCGCGAGGCACTGTTCAACATGTTGGCGGGCGGGCGCTTTGGCGAGCCGTTCGACGGCACGCGCGTGCTGGACCTGTTTGCAGGCACAGGCGCGCTGGGGCTGGAGGCGCTGTCGCGCGGCGCGTCCCATGTGACCTTCGTCGAGAACGGCCGCGTGGGCGCGCGACTGATCCGTGACAACATGAAGCTGTTGGGCACGGGCCCACGCGCCACGCTGATCGGGGCCGATGCGACGCGGCTGCCCGAGGGGCGGCCATGCGACCTCGTCTTCCTCGACCCGCCCTATGGCAAGAGTCTGGGCGACAAGGCCTTGGCGGCGGCGCGCGCGCGCGGCTGGATCGCCCCCGGCGCGCTGATCGTTTGGGAAGAAAACGCCGAGCAGGCCGCGCCCGAGGGCTTTGGGCTGCTGGAAACCCGGCGCTACGGCGATACGACGGTGACGCTGCTCGAAGCTTAGGTAGGATGGGTGATCACCCATCCTACTGGATGTTTCACTGCGCCGCGCCCGTATGCTTGGCCACCAGCGCCCGCGCATCCTCGACCATCTGCGCGCCCGGCAGGCCCTTGGCCTCCATGTCGGCGATCCAGTCCTGAACCACCTCCTCGCCGCGCGCGCGGATCACCTCGGTCACCTCGGGCGACATCTCGGCCACCACGTTGCCGCCCGCGATCATCGCCGCTTTGCCATCCGCATCGCCCAGATCATGCGCGCGCCCCGCCCAAGCCGAGGTCTCGGCCCCGGAATTGGCGTCGATCACCGCGCGCAGGTCGTCGGGGAGGCTGTCATAGACGTCCTTGTTCATCGCCCAGATGAAGAACAGATTATACAGCGAGTAATCCCCCGCCACATCCGTATGGCTGTCGGTCAACTCGTCGAGCTTGAGCGAGGGCGACATCTCCCACGTGATCACGCCACCATCGACCACGCCCTTGGACAGCGCCTCGGTGAATTGCGGGACGGGCATGCCGATCGGCTGCGCGCCCAGCTTCTCCAGCAACAAGGTCGCGGGACGCGACGGGCCGCGCAGCTTGAGCCCTTCGAAATCGGACAGGTCCGAAACCGGCGCTCCCTTTTTGTGGACCAGCCCGCGCCCATGCATATGCGCCGCGATCAGGTGGACGTTCTCAAAGTCGTCGGCAAGGTATTCCTGCGTGTAGTCCCAAGCCACGCGGCTCGCCTCCTCGGCGGATTTGGTCACCATGAAGGGCAGTTCCAGCGCCTCGGTTTCCGGGAATCGCCCGGCTTGGTAGCCGGGGATCACCCAGCCGCCATCGATCACCCCATCCTGGATCATGTCGAATTGGTCCGGCGCGGAACCGCCCATCTGCATGAAGGGATAGATCTCGACCTTGATGCGCCCGTTCGAGTCCGCCTCGACCTTCTCGGCCCACGGTTCGATGAAATATTTCGGGTTCGCGGAATTGGGCGACACGAAATGCTGGAAGCGCAGGGTGACCTCTTGTGCGAAGGCGGTCGAGCCCAGCAGACCAGCGGCGATGGCAAGGGAAAGAATCGGTTTGATCGACATGGGGCGATCTCCTTTTCGATGGTGCTGCGGTGCAGCGACGCGGTTCAGATAATGCACCCCGCCGGGCTTCACAAGGCAAACCCGGCTGCACCGCAGTGCAATTCCGCTTTTAACCAATTGATAAAGTTTCCTTTTCGCGTCAAACGGGGAATATCGAAACGCTTTTCCCGATCCGCGACACCCTACGCGCGGGTGACAGGGCGCAGGTCGGCGCAGTGGCCGGCCCCCGTCAAGAAATCGTGGCAAAGCGCCGCGCCGATGATATCATCTCATGCGAATGCATGAATAAAGGGAGGCCCCATGACGATCCTGAAACCCACCCGCCGCGAGATCCTGACCATGGCCGCCGCAGCCCCCGCCCTGACCCTGCCGGTCAGCCTGCGCGCACAGACGCTTGGCGCGCCCGGCGTCTCGAACCCTGCGCATTTCTCCTTTACGCTCGGAGAGGCCAAGATCACCGTCGTCAGCGACGGGCATCTCGAAACGCCGGCCAGCGGGCTGGGCGTCAATATCGATCCCGCCGAGGTACAGGCCTTTCTGACCAGTTATTTCCTCTCGCCCGAGACCAACTATTCCCACACCAACCACCTCGTCATCGAGATCGGCGGGGCCGTGGTACTGGTCGATGTCGGCTCGGGCAATCGCTTTCTGCCCACCGCCGGTGACCTGATGGGAAATCTCGAAAGCGCCGGAATCGATCCGGCCTCGATCACCCATGTCATCATCACCCATGCCCATCCCGACCACGTCTGGGGCATCCGCGACGATTTCGACGAGGCGATCCTGCCCGATGCGCAATTCTTCATCGGCGGGGCCGAGTACGATTTCTGGATGCAGGACGGGTTGGCCACATCGGTGCCCACCGAGTTGCAACAGTTCGTCGTGGGGGCGGTCAATTCGCTGACCGCCGAGGGCGCCGAATGGGAGATGCTGTCAAACGAGCAGGAAATCGCCCCCGGCGTGCGCGTCATCGACACGCCCGGTCATACGCCGGGCCACATGTCGGTGATCGTGGAATCGAACGGCCAGCAGCTGATCGCGCTGGGGGATGCGATGAACCATGCCTACATGAACTTCGCCCGCCCAGACTGGTATAACGGCTTCGACATGGACGGGATGGAAACCGTGGCCACCCGTCTGCGCCTGCTGGACATGGCGGCGACCGACCGGATGGCGGTGCTGGGCTATCACTTCCCCTTCCCCGGCGTCGGCCATGTGCGGCGCGAGGGCGAAGCATATCAGTTCGTTCCGGCGCTGTGGCAGTGGTGAGCGCAAGCTGATCGGACGGAACCGGGGGCTCTGCCCCCGGACCCCCGAGGTATTTGAGGACCAAAGAAGACGGGGGCGCGTCAGCCTTGGTAAGTGGGGTGGAACTTGCCTGCGGGCGAAAGGGTGAAGATGTCGACCCCGTCCGCCGTCACGCCGACCGAATGTTCGAACTGCGCGGATAGCGACTTGTCGCGGGTGACGGCTGTCCAGTCATCGGCCAGAACCTTGGTTTCCGGGCGGCCGATATTGACCATCGGTTCGATGGTGAAGAACATGCCCTCTTCGAGGACCGGGCCCGATCCCGCGCGCCCGTAATGCAGCACGTTCGGCGGGGCGTGGAAGACGCGGCCCAGACCGTGGCCGCAGAAGTCGCGGACGACAGACATGCGCTGCGCCTCGACATAGCTTTGGATGGCAAAGCCGATATCGCCGAAGGTGTTGCCCGGCTTGACCGCCTCGATCCCCAGCATCAGCGCATCGTGCGTTACTTGGATCAGGCGCTCGGCCTTGCGGGGCAGCTTGCCCGCCACGTACATGCGCGAGGTGTCGCCGAACCAGCCATCGACGATCACCGTGACGTCGATGTTGAGGATATCGCCTTCCTTCAGCTTCTTGTCACCGGGGATGCCGTGGCAGACCACGTGGTTGACGCTGATGCAGGAGGCGTGCTGGTAGCCCTTGTAGCCGATCGTCGCCGAGGTCGAGCCCAGTTCGACCACGCGGTTGCGGATGAAATCGTCGATCGCGCCGGTGGTCTGGCCGGGAAAGACATGCTCCGCCACCTCGTCGAGGATCTGCGCCGCCACGCGGCCCGCCTTGTGCATCCCGGCAAAGTCGCTGTCGTCGTAGATCCGGATCCCGTCGCGGGTCACTCGGCCGCCATCTGCGTTCAAGGTCTCGTCCTTTCGGTTGTCTTTGCGCTATTTAACCGCGCCCGGCGCGATTTGCCAGAGGCAGGCGGCGGGAACCGTTGGGTCGCGAAATCGTTAGGCCAACTGGCAAGACGGAGAAGGGACATATGGATCGGCTGCAGCAGCTGTTGAATACGGAAATCCATAACGGAACATCGATCTCGGACGTGCTGACGCTTGAATTCCTTGCCCAGATGCTGGGCAACGTTCTTGCGGCCATCGTGATCCTGCTGGTGGGCTGGATCGTCGCCAACTGGGTGCGTCGGCGGATTCAGGGCATCGGCGAGCGGCATGCGCGCTTTGACCGGACGCTGTTCCATTTTCTTGGCAATGGGGCGCGCTACGTGGTGCTGGCCTTTGCCATTCTGTTCGTTCTGAACACTTTCGGCGTGCAGACGACCTCGATCGTCGCAGCGATCGGCGCGGCGGGTCTGGCGGTGGGGCTGGCCTTGCAGGGCACCCTGTCGAATGTTGCGGCGGGGGTCATGATCATCGCCTTTCGCCCGATCAAGATCGGCGATTTCGTCGAGGTTGGGGGCGAGATGGGTACGGTCAAGGACATCACCTTGAACACCACCGAGCTGGCGAGCTTGTCCAATGTGCAGATCATCATCCCCAATTCCGAGGTCTGGGGAAACACGATCGAGAACTATTCGATCTACCCGACACGGCGGGCGGAATGGACCTTTGGCGTGGGCTATGGGGCGAATCTGAAACAGGCCGAGCAGGTGATCCGCGAGACGATCATGGGCGATCCACGCTCGCATGACGATCCCGCCCCATTCATCCAAGTGAATGGGCTGGGCGACAGTTCGGTCGATTTCCTCGTACGGGTCTGGGTCGATAGCGCCGATTACTTCCAGTATCAGGCGGACATGAAGCGCGCGGTCAAGGAGGCGTTGGACGCGGCTGGGGTCGACATCCCTTTTCCTACGCGGACGCTGGTTTGGGACGACGCGTCGGATGACGCGGCTCAGGAGCGGTCGCGGCCCCGCCCGCGCAAGGGTCTCGACGGGCAGGACGAGGGTCAGGACAACGCGGCCTGACGGCTTTTCAACCGGCAGCCGGCGGGGTAAGGCACGGGCGAGCAGAACAGGAGCTTGCCCATGTCCTTCATCACGCTGGTTCGCCACGGTCAGGCCAATTCCGGCGCCCGCGACGAAGAGGGCTATGACAAGCTGAGCGACCTTGGCTGGCAGCAGGCGCGCTGGCTGGGCGCGTATTTCGCGCAGGCGGGCGACCGGTTTGCGCGGGTCTATAGCGGCACGTTGCGGCGGCATGTGGAAACTGCGGCGGGGATCGGATTCGACGCGCCCGAACAGGATCCGCGCCTGAACGAGATGACCTATTTCACGCTGGCAAGCCTGCTCGAAGAGCAGCACGGCATCGCCATGCCCACGGATCGCGAGACGTTCATTCCCCATATTCCGGTGCTATTGCAACATTGGCAGGCGGACCGGATCGAGGGCGCGCCGGAGCGGTTCTCGGAATTCGAGGCGCGCGTGACGGATGTGCTGCGCGAAATCGCGGCCGGAGACGGGCGCGCGCTGGTGGTCACGTCGGGCGGGCTGATCGGCATGGCGATGCGCGTGATCATGCGACTCGATATCGGCGCCTTGGCCCATGCGATGTTGTCGATCGAGAACAGTTCGCTGCATCGGGTGCAACCGCTGCAGACCGGGCTGGCGCTGACCCAGTTCAACGCCATCCCGCATCTGGATACGCCGGAACGGCAGCACGCCCGCAGCCATCTTTGAGGGGCAAAATTCTTCGAAGAATTTTGAGGGCGCGCGCGACGAAGTCGGGACATAAAAAAGGGCGCTCTGGCTGGCAGCTTGCGCGATCAAATTCCTTGAAAGGAATTTGCCAAAAATCTTCGAAGATTTTTGAACCGCGCGATTTCGACGCCACGCCCCCTTGCCCTCGGCTTACGTCTTGGCGACAGTCCCGGCAAACGGAGGCCCCCCATGACCCATCTCTGGATCCGCGCCGAAAGCCGCCCCAACGAGGAGCGCACAGGCATCACCCCGGACGGTGTGCGCACCCTGATCGCGCGCGGCATTCATGTCACCGTCGAGGACAGTCCGACCCGAGTGATCGGCTCGGAGGCCTTCGTCGATGCCGGTGCGACGCTTGCCCAAGAGGGCAGCTGGCCCGACGCGCCGCGCGACGCGATCATCTTCGGCCTCAAGGAATTGCCCGATGACGGCACGCCCTTGCCCCACCGCCACATCATGTTCGGCCATGCCTACAAGGGGCAGACCGCGGGCCAGCGTCTGCTAGACCGCTTCGCCGCCGGAGGCGGGCGGCTGTACGACCTCGAATACCTGCTGGACGAGACCGGGCGGCGCGTCGCCGCCTTTGGTTACTGGGCGGGCTATGCGGGGGCGGCGGTCAGCGTGCTGGCCTGGGCAGCGCAACAGCGTGGCGAGATCTGCCCGACTGTGACCACCTGGCCCAACTCCGATGCCATGCTGGCCGATCTGCGCGCCGCGCTGGACGGCCAGCGCCCCGCAGACGCGCTGGTGATCGGCGCGCTGGGGCGCGTCGGCACTGGCGCGTCGGACCTGTGTGAGCAACTCGACATCCCCGTGACCCGATGGGACATGGCCGAGACCGCCCATGGCGGTCCCTTCCCCGAAGTCCTTGACCACGCACTGTTCTTCAACTGCATCCTTGCCGCGCCCGGCTGCCCGGTCTTCGTCCCGGCCTCTGCCGCCGCGATGCCGCGCAAACTGCGCGTCATCGGGGACATCGCCTGTGACCCGCAATCGGATTTCTCGCCCATCAAGGTCTATGACCGGGAAACCGACTGGCACACGCCCGTCACGCGGGTGTTCACCGATCCGCCGCTCGACGTGATGGCCATCGACAACCTGCCCTCGCTCCTGCCGCTGGAAAGCTCGCAGGATTTCGCGGCGCAACTGCTGCCGTCTTTGGAGACGCTGACCGACCCCGAAGCCGGGGTCTGGGGCCGCGCGGCGGCGATCTACGACCAACACAAGAAAGGCTGACGACATGACTGTACACTGGTGTGGCACCGGCCTGTCCTCGATCCCGGGCCTGCGCCGCCTGATCGAGGCAGGCCACCCGGTCACCGTCTGGAACCGGACCACCGACAAGGCCCGCGCCGCCGTGGGTGACCTGACCGACGACATCCGGGCCTTCGACCCGGACGCCCTGCGCGCCGCGCTGGCCAAGGACGATATCGTCGTCTCGATGCTGCCCGGCGACTGGCACGTGACGCTGGCCGACATGGCCATCGACGCGGGCGCGCATTTCGTCTCGTCCAGCTACATCGCCCCCGAGATGCGCGCGCTGGATGCCAAGGCGCGCGAAGCGGGCGCACGGCTGGTCAACGAGGTCGGTCTGGACCCGGGCATCGACCACCTGATGGCGCATGCCCTTGTCGCCGACTACACCTCATCATCTGCGTTCTCCAAGGAGAACGAGCTCAGCTTCCTGTCCTATTGCGGCGGCGTGCCGAAGATCGCCAACGCCTTCCGCTACAAGTTTTCTTGGGCGCCCGTCGGCGTGCTCAAGGCGCTGCGCTCGCCCTCGCGGTCGATCCGGCACTTCTCGGTGCTGGAGGTCAACCGCCCGTGGGACGCGCTGACCCGCTACGACGCGCCGCTGCCCAGCCCCGAGGCGTTCGAGGTCTATCCGAACCGCGACTCTCTGCCCTTCATGGCGGAATACGGCTTTGGTGAGGACTGGAAGGTCAAGAATTTCGTGCGCGGCACCCTGCGCCTGAACGGCTGGGCCGAGGCGTGGAAGGACATCTTTGCCGAGGCCCCCAACGCAACGGATGCGCGCCTGCAGGAGATCGCGGATCGGCTTCTGGCCGAGAACAGCTATAAACCGGATGAGCCGGACCGCGTCGTGCTGTGCGTCGACCTGAAGGCCGAGCGGGAGGGCGAGACCGTCTGGCACAAGAGCTATGTCATGGACGCATGGGGCGATGCGCGCGGCACGGCAATGGCGCGGCTGGTCTCGGTACCGGTCTCGCTCGCGGTCGAGGCGGTCATGGCGCGCGAGATGGCGCCGGGTGTGCATGCCGCGCCCAGCGACCCCAAACTGGTGGGCCGCTGGCTGGATGAGGTCCAGAAGCTTGCGCAGCACCTGATGGTCGTGGACCAGTTGGCATGACGCGGCTGGCACTGGCGTTGGTTCTGGCGGCCGCGCCGGTCGCCGCCGCCGATATCTGCCACGAGATATCTTCCAAGGCCGGGTGGCAGGCCGGGGCGTTCCCCGAGGGCCTCGTGCAAGTGCTGTATGCGCAGGGCTTCTGGACGACCCGCGCCGGAGAGCTTGGGCCGGTGGGGACACGGGGCCATGGCGGCGATGCCGGCAAGATGCTGTTCGACGAAGGGGTCGCGCGGATCGACCCCAATGCCGGCCATGGCGCGCTGCTGGTGCGGTTCGAGATCGCGGGCGAGACGCGGATGATGCCGTGGGCGCGGCTCTTGGCGTTCACCGAGCAATCCGGCGCGTTCAACATGAACCTCGACCGGATGGAGTTCCGGATCAACGAAGGGGATGATCTGTTGGACGACAATGACGGGGCGATCACCGTCTGTTTGCGCTACGTCGATTGAAAGTAGGATGGGTGATCACCCATCCTACCCAAGTTTCGGGGCGGGCCGATCCAGAACCAGTTCCGCATCCGAAAAGCGGATCGGTGTCCGCACCCCCGGAACGCCGCCCGGAGCGATCTGCATCCCCCGCGCCACGACCTGCGGGTCGGCAAACACCTCGGCCATGTCGTTGATCGGCCCGGCGGGCACGCCCTGCGCCTCGCAGGCGGCCAGCAACTCGGCCTTGGTCCGCTGCAAGGTCGCCTCAGTCAGGCGGCGGATCATCTCTTCGCGATTGGCCACGCGGTCTGCATTCCGCAGGAATTCCGGCGCTTCGGCCATCTCCTCCAGCCCCAAAAGCCCACATAGCCGCCGGTATTGCGCGTCATTGCCCGTGGCAATGATGATATGGCCGTCCGCACAGTCGAAGACCTGATAGGGCGTCAGGTTCGGGTGATAATTCCCCGTCCGTCCCGGCGGCGTGCCGGTGCTCAGGTAATTCAGCGCCTGATTGGCCATCGCCGCCACCGCGCAATCCAGCAGCGCCATGTCGACATGCTGGCCTTTGCCCGTCCGCTCGCGCTGGTACAGCGCCGAGAGGATGCCGTTGACCGAATAGAGACCCGTGAACAGGTCGGTGATCGCCACGCCCGCGCGCTGCGGCTGGCCATCCGGGTCGCCCGTGATCGACATGAAACCGGACATGCCTTGGATGATATAGTCGTACCCGGCGCGATGCGCATAAGGCCCGTCCTGCCCGAAACCGGTGATCGAGCAATAGATCAGCCGCGGGTTCACCGCGCTGAGCGAGGCATAATCCAGCCCGTATTTCGCCAGCCCGCCGACCTTGAAATTCTCGATCAGCACATCCGCATCCGCCACCAACTCGCGCAGCCGCGCCTGCCCGGCCTCGGTTGCGATGTTGACCACCTCCGACGCCTTGCCCC
The DNA here is from genome assembly GCF_003667315.2 of Tropicibacter alexandrii. Classification (GTDB taxonomy): domain Bacteria; phylum Pseudomonadota; class Alphaproteobacteria; order Rhodobacterales; family Rhodobacteraceae; genus Tropicibacter; species Tropicibacter alexandrii. Next base: position 99,310 of record NZ_RCTZ02000002.1, on the reverse strand, counting down.
GGTTGCAGGAATGGAAATAGGCCGCCGTCCGCTGACCGTCATGCTCGATGAAAGGTGGCCCCCATTGGCGGGTGTCATCGCCCGCCTCGGCCTCGATCTTGAGGACTTCTGCCCCCAGATCGGCCAATGTCTGACCGGCAAACGGGCCCGCAAGAATGCGGGCCAGTTCGATGACCTTCACGCCCTCCAGCGGGCCGCGTGGGGCAGAGGTCATTCCGCCTTGGCCAGTTCTTCGTCCAGCCGCGCCGAGAAATCGGCGTAGTTCATATTCGACGCCTTCTCTCCGTTGATGATGAAGGACGGGGTCGAATCGATTCCGTCGGCGGTGGCGTTTTCCTGATACCAGCCGACCAGCGCGCGCAGCTTGTCACCATCGGACAGGCAGGCGTCCAGCTCATCCTTCTCGATCCCGGCCAAGCGCCCGATCTTGCGCAGCTCGTCGGCAATGGCCGCCTCGGACCCGGCCCGCGCCCATGTGGACTGACCCTGATACATCATCTCGGTGATGCCAAAGAAGCGCTGCGTGTCGCCGCCGCAGCGCGCGATCATGCTGGCCCACATGCCGAACTTGTCGAAATAGACCTCGCGATAGGTGAACTTCACCTTGCCGGTGTCGATGTAATTCGCCTTGATGTCCTTGAAGACGTTCTGGTGGAAACTGGCGCAATGCGGGCAGGTGTAGGACGCGTATTCGATCACCTCGACCGGCGCATCCTCGGCACCGAGGGTCATCTCCTGAACGACATAGGCCTCGGCCTCCTCGGCGGCGGCATCGCCTTCCTGCGCGATCGCCGCGCCGGGCAGCGTGAATTGCGGACCTTGCACGGCCTGTTCCTGCGTGTAGAACCACGCCCCACCGGCGAGCGCGACCAGCGCCAGCGCGCCTGCGGTTTGTACCATCTTCATGCCTGAGAACCTCTCCTGTCCTTGCGTCGGGCGGGGTTATCCCCGCCCCCCTTTCGATATGACATTTGCCGCGAGCCGTTCAAGCGCCGCCCGCAGCCCCGGATCACCCACCTCGCCCGTAACATCCCGCGCCCGGGCCTGCACCTCTTCGGGCGGCACGGCGGGCGCTTTCGGCTTTGGCCGATGCTGAAACGAGACCTTGCCCTCGGCAAAGCCCGTGGCGGCGGTCTGCGTCACCCGGATGCGGGTGATGGCGTTGTAGCCGTAGACCGCGTTGATCTTTGCCCGGATTTCCTCGGATCGCATGTGCACCAGCGGCGCCTGCGCGCCCGTGGTCAGCAAGACCAGAGTCGCCCCGAAACTGCCGCGCCCATAATTGACCTCGACGGGGCGCGCCATGGCGGCGATCTCCGCACCGGCGATCTCCTCCCAATGGGTGAGGATACGAGACTGCGCGAATCCGCGCTGCTCGGACGCCGCCCGCACCTGCCCCGTCAGGAAGGTCGAGGTCGGCTTGAAACCATAGGTGCTTGTATTGCGTCGCGACATGGGTTGAATCCCTCTCTCGGAGCCTATTCTAGGGGCATGCGACAGGGGCATGCCAGCCCCCTTATCCATAACGGAGCCTCACCCTTGCGTGAAACCGCCCAAGCCGCCGACCTGCTCGACTGGTACGACCGTCATGCACGCAGTTTGCCATGGCGTGTGCCCCCCGCCGCGCGCAAGGCGGGGGTGCTGCCCGACCCCTACCGGGTCTGGCTGTCAGAGATCATGCTGCAACAGACGACGGTGGCCGCGGTCAAGGACTACTTCCACAAATTCACCACGCTCTGGCCGACGGTTCAGGCGCTGGCCGCCGCGCGGGACGAGGACGTGATGGCCGCATGGGCGGGGCTCGGCTACTATGCCCGCGCCCGCAACCTGCTGAAATGCGCCCGCGCGGTGGTGGAGCATCATGGCGGGCAATTCCCCAACGATCACGCCACGCTGCTGACCCTGCCAGGCATCGGACCCTATACCGCTGCCGCCATCGCCGCCATCGCCTTCGACGACCCGCAGACCGTGCTGGATGGCAATGTCGAGCGGGTCATGGCCCGCCTGCATGACGACCCGACCCCTCTGCCCGGTGCCAAGCCGCTTTTCACGCAATACGCCGCCGCCCTGACCCCGCAACAGCGCCCCGGCGATTACGCGCAGGCGGTCATGGACCTCGGCGCGACGATCTGCACGCCGAAACGCCCGGCCTGCGGCCTCTGCCCGTGGCGCCCCGCCTGTGCGGCATGGGTCAATGGCACCGCCGCCGACCTGCCGCGCAAGGCCCCCAAGAAACGCAAACCGACGCGCCAAGGCACCGCCTATCTCGCCCGCCGCGTCGACGGTGCGTGGCTTTTGGAACGCCGCCCCGACAAGGGGCTGCTCGGCGGCATGCTCGGCTGGCCCGGCACCGACTGGTCCGAGGACATACCCGCCGAAGCCCCGCCGATCCGCGCCGAATGGAAGACCCTGCCGGGTGAGGCCCGCCACACCTTCACCCATTTCCACCTGCACCTGACGGTCAAAACCGCCCTCGTCCCGATGGAACGCAGCCCCGATCGCGGCGATTTCATCCCGCTCGAGGACTTCTCGCCCGCCGACCTTCCAACGGTGATGCGCAAGGCTTTCGACCTGACCAAAGGCGCGAAATAGGTTTCTTCTTGGTCAAAATACCCAAATCCGACACCGCAAAGCCCACAGCACTGGCGATTTCCGACAAATCCCCCTCAAATTGCCGCGATTTGACCTCGCGCAAGGCGCGAAACCGCCGCTTGCCTGCGCTATGCTGGCCAAAAGGGTATCACCGGAGCAGAAACATGATCCCCGCCCAGCACATCGCCCGGCTGTCCGCAGCCGCCCCGTTCTTCTTGTCGTTCATCCTCGTCCCGCTGGTCTGGATCGGGGCGCTTTGGGGCGACTGGTGGGTGCTGCTGACGCCGCTGTGTACGTGGTACCTGTTCACCGCCATCGACTTTGCCATCGGGTTGAATGGCGAAAACGCCGATCCGGACACCTCCGAGGACCAGCTGTTCTGGTACAAGCTGCTGACGCAACTCTGGGTGCCGCTGCAAGCGGCCACCCTGTTCGGTCTGGTCTGGTATGTGCCGCGCGCCGGGCTGAATGGCTGGGAAACCTTTGGCGTGGTGTTCGGGACCGGGGTGATGACCGGCACCGTGGGCATCGTCTATGCCCACGAACTGCTGCACCAGCGCAACCGGGCCGAGCGCAGGCTCGGCGACCTGCTGCTCGCCATGGTGCTTTATTCACATTTCCGGTCCGAGCATCTTCTGGTGCATCACCGCCATGTGGGCACGCCCCGCGACCCCGTCACGGCGCGCTACAACGAGGGGTTCCACCGGTTTTATCCTCGTGTGCTGCGGCAAAGCCTGCTGTCGTCCTTCCGGGCCGAGCGCGAGATGCTGGCCCGGAAGGGCCGCCCGTGGTGGGACCGCCGCAATCCGTTCTGGACCTATCTCGCTCTGCAAGGCGCCATGCTGGCGCTGGCGCTGGCACTGTCCGGTTGGGCGGGGCTGGGGCTGTTCATGTTGCAGGCCGGCGTTGCCATCTGGCAACTGGAGGTGGTCAACTATGTCGAACATTACGGCCTGACGCGGAAATATCTGGGCGATGGCAAATACGAACGCGTGTTGCCGCGTCACAGCTGGAATGCCAGCCACACCGCGACCAACTGGCTGATGATCAACCTGCAGCGGCATTCGGACCACCATTACAAACCGGACCGTCGCTTTCCGCTGCTCCAGACCTATGCCGAGGATGAGGCCCCGCAACTGCCCTACGGCTACCCTTTGATGGCGCTGGCGGCGATGATCCCGCCGCTGTGGAGGCGCATCATGAACCCACGCGTCCGGGCGTGGCGGCAACGCTATTACCCGGAGATCACCGATTGGCACCCCTACAACAAGGCGCGGCACCCCGCCCCGAATTAGGCGCGCAAGGCGCTTCGAAGCGCCTTGGGACACGCATCTTCGAAGATGCGTCACAAGCGCATTGCAATGCGCTTGATCCAAGGCCCTTCGAAGGGCCTTGCCCGGCCTCAAGGTCGCACCCGGGGTGACAAGCGGCGCGCGCGCGGCTATAGCGCGCGCGAACAGCCTTTCAGACAGAGGATTCCCGCATGACCACCCTCGTTTTCGGCCACAAGTCGCCAGACACCGATTCCACCGGCTCGCCCATCATCTGGGCTTGGTACCTGAACGAAATCAAAGGCGAAACCGCCAAGCCCGTCCTGCTGGGCGAACCCAATACCGAAGCCGCCTTTGTCCTGACCCATTGGGGTCTCGACAAGCCCGAGATCATCTCGGGCGTGGACGCCGGCACCCCCGTCGTCATCGTCGACACCAACAACCCCGCCGAACTGCCCGCCGACATCAACAGCGCCGACATCCGCGCCATCATCGACCACCACAAGCTGGTGGGTGGGCTGGAAACCAAGGGCCCGATCGACATCCGGATCGAGCCGCTGGCCTGCACCGCCACCATTATGCACAAGATGATCGGCGACGATCTGGCGCAGGCCCCCAAGGCGATCAAGGGTGCGATGCTGTCCTGCATCCTGTCGGACACGCTGGAATTCCGTTCGCCCACCACGACGCAGGAAGACATGGCCATCGCCCATGCGCTGGCCGATGATCTGGGCGTCGACCTGTCCGCCTATGCCAGCCAGATGTTCGAAGCCAAGTCCGACGTCTCGGCCTTCTCCGATGCCGAACTGCTGCGGATGGATTCCAAGGAATACACCGTCGACGGCAAGGACTTCCGCGTTTCCGTGCTGGAAACCACCGCGCCCAAGCTGGTGCTGGACCGCAAGGACAGCCTGATGGCGTCGATGGTCGACGTGGCCAAGGAAGATGGCGCCGATCAGGTCCTGCTGTTTGTCGTCGATATCCTCAACGAGGAAGCCACCCTGCTCGTCCCCAACGACCTGGTGAAGACCGTGGCCGAGAAGAGCTTTGGCGCAACCGTGACCGGCGATACCGTGGTGCTGCCGGGGATCATGTCCCGGAAAAAGCAGATCATCCCGAATCTCAAGGTCTGAGGATCGGGGGCCAGCCCCCGAACCCCCGGGGTATTTGAGCCAAGAAGAAACAAGGGTCGGCGCAGTTGCGGCGGCCCTTTTTCTATGGGGTGAAGGGCAGTTTGGGGCCGAGAGTCACGGATTGCGGGGTGATGGCGCAGCCAAAGGCCAAGGCTTGGACACCCGCCGTGGCGGCTTGGGCGAAGGCCTGCGCGTAGGCCGGGTCGAGGTCACGCGCCAGCGTGACGCGGTCGCAATCGGTGCGCTGCACGAGGTAGAGCATCACGGCGCAATGCCCCTGCGCGGCCATATTGGCCAGTTCCGCGAGGTGTTTTGCCCCGCGCGCGGTGACGCTGTCGGGGAACTCGGCAAGGCCGGGCTGGCGGGACAGGGTGACGGATTTGACCTCGACATAGCAATCGGTGCGGTCCCGGCCTGTCAGCAGAAAGTCGATGCGGGAGTTTTCGCCGTATTTCACCTCGGGGCGGACAAGGTCGTAGCCGTCGAGGCCCGGCACCTGGCCCGCCATCAGCGCGGCGCGCAGCATCCGGTTGGGCACCCCGGTATCGACACCGGTGAACTGCCCGCCGGGATGCTCGACCAGCCGCCAAGCGTATTTCAGTTTCTTCTTCGGATCGTCATTGGGTTCCAGCCAGATGCGCAGCCCTTCGTCCTTCAATCCCAGCATCGAGCCGGGATTGGCCACATGGGCGGTCACCTCGCGCCCATCCTCCAGCCGGCAATCGGCGAGGAAGCGTTTGTAGCGCCGCAAGAGCGTCGCGGGGATCAGGTCAGATTGAAAGCGCATCATCCGCGTCCTATACCGATCACGAACCCCGTCGCCAAGGAGCCCGCCATGCCCAACCCCACCGCCGCCATGCTTGTCATCGGGGACGAGATCCTGTCAGGGCGGACGCGCGACGCGAACATGCATTACCTTGCGCAGGAATTCACCAAGCACGGCATCGACCTGAAAGAGGTCCGGGTGGTCAGCGATGACCGCGCCGCCATCGTCGGGGCGTTGAACGCGCTGCGCGGGGCCTATGACACCGTCGTCACCTCCGGTGGTATCGGGCCGACCCATGACGACATCACCGCTGATTGCGTGGCCGAGGCCTTTGGCGCGCAGATCGACGTGCGCGCCGATGCCGCAGCCCTCTTGCAGGCGCATTACGACGCGCGCGGGATCGAGTTCAACGATGCCCGCAAGCGCATGGCCCGCATCCCCGACGGGGCCACCTTGATCGAGAACCCGGTTTCGATCGCGCCCGGCTTTACCATGGAGAACGTGCACGTGATGGCCGGAGTCCCGGCGATCTTTCAGGCGATGGTCGCGAGCATCCTGCCGACCCTGACCGGCGGCCAGCCGCTGCTGTCCCAGACCCTGCGGATCCAGCGCGGCGAAGGCGACATTGCCGGGCCGCTGGGCGAACTGGCGGCTGAGTTCAGCGACCTGTCCTTTGGCTCTTATCCCTACAGCCAGAACGGCGTGTTCGGCGCCAATATCGTCATCCGGGGTGCGGATGGCGCGCGAGTCGATGCCGCGATCGGGCGGCTCGCCGCCCTGTTCCCGGAGGCGTGACGCATGGCCATGGCCCCCGACGCGAACCGCCTGCTGACCACGCTCGACGCGACATGGCCCGCCGCGGCACGGGTCGAGGCGGGGCCTTGGACGCTGCGCGAGGGGCGCGGGGGCGGCAGCCGCGTGTCGGCGGCGACCCTGCGCGGACCGTGGCGCCCCGAGGACATCGCCGCCGCCGAGAAATCCATGCGCCTGATGGGGCAGGCGCCCTTGTTCATGATCCGCCCCGGCGAGATGGAACTGGACCGCGAATTGGCGGCGCGTGGCTATGCCAAGCGCGACGTGACCAACCTGTGGGTCTGCGACATCGACCTGTTGACCGACCGCAAGCTGCCGCCCGTCACCGCCTTTGCGATCTGGGAACCGCTGGCGATCATGCATGAAATCTGGGCCGATGGCGGCATCGGTCCGGAACGCTTTGCCGTGATGGACCGCTGCCCGCTGCCCAAGACCGCGCTGTTTGGCCGGGTCAGCGACAAATCCGCAGGGGCCGGCTTCGTCGCCAGCCATGACGGCATCGCCATGCTGCACGCGCTGACGATCCTCGACCAGCACCGGGGCAAGGGCCTTGGCGCTTGGATGACCCGCTGTGCCGCGCTATGGGCACGGCGCAAGGGCGCGCGCTGGATGAGCCTCGCCGCCACTGAGCAGAACACCGCCGCCGCCGCGCTTTACACCACCTTGCGGATGCAGGTCGTGGGGCAGTACCATTACCGCATCCTGAACGATGCAGAAAGTGACGACACGTGACCGAGACTTCTCCCACCGCGCTCAATCTGCCGATGGTCGACCCGCTGCCCGAGCAGACGCAGAACTACTTCGACATCTGCCAGGACAAGTTGGGCATGGTACCGAACGTCCTGCGTGCCTATGCCTTCGACATCGACAAGCTCAACAGCTTCACGGCGATGTATAACGACCTGATGCTGGCCAATAGCGGTCTGACCAAGCTCGAACGCGAGATGATCGCGGTGGTCGTTTCCTCGATCAACAAGTGCTTTTACTGCCTGACCGCCCATGGCGCCGCCGTGCGGCAGCTGTCGGGCGATCCGAAACTGGGCGAGATGCTGGTGATGAACTGGCGCGTGGCCGACCTGAACCACCGCCAGCGCGCGATGCTGACCTTTGCCGAGAAAATGACGGTCGAGTCGTTCAAGATCGCCGAATACGACCGCGAGGCGCTGCGCGATGCGGGCTTTTCCGATCGTGACATCTGGGACATTGCCAACGTGGCCGGGTTCTTCAACATGACGAACCGCGTGGCCTCGGCCACCGATATGCGCCCCAATGACGAGTATCACGCGCAGGCGCGGTGATGTGGCGCCTATGGCTCTGCCTGCTGGCGGGGGCGGCACAGGCGCAGGACCTGTCGCTGCCTGCCGGTGCCGAGCGCAGCTTTCAGACGGTGCGCGATCCCGGCGCCTATGATCTGCCCACCGGCCCGTGGACGGTGGACGGCCTGCCCACCACCCGCGTCGAAGGCCGGATCGAGGTCGAGGCATGGCGCCTGCCCGGCTCGTCGCAGACGCCGTTCCAACTGGTGCAGCCGCTGCGCGACACGTTGGAGGATTCGGGGTTCGAAATCCTGTTGGACTGCGCGGCGCGCGCCTGCGGCGGCTTCGACTTCCGCTTTGCCACGCTGGTCTTGCCCGCGCCCGAAATGTTCGTGTCGCTGACCGACTATCACTTCGTCTCGGCCCGCGCGCCCGAGGGCGCGGTGTCGATCCTCGCCAGCCGCGACCGCAGCCGTGGCTATGTCCAGATCATCCGCGCCGGAAGCGCGCCCCCCAGCGCGACCAAGCCCGCCGCCCCTGCCCTGCCGCTGGCCGCGCCGGGCGATCTGGGCGACGTGGCCAAGGGGCTGGAACTGGCGGGGCACGCGGTGCTGCGCGATGTGGAATTCGCCTCGGGCTCCACCCGGCTTGGGGACGGCGCGATCCCCTCGCTGGACGCGATTGCCACCTATCTCAAGTCCAATCCGGCGCGGCGCGTGCTGCTGGTCGGACATACGGATGCGACCGGCTCGCTCGACGCCAACCGCAAGGTCTCGCTGGCCCGCGCGCAGGCGGCGGTGGCCTATCTGCGCGCCCAAGGCGTGCCTGCCGAGCAACTCTCGGCCGAGGGCGCGGGATACATGGCGCCGGTCGCCTCGAACCTGACCCCCGAGGGGCGCGAGGCCAATCGCCGCGTCGAGGCGGTGTTGCTGTCGACCGAATGATCTTGCCCGAGCAGATAGGGTCTGCAATGCCGGGCCGCCCAAGAAAAAGCCCCGGACACGCGGTCCGGGGCATTCAGGTGGCCCGTGTTCATCTCAGGCTGGGGAAGAACAATGTTGGCGCGGGCCGGACGGCCCACACGCATCTCACCACTTCTGCGGACCCTTTTCGGCAAAGGCATGCGCAAGGAAGTCGATGAAGGCACGCACCTTCGGCTGGGTGAACCTGCCCGGCGGATAGACGGCATAGACGCCCTGCGTCTCCATCGGCAGATCGGGGATCGCGTCCTCGACCAGCCCCTGCTCCATCGCATCGTGATACAGGTAGGACGGCAGGTAGGCGATCCCGAGGCCCGCGATACAGGCGTTCAGCAGCGACTGGCCGTCATTGACCGTCAGCCAGCCCGCAGTCCGCACCTGACGCTTTTCCCCCGAGGGCGCGGTCAGCTTCCACACGTTGCCAGACGCTTGGTTGGAGTAGTGCAAGAGCTTGTGTTCGTTCAGATCATCGATCCGCTGCGGCCGCCCGAATTTCTCGAAATACGACGGCGCGGCGATCATGCGCTTCGTCGTCTCGGTCAGCTTGCGGGCGCGCAGGGTGCTGTCCTCCAACTCGCCGATGCGCACGGCCATGTCGAAGCCTTCGGAAATCAGTTCGACGTAGCGGTTGTTCAGCACCATGTTGACGGTGATGTCCGGGAATTCCGCAAGGAACTCCCCCAGAACCGGCGACAGGTGATTGACGCCAAAATCGGTGGCCACGGAAATCCGCAGCAACCCCGAAGGCGCCGATTGCATCGAGGTCACCAGCGCATCCGCCTCGCCCGCATCGTTCAGCACGCGCCGGGCGCGGTCGTAATAGGCTAGGCCGATCTCGGTGGGGGATACCCGCCGGGTCGTCCGGTTCAGAAGCCGCGCGCCAAGGCGGGCCTCAAGGCTGGAGACGTGCTTGGAGACGGCGGATTTGGAAATCCCCATCTTCTTGGCCGCATCCGTGAAACCACCTTGGTCCACCACGGTCGCGAAGGCCTCCATTTCGGTCAGACGATCCATGCGCGTCTCCCATCACTCGTTCACTGTCCCGTACAGGTTTGCCCGGCAAAAGGGGCGCAACTGGGGCAGCGCAGCGACAATTCAGGGGAATCTGGGTCAGCCGTTTGTAGGCTGGAAACGGCGCGCCGTGATGCGGCTCACACCGAGGGACGCGGAATCGTGTTATCGTTCCTGCGCGAACACATGGGAGGATTGTCATGCTTTGGAAAACGGTCGTGGCCACGGGTCTGTTGCTGATGCCGCTGTCGCTTGTCGCGCAAGAGGGCGGAGAGACGCCCGCACCTGACGGCGCGCAGGTCTACTTCGTCAATCTGTCGGATGGTGACACGGTCAGCGCACCGGTCACGGTTGTCTTTGGCCTGAAAGGCATGGGCGTCGCCCCGGCCGGAACGGACAAGGAGAACACCGGTCATCACCACCTGCTGATCGACCGCCCTGCGTTTGGCGAAGGCGAAGAGGGCGAGATGGCCATGGGCCTGCCCGCCGACGACAATCACAGGCATTTCGGCGGCGGACAGACCGAGGTCTCGCTCGATCTGGCCCCGGGGGACCACACGCTGCAATTGGTCATGGGTGATGCGGGGCACGTGCCGCACAGCACCCCGATCGTGTCCGAGCGGATCACGATCACGGTCGACTGACAAAAAAAGTAGGATGGGTCTGAACCCATCCTACCCCGGATCACGCCGCCTTTTGATTGTGGCGGCCTTCTTCGATTTCTTCGACGATCTTGCTGACGAAAGCCTTCAAATCGTCGGGGTTGCGCGACGTCACGATGCCGCTATCGGCAACCACCGGCTCGTCCATCACTCGTGCGCCCGCATTCTTCAGATCGGTGCGCAGCGACGGGTAGGACGTCATTTCGCGTCCCGCCACGATGTCCGCCTCGATCAGCACCCACGGTGCGTGGCAGATGGCCGCGATGACCTTGCCCTGCCGGGCAAAGGACCGCACCAGTTCGACCGCCGCAGCGTCGACCCGCAGCAGGTCCGGATTGATCTGGCCGCCGGGAATGACGATCGCGTCGTATTGCGTCGCATCGACATCGGCGATCTTCAGATCGGCTTCGGCCTCACGGCCCCAGTCGCTGCCTTCCCAACCCTTGACGGCCTTGCCGTCGGGCGTGGCAACGTGCAGTTCCGCGCCCTTGGCGCGCAGCTGGTCACGGGGGAATTCCAGTTCCGACTGCTCGAAACCGTGGCTGGAAATGAGGACGATCTTGGCGTCTGTAATCTTTGTCATGGTACCCTCCATATCAGGCGTTCACAGGCCCAACCCGCCACCGGCCACAACGTTCCGCCACCCACCGACAGGCCGTGGACAGGTGCCCCCTTCCGCAGCCCCTTGCATTCTTGGCCCGTTCCATCGGATACACCGCACATGCCCCGCACCGCCCCCCTCCGGACCGACTGCTCGCAATGCGCTGCCCTGTGTTGCCTCGCGCTGGCCTTCGACAAGGGCCGCGACTTTGCCTTCGACAAGAACCCGGGCGAGCCGTGCCGCAACCTGTCTGGCTATGACTGCGCCATCCATGACGACCTGACCGAACGGGGCATGAAAGGCTGTGTCGCCTATGATTGCCTCGGCGCTGGCAACCGCGTGGTGCAAGAGGTGTTCGACGGCCGGTCTTGGCAGACCGAACCGCGCCTGACCCGCGTCATGATCGAGGCCTTCGCCGCCATGCGCGAAGTCCACAAGCGCATCGACCTGCTGCGTGCCGCAGGCGCGTTCGAGCTCGACCCGCGCGACGACCAGACCCGGCGCAGCCTTCTGGCCCAGCTCGAAACCCGCCGCTGGAGCGGGCCCGAGCTGAACGAATTCGAAGTCGGTCTCGCGCTCGAAGTCGACCTCTTCGCACACGCGATCCGCGACCGCCTGCCCGAGGACTTCTTCGAAGACCGCTAGCGCCGTTATAGCCCCGCCGCCAGCCGCACGCCTTGGTCGATGGCCCGCTTGGCATCCAGTTCCGCCGCCACATCCGCGCCGCCGATCACGTGGCAGGACACGCCCGCCGCTTCCAAAGCATCCGCCAGCGACCGCTCGCTGACCTGCCCGGCGCACAGCACCACCGTATCGACCGCGACCACCTCGGGGCGCTCGCGGGCCTCGCCATAGCTGACATGCAGGCCCGCATCGTCGATCCGCTCGTAATTCACCCCGGCGCGCATCTCGACGCCTTTCATCTTCAGCGCCGCGCGGTGGATCCAGCCGGTGGTCTTGCCCAGCCGCTTGCCCGGCTTTTCCGCCTTGCGCTGGAACATCACCACCTGCCGCGCGGCAGGGTCGGGCTGCGGCCCCTCGGGGGCCAGCCCCGCACGCGCCTCGGCCGGATCGGCCACGCCCCATTCGCGCCGCCACGCGGCCACGTCCAAGGTCGGGCTGTCGCCGGTCACGAGATATTCACTGACGTCAAAGCCGATGCCGCCCGCGCCGATCACCGCGACGCGCTTGCCGACTTCTGCCCCGCCGCGCAACACATCGACATAGCCCACCACCGACGGATGATCCTGCCCGGCGATCTCCGGATCGCGCGGGTTCACGCCCGTGGCCACGATCACCTCGTCAAAGCCGGTCAGGTCGTCCACCCCCGCCGCTGCGCCCAGCCGCAGCTCGACGCCGCGCTCGGCCAACATGGCGGCGAACCAATCGACCAGCCCGTGGAATTCCTCCTTACCCGGCACGACCTTGGCCATGTTCAACTGCCCACCGATCTGGTCGGCCTTGTCGAACAGCACGACCTTGTGCCCGCGCTCTGCTGCGGTGATCGCCGCCGACAGGCCCGCAGGCCCCGCGCCCACCACCGCGACCGATTTGGCCGTTGCGGCCTTTTCGACGACCAAACTCGTCTCGAACGCGGCCTTCGGGTTGACCAGACAGGACGACACCTTGCCCGAGAAGGTGTGATCCAGACAGGCCTGATTGCAGGCGATGCAGGGCGCGATCAGGTCCGCCCGGCCCGCCTCGGCCTTGGCGACGAAATCCGGGTCCGCAAGGAAGGGCCGCGCCATCGACACCATGTCGGCGCAGCCCTCGGCCAGCACCTGTTCCGCCACATCCGGCGTGTTGATGCGGTTCGAGGTGATCACCGGGATTCCCACCTTGCCCATCAATTTCCGCGTCACCCAGGCAAAGCCCGCGCGCGGCACAGATGTGGCAATCGTCGGCACCCGCGCCTCGTGCCAGCCGATGCCAGTGTTCAGGATCGTCGCGCCCGCAGCCTCCACCGCCTGCGCCAGCTGCACCACCTCGTCGAAGGTCGAGCCATCAGGGACGAGGTCGATCATGCTGAGACGATAGATCACGATGTAATCCGGCCCCACGGCGGCGCGCACCCGGCGCACCACCTCCAGCGGCAGGCGCATGCGGTTCTCGTAGGACCCGCCCCAGCGATCCGTCCGCTTGTTGGTATGCGTCACGAGGAACTGGTTGAGGAAATACCCCTCGGACCCCATCACCTCGACGCCGTCATAGCCCGCCTCGCGTGAGCGAACGGCGGCGGTGACGATATCGGCGATCTGTTTCTCGATCCCATCCTCGTCCAGCTCCTTCGGCGGAAAGGGCGAGATCGGCGACTTGATCGGCGAGGGCGCCACGCATTCGGGCCCATAAGCATAGCGCCCCGCATGCAGGATCTGCATGCAGATCTTGCCGCCCGCGTCATGGACCCGGTCTGTCACGATGCGATGGTTGGCGATATCCGCGTCGGTATAAAGCCCCTCGGCCCCCGGAAAGACCCCGCCCTCGCGGTTTGGTGCCATACCTCCGGTGACCATCAGGCCGACCCCACCGCGCGCCCGCGTGGCATAGAACTCGGCCACGGCGTTCCAGTCGCCGCGCTCTTCGAGATTGGTGTGCATGGACCCCATCAACACGCGATTCTTCAGCGTGGTGAACCCAAGGTCCAGCGGCGACAGCATATGCGGATAGTCGGTCATGGCGGGCCTCCCTGTTTGTCCCGCACCTCACCCGATCCGGCCCGCGCTGTCACGGTGAAACGTCGCGTCAGAGCCGTCACGCCACCGCCAACACCGCCTCCCGGTGCGGGTCGGGGGCGGCAAAGCCAGCCTCGGCCGGTTGCGCCACGCCAAACCCGCTCATCCGCTGGGCCAGTTCCTGCGCCGCGGTGGCGATGCGTTCGGACAGGGCGGCCATCTGCTCGCCCATGGCGGCATTCGCCTGTGTATTGCTGTCGATCGCACCAATCGTATCGGTGAAGGCATCCAGCGCCTTGCTCTGCTGGGCGCTCTCGGCGTTGATATCCTGATTGACCCGGCTGACCGCATGCACCGTCTCGCGGATTTCCCCCAGCGAGGCGATGGCGTTGGACACCAGTTCCACGCCCTCGCTGACCCGCTGCTCGCTGTCGACGATGAGCGTGCGGATGCCGCTGGCGGCCTGCGCGGTGCGTTGCGCCAATTGCTGGACCTCGGTGGCCACCACGGCAAAGCCCTTGCCCGCGACACCAGCCCGCGCGGCCTCGACCCCGGCATTCAGCGCCAGCAGGTTGGTCTGGAAAGAGATGTCGTCGATCAGGTCGATGATCCGCGCGATCTCCCCCGACGAGGACTCGATGGATTTCATCGCCTCGACCGCCCGCGTCGTCACCTCGCCCGAGCGCGCCGCGCGCTCGTTCGCCTCGGTGGCCAGCCGAAATGCCTCGGCGGCGCGCTGCGCGGTCATGCGGACGCTGCCGGACATGGCGGCAAAGCCCTCATTCGCCGCGCTCAGGTCGCTGGCCTGCCGCTCACCGCGTTGCGACATCTCGATCGCTGCGCCGTTCAGGCCCGATGCCTCGTCTCGGAAGGCGCAGGCGGCCTCGGCGGTGTCGCGAATCGTGTCGCGCAGGATATCCACCGCGCGGTTGAAGTCCTGCCGCATCGCCTCGTACCGGCCATCGAGCGGGGCCTCGATGGTGCAGGTCAGGTCGCGATTGGCAAGTCGGCCCAGATGCGCGCGCAGCAGGTCGACCACGGTGTTCGCCGCCTCTTCGGCACGGGCAGAGGCCGTCTGCGCCTCGCTGGCGAGCCCGGTCTGACGGGCCGCCTCCTGCACGGCGGTCGCGGCCTGTGACAGCGCCGCGTTCCGGTTGAGCACGATCATAGCCAGACCGAAAGTCTCGATCACCACGACGACAGCATGCAGACCGCTGCGCAGCACATTCGCCCACAGGTCGAACGAGGGATAGACAAGCTGCGGCATGACGACCGTCAACAGCACGTGATGCACGGCGATCAGCCCCGCCCCCCAGATCAGCAGCCGCACCCGCGACAGCATCGACACCGCAGCCAACTGGACGAAGAACAGCATATGCATGTCCAACTGCCAAGCCTGCCCGGAGGCCGCCGCCACCGCCAGCATCGGCATCCCGACCAGCGCCGCGACAAGGCCATACTCCGCCGCGCTTGCCTTCAGGCGGGTGCAGGCCAGACCCAGCCCGAGCAGCAGCACGGCCGCGATGGCCTCCGGCATGATCGCATTGCCTGCGACCATGGCCGCCCCGATCGGAAAGGGCGCAATCAACAAAAGGGAAAGGACCGCAAGCTTGCGGTCCTTGAGCGTGTCCAAGTTTGGTCGGGTCGTCACTGGGGGTTCCTTCGATTTGTAACCCCCTGATATCCGACCGCGTTTACGACGAGATTAACGCCCGCTATTCGGCGGCATCCCGTCGCGGCAAGACCCAGTCGACCCGCGGGAAGTGGCAGGTATAGCCGCCCGGATAGCGTTGCAGGTAATCCTGATGCTCGGGCTCGGCCTCCCAGAAATCGCCCACCGGCTCGACCTCGGTCACCACCTTGCCCGGCCACAGGCCCGAGGCCTCGACATCGGCGATGGTCTCCAGCGCGCAGGCGCGCTGTTCGTCCGAGCAGTAGTAGATCGCCGAGCGATAGCTCATGCCCACGTCATTGCCCTGACGATTCATCGTGGTCGGATCGTGGATCTGAAAGAAATATTCCAGGATGCGGCGATAGCTGATGCGCTCGGGATCGAACAGGATCTCGATCCCCTCTGCATGGGTGCCATGGTTGCGATAGGTCGCGTTGGGCACATCGCCCCCGGTATAGCCGACGCGGGTCTTTTCGACCCCCGGCAGCTTGCGGATCAGCTCTTCCATACCCCAGAAGCAGCCCCCCGCCAGAACGGCGCGTTCGGTCATCACAAATCCTCCACTTGGTCGATATATTGGCCATAGCCCTCGGCTTCCATCTCTTCCTTGGGGATGAAGCGCAGCGAGGCCGAGTTGATGCAGTAGCGCAGCCCGCCCCGGTCCTGCGGCCCGTCCGGAAAGACATGGCCAAGATGGCTGTCGCCGTGGCGCGAGCGGACCTCGACCCGGATCATCCCGTGCGTGGTATCGCGCAGCTCGACAATATTGTCAGGTTCCACCGGCTTCACAAAGCTCGGCCAGCCGCAGCCCGATTCGTATTTGGCGGCGCTGACGAACAGCGGTTCGCCCGAAACCACGTCCACATACAGGCCAGACGCCTTGTTGTGCAGATATTCGCCGGTGCCCGGCCGCTCTGTCCCGTTCTCTTGGGTCACGCGGTATTGCTCGGGCGTCAGGCTGTGGATAACCTCCGGTCTTCGCTCATATTTTGCCAATTTCCCCTCCTGTTTAGTGCAGGCTCAAACTCAGTTCCTTAAATGGGGCATGGATGCAAAAAGGGAACCCATCTGAAACAACACGCACATCTGTGTGCGTTGTGCTTGCGCGAACGGGGATGGCCCGCCTATCTAACAGGCGGGTGACATTCTTTTTTCTCCCAAGGATCGAAGGAGTCGCTCCGGGCGCTGGGATGGCAGCCTGGCGCCCGTCATGACCCGCCGTGGATCCCCCCGAGACGGTCCACGGCCCATCGCGCCGCATCCCGGACCACCTCGTCCGCATCCTCACATAGCGCTTGCGCCGCGTCCAGCAATTTGGAATCGCCGGAATTGCCGATCGCATACAGAACATTGCGCACGAAGCGGTCGCGCCCGATCCGCTTGATCGGCGAGCCCGAGAACCGCGCGCGAAACCCCGCATCGTCCAGCCCTGCCAAACCGCGCAACTCGGGCGCGCGCAGATCGTCGCGCGCATGATACTTCACCTCGTGGGCCTGCCGGGCGAACTTGTTCCACGGGCAGACCGCAAGGCAATCGTCACAGCCATAGATCCGGTTGCCCATTTTCGCGCGCAAGTCGACCGGCACCGGCCCGTGATGCTCGATCGTCAGGTAGGAAATGCAGCGACGTGCATCCAGCTGGTAGGGCGCCGGAAAGGCATCGGTCGGGCACACATCCAGACAGCGCCTGCAGGAGCCGCAATGATCGACCTCGGCCCCGTCCACCGGCAATTCCAAGGTCGTAAAGATACAGCCCAGGAAAAACCACGACCCCAGATCGCGGCTGACGAGGTTGGTATGCTTGCCCTGCCAGCCAAGGCCCGCCGCCTGCCCCAGCGGCTTTTCCATGACCGGCGCCGTGTCGACGAAAACCTTGATTTCCGGCGCCCCGCCCGCAGCCTCGATCAACCAGCGCCCCAGCCGCTTCAGCCGCTTCTTGACCACGTCGTGATAGTCGCGGTTCTGCGCATAGACAGAAATCGCCGCGCGGTCGCGCTGGCCCAGCACCTCCAGCGGATCGTGATCCGGCCCGTACTCCTCTGCCAGCATGATCACCGACCGCGCCTCTGGCCAAAGCACATCCGGCGCGCCGCGCCAATGCATCCGCTCAGCCATCCAGCCCATCTGCCCATGACGCCCCTGCGCCACGAACGCCGCCAGCCGCTCGGCCACCTGCGGCACATCCCAAGGCTTGCAGACCCGGCAGGCCGAGAACCCGACCGCCTCTGCCTCCGCCTTCAGCCGTGCCGCGAGATCCTGCACGAAACCCCCTGCTTCTTTGGTCCCCAAATACCTCGGGGAGCGCGAGGGGCTGGCCCCTCGCTCCGACAGCCGATCTCAGAAATCCAGATCGGCATAATGCGGCGGCGGCGGAAAGCCCGGTACCTGGTCAGCCAGGATGCTGCGGAAGGCCGGGCGCGACTTGATCTTGGCATACCAGTCCTTCACGGTCTGGCTGCGGTTCCAATCCACATCCGAGATATAATCCAGCGACGACAAGTGCGCCGCAGCGGCAAAATCCGCCAGCGTCATGCTATCCCCGGCCAGCCAGCGCCGGTGATCCAGCAGCCAAGCCATGTAATCGAGATGATACTTGATCGCCTTGGCCCCGGCCTTCACGTTGCCGCTGTCGGGGAAGCCCATCTTCATCACCTTCTTGTTGACCCGCTCATAGAGCAGCTTCGAGGTGACCTCGTTGTGGAACTTGTCGTCGAACCACCCCACCAGCCGCCGCACTTCGAGCCGCGCATCGGCGCCCTTGGGCATCAAGGCGGGCTCTGGGTACTTTTCCTCCAGCCATTCGCAAATGGCGGCGCTTTCGGCCATGGTCTTGCCGTCGATCTTCAGCACCGGCACCTTGGCCGCCGGGTTGCGGCGCAGGAAATCCGGGTCCTTTTCCCAGTAGGGCTCGCTCTCGAGATTGCATTCGATGCGCTTCTCCGCCAGCGACAGGCGCACCTTGCGACAGAATGGGGAGAGCGGAACGTGATAGAGGATGGCAGCCATCGAGAACCCTGAGACTTGGGGAATACGCCCCCTGATACAGGCGAAGCCGCCCCGGATTCAAGCGCCGCCCGCGCGCCGGCGGGATCACGCGCGCCGGGGCCTTTCGGCCACCGGTCCGATGGCGGGCCGGGGCTGAGCCCCGCGCACCTGCTCAGTTTTCGAAACAGGCGGCGCGGCCATCCGCGGCGATCGTCGCCGCCCCGTCCTGAATGGATCGCGCCCGGCGCGACACCGCCGCCGTCGGGTTCGCCGCGTCGCGGCGTTTCGGCGAGGGCAGCACCGCCGCCAGCAAGGCCGCCTGTCGCGCCGTCAGCCTGTCCGGACCGGTGTCGAAATAATGCCGCGCCGCAGCCTCGACCCCGAACACGCCCTCGTCGAACTCGGCCACGTTCAGATAGACCTCCAGAATGCGCCGTTTCGACCAGACCGCCTCGACCAGCGGTGTCATGCCCGCTTCCAGCAGTTTGCGCAGCCAGCTGCGGTCCTGCCAGAGATAGACGTTCTTGACCACTTGCTGGCTGATCGTCGATCCGCCACGCGCAGCGCCATCGGCGATCGCCGCGCGGATCGCCGACATGTCGAACCCCCAGTGATTGCAGAAATTCGCATCCTCTGCCGCCACGACAGAGCGCAGCATGACCGGCGCCACCCGGTCGATCTCGACCCAACTGCGGTCGACACCGCCAAGGCGGCGGCCCTCGCTCCAGATCGTGTGCGTGGTGGGCGGGTTCAACCCGGCATAGACCACCACCATCGCCAGTATCAGACCCACGGCCAGCCCCCCGATCCGCAAGCATTGCCGCAACAGCCAGCGCACCGGGCGCACCCGGCGCGGCGTATTGCCGGTTTTCCTTGCCTGTTTTGCCTTTTTCGCCATGGCTTTTTCATACCCTGCATGGCCGGTTTTGCGACAGGAAAAAGGCGAGGCCCCGCAAGGGGACCCCGCCATACACCGAAACGCCCATGCGGCATTCACTGACCATCTACCTGAACCGGATACGCTTGATACCACGTGAGAACAGTTTCTTTATGCCCGCGCAATTGGTTCCCGGGGCGTTTGAACTGTGGCCAAATTATGGAATTTGACCCAACGTCAGGTTGAAACCTAAAGTGGATGCACGTCGGGCGCGCATCGTGCAACCCTGCGACGAAAAAGCCCGGGCAATCGCCCGGGCTTCGTGTCTTTGCTCGGATCGGATCACTCTGCCGGAACGGCGAGGTCCTCTTCGATTCCCAAGGGGTACTCGATCTTGTTGAGCATCTCCTTCGGACAGACCTGAACGAAGTTGTCCTTTTCCAGGTCCCAGTTCTGCAAGATCGACTCGCCCTTGCGCGAGCGAGTCTCGGTCACATGCGCTTCGATCAAGCCCTTGAGCTGCGCTTCCCATTCCGGGGTGCGCACCTTGCAGGTGACGAGGCTTTCCATGTTCATCATGTCCGCCGACTTGCCCTCGGGGTCGTACAGGTACGCCATGCCGCCGGTCATGCCCGCGCCAAAGTTCGCACCGATCTCGCCCAGAATGACAGCGACACCGCCGGTCATGTATTCACAGCCGTTCGATCCACAGCCCTCGATCACCACCTTGGCGCCCGAGTTGCGCACAGCGAACCGCTCCCCCGCCTTACCGGCGGCAAACAGGTGGCCATCGGTCGCGCCGTACAGCACGGTGTTGCCGATGATCGTGTTCTCGGACGCCTCCAGCGGCGAGACCAGCGGCGGGCGCACGACGATCAGACCACCCGAAAGCCCTTTGCCCACGTAGTCGTTGGCATCGCCCGACACTTCCAGCTTCAGCCCCGGTGCGGCGAACGCGCCCAACGACTGACCGGCAGAGCCCGTCAGCTTGACGTGCAGGTGATCGGGCTGCAGCGCGTTGCGCATCCCGAACTTGCGCACGATATGCGACGACACCCGCGTGCCCACGGTGCGGTGCGTGTTCATCACCGCGTAGGACAGCTGCATCTTTTCGCCATCCTTCAGGAAGCGCGCGGCATCGCGGACGATTTCCGCGTCCAGCGTTTCCGGCACCTCGTTGCGGGGGCGGTTCAGATCGTACTTGATTTTGTCCGAGCCATCGACGCGGATCAGCAGCGGGTTCAGGTCGAGATCGTCCAAGTGTTCAGAGCCACGGCTGACCTGCGACAGCAGATCGGCGCGACCGATGACCTCTTCCAGCGACCGGGCACCAATCGACGCCAGTATCTCGCGCACTTCCTGCGCGTAGAAGGTGATCAGGTTCACGACCTTGTCCGCATTGCCGGTGAACTTGGCCCGCAGGGATTCATCCTGCGTGCAGACACCGACCGGGCAGGTGTTCGACTGGCACTGGCGCACCATGATGCAGCCCATGGCGATCAGCGCCGCCGTGCCGATGCCGTATTCCTCGGCCCCCAGCATCGCGGCCATGACGATGTCACGACCCGTGCGCAGACCACCATCGGTCCGCAGCAGCACGCGGCTCCGCAGGTTGTTCATCGCCAGAACCTGATGCGCCTCGGTCAGGCCCATTTCCCACGGCAGACCGGCATATTTGATCGAGGTCGCGGGCGACGCGCCTGTACCACCATTGTGACCCGAGATCAGGATCACGTCGGCCTCGGCCTTGGCCACACCAGCGGCAATCGTGCCGACACCGGAAGACGCCACCAGCTTCACCGTCACCTTCACGGTGGGGTTGATCTGCTTGAGGTCGTAGATCAGCTGCGCGAGGTCCTCAATCGAGTAGATGTCGTGGTGCGGCGGCGGCGAGATCAGCGTCACGCCCTTGGTCGAGTGCCGCAGACGCGCGATCAGGTCGGTGACCTTCATGCCGGGCAACTGGCCACCCTCGCCGGGCTTGGCACCCTGCGCGACCTTGATTTCCAGTTCCTCGCAATGGTTCAGGTATTCGGCGGTCACACCAAAGCGACCCGAGGCCACCTGCTTGATCTTGGCCGACGGGTTGTCGCCATTCGGCTCCGGCACGAAATGTGCCGGATCTTCGCCTCCCTCACCCGAGTCCGACTTGGCCCCGATGCGGTTCATCGCGACGTTCAGCGTCTTGTGTGCCTCCGGGCTCAGCGCGCCCAGCGACATGCCCGGCGTCACGAACCGCTTGCGGATCGAGGTGATGCTTTCGACCTCTTCGATCGGGATCGCCTTGCCCAGCGGCTTGATCGCCAGCAGGTCGCGCAGATGGATCGGCGGGTTGGCCTGCATCGCGTTGGAATACTGCTTCCACAGCTCGAACGACGCCTTGTCACAGGCCGCCTGCATCAGGTGCATGGTCTGCGCACCCCAAGCATGCGTCTCGCCCGATTTGCGCGCCTTGTAGAAGCCACCGATGGGCAGGACATTGGTCCCCTTGAAACCCAACGCATGCACATCCACCGCCTTGCGCTGCAAGCCGTTCAGACCGATGCCGGAAATGCGCGAGATCATGCCGGGGAAGTATTCGGCGCACATGGCGCGCGACAGGCCCACCGCCTCGAAGTTCAGACCGCCGCGATAGGACGACACGACGGAAATCCCCATCTTGGCCATGATCTTGAGCAGACCTTGGTCCACCGCCTCGCGATAGCGCGCGACGTTTTCGGTCAAGGTGCCATCCAGCAGGCCGCGATTGATGCGGTCGGCAAGGCTGTCCTCGGCCAGATAGGCGTTCACGACGGTCGCGCCGGCGCCAATCAGCACGGCGAAATAGTGCGGGTCGATGCATTCGGCAGAGCGCACGTTGATCGAGCAGAAGGTCCGCAGCCCCTTGCGCGTCAGGTGGCTGTGCACCGCGCTGGTGGCAAGGATCATCGGCATCGCGACCTTGTCTTCGGACACGTTCTGATCCGTCAGGATCAGGTGGCCGGCACCCGAGCGCACGGCATCCTCGGCCTCGGCGCGGATGCGGGCCAGCCCGTCACGCAGGGCGTTCGGCCCGTCGCCAAAGGTACAATCGATGGTCGTGCAGGGCGCGTTGAACTGCTTGGTCAGCTCCTCGAACTGTGCATTGCCGACAAACGGGCTGTCCACGACCAGAATCTCGGTCTGCGCGCTGGATTCATCCAGCACGTTCTTGAGGTTCCCGAACCGCGTTTTCAGGCTCATGACGCGGAATTCGCGCAACGAGTCGATCGGCGGGTTGGTCACCTGGCTGAAGTTCTGGCGGAAGTAATGGCTCAGCGGGCGGTACTTTTTCGACAGCACGGCAGAGGGCGTGTCGTCACCCATCGACGCCAGCGTTTCCTTGGCATCCTCGGCCATGGGCGCAAGGATCTGTTCCAGTTCCTCGATGGTGTAGCCGGCAGCGATCTGGCGGCGGCGCAGTTCTGCGCCCTCGTAGATCGGCTTTTCGGTCACGCTGGCCAGTTCCTCGTCCAGCTCGTTGATCTTGCCGACCCACTCGCCGAACGGCTGGCTGGCCGCCAGCGCGTTCTTGATCTCGACGTCGTGGTAAAGCTTGCCCTCTTTCATGTCGACGGCGATCATCTGGCCCGGCCCAAGCGCGCCTTTTTCGCGCGCGGTCGCCTCGTCCGTCGGCACCATGCCGATTTCCGATCCGGCGATCAGCAGTCCGTCGCCGGTCACGACATAACGCATGGGACGCAACCCGTTACGGTCCAGACCGCCACAGACCCAACGGCCATCGGTCATCGCAAGGGCGGCGGGGCCGTCCCACGGCTCCATCACCGAGTTGCAGTAGGAATACATGTCGCGCCACGCCTCGGGCAGCTCGACCGCCTGCTTGGACCACGATTCCGGCACCAGCATCGTCTTGGCCATCGGCGCGTTGCGCCCGGCGCGGACCAGCACCTCGAACACCGCATCCAGCGCCGCCGAATCCGACGAGCCGTTCGGGATGATCGGCTTGATGTCCTCGGCTGTGTCGCCGAACGTGCCGCTCGCCATGCGGATCTCGTGCGACTTCATCCAGTTGACGTTGCCCTTGAGCGTGTTGATCTCGCCGTTATGGGCCAGCATCCGGAACGGCTGCGCCAGCCACCACTGCGGGAAAGTGTTGGTCGAATAGCGCTGATGGTAGATCGCGAAGGCCGATTCAAAACGGTCATCCTGAAGGTCGGGATAGAATTCCGACACCTGCTCGGCCAGCATCATACCCTTGTAGATGATCGACCGGCAGGACAGCGAGGCGATATACAGCCCGTTCACGCCACCGGCAGCAGCGGCCTTTTCGATGCGGCGACGGATGACATACAGCTCGCGCTCGAACTGCTCCTCATCCACGCCCTTGGCGTTGGAGATCAGGATCTGCTCGATCTCGGGCCGGGTCGCGTTGGCCTTTTCACCAAGGCAGTCGACCTTCACCGGCACATGCCGCCAGCCATAGATGTAGTAGCCCATGCGCAGCACTTCGGACTCGACGATGGTCCGGCACATCTCCTGCGCGCCATGATCCGTACGCGGCAGAAAGACCTGCCCCACGGCGATCAGCTCGTTCTTGCGCGGGGTATGCCCCGTCCGCTCGATCTGGTCGTAGAAGAAGGGAACCGGGATCTGCACATGGATGCCCGCGCCATCGCCGGTCTTGCCATCGGCATCGACAGCGCCCCGGTGCCAGACGGCCTTCAGCGCGGTGATGCCCGCCTCGACCACCTTGCGCGACGGCTTGCCATTCAGGCTGACCACAAGGCCCACCCCGCACGAAGAATGCTCCTCGCTTTCGTGGTACATGCCGTTTTCCGACATCCACTTGCGCTTGGCTTCCTCGGCTGCCGCCCAGTCTGCATCATACTTGGTCATGGTTCACATCCTCCATGAATGGCCACTTGCGCGGCACCGTTATCTCGTCTCGGACCGTGAAGACCGCCTCGGCTTCTTTGGTCCCCAAATACCTCGGGGGTCCGGGGGCTGGCCCCCGGTCCCGTCCCGTCAATCTTCCGGCCCGCCACCTTCCAGCACACCGTACTTTTCCACGCAGTCCTGCCGCGTCAGCAACCGCCGCCCCGACTGGCCCTCATAGGCAAAGCTGTCGGGCTTGTGGTCGATATAGATCTCGTTCGTCATCTCGAAACCGTTCGGGTCGTCGAACACGCCAACGGGCAGTTCCGTCGAGCCGAACCACTGGCCCTGCATCGTCACCCGAAAGAACAGCCCCGTGCCGCAGTCCGGGCAAAACCCCCGCTCGGCCCAGTCGCTGGACTGGAGCGTTTTGACCGGCCCGGTCCAGGTGATGCTATCGGTCGGCACCGTCACCCCGATCAGCGCCGATCCGGTCCAGCGGCGACACATCTCGCAATGACACGCCCCGCATTTCGACGGCACGTCGCGCGCCTCGAACCGCACCGCGCCACACATGCAGCCGCCCTGACGAACCGCGCCGGTCACTCCGCCGCGACCGAGGCTTTGGCGTTCAGATCGGCCAGAACCGCCTCGGCGCAATCGCGCCCGTCGCGGATCGCCCAGACCACCAGAGACGCGCCACGCACGATGTCGCCCACCGCGTAGACGCCATCCAAGGATGTGCGACCCGTGGTGAACTCGGCCTTGACGGTGCCCCAGCGGGTCACTTCCAGCTCGGGCGCGCCCCAGAGTGTCTGCACCTCTTCCGGCTCGAAGCCCAGCGCCTTGATCACCAGATCGGCGGGCTCGTCATAGTCGCTGCCCTCGACCAGTTCCGGGCTTTGGCGACCCGTGGCATCCGGCGCGCCAAGGCGCATCTTTTGCACGGTGACGGCGCTGACAACGTCACCGCCCTTGAAGCCTGCGGGCGCGGTCAGCCATTCGAAGATCACGCCTTCTTCCTCGGCGTTCTGCGTTTCGCGCTGCGACCCCGGCATGTTCGCACGGTCGCGGCGATAGAGACACTTCACCGACTCTGCACCCTGACGGATCGCGGTGCGCACACAGTCCATCGCCGTGTCGCCGCCGCCGATCACGACGACCTTCTTGCCCTTGGCGTTCAGCTCGCCCGACTCGTACTCGGCCACGCTGTCACCGAAATTGGCCACGCGGTTGGACGCGGTCAGATAGTCGATGGCTTTGACGATGCCCTTGGCCCCGGCACCCGGCCCGCCCAGATCACGCGACTTGTAGACGCCTGTGGCGATGATGACCGCGTCATGCTGCGCGCGGATCTCGTCAAAGGACATGTCCTCGCCGACGTTGCAGTTCATCACAAAGCGCACGCCGCCATCGGTCAACTGCTGGTTGCGGCGCATCACGATGTCCTTCTCCAGCTTGAAGCCGGGGATGCCATAGGTCAGCAAGCCGCCCGCACGGTCGTAGCGGTCATAGACCGTGACCTGCACACCGGCGCGGCGCAGCATGTCGGCGGCGGCAAGGCCCCCGGGGCCTGCGCCAATGATGCCAACCGATTCAGGGCGTTCCTGTGCGGGGGCGGCGGGCTTGACCCAGCCGCGCTCCCACGCGGTGTCGGTGATGTATTTCTCGACCGAGCCGATGGTCACGGTGCCGTGGCCCGACTGTTCGATCACGCAATTGCCTTCGCACAGGCGATCCTGCGGGCAGATGCGGCCACAGATTTCCGGGAAGGTGTTGGTGGCTTGGCTGATCTCGTAGGCTTCTTCCAGACGGCCGGTCGCGGTCAGACGCAGCCAGTCCGGGATATTGTTGTGCAGCGGACAATGCGACTGGCAATAGGGCACGCCACACTGGCTGCACCGCGCGGCCTGTTCCTCGGCCTTGGCGGCGGCGTATTCGGCATAAATCTCGTCGAAATCCGCGCGGCGGACGGTCGCCTCGCGCTTTTCCGGCATCTGCCGTTCGACGTTGACGAATTTGAGCATCGGCTGCTTGGCCATAATCCACGCCCTCTCCTGAAGATCCGTTTGCAGCCTGTTACACAATGTCCAAATGGAATAAAAGTCAATTATACTGACCTATATTGCAGAAACAGCCTGCCGCCCCATCGAAATCTTGCGGCATCGCGGCGATTTTAGGTTACAAACCGGACCCAATTATCTCCTTCCCCCTGCAAACCAAGGGTTTATACCACGGACATCGACGCGACGGACCCATTGCCATGACCTTTACCCAGCTTCTGATTCTCGCCCTTATTCAGGGCATTACCGAGTTCTTGCCGATTTCTTCGTCGGGCCACCTGATTCTCCTGCCCTCGCTGAGCGGCATGCAGGACCAAGGACAGGTCATCGACGTTGCCGTGCATGTGGGCACGCTGTTCGCGGTGATCCTGTATTTCTGGGCCGATGTGCGCACCGCCGTCGCGGGGCTGCCACGCCTCGTCACCGGCAAGATCGACACCCCGGGCAGCCGACTGGCCTTTCTGCTGATCATGGCGACCATCCCCGTCGTGCTGTTCGGCCTCGCCCTGAAACTCACCGGCCTTGACGACAGCCTGCGCTCGATCGCGGTGATCGGCTGGACGATGCTTGGCTTTGGTATCGTGCTGTGGTGGGCCGACACCCGCGCCCCCGAAATCCGCGAGGATCGCGACTGGTCTCTGAAACACGCGATGTATATGGGCGTGGCGCAGGCCATCGCCCTGATCCCCGGCACATCCCGTTCGGGCATCACCATCACCGCCGCGCGGCAACTGGGCTACAAGCGCCACGACGCTGCGAAACTCTCGATGCTGATGTCGATCCCGACGATCATCGCCTCGGGCACGCTGCTCGGCCTCGAAGTCGCCAGCACCGCCGATCTGCAGGCCGCCAAGGACGGGGCGATTGCCGCCGCACTTGCTTTCGTCTCGGCTTTGCTCGCCCTGACCCTGATGATGCGCCTGCTGCGTTCGGTCAGCTTTACGCCTTACGTGGTCTACCGCGTGATCCTCGGCGTCATCCTGCTGTGGATTGCGTATACATAACGCTTCTTCTGGCCCGAAATACCGTGGGGTGAGGCCCGCAGGGCCGAGGGGCAAAGCCCCTTACACCCGATGATACGGCGAACCGCCCAAGATCGAGGCCGCCCGGTACAACTGCTCGGCCAGCATGACCCGCACCAGCATATGCGGCCAGACCATCTTGCCGAAGGATAGCAGCATATCCGCCTCGGCCCGCAGGGCCGGGTCGATCCCGTCCGCCCCGCCAATGACCAAGGCCAAATCCTGCCGCCCGGTATCGCGCCAGCGCGCCAGACGGTCGGCGAAATCCGGAGATGAGATCACCTCGCCCCGCTCATCCAGACAACACAGAACAGCCCCGGCGGGCAGCTTGGCGCGCAGCAGCGCCGCCTCGGCCGCCATGCCGCCGCCCTTCTTGTCCTCGACCTCGACGACGGAAACCGGGCCAAGTCCCATGGACCGCCCGGTCTTGTCGAACCGTGTCAGGTAATCGTCGATCAGCTCGCGCTCGGGCCCCTTTCGCAGGCGCCCGACCACGCAAAGATGCACGCGCATGGCCTCAGGCCTGCGCCCCCGGCGCTGCGGGCAGCCACATCTTCTCCAACTGGTAGAACTCTCGCACCTCGGGCCGGAAGACATGCACGACCACGTCGCCCGTGTCGATCAGCACCCAGTCGCCGGTCTCCTTGCCTTCCATCTTGGACATCACGCCCAGATCGGCCTTGAGCTGTTCCGACAGTTTTTCCGAGATCGCCGCGACCTGACGCGACGACCGCCCCGAGCAGATCACCATGTGATCGCACACGGACGATTTGCCGCGCAGATCGACCTGCACGACGTCCTCGGCCTTGTTGTCGTCGAGAATTTCCAGCACCTTGGCGAGGATCATCTCGCTGGTCACTGCGTTAAGGGTCACACCCGCCATGGGCTGTCCCCGTTCTGCGGGTGAACCCGCATTTGCCAAAGATGACAGGACATTGTCCTCCTATGGGTCACACGTCGATCACGCCCCGACGCTGGGCCTATCCCAGATATAACACCGGAGTCGTGAAATCTCAATGTAGGCAGGCCTGTCCGTAGGATGGGTTTCAACCCATCCTCCCCAACGTCACGCCCCATAGGGCACCCAGACGGTCTTGACCTCCGTCGCGGCGTCCAGAAACGCCCGCCCTTCGCCCTCCGGCCCGGACCAGTCACGCGCCATGCCGTCATTGACCCAAGTCCGCTTCAGCACACCCGCCGCGCCGCGCTCGATCTCAAGCGAGACATCCGCCCCCGAAAAGGACCAGACCGCGTCCACGTCCATATGCGTGGCCAAGGTCCCCGCCAGTTCCTCGTGATCGCCGGTGAGCAGATTCACCACGCCGCCCGGCACATCCGAGGTTTCCAGCACCTGCATCAGCTCCGCCGCCATCAACGGGAAGGGATCGGAGGCGACACAGACCACCCGGTTGCCCATGGCAATCGCAGGCGCGATCAGCGAGATCATCCCCAGCAAGGGCGCCTCATCCGGGCAGAGCATTCCGATCACGCCACATGGCTCGCGCAAGGCCACGGCCAGCCCGCGCACCGGCGCCTGCGCCACGCGGCCATCGAACTTGTCCGCCCAAGCGCCGTAGGTGAACAGGCGGTTCACCGCCAGATCGACCTCCTTGGCGCCCTCCTTGCCGCCGGTCAGCGCGTCGATCCGCGCCGCCAGCTCCTTGCTCCGGGCAGCCATGTTCTCGGCGATGTAATAGATCACCTGCGCGCGGTTATGGGCGCTCGCCCCGGACCACGCCGAGGCCCCGCGCGCCGCCTCGACCGCGTTGCGGATATCCTTGCGATTGGCCAGCGGGGCCTGCCCGATCAGCCGCCCCCGCTTGTCAAAGACGTTCCGGGCGTAGCCGCCATCGGGCCGGGCCTGCTTGCCGCCGATATACATCTTGGCGGTGCGGTCCACGGGCTGCGGCTCGGCCTCGTCCCCGGCAAAGGGCTCGACCCGCTTCAGCGCCTTCGCCTTGCCCATGGGCCGCGTATAGGCCTGCAAGCCTTCCCAGCCGCCTTCCCGGCCAAAGCCGCTTTCGCGCACGCCGCCAAAGGGCGCGGCCGCGTCGAACATGTTCGACCCGTTCACCCAGACCACGCCCGCCGCCAGTTTCGGCGCGACATCCAAGGCGGTGTTGATGTTCTCGGACCAGACGCTCGCCGCCAGCCCATAGCGCGTGTCATTCGCCACCTGCACCGCCTCGGCTGGCGTGCGGAAGGTCGTGGCCACCAGCACCGGCCCAAAGATCTCCTCCTGCATCAGCGCATCCGCTGGCGACAGGCCGGTGATCAGCGTCGGCGGATAAAAACAGCCCTCGGGCGCTGCGCCCCGATGCACCTGCCCGCCGCAGCCCTCGACCAGCGCCGCGATCCTCTCGCGTTGCACCGGATCGACGATGGCCCCCACGTCGATGCACTTGTCCAGCGGGTTGCCGGTGCGCAGCTTGTCCATGCGTTCGCGCAGGCGGGTATAGAACGTCTCGGACACGCCTTCCTGCACCAACAGGCGCGAGCCAGCACAGCAGACCTGCCCGCCATTCAGCCAGATCGCATCCACCAGCCCCTCGACTGCCGAGTCGAGATCGGCATCGTCGAAGACGATATAGGGCGACTTGCCCCCCAGCTCCAAGGTCAGCGCGATCCCGCGCCCCGCCGTGGCCGCGCGGATCTTGCGCCCCACCTCGGTCGAACCGGTAAAAGCGATCTTATCCACATCCGCCGCGACGATCCTCTCGCCCACCGCCCCATCACCCGTGACGATGTTCACCACACCTTTGGGCAAGCCCGCCTGCCGACACAGATCGGCAAAGCACAAGGCGGTCAAAGACGTCCACTCCGCCGGTTTCAGCACAACCGTATTGCCCATGGCCAAGGCCGGCGCGATCTTCCATGCCAGCATCAGCAGCGGGAAATTCCACGGGATGATTTGCCCGCACACGCCCAGCGCCTGCCGCCCGGGCAGTTCCGTTTCCATCAGCTGCGCCATCCCGGCATGGTGATAGAAATGCCGTGCCACCAAGGGCACGTCGATGTCGCGCGCCTCGCGGATCGGCTTGCCGTTGTCGAGCGTTTCCAGCACGGTCAGCAGGCGCGCGTGTTTCTGCACCAGCCGCGCCAGCGCGTACAGATACCGCGCCCGCCCCGGTCCGCCCAGCTTTTCCCATTTCGGCTGTGCCGCCCGCGCCGCCCGAACCGCCGCATCGATATCCGCCTGCGACGCCTGCGTCACTTCCGCCAGCACCTCGCCGGTGGCCGGGTTGCGGGTTTCGAACACCTCGCCCGGCGCGGCAAAGGCCCCGTCGATGAAGCAACCGAACCGCGCGCCCTGATCAGTGATCCAAGCCAGCGCGTCGCCCGCGCTTTCGGGGGCAGGGCCGTACTCCATGGTCTCGAATATCTCTTTGACGGTCATTGCAGATGCTCCAACAGGAGGTAAATCACGTAAGCCAGCCAGCAAAAGGCGACGGCCCAGACGGCATGCATGATCCGCGCCGAGCGGCGATGCAGGGCGGCATATCCCTCCATCTCCTCGGGCAGATCGTCGGGCGGCTCATAGCCGGGCTCCTCGCCCACCCTGCGCCGCAACCGCGTCGGCAGATCACGCACCGCGCGCTTCAACACGCGCCGCCGCCACCCCCGCGCGCCCAGAAACAGGGCAAAGAACAGGCCGAACAGCAGCATATAGGGATTGCTCCGCATCATGCCGACCGGACCCCCTGTTTCTTCTTGGTCAAAATACCCATGCCCGCTCACCCGATCGCGTGCCGCCACGAGGCGGAGTAGGCGCCCGTCACATGATGCTCCAACTGCCGCTCGATATCGCCCAATAGCGACGAGGCCCCAAAGCGGAACAGATCCGGGCGCAGCCAGCGGTCGCCCAGTTCCTCCTTGATCAGGGACAGGTAGACCAGCGCGTCCTTGGCCTTGGAAATCCCGCCCGCGGGCTTGTAGCCGACACGGCAGCCCGTCTTTTCATGATACTCCCGGATCGCGCGGATCATCACCAGCGACACGGGCAGCGTCGCGTTGACGCTTTCCTTGCCGGTTGAGGTCTTGATGAAATCCGCCCCCGCCATCATGCAGACCAGAGAGGCCTTTGCCACGTTCTGCAACGTCCCCAACTCGCCCGTGGCGAGGATCGCCTTGACATGGGCCGGGCCGCAGGCGGCGCGAAAGGCCCGCATCTCGTCATAAAGCCCCTGCCAATCGCCGCTCAGCACCTTGCGGCGGGAAATCACGATGTCGATCTCCTCTGCACCGGCCTTGACGCTTTCCTCGATCTCGGCAACCCGCAGATGCATCGGCGACAGCCCCGCCGGAAAACCGGTGCTGACAGCGGCCACCGGGATGCCCGAGCCCTCAAGCGCCGCAACCGCAGGGGCGATCATGTCGTGATAGACGCAGACCGCGCCCACGGTCAGCCCCTCAAGCCCCAAAGCCTGCAAAAGATCGGCGCGCACCGGCTGGCGCGCCTTGGCGCACAGCCGCGCGACACGGCCCGGCGTGTCATCCCCGGCCAGCGTCGTCAGGTCGATGCAGGAAATCGCCCGCGCCAGCCATGCAGCCTGATAGTCCTTCTTGACCGACCTCCGCCCCGGCAGGGTCGCCGCGCGCCGCTCGATGGCAGAGCGGTTCGCCCGCGCCCGCATCACCCAGTCCATGTCCAGCTCCATGCCGGGATTGCGCGCATCCTGCACCTGCGGCAGGTGATCGATCCCGGGTTTCAAAGGGCTTGAGGTCATCGCAGTCTCCGCACGGCATCAGGCCGGAACCTGCCAAGCCTGCCTTGCCCTGATCCCGAGTTCAAGCCTTCCCTCGGGGCCATGCATGTCCTCAATATCCTCACGACGGCCTGTAGGTCGGGGCTTTGCCCCGACCCCCTTTTGAGAATCATTCTCAAAAACCTTGACTTGTTGCGAGTGCCTCGCATATGCACAATCAAAGGAGGCCCCATGCCCACACGTCGCTCATTCCTGACCGGAGCCCTTGCCGCGCCCTTGCTGGCGCGCCCGGCGTTTGCTCAAACCCGTCTCAACGTGGTGGCCACGACCGGCATGATCGCCGACGCGGCCCGCGCCATCGGCGGCGATCTGGTCGAGGTCACCCAGCTGATGGGCAGCGGCGTCGACCCCCACGCCTACCGCCAGACCCGCAGCGATGTGGCCACGCTCGCGCGTGCCGATCTGGTGCTGTGGAACGGCCTCTATCTGGAGGCGCAACTGGAACGCCTTCTGACGGACCTGTCCCGGCGCGTGCCGGTGACCGCCGTGGCCGAGGCCACCCCGGCCGAGCATCTCTTGCGCCACGCCGATTACGAGGGCCGCGCCGATCCGCATCTGTGGATGGCGCCGCGCCTGTGGCGCTACGCGGTTGCCGCCACGCGCGACGCGATCTCAGCACAGCGGGACGCCCCCGAGTTCGGCACCAACGCGGCCCGCTACCTCGACGCCATAGACACCTGCGACACCCGCGCCCGCGCGGCGCTGGCCACGGTGCCGGACGCGGCGCGCGTGCTGGTCACAGCCCACGACGCGTTCGGCTACTTCGGCGCCGATTACGGGTTTGAGGTGATGGGCATCCAAGGCCTCTCGACCCAGTCCGAGGCGGGGCTTGCCCGCATTGCCGAACTGGTCGACACTCTTGTCTCCCGCCAAATCAAGGCGGTCTTCGTCGAAAGCTCGGTCTCCGATCGCAACATCCGCGCGCTGATCGAAGGCGCCGCCGCCGAGGGCCACGAGGTTCGGATCGGCGGCACGCTCTATTCCGACGCGATGGGCCAGCCCGGCACCTATGAGGGCACCTATCTGGGCATGATCGACCATAACGTGACCACGATCACCCGCGCGCTTGGTGGCGAAGCACCGGAAACCGGCCTCTTCGGCAAGCTCGGAGGCCCGGCATGAGCCCGTTCGACGTGGCGCGCCAGATCCATAGCCCGCTTTCGGTGCAGGACCTGACCGTCGCCTATCGCGGCGCGCCGGTGCTGGACGGCATCCACATGACCATCGCGCCGGGCCAGATGACCGCGATCATCGGCCCCAACGGCGCGGGCAAATCGACCCTGCTCAAGACCTGCCTCGGCCTTGTATCGGCCCGCAGCGGGCTGGTGCGGTTCTGGGGCGACCCCCTGCCCCGTCAGCGCGCCCGCATCGCCTATGTGCCGCAGCGCGCCTCGGTCGATTGGGAGTTTCCGGCCCGGGCGCTCGACGTGGTGATGATGGGTCTCTACCGCGATCTGGGCCTGCTCGGCCGGGTCAAGGCGCAGCATCTGGACCGCGCGCAGGCCTGCCTTGCCCGCGTGGGCATGGAGGATTACGCCACCCGCCAGATCGGCCAGCTTTCGGGCGGCCAGCAGCAGCGCGTCTTCCTTGCGCGGGCGCTGGCCCAAGAGGCCGACCTCTACCTGCTCGACGAACCTTTGGCCGGGGTCGATGCCGCCACCGAAGCGGCGATCATCGCCGTGCTTCAGGGCCTGCGCGACGCGGGCAAGACCGTGGTCGCCGTGCATCACGACCTGTCCACGGTCGAGGCCTATTTCGACCGGGTCTTCCTGCTCAACCGCCATGCCATGGCCGAAGGCCCTGTCGCCACCACCTTTACCCGCGCCACGCTGGCTCGCACCTATGGGGGCACCCTGCCGGGGCATTGATGCTGGACGCGCTGACGCTGCAACTGGGCTATAACGCCACGCTGGTCGCCCTTGGTGCCACGGCACTCGGGCTGGCGGCGGGCACGGTCGGGGCGTTTTTGACCCTGCGCAAGCGCGCGCTCGTCTCGGATGCGATCAGCCATGCCACCCTGCCCGGGCTGGCGCTGGCCTTTCTGGTCATGGTGTCGCTTGGCGGCGACGGGCGGTTCTTGCCCGGCCTGATGCTGGGCTCGGCGCTGTCCGCCGCTGCGGGCCTGTGGGTCATGGGCTGGCTCACGCGCCGCACCCGCCTGACCGAAGACACCGCGATCGGCGCGATCCTGTCGGTCTTCTTCGGGGCGGGAATCGTTCTGCTGACGGTGATCCAGACCCTGTCGACGGGCCAGCAGGCCGGGCTCGAAGACTTCCTCCTTGGTGCCACCGCCGGGATGCTGCGCAGCGAGGCGCTGACCATTGCCGCCGGGGGTGCGCTGGTGCTGGCGGCCACGCTGGCGCTGCGCCGCCCGCTGCTGATCGCCGCCTTCGACCCCGGCTATGCCCGCGTGACGGGCATCGACACCGACCGGCTGGACCGCGCCTTGATGCTGCTGGTGCTGGCCGTGACCGTGACGGGGCTGAAGATCGTCGGCCTGATCCTGATCGTGGCGCTGCTGATCATCCCGTCAGCAGCCGCGCGGTTCTGGTCCGAAAGCGCGGCCCGCGTGGTCGCCATCTCGGGCGGGATCGGCGCTCTGTCGGGCTATGTGGGCGCGGCACTGTCGGCCACGGCACCGGACCTGCCCACGGGCCCGCTGATCGTGCTGACAGCAAGCGCGCTGTTCACTCTGTCGCTGTTTGCCGCCCCGGCGCGCGGCCTGCTGTGGAGACGCGCGTGATGGGGGCGGATTTCGTCATGCTCTCGCTCGCCCCGCTGCTGATCGGGATCTGCGCCGCGCTGGCCTGCGCCCTTCCCGGCAATTTCCTGATCCTGCGGCGGCAGGCGCTTTTGGGCGATGCCATCAGCCACGTCGTCCTGCCGGGGATCGTGCTGGGCTTTCTGCTGACCGGCAGCGCCAGCACATGGCCGATGCTGCTGGGCGCGGCCGGGGCCAGCGTGCTGGCCGTGGCCCTGATCGAGGCGCTGCGCCGCGCGGGCGTCGAGAACGGTGTGGCGATGGGCGTGGTCTTTACCACGCTGTTCGCCGCCGGGGTGTTGCTGCTAGAACAGACGGATACGTCGAGCGTCCATCTCGATGTGGAACACGCGCTCTACGGCAATCTCGAAAGCCTGATCTGGATCGATGCGACCGGCTGGGGCTCGCTGCTGGACTGGCAGGCCTTGCAGGGCCTGCCGCCGGAACTGCCGCGCATGGTCGGGGCGCTTTTGGTCCTGACTGTCCTGACATGGGTGTTCTGGCGTCCGCTCGCGCTCAGCAGCTTCGACGAAGGCTTTGCCCGCGCGCTCGGCCTGCCGGTGGCAGCCATCGGGCTGGGCGTCAGCTTGTCCGCCGCGCTGGCCGCCGTGGCGGCGTTTGACGCGGTGGGGGCGATCATCCCGATCGCCATGTTCATCTGCCCCCCCGCCACGGCTCGGCTGATCACCGACCGGCTGGGCGCGCAGATCGCGTGGTCGCTGGTCTTTGCACTGGCCTCGGCGGTGTCGGGCTTTGTGCTCGCCACCTATCTGCCGCTCTGGCTGGGCCATGACAGCGCGGTGTCTGCGGCGGGAATGATCGCCACCGTCTCGGGCCTGCTCTTGGGCGCAGCGGCGCTGCTGACTCCGTTTCGGCGGAACATGGCGTAGGGCGGGGCTGCGCCCCGCCCCCCTCCGAAAAGGACTCCAAAAAGAACAAATCAGGAACTAAACTCGGGCACATGTTCGCCGAGCTCTGCATCACATCCAACTTCACCTTTCTCACCGGGGCCTCCCACCCCGAGGAATATGCCGAGCGTGCCGCCCTGATCGGCCTCTCGGCCATCGCCATCGCCGACAGCAATTCCGTCGCGGGCATCGTCCGGGCGTGGTCGCAGCTGCGCGAGATTCGCCACCAGATCGCCGAACGCGCCGCCGCCTTGCCAGACGGCCCCATCGGCCCGCCCTGCCCCGAGCACATTCCCCGCCCCGCCAGCCTGCCCGTCACCAACCTGCCCCGGCTGATCCCCGCCGCGCGGCTGTGCTTCACCGACGGGATCGAAGCCACCGCGCTTGCCGCCACCCGTCAGGGCTGGGCCACGCTCTGCCGCCTGCTGACGCTGGGCCGCCGCCGCGCGCCCAAGGGCGCGTGCGAGCTGCACCTGACCGACCTGCCCAAGACGCTGGACGGGGTGCAGTTGATCCTGCACCCGCCCGCCGCGCTGACCCCGTCTGACGACTGGATGGCGCAGGCCCAGATGCTGGCCCGCCATGCCTGCCACCTTGCCCTGACGCCCCGCTATGACGGGCATGACGTGGCCCGCTTCGACGCCCATGACAAGCTGGCGCAACGGCTGAACGTGCCCACCCTCGCCAGCGCCGCACCCATGATGCATCATGGCCGTCGCCGCCGCATGGCCGACGTGCTGACCGCCATCCGACAGGGCTGCCGGATCGACCAACTGGGCCGCTTTGCCCTGCCCAATGGCGAACAGCGCCTGCGCTCCGAGGCCGAGATGCGCCGCATCCTCGGTCGCCATGAAACGGCCGTCACCCGCGCCGCCGCCCTTGCCGAGCAATGCAGCTTCGATCTGGGCGAGTTGCGCTATGAATACCCCTCCGAGATCACCGGGGACGAGACCGCGACCCAACGCCTGTCCCGCCTCGCCCATGAGGGGCTGAACTGGCGCTATCCGCATGGCGCGCCGGACAAGGTGCGCGCCATGCTCGCGCATGAGTTGGACCTGATCGCCAAGCTGAAATACGAACCGTATTTCCTGACCGTGCGCGACATCGTGGCCTTTGCCCGCTCGCGCAATATCCTGTGTCAGGGGCGCGGGAGCGCCGCCAATTCCGTGGTCTGCTACTGCCTCGGCGTGACCTCGGTCTCGCCCGAGATCGGTACGATGGTCTTTGAGCGTTTCGTGTCAGAGGCGCGCGACGAGCCGCCCGATATCGACGTGGATTTCGAGCATGAACGCCGCGAGGAGGTGATCCAGCACATCTATGACCGCTACGGGCGGCACCGCGCGGGGCTGTGCGCCACCGTCATCCACTATCGCGGCAAGCGCGCCGTGCGCGAGGTCGGCACCGCCATGGGCCTGAGCCAAGACACTGTCGGCGCGCTGTCCTCTCAGTTGTGGGGGTTCTTTTCCTCGGACGGCATCCAGCCCGAACGCCTGCGCGAGATCGGCCTTGACCCGACCGACCGCCACCTGCTGATGACGCTGGACCTGATCCAAGAGATCATCGGGTTTCCAAGGCACCTCTCCCAGCATGTGGGCGGCTTCATCGTGACCGAGTGGCGGCTGGACGAACTGGTCCCCATCGAGAACGCCACGATGGAGGGGCGGACCGTCATCTGCTGGGACAAGGACGATATCGACGCGCTCGGCATCCTCAAGGTCGACGTGCTGAGCCTTGGCATGCTGACCTGCATCCGCAAGGCGCTGGACCTGCTGGCCACCCATCACGGTATCCGCCACAATCTGGCGTCGATCCCGTCCGAAGACCCCAAGGTCTACGACATGCTCTGCCGCGCCGACAGCGTCGGCGTGTTTCAGGTCGAATCCCGCGCGCAGATGAACTTCCTGCCGCGTATGCGCCCGCGCACGTTTTACGATCTGGTGATCGAGGTCGCCATCATCCGCCCCGGCCCGATCCAGGGCGACATGGTCCACCCCTATATCCGCCGCCGCAACGGCGAAGAGCCGGTGTCGTTTCCGTCGGATGCGCTTGGGGAAGTCTTGGGCAAGACGCTGGGCGTGCCGTTGTTTCAGGAACAGGCGATGCAGATCGCCATCATCGGTGCCGGGTTTTCGCCGACCGAGGCAGACCGCCTGCGCCGCAGCCTCGCCACCTTCAAGAAGCACGGCAATGTCAGCGAATTCCGCGACCGCTTTCTGCTGGGCATGGCGCGCAACGGCTATGCCCCCGACTTTGCCGAGCGGTGTTTTTCCCAGATCGAGGGGTTCGGGTCCTATGGCTTTCCCGAAAGCCACGCCGCCAGTTTCGCCCTACTGGTCTATGCCTCGGCCTGGATCAAGTGCCACCATCCCGGCATTTTCGCCTGCGCGCTGCTGAATTCCCAGCCGATGGGCTTCTACGCCCCCGCGCAGATCGTCCGCGATGCCCGCGAACACGGCGTCACAGTGCGCCCGGTCTGCATCAATGCCAGCTATTGGGACAACGTGATGGAGCCGGATGGTCTGGGCGGGCTGGCGTTGCGGCTGGGGTTCCGGCAGCTCAAGGGGCTGGCCGAGGAAGACGCAGCCTGGATCGCCGCCGCGCGCGGCAATGGCTATCAATCCGTCCGCGACGTCTGGCGCCGCGCTGGCACCGCCCCGCATCTGTTGGAAAAACTGTCAGAGGCCGATGTCTTTGCCTGCCTCGGCCTGACCCGGCGCGAGGCGCTGTGGCAGGCCAAGGCCCTGTCCAAAGGCCCCGAACTGCCGCTGTTCGCGCAGGACATGGATGGCGAGGTGCATGACGAGGCCGCGCCGAACCTGCCCGCCATGACCGAAGGTCAGGAGGTGGTCGAGGATTACATCGCGACCCGCCTGACCCTGCGCCGTCACCCGGTGGCCCTGCTGCGGCACATCCTGACGCCTCAGGACGGCACGCAGGCGTCCTGAACCGCCGTGATCGCGCTGATGGTGCGCCCCTGCACCGTCCAGCTTTTCGCCGCCTGCACCTGACCGGAGGCCGGCACGATGCATTCCGTCACCACCACCGGGCCACTGGCGGGGCGGTCGATGATGACAAAGCTGAAATTGTAGAAATCCATCTCGAACAGGTGGAAGCGCGGGCGTCTATGCGGAGCTTCCAGCTTGGTCCCGCTGCCGCCGACGACCAGTTGCGGCGGGTCCTCCGCGCTGGCCTGCACCATCTCGAACAGGTGCTCGTGACCGCTGAGGACCATCTGAATGCTGTCGGGCAAGCTGTCATCATAGGTCTGGTAAACCGACCAGAGCGGCACATGGGTCAGCAGCCAGACCGCATCGCTGCGCCCCTCGGCCTTGGCGAAATCGCTGGCCTTGAAGGGGATTTCATCGGCGCTGTCATAGACCAGCAAGTCCAGCGCGGGCGCGGTGCCACCGGGCAGCGAGATCATGTAGGACAGATCCGCCGCCTGATCCTTGGCGCAGGTTGCCTGATCGCTTTCCGACCCCTCCGGCGCGAAAAAGATCGACCAGCCGCGCCAGCCGCGATCCGTCTGGCGGCAATCCTCGTGGTTGCCCCGGACAAAGACCCACGGCGCGGCGGGCAGCAACGTCTTGGCCTTGGAAAAGAAATCCGACTGCCAATACTCCCATTCGCGCAGCTGGCTTTCCGTCCCGCAGCCCTCATCGCCATTCCAGCAATTCCACTGGTAGACGAAATCGCCCACATGCACGACCAGATCCGGCCCCGCCGCAGCAACCCCCTGCGCCACGGTGTCGAATATCCAGTCAGGCGCAGCACAGCGCTGCCCGCTGTCCGGGTGCTCCTTGCGGCAGCCGGTATCGCCGATCACGGCGACGCGGCGCGGGGCCTCTTGCGGCACCGTCAAGGTCTGGCCGCCCACCGTGACCGAAGCCTGCGCCGCGCGGTCGAAGGTCGCCTCGCAGACCGACAAGGCCGCACCTGCCCCGTCGACCATACCCTGCAAGCCGTCGCGGTTGCGCAGGCTCAGCGGCACCGAGGCGCCAACCGAGGCGCACTCGCCCGAGGCAATGACCCGCAGCGTCGCCTTGCCGTCGGGCAAAAGCTGGACCCAGGCATGGGCCACATCGGCCTGCGCTGGCGCGGCCAGCAAGCAAAGGGCAACAAGGCCCGACGGAATGACACGCTTCATGAGATTTTCTCCAGTTGGACAAACGGCAAGGTTGCACGGCAAAGCGCACCTGCCAATGACCACGGTCACAGCCTCGGTTGACCTGCCCGCCCGTTGGCCTCACCTTTCCGATCGACCCCACGCCCGCGCTCAGGACACCCGATCATGCTCGACAAGCTGGAAATGTTCATCGCGCTGGCCCGCGAAAGCCATTTTGGCCGCGCTGCCGAAAGCCTCAACATCTCGCAACCGACCCTGTCGGCGGGCATCAAACAACTCGAAGAGCAACTGGGCGTGCAACTGGTCATCCGTGGCTCGCGCTATGGCGGGTTGACGCCCGAAGGTCAGTCGGCGCTGGTCTGGGCGCGGCGCATCACCGCCGACACCCGGCAGTTGCGCGACGAGATGCGCGCCAAGCGCCACGGCTTGTCCGGGGAAATCCGCCTCGCCGTGATCCCGACCGCGCTGACATGGGCTGCGCACCTGTCCAGCCGTTTCGCCGACCGGCATCCCAATGTGCGCTTCACCATCCTGTCGCACAGCTCTCGCGAGATCCAAGTGATGCTCGACAGTTTCGAGGCCGATGCCGGCATCTCCTATCTCGACAACGAGCCGCTGGGCCGGGTCGACACGGCGGCCCTGTACCGCGAACGCTACGTCCTGCTGTGCCGGGACGACGCGCGCCTTGCCAGCCGCAAATCGGTCACATGGGAAGACCTCGACGCCGAGCCGCTGGCCCTGCTGACGCCCGAAATGCAGAACCGCCGCATCATCAACCAGGTCTTCGCGGATTACGGCGCGGCCCCGGCCCCGCTGATCGAATCGAATTCCCTGATCGCTCTCGTCTCAAGCGTGCTGGGCGGGCGGTGCATGACCGTCCTGCCCGATGACATCGCGCGGTTTCTGGCCAGCGGGCAGCCGCTGCGCATCGTTCCGATCGAGGGCGATGCCCAGCGCCATTCGGTCGGGCTCGTGGTGCCGCATCGCGACCCGCATACCCCGGTCATCGAGGCCCTGCTGGCCGCCGCCGATCGCCTGTCGCGGCCCAAGGCCTGAGCCCTTGCACCCGCCAATCAGTCAGTTCGTCAGGAGGCAATCCGCGACCGTTTGCACAGGTAGGCGGACAGCTCCTCTGACGGCATCGGCCTGCTGAACAGGAACCCCTGCAGCGAGGTCACGCCCATCTCCTTCAGCAGCGCGGCCTGTTCGGGGGTTTCGACCCCTTCCGCCGTCGTGGCGACGCCAAGCGCGCTCGCCATGTCGATGATCGCGCGGACGATCAACCGCTGTTCGGCGCTTTGCACGATGGGGGCCACCAGCTCGCGGTCGATCTTGACCCGGTCCGGGCGCAGGCGGGTCAGGGCGACCAGCGAGGCATGCCCGGTCCCGAAATCGTCGATCTCGATCCTGATGGCACGTTCGCGCAGCTTGTCGATCATCCACTGATCGCGCACGGACAGCTTGTCGATCAGCACCGTCTCGACGATTTCGAGCGCGAGTTCGGCGCGCATCTCGGGCAGCGTCAGCGTCGTCTCGACCAGCAGCGGGTCGCGCAGCCGTGCAAAGCTGACATTGACCGACAGCTTGCCAATATCCAGCCCCTGCTGCTCCAGCGCGCAGACCTGCTGCGCCGCCTTCTTCATGATGACGGCGTCGATATCGCCGATCCGGGACATTTCCTCGGCGATGTCGATGAAGCCGTCCGGTCCGATCAGCCCCCGCGTCGGGTGCTGCCAGCGCGCCAGCGCCTCAAGGCCGACGACCCGGCCATCCTCGGCGTCGTGCTGCGTCTGGAAATACGGGATGAATTCATCCCGTTCGAGGCCGCGCACGATCTCGTCGGCGAGGCATTTCCGCTTTTGGGCTTGCTTGCGCAGCGCCGTGCTGTAGGCGTGGGTCTGGTTCTTTCCCGCCGC
This sequence comes from Tropicibacter alexandrii, assembly GCF_003667315.2. Lineage (GTDB taxonomy): Bacteria > Pseudomonadota > Alphaproteobacteria > Rhodobacterales > Rhodobacteraceae > Tropicibacter > Tropicibacter alexandrii. The sequence continues at coordinate 57,604 of NZ_RCTZ02000002.1, read as the reverse complement.
CTTCGCCCGGTATAGCGCAAAATCGGCCTCGACGATCAGGGCATCGGGATCACGGGTGCCAAGCAACGTGCTGGCAAGACCCACGGACACCCCGAAGCGCAATTCGCGGCCCCGCAACATCAGCGGCCTGCGCGCCCACGCGACGATGTCCTCGGCCAGCTTATCCGCCACTTCCTGTTTGCCGCCGGGAATCACGACGATGAACTCGTCCCCGCCGGTCCGGCCCAGAAACGCGTGGCGCGGCGCCAGCCTGCCAAGCTCCTGCGCCATCTCGCGCAACAATTCGTCACCGACCGCGTGCCCGGCCGTATCGTTGATCTGCTTGAATCCGTCCAGATCCATCTCGAGCACATGCAGGACGGCGTTGCCGACGTTCAGTTCCTGACGCAGCTTGCGGTAGATGCCGCGCCGGTTCAGCAATCCCGTCAGCTCGTCATGGCTGGCTTGGTACTCCATCCGGCGCAGATAGCCGGCGATCAGGATCGCCATGGTCACACCAAGCGCGCAGTTCAGCCCCCCAAGCCCCACGTGATTGAGGAAGTGAATCCACTGGTAACTGTCGGCAGGCCAGACCAGCGAGGGCAGCGCAAAGCTCAGGATGCCATGATGCACCAGCGCGACAACCAGCGTCGTGACCACCGACCGCCAGCAGGCAAAGGCGACGACAAGCCCGCTGTTGATGAAATAGAACATGTGCACTTCGAGCATGTATTGCCCGCCATGCAGGTCCGCCACGACGTAAAGCGCCATCATCCACGTGGTATTGATCGCCACCGTCAGCACCAGCCGGGTGGCCAGTTCGTGGCGGTGCTGGCACCAGCGCATCATGGCCAGCACTCCGATCACGATCATCGGCACGGCGACGCTTTCGACCGGGATATCCATGAACACGGCCATGCCCGAGACGCCAAGCGTCATCAGCCAGTAATAGGCGACGATCACCCGGCTGCATATGCTGCGGAGCTCGTCCAGACGCTCGCCCCGCAGGTCCTGCTGGCGGAATTGCGACGACATCATCATGTGGATTGGTCACCTGAAAGGGCCGTCGCCCCGGTCGAACATGCCTTGGCTGCGGTCGCGTTCAGCAGGAAGACGGCGCCCTCCGCCTTCAGGCCCAGAGTTTGCGAGCGGGTATCGGGCGAGACGATCAGCAGCCAGTCGACCGGCCCCGGTCCGACGATTCGGCTGCCGCTTGCGGCGGCGGCCATGAAGACGCGTTTTTCGCCCCACCAAGGCGGGAAGACGGCGAGCGAAAGCGCCCTTGGCTCGCCCGCACCGCGCATCGCGATCAGTCCCAGCGACCATACGATCGCGAATCCCGTGATCAGGCAGGGCAAACCGATGATTTGCAAGGCGTTCCGGCGCAACACGGCGTCTCCTGTCATCCGTGTGACGAACACGGGCTTATCTCGACATGGCTTTGCGGCCAGACTATGCGTTCCACCCTTTAAGAATGGTTAACGCTCTCGAAACCTTGTGCTTCTCTGAAAGCCAAACCGATGCGGCTTTCCATTCGCGGGCGCGCGCTGTAGGCAGCACCCACCGGAACGGACAAGGGGTGCGGACGATGGCCTTGAATGCCACAATCTACAAGGTCGAACTGTCCGTCTCGGACATGGACCGCCATTACTACGAGACCCACAAGCTGACCATTGCCCGGCACCCGTCCGAGACCGATGAGCGGCTGATGCTGCGGCTCGTCGCCTTTGCGCTGAACGCCCATGACCATCTGGAGATGACCAAGGGCCTGTCGACGGATGACGAACCCGACATCTGGCAGAAAAGCCTCAGCAACGAGATCGACCTTTGGGTGACGCTGGGGCTTCCGTCGGAAAAGGTGATCCGCCAGTCCTGCAACAAGTCCGCCCGCGTGGTCATCTACCCCTATGGCGGGCGCGCCGCCGAGGTCTGGTGGGACAAGGTCAAGGGCAGCACCACCCGCTTCGACAATCTCGAGGTCACGGCCTTCTCCGAAGCGGATAGCGCCGCCCTTGCCGCGCTCGCCAGCCGGGCGATGAAGATTCAGGTGAACATCCAGGATGGCGAGGTGATGGTCGGTGTCGGCGATGCCGTGGTCTATGTCACGCCCCTGCCGTGGAAGGGCGCGGCCTGACAGGCGCATGACCCTCAGGCACGCAGACCTTCGCCGCGCACCAGCCGCAAGGACAGCCCCGCGACCAGCGTGACAAGGATCAGGCCGCCCGCGACCCACATCAGCGCGCCCGCAAGCGCCTGATCGCCCAGCGCGGTCATGCCATAGGGCACTGTCGTCAGGTCGTGCCACGGGTGCCAGACCCGCGGCGAAAAGATCAGCAGAACCGACAGCAAGGTCATCTGTGCCCCGGTGGCGGCCACCGCCAGAAGCGTGGCAAAGGGCGCGCGGGTCACGGACCGGCGCAGCGACGCCCATAGCAGCACGGCCGCGCCGAGCAGGCTCAGATGCATGGCCCAGTAAGCGAGGTCGGATTGCAGCGTCACGGCATAGGGCCCCGGCACGTGCCAGACCCAGAACAGCACCGCAAAAAGCGCGGCGGCGATGGCGGGCGATGGCGCGCGGCGCAAGAGGCCCGACAGCAGCGGTGCCGCGACCAGCGTCAGCAGCAGATGTTGCGCCACCCGCGCCGAGAACAGCGCCATCGAGGCGGCACAGAGCGGCGAGACGAACAGCGCCGCGACCAGCGCCCAGCCGATCAGCGGTTGCCGCCGGGCCGGGCCTTGGGTGGTCCAGAGCACCGCAATTAGCGCCACCGCCAGCCCGGTCAGCAAGACCGGGTCCAGCGTCCAGCGGGCCAGCAGGTCCGACGGCAGCGGCGGTGTGCCGCAAAAGGGAACGTATTCGGTCATCTCAGCCTCCACAGCCTTGAAGAAGCACCAGCGCGGCCGCGTTGGCGAGACAGGCCAGCGCAAAGATCAGCCCGCCCCAGAACGCGGCCCGGCGCAGGTCTGCGCTGGCGCCCTTGGGGGCGGCGACCACCGACCACAGACACAGCGCCAACGCGACCACTGTCGCAACGATCGCGTCTGCCACCACCGTCGGATGGTCGATCAGCGCGCGCGCCGCGCAACTGGCCGAGATCAGCGCGTAGATCGCGATGAAATGCGCAGCCCAAGCCAGCCCGGGGCGTGCGATTGCGGTGATCTGGCGGGCCAGCGGGCTCATCCGACACCCCCGTAAGCGCCCGCCACGAACAGCGCCGCAGCCACCACGACCATCAGCCCCGCGCCCTTGGCCAGCGTGGCAAGGTTGAAATCCGGCATCGACTGGCCCGGCCCGACGCGCCGCGCCGTGCGGCGCGCGGCGTTGAACAGTGCCCAGAAAACAAGCGCGAACAGCACAAGGCCGGTAAAGGCGACGATGGCCCACAGCGTCGCGCCCAGCGCGCTGACCCACGGATCGACCGGCCCCAGCGACAGGCCCAGAAGCCCCGCTGCCGCGATCGCCAGCGCGGCGGTCAGCAGCGACAGCACCGTCGTTATGCCGAACCTGTCCGCCAGCGCGGCGCGCCGCGTCATCTGGCCCGCCAGCGCCACGCCAAGCCCGCACAGACCGCCAAGCCCGGCGGTCAGGGCCTCGGGCCGGGCGACAGCCGCCGCCGCGTCGGGGCGGATGTTCCACAGGTACAACAGCCCGAAGACCAGCGAGGCGAACAGGGCCATCAGCACAAGCATCGTCCCGACAAGCGCGACATGCATGTGCGACCGGCGGTCCACCACGTTGACCGGCAGGTCGTGCCCCATGCCCGCATCGCGGGTGACGCCGCTGTCCGACGGCTCCCACGCCCAGACGGCAAAGGCGGCCAACGCGATCACCGCCCCCACGCCGCTCAGCCAATAGGCCGAGGCCAGCGTCGCCCCGAACAGCAGCGCCATCCCGAGTGCGGCGATCATCGGAACCCATGTCGGATGCGGCAGGCGCAGGATATATAGCGGCGCACCGCTCACCGGGTCGCAGCCCACCGTCTCGCGCCGCCCGTCGCGCAGGCCGTGCATCACGCCTTCGACCTCGTGCGCCTCGGCCTCCAGCAGGTCGGGCTGATCCCATAGCGGCTCGCGGCTGTGGACTGGCGGGATGGCGTGGAAGTTGAACCCCGGCGCCACCGGCGGATACAGCCATTCCAGCGTCCCCGCCCCCCACGGGTTGCGCGGCGCGATCGGGCCGTGCCGACGACTGCGGAAGAAGTCGTACACGAATAGCACGATCCCGGCGGCAAGGATGTAGCTGCCGATGGAACTGAGCATGTTCAGGCGGTCCCAGCCAAGCCCTTCGGGATAGGTCGCGACGCGACGCGGCATGCCGCGCAGCCCGGTGATGTGCATCAGCAGGAAGGTCACGTTGAAGCCCACGAACATCAGGCCGAACACCCAGCGGCCCAGTCGCTCGGACATCATCCGGCCGGTGAAATGCGGCGCCCAGTAGTAGAAGGCCCCGATTAGCGGAAACACCATGCCGCCGATCAGCACGTAATGCAGGTGCGCCACGACGAAGTAACTGTCATGTGCCTGCCAGTTGAACGGCACGCTGGCCAGCATCACCCCGGTCAGCCCGCCGATGACGAAGATCGACAGGAAACCGAGGATGAACAGCATCGGGACGGTCAGCCTTGGCCGGCCCGAGGCCAGCGTCGCGATCAGGCAGAAGATCTGGATGCCCGTCGGCACCGTCACCATGGTCGAGGCCGCCGAGAACAGCGACAACGACAGGATCGGCAGGCCCGTGGCGAACATGTGATGCGCCCACAGGCCAAAGCTGATGAAGCCCATCGACACCACCGCCGCCACCGCGAACCCGTAGCCGAACAGCGGCTTGCCGACGAAGGTGGGCAGCATCGTCGCCACCATCCCGGCGGCGGGCAGGAAGATGATGTAGACCTCCGGGTGGCCGAACAGCCAAAACAGGTGCTGCCACAGCAACGGATCGCCGCCCAGCGTGGGATCGAAGAAGGGCAGGCCCAGCAGCCGTTCCGCTTCGAGCAGGATCGAGCCGATGATCAGCGGCGGAAAGCCGATGGCGATCATGAAGGCGGTGATCAGGATATACCACGCAAAGATCGGCATCTTGGTCAGGCTCATCCCCGGTGCGCGGGCGCACAGGATGGCGGTGATCAATTCGACAGCCGCCGTGACCGAGGCGATTTCCGCGAAGGTGATCCCGATCAGCCAGAAATCCGCCGACAGGCCCGGCGTATGCGCCTGCGTCGACAGCGGCACATACATGAACCACCCGCCATCGGGCGCTGCGTCGAACAGGAAGGATGACAGCACGATGATGCCGCCGAACAGGTAGCAATAGTAGCCGAACTGCCCGAGCCGCGGAAAGATCAGGTCGCGCGCGCCCAGCATCAGCGGGATCAGGTAGACCGCGAACCCTTCGAGGATCGGGATCGCGAACAGGAACATCATCAATGTCCCGTGCATGGTGAAGACCTGATTGTAGGTTTCCAGATCGAGAAAGGTATTGCCCGGCACGATCAGTTGAGTGCGCACCAGCAGCGCGAGGAACCCGGCGATCAGGAAGAAGGCAAAGCCGGTATAGATGAAACGCCGCCCGACCACGCGATGACTGACAGAGGACAGCACCCGCAGGCCCTTGGGCGTGTCCCAGACGCCTTCGAAGGTCTTGTCCTCGCCCTTGTGCGCGCCGGAATAGTCCGGTGGTGTCTCTGCAACGGTCATGTCAGCCCCTCCAGCCAAGCCACGAGGGCGCGCAGGTCGGGGCCGGACAACTGGTTGTACGAAGGCATCTCGGCCCCCGGTTTCATGTCGCCCACATCCACGATCCACCCGGCGAGGTTGCCGGTATTCATGTCCCACATGCCCGCGCCCAGCGTGGCACGCTGGCCGATGCGGGTCAGGTCCGGGCCGATCTGGGCCTCCGAGAGGCCCGCCACGCGGTGGCAGGCGATACAGCCGTTCTCGCGGAACACCTCGGCGCCGCGACGTTGTTGCGGGGTCACGGCATCGCTTGCGTCGCCGTCCAGATCGGTGAGGAAGGCGTCGAATTCATCGTGTGGCAGGACCACCGCCTCGAACGCCATGAGCGGATGCGCCAGCCCGCAGAACTCGGCGCATTGGCCGCGAAAGCGGCCTTCGCGGGTGGCGGTGACGGTCAACCGGTTCACCCGGCCCGGGATCATGTCCATCTTGCCCCCGATCGACGGCACCCAGAAGGAATGGATGACATCGCTGCTTTTCAGCCGGATCTCGACCGGCTCGCCCAGCGGCAGAACGATCTCGTTGGCGTCGCGCAGGGCGCGCCCGTCCGGGTCGTAGATCACGTTCCACCAGAATTGCTTGCCCGTCACTTCGATGACATGGGCCGGGGCGACCGGCCCGGCGATGCTCCGCAGCACGAGGGTCGAGACGGTGAAGAGCAGCGCCAGCACCACCACCGGAAAGACCACGCCGCCGCCGATGATCCACCATGCCCGCGCCGTGCCGCGCCCACGCCACGCCAGCGCAACGAGCCCCATGACGATGACGAAGATCACCGCCCCCGCCACAGACATCGCGATGGTCAGCCACAGGGTCTCGCCCGCGGCGAGCCCCGCGATGCGCGAGGTGTCCTGACTGCCGAAGACGTTCAGGGTGGACTCCATCTCAGCGCCCCAACGTATAGAGGTAGGCCGCCATGTGTTCGGCCTCCGGTTCGGTGATCCCCATGTCGGGCATCACGGTTTCGGGCGCGTGGCGCGGCGGCGATTGCAGCCAGTTTACAAGGTCGCCGGGACGGTTCGGCAGGACCCCCGCGATGTAGGACTGGTCGCGCCAGCCGGTCAGGTCGGGTCCGACGCTGCCCCGCGCCCTCGGGATGCCGGGGATGGTGTGGCAGGCCCCGCAACCATATCGCGCAATCAGCACCGCCCCCCGCCGTGGGTCGCCATCCGAAACCACGAAGGCGGCGGCGCGCCAGTCAGGGGTCGGGGCGGTGTCCAGCGCGGACAGATGCGCCGTCAGCCAGCCCGCCGCCCGCGTCAGCCCGGTGCCGACCGGGTCGGCATCGGGCCGGGCCAGCGCCCAGACCGTCACCGCCACGCAGACCGCCAGTCCGACAAGGCCGGACAGCAGCACGGTGATCGCGCGCAGGGACCTGCGGACCACGCTCATGGGCCGTCACTCTGCCGCGGGCATGTCGTAATCGACCTCGGGCTCGGGCCCTTCGTCGGCGGGGTTCGACACGCGCGCATAATATTCGGCCACTGCGCGCATGTCCTCTTTGGACATCTTGTCGGCGATGGTCGACATCACGTCCATCGCGTCATTGTCGCGCGTGCCCTCTTTCCATAGCTCCAGCTGCAACTGCATGTAGCCAGCATATTGCCCGGCGAGATACGGCACCGAAGGCGGCAGCCCGGTGCCCTGCGCGCCGTGGCAGTTGACGCAGGCCGGGATACCCTTTTCGGCAGAGCCCACGGCGGCCAGTTGACCGCCCCATTGCAGCACCCGGCCATCTATATCGCCATGCGCGGTCTTCAGATCACCGGCGGGCATGGTGGCGTAATAGGCCGCCACCGCCTCGCGCTCGCGCTCGGTCAGGCGCTGCGCGATCCCGGTCATCACCCGGTTCGGGCGGTCGCCGCTGGCGTAATCCTGAAGCTGTTTGAACAGGTACCAGCCCGCCTGCCCGTCGAGCCGCGGAAACGCCGCCGAGCCATCGCCCTGCCCGTCGACGCCGTGGCAGGTGATGCAGGCCATGCCCGACCCGCCCTGTTCGGCGCTGCCCATCGCGACCAGCCGCCCGAGTTCCAGCAGGTCGTTGTCCGGCTTCTGGTCGATGGTGGCGTTGAACATCACGCTGTCGACGTTCAGGCGGCGTTCCAGTTCGTTCATCCCGGGCTCGCCCCCGCTGTCCTGCGCCTGCACGATGGCAACCGGGCCAAGTCCGATGGTCAGGATGGCGAGAAGGGTTGTTCTTGCAAGTTTCATGTCGGGCCTCCTTCAGGCGTCCATCAGCGGGCGCGGATTTTGCAGGTAGTCGTTCTTCATGTGGTCGAGCGTCCAATAGGCCAGACCCATCAACGGCCCCGTCGGGTTGTAGCCAAGGTTCTGCGGGAACAGGCACGCACCAAAGACGAAGACGTTGTGATGGTCCCACATCTGGCCGTAGCGGTTGACGACGCTGGTGGTCGGGTCGGTGCCGATCACCGCGCCGCCGGTATTGTGGGTGGTCTGGTAGGGCACCACCGAATAGCTTTCGCCTTCGGCTGCGCGGTTGACGGTGCTGACCGCGCGGACATTGTCCATGTTGCGGGCGATTTCCTCGGCCTTGGACAGGACATAGGCGCTCATCCTGCGGTCGTTCTCCGGGAAATCGAAGGTCATCCTCAGCAGCGGCTGGCCATAGGCGTCCTTGTAGGTCGGATCGAGGTCCAGGTAGTTCCCCGGCACCGCGACCGAACTGCCATGACAGACGATACCGACATGGTGCAGGTAATTCTCGCGCACGGCCTTCTTCCATTCGGGGCCCCATGACGGCGTGTCGGGCGGCGTCGGATGGTAGTTGATCGGGCGCCCGTTGGTCTGGTTGGCACTGATATATCCGCCGCCGACAAAGCCCAGATCGGTATGGTCGAAATTGTCACCGTTGAAGTCGTCGATCGTCATGCCAAGCGCCCCCGCCCCCATGAACGGGTTGGACCAGACCTCCTTGTCGAAGAAGACGCCCGCCGCAGCGAGGGTCTGGTAGGCGTAGTTCCGGCCCACCGTGCCCTCGCCGGTTTCCGGGTCGTAGGGCTTGCCCAAGCCGCTGACGAGCATCAGATGCACGTTCCACAGCGCATAGGCATTCAGGCAGACCGTGTCGGCGGGCTGGAACACCTCTTGCCCGCGCTCGTCCAGATACGTGACCCCGGTCGCGGTCTTGCCATCGGCGGATTTCTCGACCCGCAGGACCTGCGAATTCATCCGCAGTTCGAAATTCTCATGGTCCTTGACCACGTCATAGATGCAGATGATCGGATCGGCCTTGGCATAGTAGCCACAGCCGAAGCGTTCGCAGAACCCGCAATAGGTGCAGGGGTGCAACTGCGCGCCATAGGCGTTCTCATACGCCTTGGTCACGTTGGCCGAAGGCATCTGGAACGGGTGATAGCCCATCTCCTGCGCGGTCTTCTGGAACAGCTGCAAGGGCGGCGAGGCCTTCATCGGCGGGTTGGGATAATCGGCAGAGCGCGGTCCCTCGAACGGGTTGCCGCCCTCTTTTGTCTCGCCGTTCAGATTGCCCGCGACCCCCGCCGTGCCGCAGACCCGATCGAAGAAATCCAGATGCGGTTCCAGCTCGTCATAGGTGACACCCCAATCCTGCACGTTCAGACCGTCGAGGATGGCTTCGCCGTAGCGGTCGGCATAGTGGCTGCGCATTTTCAGGTCCGACGGCAGCGGCCGCCAAAGCTGGCCGTTCCAGTGGATACCGGCCCCGCCCAGCCCCTTGCCGGGCAGGAACGACCCCAGCCGCCGCATCGGCAGCGCTGTCTGGTCGGAGGAATTGCGGAACGACAGCGTCTTGGTCTGCGTGTCGATCATGTGTTCCTTGCGGCGGGCGTATTTCAGCTCGTCATGTTCCTCGGGCGCGCCGAAATTGCTGGCGTCATGGCGCCAGTCGCCGCGCTCGATCACGACGCAACGTTGGCCCGCATCGGCCAGTTCCTTGGCGGCGGCGAGGCCCGTCCAGCCCGCGCCGACGATGACCACATCGGTTTTCGGAAGTTCCCTGACCATGGCTCAGCCCTCCTCTCTGGCGGTTTGCGCCCGCAGCGGGCGCGCGGTGTCGGCGGACCTGCCGGTGCCCGGCACATGCGCGATGCCCTTGGGTGGCGCCGGAAAGGGCGCGTTCTTGTCGACATGGTCGGTGTAATAGGCGTGGGCACCGGGGAAGCCGATCATCTCCCAACCGGCGTAATCCTTGTTGCCGCCGTAGATCGGGTCGGAGAAATAGCCTTCCTTGACCAGCGCCCAGATCTCGTCGAACAGCGTCTGGACCGGCACGTCGCCCAGATCGAACCCCTCGCCCTTTGACAGCCGCTCGACAAAGGCGCTGCGGTCGTTGGCGTCCAGATCGACCAGCCGGGTGCCGCCATCCTCAAGCCGCGCGATCCCGTTGCGGATCAGCGAGGCGGGCGTATGCGCGGTCTGCCAGCCCTGTTCGGGGGTGCCATCGGCAAACGGACCCTCAAGAAAAAGACCGGCACCCTGTCCATAGGGTCCGGCCAACTGAAGGTCGATGAAGTCGACCACACCCGCCTGCGAGGCACTGGGAAAGTCGTCTTCGGGGATCAGCACATCTGCCATCGAGGCGAGAAAGCGGGCTTCGCTGCCGTCGAGATAGCTCCAGGGTTGGGTATCGAGCGCAGCGTAACGGTTCTGGGCCAGCGCGGCTCCAGGTGTCACGGCCGCCAAGCCGGAGGCACCGATCTGCAACAGCACGGCCCTGCGCGAAAAATTCGGCATGATATCCCCCTCGGAAATGGATTTGATATGCGTGAAACGGACACCCCCCGCCCTATTGTTCCAAATTTTCTTGAATTTCCCTGCCATCCGGCCGGTCGGGCGAGCCTTCGGCCTCGAAGATCGCGTCCACCTCGTCGATGACATCGTCCTCGGCGACAAGGATCAGTCGGTTGCCCTGCTCCAGCACGGTATCCGCATCGCCAAGCCGTTCCTCGTAGTCATCGGCGACCCCCATCACCCGGCAGCGGTCCGGCAGGTCGAGCGCCCCGATCCGCGTGCCGGCCAATTGGTCGCCGATGGTATAACCGCGCACCGTCAGCCCGTTGCGGAACCGCAGTTCCAGCGCCGCGTCGGAATGATCCTCCAGCATGCGCAGCAGCGACCGCGCCAGCGTCTGGTGCGGGGTCACGAGATCCTCCAGCCCCAACTCCTCGCAGACCGACACCAGTTCGGACCGCACGATCTGCGGCACCACGCGCGCAAAGCCAACCGACCGGCCCACGACCGCCGCCATGATGTTCACGTCGTCGGTGTTGGTCAGCAGGATCAGCGCATCCGCATGGTCCCCGAAGGCCTCGCGCTGGACGGTGGGCAACGATCCGTCGCCCTGCAACATGCCGCAATCGAGATCCTCGGCGACCTGATCCAGCTTGTCGCGGTCGGTGTCCACCAGCACGACCTGATGGCCGGTCTCGATCAGTTGCTCTGCGGTTGCCACGCCGAAACGCGACGCGCCCACGATGACGATTCTCATACGGCTCTCCTATTTCCATGTGGCGGGGGATACGGCGGCGATCACCGCGAGGAATTCCAACCGGCCAAGGAACATCGCCACCGCCAGCACCATCTTCAGATGGGGCGCCAAAGCGGGCGAGGTGACGCCGGATGACAGCCCCACCGTCGACAGCGCCGAGACGATGTCGAAAAGCGAGCCCAGCGGCGCCTGCCCCGACAGCAGGAACACGATCCACGCGACAAAGGCCGACGCCCCGTAGCAGGCGACGACGGCCACCAGCGCCACGATGCGTTCCGATTTCACCGGCTGGCCGTCTTCCTTCAGGTGGGTGACGGCGCGCGGTGGCGTGCGCATCCGCAACAGCGTCAGGCCGATCATGCGGATCACGCTCAGCACCCGGTCGATCTTGATCCCCCCGGCGGTCGATCCGACCCCGCCGCCGATGAACATCGCCAGCAGCACGAAGGCCACGACACCGGGCACATCCGTCACCACCGCGACGGAGAACCCCGCCGTGGTCAATGCGCTGGCAAAGTTCAGCAGCACGTCGGCCAGCGTCGCTGGCGGCAGCGCGTCGCTGGCCCAGAACAGCCCGGTCAGTGTCACGAGTCCCGCGACCAGCGCCCAGCCCACGCCGCGCGCATTGGTGCCCGTCAGGGCGGCGCGCAGCCCGCTGCGCCGCCACAGGATGTAGAACATCAGCGACACGGTGGTCGACAGGCAGATCAGCAGCGTCACAACCTGCGCCGCACGCCCGTAGCTGGCAAGGCTGTCCGGACGGGGTGTGAATCCCCCGGTCGAGACGGCGGTCAGCCCGATGAAGACCGCCTCGTGCCAACTCGGCATCAGCGGCAGCAGAATGCCGATGGCCAGCACCGTCAGGCCGGCATAGACCACCATCAACTGCCGGGACTGGTCGCGGGTCGAACTCAGCAGGTCGCGCTGGTCGAGGCCGACATTGCCCATCGCCTGCACCGTGGCCCGGGGGCCGACGATCAGCGCCACCCCCGCCACGGCGATGGCAAAACCGCCCGCCCATTGCAGCCAGCCGCGCAGCAGATGCCCGGCCAATGGCCAGCCGGAGGTGTCGCCCGCGACCGTCAACCCGGTCGAGGTGATCGCCGAGACGGACTCGAACACCGCATCCCAGCCACTCAGCCCCAGCACGAGAAAGGCCGGGATCGGGATGATCGAGGCAATGGCAAACAGGCAGACCAGCGTGACAACCGCCTCGATGCCGCGCAGGTCGTCGGGCACCCAGCGGCGCATCGCCAGCACCCCGATTCCGCCCAGCACAAGGCTGGGCACGCCCAGTGCGGTCAACAGCGCCCAGTGCCGTTCGGCAAGGGCGCCCAGCGCAGGCACACCGGTCACGCCCCCCAGCACCACGCCATAGGAGGCGGTTGCGCTCAGGATGCGGTCGGGCCGTGCGGTCCAGACCACGCTGGCTTGGCCTCGTGCCGCAGCCATGACCTAGGGGAACTTCAATCGGGACATGCCGTGCAAACGCCGGGCCGCGCGAGCGGGTTCCTTGTGCGAGCAGTCGCGCACGAAAAGGGGCCGCTCGAAAGCGGCCCCTAGGATCATTGGTCGAACGACCTTGGGTCGATCAGGAATCGGTCCACGATTCCATGTTCTCAAGGTCTTCCTGCGTGTGGTCGACCCGGACTTCGAGCGAGTCGAAGCCACCGGTGCCACGTTCGATCTTCAGTTCGTCGAACGGCAGGGCGACCGGCTTTTCACCAAGGCCGAGGAAGCCGCCGACATCGACGATGACTTCGGCGATCTTGCCTTCGTCGTTCAGCACGAGTTGCGAGACGTCACCGATGTTGTCGCCGTTCGAGCCATAGACCGTCTGGCCTTCCAGCTCGCTCGCCGTCAACTGCGCCATCTCTTCGCCGGTCATCGGCATGCGCTCGTTGTCGCCTGCATAGGCCTGCTGCTCTTCGGCATTCGGATCGCGGTTCATCGCGTCGTCACCGGCATCAGCCTGTTGCTGTTCGGTACGGTCCTGCATGTTGTCGTTGCCCGCCATGCGGTTCTCGGACCCGGTCATGACTTGGTTACCGTCGGCTTCGGCCTTTTCGCGGTCGAATTCTTTTTGGTCTTCCAGCATCGAGCGGTCGCCGGTGTAAACGATGAAGTACTCGTTGTCGGCATCGCTGTCGCTGTCACGGACAAAGCGGAGATCGTCCATCGAGGTCTCGACCTCTTTCTCGCCCATGCCAAGGAAACCGCCGACATCCAGCGTGATCGACTTGATCTGGCCCTCGCGGCTCAGCACGACGCTGTCCACGTCACCGAGTTCTTCCCATTCTGCGGGAATTTCGGAAATCGCCTCGTCCCAGTTCATCTCCGCGTTTTCGGCGGGCACGTAGACGGCGTGGTCGGTCAGGTCACCGGCGCGGATGGTCAGGCCATCCTTCTCGGTCTCGGTGTTGGAGGCTTGGTCCATCCGGGCAGCGGATTGCTGACCTTCGGCCTCGGCAGCCGCCTGATCGAATTCCTCGCTCTGCTCAAGCGAGACCTTGTCGCCAGTATAGACGACATAGATCTTGCTGCCATCCTCGGAGGTCTTGAAGTCGACCGACGCGGTTTCGACGCCGACGCGGTCCTTGTCGCTGGAAATCTGGTCATTCGGCGCGAAGACGACGGTGGAAATCTCGCCGTTCTGCCCGACGAAGACATCCTCGACGGTGCCGACCTGAGTCCAGCTCTCGGGGATTTCGGACATGGTGTTGCCCTCGGCCGTCTGACCGCCGTCGGCTGCCATGTAGACTGCGGCGCCCATCATGGTGCTGGCGCGGAACTCTTGATCGCCAACGGTGACCTCCATCGAGGTTTCGCCCGATTGCGACATGTGCTGTTCGGCCTGCAGCGGCAGGGCGGTGAAGGCGACGAGTGCGGTGGTTGTCAGAAAACGTCTCATGGTGAATCCTTTCGATCGTTCTTTTCATGAAGACCGGATGGTGTGTGGCTCCGGCCCTTGTTGCTGCAACCCCCTCGCCCCCCCTGTCCGTTCCAACTGAAATCCGGAAAAATCCCTTGGAACCCAAAGCCATGTCCTGCGTTCACGCGGCGCGGAAATTTTGGGCATCGGGCCGGAAAACCGGCAGGCACATGACCTGCACCCACATTCGGTCCACCGGGTAATCCGCGCGCACGCGCGCGCGGGAACGCCGACCGGGTCAGGCCTGATCCGACTCAATTTTTGTAAATTTTTCGCAACTGCGCCGCGACCCGCGCGGTTTTCTCCATACGCCGCCGGTTGCGGGCCGTCCCGTTGCCGCGACTTCGCAAGACGCGGATGCGGGCATCATCCAAGGCCCGAATTCATCACCGCATCCGCATCCCGCCCGACAGCAGGAGAGGAGCGCACGATGGAAACCGCACAGTTCAGCCTCAGTTGGATCGATTACCTGATCGTCCTTGTCTATTTCGCGGGCATCGTCGCCCACGGGGTGTACGTGTCCAAGAAACTCGAAGGGGGCTCCGAAAGCTATTTCCTCGCGGGGCGATCCCTGCCTTGGTACCTGATCGGCTTTTCGCTGTTCGCATCCAACATGTCCGGGTCCAGTTTCGTCGGGCTGATGGGCGGCGCCTATGGCAACGGCGTGTCGATCTTCAACTATGAATGGACCGCCTCGCTGGTGCTGATCCTGTTCGCGATCTTCATCCTGCCCTCGTTCCTGAGGGCCAAGATCTCGACCGTGCCGATGTTCCTCGAAGAACGCTACGACGTCCGCTCCCGCCGGGCGTTTTCGCTGTTCACCATCCTCGCCATCATGTTCATCGACACCGCGGGGGCGCTGTATGCCGGGGGCCTCGTGATTTCCAGCGTCACCGGCTATCTCAACCTCTGGACGGCGGTGGCCGTGCTGGCGCTGGTGGCGGGGGTCTACACGATCCTCGGCGGGCTGTCGGCTGTGGTCGTCACCGACACGGTGCAGGCCATCCTTCTGATCATCGCCGCCGCCGCGCTGTTCTGGCTGGGCCTCGACGAGATCGGCGGCTGGCAGCAGCTGTTCGTCGACATCCCCGAAGAGAAACAACACCTGATCCTGCCTGCCGACGACGATTTCTTACCTTGGACCGGGCTTTGGGGCGTGGTGCTGCTGGGCTTCTATTACTGGACGATCAACCAGTTCGTGGTGCAGCGCACGCTGGGCGCAAAGGACCTGAAGGAAGGTCAGGTGGGCGCGCTGTTCGCGGGCTTCCTCAAGCTGCCGAACCTGTTCCTGATGATCCTGCCGGGGCTGATCGCGCTGAAGCTTTACCCGGATCTCGAAACGCCCGACCTCGCCTTTCCGACGCTGGCTTTCGAGCTGATGCCGGTCGGCATCCGCGGGCTGATCATGGCGGCGCTGATCGCCGCGATCATGTCGTCGCTCGACTCTGCGCTGAACTCGGCGGCGAC
This sequence comes from Tropicibacter alexandrii, assembly GCF_003667315.2. Taxonomy (GTDB): domain Bacteria; phylum Pseudomonadota; class Alphaproteobacteria; order Rhodobacterales; family Rhodobacteraceae; genus Tropicibacter; species Tropicibacter alexandrii. The sequence goes on along the minus strand of NZ_RCTZ02000002.1, from coordinate 42,008 downwards.
GCTGGTGGTCAAGGATTTCGTCGAGCCGATCTGGAACATCGAAGAAAAGCGCCAAGTCTGGCTGGGCCGGGTCGTCACCGGCATCGTGATGGTGTTCGGCGCGGTCTACGCGCCCTCCATCGCCAGCTTTGAAAGCCTGTTCTCGTATTTCCAGTCCTCCCTGTCCTACATCATCCCGACCATCGTGGTGGTCTATATCCTCGGCCTGTTCGTGCCTTGGCTGAACGGTACCGGCGCGTTCTGGACCATCGTGATCGGGCTGGTCGTGGGCATCCCGCTGTTCATCTTCAAGGAAGTCACCGGCCTGTGGGAGGGCTGGGGCCTGCCCGCGATCCACTACACGGTGATGTCCTCGATCATGATGCTGATCGGCATCGTGGTGCATTTCGGCCTGTCGGCCCTGACCCGGCAGGACGTCAAGGAGGATACCGAGAATCTCGTCTGGTCGGGGTCTGAGACGCTCAAGGTGTTTACCGAGTGGGAAAGGCCGCTGTGGAAGAACCGGATGCTGTGGGCGGGGCTTTTGACCGTCTGCACCGCAGGCTTCGTGATCTGGTTCGCCTGATCCGATGGAGCAGATCGCCCGCCTTCTCGATGCCGTGGATGCCACGGTCGCAACCTGGCCCGACTGGATCGGGCCGGGCGTCGTGCTGGTGGCCGCGCTGTTGCTGGCGGTGGCCCTGCATGGGCTGACCTTTTTCGCCCTTCGGCGCATAGCGGGCACCCGTGCCGGCATCTTGGGGTCGATGCTGCGGCGGGCACGGCGGCCCACCCGGCTTGGCTTCGTTCTGGCGGCGCTGGCCATCGTCGTGCCACGGCTGGACCTGCCCTATCGTTGGCAAGGCTGGCTGGGCCACCTGTTCCTGATCCTGCTGATCGTACTGGTGGGCTGGACGGCAATCCTGCTGACCCGGCATTTCAGTGACCGCGCCATCCGCAAGCACCGGATGGACACCGACGACAATCTCGCCGCGCGCAAATTCGTCACGCAGGTCCGGGTTCTGCGCCGCACGGCGACCATCCTGCTGGTGATCTTCACCGCCTCGGCGGTGCTGCTGACCTTCGACGCGGTGCAGGAATATGGCGTCAGCCTGTTCGCCTCGGCGGGGGCGGCGGGGCTGATCCTCGGTCTGGCGGCGCGGCCCGTGCTAGCCAACCTGATCGCGGGCATCCAGATCGCCATCACCCAGCCCATCCGGCTGGAAGACGTCGTCATCGTCGACGGCGAATGGGGCTGGATCGAAGACATCCACGCCACCTATGTCGTCGTGCGCATCTGGGATTGGCGGCGCATGGTGGTGCCGCTGAGCTATTTCATCGAACAACCCTTCCAGAACTGGACCCGCGAAAGCGCGTCGATCATCGGCTCGGTCTACTGGTATCTCGACTATACCGTGCCCGTGGCCGAGGTCCGCGCCAAGCTCGAAGAGATCATCCGCTCTTCGCCGTACTGGGATGGGCAGGTCGTGAACCTGCAAGTCACCGATGCCGACAAGGACACCATCGCGCTGCGCGGATTGATGAGCGCCCGCACCTCGCCGCAGGCTTGGGACCTGCGCTGCGAGATCCGCGAAAAGATCATCGCGTGGCTGCAAGCCACCCATCCCGAGGCCCTGCCGCGCCTGCGCGGCGAGCTGGCCATGGCCACCCCCCAAACCGGAGACCCGTGATGCCCACCTTGCCCGACCGCCGCCTTGCCCTTCTTGGTGGGGCGCATGTGCACCTTCCCGATCATCTGCGGATGATCCGCGACCGCGGCTGGCATGTCAGCCACGTGCATGACCGCGACACCGACCGGCGCGACCAACTCTGCGCCGATCTGGGTGCCGCCGCGCTGGGCTCTTTGGACGACCTGTCCGGGCTGGGCGTCGATGGGGTGCTGGTGTGTTCCGAGACCGCCCATCACGACCGCGACATTCCCGCCGCGCTGGCCGCAGGCCTGCCGGTCTTTGCCGAGAAACCGCTGGCCTCGGACGCCCGCGCCGCCCGCGCCATCGCCCAGCAGGCCGAAACCGCGGGTGTGCTGCTTCAGACCGGGTATTTCTTTCGCACACTGCCCGCCTTGCAGACCGCCCGCGACTGGATCGCGGCGGACCGCATCGGCACCGTCATCGCCGCCCGGATGATGTTCGTCCACGATGGCGGCTATGCCGATTGGCTCGACCTCGACTGCTGGATGACCGACCCGGCGCTGGCTTGTTATGACGGCTTCGTCGACGAGGCGGTGCACGTGATCGACGCGCTGCAATGGCTGCTGGGACCGGTCGCGCGGGGCCATGCGCAGACCGGAAACGCGCTGGGCTGGCCGGTGGATGACCATGGCGCCGCCGTGCTGCGCTTTTGCTCGGGCGCGACCGGCGTGGTCGAGGCGGGCTGGACCGACACGGCGATGCGGCTGGAACTGGACATCACCGGTGCGACGGGCCGCATCGCCCTGCACGACGGCACCCTGACCCTGACACCGCGTGGCACCGAGACGCCGACCCGGACCACGACGCTTGGCCAGCTTGATGCCGGGACGGGGATCGTGCCGTTCCTCGACCGGCTCGACGGGCGCGAAACACCCGGCCTCGTTCCCCCGGCCGAGGCCGCCTCGGTCAACGCGGTGCTCGACGCGATGGGGCTGAACCTGCGCCAGACGGACACGGACGCAGGGGCACGAGATGGATCAAGAATCATGGATTGAAGGACAGGGCCGCGCTGATTGCCGGCGGGGCCTCTGGCATCCTGAAGGCCGGCGCCAAGGGCCATCCGTTCGACGTGACCAAGGTCGGGCCGGCCCGGTGGTGGCCGGCCCACAGCTCCGTTAACTGCCGACGATCATGCCGCCATTCGGGTGCAGCGTCTGGCCGGTGAAATAGCTGCCATCCTCGCACGCGAGGAACAGGTAGGACGGCGCGACTTCGCAAGGCTGGCCGGGTCGGCCCATTGGCGCATGCGCGCCGAAATCCTCGACCATCTCACCGGACATGCTGCCGGGAATGAACGGCGTCCAGATCGGACCGGGCGCGACCGCGTTCACCCGGATGCCGCGATCCAGAAGCTGCGTCGCGATCGACCGCGAAAAGGCCGAGACCGCGCCCCGCGTGGCGGTGTAGTCCACCAGTTTGTCGTTGCCCTTGAAGGCGTTGACGCTGGCCGTGTTCACGATGGCGCCGCCATCGGGGATATGGTCCAGCGCCGCCTGCGTGACGAAGAAATAGCCCATCACGTTGCTGTCGAACGTCCGGCGCAACTGCTCTTCGGAAATGTCGCGCAGGTCGAACTCGACGAATTGCTGTGCGGCGTTGTTCACCAGCACGTCGATGCGCCCAAGCCGTTCGGCAAGCTCGCCGACCGCGGCAAAGGCCGCGTCGCGGTCGCCCAGATCGGCCTTGACCAGATGACACGTCCGCCCCTCCTCCTCGACGATCTTGCGGGTGTCCTCGGCGTCGCGATCCTCGTTCAGGTAGATGATGCCGATATCTGCGCCCTCGCGGGCGAACAGCGCGACCACCGCGCGACCAATGCCGCTGTCGCCGCCGGTGACAAGCGCGGTCTTCCCTTGCAATCGTCCGCTGCCGGGATAGCGCGGGCGCCAGTCTGGCGCGGGCGTCATCCGGTGTTCGGCGGCGGGCATGGCGTCCTGATGCTGCGGTGGAATCTTCGCATGTCGTGTCATGGTGTCCTCCTGTGCGGTTCGATGGGTGGCTGGCAGATCAACGTGGCCTGCCGGGGCCCGTTCCATTGCACCCGTCCATCCCCCCCGGCCACGCGCCGGAACCGTCGCCGCCCGGCGCGGGTTGGGTTTTCGTGAACTGGACGACCCGCATCACGCCGCGCAGTCGCGCACGGCCCGGCGCCGCACCGGCGCTGCTGTCACCCCTGCGGTGGCTGCTATGCGCCGTCGTGATCCTTTGCCACGGGGCGGGTGCCGCCGCACAGGACAAGACCGACCTGTGGTACGAGATCGCCGCCGATGCGTATCTTGCGGACAGCGGCGACGCGGTGGACAGGTCCACTCCGCGTCAGGCCCTGCGTGGCTACATGGCTGCGGTCGAGCGCGGCGATTACGCGGTGGCGGCGCAGTATCTCAACCTCTCGCGCATCTCCGAACAGGATCGCGCCCAAGTCGGGCCCGAGCGCGCCCGCATGCTCGCCTCGGTCCTGCGGCGGCAGGTCTGGATCGACTGGTCGTCGATGCCCGCCCGGCCCGATGCCATGATCGAGCGCAGGCCCGGCGCGAACGGTCCCGAGCCAAAGCCGCGCCGAAACCTGCATCTCGACACGCTCGAAGCCGGGGGCACCGCCTATGACCTGCGCCTCGCCCGGTTCAAGCCGCCGGACGGCGCGCCGGTCTGGCTGTTCACCCCGCAGACCGTGGCGAACGTGCCGCCGCTTTACGACGCCTTCGGCCCGAGACGCTACGAAAGCCTGATACCCACGGCCCTGAAACACGAGGTGGCAGGCCTGTGGCTGTGGGAATGGATTGCCCTGCCGCTGCTGGCGCTGCTGGTGTTCGGACTGGGGTGGGCGGCGCATAGGGCGGTGCATCTGATGGCCACGCGGGCCTCGCGAAACTGGTTGAAAACCGGGCTGACCAGAAGCCGCCTGCCGGTGGCGCTGATCGTTATGGCGGGTGCGGCGCAGGCGATCCTGTCTTGGGTGATCTCCTTTTCCAGCCCGGTTCAGGCCTTTCTGCGCCCGACGCTGACCATCGTCATGGTCTGGGCATTGGGCGTGACCGCGCTGCGCATCCTCGATGCCATCCTGCACAAGATCACCCTGCGCTTCGTCGGCGAGATCGACGACAAGCGCAGCTTCGACGAGCGGTCCTTTTACACCTCGATCTACGCCTTGCGCCGGTTGATCGTGCTGGCGACGGTCGGCATCGCGGCAACCATCGTGTTGCTGCAGCTGAACCTGTTCGACAGCATCGGCATGACGCTGCTGGCATCGGCCGGTGTGCTGACGGTGGTGCTGGGGATCGCCGGTCAGGCGGTGCTGGGCAACATCATCGCCTCGCTTCAGATCGCCTTTGCCAAACCGGTACGGATCGGCGACGCGGTGTTCTTCGAGGGCGAGTGGGCCTATGTCGAGGCAATCTTCTACACCTTCCTGCGGCTGCGGACATGGGACAACCGCCGCATCGTCGTGCCCGTGACCTACTTCGTCTCGAAACCGTTCGAGAACTGGTCCGTCACCGAGGCGCGGATGATGCGGGTCATCGATATCTGGGTCGATCCCATGGCCGATGTCGACGCGCTGCGCGCCTCCTTTTGCCGGATGCTGGACCGCGACGAGGAGGTGATCGAACCCGAGAACGCCTTTGTCTACGCCACGGACCAGTCCGAGGCGGGGCTGAAGGTCAGCTTTTACGCGATGATGCCGGACCCCTCGACCGGCTGGACCGCCCAGAGCCGGTTGCGCGAACAGTTGATGGCCTGCCTGCGCGACGAGCATCCCGAGTGGATCGCCCGGTCGCGTGTGCTGGATGTCGGGGCGCGGGACGGTTCCGCCCGGACACGCGCCGTCGGGGCGGGATGACATCAGCCCATGCAACGAAGGAACACCCCATGACAGATCTCACGCAAACCGGGCTTGCCACCCTCGCCCGCAAGGTCGAACTGCGCTGGCTCGCCTATCTCGTCCTCGTGGTCTGCCTGTTCTGGGGTGTCGCCGAGTTGGCCGACGAGGTGCTGGAGGGGGCGACACGCGATCTCGACCGCGACATCCTGCTGGCGCTGCGCGTGCCCGGCGACCTGTCCGACCCGATCGGACCGCCTTGGGTCGAAGAGATGGGCCGCGACCTGACCGCGCTTGGCGGCACCGTGGTGCTGACGCTGGCGACGCTGCTGGTGTCGGGCTATTTCCTGATGCGCCACAAGGTCAGTTCGATGCTGTTCCTGCTGGCGGCGGTGGGCGGCGGCATCGCCCTGTCCAGCATCGCCAAGGTGCTGTTCGACCGGCCTCGGCCCGACCTCGTGCCGCACGGGTCCATCGTCCACACCGCCAGCTTTCCATCCGGTCACTCGATGATGGCCGCCGTCGCCTACCTGTCGCTTGGCGTGCTGCTGGCGCGGGTGCAACCGCTGCGTCGGCTCAAGCTGTTCATCCTCGCCAGCGCCGTGCTGCTGACGCTGTTGGTGGGGGTCAGCCGCGTCTATCTCGGGGTGCATTGGCCAACGGATGTCTTCGCCGGTTGGCTGGCAGGCGCGGGCTGGGCGGCTGTCTGCTTTGGCGCGGCGCAGGTGCTGGCGCGGCGTGGCCATGTCGAGCCGGAGAATTGCGAACCGCCCCGCGATCCTTGATGGCCCGCGCACGGTGCGGAACCATCCCTCGGGCCAGCCGTTGACCCTTCGAGGAAAGGACGGAGCCCCATGGTCTACACTCTCCCGCACCGGCCGCAGCTGCTTGTGATCGGCGCCGGTATCGCCGGTGGCATGGTTGCGCACAAGGCGGCCTTGGCCGGGATGCGCGTGACGATCCTGTGCGACGGTCCCGAACTGCGCCGCGAGGATCTGGTGGACCGGTTCCGGCAGGCTGGCGCGCAGACGATGATGTCGCCCTACCCGGAAGTGCCACACGCCCCGCAGCCGCAGGTCGCCCGCACCGACGACTACCTGATCCAGAAAGGCCCCCGCCCCTACAACCAGCAATATATCCGCGCCGTGGGGGGCACGACTTGGCACTGGGCGGCGGCGACATGGCGCTATCTGCCCAACGACATGAAGCTGAAATCCCGGTACGGCGTCGGGCGCGACTGGCCGCTGGACTACTGGGACATCGAGCCGTGGTACGCCGAGGCCGAAGCCGAGATGGGCGTCGCCGGTCCCGAGGACGCCCCCTTCGATGCGCCCCGCTCCGGACCGTATCCGATGCCTGCCGCGCCGCTGTCCTACATGGACAGGGTCTTTCAAGAAAAGCTGTCGGCCTTGGGATATGCCCATATCAGCGCCCCGCAGGCCCGCAACAACCAGCAGGTCTATGACGATCGCCCGCCCTGTTGCGGCAATGCCAACTGCATGCCGATCTGCCCGATCGGCGCGCAGTATTCCGGCAATGTCGCCGTGGAAAAGGCGCAGGCCGCCGGGGCGCAACTGGTGACCGGCGCGGTCGTCCATCGGCTGGAGGTCGGCCCCGAGGGCAAGATCACCGCCGCGCGCTACCTGACCCCCAGCCGCGAGGAAATCCGCGTCGAGGCCGACCGCTTCGTGCTGGCCGCAGGTGGGATCGAGGGGCCGAAGATCCTGCTGATGTCGACGCAGGAAAACGCCCCCGACGGGGTGGCGAACAGGTCTGACATGGTCGGACGCAACCTGATGGACCATCCCGGCAGCTCGTCCTCCTTCGACAGCGAGATGCCGCTGTGGCCGGGGCGCGGGCCGAACGTGATCTCGGCCATCACCAACCTGCGCGACGGCGACTTTCGCAGCGAGCACGCCGCGCGCAAGCTGATGATCCTGAACATGAACCCGGTGGAGGGCATTGCGAAGGCCGCCATCGACGAAGGCCTGACCGGCGAGGCGCTGCGGCAGGCCGTGCGCCACCGGACCGCCCGGCGGCAGGTCATCACCGCGTTTCACGAACAGCTGCCCGACCCGTCGAACCGCATTCGCCCCTCGACCGAGGGCAAGACCGACCAGCTGGGCCTGCCGCGCCCGGAAATCCACTACGATGTCGATGACTACGTGGCCCGCGCCGCGAAGGACACCAGAGCCCGCGTCGAAGAAATCGCCGCGACGTTGGGTGCTGCCCCCGGCAGCGTCGAGCACAATGACGGCTACCTGCCCAATAACCACATCACCGGCGCGACGATCATGGGCGACGATCCCCGCGACAGCGTGGTCGATGCCGATTGCCGCACCCACGATCACCCGAATCTGTGGATCAGTTCGTCCTCGACCTTTCCATCCGTCTCCAGCGTCAATGTCACGCTGACCATCGCGGCGCTGGCGCTGCGTCTGGGCGATCACATCGCGACGGAGGCCCGCCCATGACCCGCCTGTTCGCCCGTGTCGCAGCCCTGATGCTGGCGCTTTGGCCGATGGGCGCTGCGGCGCAGTCCGCCGATGTCCTGCTGAATTGCCCGGCCTGCCATACCGTCGGCCCGGAACCGCACACTCAAGGCCTGATCTTTCCCGACCTGCGCGGCCAGCCGATCCGCTACCTTGAAAACCAGTTGCGCGCCTTCGTCGAAGGCGACCGGCAGCACCGCCAGATGCAACTGACCGCCGAGGCGCTGGACAAGGGGCGCGGGGCCATGGCGCGCATGTATGCCGACGCGCCTCGGCCCGACGTTGTGACCGAACCGGCCAACGCGGCGCCGGATCTGGTGATGCAGGGCGACTGGGCCCGCGGCCTGCCGCCCTGTGCCAGCTGCCACGCCCTGTCGCCGGGCAGCGACCGGTCCCGCACCGCGCCGCGCCTGCACGGCCAGCCCGAGAGCTACCTTGCCAGCCAGTTGCGCGCCTATGCCGAAGGCACGCGCAGATCCGATCCGATGGGACGGATGCGCGCCTTTGCCGGGCGGCTGAACGACCCCGAGATCGCCGATCTCGCCCGCTACTATGCTGGCTGGACCGCCACGGAGACCCGCAATGACTGACCACCCGATCCTCAGCCGCCGCCTCTTTCTGGCGGGCACATCGGCCGCCGCGTTGGTGCCGGTGGGCGCGCTGGCGCAAACGACCGGCCCCTCGCGCCCCGCCTTCGCGGCGGCCTGCCGCACGCTTTCGGGCTTTGACACGATCCCCGACGCGCTGCTGAACGGGGCGATGCGCGCTTTGCCAGCCCGCACCCGCGAGGCGCTGGCCACCGGAACCGCCGAGGAAGACGGGCAGCAAGCCCTGCTCGGCCTTCTATACACCGGCATGCATGCCCCCAAGGGCGCCGAGTCCGAGCGCCATGCCTATGCCGAGGCGCTGATGTTCGCCGCCGTCGAGGACAGTCTGAACGTCCCCAGCTATTGCGGCGGCCTGCCCGGCTACTGGGCCGAGAAACCGGTGGGCGCATGACACGGACCCACCCGGTCCCCGCCCCGCGAGGCCACGCATGACCGACACCACAAACCGCCCCAGCGGCATCAAGGACTCGGACGAGGAACCCCAGACGATCCACGCCGAGTCCGAAGAGGAATCCGTCACGCGGGCCACGCGCCTGTCCGCCCGCCTGATCTACGAGGTCATCCGCCGCGATGGCGACGAGGAACTGTCGCGCCCGGCCATGTCGCTGGTCTGGTCCGGCCTCGCGGCGGGCATCTTCATCAGCCTGTCGGTGATCGCGCGGGCCGCGCTGCACAGTGGCCTGCCCGAGGCGGACTGGGCCATCCTCGTGGAAAGCTTTGGCTACTCGGTCGGCTTCCTGATCGTGATCCTCGGTCGGATGCAATTGTTCACCGAGAACACCATCACCACCGTGCTGCCAGTGATATCGCGCCGGTCCATGTGGTGCATGAATCGCACGGCGCGGCTTTGGGCCATCGTTCTGAGCGCGAATGTCGTCGGTGCCGCCATCGCCTCTGGTGTGCTGTCGGTGGAGGGCGTGGTGACCCAGTCCCTGCATGAAAGCCTTCTGGCGATCTCGCGCCACGGCGTCGGCGAAGACGCCCTCACGAATTTCCTGCGCTCGATGCCCGCCGGGATGCTGGTCGCGGCGATCGTCTGGATCATGCCTTCGGCGGGTGGCAATTCGTTCTTCGTCATCCTGACGGTGACATGGATGATGGCGGTCTGCGGGTTTGCCCATATCGTCGCGGGCAGCGTCGAACTGGGGCTGCTGATGTGGCACGGGGAAATGCAGCTGGGGTCCGCGATCACGATGTTCTTCTTGCCGGTGCTGGCGGGCAACATCACCGGCGGCACCTTCATCTTTGCGCTGCTGTCTTGGGGTCAGGTCCGCCGCGAGGTCAAGCAGGGCGACGACCTCTGACGCGGCGGGTCTCCATCCCGCCGCAGGTCACACGCCATTGGCACAGCAGGACGCCGCACCGGAACCGCGCCGCGTAGCGCGGGATCAAGACCTTGGCGAAGGCGCTCACCTCGGGGCGGCGTAGCGGCTTGAGGCAGACACACATCAAAGGACGCCGCCATGACCATCCTCGACGCGCCTTCGATCAGGACGCGATATCGCGTAAACCCGATCCCTTGCCAGCGATCTCGGGCGGTTCTGACCCAAAGAGATCACCCGATGACCGCGACGCGCTGCGCGCCTTCTTCGCCTTGGCGATCATGTATGTCGCCGAGGCGCACGGCACAGGCACTTGACGCGCGCCATGACTGTGTCACCCTGCCCCCAGCGGGCGAATTTCCGGGCGTTCCGCCGGAAACCGAGATATGCTTGACCCGGCCCCTTGACCCGACCGGAGCCGCCGCATGGCCGACCCCTTTGCCCACCACCCCGAATTGCGCGACCAGATCGCCGATCCGGAGACGTCGTTCTTTCGAGGCTTCACCGTCGAGCGATTGCTGGCCGACCAGCCGGACCTCATACGGTGGCTGCCGGACTTGCACACCGACGCCGTACGCGAGGCGATCCGCGCCGACGCGCTGGCCGGGCATGAGGGCGATCTTTGGATCTTTGCCTATGGCTCGCTCATGTGGGACCCGGCGCTGCGCTTTGTCGATCTGCGCCGTGCGCGGGCCGAGGGGCACGCGCGCAAGTTCATTCTGGTGGATGACGCCGCGCGCGGCAGCGAGGACGCGCCGGGCCTGATGGCGGGGCTGGATGCCGGCGACGGATGCGACGGGCTGGCGATGCGCATCACCGCCGACGCGGTGGATGAAGAGACCGAGATCCTGTTTCGCCGCGAGGTGCTCGCACCGGGCTACGTGCCTGCCTTCGTGCCGGTGCGGATCGGGGACGACACGGTGCAGGCGTTGACGTTCCTCGTGGATCACAGTTGCGACGTCATCCAGCCCGACCTGACGCATGAGCAGCAGGTGCGCTATATCGCGACCGGCGAAGGCTTTCTCGGCACCAGCCGTGACTACCTTGCCAATATCGTGTCGCATTTCGACACGCTCGGCATTCACGACGCGCATTGCGCACGGCTGCTGCGCGACGTGGACGCGTTTCGCGCGGCCGCCGACGCTGGCCATGGCGTCGTTGTCTCGGGACAGCCGCAGTCGGGTGGTCCAACTTGACACACCCGTTCCACGACGAGGAGACCCGCCAACATGACCAAGCGATCCAATGACCTTCAGGCGGTCATCGACGCGGCTCAAGCCGCCTTTGCCGCCCGTGCCACCGATCCCACATCGCAGGATTGCCAGAGCCGGGCGTTCGCGGCTCTCGCCGATGCGCATGGCCCGTCTGACCTGACCGGTGAGCGCCTTCCGGTCTGCGACCGTTGGCTGCCGACGGTTCTCGATAAGGCGGGCTATCCGGAGGACCTCCGTCGTTTGATCGAGGCTTTCAGAGCCGTCGAACCGGCGGTGAGGTGGCAACGGCGCGGTGGTCCCACACCTTCGGCGAGCCATGACTTCGCCGAGGGCCATGCCAATGCGGTCCTCTTCGGCGCGAACGGCATCGAGCCGCGGAACGATGTCTGGCTCGGGGCGTCACTGCTCGCGCCGGGCGTCCGATACCCCGACCACACCCATCCGCCGGAGGAGGTTTACCTCGTCCTCGGCCCCGGTCAGTTCAGTCAGGAGAACGGCCCATGGTTCGAGCCGGGCCTTGGCGGCACATTCTACAACCGACCGGGAATCCTGCACGCCATGCAGGCCACCTCGGAACCCCTGTTTGCGTTCTGGCTGCTGAGGGCTGACCCGACATAAGACCCGCTGCGTGTCAAAGCCTGTCCAGTAAACGGGTCCGGTGACATTCGGGGGCTGAGTCCGAGATCGCTGAAAGTCAGCTGTGTCTCACATGACGGTGCTGGATAAGGTCGTGAAGAACCAATGCTCACGACCGGTCCGCTCGAAGGCAGTCCGTGGTGCGGCGCGGCAAAGGTTCATCATGTGAACGGCAGGCGTTTCCGGCCTCAAGACGAGCAAAAGGCAGCCCCCTTTTACCCGGTGCGTCCCCAGAACCCGGACTTGCGCCCGTGGGCGCTGCGGAGGGCGCGGAGGTAGTCGTCATGCGTGGGGTGCCCGGCATAGTCGGGGATCGCGGCATCTGTCGCTGCACAGGACGCGAGGTGCCGGGCGGCATGGGTGTAGCGGCCAGACCGCGCCTTGGTCAGGGCGAAGTCGATCATCGACCGCCAAAGCAGCACCGCCGCCAGCGGATGTGACGGGGCCAGCGCCTCGGCCAAAGGGGTCAGCACCTCATAGGCGTCGCCGTCGATCTCGGCATGGCGGGTCAGGACGATCTCGGCGGCGAGGGGCAGGTCGGGGGCTTGCAGACCATAGACCAAGGCGGCCTCGATGGGCTGGAAGGTCGCCACATGGCGGCGGGCGGCGTCTTCGGCCTCGATATCGTCGAAGTCGGGCAGCAGGTTCAGGTGGCGGCGCAGGGCGATGGGGCAGAGGCGGGTTTCGAACCGCCGCCACAGCGCCGCGCGCAGGTCATCCGTCCGCCCAAGCGCCTCCAGACAGGCGAAATGCGCCTCGTCCAGATCGGCTTTGTCGAGCCAGAGGTCGTCGTTTGGCCCTGCGTCTTCGACCAGCTTCAGCGCCTCTTCTGCGCGACCAGCTTCCAGCAGGCGGGCGGCGGCGTCGGGGGCGATGGTGTGAAAGGTCAGCTGCTCGGCCGTGTAGCGGGCGAGCCAAGCGTCCACGTCGCCTTGCAGGTCGGCCACGTCCTGAAGGATCATTTCGACGGTGCGATCCCGGGCGGCGCGGGCGCGAGCCTCGCGCTGCGCCGGGTCGGTGATGAAGTCATATAGCACGCGGTCGGCGTCGGTCAGCGGGGCCTCGCGGGCGGCCTCGGCCAAGGCCTTCAACCGCGCCAGACCTGTGTCGCCCAAGGCCTCGGCCAAGGCATGCACCGCATGGTCGAAGGCTCCGTAGCCATCGACCGAGACCGCCTCGAACACATCCTCGGCCAGCGCCTCCGGGTCCTTGGTCAGGGACGGGGCCAGCCGCGCGATCGCCTCCATCGCGTCGTGCATCACGTCGCCGATGGTCCCCCAACTGTCATCGGTGCGCTCATGGATGCCCGCCGCCAGATGGAGTTGCGCCCAGAGCAGGTCAAAGGCCATATCCGGGGCATCGGGCGCAACCTGCGCCTCGATCAGCTGCACCAGATCGGCCAGTTCCTGCCCCAGCTTCTTCTGCGACTTGCGCGAGATGTAGCTGCGCCCGCGCCGGATCGCGGCAAAGCGTTTGCGCACATCTGCCGCGACCGTCTCCGGCCCCTGATCGGCGGCAAGAGCCATACGCACCCGACGCTGGCGGGCGGCGTCGCCCTTGACGGTGTCCAGCAGCAGATCGGCCAGCGTCTCGGGGCCGAGCGCCATCAGGTTCGCTTTGTTCAACGCCTTTCCGGCCATGCTGCCCCCGATTTCCACATATGGAAAAGGCGCCCAGCGGGCGCCCTATATCTTCATCAAACCGAAGCTTCGAGACACCTTTGCCCCGATTTACACGCTCAGTGCGTCCAGGCCCCGCGGCGGTCGACGGCGAAATTTTCCGCGTATCCGCGCGCGCGGATGTTGGCCTTGCGCTTTTTCGGTTCGATCACTTCGACATCGATTCCGTGTTCCTTGGCATAGGCCAGTGCCGCCTCGCGCGAATCGAACCGCAGCCGCACCTGGCTTTGCGTGTCGCTCGACGAGGTCCAACCCATTAGCGGATCGACCTCGCGTGCCGAGGCGGGGGCAAAGTCGAGGATCCATTGCTTGGTCTTGGCCTGACCAGAGGACATGGCCGTCTTGGCCGGCTTGTAGATGCGTGCGCGCATGGCAGATCTCCTTGGACTCGGGCGCTTTATCCCGGATTCCGGCACGCGGGGCAAGCGGTGCTTGCGTGTGAATTGTCACAGTTCGACGGAAATCGCGGCACGGGGATGCAAGCAGCCATCCGAAGCCGGGATCGCAGGGAGCGAGGGGTAATCGCGGCCCGGTTCGGTGGCAGCTTGCACGATCAAAGGTACATTGATTCTGCATTTTATCCTAAGACCGACTTTCGCATCGGTCGTAATGGCGGGCCCAGCCGGACAACCCGATGCAAAAGGCGCCTTTACCGTGCCAGCCAGTCGAGCGCCTCTTGCTGGTCGTATGTTACCAAGAATGTCTCCGACGTATCGATCCCGAACCCTTCCATGCTTTGCTGGAACAGACGCATCGTGCCAAAACCATCCTCCGATCCGACGACGAAGGCGCGTTTTGCACCCTGACGTTCAGGCAACCGCCCAAGCGCAAACACGACGCTGCGCGTCTTTTGCGCAGAGGTCTGCCCGAATTCATGCGCGCGCAGGTCCCAAAGGGTCGGCAGGCTGATATCGAAACCGGGCTGCTGTGCCATATGAGCCATCGCCTCAACCAGTTCGGCGGCCGTCAGGCTGCCATGGCAGGTGGCTTGAACATAGGAGGTTCCGTCAGCCAAGCGGGTGATCCGAAATTGCGCGTCGCCGTCCGTCCCGCGATAGGATGCGAGATTGTCGGCGGCCTCGTCGCGCCGATCTGTATCACCATCCAAGCGCCCGCCTCCCTGCCCGCTATCCCGTCTGTGAACTTGAAGTGCCGTGACACGAGTATGACAAACCAAACAGGGCTTGCATATCCTTTGCTTGCGGGTCGCAAACGTCGCCCCCCTTGCATCCCGGCCCCGCCATGCCACATTTGGCGTTCGACCTTTTCGCACGTCCGGACGCAAAACCGGTGCCCACATTTGCCGGATACGCCTCCGAGGAGAGCCCGATGCACAACAACAACCCGCAATCCATGCCCGTTCTGCACGCCCCCGCCGAGGATGTGCGGACCCGTGAAAAGCTGGAAGGCGGCAAGCGGTTCGTCATGCAGACAGAGTTCAACGCGGCGGGCGACCAGCCCACGGCGATTGTCGAGCTGTCCGAGGGGATCAAGAATGGCGAGCGCGATCAGGTGCTGCTGGGGGCGACCGGCACGGGCAAGACCTTTACCATGGCGAAGATCATCGAGGAAACCCAGCGCCCGGCCATCATCCTTGCCCCGAACAAGACGCTCGCGGCGCAATTGTATGGCGAATTCAAGGGGTTCTTTCCGGATAACGCGGTCGAGTACTTCGTCAGCTACTACGATTACTATCAGCCCGAAGCCTATGTCGCGCGCTCGGACACCTATATCGAGAAGGAATCCCAGATCAACGAACAGATCGACCGGATGCGCCACTCGGCCACCCGGGCGCTCTTGGAACGCGACGACGTGATCATCGTCGCCTCGGTGTCGTGTATCTACGGTATCGGCTCGGTCGAGACCTATGGCGCGATGACGCTCGACCTGTTCACCGGGCAGGAATACGACCAGCGCAAGGTGATCGCCGATCTGGTGGCGCAGCAATACAAGCGCAACGATCAGGGCTTTCAGCGCGGGTCCTTCCGCGTGCGCGGCGACGTGCTGGAGGTCTGGCCCGCCCACCTCGACGACCGCGCATGGCGGCTGTCCTTCTTTGGCGAGGAACTGGAGGCGATCACCGAGTTCGATCCGCTGACCGGGACCAAGACCGACACGTTCGAGCGCATCCGCGTCTATGCGAATTCCCACTACGTCACGCCGCGCCCGACGATGCAGCAGGCGATCATCGGCATCAAACAAGAGCTTCGCCAGCGGCTGGATATCCTCGTCGGCGAGGGCAAGCTGCTGGAGGCCCAGCGCCTTGAACAGCGCACCAATTTCGATCTGGAAATGCTGGAGGCGACAGGTGTCTGCAACGGGATCGAGAACTATTCGCGCTACCTGACGGGCCGCGCCCCGGGCGAGCCGCCCCCCACCCTGTTCGAATTCATCCCCGACAATGCGATTGTCTTTGCCGACGAATCCCACGTCTCTGTGCCGCAGATCGGTGGCATGTATCGCGGCGACTACCGGCGGAAATTCACGCTGGCCGAGCACGGCTTTCGCCTGCCCTCCTGCATGGACAACCGGCCGCTCAAGTTCGAGGAATGGGACGCCATGCGCCCGCAATCCGTCTTTGTCTCCGCCACCCCCGCCGCGTGGGAGATGGAGCAGACCGGCGGTGTCTTTACCGAACAGGTCATTCGCCCGACCGGCCTGCTGGACCCCGAGGTGGAAATCCGCCCCGTCGAAATGCAGGTCGACGATCTGCTGGACGAAATCCGCAAGGTCAGCGCGCGGGGCATGCGCACGCTGGCCACGACCCTGACCAAACGCATGGCCGAGGATCTGACCGAATACCTGCACGAACAGGGCATCCGGGTGCGCTACATGCATTCCGACATCGACACGATCGAGCGGATCGAGATCCTGCGCGACTTGCGGCTGGGCGCCTTTGATGTGCTGGTGGGCATCAACCTGTTGCGCGAGGGTCTGGACATCCCGGAATGCGGGCTGGTCGCCATTCTGGACGCGGACAAGGAGGGCTTCCTGCGCTCCGAAACCTCGCTGATCCAGACCATCGGCCGCGCCGCGCGCAACGCCGAAGGCCGCGTCATCATGTATGCCGACCGGATGACCGGCAGCATGGAACGCGCGCTGGCCGAGACCAACCGCCGCCGCGAAAAGCAAATCGCCTATAACGAGGAACACGGCATCACCCCGGCCACGGTCAAGAAGAATGTCGAGGACATTTTGGCCGGGCTTTACCAAGGCGACGTCGACATGAACCGCGTCACCGCCAAGATCGACGACAAGATGGCGGGCTCGAACCTGCAAGCGGTGCTGGAGGGGCTGAAGACCGACATGCGCAAGGCTGCCGAAAACCTCGAATTCGAAGAGGCCGCACGGCTGCGCGACGAGATCAAGCGGCTGGAAGCCGTCGATCTGGTGGTGTCCGACGACCCCTTGGCGCGCCAGCAAGCCGTGGAAAAGGCCAGCGCCGAAGCGACGAAGGCCAAGGGGCGTTCGACGGCGGGCAGGCCCGGTCAAAGGGGTGGGAATGTGAAGCGGAAGAAGCGATAGTATCGGCATCCTGTCACAAAGGCGCCGCTCATGCTCCGTTTTGCCCTGCTCTGTCTTTGGCTGCCTTCCGCGCTGATGGCCCAGAACAATGACTGGCCCAAGGCCATCGCAGCCGTTTCGGCAAAATCCGAGGCCTATATCGCCTACGGCCTGCGAGCGAGCGGCGCAGGGTCAATCCAATCGGCTATCGGCGTGATTGGCATCTTTGCCGACATCGAAAAGCACCGCTGCGCCATTCTGGGTCGGATGCTGGGCAAGATCGACGTGATAGCGGAACTGGAACGCTTCGACATTCCGCCCTTGTCCCAAAATCCCGACCCGTATCTGGCGGTCGAGATCGGCGTGTCGCTCGACAACTGGATCGCCGAGGCCCGCACCGCGCTGGCCCAGTCCGAAGCCGAACGGATCAACACGTGGAATCTTGACTGCGTCGGAACGCTGGTGCCCGAAAGCGCCGGGATCGTCAGCGACGCTCCGGATGCACAATTCGTGGCGGACGGCACGGCGCTGCGGATCTACGGCAATATCGACTCCGGCTTTCACGCGCGGTTTCTGGAGACGCTAAACGCCAATCCCGACATCCGCATGATCGAGCTTGGCAGCGGCGGCGGTAGCGTCAAGGACGCGATCGAAGCCGGTCGGGAAATCCGTCGGCGCGGATTGGAGACACGCCTGTTCGGCAATTGCTATTCAGCCTGCCCGCTGGTCTATGTCGGGGGCTCCGAACGGACCATATGGGCCAATGTCCGGCACGATTTCGGGTTCCACCGCCTCGCGACACGCGACGGCGCCGCCCTGCCCGACGATCACCCGTTCTATGACCTGATCGCGTCCTATCTGGCCGAGATGGGTGTGGATGCCGAAACCTATATCGGCTGGATGCAGTCCGCCGCGCCGGAGAGCATGTTTTCTCCGCAGCCCGGCGAACTTTGCGCACCGGGCATCGCAACCTTCGTGCAACGGATCTGCAACGCCGACGGCACATTTTGATACGGGGCACCGGAACCAATCCAGCCCCCGCCACGTTGACCCGGTGAACAAACGGGAGACTGGACAAATGGAATATGGACTGTTCGGACTGCTGATCCTGATCGCAGACCTTTACGCAATCTACCAGACGCTGACCTCGCCCGCATCGACCGTGGCAAAGATCGTCTGGACGCTCGTCATTCTCATCCTGCCGATCCTCGGCTTCATCGCTTGGCTGGTGGCAGGTCCGCGCGGCGGACGCGCGCACGTCTGACGAAAGACACAAGGCACGTAGCGAGTGTACAGGGCGGACCTTCCCTCGGGTCCGCCCTTTTTCATGCGCAACGCCCGCGTGGTCGTAGGTTGGGGCGAAGCCCTGCCCCCTCAATGTATCCCGTCGGCCCCGTGTTTCAGGATCACCGGCACGATCAGGTCCTCCTCGTCTTCGAGGTGCCGCAAAAGGAACCCCTCGAACGCCACCACTTCCTCGCGGAAGGCGCCCGGCTCGGTCTTGCGCTGGATCAGCCCGTTGGCGCCTTCGGTAAAGCGGTTGAGCAGACCGTCCAAGGCGTGGTGATCCCTGTCCAGAATGTCAAAGCCCCGTTCCAGCCGCGTGTCCTTGCGGCTGAGGACGGGAAAGTAATGCATGTCCTCGATCTGGTGGTGGCCATGCAACTGCTGCACCAGCATCCCGCCAAAGCGCGATACCCGCGCCGCCAGCATCTGCGGATCGATATTGCCGTCCACACCCGCCTCGGAATCGGTGCGCAGCATCTCGCACAAGCGGCGGAACATAAGGTGGCGGTCCAGCCAGAACTCCACCAGCCCGGCGAAATTCGCATGCTGCTGCCAGCCCGAGCGGGGGTAGTCCTCCAGCAGGGCTTTCAATGCGTCGGGCAGGCCGTCGCGTCTTGTCAGGTCAAGGTCGTCCATCATGCCTCCGTTTCCCCGCATAGAGAGGACGGCGGCGGATCAAGTCAACGCAGCACGTGCACAGCACATGTCGCGTGGCGCACAACCTGCGCCGCGGTCGAGCCGATCAGCAGGTCCTGCATGCCGGGGCGGTGGCTGGCGATGACGATCAGGTCCGAGCGGTTGGCCTCGGCCCAATCCAGAATGGTGCGCCCGGAATGGCCCTCGACGACCAGCCCCACGCCGCCGGGAATCTCTGCCGCAAGGTCGTGCAATTCGCCCTCGATGGCCTTGCGCGCCTGCGCCGAGTAATCCGCCGGCATATAGTTGATGGCATAGCCGGGGACCTGCTCCATCACGTGGATCAGGGTGATCCGCGCGTTCTGTGCCGCCAGCCTCCGGGCCACTGCGACGGCCTTGGCGATCTTTTCGTCACTGCCTTCGTCGAAGGCCACCGGAACGAGGATATTGTCATACATGGATAGGTTCCTCCTGCTTTCGAACATGTGCCCTATCCTTTCGAAACGCCTTGATTCAGGTCATGCCGGATTGCCGCCCGAGGCGTTGCACATTCCCGCCATAATCTACCGTTAATGATTTCCTCAGACGACAGAACGCGTCGCTGCCACTCTCCGAGAGCCGTCAGAAGGCCCGCCCCCGGATCAGACACACCGCCCCTGCATGCCTGCTCGCCTGCCCGGGACCGGTCGAACGATCGCGAGGACAACAATGCGCTACCTGATCGCCGAAACCAGCTGGACCATGATGACCCTTGCACAGGAGCTTGCCGCCAACGGCACGCTGCTGACGCGCACGGATCGGCCCGAGGACATCGCCCATTACCTGCGTCTGGGCGAGGCCGACATGCTGGTGATCGCCGCCGATCAGATCGGGCAGCACGGGCTGACCCTGTCGGGCCTGCGCAAGGAATTCGGGGACCTCTCCATCGCCGTCGTCGCCCCCGCGCCCAAGCCCGAGGATATCGCCTTCTGGCTGAACGCAGGCGCCGACACCATCGTGCCCGAATACGAGGCGCCCGAGGAAACCATCATGCGCCTTCAGGCGGTGGTGCGCCGTGTCCACGGGCTGTCCGCGCCCGAGATCAGCCATGGCCCGCTGCGGATCGATTTGCTCAGCCGCCGCGCCTACCTGTCCGGCTGCCCGATCAAGCTGTCGCCCAAGCTGTACGAGTTGCTCGAATACCTCGCGCTGCGGCCCGGTCGCCTGATCACCCGTGCCGAGCTGCTGTCCCATGTCTACGGGTTGGAGGACGAACCCGATGCCCGCGTGTTCGACGTCTACATGTGCAACCTGCGCGCCTGCCTGAAACCGGCCTGCGGCACGGTCGATATCGAAACCGTGCGCGGTGCGGGCTTCCGCCTTGCGCTGCACGAAACCGCCGCCCCCGCCATCGCGGCTTAAAACGTGGCCGCCACGTCGTACATCACCGGCTCGAACGTCCGGCAGAGCGTATTGATGTGGCGGTTGCGCTTGCGCATCTCGTCCGAGCGCAGCATCGCTTGGAAATCCTCGCGCCGCCGCCATTGGGAGTAATTCGCGATGCGGGTTTGCGCATCGTTCACATGCAGCCCGGCAGCGATGAAGCCGGGTTGCTGGCTGATGAACGTCGCGTAGGCGTCTTGCAACGCCTCCAGCAGGTCCTGACAGGTGCCGGGGCTGGTTTCAAAGGTCGTGATGACGGTCTGCATTTCCGGATTGGTTTCGATCTGGGGCATGGTACGTCCTCCTATGCGACCACCCTGACACAGTTTTCGGCGTTGCCAAAGCTCCGCGGCGGCGGGATCAATCGTGCCCTTCCGGGTGGAATTCCTTGACACGGACGGGGCCACGCGGCCAAACAGGGGGTAGCGAGAACAGCGCCCGAAAACGGGCCGGGCAGTTACAGGATCGACCACCCCATGAGCAGCAGCCAGCGCATCGAGGAGTCCCTCCGCGAAACCATCATTTCCCGTCCGGACATGATTCTGGACGACAAGGAGATGATGCACGCCCTGATCGCCGCGAACGAACGCGCGATGGGCGGCAACATCATCGACCTGCGCGGCATCGCCATGGAACGGCTTGAGGCCCGGCTGGACCGGCTCGAAGACACCCATCGCTCGGTGATCGCCGCCGCCTATGAAAACCTCGCTGGCACCAACCAGATCCACCGCGCCATCCTGCGCATGCTCGACCCGCTGGAATTTGAGCCTTTCCTGCGTGATCTGGGCGGTGGAGTCGCGCAGATCCTGCGCGTCGACGTGGTCAAGCTGGTGCTCGAGTCGGCCTCATCCGACAATGACAAAGTCGTGCGCCGTCTGGGCGAGGTGCTGTCCGTCGCCGAGCCCGGCTTTGTCGAAAGCTATCTTTCCGACGGGCGCGAGGCCCCCTTGCGCCAAGTCACCCTGCGCCAGTTGCAGCAGGGCGATGGCCGCGTCTATGGCGACAAGGCCGAATGGATGCGCTCCGAGGCGTGCCTCAAGCTGGACTTTGGCCCCGGTCGCCTGCCCGGCCTGCTGGTCATGGGTGCCGAGGACCCGCACCAGTTCACGCCACAACAGGGCACCGACCTGCTGGCGTTCTTCGCCGGCGTGTTCGAGCGCGCCATGCGGCGCTGGCTGGCCTGACACTTTCCTGCTGCCGTTCCGGGGGGAACTGACAGGAGACACGCCATGTCCATGGCTCTGACCCCGCAATGCCGTGATGCGCTGGCCGATTGGCTGGCCGCAGCCTCCGCCTTGAAAGGTGCCAGCGCGAACACGATCAGCGCCTATCGCGCCGATGTGGCCGAATTCATCGCCTTCCAGACAACACACCACGCCGAGCCGCAGGGCCTCGCGCCGCTGGCGCGCGTGACCACGCAGGAGATGCGGGCTTGGATGGCGCATTTGCGCGGGCAAGACATCAGCGCGCGGTCCATCGCGCGCAAGCTGTCGGCGGTCAAATCCTTCTACCGCTGGCTGGCCGAGAAGCAGGGCTACGAGCCCACCGCCGTCCTGTCCGCCCGCGCGCCGAAATTCCAGAAAAAGCTCCCCCGCCCCCTGACCGAAGACGCCGCCCGCGCGATGATCGGCACGGTCGAGCTGCAATCGCGCGACAGTTGGCAGGGCGCGCGCGATGCCGCCGTGGTCACGCTGCTCTATGGTTGCGGGTTGCGCATCTCCGAGGCGCTGGGCCTGACGGGCCGCGCCCTGCCGCTGGGCGAGACGCTGCGCATCTTTGGCAAGGGCAACAAAGAACGCATCGTTCCGGTCCTGCCCATCGCGCGCCGCGCTGTCGAGGCCTACCTGACGCTCTGCCCCTTCCCAATGACGCCCGACGAGGCGGTGTTTCGCGGCGCGCGCGGCGGCACGCTGAACGCCCGGCACGTCGCCAAGGTCACCGAAAAGGCCCGGATGCAGCTGGGCCTGCCCAGCAGCGCCACGCCCCACGCCATGCGCCACAGCTTTGCCACGCACCTGCTGTCGGCGGGCGGTGACCTGCGCGAGATACAGGAACTCTTGGGCCATGCGTCGCTGTCGACGACGCAGGCCTATACCTCGGTCGATCAGGTCCACCTGATGAAGGTCTACGAGGCCTGTCACCCGAAGGCGTAACTGGGCTTGTGCTTTGCCTGCGTCCGGGCAACCTTGGGCCGGACATAACCGAAGGTTCAGACATGCAACTGTTGCACTCCCCCGCCTCGCCCTTCGTGCGCAAGGTCATGGTCACCCTGCACGAGACCGACCAGCTCAAGGATGTCGAGATCATTGATGTGGCGACGACGCCGCTTGCGCCCCATTCCGCGCTGGTTGCCGCGAATCCGGTGGGCAAGATCCCGGCCCTGATGCGCGCCGACCGGCCCGCGCTCTATGACAGCCGGGTGATCTGCCGATATCTCGATGATCGGGCGAAGGCCGGGCTCTACCCCGAGGGGCGGCTGTGGGACACGCTGACGCTGGAGGCGACGGCGGATGGCATCATGGATGCCGCCGTGCTGATCGTCTACGAGGAACGATTCCGCCCGCAGGAAAAGGTCTCGATGGACTGGATCGAGGGGCAATGGTCCAAGGTCGCGCGTGGGCTCGATGCGGTGAACACCCGCTGGATGAGCCACCTTGCCGGGCCGCTGGACATGGGCCAGATCGCGCTGGCCTGCGCGTTGGGCTACCTTGATTTCCGCCACGACGTGCGCAGCTGGCGCACCGGGCGCGAGGCGCTGGCCGACTGGTACGCGACCTTTGCCGACCGCCCGTCGATGCAGGCCACGGCCCCTGATCAGGCCTGACAGGACGTAGCGCGGGGTTACTCCCCGCGCCCCGTTTCAGAAACTGTAGGACACGCCGATATTGATCGCGTTTGTCTTGATGTCGGTCTTGAAGCTGCCGCCATTGTCCAGCTCACCCTCGTTCGTCGAGTAGGTGAACTGATACTCGCCAAACAGCGAGAAACGGTCGTTCAGCTTGTAGCTGGACCCGGCGGTCAGGCGCATCGCGGGCCCTGTGACCTGAAACCCGTAGGTCTTCGACGAACCCGCCGCGTGGACCGCGTCCACATGCGGAAAGGCCAGACCCAGACCGGCACCCACATAAGGTGTCAGGTTCGGGCCCCACTTGTCCGAGAACCGGCGCATCACGTTGACCGTCGCCACGTTGTGACCATCGGACAGTTCGAACCGCGAAAAGCCCAGCTTGGCCTGAGTCGCGTCGGGCATGTAGGCCTTGGTATGGGTGTATTCCAAGCCGTAGCCCCAGTCGCCGCCGCCCCGCCACCACGTGGCACGCGCGCCGTAATAAGGCGGCGCCGAGAAGGACTTGCCCTCCCAGCCGACAAGTTCGTTATAGCTGCCCAAGCCTCCGGGCAGATCGCCCGAGATACGGCTGTGCGGCAGGGTCTGCCAGCCGGTATAGATCGACAGCTCGACCTCGGCCGCGGCAGGCACCGCAATGGCGCCAATCAGCGCGGTGGAGAGAATCAGGTTCCGCATAGGGGGCATCTCCTTGGAGTTCAGGGACCAGATAACGCCCCGCACCGGTGCGTTTCAACCGCGACACATCCGCGCTAAGGCGAAGTGAGGCCTTTTGGACGCTTTACCAGTGAAGGGGACCCCGCTACATACCGGCCCGGAAACGTCGCAGACTCTCTGCGACCATTGGGTATTTGCGGCCCTCGTGGCCCCTAGCAATGGAGCGAACCTCGTGTCACACGCAGACGATCACGAAGGCACCCGGAGGGATTTCCTCTACTACGCCGCAGCGGGCGCGGGCGCCGTCACAGCCGGTGCCGCCATCTGGCCTCTGGTCAACCAGATGAACCCCTCCGCCGATGTGCGCGCGCTGTCGACCATCCGCGTCGACGTGTCCGGCATCGAGACCGGCACGCAGCTGACGGTCAAGTGGCTCGGCAAGCCGGTGTTCATCCGCCGCCGCACCGAGGAAGAGATCGCCGACGCAGCTTCGGTCGAGATGTCCGCGCTGGTCGACCCGCTGGCCCGCAACGCCAACCTCGACGCCTCCGCCGATGCCGAGGACGCCAACCGCGCGCTAGATGAAACCGGCCAGTGGCTGGTGATGATGGGCGTGTGTACGCACCTTGGCTGCGTGCCGATCGGCAATGCCGGCGACTTCACCGTCGAAGGCGTCGGTGGCGGCTGGTTCTGCCCCTGCCACGGTTCGCACTACGACACCGCCGGCCGCATCCGCAAGGGTCCGGCACCCGAGAACCTGCCGGTCCCGCCGGCCGAGTTCGTCGACGAAACCACCATTCTGCTGGGATAAGGAACGCGCACATGGCCGGTATTCCGCACGATCATTACGAGCCCAATTCGGGCGCCGAGAAGTGGCTGCACAAGCGTCTCCCCATTGTGGGCCTTCTCTATGACACCATTATGATCCCCACGCCCAAGAACCTGAACTGGATGTGGATCTGGGGCATCATCCTGACCTTCTGCCTTGCACTGCAGATCGTCACCGGCATCGTGCTGGTGATGCACTACACGCCGCATGTCGATCTGGCCTTTGCCTCGGTCGAGCACATCATGCGCAACGTGAACGGCGGCTTCATGCTGCGCTATCTGCACGCCAACGGCGCCTCGCTGTTCTTCATCGCCGTCTATGCCCACATTTTCCGGGGTCTTTACTACGGGTCGTACAAGGCCCCGCGCGAGATCACCTGGATCATCGGCATGCTGATCTACCTGT
Source organism: Tropicibacter alexandrii (assembly GCF_003667315.2). GTDB lineage: Bacteria > Pseudomonadota > Alphaproteobacteria > Rhodobacterales > Rhodobacteraceae > Tropicibacter > Tropicibacter alexandrii. The sequence continues at coordinate 16,967 of NZ_RCTZ02000002.1, read as the reverse complement.
GCATGATGGGCACCGCCTTCATGGGCTACGTTCTGCCCTGGGGTCAGATGTCCTTCTGGGGCGCGACCGTGATCACCGGCCTGTTCGGCGCGATCCCGCTGATCGGTGAGCCGATCCAGACATGGCTGCTGGGCGGACCGGCGGTGGACAACGCCACGCTGAACCGCTTCTTCTCGCTGCACTACCTGCTGCCCTTCGTGATCGCGGGCCTCGTGGCCGTGCACATCTGGGCCTTCCACACCACGGGCAACAACAACCCGACCGGTGTCGAAGTGCGCCGCACGTCCAAAGCCGAAGCGGCCAAGGACACCGTGCCCTTCTGGCCCTACTACGTGATCAAGGACCTGTTCGCGCTGGCCGTGATCCTCGCCGTGTTCTTTGCGGTCGTGGGCTTCATGCCGAACTACCTCGGCCACCCCGACAACTACATCGAGGCCAACCCGCTGGCGACGCCCGCGCACATCGTGCCCGAATGGTACTTCCTGCCGTTCTACGCGATCCTGCGTGCCTTCACCTCCGAAGTCTGGGTCGTGCAGATCGCGTCGTTCGTGACCGGCGGCATCATCGACGCCAAGTTCTTCGGTGTTCTGGCCATGTTCGGCGCAATCGCCGTGATGGCGCTGGCCCCGTGGCTGGACACCTCGTCGGTGCGCTCGGGCAAGTACCGCCCCTCGTTCAAGTGGTGGTTCTGGCTGCTGGTCATCGACTTCTTCGCGCTGATGTGGCTGGGTGCCATGCCCGCCGAGGAACCCTATGCCAGCTTCTCGCTGATCGCCTCGGCCTACTGGTTCGCCTACTTCCTGGTGATCCTGCCGCTGCTGGGCGTGATCGAAAAGCCGCTGCCGCGCCCCGCGACCATCGAAGAAGACTTCGAGGCGCATTACGGCAAGTCGTCCGACGCGACCCCGGCCGAGTAAAGAAAGGACCATTTGAAATGTTCAAGAAAATTGCCCTTTCGGCCCTCACGGCCCTCAGCCTGACTGCAGGCGGGGCCTATGCCGCCGGTGGCGAAGCCCATGTCGAGGATTTCGATTTCTCGTTCGAGGGCCCGTTCGGCACCTATGACCAGATGCAGCTGCAACGCGGTCTGAAGGTCTACACCGAGGTCTGCGCGGCCTGTCACGGTCTGAAGTTCGTGCCGATCCGCTCGCTGGCCGAAGATGGCGGCCCCGGCTTCACCGAGGACGAGGTGCGCGCCTATGCCGAGCAGAACTTCGAAGTGTTCGACGAGGAACTCGACGATTTCCGCCCGGCGCGTCCGACCGACCATTTCCCGGAAAACAACGGCGTCGGCGCGCCCGACCTGTCGTTGATGGCCAAGGCCCGTGCCGGTTTCCACGGCCCCTACGGCCTCGGCATCAACCAGTTCGTCAAGGGCATGGGCGGCGCGGAGTACATCGCATCGCTGCTGACCGGCTACACCGGTGAGGAAAAGTTCGAGGCAGGCACCACGCTGTACGAAAACCACGCCTTCCCGGGCGGCTGGATTTCCATGGCGCCGCCGCTGTCGGACGAGCTGGTCGAGTTCGACGATGGTCACGACAACTCGGTGCACCACATGGCACAGGACGTGTCGGCCTTCCTGATGTGGACGGCAGAGCCCAAGATGATGGCCCGCAAGCAGGCCGGTTTCGTGGGCGTGTTCTTCCTCGTCGTGCTGTCGGCGCTGCTGTACCTCGTGAACAAGCGCATCTGGCGCCCGATCAAACACCCCGGTCACTGATCTGACCCGATGACACGGAAAAGCCCCGCCATTGGCGGGGCTTTTTCGTTGCGCGGCTCAAAGTAGGATGGGTGATCACCTATCCTACCCCAGATAGGCCCGAAACGCCTTTGGCGGGTCGGCAAAGAACAGGTCGCACGCCACAGGCGCCTGCGCCACGCCCTCCGCCACCAGAACCACATCGTCGGCAAAGCGTTGGGCGTCGCGCGGGTCATGCGTCACCATCATGACCAGCGCCCCCAACCGGTCCGCGACCTCCGAAACCAGCGCCAGCATCTCGGCCTTGAGCGCTGGCCCAAGGGCAGCAAACGGCTCATCCAGCAAGATCACCGGCCGCGCCATCAACAAAACCCGCGCCAGTGCCGCGCGCCCCTGCTGGCCGCCGGACAGCGTGCCCGGCATCCGCGCGCCATAGCCGCCAAGGCCGACCCGCTCCAATGCGTCCTCGACCTTGCGGGCATCGGCGCGCCCTCCGTCGGGTCGCAAAGCCAGCCCGAGGTTGCGCGCCACGCTCAAATGCGGGAACAGGTTCCCGTCCTGAAACAGGATCGAGACCGGGCGCTGCTCGGGCGCGCGTTGCGTGATCTCGGTGCCAGCCCATGACAATGCTCCACTGTCGATCCGCCTGAACCCCGCCACCGCATCCAGCAAGGTCGATTTCCCGGCCCCCGACGGGCCCAGCACAGCCACGCGGCGCCCCGCCTGCACCGAGAAATCTGCGTTCAGCGCGCCTTGGTCCATCGCCACGGCGACCTTGTCAAACGTCAGCACCGACGCGCCCTCCCCTGTCGAACAGCCAGAACAGCGCGAGGCTGCACATCAGCAACAATAGCGCCGCGCCCGCGGCGGCCTCCATCCGGTAGGCGCCCATCAGGCGGTAGACCTGCAAGGGCAGCGTCACCCGGTCCGGGTCCGCAAACAGCGCGATCACGCCCAGATCGCCCATCGCCAAGGCCGCCGTCAGCCCCCCAGCAAAGCCCAACGGGCGGCGCAAGCGCGGCAGCCAGACCAGCCGGAACCATGCCCATGACGTCAGGCGCAGCGTGGCCCGCAGGCGGCCGAAATCGCGCGTCACGGCCTCGGCTTCGGGGCGCAGGATGCGCAGCGCGAAGGGCAGCGCCATCAGCGCGTTGACCAGCCCCGTCACCGGCAAGGCCCAATCCAGCGGATTGACCCAAGGCCGCAGCAGCAGGAACAGCCCCGCCCCCAGCACCAGCGGCGACAGCGCAATCGCGCTGAGCGCCCATAGCTCGCCCCTTCGCGTGGCCAGCGGCAAGGCCCAAGCCAGGCACAAAGCCGTCGATCCCAGCGCCACCATCAGCGAATGCAGCGCCGCGCGTGCCGTGTCGGACCCCAGCAAGGCCAAGCCCGGCAGGCCCTTCCAGATCACCGCGCCCAGCGGCACCAGCAGGAACGCCGCCGCCAGCATCACCGCCAGCCCGTCGATACTGCGCCCCAAGCGGCCACGCCCATCCCAGCGCGCCACCGCACGGCCTCGGCCCAAGCCGAACCCGTCCCAGCGCGACAGTTTCAACGCAACCAAGCCCGCCGACAGGGCCAAAGCAAGCTGGATCAGTGACAGCATCGCCGCGCGGCCCAGATCGAACTCGAAACGCATCGCCTGAAAGATCGCCAGTTCCACGGTCGTCGCCCTTGGCCCACCGCCCAAGGTCAACGCCACCGCGAAGGAGGTCAGGCAGATGACGAAGATCACCGCAAAGGCCCCCGGCGCGATGCGCAGGATCAGGGGCCATTCGATCAGCCGGAAATAGGCGCGCGGGGTCAGCCCCAGCGACGCCGCAAGGCGGAACCGCTCGGACGGGATCGCCAGTTCGGCTTGAAGCATCATCCGCGTGGCCAGCGGCAGGTTGAAGAAGACATGCGCCAGCACCACGCCGTGCAACCCGTAAATGTCCAGCTTGGGCAGGCCGAGCGCCCCCAGCCCCGCATTGACCAACCCGTTCTGGCCAAAGACAGCGATCAAGCCCATCACTGCGACGATCACAGGCAGGATGAAGGGCGCGCCCATCAGTGTCACCAGCAGGCCGCGCCCGGGAAAGCGCCTGCGCGCCAGCGCCCGCGCCACCGGCCAGCCGCACGCGACACTGAACCCAGCCGAAAGCGCCGCCTGCACCAGCGTGAACCGGACCGCCTGCCAATCCGCAGCCGAGATCTGGCCAAAGCCCCCGGCGCGCACCAGCACGGCAAGGATCGGCCCCAGCGTACACGCCGCCAGGGCCAATCCGGCGATTATTGCGAAAGACCGGCGCGCCATGCTTCGATGGCCTGATCGCGCAGGGCGGCGGCTTCATCCTCGGAGTAGAACAGCACCGTGTCCGGCAAGTCGAGTTTCTGGAACCCTTCGGGCCATTCGGATTTGTCCAGCGCCGCCGGGATCGACCAATTGCCGGTCGCGATCATCGACTGGAAATCATGGCTCAGGATGAAATCCATGAATTGCTGCGCCAGTTCAGGTTCGTCGGTGCTGGCCACCTTGGCGGCCAGTTCGACCATGAAATAATGCCCCTCGGGGAAGATCGCGGCCTTCTTCGTCTCGTCGTCTTCGGCGATGATATGGTAGGCGGGCGAGGTCGTGTAGGACAGCACCATGTCCGCCTCGCCATCGGTGAACAGGCCATAGGATTCCGACCAGCCCTTGGTCACTGTGACGATTTTCGGCGCCAGCTTTTCCCACGCTTCCTGCGCCTTGTCGCCATAGACCGACTGCACCCACAGCACCAGCGCGAGGCCGGAAATCGACGAGCGCGGGTCCTGAATCACCAGCCGCAGATCGTCGGGCGCATTCAGCAAGGCATCGAACGACGCGGGCGCGTCGAGGCGGGTGGTGTCATAGACAAAGGCGGTGTGGCCGTAGTTGAACGGCAGGAAGACATCGTCGGTCCACTCGATCGGCAAGGTCAGCCCGGACAGGTCCACGCCATGCGGTGCGAACAGCCCGCTTTCGCGCGCCTTTTTCGTGACATCGGTGTTCAGGCCAATGACCACGTCGGCCTCGGTTCGATCCCCTTCGAGCATCAGGCGCGGCAGCAGGTCGCCGGGTTTGAACTCCAATTCGCAGGCGCATTGCGCCTCGAACAGCTCCTCGATCCGCGGGCCGGGACCCCATTCGGACGTAAAGTAATCCGGCGCGTAGACGGTCAGCGTCTGGGCCGAAGCCTGGGTTGCAAGGAAAAGTCCCGCTGCAAGGGTGGGTGCCTTCATGGCGTCCTCCAAATCTGCGGCGAGAGGGCAAGATAGGAGGCGCGGTGGCCGTTACCTTCCCTCCGCCGGTGTTAACCGGTTCAGGTTCAACGGGTTGATGCGCCGCACGCAAATCTCAGCCGGATGGATCCGGCACCCCGAGGTAGGGCGGAACCTAGGGCCGCCCGGCGCGGCTTTCAAGCGGGAAATCCCTTGAGGCCCCGCGCGCCCTGCCCTATTCCGCTGACAAAGGAGACTGACCATGAGCCTCAACACCTTCGGCCACCTGTTCCGCGTCACCACTTGGGGCGAAAGCCACGGGCCCGCGCTGGGCGCGACCGTCGACGGATGCCCGCCGGGTATCGAACTGGACGAGGCGATGTTGCAGACATGGCTCGACAAGCGCAAACCCGGTCAGAACAAATACACCACGCAGCGGCGCGAACCGGACGCCGTGCGCATCCTGTCGGGGGCGTTCGAGGGCAAGACCACCGGCACGCCTTTGCAATTGATGATCGAGAACACCGACCAGCGGTCCAAGGATTACGGCGATATCGCCGAGAAATTCCGCCCCGGCCACGCCGACATCACCTATTTCCAGAAATACGGCATTCGCGACTATCGCGGCGGCGGGCGGTCCTCGGCGCGCGAAACCGCAGCACGGGTGGCAGCCGGTGGTGTGGCGCGCGCGGCCTTGGCCGCATTGGCGCCTGGGGTGCAGATCACCGGCTACATGGTCCAGATGGGCCCGCGCAAGGCGGACCCGGCCCGCTACGACATGGGACAGATCGAACAGAACCCGTTCTGGTGCCCCGATGCAGACGCCGCCGCCGATTGGGCGGAATATCTCGATCAACTGCGCAAGTCCGGCGAAAGCGTCGGTGCGGTGATCGAGGTCGTGGCGCGCGGCGTGCCTGCGGGCCTTGGCGCGCCGATCTATGGCAAGCTCGATACCGACATTGCGGCGGCGATGATGTCGATCAACGCGGTCAAGGGAGTCGAGATCGGCGAGGGCATGGCCGCCGCCTGCCTGACCGGCTCGGAGAATGCCGACGAGATCTTCATGGGCAATGACGGCCCGCGCTATTCGTCGAATCACGCGGGCGGCATCCTTGGCGGGATTTCCACCGGGCAGGACGTGGTCTGCCGTTTCGCGGTCAAGCCGACATCGTCCATCCTGACCACCCGCAAGACCATCACCAAGTCCGGCGAAGAGACCGAGATCATCACCAAGGGGCGTCACGACCCCTGCGTCGGCATCCGCGCCGTCCCGGTGGGCGAGGCGATGATGGCCTGTGTGATCCTCGACCACCTGCTGCTGCATCGTGGCCAGGTCGGGGACGCGGGCGGCGTGATCGGCCCGCGCTAACCTTGCTCAGAAGTCCTTCCATTGGGTGCCGTTCGACACCTTGAGCGGCTCGTCGAACTCGACGGGCGTGGGTTCGGGCATGTCGCCCTCCCATGAGCCGTGCAACAGCAATTCGCGTTCCCGCGCTTCGCGTGCCGCATCGGCCTGCCCTGCGTCGGCTTGGGCCACCTCTGGTTCAGGCATGTCGAACAGCGTCTCGTCGGCGGTGATCCGTGCGGTGGGCGCAGTCCCCCCCGAGAAGCGCGCAAGCAATTCGGCAAGCCGCCCGGCTTCCTGGTTCAGTTGCAAGCTGGCGGCCGAGGTTTCGCCCACCATGGCCGCGTTCTGCTGGGTCACCTTGTCCAGTTCGGCCACGCCGATATTAATCTCCTTGACGCCACTGGCCTGCTCGCGCGAGGAGGTGGCGACCTGCGACACCATCTCCGAGACATCGGTCACGCTTTGCACGATCTCGGTCAGCATCTCGCTGGTCTGCTGCACGAGGCGTTCGCCGTCCTCGACCTGAGTCGTGCTGTTCAGCACCAGTTCCTTGATCTCGTTGGCGGACTCGGCGGCGCGCTGCGCCAGTTGCCGCACCTCGGATGCGACGACGGCAAAGCCCTTGCCGGATTCACCAGCACGCGCAGCTTCGACCCCGGCGTTCAACGCCAGAAGGTTGGTCTGGAAGGCGATGTCGTCGATCACGTCGATGATCTGGGTGATCTGTTCGGAACTGCGCGCGATCGAGCCCATCGCCTCCAGCGCTTGCCCCATCACCACGCCACCCTGCTCGGCCCGCCGCCGCCCTTCGAGCACGCGCAGGTCCATTTCCTCGGCGCGCTGAGCCGAGGATTGCACGCTTTCGGACAGTTCATCCAGCGCGGCTGCGGATTCCTCGAGCGTGGCGGCCTGAACTTCGGCGCGGCGCGACATCTCCGTGGACATGTCGGACAGGTCCCGGGCATTGCCGCGCACCGTTTCGACACTGCCATTGAGCGATCCCACGAGATCTTCGAGCGTAGTGGCAAGGTCGTTGAAATCGTCGCAGAGCTTGACGTAGCTGTCGCCCAAATCCTGCCAGTCGTCAGCCTCGATGCGGCTGGACAGCGCGCCGCCCTTCAGTCGGCTCATCGCATGTCCGAGGCTTTGGAACAGGTCGACGCGCTGGCTGTTTTCCTGCTTGATCCGCTCATGCGTCTGCTTTCCGTCCCGCAGGCGATCCCGCAAGGTTTCGAGGCTCCGGACGATCATGCCGACCTCGTCCTTGCGCTCCTGCCCGTCGATCACGCAGTCGTAGTCCTCGCGAACAAGGCATTCGACGGTTGCCACGGCCTTGCGAATCGGGCGCGACAGCAGGGTGCCGAACAGCCAGCTGACCCCTAGCGCAACGGCCACTGCCGCCAGTGTGACCAGCATCAATAGCTGATGCGCCTGCGCGGCGCGCAAATTCGCATCGACCGCGGCCTGCTCGGTGGCTGCGTCGGTGATTTCGCCCAGTGCCTCCAGCGCGAGCGAGGCCTCGCTCAGCAGCGGTGTGACCTGAAAGGCCTGCCAGCGCACGGCCTCTGGCGTAGCGGCCTCCTGCAAGAGCGGGTAGAAATCGCGCACCTGTTTCAGCGTTTCACCGATGGCGACCATCTCGGCCGAGATTGCCTGCGCCTCTTCGCCGGTCAGGCCCTCGATCGTGTCTTCCATCCGTGTCTGGAACTTGTCCCAGCTTTCAGCGGCGCCGAGCGAAAAGCGCATCAGGTGTGTTTCCGCCTCAAGCAGGGTGATCTGCTCGTGCATCAGGAAGTCGTCCACCTCGGCGCCGGACTGGATTCCCTTGATCCCGGCCTCCATGCTGGAGGAGGCAAACCACGAGATGCCCGCCATCCCCATCATCGCCACGATGAGCGCCCCCGCCATGAAGAACGCCTGCGTGCGGATCTTGAATCTGCCCATTTCCCAACCTCACTCTAGAACCGGCATGCCAGAAAGGCATTTTCGCCATCCAGAGCTACGCGCGTTTCGTAAACAAAGGTTTCCGCGCGGTAGGGCTAAAAGCTTACGAATTCACACTGTTTTTAGGTACTTTGGCCTGAATGCGCGCCGTCTGCACCAACAGGATGCCGCCAGCGATCACCGCGACACCGATCATGTCGAGCAGGCGCAGGCTTTCGCCCAGAAGCAGGGCGGCGATGGCCACACCGAAGAAGGGATTGAGGAAATGGAAGGTCGCGGCCCGCACGGCGCCGATGCTGTTGACCAGCATGACCCAGACAAGGGTCGCCGCCAGCCCCGGCACCAGCGTCGTATAGACAAAGGCCGCGATCAACTGGCCCGACCAGTCGATTTCGACCACTTCCAGCGACAGGGCAAACGGCCAGAGCGCCGCGCTGCCGATCAGCATCTGCAAGCCCACGACCATCATGAAATTGCCGCCCGACGTCGCGCCCCGCAAGCTGAGCGTGGCGATGGCCAAGGCGATCGCGCCAAGGCCGCACAATGCCACGCCAAACAGGTCCAGCCCGCCACCGAACCGGCTGCCCATGATCAGCGCCACGCCAGCAAAACCCGCCAGAAGGCCAAGCGCCGCCTGCCCGCGCAGCCGCTCCTTGAAGATCACCCAGCCCAGCAGCGCCACCAGCAGCGGCATGGTCGATGCGATGATCGCCGCCAACGAGGCCTCGATTGTCTGCATCGCGACGAAATTCAGCCCTAGATACAGGGCGTTCTGGCAGATGCCGAAGATGATCGTGGCCCGCCATTGCCCGCGCGTCAGGCGGGCGGTCTGGCCCAGAAACCGCGCGATGACCACGGCAATCAGCCCCGAGATGAGGAACCGCAAGGCCAGCGCGCTCAGCGGCGGCGCCGCCGCCACGATGATCCGGGCCGAGGTAAAGGCAGAGGACCACATCGCCGCAAAGGCGAGGCCCATGAGTATCGCGCGCATGTCCATGCGCAAGGAGTAGCAGGTCCGGGGGCGGGCGAAAGCCCCCGTCGCGAATTATCCGTCCGCGCCGATCACTGGCGCCAGATGCCCGGTCTTGATCCACAGCAGACAGCCTTCGTCGGACCAAGGGGCATGCCCGGTGCCAACCGGGCTGCGCAGCCACGTTCCCGCCGGGTAATGGCCGTCCTCGTCGGAATAGCTGCCCTCGATCACGAACAGCTCCTCGCCACCGGGATGCGCGTGGCGGTCCAGTTGCGTGCCGGGGGCAAAGCGCACCATCCGCACCCGTTCCGGACCATGTTCATGCAGAACGATCTGGCTGAGTCCGGGCGCGACCTCGTCGAAGGCCGTATCCGTCCTGACCACCTTTTGCTCATCGTCATCGGGGTCGAACTGCCGCAGCTTGACGAGGATCGTCGCCCCTTCGGGCCCGATGCGCGGCGTGTGGCGGGTGCCAATGGGGTTGCGCACATAGGTGCCTGCCGGATAGTCGCCATCCTCATCCGAGAACACGCCATCCAGCACGAGATATTCCTCGCCGCCGCCATGGGTGTGCGCGTCAAAGCTGGAATTCGGCGCAAAGCGGACCAGCGATGTCGCCCGCGCCACCTCGTCGCCCACACGGTCCAGCATCATCCGCTCGACCCCGCTGACCGGCGAGGCAACCCAGTCATACGCCTCGGGGCGGATCACCACCCGCTCGTCGAAATCGGCATTCAGTCGCATCCGGGCACCTCCCTTTCAACATTTCGCACACCATGTAGTGCAGGGCCGCGCCCCGCCACCCCCAAAACAAAATGCCCCGTCTGCGCGGAGCAGACGGGGCCAGTAGGCGCCCTCCGCGCATGACAACGCGGGGCACCGGCGGTGTTCTTGAATTCCTTGAAATCAGACGGTTATTCCATCTCCGCCCGGATCTGCTGGCGCAGCACGTCGATAGGAACAGCCTTCCCCTCGCGTTTGAAGCACCAATAGGTCCAGCCGTTGCAGCTGGGCGCGCCTTCGAGATGCGCGCCGACCTGATGGATCGAGCCCTTGATGTCGTCGCCGATCAGCGTGCCATCGGCCCGGACCTTGGCCTTGTGACGGCCGTTCATCGACCACAGTTCCTCACCCGGGCGCAACATGCCGCGTTCGACCAGCTGGCCAAAGGGCACGCGCGGCGCGGCACGCTTGGATTGCGTGACCTGAAGCGCGGTGCGGTCGAAGGGGCGGATCGCGTCGATGCGCTTTTGGGCGACCTCGCGATAGGCGGCCTCACGCTCGATGCCGACGAAGTCACGACCCAGCATCTTGGCCACGGCGCCGGTCGTGCCGGTGCCAAAGAACGGGTCCAGCACAACATCACCGGGGTTCGTGGAGCCCACCAGCACGCGATGGAGCAGCGAATGCGGTTTCTGCGTCGGGTGCGCCTTGTCGCCGTTGGCGTCCTTCAGACGTTCGCCGCCATTGCAGATCGGCAGAACCCAATCCGAACGCATCTGGATGCCCTCGTTCAGGGCCTTCAGCGCCTCGTAGTTGAAGGTGTACTTGCCACCCTCGCTTTTCGACGCCCAGATCATCGTCTCATGCGCATTGGTGAACCGCTTGCCACGGAAATTCGGCATCGGGTTGGCCTTGCGCCAGATCACATCGTTCAGGATCCAGTAGCCTTCGTTCTGCAACGCGGCCCCGACCCGGAAGATGTTGTGATAAGAGCCGATCACCCAGATCGCCCCGTCGGGCTTGAGCAATCGGCGCGCCGCTTTCAGCCAGTCTTGGGTAAATCGGTCATAGGCGGCAAAACTGTCGAACTGGTCCCAGTGGTCGTCCACTGCGTCCACTTTGGAGTTGTCGGGGCGGCTGAGATCGCCCTTCAACTGAAGGTTATACGGCGGATCGGCAAAGATCAGGTCGACGCTGCCTTCGGGAAGGCAGTTCATCACCTCGATACAATCACCGGGCAAAATGGTATTGAGCGGAAGCCCATCGGCCCCCTTCAGCTTGGTCATCTTCGTCATTCTCTGCCTCTGTCCCCGGCCTGTTTTCAGGCTCTGTGGTTGGGGATGAATCTGGGGAAAAGACGAATCGTCGTCAATTTTTTAATTTAAACAGGGCCTTACGATTTAGTCTCGACACAAGATATCGCGTACCGGCTTGAACGAACGTCTATGATGTGGGGTTACACCCAAATCTCGGAGTGCATTTTTGTGACATTTTGTGGGATATCCCGCGTTTGTTTCCCATCCATATCCTGGAAACTGTGTCGCGATCTTTTTCATGACATTATCTCGCCATGTTTTGGCCACAATTGAGGCCGCAGCGATCGAAGGTGACCTAGCGTCACCACCCACAATCGCCTGCGCTTCGCAGGGCAGCCCTGTGGGCAATTTGTTTCCATCCACAAGGATAGCCCCAGGTTTCTCCGGAAGGTTATCCACAGCCCGCCGCATCGCCAGCAGGCTGGCCTGAAGGATGTTGATCTCGTCGATTTCCTCGACCGTGGCCTGACCGATGCCCACGAGGCAGCTTTGCCGGATGATCGGCAGCAGCAGGTCGCGGCGCTTGATCGACAGCTTCTTGCTGTCCTGCAATCCGTCAGGGATCGCCTCGGGCAGCAGGATGACGGCAGCGGCCACGACGGGCCCCGCCAGCGGGCCACGGCCCACCTCGTCGACACCTGCCACGCGCAGGCCACGGTCCCAATAGGGCTGTTCGAGATTCGTCGTCAAAGGCTCCATAGGTTCGGCAAAGCGCAAGCCGAGCGCGGAGTCGAGTCCCCGTCCCGGGCTTGACCCGGGACCTCATGGCGAAATCGACGTGGAGGCCCCGGGTCAGGCCCGGGGCGGGGTCACGCCTGAACGAAAAGCCCCGGACGCAGCCAGCGCAACAGCGCCGCGCCCGCCCCCATCAGGGGCAGGACGATCAGCAGCAGCCAGCCAAGGTAGGGGATCAGCCCCAATAACCCGACGGCGAGGGCACCGACGCCCGCCGACATGGCGCGCTCGCCATTGGTGATGGGATCACCCCCGCCAAACCAGCTCAACGCCCAGACGCCCACCGCGTAGGTTGCCACGGCATAGCCCAGCACCCAAAGCAGCACCCCCGCCAGCACCATGACCGGTGCCACGAACAGGCCGATCACCGTGATCGCCAGCAGGACCGTCGCGCCAATGGCGGTCGACAGCCCGACAAAGCCGATGGTCAGCGCACGCAGCGGACGCCCCAGCACCTCGCGGCGCATCGCGGCGATGCTGCGGGGCCAGATCACCGACAGGGCCGCCCCGATCAATGCGAGCACCAGCACGCCCGACAGGAAGCCTGTGGGCAGCGGTTCCGGCTCTGGCTCGGCCTTTGGCAGTCCAAGCGCGCGGCGGGCGTTCTTGGCCTCCTGCTTGGCGGTTTCGCCGAACAGGTCCGGCGCCAGCGGGTTGCCGGACAGGCCGCGCCGTTCGATCCGGTCCGGTGCGATCACAGAGGCGGGTACCGAAATCGTGTCCAGCACCTCTTCGTAGATCACCAGCGATCCGCCGATCTCGGCGCCATTGCCCCAATCCACCTCGTTCACGGACAGGACCACGTCCCCGGACACGGTGGCATCGAAATTGACAATCTCGCCGGTCAGCACCGCCGTGCCCATCACCGGCGCGTCGAGCGACATCTCAGACCCCGCCGCGCGCAGGTCGCCGCCGATCTCGGCTTCGATCCGGATACGTTGCGCGGCGGCGCTGACATCGCCCGCCACGGGCGCGGTGATCGTGACCCGCTGCCCCAAGGCATAGACGTCCGCCCCGACCGGCGCGTCGATGTCGACCCAGCGCCCTGCCATATGGGCCGTGCCGGAGATCTCTGACGCAAGGCGCAGCCGTTCGCCCGCAAGGAACACGTCATCCCGCCCCTCGTCGGACAAGGTCACCGCGCGCCCGGCCCCATAGCTGTCGCGCCCCAGAGACAGGGCCTCGGCCACATCCTGTGCCGACGCCGGCAGCGCCAGCAATCCGGCCACAAGACCGGCAAATACCTTTTTCATGAACAAACCCCTGAACTGCGAATCCCGAGACAAATGGTTGTGCGCACCCTGCCTTTGCAATCCTACGGGGTCAAACCGAAGCCGACACCAGCGACAGCACCGCCACCTCTTCCGAGACATCGTGCGCCTTGGTCCAGCGTTCCAGCCGCGCGCGTTCCTCGGTCGACAGTTGCAGTGAAATCAGGGTTCCGTCACGCGCATCGAAGGGCGTGTCCCAGTCCAGCCCGAGATCCATCGCGCGGCGCAGCGCCTGCCGCACCAGATAGGCCAGCGGCACCTTTTCACGGGTGGTCGCCTCAAGCTGCCTGCGCAGGGGCTCGGGCAGGCGCAGCTCGATGTATTTCCGACCATCGCGGCGACTCATGGGGGCTCCTGAACGAGGGGTGAACATGAGCATAGCGTGCCCAGCGCACAGTTCGAGACGTATTCCTGTGTCAGTTTTCAACCTGAGAGGGTGGGCTGCGTCACGGAACGAGAAAAGGGCGCCCGAAGGCGCCCCAATAGGTGATCTGGCCGGACTGCTCTTGTGACATCGGCCCGGTTGGGCCGATGCACTGTCGCATATCGGCAGAACTCCCTGAGGGAATTCGCCTTACATCATGCCGCCCATGCCGCCCATGTCGGGCATGCCGCCGCCGGCGCCTGCGCCTTCTTTCTGCGGCTTGTCGGCCACCATCGCTTCGGTGGTGATCAGCAGGCCAGCAACCGAGGCTGCGTCTTCCAGCGCGGTGCGGACAACCTTGGCCGGGTCGATGACGCCGAACTTGAACATGTCGCCATATTCACCGGTCTGCGCGTTGTAGCCGAACTTGAGGTCGTTGCTTTCGCGAACCTTGCCAGCCACGACGGAGCCGTCGACACCAGCGTTGGTTGCGATCTGACGCAGCGGTGCTTCCAGCGCGGCGCGGATGATGGCGATGCCACGATCCTGATCGGCGTTGTCACCGGTCAGACCGTCAAGCGCCTTGGCGCCCTGCACCAGAGCAACACCGCCACCGACGACGACGCCTTCCTGCACGGCTGCGCGGGTCGCGTTCAGAGCATCGTCCACACGGTCCTTGCGCTCTTTCACTTCGACTTCGGTCATGCCGCCAACGCGGATCACGGCAACACCGCCTGCCAGCTTGGCAACGCGTTCCTGCAGCTTCTCACGGTCGTAGTCGCTGGTGGTCTCTTCGATCTGGGTGCGGATCTGGGACACGCGCGCCTCGATCTCGGCCTTCTCGCCTGCGCCGTCGACGATGGTGGTCTCATCCTTGGTGATGGAGACCTTCTTGGCGTTGCCAAGCATGTCCATGGTCACGGATTCGAGCTTCATGCCGAGGTCTTCGGAAATGACCTGACCGCCGGTCAGGATCGCGATGTCCTGCAGCATGGCCTTGCGGCGATCGCCGAAGCCCGGTGCCTTGACGGCTGCGATCTTCAGACCGCCGCGCAGCTTGTTGACCACGAGGGTCGCCAGCGCTTCGCCTTCGACGTCTTCTGCGATGATCAGCAGCGGCTTTTGCGACTGGATGACCTGCTCGAGCAGCGGAACCATCGGCTGAAGGCTCGACAGCTTCTTCTCGTGCAGCAGGATCATGCAGTCTTCGAGGTCTGCAACCATCTTGTCGGGGTTGGTCACGAAGTAGGGCGACAGGTAGCCGCGGTCGAACTGCATGCCTTCGACGACATCGGTCTCGGTTTCCAGACCTTTGTTTTCCTCGACGGTGATCACGCCTTCGTTGCCGACTTTCTGCATAGCGTCGGCGATCTGACGGCCGATCTCGGCCTCACCGTTTGCAGAGATGGTGCCGACCTGAGCAACCTCGTCCGAATTCTCGACGGTGCGGGCGGCGTCCTTGATGGCGGCGACGACCTTGGCAGTTGCGGCGTCGATGCCGCGCTTGAGGTCCATCGGGTTCATGCCAGCTGCGACAGCTTTCATGCCTTCCTTGACGATGGCCTGGGCCAGCACGGTCGCGGTGGTGGTACCGTCACCGGCTTCGTCATTGGTGCGGGAAGCGACTTCCTTCACCATCTGTGCGCCCATGTTCTCGAACTTGTCTTCCAGTTCGATTTCCTTCGCCACGGACACACCGTCCTTGGTGATCCGCGGTGCGCCGAAGGATTTGTCGAGCACCACGTTGCGGCCTTTCGGGCCCAGCGTGACCTTGACGGCGTCGGCGAGGATGTTGACGCCCTTGAGCATCTTGTCACGAGCAGCGGTGTCGAATTTGACGTCCTTAGCAGCCATGTGCGTTCTCCTGAAAAATATGTGGGATTGAGAGGAAGCGGCCGTGTATCACGCGCCGCAGACAGATCAGGCGATGATGCCCAGAATGTCGGATTCCTTCATGATCAGCAGCTCTTCGCCGTCGACGGTGACCTCGGTGCCCGACCACTTGCCGAACAGGACCTTGTCGCCTTCCTTGACGGCCATGGCGATCAGCTCGCCGCTGTCCTTGCGTGCGCCTTCGCCGCAAGCCACGATCATGCCTTCTGCCGGCTTTTCCTTGGCGCTGTCGGGAATGATCAGACCGCCTGCGGTCTTCTCTTCGCTTTCCACGCGGCGGACCAGCACACGGTCATGAAGCGGTTTGAATGCCATCTCTGAGTTCTCCTGGCTCAAAGTTACTCCCTGGCCCCCCGTCATCGGGCGAGCCGTTAGCACTCACATCTGTCGAGTGCTAACGGCGCATAGCTAGGCAGGCGCAGGCCGCGAGTCAACAACCCCGTTGAGAAAAATCTGCATCACCGCCCATGACGCGCGCGAAGTCGCCGGAGGCCCCCGCAAAGCGGCAGGGGTTAACCTGTTGTTTACTCTTGCGCGCTTGTCTCTTGCCCACGGGTGAGGCTACGCTCGACCCGGTCTCGCCCTTGATCCGGGCGCCGACAGGACACCCAGGACACGAAAGGGCAAGCGATGACGCACTCCGACAAGGACGCCCCCGGCATCGAACCGAACCCCTATTCCACGCAACCGGCCAAGGCGTTCTGGCGCAGCGCCGTCGGCGAAAAGGACGCGCTGGAGATCGACCAGCTCTGGACGCCGAAATTTCCGATTCGCCCGACCGACGTGGCGATCACCGCCGGGTCCTGCTTTGCGCAACACATCTCGCGGGCCTTGCAGGAAAACGGCTTTGGCTGGCTCGATGGCGAGCCCGCGCCGCCGATCCTGTCGCCCGAAAGCGCCAAGCGTTTTAATTACGGCGTGTTCTCATTCCGCACCGGCAACATCTACACCACCAAGCTGCTGCACCAATGGCTGCGTTGGGCCCTGACGGATGAGGAGCCCGACCCGGAGGTCTGGGAAAAGGACGGGCGCTACTACGACCCGGTCCGCCCGCAGATCGAGCCGAACGGCTTCGGCTCGCCCGAAGAAGTGCACCGTTCGCGCGAGGCGACGCTTGCAGGGATGCGCCGGGCCTTCAAGAAGGCGAACACCTTCGTCTTTACCCTCGGCCTGACCGAGGGCTGGGAGAACGAGGAAACCGGCCTTTGCTACGCCGCTTGCCCCGGCACGCTGGCGGGCGATTTCCGCCCCGACATCCACAAGTTCCGCAATTACCCCTATCCGCAGGTGCGGCGCGAACTGGCCGAGGCGCTGAAACTCGTCAGGCAATACAATCCCCGGATGCGCGTGCTGCTGACCGTCTCGCCGGTGCCGCTGACGGCGACCGCGTCGGACAACCTGAACCGCCCCGGGTTTGCCGGAGAGTTTTTTGTTCAAAACTTAGGCGACGTGATCAAGAGCATTTATGCTCGCGTA